>NZ_LMDM01000023.1 GCF_001425825.1 Rhizobacter sp. Root1238
CGGCCCCCCCGGGGGGCCGAGGACTTCCCTCCGCTGRCTGGCTTCATGGCCCGTCGCCGAAACTCCCKCCACTCACTTCGTTCGYTGTGGTCAAACAGTCGGCGACAGTCAGTCCACGAAGCGTGCTGCGCACGCGGGCCATGAAGCCAGCCAGCTCCGGCGCCCYCTCCTTATTGGCGCGCCACAGCCTCCCCACCCGCGCCTTTGCCGGCACCGCTCGCTSTGTTGGGGGGAAAAGAYTGAACAGACCGACGRGCRTGCCGGYGCACGCGTGCTCGTCGGKCACTTCAATCTTTTCCCCCCAACAAGCGYKGCGGGTGTTGAGCGGCGGGTGAGGGGATGGGCTGGGGGCGATTTCTGGGGYGACGGAGAAGATCGGCTTTGGGGATGGCGGGCGCAGCCCGCTTCGTGGACTGACTCATCGGCACTGTTTGACCACAGCGAACGAAGTGAGCGGAGGGAGTTTGCCGATGCATCCCCAAAGCCGATCTTCGCGGCACTGTTTGACCACAGCGAACGAAGTGAGCGGAGGGAGTTTGCCGATGCATCCCCAAAGCCGATCTTCGCAGTGGAGTCGACGGGCCCCCGGGGGGCCCGTCGACCGCCCCAGCATGAGCCCCCAGCCCATCCCCTCACCCGCCGCGACGCACGATCACGGAACTGCGATCTTCACGATCCCGCTACGCCCGAGGATGTACAGCGCGTTGTCCACCCCAACCAGCATGTCCACCGGATCCGCGTCCAGCTTCGCGAATGCATACGCGGCATTCCCGTTCGCCAGGTCGATGCGGCCGACGGTGTGCGCGACGTAGTCGGCGAAGAAGTAGCTGCCGCGGTACATCGCCGGGAAGTTGCCGCCCGCCGGGTAGAACGCTCCGCCGGCAATGCACTGGCCGACGAAGAAGCCGCCCGGGCCATTGCCCTCCGGGTTGGTCGCGCTGTGCTTGTAGGTGAACAGCGGCCCGGTGATGCCGGCGGTCACGCGCTCGTTGCCCTCGGAGCCCGGCCAGCCGTAGTTCGCACCGGCCGTGCCGACGTTCACTTCCTCCCAGGTCACCTCGCCGACGTCGTTGATGTGGATGCGGCCGTCGGTCGGGCGCACCGCGAACGTGAACGGATTGCGCAGGCCGTAGGCCCACACCGCGCCGTACGAGGCGCCGCCGCTCGCCGCGAAGAACGGGTTGTCGGTCGGGATCGTGCCGTCGTCGTTCAGGCGCAGCAGCTTGCCGAACAGGCTGGTCTTGTCCTGCGCCGGCGAGCCGCGCGCGTTGTCGCCGACACCCACGTACAGCTTGCGGTCGTTGCCGAAGTGCATCGCGCCGCCGTTGTGGTTGGTCGCGCTCGACAGCGCCGGCAGGTCGAAGATGACCTTCGGCGCACCGGGGCCCGCGAAGTCGCCGGCCGCGGTGTAGCGGGTGATGCGGTTGTGCGTGCCGTTCTGCGTGGTCGTGTGGTAGACGTAGACCCAGCCGTTGGTCGCGAAATCGGGGTGCAGCGCGACGCCGATCAGCCCGCGCTCGCCCTGCGAGTCGACCGTCAGCGTGACGAAGGGCTGGGTTTGCAGCACGCCGTTCTTGACGACGCGCAGCGTGCCGCCCTGTTCGGCGACGAACAGGCGGCCGTCCGGCGCCTGCGCGAACGCGGTCGCGCTGTTCAGCCCGGCCACCCACGATTCGTTCTTCGTGAAGCCCTGCGGTACCGCTACCGTGCCGCCGAACTTGACGGTGACGCTGGTCCAGTCGGAGCGGTTGCCGGCGGCATCGCGGGCCCGTGCGCGGATCACGTGCTGGCCGCTCGCATGGTTGGCGGTGACGACGCTCGCGGTGAACGGTGCCGCGGTGTCCTCGGTGCCGAGCGCTGCGCCGTCGAACTGGAACTCGACCCCGGCCACGCCGACGTTGTCGGTCGAGGTGGCGGTGACGTTCAACGTGCCGGTCAGGTTGGTCGCCAGGTTGGCCGGCGCGGTGATCGCGATCGTCGGCGCCTGCGTGTCGGGACCTTGCGGCGTCGTCACGGTGACCGCGACCGCGGTGCTGGTGGTGGTCTCCCCGGTGTTGTCGGTGGCGCGCGCGGTCAGCGAATGGGCACCGGCCGCGGCGGGCGTCCACGAGAACGTGTAGGGCGCGATGGTGTCGGCGTTCAGCAGCGTGCCGCCGTCGAAGAACTCGACCTTCGCGACCGTGCCGTCCGGGTCGGCCGCAGTGGCCGTCAGCGTCATCGCGGTGCCGACGGTGCCGGTGGCCGCGGCCGCCAGCGTGACCGTCGGCGGCTGGTTCGTCACCGGGCCGAGGTCGGTGAACGTGGCGGTGTAGGTGGTGTCGGCGGCCGGGGTCGCGATCGTGTGCGTGGCCGTGCCGCCATCGCTCCAGGTCGCGAAGCCGTAGCTGCGGCCGTTGAAGGTCTGCGTGGCGGCGCCGACATCGCGCTCGATGCCGACCACGCCGGTGAAGGTGTTCGGGCCGGTCACCGGCTGGCCGTCGATGGTCAGCTGCAGGCCGGCCGGCACGGTCGTGAGCGTGACCTGCGCCTTGCGCGGCTGCACGTCGCGGGTGACCTCGGTGACGTTGCCGGCCGAATCGGTGGCCTTCAGGTGGAATCGGTACCAGATGTTCGACGAGGTCTCGCCGCGCACCGGGATCGTCACGGTGCCGCTCGCACCGGGCGTGGCCAGCTGGAACGGGTGGTTGTGGGTGTCGTGGTGCAGGTCGGCCCACCAGCTGAGCGCGCCCGCAGCCAGTGCGCCGTCTTCGACGTCGGTCGCACTGCCGGTGAAGGTGAGGGTGTCGCCGGCCGCGAAGGTCGTGCCTTCGGTGGGGCTGTCGATGCGGGCGGTGGGGGCGTTGCCCACCGGCGCCGGCGGGCCGGCCGGCGTGTCGCCGCCGCTGCCGCCACCGCAGGCGGCCAGCAGCAGGCTGCAGCCGAGCGCGGCGAGCCGCATCTTGTTCAGAGGAGAAAAAATGGCTGCCATGTGGATCCCTTGTGTCTCTTTGCGCAGCATTGTGTCTTCCCTTTCTGACTCTTGCACGACAGGGGTGTGACCGATCGCAACCCGGTATCGGTCACCCCCTCGCGAACGCTCAGGTCGGCGCGATGCGCACGATGTTGTTGCGTGTCAGCACCAGCAGCGCGCCGTCGGTGGCCACCCTCATGTCGACCGGTTCGCCGACCGTCTTCGCGAACGCATAGACGGCATTGCCGTTCACGAGGTCGACGCGGCTGATCTCGTGCGTCGTGAAATCGGCGAAGAAGTAGTTGCCCTGGAAGCGCGCCGGGAAGCTGCCGCCCACCGGGTAGAACGCGCCGCCGGCAATGCACCGGCCGATGACGAAGCCGCCGACCGCGCTGCCCGGCGGCGTGGCGGCGGTGTGGCGGTAGGTGAACAGCGGGGCGGTGAACGCGGCGGTCAGGTTGTCGGGACCCTCGGAGTTCGGCCAGCCGTAGTTGGCACCGGCGATGCCGACGTCGATCTCTTCCCAGGTGTTCTGGCCGACGTCGTTGATGTGGATGCGGCCGTCGCTCGGGCGGATTGCGAAGGTGAACGGGTTGCGCAAGCCGATGGCCCACACGGCGCGCGCGTTGCCGGTGTTGGTCCCGTAGTACGGGTTGTCGGTCGGGATCGTCGCGTCGTCGTTCAGCCGCAGCATCTTGCCGAACAGGCTGGTGCGGTCCTGGGCCGGCGCGCCGAGCCCGCCGTCGCCGACACCCACGTAGAGCTTGCCGTCGATGCCGAAGTGCATGGCACCGCCGTTGTGCATCGTCGTGGTGAGCGTCGGCAGGCCGAACAGCGCGGTCGGCGGGCCGGCGGCGACGTCGCCGTTCGCCGTGAAGCGGCTGATGCGGTTGTGCGTGCCGCCTTCGGTGGTGGTGTAGTAGACGTAGACCCAGCCGTTGGACGCGAAGTTCGGGTGCAGCACGATGCCGCCGAGCCCGCGCTCGCTGCCCTCGTTGTTGACGTTGGCCAGCGTCGCGAACGGCGTCGGCAGCAACGCGCCGTTCTTGATCACGCGGATCTGGCCGTTCTGCTGGGCGATGAAGATGCGGCCGTCGGGCGCCTGTGCGAACGAGGTGGCGCCGTCGAACCCGCCGACCAGCGCGGTTTTCGCGAAGCCTTCGGGCACCTGCACGTCGTTGCCGAATTGCACGACGCGCGTGACCCAGGCGGAGAGGTTGTTCGAGGTGTCGCGCGCGCGGGCGCGGATCACGTGCTGCCCCGTGGTCAGGCGCGTCGTCGTGATGCTGGTCATGTAGGGCGGATTGGTGTCGTCGTCGCCCCACAGCGCGCCGTCGATCTGGAACTCGACGCCGGCGATGCCAACGTTGTCGCTCGCGTCGGCCGTGATGTCGATGCGGCCGGTCAGGTTGGCAGCCAGGTTGGCCGGCGTGTTCAGCACCAGCGTCGGCAGTTCCGTGTCGGCGGCGGTTGCATCGGCCCCCTGGGCGCCGACGGCGGCCGCGCGTTCGCCGGCGGTGGCGTCGCCGGCGGTCGCCGTGTCGCCACCTCCGCCGCAGCCCGCGAGCAGCAGGCCGCTGCCCAGGACCATGCATCCGATCGTCGATCGCCAGTTCGCCATGACAGTCTCCCCAGGTTTGGTGGAAGGCGAGGGCAATCGGTGTGCCCGTGCCGTCGTGCCGGCCGTCTCATGGGTTGTCGCCTTCGCGACAGGGCGCCCGCGGGTTGGTTCCGTAGGCCTTGCCGACGCGGCGCGGTATACCTTGCCGATCATCCGGGGAGTCGACCTTGAACCCGTTGCCCGAAGTTCCACCGCGTCCGCACCACCCGATCTGGCCGCGCCGCCTGCCGCGCGCGCTGGCGATCCCGTCGACCACGCTGTGGTTCAACCTCGAGGTCGCCGCGCAGCGCTTTCCGGACAAGCCGGCCTACCTGTTCTTCGGCCGGCCACTCGATTTCCGCACGCTGCGCGAGCAGGCCGAGCAGGTGGCCGGCTGGCTGCAGCAGGCCGGCGTGCAGGCCGGCGACCGGGTCGCGCTGTACCTGCAGAACTGCCCGCAGTACGTGGCGGCGTACTACGGGATCCTGCGCGCCAACGCGGTCGTCGTGCCGGTGAACCCGATGAACAAGGCCGACGAGTTCGGCCACTACATCACCGACCCCGAGGCGCGCATCGCGATCTGCAGCGCCGACCTGACCGGCTTCGTCGCCCAGGCGAACGTCAGGCTGCCCGACGCGCAGCGGCTGCGGCAGGTGCTGGTGGTGCGCTACGCCGACGCACTGCCCGATGCGATCGATGCCGACATCGCACCGCCGCCGGCGATGGAGGCCTGGCTGCGCGCGGACCCGCCGCTGCCGACGGAGACTTCCGAACGCTACACCCGCTGGACCGATGCGCTCGCGCAGCGCCATGGGCCGGGCCCGCACACCGCGCAGCCGGACGACCTGGCGGTGCTGCCGTACACCTCGGGCACCACCGGGCTGCCGAAGGGCTGCATGCACACGCACCGCACGCTGATGGCCAACGCGGTGGGCGGCTGCTGGGGCAATGCCGGCGCCGAGACGGTGAGCCTGGGCGTGGTGCCGATGTTCCACATCACCGGCATGGTCTACGGCGTGCTCGGGCCGGTCTACAACGGCAGCACGACGGTGCTGATGCCGCGCTGGGACCGCGAGCTGGCCGGCCGGCTGGTCTCGCGCCATCGGCCGACGCACTGGACCTGCATCCCGACGATGATCATCGACCTGTTCGGAAGCCCCAACTACAAGAGCTTCGACCTGTCGAGCCTGCGCTACCTGAGCGGTGGCGGCGCGGCGATGCCGCAGGCGGTGGCCGAGCGGCTGCAGGCGGAGTTCGGGCTGACCTTCGCCGAGGGCTACGGGCTGACCGAGACCGCGGCGCCGAGCCATGCCAACCCGCCGGAGCGCGCGAAGCTGCAGTGCCTGGGCATCCCGATCTTCGGCGTCGACTCGCGCGTGGTGGACCCGGTCACGCTGCAGGAGATGCCGGTCGGCGAGGTGGGCGAGATCGTCACGCACGGGCCGATGGTCTTCAAGGGGTACTGGCGGCATCCGGAAGCGACGCAGGCGGCCTTCGTCGAGATCGACGGCCGGCGCTTCTTCCGCACCGGCGACCTGGGGCGCATGGACGACGAGGGCTATTTCTTCATCACCGACCGGCTGAAACGGATGATCAACGCGAGCGGCTTCAAGGTGTGGCCGGCGGAGGTGGAGGCGCTGCTCTACAAGCACCCGGCCGTGCAGGAGGCCTGCGTGATCTCGGCCCGCGATGCCTACCGCGGCGAGACGGTCAAGGCGGTGGTGGTGCTGCGCAGCGAGGCGCGCGGCGTGACGCGCGAGCAGGACATCGTCGACTGGGCGCGCGACCACATGGCGGCCTACAAGGCGCCGCGGCTGGTCAGTTTTGCCGAGAGCCTGCCGAAGTCGGGGGCCGGAAAGGTGCTGTGGCGGGCGCTGCAGGAGCAGGAGTCGAAGTCGTAGCCGGGATGCCCATCCGGGGCGTTCATTCGTGGCATCAGTGCGGAAGGCGCGCGCGGGGAGGCTGTGGTGCGCCGTCGGGGGCGGTCCTCGGCCCCCCCGGGGCCGAGGACTTCCCTCCTGATTGGCGCGCCACAGCCTCCCCGCACGCGCCTTCTGCCACCGCCCTGCCTTGGGAAGGTGACAAGCGAACAAATGGGAGTTGATCCCGGATTGGCATCGGGGCCGCCCCAGCGCGGCCGGCAAGGCAGTCGCGAAGCGACTGGGGCTTTTTTCCTTTGGAATCCGGGCTTTCCAGCAGTCCTCGGGTATTGCTCCGCCCCTAACATCCGCGCTGATCGAAAAAACGAACGATCGTGCTGATTTGCGCGACGTTCCCCCCTTCGGCCTCGGGCTGGATTCATTACTGGGAAGCAGGAGACACGGATGCATCAATGGAAACGCAATGTCGTTGCACTGGGCGCGGCGGCACTGGTGGCGGCTTGTGGCGGCGGCGGAAGCGACACGACGACCAAGGTCAACATCACCTCGGTGAAGGTGATGGGCGACAGCCTGGCCGACGTCGGCACCTTCGGCTACAAGTTCACCGTGCAGGGCGCCGACTCGCTGGTCTTCCCCCAGCGTGTCGCGTCAAGTTACGGCATCACCTCGATGTGCAACTACTACCGCGTGACCAGCGCGACGCCGACTTTCGGCGTGAACCCGGCGGCAGGCTGCACCAACTATGCGATCGGTGGCTCGCGCATCAATTTCACCGCCGACCAGACCTCGAAACAGTCGGTGATCCAGCAGATGGCGGACGCGACCGCGAGCGCCAACATCGGCGCGAGCGAGCTGGTGCTGATCGACGGCGGCGGCAACGACGCGGCGGACCTGGTGGCCGACTATCTGGCCGCTGCGGGCGATGGTGGCGTCGCCTACACGGGGCGACTCGCGTCGCTGCTCGACGGGCCCACGATCGCTGCCGGCGTTGCCGCCGGCAAGCCTGGCCTGGCGCAGCTGGGCGGCAAGTACATGGTGGCGCTGGCTGCCAAGTTCGGCGCAGCCATCGACGCCAACATCCTCGCGAAGGGGGCGAACTACGTCGCGGTCCTGAACATGCCCGGCATCACGAACACGCCGCGCTTCCAGATGGTGCTCGACAGCATTGCAGCGGCCAATGGCGGCGGCACTGCCGGTGCGACGGCGCGCGCACAGGCCGAAGCCGTGTTCAAGGGCTGGATCGAGGCTTTCAACGGAGCGCTTGCTGCGTACTACGCCGGCAACGCCAAGGTTGCCGTGGTCGACTTCTACACGTCGTTCAACGAAGAGGTGGCGATCCCGGCGCAGTACAGCCTGACCAACGTGAAGACGCCGGCCTGCCCGGCCACCGGCACCGGCACGGACCACCTGCCGACCTACACCTTCCAGTCCTGCACGGATGCCGCGCTGTCGAATGCACCGCCCACCGGCGTGACCGACCTGAACTGGTGGAAGACCTACGCGTTCTCCGACGGCTTCCACCCGACGCCGTACGCCCACCAGCTGCTCGGTCAGCTGATCGCAAGAACCCTGGCCGCCAAGGGCTGGCTGTGACCCGGATGCACGAAGGAACAAGAACCATGAACAAGACATTCAAGTGCATCGCGCTGGCCGGTTGCGTGGCCAGCCTGTTCGTCGGCGGTACCGCCAGCGCGCAATCCGCCGGCTCGTGGCTGGTGCGTGCCGGTGCGGTGCGCATCGCGCCCAAGGTCGACAGCGGCGACCTGAGCGCGCCGGCCTTCCCGGGCACGAAGGCGGACGTCGACTCGAACACCCAGTTCGGCGGCGGCATCACCTACATGTGGACCGACAACTTCGCGATCGACCTGCCGCTGTCCACGCCATTCAAGCACGACATCAACGGTGACGGCGCGATCGCCGGCGTCGGCAAGATCGGCGAGACCAAGGCGCTGCCGATCACGCTGATGGCGCAGTACCGCTTCCTGGAGGCGAGCTCGCCGTTCCGCCCGTACGTCGCCGGTGGCATCACCTACGCGAAGTTCTACAAGGAAAAGGGCACCGCGACGCTGACCGGCCTGACCGGCGGCTCGACGAGCAACCCCACCACCTTGAAGATCGATTCGAAGTTCGCCCCGACGATCCAGGTCGGCGCAAGCTACAGCTTCAACGAACGCTGGTTCGTCGACGCGACGGTGCTGAAGACTTTCCTGAAGACGACCACGACCTTGTCGACAGGGCAGACGCTCGACATCAAGCTGGACCCGCTGACCACGGCGGTGTTCGTCGGCTACCGCTTCTGACCGGAGCGTTGTCGGGTGAAGGCCCTGCCGCCAACCGCGGCAGGGCTTTTTTCATGGGGCGGAGCCTGACCGGGAACCTCGGCCGGCGTGCCCGCCACTCATGGCCATGCTCAACGGGACCCAGCCGATTTCGGCGACGATGCCTTGCCGGGGTGGTACGCCGATGTCCGCACCAACGGGCATACCGTGCCTTCCAGTCAAGCGACCTGACAGGAAACGACACCGCCAGACGCGGGAGCGCCTGTACACGCAGCGGCGGCTCGCCAGGAAGCACCTGCCGGCGAAGCCCGAGCGACCGGCCCTGGCCGCACAGGCGGGCGCCCTCTTCCAGCGCTTGTGCGAGGCTGTCGACCATCTGAACGACGCACTGAACCCGGCGTGGAACCTGTTGCCCACCGCGGCGGCGCGGTCTTCGCCCGAGCAGACCTGTGCCGCCGACCCGGCCTGTGTCCCCGAGCGGGTCACGACGCCCGACCCGGTGCATGCCAGCGTTGCCGCACTGAGCGATCTGGCCAGCCGCTTGCAATTCACTGCGAGGCCGAGCGACGGACTGAAGCAGCGCGGTGCCGACGCGTCGCTGGACGGCGTGGTGGTCCTGATCGGCGATCCCGATCATGACGACACTGGCATCCAGCAGCGCATCGACGAGGTGGTCCGCTTCCTCTACCGGCGTGGTGACTTGCACTTCATCGAATGTCCGCCCGATCGATTGCCCAGGAAGCGATCGATGTGGCGTGGCATCGCGCCCGTGGAGACGGGGCGGCACGGTGGCACGGTTGGCATGGACGATGCGGCGTTGAGCGCGGCAGCCATTCCGTCCGCGGACGCGTTCACCGAGGCCGGGCGCGAGCTGCTGCGCTACCAGCTCGAGTTCCTGGGCCACGACGACATGCCCGGCGGCCGCCCGCTGTCTGCGATGAACGACCGGCAACTGGCTGCGGTGGCCGCGGCCGTGGACGATGAAGTCGAGGCGCGCGGGTGGCTGATGAAGCTGGCTGTCGACGACGAGTACCAGCACCTCGTCCGCGAACGTCACAGGCTCGGCCAGGCCCACGAGGCGCTGGTGCGCCAGCTCGCCGGCCCGCGCTCGGTGAAGATGGCGAGCACGATCGCGTCGCACGTGCACACAGCAGACGGGGAGCACCCCTCAACCTGCTACATCGCGTCAGCCGGCGCCGGTCACCTCGACGTGATGGTTGCCGAGCTGACGAAGCAGGGCATCACCGACTACCTGGTGCTGTGCCACGCGCTCAGCCGCGACCACGGCCACGCCCGGGTCTGCCGCTGAGAACGATCACGCGACCCGCTTGAAGACCGAGTGCATCGCCGCTGCCGTTTGTTCCTCGACGGAACGAGCGACGCCGTGCTGGTACTCACCGGCATGCAGTTCAATTCGACAGCGCCGTGCTCCTTCCAGCCGCAGGGGGCCTCAGGCCAGCGGCCCTGCTCGCCAGCGGTTTTCGGGCATGCGCCACCCAAAGGCGCGTGCCCGGTCAACTCGACCTTGGGCCCTCTCCGCGGCGCCTGCAACAAGGCGGAACGTCTTGAGAAAACGATCACTCGGATCAAGCAAGCGCAGAAGGCGGCTGGCGCCACCGTTGCGTTGGTGGAGCATGATTCACGCCCGCCTCAGCCTCTGTGGAATCTATGGCAGCAGTTGTGCAAGACCCTCGATGATCTGAACGACGCGCTGCATCCCTCCTGGAATCTGTTGCCTGTCGCGCAGGCACAAACTCCCGACGAGGTCTGTGCAGTCCGTGGCACCTGTGATGGCGGGGCAGGGGCGGCGCACCCGAGCATCGACCATCTGAAGGCCTTCACCAGCGATGCCTTCAAGCTGCGCGAAAGCCTGGCGCTGAAGCGTCGACCCGATCGCTCTCTCGACGGCGTGGTGATCCTGGTCGCGGATTCCGACCACTACAGTTTCGAGGTTCAGCGACAGATCGAAGCGGTCGTCGATCAGGTGTACCGCGCCGATGACCTGCACTTCATCGAGTTTCCCGATGAGCAATTGGACCGGGAGCCCGGGCTGTGCCGCGGCATTCCACGGCGGCAAGGCGGACGCCATGGCGGCAGCGTCGGCATCGACAGTGCCGAGTTGCGGGCAGGACCGCTGGCTGTCCAGGCGGAGCAGCATGTGGCGATGCGCGCACGGCTGGGTCGACTCGGCAAGCTGCTGAAGTTGCCGGATCGCAAGCTGAAGCTGCAGGCTCCGACACCGGTCGAACTGATTGCATTGCGCCGGGAGTGGGATGTCGAGGCCGAGAGGCCGGAGAACGCGATGAAGTTGCGGGCCGATGGCAGGTACATGAGCCTGCTGAAACGGGAGCGCGAACTCTCGACCCGCTACGTCGAGGCCCTCGCCAGCAGCCGCGACGCACGTTCGCGTTTCATGGCCGGTGCGATCGCGTCACAGGTTCACGACGATGCCGCAGCGTCGGCCGATCCTGCCTGGACCTACATCGCGGCGGTCGGCGCCAGTCACATCGACGAGATGGTCGCCGAGTTGAAACGCCGGAAGGTGAAGCACTACCTCGTCCTTTGTCCCAGGCGCTGGGACGGCCACGGCGAGGTTTGCCGCTGACAGACCGGCCTGTGCGCAGCGGCTCAGGCCGCCAGCTTGAACACCGCCACCGTGTTCACCAGGTCCTGCGCCTGGGCCTTCAGGCTCTCGGCCGCGGCCGCGCCTTGCTCGACCATCGCGGCGTTCTGCTGCGTCGTCGTGTCCATCTGCGTCACGGCCTCGCCGATCTGCGACACGCCGGTGCTCTGCTCGCTGCTCGCGGTGCTGATCTCGCCGACGATGTCGGTGACGCGGCGGATCGAGTTCACCACGTCCTGCATCGTCGTGCCGGCGCGGTCGACCAGCAGCGTGCCCTGCTCGACGCGCTCGACGCTGGTCGAGATCAGCGCCTTGATTTCCTTGGCCGCGTCGGCGCTGCGCTGTGCCAGCGTGCGCACCTCGCCGGCCACCACCGCGAAACCGCGGCCCTGCTCGCCGGCCCGCGCCGCTTCCACCGCGGCGTTCAGCGCCAGGATGTTGGTCTGGAACGCGATGCCGTCGATCACGGCGATGATGTCGACGATCTTCTTCGAGCTGTCGTTGATGCCCTTCATCGTGTCGACCACCTGGCCGACCACGTCGCCGCCCTGCGCCGCGACATCGCAGGCGTTCTGCGCCAGCACGTTGGCCTGGCGGGCGTTGTCGGCGTTCATGCGCACGGTGCTCGACAGCTGGTCCATCGCTGCGGCGGTCTCCTGCAGCGCGCTGGCCTGTTCTTCGGTGCGGCCGCTCAGGTCGTTGTTGGCATGCGAGATCTCGGCCGATGCCGTGGCCACGCCTTCGGCGTTGCGCCGCACGTCGCTGACCAGCTCGAACAGCCGGTTGCGCATGCCGCCGAGCGCGCCCAGCAGCTGCGCGCATTCGTCACGGCCTTCGGCATGGATGGGCTTGGAGAGATCGCCCCCGGCGATGGCCTGCGCCGAATCGACCGCCTGGTGCAGCGGGCGCGTCATCGAGCGCGTCGCCAGCACCGCCAGCAGCAGGCCGGCCAGCACCGCGAACACCGCGCCGCCGGCCAGGATGCGCTGGCCGCTGACGGCCACGGCCATCGTCTGCGCCTGGCTCGCCGCCAGCTGCTCGTCCATGTAGGTGTCGATCGCGGCCAGCCCCTTCAGGTAGTCCTGCGCGAGCGGCAGCAGTTCCTTGTCGACCTGCGCCCCGATGTCTTCGCCCGCCTGCTTGCGCTTGAACAGCGCGACGCGCGAGACCCGATAGGCCTCGCGGCGGGTCGCGACGTTGCCCATCAACTGCTTGCCGGTGTCGTCCTGGATCAGCTCGTCGAGCTTCTTCTGCATCTCGCTGATCGACGTGGAGGTCGCCTCCATGTCGCGCTTCAAGGTGTCGATGTACGCGGCGTCGCTGGCTTTCAGCGACGCAGCGGTGCGCACCCAGTTCAGGTTGATGTTGGCGGCCCAGCGCGCCGCCAGCGACTGGCGTTGCATCTCGGTGGTGGCCAGCGCGTTGCTGGCCGCCTTCAAGGTTTCGAGGCGCCACACGCCGATCGTTGACACGAGCGCGGTGATCGCGAGGATCAGCCCGAAGGCCATGCCCAGCCGCTGGCCGAGTTTGAGGTGGTTGAGCTTCATCGAAGCGGCTTTCCATCAGTTGAACAACAAGGCCTGGGGCCCGGATCGATCGTAAAAAACTGTCGGATGTACCAATGCCGCGAATAGGTGCGTTTTCCGCCTTCAGTTCCTGCCGCACACCGGCGATGTAGGACAGCGGCGACAACCGGTGGGGCTGGCCGACTACAGCGGCTCGCGCTGTCGGCCCGCTTGGGAAACCCGGCCGGCTCCTTACCGTGGAGGCCTTGAATCACTCACCAGAAGAAGGAGCACCACATGACGCTCGGCACCATTCTCTTGATCGTCCTGATCCTGATCCTGATCGGCGCGTTGCCGACCTGGCCGCACAGCCGCAGCTGGGGCTATGGCCCGAGCGGCGGGCTCGGGCTGGTGGTGATCATCCTGATCGTGCTGCTGCTGATGGGAAGGATCTAGCGCTGGCTGGAAGCTAGAAGCGCGACCCAGGCTGCTGCAGGAAGAGCGCTTCCTCGGGAGAGGAAGCGCGCCCGAGGATCTGGTTGCGGTGCGGAAAGCGCCCGAAGCGCGCGATGACCTCGCGGTGCTTGTGCGCATAGTCCAGCATGCCCTGCAGCGCCGGCGCTTCCTGCGCGAGGCGCGTGAAGCGTGTCACCGCCTCGTCCTGGCAGGCCAGGTCTTCGGCATGCTCGAACGGCATGTAGACGAAGGCGCGGCGCAGCGGCGGCAGGCTCGCATCGAGCCCGGCGGCGCACAGCGCGCGGGCCGCAGCGAGCGCCAGCGCATCACCGGCGAACGAGCGTTCGCGGTCGCGGAACACGTTGCGGGTGAACTGGTCGAGCAGCAGGATGCGCGCGAGCGCGGCCTGCGCCGACGCCTGCCAGCCGGGCAGTCCGCCGGCCAGCGCCTCGTCGATCAGCAGCCCGAAACGCTCGGCGATCTCCTGGTCGGTCTGCGCGCTCTTCGTGAACCAGAGCGTGCGGACCTCGCCCGGCTCGGGGCCGAACCACCAGTCCAGCACCTCGGTCGCGCGCGGGTCGATCATCGAGCCGCCCTCAACGACCCAGCTGCTGCCACAGGTAGCTGTACTCCAGCGCCTGCAGGTGCGCGCGCTGCTCGTTGTCGGCCGCGCCGCCGTGGCCGCCCTCGATGTTCTCGTAGTACAGCAGCTCGTGCCCCTGCGACAGCATCAGCGCCGCCATCTTGCGCGCATGGGCCGGGTGCACCCGGTCGTCGCGCGTCGACGTGGTGAACAGCACCTTCGGGTACTTCACGCCCTTGCGCACGTTCTGGTAGGGGCTGTACTTCGAGATGAAGGCCCATTCGGCCGGGTCGTCCGGGTTGCCGTATTCGGCCATCCACGAGGCACCCGCCAGCAGCGTGTGGAAGCGCCGCATGTCGAGCAGCGGCACCTGGCAGACCACCGCGTTGAACAGCTCCGGGCGCTGCGTGAAGGTGGCCCCCACCAGCAGGCCGCCGTTGCTGCCGCCCATGATGCCGAGGTGGCGCGGCGCGGTGATCTTCTGCGCGACGAGGTCTTCGGCGACCGCGATGAAGTCGTCGTAGCTGTGCTGCTTGTTCGCCTTGACGGCGCTCTGGTGCCAGGCCGGGCCGAATTCGCCGCCGCCGCGGATGTTGGCCACCACCAGCACGCCGCCGCGCTGGTACCACGCGCGGCCGAAGGTGCCCGAGTACCACGGCTTCAGCGAGATCTCGAAGCCGCCGTAGCCATACAGCAGCGTCGGGTTGCTGCCGTCGGCCTTGGCACCCTGCGGCCACACGACGAAGTAGGGCACGCGCGTGCCGTCTTTCGAGGTCGCGAAGCGCTGCTCGGCGCGCATGCCCTTCGCATCGAACAGGCCGTTGCGCGCCTTCAGCAGTTCGCGCTGGTCGTTCGCGGTGCTCGCGAGGTACAGCGAATCGGGCGTCAGGAAATCGGTGTAGGTCAGCAGGTAGCGCTCGGCCAGCGGGTCGTTCTTCAGCAGCGGGTCGTGCATGCTGCTGATGCCCAGCGCGCCGGGGAAGGGTGCGGCGATCTCGCGCCGCGTGAAGCCGTCGGCGCCCTTTTTCCACTGCTCCAGCTTGCCGGCGACGTTGTCGAGCACGTTCAGCAGCACGTGGTCTCGCGTGGTGGTGTAGCCCGCCAGCGAGCGTGTCGGCGTCGGCGTGAACAGCGCGCGCAGCTTGCGCTCGCCGCGCAGGTACGCCGCGGCATCGCCGTACAGCAGCGAGCCGCTGGGGAACTTGTCGGTACCGGCCTGGAAGTCGCTGCGCAGGTGCAGCAGGATGGTGTCGCGCAGGAAGCTCACCGACGCGTCGTCCGGCACGTCGATCCTGACCAGCTTGTCGCCGTTCAGCAGGAACTGGTGGCTGTTGTAGAAGTCGATCGCGCGGGCGAACACGATGCGCTCGAAGCCCGGCGTGCGGTCGACGCTGACCGACACCGCGACGTCCCTGGTTTCGCCTTCGAACACCGTGACCGCGTCGGCCAGCGGCGTGCCGCGCTTCCAGCGCTTGATGACGCGCGGGTAGCCCGAATCGGTCAGCGAGCCGGGGCCGAAATCGGTGCCGACGTAGATCGTGTCGTCATCGAGCCAGTCGACGTCGGACTTGGCTTCGGGCAGCGTGAAGCCGTCCTTCACGAACTGCTTCGTGACGGCGTCGAACTCGCGCACCACCTTCGCATCGGCGCCGCCGCGCGACAGCGAGACCAGGCAGCGGCGATAGTCGGGCCCGAGCACCGCGGCGCCGCCCCAGACCCAGTTTTCCTTCTCGGTGGCGCCCAGCGCATCGAGGTCGATCACCGTTTCCCAGGCCGGCTCGGCCTTGCGGTACTCGGCCAGCGTGGTGCGCCGCCACAGGCCGCGCTTGTGGTGCTCGTCCTGCCACAGGTTGTAGAGCCAGTCGCCGCGGCGCGAGACGGCCGGGATGCGGTCCTTCGCGTTCAGCACCTCGAGCAGCTGGCTGCGCGTCGGCGCGAACTCGGGCCGCGCGGTCAGCTCTTTCTGCGACGCGGCATTGCGCTCGCGCACCCACGCGAGGGCGCGTTCGCCCTGCACGTCTTCGAGCCAGGCGAACGGGTCGGCAGGGGCGGCTGCAGAAGCGGCGGAAGCGGCAGCGGAAGAAGCAGGGGTTTGCGACATGGCAGACGGCGCGGTCAGGGTCAGCAACGGGGTGGCGGCGGCGCCGATCGTGCCTGCGAGCAGGCGGCGGCGCGTGGCGGAAACGTCAGGCTTCAAGCTCAGGCCCTCAGGAAGGCGGTCTCGGGATGGCGCTCCATGTAGACGCGCACGTAGGAGCACAGCGGCTCGATCTTCAGGTTCTCGGTCATCGCGTGGTCGAAGGCGGCCTCGACCAGCTCGGCCGCGATGCCGCGGCCCTGCAGCGCGGGCGGCACCTCGGTGTGCGTCATCTGCATGACGCTGCCGGCCAGCCGGTAGTCGGCCACGCACAGCTGGCCCTCGACGGTGGCTTCGAAGCGCTGCTGCGCCGGGTTGTGGGTGACGAGCACGGGATTGCTCATGGCCTGTTCTCCAACGACGGTTGTCTGCGGCTGAAAGATCAGCCGGAGTCTGCCAGCACCAGCCCGGTTTTTTTCAACGGATTGCGGGGGCCCGGGTTTGTCAGGGTTCCGGCGTGAGCCGCTGCGGCGTGACCTCGATGCTGCGCGTGCCGTCGCCGACCCAGACCGTGCCGTCCTGCACCGTCACCTGCAGCTGCATCGTGCGTTGCGCGAGCGCGGCCAGCGCCTGGCTCTGGTCGGCGGGCACCTGCCAGACCGCGAGGTTGCGCGCCCGGGTGATCTTGGTCGCGATGCCGCCCCACCAGATCGGCGTGCTGTGGCTGAAGCTGTAGACCACCACGCGCTCGGCGCGCGGGCTGGCCTTCATCAGGCGCTTGTCGTCGGGCTGGCCGACCTCGATCCACTGCATGATCTGGCCGGTCAGGTCCTTCTGCCACAGGTCGGGCTCGTCGGTGTCCCACAGGCTCTTGGCGAACTCGAGCGCGCCGTTGTCGTTGTCGGCCGGCACGTTCAGCGCGAACGCGAGCAGCCGCATCATCATCCGTTCGTCGGTCTCCGACGGATGGCGCGCGATCGTCACGCCGTGGTCGCCATAGACATTGCGGTCCATGTCGGCCAGCTGCAGCGTGGCCTTGTAGATGGTGGCTTTCAATGCCATGGCGGGAGGGAGTCCGGAAAAGCGAAAGGGGCCTGGATTAGACCAGACCCCTTTCAGCAGGAAGATTCGCAGGGAAGCGTCGAACGGCTTACCAGCGGTCCGAGCGCATCAGCGGTTCCCACTGGCCGTCGCGGCGGCGGTACACCGTGATCGCGCCATAGGCCTGCTCGCCATCGGCGGTGAAGCGCATCGAGCTCGTCACCGGCGACACCGGGTCGATCGAGTGCAGCTTCTCGCGCAGCTTGATCGGATCGACGCTGTCCGAACGGCGCATCGCATCGGCGATCACGTACATCGCGTCATAGGCGTAGTGGGCGCCCCACACCGGATCGGCCTTGAAGACGGTCTGGAACTTCTTCAGGAAGGTCGGGCCGGCGGCGAACTCGCGCGGCTCCAGCGCGCTGGAGGTGACGTACAGCGTGGTCACGTCGTTCGGCGCCTTCGCCAGCTTCTCGGTCTTCGACGAGTTGGTCGACAGCACCGGCACGCCCGACAGGCCGGCGGCCTTCATCTGTTCGAACAGCGGCAGCAGCTGGTTGTCGCGCAGCACGGCCACCAGCACGTCGGGCGGCGTGGCCTTCAGCTTGGCGACGAAGGCGGCGAAGTCGGTGGTCTTGTTGTTGACCGATTCGTTCAGCGTGACCTTCTTCTTCAGCTTGCCGAGCGCCTCGCCGACGTCCTTGCTCATCGGACGGCCGAACGCGGTGTCTTCGAAGATGACCGCGACGTTGTTCGCGTTCAGGCTTTCGGCGATGTAGCCGCCGATGGCGCGCGCCTGCAGGCCGTCGTTGGCGACCAGGCGGAAGGTGTTGCCGTCGCCCAGCTTGGCCAGCTCGACGGCCGACGAGGTGTACAGCTGCGGGATGTTGGCGCCCTTGTAGATCGGGATCGTCACTTCGGAGATGTCCGAGCTCAGGTGGCCGATCACCGCGGTGACCTTCTGGTCGACCAGCTCCTGCGCAACCTTCTTCGCCGTTTCCTTGTCGGCCTTGTCGTCGACGGCGACGACCTCGATCTTCACGACCTTGCCGGCCACCTTGAAGCCCGACGCATTCAATTCGTCGGCAGCCATCTTGACGCCGTTCAGCAGGTCCTGGCCCCGCGCGGCCGACGGGCCGGACAAGGGCTGCGCCACACCGATCTTGATGGTGGGCGGGATGCTGGGTCCGCAAGCCGCCAGCAGGGCGAGGGAGGCGGCAGCCACGACCGATGACAGCCGGGCGGGACGGAAAATGCGCATGCGGGGTTCTCCAGAGTTTGAGCGAACGTCATCGAACGGTGCGATGACGTAGACGAAGCAGTGACAAGTTGTCTCAGTAGAAATGTATCTGCATCAATGCCCAACGCAAGGCAGGCACTCACTGCCAAACGCGGCAGGGGTGACAATTCGCACATCGCCGCCCATTCAAATTCCCGAAATGACACAGAAGAAGTTCGACCTGGCCAAGAACCTGGCCTTGAAGATCAACAACCAGATGAAGGCGGGCGGGGTGCCCGGACGCTTCGGCCAGGAGGCGGCGGCGCCGCTCGACAAGCGCGAGCAGCGCCGCCGCGACGCCGCCGCCGGGCTGGTGCCGTTCGCCTGCAAGCTGCCGTCGGAACTGGCGCAGCAGCTGAACGATCGAGCCGCTGCGCACGAGGGCGGGATGACCGGGCTGCTGGTCGAGCTGCTCGGCAAGGCGCTGAAGAAAAAATAGATCGCCCGCCTTGCAATAGGGACGGCCCGGCGGGCGTACACAGGGGATCCCTCACACCCATGGAGACCCTGATGAAGACCCAGACCCTCGTTCCGCTGCTCGGCGCGCTCGTGCTCGCTGCCTGCTCGTCGATGTCATCGATGATGGGCGCCCCGGCGCCGGCGAAGAGCACCGACGGCATGCTGGTCGGCGCCGCCAACGGCATGACGCTCTACACCTTCGACCGCGACACGGCGGGTGCCGGCAAGAGCGTCTGCAAAGGCCCCTGCGCGACCAACTGGCCGCCGCTGATGGCCGACGATGCTGCGAAGACCAGCGGCGACTGGACGGTCGTGACCCGCGACGACGGCAAGAAGCAGTGGGCCTTCAAGGGCAAGCCGCTGTACTTCTGGGCCAAGGACGCGAAGCCGGGCGACAAGACCGGCGACGGCTTCAACGGCGTCTGGCACACCGTCAGTCCTTGAGCCCCCACGTCGCTTCGCTCCTGCCCCCCGAGGGGGCGCCTCCCGAGAGGCCCGGCAAAGCCGGTTCCTCCGGGAGTGGCTTGATGGGCGTGCTTCAGGCGTAGACCGTGACCACTTGGTAGCCGAGCGCTGCCAGGTCGCCGCCCGGCGACCACAGCTTGGACACCTGGTTCACGTAGCCGCCGGCCGCGGCGATCGCGTCGGTGTCGATTCGCCACCAGCCCTCCGCCGGCAGCTCGTGCGCGACCGGCCGCAGCTCCAGTTCCCACGACACCGAACTGGCCGGCGTCGGGCGCTTGACGCGGGTGAGCGCCGGCGTCGGCGGGGCATCGGCCAGCAGCACCGTCAGCAGCTCCAGCGGCAGCGGCTGCGGCTCGCCCTTCGGGCGCAGGTGGATGCGGCTGTGCCAGCTCTCGGTGCCGCTGAACGGCAGCCCGCCGTCGGACCAGCGCATGTCCAGGTGCTGCATGAAATTCGGTGCGACGCCGGGGATGAACGGCAGCGCCGGCGTCTCGTCGGGCCCGCGCTGGATCGACGGCATCGCCGGCGCGAGGCCCGGCAGCGTGGTCTCGCGTTCGCTGCCGAACACGCCGAGCAGCAAGGCTGCGGTCTCGCCGCCTTGCAGCACGTGGGCTTGGACCTGCCGCACGTTCTTGCCTTCGCGCAGCACCCGCACGGCCACCTGCATCGGGCCCTGCGCGACCGGGCCGATGAAGCTGGTCTGCAGTGCGCGCAGTTGCACGCCGGCCGGCCAGCCGGCGCCGGCCACATCGCGCATCGCCTGCACGGCCAGCGTCGAGATCAGGCCGCCGAACGAGGTGCGGCCCTGCAGCCAGTCTTCGCTGACCTCGAAGTGCACCGCATCGCCGTCGCGCGTGCGCGCCGCAAGCAGCTGGGACAGGGGAATGAAGTCGGCCATGGTGGTTCTCGAAGGTCGGGGTCGGGGGTCAATGATTGGAGGCGGTCGCGGTGCCGTCTGCCGCGCAGGCGACAGCCGGCAGTTCGCGCCGCTCGGCATCGCTGCGGCGGCCGAGCTCGATCAGCGCCATCACGTCGATGGCCTGCGCGGCCGGCACCGGGTTCGGTGCGCCGGCGACGATTGCATCTCGCACGCCGGCGTAGTAGGCCGGGTAGTCGCCGTGCCGCAGCGCGACCGGGCGCGACTGCAGCGTCTCGCCGTCGGGCCCGAGCGCGCTCAGCGTCGCGGCCTGCGTGTCGATGCCCCAGTCGGCACCCGGCATCGGGCGATGTCCGGCCTTCAGCGCGTCTTCCTGCGCATCGAGGCCCCATTTGACGAAGCTGCCGCGCGTGCCGTGCACCGCGAAGCGCGGGCCGGGCAGCGCGGTCAGCGCACTGGCGCGCAGCGTCACGCCGAGCCCGCCCGGGTAGGCGAGGCGGGCGTCGAAGGCATCGTCGTTGATGGCCCCGTCGCGCTGCCGCGACAGGTCGACGCGCAACGATTGCGGCCAGCCGAACAGTTGCAGCGCCTGGTCGAGCAGGTGCGGGCCGAGGTCGAACCACAGGCCGCCGCCGACCGGCGACTGCTCGCGCCAGCGCTGCCGCACCAGCGGGCGGAAGCGGTCGAAGCGCGATTCGAGCTCGACGACGCGCCCCAGTTCGCCGCCCGCCAGCAGGGCGCGCAGCGTCAGGAAATCGCCGTCCCAGCGCCGGTTGTGGAACACCGACAGCACGCGCCGGCGCTCGCGCGCCACGGCCTCCAGCTGCTGCGCCTGGGCCAGCGTCACGGTGAACGGCTTGTCGACGACGACGTGCTTGCCGGCCTGCAGCGCCGCGAGTGCGAGCGGGTGGTGGCTGTCGTTCGGGCTCGCGATGACGACCAGGTCGATGTCGTCGCGCCCGCACAGCCGCAGGGGATCGGCCTCGACCGGCAGCCCCGGCCAGTCGCGTGCGACCTTGGCCGCGTCGCTGCTCGCGAAGCCGGCCAGCCGCAGCCCGGGGACGCTTGCGATCAGCGGCGCATGGAAGGTCTGGCCGGCGTAGCCGTAGCCGACCAGGCCGACACGCACGGCCGCGGTGGGAGAGAGGGGCATGGGGGCGGTGTCCAGGAGAATGTCCGAGGAGGGTGGCGGGGCACTGTAACGGAGGCGGGCGCGCGGCAATGGCATGATGCGCGCCGCACTTTCTGAAGGATGCCCCGGACATGAGTTTCGCTCCCCGCCTCGCTGCCGCCCCCTGGGTGCTCGCTGCCTGCATCGCCGGCCTGGCCACGATGCCCGCCCTCGCGGCCGACAAGCCGAAGAAGGAATCGACGCTCGGCAAGGCCAAGGCCGGTGCCCCCTTCCTGACCAAGGAACAGCTGCGCGCCTGCATGGCGCAGAACGACCGCATGAAGGCGCAGCTGGCCGAGACGCTGCCCCTGCAGGGCGCGCTGAAGAAGGACGGCGACGACCTGGCGGCCGCCGGCGACACGCTGAAGGCCGATCGCGAGAAGATCGACACCGCCGACGCCGCGGCGGTGCAGGCCTTCAACGAGCGCCTGGCCGAGCGCGACAAGGCCGTCGAGGCCTACCGAGCCCGCAGCGCTGCGTACAACACCAAGGTCGAGGCGCTGCAGGCCGACCGGGCCTCGTACGCGACGAACTGCGACGGCCACCGCTATTTCGAGGATGAGGAATTGCAGATCAAGGCGGGCAAGTAAGGTCGGCAGACAGCGCCGGCCAGCAGCGCCGGCACGGCCTCCTAGAATCGACGGCTTCTTCCCTGACCGAGAGAAGCCGTCATGACCGTTGCCACGAGCAGTCGTCCCGCCAGCAATCCGCTGCTGCAGTCCTGGGAGGCCCCGCACGGGCTCCCGCCGTTCGACACCGTCCGCCCCGAGCACTTCGCCGATGCCTTCGAGGTGGCGCTGGCCGACCAGCGGGCCGAGATCGACGAGATCGGCGCGCAGGCCGCCGCCCCGAGCTTCGACAACACGCTGGCCGCCTTCGACCGCAGCGGCCGGCTGCTCGCGCGGCTGGACGGACTGTTCCACAACCTGACCGCCAGCGAGACCTCGCCGGCGCTGCAGGCGGTGGAGCGGCAACTGGCGCCGCGCATGGCCGCGCACGGCAATGCGATCTACATGCATGCGGCGCTGTTCCAGCGCATCGACGCGCTGCATGCGCAGCGCGAGTCGCTCGGTCTCAGCGCCGAGCAGCGGCGGCTGCTGGAGCGGGTGCACCTCGAGTTCGTGCGTGCCGGCGCGAAGCTGCAGGGCGCGGCCCGCCAGCGGTATGGCGACGTGATGGAGCGACTGGCCGAACTGACGACGCAGTTCAGCCAGAACGTGCTGGCCGACGAATCGGCATTCCGCCTCGAACTGCGCGGCGAGCGCGACCTGGCCGGCCTGCCGGAGTTCGTGCGCGCCGCCGCCCGCCAGGCCGGTGCCGACCGCGGCATCGATGCCGCGGTGATCACGCTGTCGCGCTCGCACATCGTGCCCTTCCTGACCTTCTCCGAACGCCGCGACCTTCGCGAGCAGGCCTGGCGCGCGTGGGTATCGCGCGGCGAGCACGACGGCGTGCACGACAACCGGCCGGTGGCGCGCGAGATCCTGCAGCTGCGGGCCGAGCAGGCCCGGCTGCACGGCCATTCGAGCTATGCCGACTACGCGCTCGGCGACACGATGGCCGGCTCGCAAGCCGCGGTGAACCGGCTGCTGCAGCAGGTGTGGGTGCCGGCGAAGGCGCGCGTGGCCGAGGAGCGCGAGGCGCTGAAGGCGCTGCTGCTGACGCTGCCGCAATCGCAGCGGCCTGCGTCGGGAGAGTCGCAGGAGATCGAGGCCTGGGACTGGCGCTACTACGCCGAGAAAGTGCGCCAGGCGCGCTACGACCTCGACGAGGCGACGGTCAAGCCCTACTTCCCGCTCGACCGCATGGTCGAGGCGGCGTTCGACTGCGCGCAGCGCCTGTTCGGCCTGCGCTTCGCGGTGCGCGACGACATCCGCGCGTACCACCCCGATGTGAAGGTCTACGAGGTCAGCGGCAGCGATGGCGCGCTGGTCGGCATCTTCCTGCACGACAACTTCGCGCGGCCGAGCAAGCGCAGCGGCGCGTGGATGGGCTCGTACCGGCAGCAGACGCGCAATGTGAGCGGTGGAGGCGGCGTGCTGCCGATCGTCGTCAACAACAACAACTTCGCGAAGGGTTCGCCGGGCGCGCCGACGCTGCTGAGCTTCGACGATGCGGCCACGCTGTTCCACGAGTTCGGCCACGGCCTGCACGGGCTGCTGTCGAGCGTGACCTACGAGCGGCTGTCGGGCACCAACGTGCTGCGCGATTTCGTCGAGCTGCCGTCGCAGATCTTCGAGCACTGGCTGGCCGAGCCGGAGGTGCTGAAGCGCCATGCGCGCCACGTCGAGACCGGCGAGCCGATTCCCGATGCGCTGATCGAGCGCTTGCAGGCGGCGCGCAAGTTCAACCAGGGCTACGAGACGGTGCGCTACACCGCGTCGGCGCTGGTCGACATGGCGGTGCATGCGGTGCCCGACCCGCAGGACATCGACATCGTCGCGTTCGAGGCCGCCGAGCTGGAGCGCATCGGGTTGCCGCACGGCGTCGGGCTGAACCACCGGCTGCCGCATTTCCAGCACCTGTTCTCCAGCGCGAGCTATGCGGCCGGGTACTACGTCTACCTGTGGGCCGAGGTGCTCGACGCCGACGGCTACGACGCCTTCACCGAAGCCGGCAGCCCCTTCGACGCGGCGGTGGCGAAGCGGCTGCACGAGCACGTCTACGCGGTCGGCAACAGCCGGGAGCCGGGGGAGACCTACCGGGCGTTCCGGGGGCGCGATGCGTCGGTGGAGCCGATGTTGCGGGAGCGGGGGTTGCTGGCGTCGTCTTGAGCTTGAGCGGCAAAGGCGCGCGGGGGGAGGCCTTGGCGCGCCTTTGGGCACCGCCGTGCTCCTTTTGGGGATGACAAGCGAACGAGTGAGTGTGGATCCCCGGGTTGGCACCCGGGCTACGAACACACGCGGTTCGTGGGTGGGGCGGCCGGGCGAAGGCGTTGGGGGGCGATTTCTGGGGCGACGAAGAAGCTCGGCTTTGGGGATGGTGCGCGTCAGCGCGCTTCGTGGACTGACTCGCCGGCACTGTTTGACCACAACGAACGAAGTGAGTGGAGGGAGTTTGCCGGCGCATCCCCGAAGCCGAGCTTCTTCGTGGAGTCGGCCGCCAGGCCGACCGCCCCAGCATGAGCCCCCCAACGCCTTCGCCCGGCCGAACCGCCTACGCGCACAGAAAAAGGCAACTCACGCAGACGAAGAGGGAAACAGCCGGTCCAGCCCCCCCAGGAACTCTGCGAAATCGATCGGCTTCGTCCAGTAGTCGTCGAACCCGGCGGCGCGAGCCCGCGCGATGTCTTCGGGCATCGCATTGGCCGACAGCGCGACGCAACGGATGCCCGCTGTCTGCGGTTGCGCGCGCAGCCGCCGCAGCACCTCGAAGCCGTCGAAATCGGGCAACTGCATGTCGATCAGCACCAGGTCGGGCTGCAGCTCGGCGGCCCGTGCGACACCGGCCTCGCCGCTCGGCACCGATTCGATCGCCAGGCCGGCCTGGCCGCGCACCAGCTCCTCGACCAGCAGCACGTTGACCGGGTTGTCCTCGATGTAGAGCAGTTGCCCGCGCCGCCCGTCCGGCGACGGCTCAGGGGCTGGTGCCCGCGCCGGCATCGTCGCCGGCTGCGGTGCGCCGGCAGGCGCCTGCGCCGCCGCCGCATCGGCCCGCGGCAACCGGACCTCGAACTGCGAACCGGTGCCCGGTTGGCTGCTGGCCATGACGCTTCCTTCCATGCGCTCGACGAGCGCCTTGACGACGGCCAGCCCGATGCCGGTGCCGTCGATGCCTTCGTTCTCGAGACCGAGCCGGTTGAACGGCTCGAACAGATGGGGCAATTGGTCGGCCCGCAGCCCGCGCCCGGTGTCTTCGACGCGCAGCGTCACGTGCGTCGCGTCGACCGTGCACGACAGCGTCACGCGGCCATGGCGCCGGTTGTACTTGATGCCGTTGGTCAGCAGGTTGATCAGCACCTGGCGCAGCCGGATGCGGTCGGCGAACACCGTCGCCTGCAGCCGGTCGGCATGCAGCGTCACGCCATGCTCGCGCGCCAGCGCCTCGACCAGCGGCAAGGTCTCGTAGACCACCTCGTGCAGCGCCAGCGGCCGCACGTCCAGCCGCAGGTTGCCGCTCTCCAGGCTCGACAGGTCCAGCACGTCGTTGATCAGCGACAGCAGGTGCCGGCCGGCGGCGGCGATGTGCTCGACCTTGTGGTTGTGGTCGTCCGTCAGCGCGCGCGCATCGAACTGCAGCAGCTGCGCGAAACCGAGCACCGCGTTCAACGGCGTGCGCAGCTCGTGGCTCATGCGCGCGAGGAACTCCGACTTGGCCGAGCTCTCGCGCTGCGCGACCGCGCGCTCCTGGCGCGCACTCTCGGCGCTGCGCGCATCGGTGATGTCCCAGTTGACCCCCATGTGACGGTGCACCTCGCCGCTCGCATCGTGCACCGCGGTCGAACGCGACGCGAGCCAGTGCACCGAGCCATCGGGCCACACGACACGGAATTCGTAGGCCGCGCTGCTGGCGGTGCGAACCGATTCGGCGAGCGCGGCGGCGACCCGCTCGCGGTCTTCGGGCAGCACCAGCGCCGCGCGCTCGGCTTCGTTCGGCACGCGATCCGACGGCTCGAGGCCGCGCAGGCGGAACATCGCGTCGTCCCACACCGAGGTGTCGGTGCGTGGCAGCCATTCCCAGGTGCCGATGCCGACGCTGCGCACCGCCAGGCCGATGCGCTCGTTCGCGCTGCGCAGCGCCGCCTCGGTCTTCACCCGCTCGGTCACGTCGATCGTGATGCCGAACAGCATCGGCCGGCCGTCGCGCGACTCGCGCCGCACCCGGTCCACCAGCCAACGCACCTCGCCATCGGGGCGGCAGATGCGGTACTCGTGCTCCATCGACACCTCGGGCGTCGCGCGGATCCCGTCGCGCACCCGCGCCATGGCGGCGCGGTCGTCCGGATGCACCACCTCGCCCAGCCACTCGGCGCCCGACGGCACGCCGCGTTCCTTCGGGCGGCCGATGATGCGGTACATCTCGTCGTTCCATTCGGCGCGGCGCGTCACCGGGTCGCGGCTCCAGATGCCCAGGCCGGCCGCCGTGGCGGCGATCTCCAGCCGCTGGGCCATCTCGGTGATGCGCCGGGTGTGCTCGACCTGCTCCGTCACGTCGAGCGCGACGCCGACGAACTCGATCGGCGTGCCGTCGGCATCGCGGCGCACGACGCGGCGCGTCAGCACGTAGCGGAAGCTGCCGTCCGGCCGGCGGTAGCGGGCCTCCATGTCGACCGGCCGGTCGGAGCGCAGCGCGGCCTGCGCGGTGGCCAGCACCTGCGGCAGGTCGTCCGGGTGGATCAGCGCGCGCACCTCGTCGAGCGACATGCCTTCGGGCCGCGGCGTGATGTCGAGCACCTGGTACGAGCGCTCGTTGTAGTACATGCGGTCGCGCTTCAGGTCGTGGCGCCAGATCGCGATGTTGCCCAGGTCGACCGCGATCTTCAGCTGCGCGCTGGTGTCGTTGAACGACTCCGCGAGCTCGTAGGCCTCGGTGTCGTCGACCAGGATGCCGATCGCGCGGGTCGGCGTGCCGCCGGCCTCGGGCTTGACTTCCCACTGCGAATGCACGCGCCGGATCCGGCCGTCGGGCGCCACGATGCGGTAGCGCCGGCTGTACTGGCCGGGCTGGTTCATCGATTCGAACATCCGCGGGTCGACGCGGTCGTCGGGATGGATGCGCTGCGAGGTGAGCGCGAAATTCGGCGTGCCGTCGGCAGGGTCCAGGCCGAAGAAGCGGAACATGTGGCGGTCCCAGCGGCCCTCGCCGGACGGGATGTCGCGCTCCCAGACCCCGAGGCGGCCGAACTCCTGCGCCATGTCGAGCAGCTCGGCCAACCGGCGCGCTTCGTCGCCGAGCGCGCGCACGTCGGTGATGTCCTGCACCACCAGCAGCGCCGGGTCCGGTGCCTGCAGGCGCAGCCAGCGCGACGCGCCCGACGGCGAGGTCCAGCAGTGCGCCTCGGCCGTCAGCGCGGCCTGCGGCGGCAGGCCGAGCAGCTCGCGGACGTCGCGCCCGGCCAGTGCACCGGCCGGCAGGCCGCAGAGCGCCTCGAGGCGGCCGTTGCTCCACCCGATGCGGCCGGCGGTGTCGAGATGCAGCAGCGCGTCCGGGCTGGCCGCGAGCAGGGCCTGCGCGGCCGCGCTCGGAAGGTCGCCGGAGACAGGCATTGCAGGGGACACATCAGGGACAGCCATGGACGGCAAGTGTTGTGCCGAATGCGGCAGGCGTCCAGCGCAGTTGCCCGCAGGGACGCCTGTCAGGCCGCGACTTGCAGCACCAGCTTGCCGAAGTTCTCGCCGCTGAACAGCTTCAGCAGCGCCTGCGGGAAGTTGTCGAGCCCGGTCACCACGTCCTCGCGGCTCTGGATGCGCCCGGCCTGCAGCAGCCCGCCCAGCTCGGCGATCGCGACCGGGTAGCGGTCGGCATAGTCGAACACCACCATGCCCTCCATGCGGGCGCGGTTGACCAGCAGCGACAGGTAGTTGGCGGGGCCCTTGACCGGTGTCGTGTTGTTGTACTGGCTGATCGCACCGCAGATCACGATGCGGGCGTGGCGGTTGATGCGGGTCAGCACGGTGTCGAGGATCTCGCCGCCGACGTTGTCGAAGTAGATGTCGACGCCCTGCGGGCAGTGCTGCTTCAGGCCGTCCTTCACCGGGCCGGCCTTGTAGTCGATGCAGGCGTCGAAGCCCAGCTCCTTGACGACCCACTCGCACTTGGCGGGCCCGCCGGCGATGCCGACCGCGCGCAGGCCCTTCACCTTGGCGAGTTGGCCGACCGTCTGGCCGACGGCGCCGGCCGCCCCCGAGACGACGATGGTCTCGCCGGCCTTGGGCTGGCCGACGTCCATCAGCCCGAAGTACGCCGTCATGCCGGGCATGCCGAGCACGTTGAGCCACTGCATCGGCGTGCCCAGGCGCGGGTCGATCTTGAACAGCCCGTGGCGGCGGATGCCGGCCTCGGGGATCTGGCAATACTGCTGCACGCCTAGCGTCGCGCTGACGGTGTCGCCGACCGCGAAGGCCGGGTTCTTCGATGCGACGACGGTGCCGATGCCGCCGGCGCGCATCACCTCGCCGATGCCCACCGGCGGGATGTAGCTCTTGCCTTCGTTCATCCAGCCGCGCATCGCCGGGTCGAGCGACAGCGCCTGCGTCTTCACGAGCACGCCGCCGGCCTCGGGCTCGGCGACCGGCTCGGTCGTGAACTGCCAGTTGTCGGCGGTGGGCAGGCCGACGGGGCGGGCGGCGAGGCGGATCTGCTGGTTCACGAGGTCGGTCGGCATCGCGTTGTCTCCGGATGGGTGGTGTTGTCGTTCGATGGTAGCGCCGATGTCGACCTTGTCCGACAGCCGATCAGGCGGCGCACCGACAGGGCCGGGGAGGGCGCCAACCTACAGTCGTCTTCCATGGATCGGATCGGCCGATCCGACAGACCTGGAACCGACATGACCGCCTGGAGACTGCAATGCGCCTGAGCCTCACCACGATCCTGACCGTTGCCAGCCTGGCGGTGGCGACGGTCGCGCTGGCCCTGGCGGCGGACGATGCGCCGCCGGTGCGCAGCGTCGCCTCGGTCGACGCGCAGCGCTATGCGGGCACCTGGTACGAACTGGCGCGCCTGCCGAACAGCTTCCAGGCGAAGTGCGAAGGCAACGTCACCGCGACCTACCAGCCGACCGGCAGCGGCGCGATCAAGGTGATCAACCGCTGCCGCGAGGCCGATTCGAAGTGGGCCGTGGCGGTGGGCCGCGCGACGCCGGTGAGGGGCGACGACAGCGGCGCGAAGCTGAAGGTCAGCTTCCTGCCGACCTGGCTGCGCTGGATGCCGGTGGGGCGCGGGGACTACTGGGTCGTGATGCTCGACGACGACTACCGCTATGCGGTGGTCAGCGAGCCGTCGCGCGAATACCTGTGGATCCTGTCGCGCACACCGCAGCTCGACAGCGGCATCTACGACGGCATCGTCGCGCGGCTGCGCGCCGACGGCTATCCGGTGAACCGCCTGGTCCAGACGCCGCAGCCCGCCGCGGCGCCGCAGGTGGCGCGCAACGTTCCGTTGATCTGACGCCCTGACCTGAAGGAGAAACCGAGATGAGCAAGCTCTTGTGGACCCTGTGCGTGACCGCTCCGATGGTGGCGCTGACCGCGGGTTGCGATTCGGGCGACCACCGCACCGTCGGTCAGAAGCTGGATTCGGCGGTGTCGACGGCCGAGCAGACGGCCGACCAGGTGAGGCAGAACGCGAAGCAGTCGATCGCCGACGTGAAGTCCGCCGCGCGCGATGCGTCGAATGCAAGCCAGGACGGCACGTCGCAGATCGGCCAGTCGATCGCCGACGGGGCGATCACCGCGTCGATCAAGGCCGACATCGCGAAGGACCCGGACCTCAGCGCGCTGAGGGTGAACGTCGACACGCACGATGGCAAGGTGGCGCTGTACGGCTCGGCACCGAGCGAGGAGGCGCGCCAGCGGGCCGAGCGCATCGCGATGGCGGTGAAGGGCGTCAGCGGCGTCGACAACAAGCTGGCGATCGAGACGGCGCAGGCCAGGCAGTAACGGCAGGCCCAAAAGAAAACGCGGCCGGGAGGCCGCGTTCGTCTTGGCAGCAGGGCTTGCGCCCTGCGCTGCATCACAGCACGCGAATGTTCGCGGCTTGCAGGCCCTTCTGGCCTTGCTTCACTTCGAATTCAACGCGCTGGTTTTCCAGCAGCGTCTTGAAGCCGTTGCCTTGAATGTCACGGAAGTGGGCGAACAGGTCAGCGCCGCCCGCGTCTTGAGCGATGAAGCCGTAGCCCTTGCTCTCGTTGAACCACTTCACGGTACCGGTTTGCGTCGTCATGGACGTTTCCTATTTCTATCAGTAGTAATGCGGCAGCACATGCCGACGCATGCAGAGACACTCAAGAGTTATTCGGGGATTTCAACAGAACCGGGCTGGAACCAGCACGGCGTCGCAAAAGATCACTCACAACCACAGCCTTGCGTATACCTGTGCGGCGAATATACACCACGGGTCGGGACATTCAGCACACAGGTCCGAGAATCGTCCCTGGCGACGGTGTTTCCACACGACACGCCGACGCGCGCGCGACCGCGCCGGACAATGCGCGCCACTTGCAAGGAACCGATCATGAAGACGAAAGCCGCCGTGGCCTGGAAGGCCGGTCAACCCCTGAGCATCGAGACGGTCGACCTGGCGCCGCCGCGCGCCGGCGAGGTGCTGGTGCAGGTGAAGGCGACCGGCATCTGCCACACCGACGAATTCACGCTGTCGGGTGCCGACCCCGAAGGCCTGTTCCCGGCGATCCTCGGCCATGAAGGCGCGGGGGTGGTGCTGGAGGTGGGACCGGGCGTCACGAGCCTGAAGCGCGACGACCACGTGATCCCGCTGTACACGCCGGAGTGCCGGCAGTGCAAGTTCTGCCTGTCACGCAAGACCAACCTGTGCCAGCTGATCCGCGGCACGCAGGGCAAGGGCCTGATGCCGGACGCGACGAGCCGCTTCTCGATCGACGGCCGGCCGATCCTGCACTACATGGGCACGTCGACCTTCAGCAACCACATCGTGGTGCCCGAGATCGCGCTGGCGAAGATCCGCCCCGATGCGCCGTTCGACAAGGTCTGCTACATCGGCTGCGGCGTGACGACCGGCGTCGGCGCGGTGATCTTCACCGCGAAGGTGGAAGCGGGCGCGAACGTGGTGGTGTTCGGCCTGGGCGGCATCGGGCTGAACGTGATCCAGGGCGCGAAGATGGTGGGCGCCGACAAGATCATCGGCATCGACCTGAATCCGGCCCGCGAGGCGATGGCGCGCAGCTTCGGCATGACGCACTTCATCAACCCGCGCGAGGTCGACAACGTGGTCGATGCGATCGTTCAGCTGACGGACGGCGGTGCCGACTACAGCTTCGAATGCATCGGCAACACGACGACGATGCGGCAGGCGCTGGAGTGCTGCCACAAGGGCTGGGGCCAGAGCATCATCATCGGCGTGGCGGCGGCCGGCCAGGAGATCTCGACGCGCCCGTTCCAGCTGGTGACCGGCCGCGAGTGGAAGGGATCGGCCTTCGGTGGCGCGCGCGGCCGCACCGACGTGCCGAAGATCGTCGACTGGTACATGGACGGCAAGCTCCGGATCGACGAGCTGATCACGCACAAGCTGGCGCTGGACGACATCAACCACGGCTTCGAGCTGATGAAGCGCGGCGAATCGATCCGTTCGGTGGTGGTGTATGACTGACGGTTCGAAGATCAAGACCTTGTCGGAGCACGCCTGCTTCGGCGGCGTGCAAGGTTTTCACGAGCATGCGTCCGACGCGATCGGCCTGCCGATGCGCTTCGGCGTGTTCAGGCCGCCGCAGGCGGCGTCCCGGCGCGTGCCGGTGCTGGTCTACCTCGCCGGCCTCGAATGCAACGAGCAGACCTTCGCGATGAAGGCCGGCGCGCAGCAGCACGCCGTGAAGCACGGGCTGATGCTGGTGACGCCGGACACCAGCCCGCGCGGCACCGGCATCGCCGAAGCGGATGCGTCGTGGGATTTCGGCACGGCCGCGAGCTTCTACCTCGACGCCACCGAAGCGCCTTGGCATGCGCACTGGCGCATGGCGACCTGGCTGACGCAGGAGCTGCCGGCGCTGATCGAGGCGAACTTCGCGGCGGACACGAGCCGCCTCGGGCTGTTCGGGCATTCGATGGGTGGGCATGGGGCGTTGACGCTGGGGCTGAAGCATCCGGATCTCTTCCGCAGCGTGTCGGCCTTCGCACCGATCGCCGCGCCGATGCAGAGCCCGTGGGGCGAGAAGGCCTTCCGAGGCTACCTCGGCGAGGGACGCGATGCGTGGCGTGCGCACGATGCGACCGAACTCGTGAAGGCGGGGGCGAGGACGTCGCCGCTGCTGATCGACCAGGGGCTCGCGGACAGATTCCTTGCGACGCAACTGCATCCCGATCTGTTCGAAGCGGCTTGTGCAGCGGCTGGTCAGCCGTTGAGCTTGCGACGCCATGCGGGCTTCGACCACGGCTACTACTTCATCGCGACCTTCGTGGGAGACCACGTCGCGCATCACGCTGCCGCGCTGTCATGAAGACCATGAAACTCTCGGTACTCGACCAGTCCGTCGCCCTGAACGGCCACGGCGAAGACGCCGCGATCCGCGACACCCTCGAGCTTGCGCAGCATTGCGAAGCCCTCGGCTACGAACGCTTCTGGGTCAGCGAGCACCACAGCCTGCCGACGATCGTCGGCAGTGCCCCCGAGATCCTGATGGCCGCGATCGCCGCGCGCACCACGCGCATCCGCATCGGCAGCGCCGGCGTGATGCTGCCGCACTACGCGGCGCTGAAGGTGTCGGAGCAGTTTCGCGTGCTCGAAGCGCTGGCGCCGGGTCGCATCGATCTGGGCGTGGGCCGCGCGCCTGGCGGCGACATGCGCACGGCGCAGGCGCTGAACCCGCATGCGTACGGCAGTGCGGAGAACTTTCCGGAGCAGGTGCGCGACCTGCAGGCCTGGACCAGCGGGCTGCGGCACCGCGGCATCGTCGCGCATCCGCGCGGCGCGCACGCGCCCGAGGTGTGGATCCTGGGCAGCTCCGACTATGGCGCGCAGATGGCGGCGCAGTTCGGCTTGCCTTATGCGTTCGCGTACTTCTTCACCGACGGTCAAGGCGCGGAGCAGGCGCTCGACCTGTACCACCGGCTCTATCAGCCGAGCGAGCGGCATCCGAAGCCGCAGGCCACGGTGTGCGTCTGGGCCCTGGCGGCGGACACCGAAGAAGCCGCGCTTCACCTGGCCTTGAGTCGAGAGCGGTGGCGGGTCGACCGCAACCGCGGGCTGCTCGGGCCGTTGCAGTCGCCGGACCAGATCGCCGAGCGCGGCTTCACGCCGGACGAGATGGCGACCATCGAGCCGATGCGGCGCAAGGCCTTCGTCGGCACGGCTTCTCAGGTGACCGACAAGCTGCGCGCGCTGGCGAGCGATTTCGGCCTGGAAGAACTGGTGATCAACACCTGGGCGCACGATCCCGCGGTGCGGCGGCATTCGTATGCGCTGCTCGCGCGACAATTCGCCGCATGAACCTGATCGATTTCGAACTGCGCGGTGACTTCATTCCGCTCGACGCGCTGCTGAAAGCCACCGGCGTGTGCCACAGCGGTGGCGCCGCCAAGATGCTGGTCGCCGAAGGCAACGTGCAGGTCGATGGCCAGGCCGAGCTTCGCAAGACCTGCAAGATCAGGGCGGGGCAGGTGGTCGGGCTGACCGGCACGCGCATCCGCGTTGTCGCACCCAGCCCGGGTGTTTGAACGGGAGCGGGCCGAGCGCCGGGCCGCCCCAAGCCGGCCCGCATCCCCACGGGGGATCGGTCGGCGTACCCGCCGACCGAGGGGCTGTCATTCCTTTAGAAGCGGTAATTGACGCCGACCGAGAACATGTCGGTGTTGTCCTTGATGTCCAGCGCCTTCACGCGGTACCGCTCCCACTCGCCGCGGATCGCGGTGTTCTTCGACAGGTCGTACTGCACGCCCGCACCGTACTTGATGTCGGTGCCGCGCTCGCTGTCGTTCACGCCGTTGATGGTGCGGTCGGCCTTGCCGTTGTAGACGCCCACGCGGCCCAGCAGCGAGAAGTCCCGCGCCACCGGGAAGGTGCCGACGGCGTCGAGGAAGATGCCGTTGTTCAGCTTCAGTTCGCTGGCGCTGCTGCTGTACTTGCCCAGGCCGATCCAGCCGCCTTCCAGGCTGAAGTTCGGCGTGAACTGGTAGCCGCCGTAGATCTTGCCGCCGGTGTCGGTGGTGTCGGTGTCGAAGCCGCTGACGTTGTCGCCGTGGAACTTCGTCGTGCCGACGCTGCCGCCGATGTACGGGCCGGGCTGCACCGATTGGGCTTGCGCTGCGAGTGCCATCAGCGAGGCGGCCGAGGCGATGATGAGTTTGCTGCTCAGTTGGTTCATGGTGATTTCACTCCTGCTTTCTCTTCAGTAAGGACTGCCGGATCGTCTGTCCGACATGCAAGCAGGATCGGCCGCGCATGTGAACGCGACACCCTCTCAACGTGAAGTTTTTCGAGGGGCTGCAACATGGTGTTGCAGTGCAGCAGAAAGAGGGAACTTCGATGCCGCAGCGGGCTCGAAGGCCCAGCTCAGCGCGGCCTGTTCGCGCGCGCCGCGCGGTCTCTTTCACGCAACATGAAGAGGTAGAGGCTCTCGACCTTTTCGCGCGCCCAGGGCGTCTTGCGCAGCACCTTCAGGCTCGACGCGATGCTCGGCTCGATGCTGAAACAGCGCAGCTGGATGCGCTCGGCCAAGCCGGCCCAGCCATAGTGCGAAACCAGCTCGGTCAGCACGGCCTCGAGCGTGAGGCCGTGCAGCGGATTGCGGGGTTGCGCGGGCGCATTCATCCGACCAGCCTTCCGAGATCGGGCTGCAGCGAGCGCAGCGCGGACACCGCCTCGGCGTGCTCGCGCAGGAACGAGAAATCCGCAAAGTCGAAGCCCGGAGCGACTGTCGCGCCCACGTACGCGAAGTCGCCGAGCGGCTCTGCGGCCTGCCACCACTGCGCCGGTACCGTGAAGCGCGGCTGCGTCGTCACGCTGACCGGTGCGAGCGTCACCGACTCGATGCGGTCGAGCGACGGCGGCATCAACCACAGCCGCAGCGGGCCGCCTTCGAGCAGGTGCCAGACCTCGTCGGACGCGACGCGGTGCCACGCACTGAACTGGCCGCGGCCGAGCAGGAAGTCGATGCTCGTCAGCGCGCTGCGCGACGGGCGGCCGCCGGTCGGCGTGACCGACGACGGCGCGCGGAAGAACTCGCGGTAGTGCCCGCCTTCGGGATGCGGCTGCAGCTGCAGCAGCGCGACCAGCTCGGCCGCGCGGGGGTGAAGGTCTGCGCTCATGCGACGTACAGCATCACGGTGACGAAGTGGCAGGCCGTGCCCGCCAGCACGAACAGGTGCCACACGCCATGTGCATGGCGCCAGCGTTCGTCGTTCGCATAGAACACGATGCCGCCGGTGTAGAACAACCCGCCGGCCACCAGCCACGCGAGCGCCGCCCACGGCAGTTCGCGCACCAGCGGCACCGCGGCGATCAGCGCCAGCCAGCCCATCGCCACATACAGCGGCACCGAAGGCACGCGCTCGCGACCCAGGCTCAGTTCCTTCACGATCCCCACCACCGCGAGTCCCCACACCACGCCGAACAGCGACCAGCCCCAGGGCCCGCGCAGCGTGACCAGCGCGAACGGCGTGTAGGTGCCGGCGATCAGCAGGTAGATGGCGCAGTGGTCGAACTTCACCAGCACGCGCTTGGCCGCGCCGCGCACGCTGTGGTACAGCGTCGACGCGCCATACAGCAGGATCATCGTCGCCGCGAAGATGCTCGAGCCGACGATCTGCCATGCATCGCCGTGCAGCGACGCCTGCACGATCAGCACCACGCCGCCACCGATCGCCAGCAGCAGGCCGGCCAGGTGCGTGAGGCTGTTGAATCGCTCGCCGTGGTACATGAAATCCGCTTTCTGAAAAGGCTTGAGGAGGCGCAGGCCGCAAGCATAGCGGCAGCTCGTGACCCCTTGCGGGCTGGCATCATCGCGGCATGACCGAACGCATGCTGCCCCCTTACGTCGCACCCTCGCAACTCGTGTCCGACCTGCGCGCGCACGGCCATGGCGTGATCAGCCCGGCCGGCCTGCGCGAATGGATCGCGGCCGACGCCGCCGAGCTGCAGGCGCTGGAAGCCAGCTGGGACGCGCTGCCGCCCGACGGCTACCTGCGCGACGGCGGACGCTACCGGCGCCGCCGCCATTCGTGCTTCGTCGCCGACGGCGCGACGCTGTCGACCTCGCCGCACCGCGCGCACTGGCAGCCGGTGGCCTACAACGCGCTGCACGGCGGCATCGAGCGCTGGTTCGAGCCGATGGAGGCCGAACTCGTCGCCCGGCCGGTCTGGAGCCGCCTGCTGCTGCGCATGGCCGAGGCCTGCAGCGCGCTGAAGGGCGCGCGGCCCTGGTTCATCGAGGCACACCAGTTCCGCATCGACACCACCGACGGCATCGGCCGCCCGACGCCGGAAGGCGCGCACCGCGATGGCGTCGACTTCGTCGCGGTGCTGCTGATCAACCGTCGGGGGCTGAAGGGCGGCGAGACGCGGGTGTTCGATGCCGAAGGACCGAACGGCATCCGCTTCACGATGAGCGAGCCGTGGACCACGCTGATGCTCGACGACGAACGGGTGATCCACGAGAGCACGCCGATCCAGCCGCTGTCGGCCGACGCGCAGCACAGCGCGCACCGAGACACGCTGGTGCTGACCTTCCGCCAGGGCGGGTTCCAGGGCCCGTAGAACAACCCGGCATGGCTTCCGGGCTACGGACTGTCGCCAGCTCCCGCAGTTCAGCCGCGCCGGCCGCCGCTTCGTCGCAATCCGCTGTGAAGCGCCGACGACGCTGCCGATACTGGCTCCATCGACGACACACCCACCGACTGGAGCCCGACATGACCGCCACCCACCTGACCCGCCTGACCCTGATCATCGCCACGCTGTCCGCTGCCACCGTGCTGCTGTGCCAGCCGCGCGCCCAGGCCGACGAGCAGGTCGCCACGGCCGTGATCACGATGCCGGCCGTCACCGTGACCGGCAAGCGGATGCAGGTGGTCGTGATGCCGCAGGTGGTCGTGACCGGCAAGCGCGACGTGTCCGACCTGCAGCTCGCGCAGCAGGCGCGTGCGGTCCGCGGCACGCGCGGCTGAACGACTCGAATGACCTGAAAGACCCTGCGTCGGGGCGGGCCCGATAATGCCGGCTCGCCAACGAGGTGCCCCTTGTCCATGATCTTCCGCCGCGTGCTCGCCTTCCTGGTCCGCCTGGTCGTCCTCCTGATCGGCGCCGTCTTCGCGGTCGGGCTGCTGCTGCTGGGGTTCGTCCTCACGCTGACGCTGGTCGCCTGGGCCCTGCTGCGCGGCCGGCGCCCGCAGGTGATGCGCTTCAAGGTCGATCCGCGCCAGCCCTTCGGCGGCTTCCGGCCGCGAGGTGCGGCGGTCGACCCGGCGAATGTCGTCGACGTCGAAGCGCGCGAGGTGCCCGCCGCACCGCCGCGGCTCGACCGGCCCTGAAGAAGCTTCAGGCGTCCCGGACGTCGGCCACGGGGTTCTGGCCGAAATCGGTGCGATCCAGGTAGGCCAGCACCTTGGCGGCCGCCTCGGCCGGTGAGGACAGGCCCCCGTTGCGCTGCAGGTTCACGAAATGCGCCTGGTCCGGGAAGCCGTCGGCCGGGTTGTCGCGCAGCCGGGCCTGCATCTCGGTGTCGATCACGCCGGGCGCCAGCGAGACGATCTTCGCGCCGTTCGGCTGCAGCGCTTCATCGAGCGCGATCGTGCGGGCGGCATGATCGAGACCGGCCTTGGCCGCGGCGTAAATCGCCTGCCCGGCCATCGCGCGTCGGCCAAGCCCGGAAGAAATCTGCAGCACCCGCCGCCGGGTCGGCCAGGCGAGCGTCGCGCGCAGGAAGGCTGCCGTCAGCAGCAGCGGCGCCTCGATCCCGACGCGCAGCGCATTCGAGACATCGGTGCCGTCGACATGGCCGAGCGGGCCGACGCGGGTCAGCACGCCGGCGTTGTTGATCAGCGTCGCGGTGTCGAACGAGGTGTGGTCGATCTGCGCGAGCCAGGCCGACAGCCGGTGCGCCACCGGCAGCGGCGTCGCAAGGTCCATCGCCCATTGCTCGCAGCGGGCCTGGGCGGTGCCGGCTTTCAGGGCCAGCGCTTCGCTGGTGCGGCGCGAGATGCACAGCAGCTGCGTGCCGGGGGCGAGCAGTTGTTCCGCCATCGCCGCGCCCAGTCCGCGCGACGCGCCGGTGACGATGTAAAGCGATCGAATCATCCCAACGCTCCAGTCCTGCAGAGAAGCTGCATTGTCGCGCCTTTGCAATGACATTGACGCGCTGAGGCGCGCCATGCCACACTTCGCGCCCTTCCCCGGTCGCCGCGACCGGGCCATCCCGACAGAACAAGGAGACCACGCGATGAGAACGACTGACATTGCCCTTCTGCTGTCCGCGGATCGCACACGCTGCCTGCGCTGATCGGCCCCGCTTTACCCCTTTCTCCCGGGTCCTGATCGTCCCCGCCGGCACCCTGCCGCCGCGGCACAGCTTTCATTCCTTCGTTGCCCTGCAGCGTTCGCTGCGCAGGGTCTCTGGCTCGGCGCCTGCGCCGGCCGCGATGATGAAAGACATGACCCACCATGATCGAGATCGATGTCGAGCGCCTGCGCTCGATGGGGCTGACGCCCGAACTGGCCCGCGAGGCCGCGTCCCTTCCTGAAACCTCCACCCCCGGCGCCCGCTTGATGCGCCTGACCGAAGTGCACCGCGAGACCGTCGAGCTGCACGACGGCGACCGCTCGCACGCCGCACGCGTGCTGCCGCGCCTGATGCGCACGCTCGACGACGACGAGACCGGCCTGGCCGTCGGCGACTGGGTGATCGCCGCGCTCGACGCCCATGGCCAGCGCTGGGTGCACGCACGGGTGCCGCCGCTCACCCACATCGCGCGGCGCGATGCCGACGGCCGCCGCCACCCGGTCGTCAGCAATGTCGACACCGCCCTGCTGGTGATGGGGCTGGACGACGACTTCAACCCGCGCCGCCTCGAGCGCTACCTGATCCTGGTGCAGGGCAGCGGCGTGCAGCCGGTGGTGGTGCTGACGAAGGCCGATGCGGTGGCGCCGCAGGCCCTGGACGACGCCCGCGACCGGTTGCGCGGCCGGCTGCCGGCGCAGGTCGAGCTGCTGGCCGTCAACGGCCGCAGCGCCGCGGCCGCGCAGGCCCTGCAGCCGTGGCTGTCGGCCGGCCAGACGGTGGTGCTGATGGGCTCGTCGGGCGCCGGCAAGTCGACGCTGACCAACACGCTGGCCGGCGCCGACCTGCAGGACACCGGCGCGGTGCGCGAGCACGACAGCCGCGGCAAGCACACCACCACCTCGCGCTCGCTGCACCGCCTGCCCGGCGGCGCCTGCGTGATCGACACGCCGGGGCTGCGCACGCTGCGGCCCGACACCGACGAGGCGCGGCTCGCGCTCGGCTTCGAGGACATCGCGACGCTCTCGCTGCAGTGCCGCTTCCGCGATTGCCGCCATGAAGACGAGCCGGGCTGCGCGGTGCGCGCAGGCGTCGGCGCCGACCGCGTGCGCAACTACCACAAGCTGCTGCGCGAGGTGCGGCGCGACACGTTGACGGTGCTGGAGCGCCACCAGCAGCTGTCCGAATGGAAGGCGCGCGGCCGCTCGGCGCGCGAGCGGATGAAGCTCAAGCGCGGCGAGGATTGAAGGCCTGCGCGGCGCTCTCCGGGGCGTCGCGCTTGGTCGACTTGTGGCGGTACATGCGCGCGTCGGCATGGATCAGCAGCTGGCTGCTGGAGGTGATCTCCGAGCCGAACGCGATGCCGAAGCTGATGCCGCAGCCCTCGAAGCCGGCAGCATGCAGCCGCTCCTCGAAGCGGCGCATGTCGCGGCGCGTCTCGTCTTCATGTCGCATGTCGCCGAGCACCGCGAACTCGTCGCCGCCGAGCCGGAACACCGTCATGTCGTGGTCGCGCAGCGTCTGCAGCTGGCGCGAGAACTCGCACAGCAGCGCGTCGCCGTGCGCGTGGCCGCGCTCGTCGTTGATGCGCTTCAGGCCGTCCAGGTCGATCATCACCAGCATCAGCCCGACCGACGAATCGGCGGCGGTCAGCGCCGACAGCGCGCGGTCGAACGCATGGCGGTTGCCGATGCCGGTCAGCGCATCGGTGCTGGCCTGGTCGAGCGCGCGGTGCAGCTGGACGAGGTAGCCGTCCTTCTCGATCCCGAGCAGCCGGATCTTGTCGGCCAGCGCGAAGGCGAGCAGGATCGCGTCGGCCGTGCTGCCCAGCAGCGTGATGAGTTCCGGGTTGCGCACCATGTCCTGGCTCAGGCCGAGGTTGGCCGGCAGGATCACCAGGGCCGGCAGCAGCAGCGCGAGGAAGGCGGCGAGGAAATAGCGCGCCGGCAGGTAGCCCGACCACAGCCGCAGCAGCCCGGCGACGAGCGCCAGCGTCAGCGAGATCGTGATCGTGATGGTCGCGAGCGTGTGCGCCCACGACGTCGCGATGAAGCAGCTCGGCAGCAGCACCAGCGCGAGCACGAGGTTCGCATAGCCCGCCCACGCGAGCCGCGGCGCGGCCTCGCGCAGCTGCAGGAACTCGATGTAGAAGAGGGTGTTGAACACCACCATCAGGAAGAACGGCAGGTAGTGCCACTGCAGCCCGTGCCAGCCCAGCCATTGCGCCGGGAGGTGGAAGGTCAGCCCCCAGCCCGCGGTGGCGGCCAGCAGGTACAGCGCGTAGTACAGCAGCGCCTTGTCGCGCGTGCCGAGGAACATGAAGAGGTTGTAGAGCGCAAGCGTCAGCAGTGCGCCGAGCGCGAACAGCGCCAGCACGTTCTCCGAGATCACGATGCGGCGGTAGTCGGCCCTGGTCTGGATGTCGATGCCGGGCAGCCGCGCGAAATAGCGGCTGTCGATGCGCAGCAGCACGTGCGCCGAGCTGCCCCGCGGCAGCGTGATGTCGCTGCCGTAGTGCAGCATGTAGGGCGTGTCGGCGTGGTAGCCGGTCACGAAGGTCTGCGGCGGCTGGGCGCCGACGTAGACCCAGCCGCCCACATGCTCCATCAGGCTCGCATGCGGATCGATCACCCACTGCGTGGCCGGCGCATCGTTGCGCACCGTCGCATGGAACCAGTAGCGCCCGCCGAGCAGCGACACATGGTCGACCGGCGTCTTGCGCGCGAGCCATTCGGCCAGCCGGTCGGCGTCGGGCGGCTCCTCGGTGGCATCGGCCAGGTAGAACTGCCCGCTGCGGGTCAGCTCCACCGGCTCGGTCGGCGACAGCGGCGTCTGCGCGAACGCCGGTGCGGCCGCCAGCGACACCAGCAGCCACAGCCGTGCGGCGATCCAGGCAACGAGCGCGGGGCGTGTCATGAGGGCGTCGACTGTAACAACAAGCGTCCGCCGCGGCCTGAAGGCTTCTTAAACGTCGCGCTCGCCGACGATCAGCGCCGGGTGGCCGCAGATCGCGCGCGCGGTCTGCATGCCGGCCATCGTCGCGGCCTCGACGCAGCCGGCGTTCAGCCCGGTGCGGATCCAGTCGCCGGTGACGTACAGGTTGGCAAAGCCGGTGCCGTCGGTCGCGAGCCGGTACCGGCTGCTGCCGACCACCGACAGCACGTAGCGCTCCGACGGGTCGACGTTGGCGCGCCAGTACTGGCTGTCGAAGCGCGCCGGGCCGCGCGCGTCCGACGGGTCGACCAGCAGCGGCCAGCGGAAGCCCTCGGCGGGGGCGACCGCATTCGGCCACAGCGTGCCGATGCGCCGCTGCAGTTGCTCGACGGCGCCTTGCTTCACCTGGTCGGCCATGCGCTTCGGGAAGGCGTGGTCGCTGTACGGCGGGTAGCTGGAGATCGGCAGTGCGCTGCAGAAGTACGAGACGTTCTTCGGCGCGATCGCCGGCGGCCAGTGCTCGCGGCACAGCAGCTGGTCCATCGGCGCCCAGGTGTCGAAGGGCTCGCTGAACGCGCTGAGCACCGGCTGCTGGCCGTCCGGGCCGGTCAGCGTCCAGCCGAGCGACGCCAGGTCCTGGTTCAGCCACACCTGGTAGGCCTGGGTCGCGACCGCCTTCACGTGCTCGCACGACGCGGCCAGCGCCGGGCTGCGCGCGACGAGCTGCGGGCACAGCGACGCGACCGACGCGGCCGAGATGCCGAAGATCACCTGGTCGAAGTCGGTGCCGAGCTTCAGCGTGCGCGTCGGCAGCGGCTGCTGGAATGCGTCGGCATACACCTGCGGCCAGTCGCTCCAGTTCGATTCGAGGTTGATGCCGTGGCGGCGCATCAGCGCGGCCTGCGCCGCGTCGAGCTGCTCGAAGCGCGGCGCGCTCGGCCAGCAGGCCAGGCCGTTCACGTCGACCAGCGGGTCGTAGGCCTGGGCCGCATCGGCCAGTGCGGCCTGCCGCGTCATGCGGATCTCGGCCACCTGGCGACCGGCCGCGTCCGGCACCAGCTCGTCGACCCGGTGGAAGAACTCGAACTTCACGCCGCGCTGCTTCAGCAGCTGGTAGAACGGCGTGAACACCACGTCGCCCATGCCGGCCTGCATCTTCCACATGATCGCGCCGTGGTAGTCGAAGGCCACGCGGAGCATGCCGCGCAGCATCGTGCCGGCCTCGATGTTCGGCTTGTCGAAGTTGCCGTCTTCGTAGGCGAACACCAGGTCGTAGAAGCCGACCACCGGCGCCGACTGCACGGTGACCTGCGGGTTCGCGCCGTGGCGCGTCAGCCAGGCCTGGAAGTCCTCGCCGTTGATCGCGTCGAAGCCCTTCGTCAGCACCTGGTCCTCGATCATGCCGATGATGCTGGTCAGGCCGAGGTCGGCGCAGATGTACAGGCGGCGCAGGTCGTCGGCGATGCTGCTGTCGGCCAGCAGGCCGTCGAAGCGCGCATGCAGCCAGGTGCGCACGCAGGTCAGCGCGCTCGACTGCAACACGTGGTGCTCCGGCGAGTGGTCGTGCAGGGCAGCCGGCAGTTCGGCGCTGAAGCGCTGCAGCGCGGCGAAGGCGACACCGACATCGCTGCACAGCGCCATCACGTCGTCCTCAACATGCGCGGCCAGGCGGTGCAACCAGCTGCCGGCATGGGTCTCGGCCTCGATCGCGCGGTGCGCCGGGCCGACGGCACCGTGCGCCTCGGCATCCTTCAGCGCGCCGAGCCACTGCCGGATCCATTCGTAGCCGACCTGCACGATCTGCCACAGGTTCAGCGTCTCGCCGCCCTGGCCGGGCTCGCCGGGCATCGCCGGCGTCTCGATCGGCCACAGCCGCCATTCGTCGTGGCCGCCGCGGCGCACATGCTCGGTCAGCGTGATGAACTGCTGCGGCTTGAAGGCGTCGCGCCAGCCGCGCAGCGGCGCGCCTTCGGGGCGGTCGAGCAGTTCGTAGGCGCGCTGGATGGTCTTGAACGCGTTGTCGTAAAAGCCGAACCAGATGTGCAGCCCGTGCTCCTCGATGCGCTGGCCGAGCGCGGCATTGCGCCCGCTCGCGCCCTTGCCGCCGAGCCGCCAGCCCATCTGGTAGACGGTGATGTCGTGCGCGTTGCGCCAGCCCGGCCGGTCGGTCAGGTAGAAGGCCGCGGTCATCGCCGCGACGCCGCCACCGAGGATCGCGATCTTCTTCGGCGCGATGCGGGAGTTGTCGACCAGCTCCTCGCCGGCCGGCACCTCGAAGTCCATGTCGATGTGGAAGGGCAGGATCGCCGGCTGCGCGCCGAGCTTCAGGCCCAGCGTGCGATCGAGCGGAAAGCTCGCGAACGGGTGCAGCGTGCAGGTGTAGTCGTCGCCGAGCAGCTGCACCTTCCGCACCGCCTTCACGGTGGCCGGCGCGGCGATCAGGGCCTGGTAGACCGCCTTGACGCCGGCCGCATCGGGCAACTGCTTCAGGAAGATCTGCGCGACGTTCGGGCTGCGCAGCATCTGCGCGACCTGCTCCCAGCCGGCGCGGTCGAGTGCCAGGAAGCCCGGCAGGTTCGCGGCCAGCAATTCGATCGCCTGCTCGATCAGCTCGGGCAGCCCACTCAGGTCCTGTCGCAGGCCGTTGCCGGTGCTCGCCGTGACCTCGATCAGCGGGTGCATCTGCAGCACCGACTCCGGGCTGAACGGCTGGAAGCCCTTGGCCGCGAGCGTGAAGCGGGTGGCCGGCGCGCCGTCGGCCGGCATCGCGTACTCGCACTGGTACTTCGGGTAGCCGAACAGCTCGCGCCCGTTGATCAGCGCCATGCAGTCGTCGACCCAGATGTGGCACGGGTAGAAGAACACCCGGCTGACGCCGGTCTGCCCGGCGAGCACCTGGCCGACCATCACCCAGGTGACGATGTCGGTCTCTTCGCCCCAGCCCTTCGCGGCGTCCGACGGCCAGGCCGATTGCGCATGCTGCACCTGCGTGAAGGTCAGCATCACGAACGGCGACAGCACCTTGAAGCTCATCGTGCCGCCGGCCACCGCGGTCAGCGTCTCGTCGACGGTGGCCTGCAGCCGGGCGAGTTCGCCATGCACGAAGAAGCCGTACATGCGCGACCGATCAAGCCGCAGCGGCGGGTGCATCAGCGGCGAACCGCCGGGGTAGATGAAATCGGGGCGGTTCGTTGCTGCTTCGGTCATGGGGCCGAAGTATTACCGCGATGTCGGATAAGTCACGCTTTGTCACCCGTTCCAGGGGTGGCAGGATTTCACGGTCCGCGGTTCAGTGCTCGTCGAACTGCATGCTGGCCAGCGTCGACGGCCAGCCGGTGGCCGGTGCGCCACCGCCGCGAAAGCGCCGTTCGACGGCGACCGGTCGCGGCAGGCCAGGGAGCGAGAGGGGCGCGAGTTCGCGGCGTTGCGCCGCGCGGCGCCGGGCCAGCCACAGGCCTGCGAGGGCCAGCGCGGCGAGCAGGGCGGCCGCGATCAACATCCAGGACATCATCGACATTCCAGTACAACAATCGCGGATTGTCGCAGGCAGGCTTCAGTCGCCGGTAAGGCGTTGTCGCTGCGCGAGGGCAGGGAACAGCTTCATCCACAGCCCGGCGACGAGCAGCGTGCCGACGCCGCCCAGCAGCACCGAGCCGACCGGCCCGAGCAGCGCCGCGGTGGCGCCCGACTCGAACTCGCCGAGCTGGTTCGACGCGCCGATGAAGATCGAGTTGACCGCGCTGACGCGGCCGCGCATCTCGTTCGGCGTCTCGAGCTGCACCAGCGACTGCCGGATCACGACGCTGACCATGTCGGCCGCGCCGCTGACCCACAGCGCGATCAGCGACACGACGAACAGCTTCGACACCGCGAACACCAGCGTCGACAGCCCGAACAGCGCGACCGCGGCGAACATCAGGTGGCCGACGCGGCGCTGCAGCGGCCAGCGCGTCAGCGCGACCGACATCGCGAGCGCGCCGACCGCCGGCGCGCCGCGCAACAGCCCGAGGCCCCACGGCCCGGTGTGCAGCACGTCGCGCGCGAAGATCGGCAGCAGCGCGGTCGCGCCGCCCAGCAGCACCGCGAACAGGTCGAGCGAGATGGCGCCCAGCACCACCGGCCGGTTCCAGATGAAGCCGACGCCGGCCAGCACGGTGCGCAAGGTCACCGGCTCCTTCGGCGGCGGCACGTGCGGGTGCCCGACGCGCAGGAACAGCACTGTGGCGAGCGCGAACAGCACGGCGCAGACGGCGTAGACGACATCGGCCCCGGCCACGTAGATGAAGCCGCCGAGCGCCGGCCCGCCGATGATGGCGGCCTGCATGCCGCCGGAGCTGAACGCCATCGCACGCGGCAGTGTCTCCGCCGGCACCAGCACCGGCACCATCGCCTGCTGGGCCGGCATCTGGAAGGCCTTCGCGCAGCCGATCGCGATCGACAGGACCAGCAGCAGCTCGCGATTCGCCCAGTGGCCGTGCGTGGCCGCGGCCAGCAGCGCGGCGATCGCCAGCTGCACGCCCATGCTGATCGCGAGGATGCGGCTGCGGTCGTGCCGGTCGGCGACGTGGCCGGCGACCAGCGTCAGCAGCAGCGCCGGCAGGAACTGCAGCAGCCCGACCAGGCCCAGGTCCCAGGCACTGCCGGTGAGTTCGTACATCTCCCAGCCGACCGCCACCATCAGCATCTGGTTGGCCATCGTGGCCGCGACGCGCGCATACCAGAAGCGCATGAAGGACGGCAGCGAGAGCAGCGAGAGCGGAGCGGCGGGGAGTGTGGACACGAAGCGTGGGGGAGCGAGGCGTGGGGGGGCGAGGAGGGGATCGGACACGAGAGGAGGTCAGGGGCAGTTGCAGCCCTTGTCGAAGACGATGCGCCAGACACCCGGCGACACCTGCCGCCACACCGACGTGAAGCTCGCGACCGGCTTGCCGTCGGGGTCGAACACCGGGCCGGTGCTCAGCGCCAGCTCTCCGGAATCGAGCACCTCGACCTTGTCGGGGCGCCACGAGAACGGCGGTTTGTCGCCCTCGTAGAAGCGCTTCCAACCCGCAGCGACGGCGGCCTTGCCGCGCAGCGGCGTCGGGCCGGAGAAGAACACGGTGTCGTCGGCGAGGAAGGCGGAAAAGGCCGCGTGGTCGCGGTCGGCCATGGTTTTCGCGAACGCGCGCTCGGTGTCGGCGACCTGCTGTTCGAGCGTGGCACGCGGAACGACCGGTGGGACCGCGGGCACCGCGCAGGCCGACAGCCACAGCGCCGACGCGACCGCCAGCGACAGGCGGCGGCGGGAGCGGGCGGTGGACGGCATGGGTGGGCGGTGCGTGAAGGGGCGATGTTACGACCGCCGCGGCGTCGCCTTGGCGTCGAAGGCCTCGCCGGTCGCGAAGAAGCGGCCGCCGGCGATGTAGTGCACCGTGCTGCCCGCCGCGGCGTCGAGCCAGTGGCCGTCGGCGAACAGGCGCGGGTCGGCCCAGGCGGCGATCACCTCGCCGAGGAACAGGTCGTACTGGTTCTGCAGGTGCGGCTCCGGCAGCAGCCGGCATTCGAGCCAGGCGGCGCAGCCTTCGAGCAGCGGCGCGTCGATGCGCTCGGCCGCGAAAGCCGACAGGCCGAACGCGGCGAACTTGTCCTGGCCCGGCGGCAACTCGCTCGCCGAGATGCCGCCGACCGCCAGCGTCGCCTCGGCCTGGGCGCGCGTCGGCACGTTCAGCGCGAACGTGCCGGAGCCCTCGACCAGTTGCCGCGTGACGGTGCTCTTGTCGAGCACCACGGCGACCTTGGGCGGGTTGAAGTCGAGCGGCATCGACCAGGCGGCCGCCATGATGTTGCGCTGCCCGCCGTGCGCGGCGCTGACCAGCACGGTCGGCCCGTGGTTCAGCAGGCGGTAGGACTTGGCGAGCTCGACGGGTGCGTGCATGAGGTCAGAACGGAGCGGGGCTGTGGAAGCGCATCGGCCGCCCGTCGAGCGGGTGCGCCAGCTGCAGCGATTGTGCGTGCAGCAGCAATCGCGGCGCCTTGGCAAGGGCATCGGGCGGGGCGTAGAGCGCATCGCCGGCGATCGGGTGGCCGAGTGCCAGCAGGTGCACCCGCAGCTGGTGCGAGCGGCCGGTGACCGGCTCCAGCCGCAGCCGGGTGGTGCCGGCCACCGAGTCGCGCTGCAGCACGCTGAAGCGCGTCAGCGCCGGTTTGCCGTCGACGTGATCGACCTTCTGCCGCGGCCGGTTCGGCCAGTCGGTCAGCAGCGGCAGGTCGATCTCGCCGTGGTCCGGGCCGACCAGACCGTCGACCACCGCGACGTATTCCTTGCGCACCTCGCGCTGCGCGAAGGCGTGGCTGAGCCGGCGCTGCATCTCCTTGCCGCGGGCGAACAGCATCAGGCCGGAGGTCGACATGTCCAGCCGGTGCACCACCAGCGCATCGGCGACCTCGGCCTGCACGCGGGTGGCCTGGTTGTCCAGGCCGGCCTCGCCGCGGCCGAGCACCGCCAGCAGGCCGCTGGGTTTGTCGACCACCAGCATCGACTCGTCGAGGTACAGCAAGGCAGGGCTCATCGGTGCAACACTGGCGGGCATGAACGAACAGGCATTGGCCCGCGCACGGGCATTGATCTCACGCGGCGGCCGCCGCATTCTCGGCCTGATCGGCCCGCCGGGTGCCGGCAAGTCGACGCTGGCCGGGCAGCTGGTGGATGCACTCGGGGGCGCGGCGGTGCTGCTGCCGATGGACGGCTTCCACCTGGCGAACGTCGAGCTGGCCCGGCTCGGCCGCGCCGGCCGCAAGGGCGCGCCGGACACCTTCGATGCCGGCGGCTACACCGCCGTGCTGCAGCGGGTGCGCAGCCAGCAGGCCGGTGGCGGCATGGTCTACGCGCCGGAGTTCCGCCGCGAGATCGAGGAGCCGATCGCGTCGGCGATCGCCATCGCACCCGAGGTGCCGCTGGTCATCACCGAAGGCAATTACCTGCTGCTCGACCAGCACGGCTGGTCGGGCGTGCGGGCGCTGCTGGACGAGGCCTGGTACGTCGACGTGGACGAGGCGCTGCGCCGGCGACGGCTCATCGAGCGGCACATGCGATTCGGTCGCAATGAGGCCGAGGCACGTGCCTGGGAGGCGGGCACCGACCAGCCGAATGCCGAGCTGATCGGTGCGACCGCGGCACGGGCCGACTGGCGCTGCGCGATCTGAGCTTACTTGCGGCCGTAGGTGATCTTCTTCGCGCCGCCGTCGCAGCTGCCGACGACCTTGGCATCGCCCACCTTGTCGGCGTCGACGATCTCCAGCACGTAGCCGGTGACCTGCTTGGCGTCGAGCTTGGCGGCGATCTCGGTCTTCAGTTCGTCGCAGGACTTGCCGGCGGCGAAGGCGGGGGCGGCGGCCAGCGTCAGGGTGCTCAGGGCGGCCAGGGCCAGGGTGATGGTGGCTTTCATCGGGTTCTCCATGGGGTTGTCTTTGGATTGTCGGATCGTCGCAGGACGGTGGTCCGGCGCGCATGGTGCCACGCCGCGCGCCGGCAGCTGTATCAGGGGCAGCTGCGCACTTCGCGGCCGGTCCACTTCAGCGCCGGATCGGGCCGCTCCAGCTGGTCGGCCAGCACGCCGCTGAGCCGGCCGCTGTTGCCGAACGCGAAGTTGCCGCCGTAGTTCACGTCGGCGATCAGCCAGCGGCCGTCGATGCGGTTCAGCACCACGGTGTCGGTCCAGCCGGTCGCGTCGAGCTTGCCGCCGGCGTCGAAGAACATGCGCACCGGCACCCAGGCGATGTCGCGCGCGAGCCGCGCCGGCTGGGCTTTCACGCGGCTCGGGCCTTCGAACAGGCTGGAGTAGAGGTCGCCTTCGACGAACGGCGGCTTGTCGCCCGGTTGCGTCGCGAGGAAGGCCTCGTCGTAGCGGTGCGCCGTCTTCAGCAGGCAGTGCAGGCGCGGCGTCAGCATCGCGGCGATCAGCTTCAATGCCGGTTCGTCCGGCGCGCCGCCGTTTGGCAACTGCGCGATGCGCAGCTCGTAGAAGGCCTGGACGGCCGATTGCGGGCTGGCGTCGGCCGCCTGCGCGGGGCCCGGTGCGGTGGACGCGGCGACTGCGGCCGCGAAGGTCAGGGCGATGGCCAGGAGGCGACGGGCCGGCAGGGAAGGAGCGCGCATCGGCGGATTGTCCGCGCCCGCCCTGGGCCGGGACGCGTCAGCAATTCACGCACGCCGCAGGTTCGTCGTGACAGCTTGTCAGCGTGCCCCCGCCGCCCGCACCCGCCAGATCACGTTGCCGACATCGTCGGCCACCAGCAGCGCGCCTTGTTTGTCGAGCGCCACGCCGACCGGCCGGCCCTGCGCGTTGCCCTCGGCCGACAGGAAGCCGGTCAGCACGTCGACCGGCACGCCGTTCGGTCGGCCCTGCGCGAACGGCACGAAGATCACCTTGTAGCCGCTGTGCGGCTTGCGGTTCCACGAGCCGTGCTGGCCGATGAACATGCCGTCAGCAAAGGCGGGCGGCAGTGCGTTGCCGCGCGCCGAAGTGAGTCCCAGCGACGCGGTGTGCGGGCCGAGCGCGAAGTCCGGCGCGATCGCGCGGGCCACCATCTCGGGCTGCGGCGGCTTCACGCGCTCGTCGACGTGCGCGCCGTAGTAGCTGAACGGCCAGCCGTAGAACGCGCCGTCTTTCACCGACGTGAGGTAGTCCGGGACCAGGTCGCTGCCGATCTCGTCGCGCTCGTTGACGACCGTCCACAGCGCGCCGGTCTGCGGCTCGAAGGCCATGCCGTTCGGGTTGCGCAGGCCGGACGCGAACACGCGGTGCGCGCCGGTCTTTGCATCGATCTCCCAGATCGCCGCGCGGCCTTCCTCGGCCGCGAGGCCGTTCTCGCCGACGTTGCTGTTGGAGCCGACGGTCGCGTAGAGCTTGCTGCCGTCGGGGCTCGCGATCAGGTTCTTCGTCCAGTGGTGGTTGATGGTGCCGGCCGGCAGGTCGACCAGCTTGCTGCCGCTGCCTTGCAACGAGGTGGCGCCGGGCGTGTAGTCGAAGCGGACGACGGCGTCGGTGTTGGCGACGTAGAAGCTGTTGCCGACCAGCGCCATGCCGAACGGCGACTGCAGGTCGGCGAGGAACACGCTGCGCGTTTCGGCGATGCCGTCGCCGTCGGCATCGCGCAGCAGCGTGATGCGGTTCGCGCTGGGCACGCCGGCGCCGGCCTTCTTCATCGTCATCTTCATGAACCAGCCGCGAATGCCCTTGCCGTCGTCCGGTTTCGGCGGTGCGTTGGTTTCGGCGACCAGCACGTCGCCGTTGGGCAGCACGGTGATCCAGCGCGGGTGCTCGAGGCCGCTCGCGAAGGCCTGCACCTCGGTGCCGGGCGCTGCGGCGGGCTTCACGCCGCTCGGCCAGCCGGTGGCGGGCGCGATGTTGACGAGCGGGATCAGGCTCTTGTCGGGCGGCGGCAGCTTCGGGTTCGGGCCGGTGCCGTCGGCGACCTGCAGGTTGGCCGTGCCGCCGCACGAGGCGAGCGCGAGCAGGGCGGCCAGCGACGCGAGGGAAACGGCAGTGCGGAAACGGAATGGGCGCGGTGTCATTGGCCGACTGTCCGGCTGCGCTAGTTGCCCGCCTGTAGGCCGGCAGGCCGACGCACTGTCGGACGATGTCGCGAGCCAGGGCCTGTGGGCATCGTCCGACAGGCATCGGCGAACCCGCCTGACGGCGCCGGCTTCGACAGGCGCCTAAGGTTGAGCCGTCCCAGGACAAGGCTGCAGTGGCGACCGTGCCGCTGCAACAGGCTCAACCAGAGCGCCTGCAGGCGCATGACAGGAGAGAACCATGAACAAGCACACTCTGACGACGACGGCCGCTGCGGTCCTGCTCGCGGGCGTGGCCCTCACCGGTTGCGGCAAGCGCGAGTCGGCCGAATCGGCGGCAGCGAACACGAACGACGGCGTGGTCGCGCAGGCCGAGCAGAAGGGCCGCGACATGCAGGCCGATGCCTCGCGTGGCATGGACCAGGCGAAGCAGGCCGGCCGCGACGTGGCGCAGGACGCCAAGGCCGCGACCGACAAGGCCGGCGACAAGGTCGCCGATGCGGTGATCACGACGACCGTGAACGCCGAACTGGCGAAGGACTCGAGTCTCAGCGCGCTGAAGATCAACGTCGACACCGACAACGGTCGGGTGGCGTTGCGCGGCACGGCACCGAGCGAGGCGGCGCGTGAGCGCGCGACTCAGCTGGCGTCGAACGTGAAGGGGGTTGTCAGCGTCGACAACCAGCTGAGCGTCGAGCCGGCGAAGGGTTGATCGCAGGCGTCAGTCCTGCTTTCCCGCGGGGAGGCGCATTGGCATGCGCCTCCCCGCGCCGTGCCGCTCGTCATTGTTGGTCCGCAGGGGGCAATGTCTGATCTTTCAGACGTTGGTTCTCATCGAGCAGTATCTCGATCCACTGGGACTGGTCAACATGCATGCGTTGAAGTTCCTTCACCACGCGCTCCAGTCTCCGGTTCTCCGCCTCCAGGCGATAAATTTTCAATTCTGGAAGTTCGACAGGCAGTTCCGGCAGCGGCTCGGCATGGGGTCGGATCTGCCGATTGAGACCATCGAGGAACTTGAGGTTGTACATCTGCGGAGACCGCGGCGGCGACGACTCGGGTGACAGCGGGTGCGGTTGTGGCGTCGCCTTGTCGCCCATTGGCAGATTTTTCTCTTTGCGCATTTCGGAGGTGGCCCCGGATTGAGTTCTTTCCCGCGGGCTCATGTTGGGTGAGCGAGAAAGAAGCCGCTTGAACCGCTTGACGCGGCTCGGGGATCCGTCAGGCGTACTGGGTCCGCGAACATCTGTCGGGCTCTGGCTTCCGCCACGTCCGGGTCGCGGTGTCCCGGGCAGGGAGCGCGCAGAGGATGGTTCATTCGTGTCAGAGCTGCGCGGCGACGTCGACCCCGGACTTCTCTGCAGGCGTACGCGCTGCAATGGCTCCTTGGAATGAGGCCGGGACCGTCGATCATTGAATGTGACCTTCGGTTCTGCGCGTTCCTTGTCGCGACTGGACGCCAGGCTGGTGCGCAGCGAACCCTTCGGTTTTTCAGAGCTGGGGAGCTGCGAGTTCGCCGCAGTGAACTCGTCCCATGTCTTTCTTGCCCCGTCGACGTTCTTTGTGAGCGGCTTCAGGTTCGGCGGGTTGGCTGAAGCGTCGGACTTCCGTCTTTGGGACCGATGGAGCGGACCGCTGCGGTTGGGGTTGGGGTTCACTGCGACTCCATGGAGCAACGTGCTCCGAGATTGACAACGAGCACTGAGTCACCGCGACGCCCGAACGGTTCCATCGGACCCCGGAAAGCAAAAGGGCCACCTTCGGGTGGCCCTTGTAGCTACCGAACATCGTTCGGGGACGAACGAGACGGGGGTCTTGGCGCCGGGTACGGGTTCCGGACTCCGCCCAGTGGTGCGGTCGGTTTGTCGCCTTGATGAAAACGAATTGTGCCGAGGCCGCGCGATGACCATCCAACGAAAAGCAGGATGAAAGCAACGCTTGTCATGCGATGTCAGGAGCAAGCGGATAAGCTCCCGCCCTTCGATCTCTCGCGTGTCGCCGGACCACCGATCCACGCGGCACCCCACTGCTCCCAACCCGTGGAGATTCCCTCGCGTGTTCCGCTACTTCGAGAACCTGCTGCACCCTTACCCCGATGCGGTGCCCGCGCCGCCGCCGCGCGGCTTCTTCGCCTTCGTCTGGGCCTGCACGCTCGGCTCGCGCCGCTTCGTGCTCGGCATGATGCTGCTGACGGCCGCGTTCGGCGTTTTCGAGGCCATGCTGTTCAGCATGATGAGCCGCGTCGTCGACTGGCTCGGCGCCACCAGGCCCGCCGAGCTGTGGCCCACGCATGGCTTCACGCTGCTGCTGCTGGCGGCGATCCTGCTGGCCAGCCCGATCGCCGCGGCACTCCAGACGCTCTTCAAGCACCAGGCGCTGGCCGGCAACTTCCCGATGCGGCTGCGCTGGAACTTCCACCGGCTGATGCTGGCGCAGAGCATGAACTTCTACCAGGACGAGTTCGCCGGCCGCGTCGCGGCCAAGGTGATGCAGACCTCGCTCGCGGTGCGCGACACGGTGATGATCCTGACCGACGTGCTGGTCTTCGTGATCATCTACTTCACGACGATGGCCGCGGTGGTCGGCACCTTCGACGCGCGCCTGCTGCTGCCCTTCCTCGCGTGGCTCGCGCTGTACGTCGCGGCACTGCGCTACTTCGTGCCGCGCCTGGGAAAGATCGGCCAGGCGCAGGCCGATGCGCGCTCGCTGATGACCGGCCGCATCACCGACGCATACACCAACATCGCGACGGTCAAGCTGTTCTCGCATGCGCAGCGCGAGGCCGGCTTCGCCCGCTCGGCGATGCAGGAGTTCATGCAGACCGCCTATGCGCAGATGCGGCTGGTGAGCGGCTTCGAGATCGTGAACCACAGCCTGAGCATCGGTCTGATCATGTCGACCACCGGCGCCACGCTGTGGCTGTGGGTGCAGGGCGAGCTCGGCATCGGCGCGGTCGCCGCGGCCACCGCGATGGCGCTGCGCCTGAACGGCATCTCGCACTGGATCATGTGGGAGATGGCCTCGCTGTTCGAGCACATCGGCACGGTGCACGACGGCATCAACACCTTGTCGCGCCCGCAGGCGGTGGTCGACCGGCCCGATGCGCGCACGCTGTCGGTGACGCGCGGCGAGATCCGCTTCGAGCAGGTGGGCTTCGCGTACGGCGGCAGCAAGCCGGTGATCGACGGGTTGTCGCTGCACATCCGACCGGGCGAGAAGATCGGGCTGGTCGGACGCTCGGGCGCCGGCAAGTCGACGATCGTGAACCTGCTGCTGCGCTTCTACGACATCGAATCGGGCCGCGTGCTGATCGACGGGCAGGACATCGCCGGCGTGACGCAGGACAGCCTGCGCGCGCAGATCGGCATGGTGACGCAGGACACCTCGCTGCTGCACCGCTCGGTGCGCGACAACATCCTGTACGGCCGCCCCGATGCCGACGACCCGCAGATGGTGGCCGCCGCGAAGCGCGCCGAGGCGCATGAGTTCATCCAGGGGCTGACCGACCCGAAGGGGCGCCAGGCCTACGACGCGCACGTCGGCGAGCGCGGCGTCAAGCTGAGCGGCGGCCAGCGCCAGCGCATCGCGATTGCGCGCGTGATGCTGAAGGACGCGCCGATCCTGCTGCTCGACGAAGCCACCAGCGCGCTCGACTCCGAGGTCGAGGCGGCGATCCAGGCGAGCCTGTACCGGCTGATGGAAGGCAAGACGGTGGTCGCGATCGCGCACCGGCTATCGACCATCGCCGCGATGGACCGGCTGATCGTGCTCGACAAGGGGCGCATCGTCGAGGAGGGCGACCACCGCAGCCTGCTCGCGCAGGGCGGGCTGTATGCGCGGCTGTGGGCGCACCAGAGCGGTGGGTTCCTCGGGGAGGAGTCGGCCGATGGGGAAGAGCTGCCGCCGGGGGCGAGGCGGCAGGTGGAGTCGGTCAGCTGATTCGGATCTAGAAGAGTCCCTTGTCGGCGAGGGACTTCTGGATGTTCATTTTCGTTTCCTCTCGGTTTTTTGCCTTCTCGGCCTTCTCGAGTGCCTTGGCTTCTGCTTTCTTCGCCTTGGCTGCCTCTTCGTCCGGCGTGAGGGGCTTCGGCTTTAGAAGATTTCTGAACGCGTGCATCGTGTTGATCCAAAGAGTGATGACGTCTGAGTGGCGCCGCCACCTCAACCGGTTCCATCACCCTTCAGACCACGCAGGCATCGCTCAGCGGTGCCCGTCCCAATCGCGCCGGTCGTGATCGCGGTCACGCCAATCGCGCCCCGGGCCCGGGCTGTAATACGGCGCCGGCTCGACCACCACGGTGCGCTGGCGGTAGCCGCGCGGCGGCACGACGATGCAGGCACTGAGCAATTGCGTCACGGCAAGGATGCCGACCAGGCCCAGCACGCGGCGGTTCAGAAAGCGTTTCATCGTGGATCTCCTGCAGGCCGGACAGCGGCCCTGCAAACGACAACGGGTGCCGTTGCGCCGATGTTGACGCCCTCGCGTTGCTGCGAGGTAAAGGCGAGGTATCCGTGTGTTCGGCGCGTGCTCCAGGTCGCGCTATCCGACCTCTAGGACCGGCTTCGCACGCCGCTGCCGCTCCAGCATCCACAGCAGGTACGCCACGATCGCGACGTTCAGCAGCAGCGTCGCGACGCGCAGCGGGCTCACGCGCTGCAGCAGTTCGTAGAGCTCCACCGGCACATAGATCGCGCCACCTGCTGCACCGAGCCACGCGCCCCAGCGGTAGCCGTGCCACAGGCCATACGCTTCGGCCAGCCGCACGCCGGCATACAGCGCCGCCAGGCCGGCCAGCAGCCACAGCCGCGCATCGGTCAGCTGCGAACTGGCTTCGAGGAAGATGTGCGGGAAATGCCGGTCCGGGTCGAGGTGCAGCCCGGCGACCAGCGCTTCGGCCAGGTGCCGCACGTCGCGGTGCAGCAGCGACAGCAGCCCGAAGCCGCCGGCCAGCACCGCCAGGCCCTTGATCGCCTCGAACAGCGCGACCAGCTGCATCGTGCGCGGCGGGTGAGGGCGGGTCGTCATGCGGTCAGCGGCCGCGCGGCGGGCGCGTCGATCACGACATCGCTGCGCGGCTGCGCGACGCACGGCAGGATGAAGCCTTCGGCTTTCTCGTCGGCGCTCAGACCCGGCCACTCGATCGGGTAGGCGATGCGGCCGCTGACGAGCTTGCACAGGCAGGCGCGGCAGGTGCCGTTGCGGCATGAACTCGGCAGCCGCACGCCGGCCAGTTGCGCCGACTTCACGAGGCCCTGCGTCGCCGGCGCCGCAAAGCGGAAGCCGCCCGGTTCGACGAGCGCCTCGAACGGCCCGGCAGCCAGCGGTGCGGCGCTGTCGTCGCCTCCGCTCATTCGGCGGCGGCCTCGTCCAGGAAGCGCACCTTCACCTTGCGGCCCTTCAGCTTGCCGCTGTTCAGCCGCTGCAGCGCCTGCTTGGCGATCGCCCGATCGACGGCCACGTAGGTCGAGAACTCGCCGACCTGGATCTTGCCGACCTGCGCCGCGGTGAAGCCGGCCTCGCCGGTCAACGCGCCCAGCACGTCGCCGGGGCGGATCTTGTCCTTGCGCCCGCCGAGGATCTGCAGCGTGCGCATCGCCGCGGTCAGCGGGCCACCGCCGCTCGGCGTCAGCTCGCTCAGCGGGTGCCATTCGGATTCGCGCCCCTGCACCTTCTCGATGGTGCCGACGCGGCCCATCTCGTCCAGGCTGGCGAGGCTGAACGCCCAGCCTTCGTCGTCGCCGCGGCCGGTGCGGCCGATGCGGTGCGTGTGCACCTCGGGGTCGGGTGTGATGTCGACGTTGATCACCGCTTCGAGCTGCGCGATGTCGAGCCCGCGGGCCGCCACGTCGGTGGCGACCAGCACCGGGCAGCTGCGGTTGGCGAACTGCACCAGCACCTGGTCGCGGTCGCGCTGCTCCAGGTCGCCGTGCAGTGCGAGTGCCTGCACGCCCTGCGCCTGCAGCACGTCGACCAGGTCGCGGCACTGCTGCTTGGTGTTGCAGAACGCGATCGTGCTGGCCGGGCGGAAGTGGTTCAGCAGCAGCCCGACGGCATGCAGCCGCTCGTCGTCGCGCACCTCGTAGAAGCGCTGGCGGATCTTCGCGGCGGCGTGCTGCTCGCCGAGCTTGACCTCGCGCGGCTCGCGCAGGAACTGCTGGCTCAGCTTCGCGATGCCTTCCGGGTAGGTGGCCGAGAACAGCAGCGTCTGGCGCTGCTTCGGGCAGCGCCTGGCGACCGCGACGATGTCGTCGAAGAAGCCCATGTCGAGCATGCGATCGGCCTCGTCGAGCACCAGCGTGTTCAGCGCGGCCAGCGACAGCGTCTCGCGCTCCAGGTGGTCGAGGATGCGGCCCGGTGTGCCGACGACGATGTGCGCGCCGTGCTCCAGGCTCGCGATCTGCGGGCGCATCGTCGCGCCGCCGCACAGCGTCAGCGTCTTCACGTTGTCTTCGGCTCGCGCCAGGCGGCGGATCTCCTGCGTGACCTGGTCGGCCAGCTCGCGCGTGGGGCACAGCACCAGCGCCTGCACGTCGAAGCGCTTCGCATCGAGCCGGGCCAGCAGCGCGAGCGCGAAGGCGGCGGTCTTGCCGCTGCCGGTCTTGGCTTGCGCGATCAGGTCGTGGCCGGCCAATGCGATCGGCAGGCTGGCCGCCTGGATCGGCGTCATCGTCTCGTAGCCGAGGCGGGACAGGTTCTCGAGGGTCGCGGCGGAAAGCGGCAGCTGGCTGAAGGCGGCTGAGGGCGAAGGCGGGGGCGCTTGGGTCATGGCGCGGATTATCTGCGCGCCCTCCGGTGGCCGCTCAGCGCGCGGCGGCGCGTGCCAGCGCCTGGCTCGCGACCGCCCCCACGGACAGCCGCTGCGTGAGGTAGTCGGCCAGCCGCACGTGCTGGCTGAACACGACGTTGAAGCGCAGGTGCGGGTCGCCGGCGTTGTCGGCCATGAAGGTGGCGCCGCGCGCCAGCAGGATGCCGTTGCGGTAGGCGTCCTTCACCAGCTCGTCGATGTCGATGCCGTGCGGCACCGCCCCCCACAGGAACAGGCCGCCTTCGCCGGGGTGGTCGAGCAGCACGCCGGCCTGGCGCAGCTGGCGCGTGGCCAGACCGCGCGCGGTGCCGAGCTTCTGCTGCAGCCGGTCGATGTGCTTGCGGAAGCGGCCGGTCGACAGCAGCTCGAGCAGCACGTATTCGTTCAGCGACGCGGTGGTCAGCACCGACAGGATCTTCTCGCGCAGCAGCGGCTTCAGCCACTGTGGCTCGGCCGCGATGTAGCCCAGGCGCAGCGCCGGGCTCAGCGCCTTGCAGAAGCTGGAGTAGTAGATGACGTTGCGCAGCTCCGACAGCTGCGCGAGGCGCGTCGGGTGGCCGGGGTGGAAGTGGCTTTGCACGTCGTCCTCGGCGACCAGGAAGCCGTGGCGGTCGGCCAGCCCGAGGATGCGGTGCAGGTTGGCGGCGCTGCTGCTCCAGCCGGTCGGGTTGTGCAGCACGCTCTGCACGAAGAACAGGCGCGGCCGGTGCGCGGTGCAGGCGGCTTCGATCTGCGCCAGGTCGGGCCCGTCGTGGCGCCGCGTGATCGGCACGATGCGCACGCCCATCTGCCGCAGCCGGTCGAACAGCAGGTGGTAGCCGGGGTTGTCGACCATCACCGCGTCGCCCGGCTGCAGGAAGCTGCGGCAGATCAGGTCGATCGCATGCGTGCCGCCGTAGGTGGTGAGGATGCGGTTGGCATCGGCGGCGATGCCCTGGCCGCGCATCAGCGTCGCGATGCGCTCGCGCAACTCGGGCAGCCCCTGCGGCGGGCAGCGCGCCGCCATGCCGCCGTTGGCGCGTGCCAGCCCACGCTGCACGACGGTGGCGGGGATCGCGTCCTCGAGCCACGAGACCGGCAACGAACCGGCGCTGACCGGCAGCAGCCCGGCGCGCTGGTCGTGGGCCTGCTGCACGAGCCAGACGGCGTCCTGTTCTTCGCCGGCTTCGAGCAGCGCCTCGAGGGCGGGCGGGGCCGCGGTCTCGCAGACGAAGAAGCCGGCGGTGCCGCGCGATTCGACGACGGCCGACGCCACCAGCCGGTCGTAGGCGGTGACGACGGTGTTCGGGCTCACGCCCAGCTGCCGCGCCAGCGTGCGGATCGACGGCAGCTTGGCGCCGGCCGACAGGCGAGCGCCGTCGACCAGTGCGCGCAGGCGGGTCTCGATCTGGTCGGCGAGCGGAACGGGAGAGTCGCGGTCGAGGGAGAACACGGGCGTCCTTGGGGGTCCAGCGGGTTGTTCAGCGCGCCAGCAGCAGCACGGCCAGCACCGCCAGCGATCCCGCCATGATGGCATTGAACGCCTCGCGCCAGCCGGGGCGCACCAGCACGCGGCGCAGCCCGGCGCCGAACAGCGTCCACAGCGAGATGCAGGGGAAGTTGGTCGCCAGCGTGACCGCCAGCACCAGCAGCGCGGCCACGCCGGTCGGCATGCCGGTGGGCATGAACACCGTCGCGACGGTGAGCGACTTGAGCCAGGTCTTCGGGTTGACGAACTGGAATGCGGCCGCCTCGAAGAAGCCGACCGGCTTCGCGAGTTCGGTGCCGAACACCACCGGCGTGGTCAGCTTCCAGGCCATCCACAGCAGGAACAGCGCGCCGGCGATGCGCAAGGCGTCGTGGATCGCCGGATGGTCTGCGAGCAGCGTGCCCAGGCCCATGCAGGTCAACCATGTCTGCACGCCGCCGCCGAGGCTGACGCCCAGCAGGTGCGGCAGGCTGCGCCGGTAGCCGAAGTTCGCACCCGAGGTGGTCAGCAGGATGTTGTTCGGGCCGGGCGTCGCCGACATCAGCAGCGAGTAGCTCAGCAATGGCAGCAGGTCGTTCATCGGGTCTCCTTCAGGGTGGAGACGAGCTTAGGAACGGCGCCGCGGCGCGTGAAGCTACAGGCATGGAGGTGTGCCGGGGCACTGTATCAATCGGCGCGGGCGCACAGTTTCAGCGCGCGGCGGCTGGGCTACGCTGGTGCATCCCTTTCACGCCTTCACGGATGCCGACGATGGACCTGCCGATCTCCTACCGCGATGTCGACATCGCTGCCGCCCACCTCGCGGGCGTGGCGCACCGCACGCCGGTCGCCACGTCGCGCACCGCCGACCAGCGCACCGGCGCGCAGGTGTTCTTCAAGTGCGAGAACCTTCAGCGCATGGGCGCGTTCAAGTTCCGCGGGGCGTACAACGCGCTGGTGCAGCTGGATGCGGACCAGCGCCGCCGCGGCGTGATCGCCTGGTCGTCGGGCAACCATGGCCAGGCGATCGCGCTGTGCGCCGGGCTGCTGGGCCTGCCGGCGGTGGTCGTGATGCCGCAGGATGCGCCGGCGCTCAAGATCGCCGCGACGCGCGGCTATGGCGCCGAGGTCGTGCTGTACGACCGCTACCGCGACGACCGCGAAGCGATCGGCCAGCAGCTCGCCACCGAGCGCGGGCTGACGTTGATCCCGCCGTACGACCACCGGCTGGTGATGGCGGGGCAGGGCACGGCGACCAAGGAGCTGATCGAAGAGGTCGGGCCGCTCGACGCGCTGTTCGTCTGCACCGGCGGCGGCGGGCTGTTGAGCGGCAGCGCCACGGCGGCCAACCACCTGTCGCCCGACTGTGCGGTGTACGGCGTCGAGCCGGAGGCGGGCAACGACGTGCAGCAATCCTTCCGCCGTGGCGAGCGGGTCGGCATCCCGATGCCGAAAACCATTGCCGATGCCGCGCAGACGCAGATGGTGGGCGCGCTGACCTTCCCGGTGATCCAGCACCGCGTGCGCGACATCCTGACCGTCAGCGACGCGCAGCTGGCGCGCACGATGCGCTTCTTCGGAGAGCGGATGAAGCTGGTCGTCGAGCCGACCGGCTGCCTGGGCGCGGCGGCGGTGCTCGAGGGCGTGCTGCCGCTGGCAGGCAAGCGCGTGGGCGTGATCCTGAGCGGCGGCAACATCGACCTCGGCCGGTATGGCGAACTGGTGGCCGCCGCATGAGCCGGCCTTTGCAGACCTGGCAGGGCAGTTGCCATTGCGGGGCGGTGCGCTTCGCGATCGACACCGATTTTCCCGAGCTGACGACTTGCGACTGTTCGATCTGCCGGCGCAAGAACGCGCTGATGGTGAAGGTGCACGAGAGCCGCTTCAGGCTGCTCGCGGGCGAGGCTGCGCTGACCGAGTACCGGTTCCACACCCGCACCGCGCGGCATTTCTTCTGCAGCACCTGCGGCATCTACCCGTTCCACCGCAAGCGCGTGACGCCGGATTTCGTCGGCGTCAACGTCTTCTGCCTGGAGGGATTCGATCCGGCCGGCATCCCGGTGCGGGCGACGGTTGGCGCGGCGATGGTTTGAAATGGCTCAAGTCGGCGGCCGCCCTGCCGATATCGCGGGCAGCGAGGTCCTGCCATGTCCAACACCTTTTCCATCGGCCTGTCGGGCCTGAATGCTGCCCAGCTCCGGCTCGACAGCGCCGCCCACAACATCGCCAACACGCAGACCGCGGGGTTTCGACGCCAGCAGGTCGTCCAGCAGGCGCGGCCTGAAGGTGGCGTGCAAGCCGACATCGCACCGCCCGCCGAATCCGGTGGCTCGCTGGAAGCCGACATCGTCGACCAGATGTCCGCCGCCTACAGCTACAAGGCCAACCTGCGCACCTTGCAGGTGCAGGACGAGGTGCTGGGGTCATTGTTGGACGCCACGGCGTAACGTGACGACATATTTCAACAGCTTCCGTTTTCCTTTCTTAACGTCAACCAAACGTGACGATCTCCCGTTGTGGACACAAGCCGGGCGACAGCCGGGCCAGCTTCAGGAAGTCGGGCAGAACGACTTCCATCCAATCCGGGATACCACCATGACCAAGTCTCTGATCGTTGCCGCCGTTCTGTCCGCCTTCGCCGTGGGCTCGTTCGCTCAAGCCGCCTCGTCGGCCGATGCCGCTTCGGCACCCGCCAAGAAGGCCGCCCACAAGAAGCACCACAAGGCTGACAAGAAGGCCGAAGCCGCTGCACCGGCTGCTTCCGCCGCCAAGTGATCAGCCTCGGCTGAAACAGGAAAGCCGGGCTCGCCCGGCTTTTTTTCGCCTGGCCATCCATGACTTCCGTCGCAGCGCACGTCGACCCGCCGTGGCGGCTCAAGCTGAAGGCGAAGGGTTGTCAGGCAATGCCGGGTGCCCCTGTCGGATGAACCCGCCACGCTGACACAGGGATTGGAGTTTTTCTGACCCCCTGCAACGAGGGGCCCCGACAGCGGAGTCGACAGGCAGCGCCTAAATTTGATCCATCGAGTTTGGGCTTATTGAGGTCGACGACCGATCCCAGGCAAGGTGCTCTTCGGAGGCTGACATGAGCTCTACTTCACAAATCGCCCGCTACGAAATCCGGTTCCAGTCGCTGTTCAACGAAGGCCGTGCGCTGGCCTTTCCTTGCGATGCCGACGGGCATGTGCAGATGGACACCCTCAGCGACCGTGCCCGCACCAACTACCTGTATGCCCGAGCCGTCGTCGGTCGCGAGTACGCGACGCCGGCGGTGATGCGCAGCGACCTGCACTGAGGCCGCCGCGTGGCGCCTGTCGCCATCACCCACAGCCCAGATGACTATTTGCCGGCGATGCCGAGCAACTCCACCTCGAACTGCAGTGTGGCATTCGGTGGAATGACACCCCCGGCGCCAGCCTCTCCGTAGGCGATGGCCGGCGGGCACACCAGCAGCGCCTTGCCGCCCACCTTCATGCGCTGCACCCCTTCCGTCCAGCACTTGATCACCCGGTTCAGCGGGAATTCCGCCGGCTCCTTGCGGGCGTAGGAACTGTCGAACTCCTTGCCGTCGGCGAACGTCCCGCGGTAATGGACGCGGACACGATCCGTCGCCGCCGGGCTCGGCCCCGTCCCCTCCTTCAATGAGCGATACACGAGGCCGCTGGGCGTGACCAGCGCGCCCTGCTGCTTGGCCGCGCTGGCGGCCAGGTCGGCCTGTGCGCCGGCGGACAAGCTGATCAGGCAGGCCGCGAGGCCGATCAATGGTGTCTTCAAACCGTGACTCCCGAGGTCAATGTGGACGACCATCATCGCCGAAAGGCGGCAGCGGCCCGGAACATCGCTGCACTGAGAAGCACTTGGAACACAGGCTTACGACTCGTGTTGGGTGGTGTCTTGTTCGAGGGAAGCTCAGAGAGTCCCTCTCTATAGGGTGGGTACGTGGCGATGTGCCACGCCACACAGGCGGTATCTCAACTGCCTGTTCTTACCATGACGACAAGCACCCTTACCTTCAGCGTTTCACTCGCCGCGACGGCTGCTGACCTGCGTGACGTCTGCAGCGTCCGGGCTCACGCCTATGGTCACCACGTTCCGCAGATGCAGGAGACCTTGGCGGTGCCCGACGCCACCGACGGCCAGCGCGGCACGGCGATCCTGCTGTGCCGCGACAAGGCCACCGGCTCGGCCATCGGCACCGCGCGGATCCAGCGCAACGTGGTGGTACCGCTGCAGCTGGAAGGCAGCGTGATCCTGCCGCGGTGGCTGGCCGACGAGCCGCGCGCCGAACTGACCCGGCTGGCCGTGTTGCCGGGTGTCGATCCGCAGACCCGGCTGATGCTGATGAAGGCGGCCTACCTGTATTGCCTGGCGAGCCAGGTCCGCTGGATGGTGATCGGTGCGCGCAGCAATGCGCTGATCAGGATCTACCAGGGCCTGGGTTTCACGGACGTGCTGGGGGCCGATGATCGCGTCCCGCTGGCCCATGCCGGCAACCTGCCGCATCGCATCCTGGCCTTCGACGTCACCGCCGCCGAACGGACCTGGCTGGCGTCAGGCCATGGGCTGTATCCGTTCATGATCGAGACGTTCCACCCGGACGTGCACCTGTTCCCGAGAGAATCCATGCCGCCTCTTCACGGGGAGGTTCGTCAGGCAGCGTGACACCGGGTGCCGGCAAGGCGCCACCCCACTGCGCCAGGACCTGCATCAATTCCTGGCGGTTGAAGGGCTTGGCGAGCAGATCGTCCATGCCGGCCTCGGCGCAGGCTCGCCGATCCTCGTCGGTCGAGGTCGCGGTGATCGCGATGATCGGTACGCGGGGAAGGCACAAGGTGTGCTCCTGGGCCCGGATTTCGCGAGTGGCGGTCTGCCCGTCCATCGTCGGCATCTGGCAGTCCATCAGCACGAGGTCGGGCCGCTGCGATTCGCGCAGCGCTCGCCCGACGGCATCGTGCCCGTTGTTCACGCGCTCGTGGGACAGGCCTTGCTGCTTGAGGTAGGCGCAGACGATCAATGCGGACACGTCGTCGTCCTCGGCGACCAGCACGCGCCGCAGGTCGATTGCCGGCGCCGCCATCGATGCGCCATCCTCGGTCTCGCCGGGTGCCGCGGTCGATGGAAGCCGGGCGCAGAACACGAACTGGGAGCCGAGACACGCCTTGCTGTGCACGCGGAGCGAGCCGCCCATCGCTTCGGCCAGTTCACGGGCGATGATGAGACCGAGGCCGCCATGGTTGCGCGCCGGCGGGTCGGTCCCGGAATCCAGCGCAGAGGGCGCGTCGAAGAGGTGGTCCTGGTCGGCCCGTGCGATGCCCGGGCCCGTGTCGATCACTTCGACCTCGATCATGTCCGGCGCGCTGCCGCGCGTCAGGTTCATTTCCACCCGGCCCTTCTCGGTGAACTTGACGGCATTGCCCAGCAGGTTGTGCAGCACCTGCCTGAAGCGGGCGGCGTCGCCGACCACCCAGCTCGGGCGGGGGAATGCATGCGACATCGAGAAGTCGAGGCCCTTGTCGGTGGCGCGCAATGCGAACACGTCCGCCACCAGGCCCGCCTGCGTGACGATGTCGAACACCTCGTGCCGGATCGGGAAGTGCCCGGTCTCGATGCGCGAGACGTCGATCAGGTCGTTGATCAGCCGCAGCAGGTGCGTGCCCGACGATTCGATCAGTTCGAGGCGGTGCTGCACCGCCGGCTCGCCGGCTTCGAGATGGAGCAGCCGCGCGACGCCGAGGATGCCGTGCAGCGGCGTGCGCAGCTCATGGCTGATGTTGGCGAGGAACTGGGTCTTGACCTCGATCTGTCGTTGCGCGAGTTCGAGTGCAGCCGCCTTCTCGTGGGCCAGCGCCTGGGCCTCGAGCCGCAGCAGGATGCTGGCGGTGAGCCGCCGTTCGGCCCCGCGGGCCGTGAGCAGTTGCAGTCCGAACAGCATCAGCAACCCCAGGCTGCCGACCACGCCGACCTGATCGGCCCGCAGCGCGAGCCCGAGTGCCGTCGGCACCATGATCGGCCCGACATAGGCGGCCGTGGCCAGCAGCCTCGCCTGCAGCCCGAACGTGGCCACGCAGGTCACGCAGGCCAACGCCGCGGCGACGAAGGACGAGACCTGCACCGGCTGGTGCATCAGCCACAGGCCGGCCAAGCCCCAGATGGCGCCATCGAGGGCGAGCAGCCCGTAGGTCAGTTGTCGCCAGCCGCGGGTGGCCGGCAGGCCGGCGCGCGCATGCTTGTGGGCCGACAAGATCCGCAATGCCGACATGCCCAGCTTGACGACCATCCAGCCACGCACCCAGTCGATCGGGGTCGAGCCCGACCAGTAGATGGCCAGCAACACCGCGAACGCGGTCGCGAGCAGGGTGCCGGCCCGCGTGTGAAGCAACACCATGCGCAACAGTTCGGCCGCGACATGCTCGGCGTGGGCGGCGTCCAGCGGCGGTATCGGCCTGGGCTCGCCAGCGGTGCCCAGCCCCGGGACGTCTGCCGACATGCGATGTGGTGCCATGGGTGGTCTCCCTCGGCACGCAGTATGCGACCGGGGCAGGCAGGTCGCCTTATTTCTGGACATACGTACACTCGTGGATGGCCTGCCCCCTCCCGATCCGATGACCATCCTGCTGGCCCCGATGGAAGGCTTGCTCGACTTCACGCTGCGCGACGTGCTCACGCGCGTCGGCGGCATCGACCGTTGCGTTTCCGAATTCATCCGCGTCACCGGCACCCTGCTGCCGGAACGCGTCTTCCTGCGCATCGTTCCGGAGCTGCGCCATGGCGGGCGCACGCCGAGCGGCGTGCCGGTCAGCGCGCAACTGCTCGGCTCCGACCCGGTGTGCCTGGCCGAGAACGCGGCGCGACTGGCCTCGCTCGGGCCGGCCGGCATCGATCTCAACTTCGGGTGCCCCGCGAAGGTCGTGAACCGCCATGGCGGCGGGGCCGCGCTGCTGCAGGATCCGGAGCTGCTGGGGCGCATCGTCTCGGCGGTGCGTCGCGCGGTGCCGAGGGCGGTGCCGGTGACGGCCAAGATGCGCCTCGGCTTCGACGACGACCTGCGGGCCGTGGAGTGTGCGCAGGCCATCGCAGGCGCGGGTGCGTCCGAACTGGTCGTGCATGCCCGCACCAAGGCGCATGGCTACCGGCCTCCGGCCTACTGGGACCGGGTGCCTGCGGTGCGTGCGGCGGTGCCGATCCCGGTGATCGCGAACGGCGAGATCTGGACCGTCGACGATGCGCAGCGCTGCCGCGAGGTGTCGGGCTGCGATGCGCTGATGCTCGGTCGCGGGATGGTCGCGGATCCGGGCCTGGCACACGCCATCGCGCGCCCGGGCACATCGCTCGGCTGGGCGCAGTTGCTGCCGCTGATGATGCACTTCTGGCAACTCGTGTGCGGGCATGTCGAACCGCGCCATCGGGCCGGCCGGCTGAAGCAGTGGCTGAACTACCTGCGCCGCAGGTACCCCGAGGCGGAAGACGCCTACCAGCGGGTGCGCACCGTCAGCGACCCCGACCTGCTCGAGCTGCAACTGCAACAGTGGGTCCGCTCCAGTCACACAGCCGTACACGCGCGACATCAGGCCGTTACAGAGGTGCCCGCATAATCGGCCGACTCCATTCAAGGATCCTGCCCCGTGAAAAGACCGACCCGTGCCCTGTTGATCGCCGCCCTCGTGCTCCCGTTGCTGCAGGCCTGCGGCGGCAACAGCGAAGAAGACCAGGGCTCGGTGCGCCTGGTCAACGCCACCACGGACTTCGCGCTGCTGGACGCCTACCGTGACGACTCGGGGATGGTCAACAGCGTGGCTGCCGGGTCCGCCAGCGGCTATGCCAACCTCGATGAGGACGACTACACCTTCAAGATTTCCCAGACCGGCTCCGGCACCACGGCTGCCAGCACCGGGGGATCGGTGTCGGCGGGCTCCCACTACGCACTGCTCGCCTATGCGAGCGGCTCGGCACTGCAGGTCAGTTACCTGACGGAAGACGAAGATGCGCCGAGTTCGGGCCAGGCCAAGCTGCGCTTCATGAACACCGCCGGCGTCGAGGCGGGCGCTGTCGACGTGTACGTCGGCCAGGTCGCGTGCAACGCGCTCGGGTCCACCTCCATTGCCGCGGCGAGCGGCCTGTCGACGTCGACCTCGGCGACCAGCCCGACCGCGTACACCACATTCGGCGCCGGCACGTACCACGTGTGCGTGACGGCTGCCAACGTCAAGAGCGACGTGCGCCTGGACATCCCGGCGCTGACCCTCGGCAACCAGCAGGTCGCCACGCTCGTGCTGACGCGCAGCAGCGGTGGCGTGCTGGTGAACGGACTGGTCGTCAGCCAACGGGGTGCCGTGACGCCGAGCGCCAACCTGTCGACGCGCGTGCGCGTGGTCACCAGCACCTTGGCGACAACCGACAAGGTCAGCGTCGCGGTCAACGGCACGGCCATCGCCACCAACTATCCGGCGGCCAACATCGGCGGCTACCGGCTGGTGACGGCCGGCACGCTGGCCGTCACGGTCAACGGGGCGAGCGTCGATGTCGGCACCGCGAACGCACCGTCGGGCGGCGACCTGACGCTGCTGGTGACCGGCGACTTGGCCTCGCCGAAACTGTCGGTGATCACCGACGACAACACGCCGTCGACCGGTGTCGCCGAGCCGGTCAAGCTGCGGTTGATCAACGGCGTCAACGGTCTATCAGGCGGCGTGACGCTCACGCTGGATAACGACATCATCGGCGACGACGTCGCGTTCGGCACCGCGTCGGCACCGATGACGGTGGCCGCCAGCGACAAGTCGGCAACGATCGCCGCCAACAACGGGTCGAACTTGCTGTGGCAAACGACCGATCAGACCTTGACGGCCGGGAAGGTGTACACCGTGTTCGTGCTCGGCAACGCCACGACGGTGGGAACCGACACCAAGCTGCGCGCCGATCGCTGAGGCGCAGCGCTCAAGGGTTTCTCCCCTCGGCGCCCACCGGCTCCAGGGGGGATGTTTCGAAAGTCGGCACGCGTATAGTCGGTCGCATCCGGAGGGTGCGGCGATGTTGTTGCAGCGCGCGTTCAGGGCCGTTGATGTTCTGATGGTCGAAGACAACCCGGGCGATGTCCGCCTGACGCGCGAAGCACTGCGCCGCAACGGGAACGACCTGCGCCTGCACCATGCCGAAGACGGCATCTCCGCGATGCAGTTCCTGCGCCGCGACGCCCCCTACGACGCGGCACCGAGGCCTGACCTGATCCTGCTCGACCTGAACCTGCCGCTGATGGGCGGCCGCGATGTCCTCGCGGCCATCAAGTCCGATGCGACGCTGCGGTCCATCCCGGTGATCGTGCTGAGCACCTCGCAATCGGACGACGACGTGGCCCACGCCTACGACCTGCAGGCGAACTGCTTCATCAGCAAGCCCGCTGACCTGCACGAGTTCAACCAGGTCATCCGCAACATCGAGCGCTTCTGGCTGCAGACCGTGTGTCTGACCGGTCGTGGAGGCGCGACATGAGCAGCCTGCGGGTGCTGCTGATCGAGGACAGCCCCGGCGACGCTCGCCTGATCAAGGACATGCTTTCGCTGTCGCGCACCGATGACTTCGCGCTGAGCTGGTGCGAAACCCTGGATGCCGGTGCCCAGGCGCTGGCGGAGCGCTCTTTCGACGTGATGCTGCTCGACCTCGGCCTGCCCGGCACCTGGGGCATCGAGACGATGCGGCAGTTGCTGGCGCGGCCGGTGAAGGTGCCGGCGCTGGTGGTGATGAGCGGGCTCAGCGACGAGGCGGTCGCATTGGAGGCGATCCAGTCCGGCGCGCAGGATTACCTGGTCAAGGGCGAGGTCACCGCGGAGTTGCTGTCGAGGGCGATCCGCTATGCGATCGGACGCCGGCAGGCCGAGGACCTGGTCCGGGCCCACACCGCCGAACTGGTGATCGCGCGTGACCGTGCGGAGGTGGCCAACCGGGCCAAGAGCGCGTTCCTGGCGGCGATGAGCCACGACCTGCGAACGCCGCTCAACGGCGTGCTGGGCTTTGCGCAACTGCTGCAGCGCGACAAGAACCTGACACAGCGGCAGCAGGCGGGCGTGAATGCGATCCGCCAGAGCGGCGAACACCTGCTGACGCTGATCAACGACATCCTCGACCTCGCGAAGATCGAGGCCGGCAAGTTCGAGCTGTGCCCGACGGTGTTCGATCTCGCACGCTACCTCGATGGCCTGGTCGAGCTGATGGGGGTCAGGGCTAGGCAGAAGCCGGCCTTGCAGCTCGGTGCCGACTTGTCGAGCGGCCTGCCCGCGACGCTGCGCGCGGACGAGAAGCGCCTGCGGCAGGTGCTGCTGAACCTGCTCGACAACGCCGTCAAGTTCACCGAGCGCGGCGCGGTGACGCTGCGCGTGGGGCCGAGCGGGGCGCATGCGCTGCGCTTCGAAGTGCAGGACACCGGCGCAGGCATGGACGCCGCGCAGTTGTCACGGCTGTTCCAGCCGTTCGAGCAGGTGGGTGGGCTGGAGGATCGAAATCGTGGCACCGGGCTGGGCTTGGCGATCAGCCGGCAGTTCGTGCGCCTGATGGGCAGCGAGATCCACGTTCAGAGTGCGAAGGGAGAAGGCACGCGATTCTGGTTCGACCTGGCGATGGATGCCGTCGCTGGAGAAACGCCTGCCGCCGAATCGGCCCGCGGCTGCGTGATCGGCTATGCCGGGCCGCGCCGAAAGATCATGGTGGTCGACGACGTTGCGACCAACCGCGCGTTGCTGCTCGACATGCTGGACAGCCTCGGCTTCGAACTCTGCGAGGCCGGCGATGGCGCCGAGGCCCTGGCGCAGCTGGAAAGCAGCGCCCCGGACCTGATCCTGCTCGACATCCTGATGCCCCATGTCGGCGGGCTTGAAACCCTGGACCGGCTGCGCCGGACCCGGAGTCGGGTGTTCGTGATCGCGATCTCGGCGAGCGCGTCGATCGAGGACAAGGAACGCAGCCTGTCGGCCGGCGCCAATGCGTTCCTGACGAAGCCGATCAACCTGCAGGCCCTGATGGACCAGATGGGCGCGCTGCTGAACCTGGTGTGGATCCAGGAGGCCCGCGCGACACCATCGGCGTAGAGCCCGAAGGGGTTCTCAGCGCAGGATGTTCTGCGTGCGGGCGACCGCCTCGGTCCGGTTGCGAACGTTCATCACCTTGAAGATGCGCGACAGGTAGTTGCGCACCGTGTTCGGCGAAATGTTCAGCTCGGTCGAGATGCGCTTGTTGGGCATGCCCTGGCAGACGCATTTCAGCACGGCCGCTTCGCGTGGCGCGAGGTCGTAAGCAGCGGCGAGGTTCTCCTCGGCGTAGGTGTGCTCGCTGGCCTCGATGTCCGAGGTGCCGGCGACATGCGTCATCTCGTCCTCGGTCGGCATGTACTTGTTGCCGCCGAGCAGCGATGTCACCGCTTGCAGGATGTCGACCGCCGAGCGCGATTTGGGAATGAAGCCCGAGACGCCCACCGCCACAGCGCTCGACACGAAGCGCCGGGTGGTGTGCGTCGAGAACACCGCGATCGGCGGGCATGCCGGCAGCCTGCGCAGGAACACCACGCCGTTCAGGCTCGGACCGATGGGTGACGAGATGCCGAGCAGCACCAGGTCCACGGTTTCGTTCGAAAGGATGTTGCGTGCCGTCTGGAAATCGCCCGCGGCCAACGTGATCACCGGCCGCTCGAGCTTGTTCAGCAACAGGCTCACGGCGTCTCTGACGATCTCGTGGTCATCGACGATCAGAATCCTTGCTATTCCACTACTGCTGGTCATACCTGCCTCGATGTTGAAAGATGAGAGTCCGGTCCCTGGATCTAGGTGTGATGCCACCGTGCGGGGGCGTCAACTTGTAGGTTCAGGCTGCGTGAGCCCTGATGCCGATGTTGGAACTGCCATGTGCAGGCAGCATGGGTGCTTCGTGCATGTTGTCTGCACATCCTGCGCCGCTTGTCTCTGAACGCTTGTGCAACGTGCCTGTGGCTTGCTCGCGCAGCACGGACAGCAAGGTGATGGAAGGTCCGGAGGTCTTGCCGCGCATGCTCGCGGAGTCGTGCGCCTTGCTGGCTTGCCGCGCGCGAAGAATGTCTTCACGACGCCGGGCCAGTGCGAGTTCGCTCTGCAGCAGGTCGATCTGGCTGTTGGCGTGCTGGAGAAACTCGCTGGTGGCGGCGCGTTGGGCGTCGAACTGACGGCGCAGCAGAGACAGCCGCCGATCGAAGCACCGGCGGGTCTGCCACCAGATGGCGAGCAGTGTCGGAAGGAGAAGCAGGCTGGCGGGCAGCAGCGTCGGCATGCTGGCCAAGGGGTTCGGAGAAAAATCCATGGTCTTTCCCGTTCGGTGCGAAGGCCACTGGGTTCAGCGGCCTTCAGGGTTGCGGTCTTCGGTGCGGTGAATGATCTCGATCCCGGCTGCGGTTGGCTATGGACGAATGCCGCGTCTGGTTCAGGTCAAAGTCAACAAATGCCAACTGCAATCGGTCGCTGAAAAGGCACAAGGGTCTGGTTGAACTATCGATCGATTTGACCGCGAGCTCGATGAGCCCTTTGTCAACAATTGACAAGTGACCGGTGTCGTTTTGGCTGGGGCGGCGCGGCCGCCGGCGAGCGGTCGATCAGGTGTCGTCGCGCATCGCGCTGCGCACCAGCTGCAGTGCAGCCTTGGACTGGAACTGCTCTGCCAGGCGCTGCAGGCGCAGCGCGAAGGGGCGGCACGCGTCGGAGCTGGCCGCCAGCTCGGCGGCATGCGCGGCAAGATCCTGCATGTTGCCGAACTCGGCCAGCCGCAGCAGCACCTCGAGTCGAGCGCGATCGGGCACCTCGCCGGATGCGGCATCGCCGCTCTCGTCCTCCGGCGAGGCACGCTGCGCGGTGTCGATTTCAAGCCATTCCAGCTGCAGCAGGCGGCCGATGGCGTTGATCAAGGCCGTCAGCGTGAACGGCTTGGGCAGGAAGGCATCGGCGCCGACGTCCAGCGTGTGCTGGTGGTCCGATGCCGATGCGCTGGCCGAGATCGCGATGATGCGCACGTCGCGCAGCATCGGCATTTCGCGAATGCGCCGGGTGGTATCGAAGCCGTCCATCACCGGCATCACGCTGTCCATCAGGATCAGGTCGGGCCGGTGTTCGAGCGCGACCTGCAGCCCTGCGGCGCCGTCGGGCGCTTCGAGCATCTCGAATCCCTTGGCGCTCAGGAACGTGATCAGCGGCCTGCGATTGGCTTCGGTGTCGTCGATGACCAGCAGCTTGCGCGGCGGTCCGCGGTACCCGGCGATGGTCTGGGCCATGCGGTCGAGCGCGGCCGTCGTGGTGAGGGCGGTCTGTTCGAGCGGCAGGTCGAGCTCGAAACAGAAATGGCTGCCATGCCCGATCCGGCTGCTGACGATGATGTCGCTGCCCATCAGCGCCACCAGCTGGCGGCTGATCGCCAGGCCCAGCCCGGTGCCGCCGAAGCGGCGCTGCACGTCGGCGGCCTGCTCGAAGGGCCGGAAGATGGCGCCCAGCTTGTCCGGGTCGATGCCGATGCCGGTGTCGTGGATCTCGAAGCGCAGGCGAACTTCCTTCATGCTGCGGTGCGTCTCGTGGATCACCAGGGCGACCTCGCCGGCGTCGGTGAACTTGACCGCGTTGCTCAGCAGGTTCAGCAGGATCTGGCGCAGCCGCGTGCTGTCCACCGAGACGGCGGTGCTCTCGCTGCTGTGGTCCTCGAAGCGGAACCTCAACGCCTTTTCCTGGACCCGGATGCGGATGATATCGGTGATCGCGCTGAGGAAGGTCTTCAGCATCACCGGCTCGGGGAAGAGTTCGAGGCGACCGGCCTCGATGCGCGACAGATCGAGCAGGTCGTTGATCAGCAGCAGCAGGTGCTCCGCGCTCTGGTGGATGGTCCGCACGCCCTGCAGCTGTTCCCTGTCGAGCCGCGGATCGATCTGGAACAGCTGCGCGTAGCTCATGATCGCGTTCAGCGGCGTACGCAGTTCGTGGCTCATGTTGGCCAGGAAGCTGCTCTTGGCCCGGTTGGCGACCTCGGCCGATTCCTTGGCGGAGCGCAGTTCGGCGGTGCGTTCGCGCACGGTGATCTCGAGGTTGGTCTGGTTGAGCTGCAACTGCCCCAGCATCGCGTTGAACTGATCGACGAGGTCGCCCAGTTCGTCCCGGCTGCGCCGCGTCACGCGGCGCGGCGGCAGCCCCTGATGGATGTCGCGCGCGACGCGGGCGAGGTCTTCGATCTGCGACAGGCTCGCATGGAGCAGCACGGTCGCGAAGATCAGCCCGATCGCGAGCGAGGCGCCCAGCGCGCTGAGCAGCGGCAGCGACTGCCGCTGCCACTGCGACACCGCCGTCGGTGCGACGCCGAACAGGCGCAGCTCGCCGGTGCGCACGCCGTCGAGCATGACGTCCAGCGAGACGGTCAGCGTCATGCCTTCCGGGCCGGGCTGCGGCTGCGGCGCGGCATACGAGGCGAACAGGCGCCCGCGTGCATCGTAGAGATCGGCACGGGTGGCAGCGGTCTGGCCGCGCAATGCCGACAGCGTCTCGCCGGCCGCCGCCGCGTTGCCGAAGGCCAGCGCGGCGGCCGTGCCCTCGGCCATCACGGCTGCCAACGCTTGCATCTGCTGGCGCGCCGCGAGCTGCTGCTCGGCGATCTGCCGCCCGACCTGCCAGCTGCCGAGGGCGAGCAGCCCGCAGGCCAGGCTCACCGCGAGCAGCAGGACCGTCTTGCGGCGCAGCGGCAGGTGCTGGCGACCGAACCAGCGCGCCGCCCGGACGAGCCAGTTTCTCGAGGCGATAGGCAGTCGTTGCGTCACGGCGCCTTGTCCTGGTTGACGGAGCGGGCGAGCCGCAGCAGTTGCGGCGACAGCACCAGCCGGGCACGCTCGGCCTGCGCGAGGTTGATGTCGAACTGCATGCGCTGGTCGCCGGTGAACAGCCGGATCGTCCCGCCGCTGCCCAGGAACATCGGATCGTCGCCGACGGTCAGCACCGGCAGCGATGCGACGGAGTGCAGCAGCGCGCTGCGGTTTTCGGCCGTGCCCGACACGTACAGCAGGTCGCAGCGGACGGCGTCGGTTGCGCCGGCGGCGATGCGGCGCAGCCGCACGGGCCGCCCGCGCACCATCGTGTTGTCCGCCGACGAGAACGCCTCGTACAGCGAATCGCCGGCAGACACGCAGAGCCGGAACGAATCGGCCGGGGCGCCTTCAGGCCAGGCCGTGTAGCGCGCGAAGTTGAGGGTGAAGGCGACGCGGATCGCGTCGATGCGAGCGGTATCGACCTGTGCCGTCAAGCTGCCGAGAGGAAGGCTGCACAGGACGGCGGCCAGGCCGCGTCGCAGGATCTGCGCCGTGGTGTCGAGGAAGGTGGCGTGGTTCAGCAGGCGTCCCGGCAAGGCAGCATCGAAGGCCATCGTGGGGGGCCATCTTGCCATGGGGAAGCCCGTATCGCCGTGGCCATCGCATCACGGCTGCGCCAGGCTGCCGACGTGCGGCGAGAGCGTGAAATGGAAGGTCGTTCCCTCGCCGGGCAGCGAGCTCACCCAGATGCGCCCGCCGTGGCGTTCGACGATCTTCTTGCACAGCGTCAGCCCGATGCCGGTGCCGTCGTACCGCGAGCGGCTGTGCAGCCGCTGGAACAGCACGAACACCCGCTCGAAGTGGGCCGGGGCAATGCCGATGCCGTCGTCGCTGACGGTGAAATGCCAGGCATCGCCGTCGTGCCGGACGCCGACATGCACCTTCGGGCCCGGACCGCTGCGGAACTTGATCGCATTGCCGATCAGGTTCTGGAACAGCTGCACCAGCTGGGTCTGGTCGGCCGCCACCACCGGCAGGTCGTCATGCGTCACGACGGCCTGGCTCTCCTCGACGGCGACGTGCAGGTTGCGCAGCGCGAGTTCGAGCACCTCGGTGCACGGCGTCTGCTGCAGCGGCCGTTCCTTGCTGACCAGGCGCGAGTAGTGGAGCAGGTCGTTGATCAGCTTCTGCAGCCGTTTCGCGCCGTCCACCGCATAGCCGATGAACTCGCGGCCGTCGTCGTCGAGCCGGTCCTGGTAGCGCTCCTCGACCAGCTGCAGGTAGCTCGCGATCATCCGCAACGGCTCCTGCAGGTCGTGAGAGGCCACATAGGCGAGCTGCTCCAGCTCGATGTTCGAGCGCCGCAAGGCCGCCTGCGTCAGCTCGTGGGCCGCGATCTCCTCGCGCAGGCTGGCGTTGCGGGCCTCGACGCGGCGCTGCAGCTGGTGCAGCGTCAGGTGCAGCCGCATGCGGGCGATGACCTCCGCGACGTCGAGCGGCTTGGTCACGTAGTCGACCGCGCCGACCGAGAAGCCGGTGAGCTTGTCGGGCGTCTCCGCCAGCGCCGTCATGAAGATCACCGGGATGTGGCTCGACGCCGGGGAGGCTTTCAGCCGGCGGCAGGTCTCGAAGCCGTCGAGCCCGGGCATCATCACGTCGAGCAGGATCAGGTCCGGGTGGACCAGCGCGGCGCGTTCGATCGCGTCCTCGCCGTCCTGCGCGACGGCGACGCGGTAGCCGTGGTGCGTCAGGAAGCGGGCGGCGGCTTCGAGGTTCGCCGGCAGGTCGTCGACCACCAGGATCGTCTGCGCGCCCGGCGGCGCGTCATCGGCGTCGTGCGGTGGTGTCTGGGTTCGCGGCGGCTCGTGCAGTGTCATGGCGCTCACAGGGTGGCTCCGGCAGGGGCATCGGCGGTGCGCGCATCGATGCGGAAGGTTTCGACATGCGAGCGCAGCGCGTCGGACGAGGTGCGCAGCGAGCGCACCGCCTCGGCCGTCCGGTCGATCCGGCCGGTGCTCTGCTGCGCGCCTCGTTCCAACGACACGAGTGCTGCGTCGACGTGGCCGATGCAGCGATTCTGCTCGTCGGCGGCGTTCGAGATCGATCCGAGCAGGCCCGTCAGCTGTTGCGCGTTGGCGACCAGCTCGTTCATCTTCAGGCTGGCGTCGCTGCTGATGCGCGTGCTGCTCTCGACCCGCTGCACGTTGGTGTCGATCAGGCCGCGGATCTCGCGTGCGGCCGACGCCGAGCGATCGGCCAGCGTGCGCACCTCGGCCGCCACCACCGCGAAGCCCTTGCCGGCCTGTCCGGCGCGGGCCGCTTCGACGGCCGCATTCAGTGCCAGCAGGTTGGTCTGGAACGCGATCGTGTCGACGACGCGCGTCACGTCGGCGATCGTGGTCGACAGCTCCCGCAGCTCGGCCATCGTCTGCACCTGGCTTTGCACCGCATGCTGGCCGGCGTGCGCGGCCTGCACGTTCGCATCGCACAGGCGGGCCGCGGTGTCGACCACCGTGCGGGTGTGCCCCGCGGCGTGCGAGATCCGCTGCATCGCGCCGGCGCACTGCTGCATGTGGCCGAGCGATTCGACGTTGCCGGCCACCAGCTGGCGGGCATGGCCGTCGAGGCGGGCGCTGGCGTCGAGCACATGGCCGCTCACCTGGCGCACGTCGCCGACGATGCCCGAGAACGACTGCTGCAGCGCCTTCGCGGCGGTGATGAGGCGCGCCGCTTCGTCGGTGCCCCAGGCCGTCGGCGCGCCGGTCAGGTCGCCATGCTGCATGCGCGCCATGTGTCGGGCGATCGCCTCGAGCCCGCCCTGCGTGGCCAGGCGGAACGACCAGAACAGGTAGGCGGCGAGCAGCAGGCTGCCCAGCAGCATCGAGATCACGGTGTTGCGGCGCACGCCGGTGTCGTGCAACCGTTGCCGGAGCATCCGTTCGGTGGCCGACAGCGCTTGCCCGTTCAAGGCCCAGTAGCCGTCGAACGCGCGCGTGCCGGCCGCCTTGAAGCGCGCCGCGTCGCCCTTGACCGCAGGGCCCAGCAGGTAGCGCCGTGCCAGCCCGCGCAGCTCGGAGGCCGCGGGCATGGCCTTGTCGACGCCGAGTTCGGCGCGCAGCGGCTCGCTCAACCTGAAGGCCTTGTCGAGGTGGTCGGACACCTGGGCCTCGAGGTACTCCATCACCGGCAGCGTGTCCGACAGCAGCCGCTGCTGCGGCGCGGAAATCTCGCCCGCCGCAAGGGCCTGGCTGCCCAGCGACAGCGCCTGTCCGATCCGGTCGGCCAGTTCGGGCACGGCGGCCACGGCGCCGGCGACGATGCGGCCGGTGGTCAGGTCGGGGTCCTGCGACAGGCCGGACTGCTCCATCACGATCCGCACCAGCGCCTGCTGGTCGGCGACCAGCTGCGTGTAGCGTTCGTACAGTTCGGTCGCGTCGGCGCCGTGCACCGGCGCAGCCGGCAGTTCGGGCGCCAGGGCCTGGAACGGTGCGGCCGCGTCGAAGACGTCGGCCATGGCCCGGTGCGTGGCCTGCAGCCGTGCATGCCGTTGCCGGTAGTCCTCCTGGTCCTTCGACCAGCCGCCGGCCGCGTCGAGCCCGGTTGCCTGCATCGCGCGCAGGCGCTGGGCCTGCGTGAATTGCACCAGCGGCAGCGCGTCCCGCAGGTAGCGCAGGCCGTGCAGCTCGCGCTCGGTGGCGACCGACGCGGCGGCCATGTCGCGCAGGTAGACGGCCCCGAGCATCGTGATCGGCACCATGAACACGGCCGAGATCATCAAGGCCTTGGCGTTGAAGGACAGGTGGCGGAACAGGCGGACACCGGGCGCCCAGACACCGTGGTAGCGGAAGAACTCCAGCATGCCGCCCGGCGGCACGGCATGCCGCGACACGGCGCGCTGCTCGGCAGGGCGGGCCGACGCTGGCAGGCCGGCGGCGGTGGCGGGTGTCGCGGATGACATGGGTACTGCTTCCTGTTCCAGGGGGTCACGCATCGGAACATTTGTGTTGCCGACTGTTGACAAATATCGCCGCACGCGACGCTTTGGTGAACGCTTCATTTGTCAACGAATGACAACTGACGGAACCGTCGCCGCGCTGGACGGCCAGTTGGCAGTTGTTGACAAAGCAGGGGTCCGTTTGGCGGGCACGGCGACGAAAACCGGATCACATTCCCGTCGCACGTTGTTCCCCCGAAGAAAGGAATTCATCATGAGCTGGATGCGTCCGTGGGCCCTGGCCCTGTGTCTTTCGACCCTGGGCTGGGGCGCTGCCGGGGCGGTCGACGACCCGCAGGTGGCGACGCCGCAAGACCGGCAGTGGCTGCTGCCCGACCTGCCGCCGCATCCCGACGACAACGCGCCGAGTGCCGCCCGCGTCGAGCTCGGGAAGATGCTGTTCTTCGACGCCCGCCTGTCGTCGGAGCGCAACCTGTCGTGCGCCGGCTGCCACAGCCCGCTGTATGGCTGGTCCGACGGCCTGGGCACGGCGAAGGGCTTCCGCAGCAAGGTGCTGGGCCGGGCGTCGCCGACCATCGTCAACACCGGCTACAACACCATCCAGATGTGGGACGGCCGCCGCGCGACGCTGGAGCACCAGGCGATGGGACCGATGGAGTCGATGGACGAGATGGCGATGAACCTCGACGCGCTGTTTGCGTGGCTGGCCGTCAACCCGGACTACCGGGCCGCCTTCGCCGCGGCCTACCCGGGCGAGCCGATCGACAAGACGACGACCTCGAAGGCGATCGCAGCCTTCGAGCGCACGGTGGTCAGCAACGATTCGCCGTTCGACCGCTGGCTGCGCGGCGATCGCCTGGCGATGACGGCCTCGCAGGTGAAAGGCTTCCGGCTGTTCACCGACCCGGACAAGGGCAATTGCGCCGGCTGCCACCAGGCGCCCAACTTCACCGACAACGGCTTCCACAACATCGGCCTCGCCTCGTATGGCCAGGAGAACCCGGACGTCGGCCGCTTCGCGATCAAGCCGGTGCCGTCGCTGAAGGGGGCGTTCAAGACGCCGACGCTGCGCGACGTGGCGCTGACCGCGCCGTACTTCCACGACGGGTCGGCGACGACGCTGCAGGAGGTCGTTGCGCACTACAACCGCGGCGGTGCGGTCCGCACCAACCTGTCGGCGAGCGTGAAGCCGCTGTCGCTGTCGAACGACGAGATGCGCGACATCGTCTCCTTCATGGAAGCGCTGACCACGCCGGCCAGGCCGTTCACGCTGCCCCGGTTGCCTGCCAACTGAATAAGGAGTCTTCCATGCAGTTCCCGCAGTTCCAATCCAGCAGGGCAGCCGCCGGCGCCGTCGTCGTGACGGCCGCCTGCCTGTTCGCTGCCCTGTCGGCGCAGGCCGCCGAGCATGTGCTGGCGCAGAAGGGCAAGGCGTTCTCCGTCAAGAAGCTCCAGGTGAAGGTGGGCGACACCGTCAAGTTCGTCAACGAGGATCCGTTCGCGCACAACGTGTTCTCGCTGTCCGATGCGAAGAGCTTCGACCTCGGCTCGTTCGGGCAGGGCGGCTCGAAGACGATCACGTTCGACAAGCCCGGCACCATCGAGGTCGAGTGCGCGGTCCACCCGGACATGCGCATGGTGATCGAGGTCGGCAAGTGAGGCCCCACGACAGCCGGGCGCTGTGGATCGGGGTGCTGGTCCTGGCCTGCCTGCTGAGCTGGGTCGGCGGCGTGCATGCCGAGCCGCTGCCGCGCGACAGCCGCGAGGCGGCGGTGTTCCGCGGCGGGCTGGTGTTCGCGAACTACTGCGTCACCTGCCATGGCATCAACGCCGATGGCAATGGCCGGGCGGCCCGCCTGTACGACCCGCGGCCGGCCAACCTGCGGGTCACCGACAAGAACGACACCTACCTCGGCCTGATCGTCAAGCTGGGCGGGCAGGCGCTGGGCCGCTCGCCGTTCATGCCGCCGTGGGGCGCCGAGCTGACCGAGGAGCAGATGCGCGACATCGTCGCCTACGTGCGCTCGCTGAACCTGCGCCCGGACGCGACGCCGTAGCGTCAACAGGCCCTGCCGGGCCACCCTAGGCCGGCGCGCATCCCGCTGGGGGATCGTTCGATGCACCCATCGAACGAGGGGTCGTCGTCCTCAGCCCTGCGCCCAGAACACCGCGAACCAGCCCTGCGGGTCGGTCCAGTGCCGCATCTGGCGGAAGCCCGATTCGCGCAGCAGCGCCTCGAAGCTGGCCACCGTGTACTTGTACGAGCTTTCAGTGTGGATGCGCTCGCCGGCCGCGAAGTGCCGGGTGTGTCCGGCCCAGCGCACATCGAGCTCGCGCACGGCCTGCAGGTGCATCTCGATGCGCGACAGCTCGGTGTCGAAGCGGGCCACATGCTGCCAGTCGGGCAGTTGGAAGTCGGTGCCGATGCGCCGGTTCAGGTGCGGCAGCAGGTTGCGGTTGAACGCCGCAGTGACGCCGAGTGCGTCGTCGTACGCGGCTTCCAGCAGGTGCGCCGGCTTCACCAGGTCGACGCCGATCAGCATGCCGCCGCCGCGCGCCTGTTCGCGCGCGCCGGCCAGCAGCCGCGAGGCCTGCTCGGGCGTGAAGTTGCCGATGCTCGATCCGGGGTAGAAGAAAACCGGCCGGTCGCGCAGCAGCTCGGTCGGCAGCACCAGCGCATTCGCGAAGTCCATGCCGAGGCCGGTGACGTTCAGCGCCGGGTGCGCGCGCTGCACGCCGGCCAGCGCCTCGCGCAGGAAGTCGACCGAGATGTCGATCGCGACATAGCGCGACGGCTTGAACTCGGGGAACAGCCGCACCGCCTTCGCGCAATTGCCGGCGCCCAGGTCGATCAGCGTCATGCCGCGGCCGATCGCGTCTGCCATCTCGCTGGCGTGCAGCTCGAAGATGGCGGCCTCGGTGCGCGTCGGGTAGTACTCCGGCAACTCGGTGATCGCCTCGAACAGGTGCGAGCCCAGGCTGTCGTAGAAATACTTGGGTGCCACTTCGGCCCGCGCCTTCAGCAGCCCGGCCGTCACCTCGGCCAGCGTCGCGGTTTCGGGCGGCAGCTTGTTCTGCATGAACTGCGGCTGCAACGGCGCGCCGCGACTCGGCAGGCCGACCAGTGCAGGGCGGCGGCCAGCGCCGCCGGCGGGCGCATCACGGCGGGAATCTTTCAATGCCAACAACGGGTCCATGCAGGTCTCCTCGGGGGTGGGAGGCATCTTGCCGGATGCCCCGGAAGTTTGTCGACCGGAGGCCGTAGGACTTACAGCCGTCGAGGTGTAGGAATGCGACGCCCGGGCACACTCCGTGGCGCAGCCATAATCCCGGCCGGGCCGTTGCTCGTGAACATCACCTGGAAGCGCATTCGATGCAGATCGGTTTTTCCATCAACGAAGTGCTTTGCCTGCTGAGCCTCGCCACCGGCGCCTGCTGGTTCGCGTGGCGCCGCCGCCTCGCGCGCATGCCCGCACCGACGCGCAAGCCGTTGTGGGTCAGCTTCGGCGCCGAGCTGTTCTTCGTGGTGGCGCTGATGTTCACCTGCCGCGTCGCGGTGGCCGACTGGCCGAAGGTGCCGTCCGGCTCGATGGAGCCGACGCTGCGGGTCGGCGACTACCTGCTCGTCAACCACCTGGCCTACGGCCCGCGCCTGCCGTTCACCAACACCGCGATCGAGTTCGGCAAGCCGCAGCGCGGCGACGTCGTCGTGTTCCGTTTCCCGCGCAACGTCTCCGAGTTCTACGTGAAGCGGCTGATCGGCATGCCGGGCGACGTGGTGCGCTTCCAGGACGGCGCGGTCAGCATCAACGGCGCGCCGTTCCAGGTCGAGCCGGTCAGCGACGGCAGCGAGGCCGGCGTGCGCGAGGAAGACCGCGGCCAGTGGCTGCAGAACGAATCGCTGCCCGGGCGCGACCACCTGATCAAGGTCAACCCGTTCGTGATGGGCAGCATGGCGGTCGACCTGCAGCAACCCGAGCTCGGCCAGCACTGCGTCAACGAGCGCCGCGGCGCCTGGCACTGCACGGTGCCCGAAGGCCAGTACATGATGCTGGGCGACAACCGCGACAACTCCGAAGATTCCCGCCGCTGGGGCTTCCTGCCGCATTCCGAGGTGTACGGCAAGGCGGTGCGCGTGCTGTTCAACCTGTCCGACATGTCCCGCTTCTGGACACCGCTGTGAGCACGTCTTTGCAAACTGCTTCATCCAACGACCTGCAAGGCAAGCGCATCGTGCTCGGCCTGACCGGCGGCATCGCCTGCTACAAGGCCGCCGAGCTGACGCGCGCGCTGGTGAAGGCCGGCGCGTCGGTGCAAGTCGTGATGACCGAGGCGGCCGAACAGTTCATCACGCCGGTCACGATGCAGGCGCTGTCGACGCGGCCGGTGTTCACCAGCCAGTGGGATGCGCGCGAGGCCAACAACATGGCCCACATCAACCTGACGCGCGAGGCCGATGCGGTGCTGATCGCGCCGGCCAGCGCCGATTTCATCGCGCGGCTGGTGCAGGGCCGCGCCGACGACCTGCTGAGCCTGCTGTGCCTGGCGCGGCCGATCGAGCGCTGCCCGCTGCTGGTGGCGCCGGCGATGAACCGCGAGATGTGGGCCCACCCGGCGACGCAGCGCAACATCGCGCAGCTGCGCGCCGACGGCGCCGCGGTGCTGGGCCCCGGCAACGGCGACCAGGCCTGCGGCGAGATCGGCGACGGCCGCATGCTCGAGCCGCTGGAGCTGCTGGAAGACGTGGTGTCGTTCTTCGCGCCGAAGCACCTGCGCGGGCAGCGCCTGCTGATCACCGCCGGACCGACCTTCGAGCCGATCGATCCGGTGCGCGGCATCACCAACCGGTCCAGCGGCAAGATGGGTTTCGCGATCGCCCGCGCGGCGCACGAGGCCGGGGCCGAGGTCACGCTCGTGGCCGGCCCGGTGCACCTGCCGACGCCGCGCGGCGTGCGCCGCATCGACGTGCAGACCGCGCAGCAGATGTTCGACGCGGTGCTGCCGCTGGCGGCGCAGCACGGCGTGTTCGTCGCGACCGCGGCGGTGGCCGACTGGCGGCCGGCCTCGCTGTCGGACCACAAGATCAAGAAGAACGGCAGCAAGGTCGCGCCGACCTTCGAGCTGACCGAGAACGCCGACATCCTCGCCGCCGTCGCGAAGCTGCCCGACCGGCCGTTCTGCGTCGGCTTCGCGGCCGAGAGCCACGACCTTTCGAAGCACGCCCGCGAGAAGCTCGAGCGCAAGAACGTGCCCTTGGTCGTCGGCAACCTCGGGCCGGCCACCTTCGGGCGCGACGACAACGCGCTGCTGCTGGTCGACGCCCAGGGCGAACGCCAGCTGCCGCATGCCGACAAGCTGACGCTCGCGCGCACGCTGGTGCAGGAGATCGCGGCGCGGCTCTCTTCTTCCGCTTCAACCCCTCGAACCGCATGACCCCGATCGACCTGAAGGTGCTCGACCCGCGCATGGCCGAGCAACTGCCCACGTACGCGACCCCCGGCAGCGCCGGCCTCGACCTGCGCGCCTGCCTCGACGCGCCGCTGGTGCTCGAGCCCGGCCAGACGCAGCTGATTCCGACCGGCCTCGCGATCCACGTCGCCGACCCCGGGCTGGCGGCCATCATCCTGCCGCGCTCCGGGCTGGGCCACAAGCACGGCATCGTGCTCGGCAACCTGGTCGGGCTGATCGATTCCGACTACCAGGGCCAGTTGATGGTGAGCTGCTGGAACCGCGGCCAGGCGGCCTTCACGATCGCGCCGATGGAGCGCATCGCGCAGCTGGTGATCGTGCCGGTGGTGCAGGCGAGCTTCCGGGTGGTGGAGGAGTTCGGCAGCTCCGATCGCGGGGCCGGCGGCTTCGGGTCGACCGGCAAGCACTGAGGTCGGACGGACAAAGGGGACGGGGAAAATCCTCGCCGGGCCGGCCGGGTGTTTACCCGCCCGCAACAAACTTGTCGAAATGCTTTGATAGGCTAAGCATCTCGACCAGTCCTGCGAAGGCATCGCCCCGCCGTGGCCCTCCCTGCCAAGCCCACCGCCAAGCCCGAATCGGCCGCCGTCGCGCCTGACGCAAGCCGTGTCGCTGCCGAGGTGCTCAGCGTCGTTCCCGACGTGATGAACGCCATCCGCATGGGCATGCGCGGCAACCTGGATGCCGGGCTGTCGGTGCCGCAGTTCCGCTGCCTGGGCTTCATCGGCCGGCATGCCGCCTGCTCGATCAGCGACGTCGCCGGCTTCCTCGGCGTCACGCTGGCCACCGCGTCGTCGATGGTCGACCGGCTGGTCCGTGCCCACTACGTGTCGCCCACCACCGCGCAGGCCGACCGCCGCCGCACCGAGCTGCGGCTCAGCGCCGAAGGCAAGTCGCTGCTCGACGGCATCCGCCGCGGCGCCCGTGCCGATCTCGCGAAGACGCTGTCCGACGCCAGCCCGGCGGAACTGGCGGTCGTGATGCAGGGTCTGGCCATCCTGAAGGCCAGGTTCGTCCATGACTGAGACCGCAGCTGCCGCGCCAGTGTCCGCCGCGCGCCTCGAGGCCGTGGCCGCAGCGCGCCGGCGTTTCCGCCGCCTGTTCGGCGCGGTGATGCTGCCGATGTTCCTGGCCGCCGTCGACCAGACCCTGCTGGCCACCGCGACGCCGGTGATCAGCCGCGAATTCGGCGGGCTGCGCGACACCTCGTGGCTGGCCGTCTCGTACCTGCTGGCGTCGGTGATCGTCGTGCCGCTGTACGGCCAGCTCGGCGACCAGTTCGGCCGGCGCAAGCTGCTGTCGCTGGCCACGGCCGTGTTCGCGCTCGGCTCGCTCGGCTGCGGCCTGGCGACCGGCCTGTGGTGGCTGGTCGCCGCGCGCACGCTGCAGGGGCTGGGCGGCGGCGGGTTGATGACGCTGTCGCAGGCGCTGATCGGCGAGGTCGTCTCGCCGCAGCGGCGGGCGCGCAGCCAGGGCTATTTCGCGATCGTCTTCACGCTCGCCAGCGTCGGCGGGCCGGTGATCGGCGGACTCGTGGTGCACCACGCGAGCTGGCGCTGGCTGTTCCTGGTCAACCTGCCGCTGTGCGCATTGGCGCTGTGGCGGCTGCATGCACTGCGCGCCGACGACGTGCCGCACGAGCGCACCGGCCCGCCCGACCTGCAGGGCCTGCTGCTGTTCGCGCTGGCGATGGGGTTGAGCCTGTTCTGGCTGTCGTCGGCCGGGCACCGCTTCGACTGGCTCTCTGCCAGCAGCGCCACGCTGCTGGCCGCCATCGCTGGCCTGTGGGCGCTGCTGCTGCGGGTCGAGCGCGTCGCCGCACGACCCTTCCTGCCGATCGAGCTGGTGCGGCTGCCGCCGGTGCGCTATGCGGTGCTCACGGTCGTCGGCTTCGCGTCGGCGATGTTCGCGATGGTGTTCTACCTGCCGATCTACCTGCAGCTGTCGTTGCATGCCGATGCCGCCGAGGCCGGCCTGCTGCTGCTGCCGCTGACGGCCGGCATCGTCGGCGGCGCGACGCTGACGTCGCGGCTGATCGTCTGGACCGGCCGGCCGACGGCGATCCCGGTCGGCGGCCTGCTGCTGGCCGCCGCCGGCCTGCTCGGCATGGCGCTGCTGCCGCCCGACAAGCGCACGCTGATCGCACTCGGTTTCGCCATCGGGCTCGGCCTGGGCAGCGTGATGTCGGTGATGCAGATCGTGACGCAGACGGCGTCCGGCCCGGCGCGGCTGGGTGCCGCGGCGGCCACGATGTCGCTGGCGCGCACGCTCGGGTCCTCGATCGGCGCGAGCGCGTTCGGCGCACTGATCTTCGGGTTGATGGGGAGCAGCGACGCGCTGCATGCGGCGCAGGATCCGCATGCGCAGCAGGACCTGCGCGTCGCGTTCGAGATCGCCTTCGCCTGTGCCGCCGCCGTCTGCGTGCTGGCCGCGTGGGCCGCCAGCCGGGTGCCGGCGCTGCGCTTCGATGCCTCGGCCCCGGGCCGCGCCGACCTGGCCGAATGATTCGACGACGACTTTGACGACTTTGACGATGGGCTGTTCATGAACAAGAGCTTGGTGGGATGGGTGGTGGCCGCGGTGGTCGTGGTGGCGGGCGTCGGCTACGGCCTGGCCTCGCGCGGCAAGGGTGAAGGCACTGGCGGTGCGGCCGCGCCGTCGTCCGCCGCCTCGGGCGCGCCGGTCAGCGTCAGCACCGTGCGGGCGCAGCGGCGCGACTACGAGGTCACGCTCGAAGCCACCGGCAGCGTCACCGCGCTGAACAGCGTCGACATCCGCCCGCAGGTCGCCAGCACCATCACGCAGGTGCACATCAAGGAAGGCCAGTTCGTGAAGGCCGGCGAGCTGCTGTTCACGCTCGACGCACGCACCGACGAAGTCAACGTCGCGAAGGCGCAGGCCCAGCTCGAGAAGGACCTGGCCTCGCTGGCCGACGCGCAGCGCCAGCTCACCCGCAGCAAGGACCTGCTGGCGCAGAACTTCGTCTCGCAGAGCGCGGTCGACAGCAGCCAGACGCTGGTCGAGGGCCAGCAGGCGGTGGTGTCGTCCGACCGCGCGGCGCTGGCCGCCGCCAAGGTGGCGCTCGGCTACAACCGCATCGTCGCCCCCGGCGCCGGCCGCGCCGGCGCGATCAACGTGTTCCCGGGCAGCTCGGTACAGCCGGCCACCAGCACGCTGGTCACGCTGACGCAGATCGACCCGATCGCGGTCGGCTTCAACCTGCCGCAGCGCAACCTCGGCGAGGCGCTGCGCAACCTGCAGTCGGGGCGCGGCGTCGTCACCGCCGTGCTGCCCGAGGGCCGCGGCACGCTGACCGGCAAGCTGCAGTTCGTCGACAACAACATCGACGCATCGTCCGGCACCGTCAAGGTGAAGGCGGTGTTCGACAACAGGCAGCAGACGCTGTGGCCCGGCGCCTTCGTCAGCGTGCGGCTGGTGGTCGAGACGCTGAAGGATGCGACCGTGGTGCCGCAGGCCTCGCTGATCCAGGGCCCGCGCGGCAACATCGTCTACGTGGTCGACGACGGCAACAAGGCCGTCGCGCGGCCGATCGTCGTCGTGCAGGCGGCCGGCACCGAGGCGGTCGTCACCGGCGTGAAGCCCGGCGAGCGGGTCGTGGTCGACGGCCGGCAGAACCTGCGCCCGGGCGCACCGGTGGCCGAGCGGGCCGCCAGCGGCGCCGCGGGGAAGAGGCCTGCGGCCGGGGCCGGCGCTGCCGCTTCCGGTGCCTCGGCCACGTCGGGGGTGACACCATGAACCTGTCCGAGCTGTTCATCCGCCGTCCGGTGATGACGGTGCTGCTGAACGCCGCCATCGTCGTCGCCGGCGTGATCGCGTACACGCGCATCCCGGTGGCCGCGCTGCCGAGCTACAACACGCCGGTGATCAACGTGTCGGCGGCGCTGCCGGGTGCCAGTCCCGAGACGATGGCCACCTCGGTCGCGCTGCAGCTCGAGAAGCAGTTCCAGACCATCCCGGGCCTCAGCGTGATCAGCTCGGCCAACACGCTGGGCAGCACCACCGTGACGCTGGAGTTCGACGAAGGCCGCGACATCGACGCCGCCGCGGTCGACGTGCAGGCCGCGCTGCTGCGCGCGCAGCGCCAGCTGCCGCAGGACATGACCAGCCCGCCGTCGTACCGCAAGGTCAACCCGGCCGATGCGCCGGTGCTGCTGATCGCGCTGACCTCGCCGTCGCTGAACCTGTCGGACCTGAACGATTTCGCCGAGCACCTGATCTCGCCGTCGCTGTCGACGCTGGCCGGCGTCGCGCAGGTCAACATCTACGGGCAGAAGCGCTACGCGGTGCGGGTGCGGGTGCAGCCCGATGCACTGGCCGCGCGCAACATCAGCCTCGACGAGCTGAACGCCGCGCTCGGCGCGGCCAATGCCAACACGCCGGTCGGCACGCTCGAAGGCCCGAAGCAGACGTTGACGCTGCAGGCGAACCGCCAGCTGCGCAACGCCGCCGAATTCGCCGAGCTGATCGTCAGCAACCGCAACGGCAACCCGGTGCGGCTGAAGGAGGTCGCGTCGGTCGAGGACAGCTACGAGACGGTCAAGACCTTTGCCAGCTACAACGGCGAGCCGTCGATCACGCTGGCCATCCTGCGCCAGCCCGACGCCAACACCGTCAAGGTGGTCGACGCGGTGCGCGCCGCGCTGCCGGGCTTCCAGGCGCAGCTGCCGCAATCGGTGCGCATGAACCTGGTCAACGACCGATCGGTGTCGGTGCGCGAATCGCTGCACGACGTGACGCTGACGATGCTCGGCACCATCGTGCTGGTGGTGCTGGTGATCTTCCTGTTCCTGCGCCGCTTCGTCGCGACCGCGATCCCGACGCTGTCGCTGCCGGTGTCGCTGGTCGGCGCGATCGCGCTGCTGTGGGGCTTCGGCTACACGCTCGACAACATCTCGCTGCTCGGGCTGACGCTGGCGGTCGGCCTGGTGGTCGACGACGCGATCGTGATGCTCGAGAACATCATGCGGCACGTCGAGCACGGCGAGGCGCCGTTCGGCGCGGCGCTGCGCGGCTCGCGCGAGGTCGGTTTCACGATCATCTCGATCTCCACCTCGCTGATCGCGGTGTTCATCCCGATCTTCTTCATGCCCGGCGTGATCGGGCTGCTGTTCCACGAGTTCGCGGTGATCGTGTCGCTGGCGATCATCGCGTCGGCCTTCGTCTCGCTGACGCTGGTGCCGATGCTGGCCAGCCGCTTCCTGACCGACGATGCGCACAAGAAGCAGCCGGGCGCGCTGGTGCGCTCGTTCGAACGCGGCTTCGACCTGCTGCTGGGCGCCTATTCACGTTCGCTCGACGTCGCGCTGCGCCACCGGGTGGCCGTCGTGATGGTCGCGCTGGTCACCTTCATCGCGACCGGCTGGCTGTTCGCGAGCATCCCGAAAGGCTTCTTCCCGCAGGAGGACATCGGCCAGCTCAGCGTGCAGACCGAGGCCTCGGAAGACACCTCGTTCCCCGAGATGGTGCGGCTGCAGGACCGCGTCGCGACCATCATCCGCGACGACCCGAACGTGCAGGCCGTCAGCTCGTTCAACGGCGGCGGCGGTGCGCAGAACACCGGCCGCATGTTCGTTGCGCTGAAGCCGCATGCGCAGCGCGACGACATGACCAAGGTGGTCGAAGGGCTGCGCCGCAAGCTGCGCGACGTGGCCGGCATCACCGTCTTCATGCGCCCGATCCAGAACCTGCAGCTCGGCGGCCGCCAGAGCAAGGCGCAGTACCAATACATCCTGCAGAGCGTGAAGGCCGACGAGCTCAGCGACTGGGCGCAGAAGCTGCAGGCGAAGCTGCGCACCGACCCGCTGTTCCGCGACGTCACCAGCGATTCGCAGCTGCGCGGGCTGCAGGCCTCGCTGAGCATCGACCGCGACCGCGCGAACACGCTCGGCGTGTCGATCGACGCGCTGCGCTCGGCGCTGTTCAGCGCCTTCGGCGAGCGGCAGGTGTCGACCATCTACACCAGCGTCGACAGCTACCAGGTGATCATGGAGGTGGCGCCCGGCGCCAAGCAGGACGAGAGCGCGTTCAACAACATCTACGTTCGCTCGACCAGCGGCACGCTGGTGCCGATGTCGAGCTTCGCGACCGTCGCGCGCACCGTCGGGCCGACCTCGATCAACCACGTCGGCCAGCTGCAGGCGGTGACGGTGTCGTTCAACCTCGCGCCCGGCGCGGCGCTCGGCGACGCGACCGGCAAGATCGAGCACTACCGCGAGGAGATCGAGCTGCCGTCGTCCATCATCACCAGCTACGGCGGCGATGCAGCGGTGTTCAAGAGCTCTCAGGGCAGCCAGGCCATTCTCATCATCGGCGCGCTGCTGGTCATCTACGTGCTGCTGGGCGTGCTGTACGAGAGCTACATCCACCCGCTGACGATCCTGGCCGGGCTGCCGTCGGCGGCGGTCGGCGCGCTGCTGACGCTGAAGCTCTTCAACATGGACCTGACGCTGATCGCGACCATCGGCATCCTGCTGCTGATCGGCATCGTCAAGAAGAACGCGATCATGATGATCGACTTCGCGCTCGACCAGCAGCGCACGCAGGGCATGGCGCCCGAGCAGGCGATCCGCGAGGCCTGCGTGCTGCGCTTCCGGCCGATCATGATGACGACGCTGGCGGCGCTGATGGGGGCGCTTCCGATCGCGATGGGGCTGGGCGCGGGCGCCGAACTGCGCCAGCCGCTGGGCCTCGCGGTGGTCGGCGGGCTGGTGTTCTCGCAGGCGATCACGCTCTACATCACGCCGGTGATCTACCTGTACCTCGATCGCTTCAGCGGCAAGGGGCCGGTGACGGCGCCGGAGGGCGCGGCCCGGGTCTAGGGTCTAGTGCAGGTGCGAGTTCGACGGCGCGGTCGTCATGATGCTGACGGCCGGTGAGCCGACGGTGCCGGCCTCGATCTCTTCCTCGGTGGCCTCGCGCACGTCGCGCACCTTCAGGTCGAGCCGCAGCGCGATGCCGGCCAGCGGGTGGTTGCCGTCCAGCACCACGTGGGTCGGGTAGACCTCGGTCACGGTGTAGACCGCGTCGGGCTGCAGGCCTTCGGTGACGGCCCCTTCGGGCGGGCCGTCGAACTGCATGCCGACGTCGACCTGCTCCGGGAAGATCGAGCGTTCTTCGAAGAACACCAGCTCGGGTTGGTAGTCGCCGAACGCCTGGTCGGGCTCGAGGTGCAGCTTGGTTTCGTAGCCGGCTTCCTGGCCGATCAGCGCTTCTTCGACCTTCGCGAGAAGGTCGTCGCCACCGACGAAGAACTCGACCGGGGCGTCCAGTTCGTCGATCAGCTGGCCTTGGGCGTCTTCCAGCCGCCAGGTGAGGGCGACGACGCAGGGGTTCGTGATGAGCATCCGGGAATGATCGCACAGGCATCGCACAATCGTCGGATGCCCGCACCGACCGCAACCCCCACCACGCCCGGCGTTTTCGCGCCCGGCAGCACCCGTCCCGCCAACCTGCTGGGCGGCCTGTCGCCCGCCGCCTTCATGCGCCGCCACTGGCAGAAGCGCCCGCTGCTGATCCGCCAGGCCGTGCCCGGGATCGAACCGATCCTGCCGCGGGCGCAGCTGTTCGACCTGGCAGCGCGCGAGGACGTCGAATCGCGCGTGATCCTGCAAGGCCAGCGCGGCTGGACGATGAAGCGCGGTCCGCAGGCGCGGCGTGCGCTGCCGGCGGTGTCGCGCCGCGGCTGGACGCTGCTGGTGCAGGGGCTGGACCTGCACCTCGATGCCGCACGCGAGCTGCTGTCCTGGTTCCGCTTCGTGCCGGACGCGCGGCTCGACGACCTGATGGTCTCGTGGGCGAGCGACGGCGGCGGGGTGGGGCCGCACGTCGATTCCTACGACGTGTTCCTGCTGCAGGTGCAGGGCCGGCGGCGCTGGCGCATCGGGCCGGTCGACGATGCGTCGCTCGAACCGGATGTGCCGCTGAAGATCCTCAGCCGCTTCGTGCCCGACCAGGAGTGGCTGCTCGAGCCCGGCGACATGCTGTACCTGCCGCCCGGCTGGGGGCACGACGGCGTCGCCGAGGGCGAGTGCATGACCTGCTCGATCGGCTTTCGCGCCGCCGGCCGCGACGAGCTGGCGACCGAGGTGCTGCAGCGGGTGATCGAAGCGGTCGATCCGGATGCCGTGGACCCGCTGTACCGCGACCCGTCGCAGCCTGCCACCGACGCGCCGGGCCAGGTGCCGCCGCGGCTGCAGGCGTTCGCCGGCGAGGCGGTGCAACGGCTGCTGCGCGACCCGGCGGTGCTCGCGTGCGCGCTCGGCGAACTGCTGAGCGAGCCGAAGCCGTCGGTGTGGTTCGATGCCGGCGAGCCGCTCGACGCACCGCAGGCGGTGCGCCTGGACCGCCGCACGCGGATGATGTACGACGATCGGCACATCTTCATCAATGGCGACTCGTTCCGCGCGGCCGGCCGCGATGCGCGGCTGATGCGCCTGCTGGCCGATGCTCGCAGCCTGGCGCTTGCCGATGTCGCACGGCTGAGCGACGATGCCTTCGAACTGCTCGGGCAGTGGGCGCACGCAGGCTGGGTGCGCGCCGTGCACGAGACCTGAGCCACGCCAAGGAGCACACGATGGAAGAGGTGGAAGACAGCGGCGCGCACCGCATCATCACGTCGCGCAGCGAATTCCTGCAGGCCCTGCGCGACGGCTTCGCGCTCGCGGCCGCGCAGGGCTGCCGCGAGCTGCTGCTGAGCGATCCGGACTTCGCCGACTGGCCGCTCGGCGAGCCCGCGGTGCTCGATCATCTGACGCGCTGGGCCTTCGCGCACCGCAAGCTGACGATGCTGGGTGGGCACTTCGACGAGGTGTCGCGGCGCCATGCGCGCTTCGCGCAGTGGCGGCGCCAGTGGTCGCACATCGTCGAATGCCGCTCGCCCGACAGCGACGACGAGCGCGACATCCCGACGCTGCTGCTGGCGCCGGGGCTGGTCACGCTGAAGCTGCTGAACCGCGCGCAGTACCGCGCGAGCTGGTCCACCGACGAGGGCGATGCGGTGCGCGCCCACGAACACCTTGATGCACTTTTGCAACGCTCCGTCGAGGCCTTTCCTGCGACAACGCTGGGCCTATAGGGTATGCACTGCGTCTGCGTATAATCGTGGGCTGGGCCTTGGAAACGCTCGAGCTTTCCTGGGTCTGAATGCGTTGGGGATCTGCCGTGGATCGAATGATCGGAGGGTTCCCACAATTACCGGTAATTGTCTGAACCTTTCATTGAGGATAAGTATGAAAAAGTCGCTTCTGTTGGCTTCCCTGGTTGCTGCTGTTGCTCTGGCCGCTTGCGGCAAGAAGCCGGAAGAGGCCGCTCCGGCGCCCGCTCCGGTTGCCGCTCCGGCTCCCGCTCCCGCCCCGGTGGCTGACGCCGCTGCTTCGGGCGCCGCAATGGCCGCTTCGGCTGCCACGGACGCTGCTTCGGGCGCCGCGATGGCCGCTTCGGGCGCTGCTTCGGCCGCCAAGTAATCGCTTTCCAGCGATCATGAAAGAGCCGCCTTCGGGCGGCTTTTTCATGTCTGGATCGACCCCAGCCCGCTCATCGCAATGACAGCCAGCCGAAGCCGAGCGCCGGGTCGGCCACGGTGATGTCATCGGCGTTGCCGCCGGTCACACCGAGCAACGCTTGAATGGCCAGCTCGGGCCGGTTGTTCTGCCGGCTCAGGTGCGCGGCCACCAGGTGGCGCAGGCCGCCATGCAGGCAGGCCGCGAGAATCTCGGCCGCCGTCTCGTTCGACAGGTGTCCGAGCCGCCCGCCGACGCGCCGCTTCAGCGAGGCCGGGTAGCTCGAATTCGCGAGCATCTCGACGTCGTGGTTGCATTCCAGCAGCAGCGCATCGCAGTGCTGCAGGTGCGCGACGACATGCGCCGTCGACGAGCCGATGTCGGTCAGCACGCCCAGGCAGGCGTCGCCGTCGGTCACGCGCAGCTGCAGCGGTTCGTTGGCGTCGTGCGGCACCGTGTAGGGCCGAAGCTGCAGGTCGCCGATCGCGATCGGCTCGCCGTCGCGGGCCACGTTCAGCCACTCTTGCGCCGCCGGGTCGCCGATCGCGCGCCAGGTGCCCTGGCTGGTCCACAGCGGAACACGGTGCCGGCGCGCGAGCGTCAGCGCGCAGCCGACGTGGTCGCCGTGCTCGTGGGTCACGAACACCGCGTCGATGTCGTCGACGGCGAGCCCGGTGCGCGACAGCCGCAGCGCCAGCTCGCGCAGCGAGAAGCCGCTGTCGATCAGCAGCCGCGTGGTGCTGGAGCCGCTCGTGGCCTCGACGAGCGTCGCGTTGCCGGTGCTGCCGCTGCCGAGGCTGCAGAAGCGCAGCATGCGGGGTGCCTCGCTGCCGTCGGCCGGGGGCTTACTTCAGTTCGTCGACCAGCAGGCCGACGATGCGCTTGCCGGCGTCGCCGTTCTCCGGCTCGCCCTTGCTGTCGAGCACCGAGATCAGGCTGGCATCGCCCTGGCCGACCACGCGCACGCGGTACTTCACCGGCGCGAAGTTGCCTTTCTCCCCGGTGCCGAACAGGCGACCGAAGAAACCGGGCTCTTCCTTGCCGGCCATCGCCGGGTCGACATAGCGCACGAAGTAGACGCCTTGCGTGCGGTCGCGGTCTTCGACGGTGAAGCCGCTGCGGTCGAGCGCGAGGCCGACACGGCGCCACGCGCGGTCGAAGGCATCGTCGACCTGCAGCGTCGCGGCGGCCTGGCCGGTCAGCGCGCGTGCATGCGGCGTGGCCGCGGCGGGTGCCGACGCGGCCTGCTGCGAGGCCAGCTTGACCTGCTCGTCCTTCGCGCCGAGCTTCACGAGCAGGCGCGACAGCATCTCGCTCTCGAGGTCCGGATCATTGGGGCGCGGTTCCCAGGACGTCGTTTCCTTCTGCTGGCCGACGTAGACCTCGCGCAGCCCGCGGTGCGCGATGTGGATCTCGGTGCCGTTGGCGCCGCGCTCGACGCGGGTGCGGTACTTGTCGCGCTCGCCGGTCGAGTACAGGCCGTCGACGACGCGGCCCAGCGTGCGGCGGATCAGGTCGTCCGGCAGCTTGGCGCGGTTCTCGGCCCATTCGGTTTCCATCACGCCGGCCTCGGGCTGGTCGAGCGAGATCGTCAGGCCGCGCTCTTTCCAGAAGGCCTGCAGCTGCGGCCACACCTGTTCGGGCGTCTGCGCGGTCACGACCCAGCGCTGGTCGCCCTGGCGTTCCAGCCGGGCCTGGCCGAGCGCGTTCGGCGCCACGGTCTGGGTCGCCGGGCCGGCGGCCTGGCCCGAGCCTGCGGCCAGCTGCGGATTCTGGAAGGTGGTGGCGCTGATGGTGCCGCCGCTCTGCACGTTGTAGCGCGAGTCGTTCTGCAGCTGGGTCAGGTCGGGCGGCACGTCGAGCGGCGTCGCCTTCGCGGTCGCGCTCTTGTAATCGACCTTCTCGCCGGTCACGGCCGTCTCGATCGACGAGCAACCGGCGGCGGCGAGGCCCAGGACGAGGGCGGCGGCGGTGGCCTGGGCGAGAGGATTCAGGGGAAAACGGGTCACGTTGTGCATCTCCGAGGACAGTGCCGCAAGGGGCGCCGGCCGGGCCGGTGGAAGGATGAAGGGTGGGAAGCCTGGAACAGCGGGCGGGCGGATCGTCAGCGCAGGCGGCGCGGGCCGCTCACAGCAGACCCGATTCGCGCATCGCTTGTTCCACCGCGGCCTGGCCGGCGGGCGTCAGCCCGACGATCGGCAGCCGCAGCGTCGCGCCGCAGCGTCCCAGGCGCGACAGGGCCCATTTGGTGGGAGCCGGGCTCGGCTCGACGAACAGGTTCTTGTGCAGCGGCAGCAGCTTCAGGTGGAGAGCGGCGGCCTCGCGCGCCTGGCCGGCCAGCGCTGCCTTGCACAGCTCGTGCATCGCGCGCGGTGCGACGTTGGCGGTGACGCTGACGTTGCCGTGGCCGCCCAGCAGCATCAGCGCGACCGCGGTCGGGTCGTCGCCCGAATAGATGGAGAAGCCTTCGGGCGCGTTGCGCACCAGCCAGCCGGCGCGCTCGATGTTGCCGGTGGCTTCCTTGATGCCGACGATGCCGGGGATCTGCGCCAGCCGCAGCGTGGTCTCGGGCAGCATGTCTGCCACCGTGCGGCCGGGGACGTTGTACAGCACCATCGGGATGTCCACCGCTTCGGCGATGGCCTTGAAGTGCTGGTAGATGCCTTCCTGCGACGGCTTGTTGTAGTACGGCACGACCGACAGCGTGCAGTCGGCGCCGGCCTTGCGCGCATAGCGCGAGTGCTCGATGGCCTCGCGGGTGGAGTTGGCGCCGGTGCCGGCCATGATCGGCACGCGGCCGCGCGCATGTTCGACCGCGACGCGGATGATCTCCCAGTGCTCCTCGACCGAGACCGTGGGGCTTTCGCCGGTGGTGCCGACGACGCCGATGCAGTCGGTGCCTTCGTCGATGTGCCAGTCGATCAGGCGGCGCAGCGCGTCATAGTCGACGCTGCCGTCCTCGTGCATCGGCGTGATCAGCGCGACGATGCTGCCAACAATGGGTTTCATGCGGGATCCTCGGAATCCGCGGATTTTACTCACCCTGCGGGGGGTGTCCGGCGTCCAGCAGATAACGCGGGATTTCACCCGGTCCGCCGGGATCGGCGGCGGGCCTCACCGCGGCGATGCGCTGCACGAAGCGGGCGGGCGATCCGAGGAAGCCGTCCTCGAACGCGACGATCCGCAACCCGCGCGCCGCGTCGAGCAGCTCGCCCGGGCGCAGCAGGAACTCCGGATTCGACGGCCGCCCCACGCCTTGCTGGCCGTGCGCGAAGGTTTCGTAGATCAGCACGCCGCCTTCGGCCAGCGCCCGGCACAGCGTCGGCAGCAGCGGGCGCCACAGGTAGTTCGTGACGACGACGGCATCGAAACGGCGATCGGGCAGCGGCCACGGGCCGGCCTCGATGTCGGCCAGCACCACGTCGGCGATCGGATGCAGCGCCTCGGTGGCGGCCGCGTCGCGGTCGAGCGCCGTCACGTGGCAGCCGCGGCCGGCGAACCAGCGCACGTGGCGGCCGCTGCCGCAGGCCACGTCGAGCACGCTGGCACCCGGCGCGATCAGGTGCGACCAGCGCTGCACCCACGCCGAGGGCGCCGGTGCGGCCTGCAAGGGCAGCGTCGCGCTCATTGCGGCCGGGCGTGCTGGTTCAGCGCCTTCAATGCCAGCCGGTCGATCAGCCGCGGCGCGAGCAGCTTCAGCCAGCGGCCGAGCTTGCCCTGCGCCGTCATCACGACGTCGCGCCGGCGCGCCTCGGCGCCTTCGATGATCAGCCGGGCGCAGGTCTCGACCGGCATCGCCGCCGATTCGTCCAGCCCGCTGCGGCCGGCCGGCTGTCCGCCGGCGTCGTAGCCGCGGCGGCGGATCTCGGTCGCGACCACCCCCGGGTAGGCGATGGTCACGCTGATGCCCTGGCGGCCGATCTCCGGGCGCAGCGATTCGAAGAAGCCGGTCATCGCGAACTTGGTGGCGGCGTAGGCGGTGCGGCCCGGCACGCCGACCAGGCCGGCCAGGCTGGACACCGCGACGATGCGGCCGTAGCTCGTCTTCAGGTGCGGCAGCGCGGCATGCGTGCACCAGACGCTGCCCCACAGGTTCACCCGCATCAGGTCCTCGTACCAGCCGAGGTCGGCCACGTCGCGCAGCAGCGCCTGGGCCGACATGCCGGCGTTGTTGACCAGCGTGTCGAGCCGGCCGAAGCGGTCCATCGCCGCATCGACCAATGCGCGGCAGTCGGCCTGCACGCTGACGTCGCAGCGCTGCACCAGCGCCTGCGCGCCGTGCACCCGGCAGTCGGCGGCGACCGCCTGCAGCTTGTCGACGTTGCGCGCCGCCAGCACCAGCGCGATGTTGGCCTTGCCGCGCGCGGCCCACTGCCGGGCCAGCTCGGCGCCGATGCCGTCCGACGCGCCGGTGATCACGACGACATACATCAGAAGCAGCTCCAGAGCTGGTTGGCGAGCGTGACGGCCATCTCGGGCCGCAGGTAGGCCGCGAACACCAGCAGCAGCACGGCCGTCACCGCGACACCGATCGCCAGCCGGGCCGCGGTCCGCTTCATGCCGGCTGCGGGGCGGCCCGCACGATCGCCGATTCGCGCACCGGCAGGTTGACCAGCGCGGCGAACACGCCCAGCCCGACCGCGATCCACCAGACCACGTCGTAGCTGCCGGTGCTGTCGTACAGCTTGCCGCCGAGCCAGACGCCGAGGAACGAGCCGACCTGGTGGCTCAGGAACACGAAGCCGCCCAGCATGGACAAGTAGCGCACGCCGAAGATCTGCGCGACGACCGCATTGGTCGGCGGCACCGTCGACAGCCACAGCACGCCCATCACCGACGCGAACACGTAGACGCTGGTCGGCGACAGCGGCACGTTCAGGAAGACGACGATCGCGACCGAGCGCAGCGCATAGATGGTCGACAGGATGTAGCGCTTGGGCAGGCGCTGGCCGAGCGTGCCGGCGGTGTAGGTGCCGATCACGTTGAACAGGCCGATCAGCGCGAGCGCGCCGGTGGCCACGTCCTGCGACAGCCCGTGATCCTTCAGGTAGCTCGGCATGTGCACGCCGATGAACACCACCTGGAAGCCGCAGACGAAGTAGCCGGCCATCAGCAGCAGGAAGCTCGGGTACGCGAAGGCCTCGCGCAGCGCGGCACCCAGGCTCTGCTGCAGCGGGTTGACGATGAACTTCGGCTCTTTCAGGCCGGCCGCCAGCGGGATGATGGCCAGCGCCACGCAGCCCAGCACGAACAGCGCCTGCTGCCAGCCGAGGTGGCCGATCAGCCAGTTCTCGGTCGGCACCATCAGGAACTGGCCGAACGAGCCGGCGGCCGCGGCCACGCCCATCGCCCAGCTGCGTTTCTCGGGCGCGACATTGCGGCCGATCACGCCGTAGACCACCGCGTAGGTGGTGCCCGATTGCGCCATGCCGAGCAGCAGCCCGGCGCTGCCGGTGAAGGCCAGGCCCGAGGTGGACAGCCCCATCAGCACCAGCCCGCCGGCGTACAGCAGGCTGCCGGCGATCAGCACCTTGAAGGCGCCGAAGCGGTCGGCCAGCGCGCCGGCGAACGGGCCGGCGATGCCCCACGCGAGGTTCTGCACCGCGAGCGCGAACGCGAAGGTCTCGCGCGTCCAGCCGCGGTCCATCGTGATCGGCTGCAGCCACAGGCCGAAACCGTGGCGGATGCCCATCGACAGCGTGACGATCATGGCGCCGCACAGCAGCACCTGTTTCATCGAGAGCGGGGCGGGTGTGGCGGGGAGCGTCGACGACATCGGATCAATGTAACGGATCCGAAGCCGGCGGGTCAGAACCTGAAGCCGTACTTCGCGCTGTAGGACGTGGCCTTGCCGGTCTTGTCTGCCTCGAACGCCAGGTTCGCGAGCCCGAAGTTCAGGTTCACGCCGGCGAACACCTTCGCGAGGTTGAAGTCTTCGTCGCCCGCCAACGGCGAACCCTGCGGCTTGCTCTTGACGTTGACGGTGCCGAGGCCGGCGTAGGGCGTCGCGAACAGGAAGCCCTTCGACACCGAGACGTCGAAGCCGAGCGTGCGCAGCTTCAGCTGGTCGACGCCCGACATCGACGAGGCGCTGACCCGCAGCGCGATCGCCGGCAGCACCGCGTTGCCGGCCAGCGGCGCCCAGCGCAGCTCGCCGCCGGTGATGGTGATGCCGGCCGACGGCACGCGTGCGAGCGACACGCCCACATCGATGTCGAACGGCAGCCCCTTGTGCGCGCGCAGCGACGGCACCGCGATCGTCGACGGCACGCTGCTGCCGCCGGCCGCCTTCTCCCAGACGCTGCGGTTCTCCAGCACGGTGCCCGACACGCCGACGCCGATGTCGAAGCCGGTCAGCCCGAGCGGCTCGGACGGGATCAACGGCTTGAACGACAGCAGGGCGCCCAGGTCTTCCGACAGCAGGCGGAATTCCGACTGCGACAGCGATGGCAGCGAGTTCAGGTCGGCGGCCCGGGCGATCGGCGCGACGGCACCGAACAGCAAGGCGATCAGGGTGGCGGAGGCAAGGCGCATGGTCGGGTCGGGTTGGATGGAATCGGAGAAAGCGAAAAAAGCGCGCAAGGGTAACGCGCCGCCGCGACGCGTCCGTGTCGGTTGCGCCACGGTCGATTGCGAGTTGTAACGTGGTGGGCTTCTAGAATCCCGCCCCATGGCGACCAAACCCAGCAATTCCTACGGCGAGTCTTCGATCCGTGTCCTGAAGGGCCTCGAGCCCGTGAAGCAGCGGCCGGGCATGTACACCCGCACCGACAACCCGCTGCACATCATTCAAGAGGTCATCGACAACGCGGCCGACGAAGCGCTGGCCGGCCACGGCAAGCGCATCGACGTGGTGCTGCACACCGACGGCTCGGTCACGGTGCACGACGACGGCCGCGGCATTCCGTTCGGCCTGCACCCCGAAGAACAGGTGCCGGTGGTCGAGATCGTCTACACCCGGCTGCATGCCGGCGGCAAGTTCGACAAGGGCTCCGGCGGCGCCTACAGCTTCTCGGGCGGCCTGCACGGCGTGGGCGTCAGCGTGACGAACGCGCTCGCGAAGCGGCTCGAAGTGACGGTGTACCGCGAGGGCCAGGTGGCGAAGCTGGCGTTCTCCGGTGGCGACGTGATCGAGCCGCTGGTGATCCGCAAGGGGGTGTACTCGGCCGCGTCGGGCGATCGCAGGACCGGCACCACGGTGCGCGCCTGGCCGGACCCGAAGTACTTCGAGAGCGTCGATTTCCCGAAGGCCGAGCTGACCCACCTGCTGCGCAGCAAGGCGGTGCTGATGCCGGGCGTCATCGTCTCGCTGACGCTCGAGAAGAGCGGCGAGGTGCTGACCTGGACCTACCAGGGCGGCCTGCGCGACTACCTGATGCAGACGCTGACGGCCGACCCGGTGATCCCGCTGTTCGAAGGCGAACGCTATGCCGATTCGCGCGAGACCGAAAACTTCGCGGAAGGCGAGGGCGCTGCCTGGTGCGTCGCGTTCACCGAAGACGGCTCGCCGATGCGCGAGAGCTACGTCAACCTGATCCCCACGGTGAACGGCGGCACGCACGAATCCGGCCTGAAGGACGGGCTGTTCGGCGCGGTGAAAGGCTTCATCGACCTGCACAGCCTGCTGCCCAAGGGCGTCAAGCTGATGCCGGAAGACGTGTTCTCGCGCGCCAGCTTCGTGCTGTCGGCCAAGGTGCTCGACCCGCAATTCCAGGGCCAGATCAAGGAGCGGCTGAACAGCCGCGATGCGCTGCGGCTGGTCTCCACCTACGTGAAGCCGGCGCTGGAGCTGTGGCTGAACCAGCATGTCGAGCTGGGTCGCAAGCTGGCCGAGCTGGTGATCAAGCAGGCGCAGACGCGCCAGCGCGCGAGCCAGAAGGTCGAGAAGCGCAAGGGCTCGGGCGTCGCGGTGCTGCCGGGCAAGCTGACCGATTGCGAGAGCCGCGACCTGGCGCTCAACGAGCTGTTCCTGGTCGAGGGCGACTCGGCCGGCGGTAGCGCGAAGATGGGCCGCAACAAGGAGACGCAGGCGGTGCTGCCGCTGCGCGGCAAGGTGCTGAACGCGTGGGAGGTCGAACGCGACCGGCTGTTCGCGAACAACGAGATCCACGACATCGCGGTGGCCATCGGCGTCGACCCGCACAGCGCGACCGACGAGCCCGACCTGTCGGGGCTGCGCTACGGCAAGATCTGCATCCTGAGCGATGCGGACGTCGACGGCTCGCACATCCAGGTACTGCTGCTGACCTTGTTCTTCCGGCATTTCCCGAAGCTGATCGAGCGCGGCCACATCTACATCGCGAAGCCGCCGCTGTTCCGCGTCGACGCACCGGCGCGCGGCAAGAAGCCGGCCGCCAAGCTCTACGTGCTGGACGAAGGCGAGCTGGCCGCCACGCTGGACAAGCTGCGCAAGGAAGGCGCGCGCGACAACAGCTGGAGCATCGGCCGCTTCAAGGGCCTGGGCGAGATGAACGCCGAGCAGCTGTGGGACACCACGCTGAACCCCGACACCCGCCGGCTGCTGCAGGTGGCCTTCGGCGTGCTCGACTTCGGCGCCACCACCGAATCGCTGACCAAGCTGATGGGCAAGGGCGAGGCGCAGGCCCGCCGCGAGCTGATGGAACTGCGCGGCGACGACGTCGAGATCGACGTGTGAGTCCGATCGTGTCCTCGGTGCGCCTGCGCCCCACCATGCTGAGCGACCTCGACTTCGTGCTAACGGTCGAGCGCGACCCCGCGAACCTGCCGTTCATCACGCCGTGGGACCGCACGCAGCACGAGGGCGCGATCCGCTTTCCCGACTTCCGGCATTTCATCGTCGAGGCCGGCGAGGGCACGCAGGCCGTCGGCTTCGTCATCCTGCAGGGCTGCCGCAACCCGCACCGCTCGATCGAGCTGAAGCGCATCGTGCTGCAGGACAAGGGCCGCGGCCTCGGCCGGGCCTGCGTGCGGCTGCTGGCCGACATGGCCTTCGAGTCGCTCGGCGCGCACCGCTTCTGGCTCGACGTGAAGGGCCGCAACCTGCGCGCGCAGGCGCTGTACCGCAGCGAAGGCTTCGTCGAGGAAGGCCGGCTGCGCGACAGCGTGCGTGACGAGCGCGGCTGGGACGCGCTGGTCGTGATGTCGCTGCTCGAAGATGAGCAGCGCGCGCGGAAGGCCGGCCCGTGAAGGCGGCCCTCGCCTGCGCCGCGAGCGCGCTGATGCTCGCCGTGCCCCCGCTCGCGCATGCCGAGCTGTGGGGGTTCGTCGACGGCAGCGGCACCGCGCACCTCGCACCGTCGCAGGTTGATGCGCGCTACCACCTGGTGATGGGCGACGCGGCGCCGCTGCGCGTGCCCGGCAAGACCGATGGCGCCGGCGGCCTGCTGACCTGGCTGGAGTTCGCGCCCGAGGTCAAGTCGCTGCAGCCGCTGCTGCGCGAGGCGGCGGCCGCGCATGGCGTCGACATCGAGCTGCTGAAGGCCATCATCGCGGTCGAGTCCGGCTTCAACGCGAAGGCGGTGTCGCCGCGCGGTGCCGTCGGCCTGATGCAGCTGACGCCGATCGCCGCGCAGCACTACGGCGGCTTTGCGGCGAACGAGCGCCCCGCGGCGCTGCGCGACAAGCTGCTCGACCCGGGCACCAACATCCTGACCGGCGCGCGCATGCTGTCGAACCTGACGCGCCGCTTCGGCCGCATCGACGTCGCGCTCGCGGCGTGGAATGCCGGCGAGTCGGCGGTGCGCAAGGCCGGCGGCGAGATGCCGCCGATCCCCGAAACCCAGGCGCACGTGCACCTGGTGCTGGAGCTCTACTGGGCGCTGCTGCAGGCGCGCATGCCGCGCGAACTGCAGCTCCACCATGGCCCGGATGACGCGCAGCGCCATCCGGGAACGCCGGCGAATCACGAATGACACCCCCCGGATCGGCATCCGGGCCACGAACTCACCTCCGCAATGACCACTGATCTCTTCGACACCGGCAACCCCGACGACGCCATCACGCTCGCCCATTACGCCGAACGCGCGTACCTCGAATACGCGCTCAGCGTCGTCAAGGGCCGCGCGCTGCCCGATGTCTGCGACGGCCAGAAGCCGGTGCAGCGCCGCATCCTGTTCGCGATGCAGCGCCTGGGCCTGGCCTTCAGCGGCACGGCCGGCGCCCGCCCGGTCAAGAGCGCGCGCGTCGTCGGCGACGTGATCGGCAAGTTCCATCCGCACGGCGACCAGGCGGCCTACGACGCGATGGTGCGCATGGCGCAGGATTTCTCGCAGCGCTATCCGCTGGTCGACGGCCAGGGCAACTTCGGCTCGCGCGACGGCGACAACGCGGCGGCGATGCGCTACACCGAAGCGCGCCTCGCGCCGATCTCGCGGCTGCTGCTCGACGAGCTGGACGAAGGCACGGTCGACTTCGCACCCAACTACGACGGCGTCGAGCGCGAACCGCGGCTGCTGCCGGCGCGCCTGCCGTTCGTGCTGCTGAACGGCGCGAGCGGCATCGCGGTCGGCCTGGCGACCGAGCTGCCGTCGCACAACCTGCGCGAGATCGCCGCGGCCACCGTCGCGCTGATCAGGAACGAGAACCTGGGCGACGACGAGTTGTTCGCGCTGGTGCCCGGCCCCGACTACCCGGGCGGCGGCCAGATCATCAGCGCGCCCGAGGACATCCGCTCGGCCTACACCACCGGCCGCGGCAGCCTGAAGGTGCGTGCGCGCTGGAAGATCGAAGACCTGGCGCGCGGCCAGTGGCAGCTGGTCATCAACGAGCTGCCGCACGGCACCAGCGTGCAGAAGGTGCTCGAAGAGATCGAGGAGCTGATCAATCCGAAGGTCAAGACCGGCAAGAAGGCGCTGACCGCCGACCAGGTGCAGGTCAAGGCCACCGTGCTGGCGGTGCTCGACACGGTGCGCGACGAATCGAACAAGGATGCGCCGGTGCGCATCGTCATCGAGCCGAAGACCAGCCGCATCGAGCAGCAGGACCTGATCAACACCTTGCTGGCCCACACCAGCCTGGAGACGTCGGCGCCGATCAACCTGACGATGATCGGCGCCGACGGCCGGCCGACGCAGAAGACGCTGCGGCTGATGCTGCAGGAGTGGATCGCCTTCCGCCAGCAGACGGTGCAGCGGCGCACGCAGCACCGGCTGGACAAGGTGCTCGAGCGCATCCACGTGCTGGAAGGCCGGCAGACGGTGCTGCTGAACATCGACGAGGTGATCCGCATCATCCGTCAGTCGGACGAGCCGAAGGCCGCGCTGATCGAGCGCTTCAAGCTGAGCGACCGGCAGGCCGACGACATCCTCGAGATCCGGCTGCGCCAGCTGGCGCGGCTGGAAGCGATCAAGATCGAGCAGGAGTTGAAGGAGCAGCGCGCCGAGCGCGACAAGCTGCAGGAGATCCTCGGCAGCCCGGCATCGCTGCGCCGCACGATGGTCAAGGAGATCGAGGCCGACGCGAAGCAGTACGGCGACGACCGCCGCACGCTGATCCAGGCGCAGAAGCGCACCGTGGTGGAAGTGAAGGTGCTCGACGAACCGGTGACGGTGGTCGTCAGCCTGAAGGGCTGGGCGCGTGCGCTGAAGGGGCACGAGGTCGATCCGGCAGCGCTGGCCTTCAAGGCCGGCGACGGGCTGTACGGCACCTTCCCGTGCCGCAGCGTCGACACCTTGCTGGTGTTCGGCAGCAACGGGCGGGTGTACTCGATCGCGATCAGCCTGCTGCCCGGCGGGCGCGGCGACGGCCAGCCGATCACGACGCTGGTCGACCTGGAGAGCGGCACGCAGCCGCTGCATTACTTCGCGGCCCATGCCGACACGAAGCTGCTGCTGTCGAACACCGGCGGCTTCGGGCTGCTGGCGCAGGTGAGCGACATGGTCAGCCGGCAGCGCGGCGGCAAGAGCTTCGTGACGCTGGACGACGGCGACAAGCTGCTGCCGCCGGTGCCGCTGGCGTCCACGCACACGCAGGTGGCCTGCCTGAGCCTGGGCGGCCGGCTGCTGGTGTTCCCGCTCGACGAGCTGAAGCTGCAGGCCAACGGCGGCCGCGGGCTGACGCTGATGGAGGTCGATGCGAAGGACCCGCTGGTGTCGACTGCCACCTGCGCGACCGCGCTGAAGGTGCTCGGCCTCGGCCGCGGCGGCAAGCCGAAGGAAGAAGACCTGAAGGGCGCGTCGCTCGCCGTCTATGGCGGCAAGCGGGCGCGCAAGGGGAAGGTGCTGGACGCGGGGATGAAGGCGCAGCGGGTGCTGGCGGGGTGACGGCGCGCGGCCCGGCCGATGTGCCGGGCGTCGCTGTCAGCGTTTGCGCGCCTGTTGCGCGTGCCGCCCGTCGGGCAGCGCGGACCGCTTGCGCGGCGGCGATTTGCGGGCGGTGTGTGCCCTCGGCGCGGCCGGCGCCTCGGGCTGCACCTCGTGCGGCGGTGTCGGTGGCGTCAGCTGCCCGACCGTCGGCCAGGCCGGCATCGGCAACGCGCCGAGCCAGAAGCTCCAGACGGAGCGGCTCGCGCTCACCATGTGCTCCCAGCTCCGCGCCTGCCAGGCGGCCATCTGTTCGACGCCCCAGGGCCCGTGCCAGGCGGGCGGCTCGGTGACGGTGGGATTGTCCTGGCGCGGTTCCCACCACGAGTTCCAGTGCCACATCATGATCGTGCTCCGGTAGCGGACGATCCGGTGAGCTTAGCCCTCGATGGCCGCGGGCGCCATCGGCGATTGACCCGCGGCCAGGGTGATCAGCGCCCGCGCAGCGCCGACAGCACCAGCAGCCCGGCCACGCCGAACACCGCCAAGCTCCAGAACTCGTACGGCACGCCGAGGATCGAGACCGCTGCCTCGGCGCAGCTGCCGGTCACCTGGAACACCGACGGCAGCAGCTTGTCGACGCCGATGCCGGTGATGATCTTGTCGGCGAAGGTCAGGTTGCACGAGCTCGACTTCGCGGCGACCAGGTTCTGCCACAACGCCGCCGCGATGCCGCCCGCGGCCAGCAGCACCGAGATGCCGCCGAGCGCCACGCGCGCGCCGCCGCGCAGCCAGGCCGCGACGATGCACAGCACCGCGATCAGCGTGAACAGCAGCCGCTGCAGGATGCACCACGGGCAGGGGCGCATGTCGAACATGTACTGCGAGAACAGCGCGACGCCGACGGCGGCCAGGCACAGCACCGCGACGGCATACAGGCGCTGCGTGGCGCCGAACTTGAAGGCGGCCATCGGTCAGGCCACCTGCGCGATCAGCTCGATCTCGACGCAGGCGCCCATCGGCACCTGGGCCACGCCGAACGCGCTGCGGGCATGTGCGCCCTTGTCGGCACCGAACACCTCGGCCAGCAGCTCGGAGCAGCCGTTGGTCACCAGGTGCTGCTCGTTGAAATCGCCGGTGCTGTTGACGAGGCTCATCACCTTGACGATGCGCTCGACCTTGTTGAGGTCGCCGCCGACCGCCGCCTGCAGCGTGCCGAGCAGGTCGATCGCGATCGCGCGGGCGGCCTGCTTGCCGGTGGCGGTGTCGGTGTCGCGGCCGAGCTGGCCGACCCACGGCTTGCCGTCGCGCTTGGCGATGTGGCCGGACAGGAACACCAGGTTGCCGGTGCGCACGAAAGGCACGTAGGCGGCGGCGGGCGCGGACACCGGCGGCAGTTCGATGCCGAGGGATTTCAGGCGGTCGTAGACGGACATGGCGGGGAGGGCGGGTGGAGGAAGCGAGGGATCCTACACCTGGGGCTTTGGCTGAATGCGGTGCGGGGTTGCGACAGCCGTGTGGTGCTCGAACCGAAGCACCCTCGAGGTAACACCGGTATCCGTCAGACACCCAGCAAGAACGCTTGTTTACATCGTGGAATTGAAATTCCACGGATGATGCCGGCGGAACGAACGTTCCTCAAACAACGCAAGGGGGCTCATCCATGGCAATCGACACGGCATTCAAGACCTTGAACGCGGGCGCGCTGCGGCGCCTTGCGCTGTGCGCGCCGCTGGCGCTGCTGTCAGCGCTTGCTGCAGCGCCCGGCTCGGCGTTCGCCACCACCACGCTGGTCGGCAAGGCGAGCGGCCGCTGCATGGATGTGGTCGGCAACAGCACCACGGCCGGCGCCGCGATCCAGATCTACGACTGCCATGGCGGCGCCAACCAGCGGTGGGAATTCACCGCCTCGGGCGAGCTGCGCACCTTCGGCGGCACCCGCTGCCTCGATGCCAAGAACCAGGGCACGACGAACGGCACGCTGGTCACCTCGTCCACCTGCAACGGCCAGGCCAACCAGCAGTGGCGCTACAACGCCAACGGCACCATCTCGGGCTCGCAATCCGGCCTGTGCCTGGATGTCACGAGCGCCAGCAACGCACAGAAGGCGCCGGTGCAGCTGTGGGCCTGTCATGGCCGGGGCAACCAGGTGTGGAACCGCAGCGACGGCGGCACCAACGACACGCAGGCCCCGTCGATCCCCGGCAACCTGAAGGTCGCCAACCTGCAATGCCGCTCGGCCACGCTGTCGTGGTCGTCCGCCACCGACAACGTCGGTGTCGCGTTCTACGACATCTACCACGATGGCCAGGCGATGGCCTCGGTCAGCGGCAGCACGCTCAGCACCTCGCTCACCTTGAGCCCGGGTGCCAGCTGGGGGCTGTACGTGAACGCCCGCGATGCGGCGGGCAATGTCTCGCAGGCCAGCACCACGCTGCCGATCACCGTGCCGCAATGCAGCACCGACACCGAGCCGCCGACCATGCCGGCCGGCCTGACCGGCTCGGTGGCCGGCACCGCCGCCACGCTGCGCTGGAGCGCGTCGACCGACAACGTCGGGGTCAGCGCCTACGACGTTTACCGCAACGATGCCAAGGTCGGGTCCACGTCGAACCTGAGCTACACCGACAGCGGGCTCGCGGCCAACACCACCTACCGCTATGCGGTGGCGGCGCGCGACGCGCAGGGCAACGTGTCGACGCGCACCACCGCCGTCAGCCTGACGACCGGCAGCTCGTGCAGCAACCCGGTGTGTTCGGTGAGCCAGGTGACCACCGACACCGACATCCCGTGGGGCCTGGTCGCGCTTCCGGACGGCAAGGTGCTCTACAGCCGGCGTGATGCGCAGGACATCGTGCGCCTGGACCCGGCCACCGGCGCGAAGACCACCGTCGGCAAGATCCCGAACGTGTCGGGCACCGATGGCGAGGGCGGCCTGATGGGGCTCGCGGTGACGCCCGCCTTCCCGGCCACCGACCCGTGGCTCTACGTGATGCACACGACGGCCAGCGACAACCGCGTGATCCGCCTGAAGTACGTCAACGGCACGCTCGACACGTCGACGATCCAGGTGCTGCTGAGCGGCATCCTGCGCAACAAGTACCACAACGGCGGGCGGCTGCGCTTCGGCCCGGACGGCAAGCTCTATGTCGCGACCGGCGACGCGCAGAACGGTGCCAACGCGCAGAACACCAGCGGGCTGAACGGCAAGATCCTGCGCATGAATGCGGATGGCACGCGGCCCACCGACAACCCGTTCGGCAACTACGTGTGGAGCTACGGTCACCGCAACCCGCAGGGCCTGGCCTTCGATGCGCAGGGCCGGCTGTGGCAGCAGGAATTCGGCGACGGCACGATGGACGAGACCAACCTGATCCAGAAGGGCGGCAACTACGGCTGGCCCGACTGCGAAGGCACCTCGTCGCGCAGCGGCAGTGGTTGCGCCACCTCGGGCTACATCGCGCCCAAGCACACCTACCCGACGGCAGACGGTTCGTGCAGCGGCATCGCGATCGTGCGCAACGTGCTGTACGTGGCCTGCCAGCGCGGCACCCGCGTCTACCGCGAGGTGATCAGCGGCGACAGCCTGACCAACGTGCAGGAGCTGTTCCGAGGCACCTACGGCCGCATCCGCACCGTCGAACCGTCGATCGACGGCAACCTCTGGATGAGCACCACCAACAACGGCGACAAGGACAGCACCGCCAACAACAGCGACGAGAAGATCTTCAAGGTGATCCTGGGCAACTAACCGCGGGCGGCTCGCCCCTACACTCGCCCGATGGGCGGACAGGGCGGGCTGTACCTCGCGGGGACCACGGCAGCATGGCTGCTGGGTTGCGCATGGCAGGTCCAGCAGTCGACCGTTCGCCCGGCCTGGGTCGCGGTGGGGCTGCTGGCCGCTGCTGTCTGCACCGTGCTGCTGGCCTGGCACCAGCGGCGTCTCGCGGCGCTGGCCGTGCTGGCCGCCTTTGCGGCTGGCTTTGCGGTCTCCGATGGGCAGGCCGGCCTGCGGCTGGCCGAGCAGTTGCCCGCCGCGTTCGAAGGCCAGGACCTGCAACTCACCGGTGTCGTCGCGAGCCTGCCCGACCACACCCCCTCCGGCCTGCAATTCCGTTTCGAGGTCGATGAAGCCCGCTGGCGCGGCGAGCCGGTCGCCGTGCCGCCGCTCGTCTCGCTCGGCTGGTACAAGGGCTGGCACGACGACGGCCCGTTGAGCGGCCCGCAGGCCGAGTTGCGCGCCGGCCAGGCATGGCGCTTCACGGCCCGGCTGCGCCAGCCGCACGGCAGCCTGAACCCGGGCGGCTTCGACGTCGAGCTGATGCTGTTCGAGCAAGGCGTGCGCGCCACCGGCTACGTGCTCGACGGCCATGCCGAGTTGCTCGAGGCGGCCGCCGCGCACCCGATCGAGCGCCTGCGCCAGCGCGTGCGCGACCGGCTGTATGCGCAGGTCGACGATCCGCAGGCCGCGGGCGTGCTGGCCGCGCTCGCGGTCGGCGACCAGTCGGCGATCGAGCGTGCCGACTGGCAACTGTTCCGCAGCACCGGCATCGCCCACCTCGTCAGCATCAGCGGGTTGCACATCACGATGTTCGCGTGGCTGGCCGCCCGGCTCGCGGGCGCGCTGTGGCGGCGCTCGGTGCGCGCGATGCTGTGGCTGCCGGCGCCGCTGGCTGCGCGCTGGATCGGCCTCGCGGCGGCGGCAGGCTATGCACTGTTCGCCGGCTGGGGCGTGCCGGCGCAGCGCACGGTGTGGATGCTCGCGGTCGTCACGCTGCTGCAGGCCGGTGCGCGCCGCTGGCCGTGGCCGCTGGTGCTGCTGGCCGCGGCGGTGGTCGTCACTGCGTTCGACCCGTGGGCCTTGCTGCAGCCGGGCTTCTGGTTGTCGTTCATGGCGGTCGGGCTGCTGATGGCCTCCGAGCCGTCGCACGGTCGGCCTGCGCCGGCCGACGCACCGGGCCGGCTCGCCGCGCTGCTGCGCAGCCTGCGCGCCGGCCTGCGCACGCAGGCGATCGCCACCATCGGGCTCGCACCGCTGACATTGGTGTTCTTCCAGCAGATCTCGTTGGTCGGTTTCGCGGCCAACCTGGTCGCGATCCCGCTCGTCACGCTGGTGATCACGCCGCTCGCGCTGCTGGGTACCGCCTGGCCGTGGCTGTGGACGCTCGCCGCGTGGGTCGAGCAGCAGCTGGTGGCGCTGCTGATGCTGCTGGCGCAGGCGCCGTGGGCGGTGTGGAGCGTGCCGGCCGCACCGTGGTGGGCGGCCGCTGCCGGGTTGTCGTCGGCGGTGCTGCTGGTGCTGCCGCTGCCATGGCGGCTGCGCCTGCTGGCCGTGCCGCTGGCGCTGCCCTTGCTGCTGCCGCCGCGCGAGCTGCCGCCGGCCGGCCGCTTCGAGCTGCTGGCGCTCGACGTGGGGCAGGGCACCGCGGTGCTGGTGCGCACGCAGCGGCACCTGCTGGTCTACGACGCCGGCCCGCAGTACTCGCGCGACTCCGACGCCGGCCAGCGCGTGCTGCTGCCGCTGCTGCGCTCGCGCGGCGAAGGCCGCATCGACCGGCTGGTGCTGAGCCACCGCGATGCCGACCACACCGGCGGCGCCGCGGCGGTGATCGCCGGCCTGCCGGTCGGCGAACTCGACAGCTCGCTCGAGGACGGGCACCCGTTGCGCGAGGTCGGCGTGCCCGCCGTCCGCTGCGCCGCCGGCCAGTCGTGGGACTGGGACGGCGTGCACTTCCAGATGCTGCACCCGTTCGCCGACGATTACGGGCGCGCCCGCAAGCCCAACGCCGTCTCGTGCGTGCTGCGCGTCAGCGCCCGCGGGCGCAGCGCCTTGCTCACCGGCGACATCGAGCGCGAGCAGGAAGGCGCGCTGGTCGAACGCAGCCGCGACGCGTTGCGCAGCGACCTGCTGCTGGTCGCGCACCACGGCAGCCGCACCTCGTCGAGCGCCGATTTCCTCGACGCGGTGCAGCCGCAGGTCGCGCTGATCCAGGCCGGCTACCGCAACCGCTTCGGCCACCCGGTGCCCGAGGTGCTGGCGCGCCTGCACGAGCGCGATGTGCTGGTCGCCGCCACCACCTCGTGCGGCGCGTGGCGTTGGCGCAGCGACCAGCCGCCCGCTGCTGGCGTTTGCGAGCGTGACCGCGCCCGCCGCTACTGGCACCATCGCGTCGAAGCGCCGTGATGGCCGGCGAATGGCCTGAATTTTGCTAACCTGATCCCTCGAGGAGACCGAACCGATGAGAGCAAGCTTCGACGAGATGCAGGCCAGCAGCACCACGGTGCGCGACCACTACCGGGTGTACGACCGCTGGCTGGCCCAGCAGCCGGGCGACGTGATGCGCTCCCGGCGCGAAGAAGCCGAGATGATCTTCCGCCGCGTCGGCATCACGTTCGCGGTGTACGGCGCGAAGGACGAAGACGGCTCCGGCACCGAGCGCCTGATCCCGTTCGACCTGATCCCGCGCGTGATCCCGGCCGCCGAATGGGCCAGCATGGAAGCCGGGCTGCGCCAGCGCGTGACCGCGCTGAACCGCTTCATCCACGACGTCTACCACGGGCAGGAGATCATCAAGGCCGGCATCGTGCCCGGCGACCAGATCTTCAAGAACGCGCAGTTCCGCCCCGAGATGATGGGCGTCGACGTGCCGGGCAGCGTCTACTCGCACATCTCCGGCATCGACATCGTGCGCGCCGCCAACCCCGACGGCAGCGGCTCGTACTACGTGCTCGAAGACAACCTGCGCGTGCCCAGCGGCGTGAGCTACATGCTCGAGAACCGCAAGATGATGATGCGGCTGTTCCCCGACCTGTTCAGCCAGCACCGCGTCGCGCCGGTCGCCCACTACCCCGACCTGCTGCTCGAAACCCTGCGCGCGGTGGCGCCGGCCGCGGTCAACGACCCGACCGTCGTCGTGCTGACGCCCGGCATGTACAACAGCGCGTACTTCGAGCACGCCTTCCTCGCGCAGCAGATGGGCGTCGAGCTGGTCGAGGGGCAGGACCTGTTCGTCAAGGACAACTTCGTCTACATGCGCACGACGCAGGGGCCGAAGCGGGTCGACGTGATCTACCGCCGGGTCGACGACGACTTCCTCGACCCGCTGGCCTTCCGCCCCGATTCGACGCTCGGCTGCGCCGGGCTGCTCAGCGTCTACCGCGCCGGCAACGTGACGCTGTCGAACGCCATCGGCACCGGCGTGGCCGACGACAAGTCGATCTACCCGTACGTGCCGAAGATGATCGAGTTCTACCTCGGCGAGAAGCCGATCCTGAACAACGTGCCGACCTGGCAGTGCCGCGATGCCGAGGACCTGAAGTACGTTCTCGCGCACCTGGGCGAGCTGGTGGTGAAAGAGGTGCACGGCGCCGGCGGCTACGGCATGCTGGTCGGCCCGGCCGCCACCAAGGACGAGATCGCCGACTTCCGCAAGGCGCTCGAAGCCAATCCGGCCGGCTACATCGCGCAGCCGACGCTCAGCCTGTCGACCTGCCCGACCTTCGTCGACAGCGGCATTGCGCCGCGCCACATCGACCTGCGGCCGTTCGTGCTGAGCGGCAAGACGGTGCAGATGGTGCCGGGCGGGCTGACGCGCGTCGCGCTGAAGGAAGGCTCGCTGGTCGTCAACTCGTCGCAGGGCGGCGGGACCAAGGACACCTGGGTGCTCGAGGCCTGATGGACATCGTCGACAACGGAGAACACGCACATGCTGTCGAGAACCGCTGATCACCTCTTCTGGATGGCCCGCTACATGGAGCGGGCCGAGAACACCGCCCGCATGCTGGACGTCAACTACCAGACCTCGCTGCTGCCGCAGTCGGCCGATGCGGTGGTCAACGGCTGGAAGGGCCTGCTGAGCATCTCCGAGCTGAGCCCCGACTACGCGTCGCGCTACGGCGAGATCGATGCCCGCAAGGTGATGGACTACATGGTCAGCGACGAGCGCAACCCGTCGAGCATCTACAGCTGCCTGATGGCCGCGCGCGAGAACGCCCGCGCGGTGCGTGGCACGCTGACCACCGAGGTCTGGGAGACGCAGAACCAGACCTGGCTCGAGTTCCAGCGCATGCTGCGCCACAAGACCTTCCAGAAGGATCCGGGCGAGGGCTTCGAATGGGTCAAGTTCCGCTCGCACCTGTCGCGCGGCGTCACGGTGGGCACGATGCTGCAGGACGAGGCGTTCCACTTCCTGCGCATCGGCAGCTTCCTGGAGCGCGCCGACAACACCGCCCGCATGCTCGACGTGAAGTTCCATGCGGTCGAGAGCGAGTTCTTCGGCACCGGCGCGGCGAATGGCAACGGCAACGCGAAGGACCAGGAGTACGACTTCTACCACTGGTCGGCGATCCTGCGCTCGGTGTCCGGCTTCGAGGTCTACCGCAAGGCGTACCGCAACGTGATCAAGCCCGAGAAGGTGGCCGAGCTGCTGATCCTGCGTGCCGACATGCCCCGCTCGCTGGCGGCCTGCATGGACGAGGTCGTCAACAACCTGCGCCAGGTGGCCAACGAGCAGTCGTCCGACACGCTGCGCCGCGCCGGCCGCCTGCAGGCCGACCTGCGCTTCGGCCGCATCGACGAGATCCTCGCGACCGGCCTGCATGCGTTCCTCACGCAGTTCCTCGAACGCGTCGGCACGCTGGGGGTGGGCATCAGCCGCGACTTCCTGGTGCCGGTGGCGGCATGACGCCGCGGGCGCGGGCCAGCGGATGAAGCTCGACATCCGGCACGTCACGCACTACGACTACAGCGCGCCGCTGCAGTACGCGCTGCAGTCGCTGTGCCTCACGCCACAGGCGAACGCGCACCAGACGGTGCTCGACTGGAGCCTGTCGGCGCCGGGCCAGCTGTTCGCGCAGCGCGATGCCTTCGGCAACCTGGCCCACACCTGGAGCCTGCGCCAGCGTGCCTACCGTGGCGCGGTGCGGGCCGCGGGGGTCGTGCGCACGCATGCGTCGCCGCTGCTGGTCGACGACCGCATCCCGCCGGCGTTCTACCTGCGCGCCACGCCGCTCACCCACGCGGCCGGGCCGCTCGCCTCGCTCGGCCGCGAGCACCTGGACGGCCCGGTCGACGAGGCGCGCGCGCTCGCACTGGCGCTCGCCGTGGGCGACCGCATCGCCTACGAAGGCGGCCGCACCAGCACGCGCACCACCGCGGCCGAAGCGCTCGCGCTCGGCGCCGGCGTCTGCCAGGACCAGGCCCATGTCTTCATCGCCGCCTGCCGTGCGGCCGGCGTGCCGGCCCGCTACGTCAGCGGCTATTTCCACGCGCCCGACGCGCCCGATCTGGCGAGCCACGCGTGGGTCGACGTCTGCGTCGACCCGGACGCGCGGCGCTGGCTCAGCGTCGACATCACCCACCGCTGCCTGATGGACGAGCGCCACGTGCGCCTGGCCGTCGGCCCCGACTACGCCGCCTGCTCGCCGATCCGCGGCGTGCGCGAAGGCGGCGGCGACGAGACGATGCGCGTCGAGGTGGGCATCAGCGTCCTGCCCGACCACGCGCCGTCCGAAGCCGATCCCGCAACCGCTGTGCTCACCGCCCAGGAGCCCTGAATGTCCATCCACGTCGCGCTCAACCACGTGACCCACTACCGGTACGACCGGCCGATCCACCTGGGCCCGCAGGTGATCCGGCTGCGACCGGCCCCGCATTCGCGCACCCGGGTGCTGAGCTACTCGATGCGCATCGAGCCGGCCACGCATTTCATCAACTGGCAGCAGGATCCGCAGGCCAACTACCTCGCGCGGCTGGTGGTGCCGGACAAGACCACGTCGTTCCGCATCGAGGTCGACCTGGTGGTCGAGATGTCGGTGCTGAACCCGTTCGATTTCTTCCTCGAGCCGGCGGCCGAGCATTTTCCGTTCGAGTACGACAAGTCGCTCGCGACCGAGCTCGAGCCGTACCGCCACAAGATGCCGCTGACGCCGGCCTTCGAGAAGTACCTGGCCAGCATCCCGCGCGAGAAGATGCAGACGACCAATTTCCTGGTCGCGCTGAACCAGCGGCTGCAGAAGGACATCGGCTACCTGATCCGCATGGAGCCGGGCGTGCAGACGCCGGAGCAGACGCTGGTCAACGCGAGCGGCTCGTGCCGCGACTCCGGCTGGCTGCTGGTGCAGCTGCTGCGCCACCTGGGCTTCGCGTCGCGCTTCGTGTCGGGCTACCTGATCCAGCTGAAGAGCGACGTCAAATCGCTCGACGGCCCGAGCGGGACCGAGGTCGATTTCACCGACCTGCACGCCTGGTGCGAGGTCTACCTGCCGGGCGCGGGCTGGATCGGCTTCGACCCGACGTCGGGCCTGCTGGCCGGCGAAGGCCACATCCCGCTCGCCTGCTCGCCCGAGCCGTCGTCGGCCGCACCGGTCAGCGGCGCGCTCGACGAATGCGAGACCGAGTTCGAGCACCTGATGAAGGTCACGCGCATCTGGGAAGCGCCGCGCGTGACGCTGCCGTACAACGACGCGCAATGGGCCGAGATCGAGGCGATGGGCCACCGCGTCGACGAGGACCTGCGCCGCCACGACGTGCGGCTGACGCAGGGCGGCGAGCCGACCTTCGTGTCGGTCGACGACCGCGACGGCGCCGAATGGAACACCGACGCGATGGGGCCGACCAAGCGGCTGCTCAGCGCCGACCTGATGGACAAGCTGCGCCGCAAGTACGGCGACGGCGGGCTGCTGCACTACGGGCAGGGCAAGTGGTACCCGGGCGAGCAGTTGCCGCGCTGGTCGCTGAACCTGTTCTGGCGCAAGGACCGCGAGCCGGTGTGGACGCACCCCGAGCTGTTCGCCGACGAGCACCAGGACGACGGCGTCACCGACGTGCAGGCGCAGAAGTTCCTGCAGGGCGTCGCCCGGCGCCTGGGGCTCGATGGCAAGTACGTGTTCCCGGCGTATGAAGACGTCTGGTACTACCTGTGGCGCGAACGCAAGCTGCCGGTCAACGTCGATCCGTTCGACGCGAAGCTGTCCGACGCGCTGGAGCGCGAGCGCCTGCGCAAGGTGTTCGGGCAGGGGCTGGACCAGGTGGTCGGGCATGTGTTGCCGATCGCCCGCAACCCGGGCCGCAACGCAGCGGGCCGGTGGCAGACCGGCCCGTGGTTCCTGCGCGCCGAGCGCTGCTACCTGATCCCCGGCGATTCGGCGATGGGCTACCGGCTGCCGCTCGATTCTCAGCCGTGGGCCAAGGACAGCGACCTGCCGTGGGTGCATCCGCCGGACCAGTCGCAGTCGTTCGCGCCGCTGCCGGCCTACCGCCGGCTGCGCCATGCGCAGGGCGCCCACGAACCTGCCGGCGGTGGCGCCAGCGGTGCCACCCCTGCCTGGGAGCGCAGCGAGACCGGTGCCGGCGGCTTTGCCGACCGCTCGCGGGCCGCGCTCGGCCCGGGCCCGGCGGTCGCGCGCAGCCTGCCGTCCGAGATCCCCGCACGCCAGCCCGCGCCGAAGGAATCGGCCGGCTGGGTCACCCGCACCGCGATCAGCGCCGAGCCGCGCGGCGGCCGGCTCTACGTCTTCATGCCGCCGGCCACCGCGCTGGAGGACTACCTGGAGCTGGTCGCCGCGGTCGAGGACACCGCGGTCGAGATGAAGCTGCCGGTGATCCTCGAAGGCTACGAGCCGCCGAAGGACCCGCGGCTGGCGACGCTGCGCGTCACGCCCGACCCCGGCGTGATCGAGGTCAACATCCACCCGGCGCACAGCTGGGGCGAGCTGGTCGAGCAGACCACGCACCTGTACCAGGCGGCGCACGAGACGCGGCTGTCGACCGAGAAGTTCATGGTCGACGGCCGCCACACCGGCACCGGCGGCGGCAACCACTTCGTGCTGGGTGGCGCGACCGTCGCCGATTCGCCGTTCCTGCGCCGGCCCGACCTGCTGGCCAGCATGGTCGGCTACTGGCACAACCACCCGGCGCTGAGCTACCTGTTCTCGGGTCTGTTCATCGGGCCGACCAGCCAGGCGCCGCGCGTCGACGAGGCGCGCAACGATTCGGTCTACGAGATCGAGATCGCGTTCGCCGAGCTGCAGCGTGTCACCGCGCAAGGCCAGGGCCCCTGCCCGCCGTGGCTGATCGACCGGCTGATGCGCAACCTGCTGATCGACGTGACCGGCAACACCCACCGCGCCGAGTTCTGCATCGACAAGCTGTACTCGCCCGACGGTCCGACCGGCCGGCTCGGGCTGCTGGAGATGCGCGCGTTCGAGATGCCGCCGCATGCCCGCATGAGCCTGACGCAGCAGCTGCTGATGCGCGCGCTGGTGTCGCGCTTCTGGCAGCGGCCCTACCAGCCGCCGCGCCTGAAGCGCTGGGGCACCGAGCTGCACGACCGCTTCATGCTGCCGCACTTCATCTGGCAGGACCTGTGCGACGTGATCGACGAGTTGAACCAGTTCGGCTACGGGTTGAAGCCGGAGTGGTTCGCGCCGCACCTGAACTTCCGCTTTCCGCGGCTGGGCGATTTCAGCGCGATGGGCACCGAGGTCGAACTGCGGCTCGCGCTCGAGCCCTGGCATGTGATGGGGGAGGAGGGCGCGCCGGGCGGCACGGTGCGTTTTGTCGACTCGTCGGTCGAGCGGCTGCAGGTGCGGGCCACCGGGCTGGTCGGCGACCGCCATGTGCTGACCTGCAACGGCCGCGCGATCCCGATGCAGTCGACCGGCAAGGTCGGCGAGTTCGTCGGCGCGGTCCGCTACCGGGCCTGGAACCCGCCATCGGCGTTGCACCCGACGATTCCGGTGCATGCGCCGCTGACGATCGACCTGGTCGACAGCTGGATGAGCCGCTCGCTGGGCGGCTGCCAGTACCACGTGGCCCACCCGGGCGGGCGCAACTACGACACCGCGCCGGTCAATGCCTACGAAGCCGAAGCGCGGAGGCTGGCGCGCTTCTTCCGTGTCGGGCACACGCCGGGGGTGATGGTGGTGCCGAAGGAGGAACGGAATCCGGACTTTCCGTTCACGCTGGATTTGCGGAGGGGGGCGGCGTAGGGGGGTTGTTGCCTTGGCGCGGAAGGCGCGTGGGGGGAGGCTGTGGCGCGCCGTCGGGGGCGGTCCTCGGCCCCCCCCGGGGGGCCGAGGACTTCCCTCCGCTGGCTGGCTTCGTGGCCCGTCGCCGAAACTCCCTCCGCTCACTTCGTTCGCTGTGGTCAAACAGTCGGCGACAGTCAGTNGGGGGGCCGAGGACTTCCCTCCGCTGGCTGGCTTCGTGGCCCGTCGCCGAAACTCCCTCCGCTCACTTCGTTCGCTGTGGTCAAACAGTCGGCGACAGTCAGTTCACGAAGCGTGCTGACGCACGCGGGCCACGAAGCCAGCCAGCTCCGGCGCCCCCTCCTTATTGGCGCGCCACAGCCTCCCCGCACGCGCCTTCTGCCACCGCCCTGCCTTGGGAAGGTGACAAGCGAACAAGTGAAGATTGATCCCCGGGTTCGGACCCGGGGCGCCATGCGTGTTTTGTACGCATCGAGCCACCGCTTCGGCAAAGGCGCGGGCGGGGGGTGTGGGGAGCGCCAATCAGGACGGGGCGCCGGAGCCGTCTGCTTTCATGGACCGCGCGCGCAGCGCGCTTCGTCAACTGACTGTCGTCGACTGTTTGACCACAGCGAACGCAGTGAGCGGCGGGAGTTTCGACGACGGGCCATGAAAGCAGATGGCGCAGGGCAGTCAGCATCCCGCCAGGGATGATGACCGCCCCGTCCGGCGCGCCCCACACCCCCCGCCCGCGCCTTTGCTCGCTCCCATGCCAGCCCTATGACAAACTGGCGACAGTTTTGAAGTCAGAGACGATGCTGAGAACACTGCTCGAGGGATACGCCGTCCACGAAGGCCGCTACGACGAGTTGCTCGCCGCGGCCGGTGAACCGCGCCCTCATTGGGAAGCCTTCCTGAAGACCCTGGCCCAGCGCCAGGGCCCCGACATCGGCGACACCTTGTCGCTGATGGAACGCGAGATCCGCGAGAACGGCATCACCTACAACGTCTACGCCGACCCGCAGGGCGCCGACCGCCCGTGGGAGGTCGACCCGTTGCCGCTGCTGATCTCGCCGGCCGAATGGGACGAGATCGAGGCCGGCATCGCGCAGCGCGCCGAGCTGCTGAACCGCGTGCTGACCGACCTCTACGGCCCGCAGGAGCTGCTGCGCAACGGCAGCGTGCCGCCGTCGGTGGTGTTCGGCCACAGCGGCTTCCTGCACCAGGTGCAGGGCATCCGCCCGGCCGGCGGCGTGCACCTGTTCCAGTACGCGGCCGACCTGGCGCGCTCGCCCGACGGCCGCTGGTGGGTCGTCAACGACCGCACGCAGGCGCCTTCGGGCGCCGGCTATGCGCTGGAGAACCGGCTGGTCGTCTCGCGGGTGTTCCCGCAGATGTTCCGCGACCTGCACGTGCAGCACCTGGCCTCGTTCTTCTCGAACCTGCGCGAATCGCTGCTGCGGCTGGCCCCGAAGGGCGACGGTCCGCCGCTGATCGGCCTGCTGACGCCAGGGCCGTACAACGAAACCTACTTCGAGCATGCGCTGCTGGCGCGCTACCTCGGTTTCGCACTCGTCGAGGGCAGCGACCTGACGGTGCGCGACGGCCGCGTCTGGATGAAGACCGTCGACGGCCTGAAGCGGGTGCACGCGCTGCTGCGCCGCCAGGACGACGACTACTGCGACCCGCTCGAGTTGCGCTCCGATTCGGCGCTCGGCGTGGCCGGCCTCACCGACTGCGCGCGCCGCGGCACCGTGCTGCTGGCCAATGCGCTCGGCTCCGGCGTGCTCGAATCCGGCGCGCTGCTCGGCTACCTGCCGCAGCTCAGCGAACAGCTGCTCGGCGAACCGCTGCTGCTGCCGTCGGTCGCCACCTGGTGGCTGGGCGAGCCGGCGGCCTTCGACGACGCCTGGAAGCGCATCGACCACCTGATCATCAAGCCGCTCGACCGCTCGGCCGGCGAGCCGGCGGTGTTCGGCGCCGACCTGTCGGCCGACGAGCGCCTGCTGCTGCGCGCCCGCGTGGCGGCGCGCCCGCAGCGCTATGTGGCGCAGGAATGGGTGCACGTGTCGCAGGCGCCGGTGCTGGAGCGCGAGCAGCGCGCGCAAGGTGCCGCAGCGCGCCACAGCGAGCACCTGAGCGCGCGCACCGTCGGGCTGCGGGTGTTCGCGGTCGCCACGCCGAACGGCTACCGCGTGATGCCCGGCGGCCTGACCCGCGTGGCCGGCGACGAAGACGACCGCGTGATCGGCATGCAGCGCGGCGGGCGCTCGAAGGACACCTGGGTGCTGTCCGACCGGCCGGTCAACGCGTCGTTCTCGCTGCTGACGCGCACCGTGACGCCGACCGACCTGGCCACGACCAAGGGCAACGTGCCGTCGCGCACCGCCGAGAACCTGTTCTGGTTCGGCCGCTACGGCGAGCGCTGCGATGCCTCGGCTCGCCTGCTGCGCGTTGCGGTGGCCGGCGTGCTCGGCAATGTCGACGCGCGTGCCGACGACCCGGAAGACGGCCTGACACCGACGCTCGCGCTCGCGCGCCGCATGGGCCTGATCGACGCGTCGGACGACGTCGGCACCGAGTTGCTGCGCGCCGCGACCCATCCGGACGAGGGCTTGAGCATGCGGCTTCGCCAGCTGCTGCGCGTCGCGTTCAGCCTGCGCGACCGCATGTCGGCCGACAACTGGCGCACGCTGAACCAGCTGATCGCCGACCCGGTGTTCCAGCGCGGCGGCTCGCTGGCGCTGGCGCTGGCCTGGCTCGACCGCGCGGTCACGTCGATGATGACGCTGTCGGGCTTCGTGCTCGACGGCATGACGCGCAGCACCTCGTGGCGCTTCCTGTCGATCGGGCGGCGCATCGAGCGCCTGTCGACGCTGTGCCAGACGCTGAAGGTCGCCACCCGCGAGGGCCGCAGCAGCGGGCTCGACTGGCTGCTGGAGCTGACCGATTCCACCGTGACCTTCCGCTCGCGCTACCTGGTGGCGCCGGAATGGCTGCCGGTGCTCGACCTGCTGCTGCGCGACGACACCAACCCGCGCTCGGTCGCGTTCCAGGTGAAGGGGCTGGTGGAGTACGTCGAGAAGCTCGAGCGCACGCACGGCCGTTTCGCGAGCGACGTGCTCGGGCCGGCGCAGGCGGCGCTGCTGGCACTCGGCGCGCACGACCTGCACCCCGAGAGCGAGGCGCTGGCCGCCGTCATCGACCAGCTGCAGCGTGCCGCGTACACGGTGTCGGACGAGCTGACGCTGAAGTTCTTCTCGCACGCCGCGTCGCGCAGCGTGCTGTCCTTGGTAGCTTGATGAGCGGCGTTCGCTATACCGTCGAGCACGAAACCCGCTACGCGTACGCGGCGCCGGTGTCGCAGTCGTGGCAACTGGCCCGGCTCGCGCCGCGCGACCTGCCATGGCAGAAGCTGCTGTCGCATTCGCTGCAGATCGACCCGCCGCCCGACGAGCGCCACGACGCGCCGGACAGCTTCGGCAACAGCGTCACGCATTTCGGGCTGCACGGCGCGCACCGGCTGCTGCGGGTGCGCATGGCCTGCAGCGTCGAGGTCGGCACGCGGCCGGTGTGGGCGTCGGCCGCGCAGCCGTGGGAACAGGTGCGCGATGCGGTCCGCAACACGCCGACGCTCGGCGCACTGGAGCCGGCCTGCATGTGCGAGCCGACGGTGCTGGTGCCGCTGTCCGAGGGGGCGCGGCTGTATGCGCGCGGCGCGCTGGCGCCGGGCCGCGACTGGTTCGAGGCGCTGTCGGCGCTGACGCAGGCGATCCATGACGACTTCGAATTCGAGGCCGGTGCAACCACGGTGAGCACCTCGGTCGACGAGGTGCTGTACCAGCGGCGCGGCGTCTGCCAGGACTTCGCGCACCTGATGATCGCCTGCCTGCGCGGGCACGGGCTGCCGGCGCGCTACGTGTCGGGCTACCTGCTGACCGACCCGCCGCCGGGGCAGCCGCGGCTGCTCGGCGTCGACGCGTCGCACGCCTGGGTGGCGGCGTACTCGCCGGCGCACGGCTGGGTCGAGTTCGACCCCACCAACAACCAGCTGGCCGACGAGCGCTACATCACGCTCGCCTGGGGCGCCGATTTCGCCGACGTGGTGCCGCTGCGCGGCGTGATCCTGGGCGGTGGCGAGCAGCAGCTCGAGGTGTCGGTGAGCGTGACGCCGGCCTGACGCGGGTTTCCGTCCGGTTCATCTGGACAGCGAACGAATTCCCCGGCGGTGGCCACTCAGCATCCATCGCCCCCGCGGTGTGATTGACGATCGAATCGAGGTCGATCGGGGGCCGTTTGAGCTTGAGGGGACTTGCTCATGTCCGGTCCAGGTTTCGTCGGGAAATTCCATTCGCACGGTGGTCTGCCTGGAGTGGCCCCGCAGTGTTCGCGTCAGACGCAGGGGTCGAAATCCTCGAGCGTTCTTGACCCTGGAGCGCTGAAGGCGCGTGCCGAGGAAGCCATCGTCGCGCTGGAAACGCTGGCCGGCGCGGCGATCTCGGCCAAGGTGGACCGCCTCGCCGAGAAGCTGCTGGGCAAGGGCCTGGTGACTCGGGCACCCGACGACGAAAGCTACCTGCCGGGGTGGTCGGTACCGCGGTCGATTCGCTATGCCGAGGCACGGAATGCGCCAGCCCGGGGCTGGAGGCGGGCCGAATTCGGAATCCGCCGCGCGCTGAACCGTCCTCGTGTCCGGGGCAGCAAGGCATTCAAGAGCGGCGGCGACGCCAGAACGCTGGTCTCGACCGTGACGGGCTCTTCCGCGGCGGTGTGGGCCAACAGCCTGCTGTTCCGTACCGGATTGAACGTGGCGACGTCATCGGCCGGCCCCGGCTTCGAAGCGCCTGCCGGGGGCCTGGAAGCGCTCGGGATCGCAGGCGGCGTGGCGGCCGGCTGTTCGCTGTTGGACGGCCTGGACATGTTCAACACCTTCCTCGACATGGTCGACGAGCAGGATCGCTGGAAGGTCGAGGTCGTCGTTTTTCATCGGCACTTCAAGCAGTACCTCGATGACCGCAAGACGGGAAGTCAGTCGAGCCCCGAAGTCGTTCACGGTTTCCGGCGTTGCCAGGCAGCACTCTCTCGTTGCGCGCTGTTCGACAAGCCAACGCGCCAGGCCTGGAGGCGCTGCTGCGCCGCTGCGCTGCGAGACACGGGCCTGTCGAGCGTCACCGCGCTGCTGGGCGTCGCCGGCATGGGCATGAAAATACACGCGGGCGCCGATCTTGCGTCGCTGGGCCTGGGTACGGCCGGCATGGCGCTCGGTGCAGCGGCCTTGCCGTTCTCGATCGCGTGCGCCGGGATCGACATCGGGGTCGGGCTCGGGGAAATCGGCTTTCGCAAGAAGGAGTACCGCAGCTGCAGGGCCAAGTGCTTGCAGATCCAGCGGCAGATCGACCGCTTGACAACGCCGGCTGCGGGTCATGAGCGCACGGCCGACCAGGGGCAGCTGGTCGATGTGCTGAAAGGCGCGCTGAAGCGGCAGCGGCGCCTGATGAAGCAGGCGCGGTACGAGAAGCGCTTCGGGATCGCGCGGGTTGCCAAGGGCGTGGCGAATGCGGCCGTGACCGCACCGCTGGCCACCGCCGCGGTGGTCGCCGGGGCCGTGGCGGCGGCGGCCGTGGCGTGGCCGATCGGGCTGGTCGCCGGGCTGGTGGGTGGGGTCGTGACCGGGGGGTACCTGGCAAGCTATGTCACGAAAGCGGCGACGCGGCAGGAGATGCGCGGAAGATCACGCAGCGAACAGTACGACGCCACCATCCTGGCTGCCACCACCTCGGCCGAGGACCGCACCCGTCTCTTTGCGGAACAGGCGACCTTGTCGGTCGCGGGAACCGAGGGGTACTGGACAGGCGGGCGGGACGCCTTTGCCGGCCGGTACATCCACACCGTCACTCCCGAGACCCAGGTGGTGGCGGCCCTGGACGAATTCGCCGGCCTGCTGGCGCGCCGGCCCACCAACGGCCATCCCGATGCCGAGGTCGAGACGCAGATCCAGGACTTCCTCGCCATCGCGGACATCGATGCGACGCTGCTCAACGACATCGAGCGGATGATCCGGTCGCGTTCCGACGAACTGCGCGCGCAAGGCGAACATCCGCGCGACATCGAATGGCATGAGTTGACGGCCCGGCGCGAGCAGTACGCCGCCGCTTTCGGCTTGCCGGCGACAGCACCGAAGCTGCCGATCGGTGCGCTGTTGCCGAGCTTCCATGCCGCCTGCTGGATCGCGCGCCTGGGCGAGAGCGTGGACCCCGAGGCCGGGAAGTTCGCGAGTCTCCTCGACCGTCACCTGATGGGAGAGCAGGTCGACCTGCACGCGATGAACGAATGGCTGGAACGCAACGGCCATCTCGCGACATCGTCCGCCTTGACGAAACAGCAGATGCAGTCCGCGGCCGAGCGCCTGTTCCGCAGTGTGCCGCCGGCACTCTTCATGGATCACATGAACGCGCTGACGAGCGCGATCACCAAGGAGACCGCCAACGGCGAGGCCTTCAGGTGGCAGGACGACAGCCCGGTGCTTCGCGACCTGACAGCGTTTCGCGAGTTCGCGCGGGACCAATGGATCCCCGGGCATCAAGCGCTGTCGCGCATCGTCGCTCATCCCGCCGTTGGCGCGGGCGGTGTTGCGAAAGGGGTCCGGGCATGCACGACCGAGGAACTGTCGGCCGCGTTGCAGCATCTTGCGTCAGGGTGCTCGATGCCGCCATGCGCGGATCCGCCCATCGACCGCGACGCATTGTCCGAGGAGCTGCGCGGCGAATGGGCGCGCCGTTTCGCCGTCGATACCCCGCGCCGGCGACGCCGCACCGCGGCCGCACTGGCCCGGCATTGCGCGACGCATGGCAAGTTCCGGGGCAACGCGTGGACGAGCGACGGGCGGGGCGGATTCTCCTGTGACCTGGGTGGGTGCAAGAGCGGGGTCATCCGCGCCAGCGCACTGGCGAAGTGGGTGAGGCGCGGCGACTGGAACGATCCGTTGCCCGTCGAGATACGAAGCCTTGCGCCGGCCTTGGCCCTGCGTTGGCTGACCAACGAGACCGGCAGCGGCGTGGATGAACGCTTCCTCGGCGAGGCAGGTGTCGCCCCGACGCTGAAGGCCCTGCGGATGTCGTTCGAGATGTCGGCATACCACCCGGGAATGAGACTGCACGACCGCGTGGTCTCGCGCGATGGCATCGCCCCTCACCACGAGGGCGCCGCCGGGCCCAGCCAATTCCGGTCGCTGGAAGAGGCCATGGGGCCGGCCCGTCGTGCGGCGCTTGGCGACCTGTTCTCGCGGTCGACCCGACCGTGGACCTTGCTCGAAAGGACGCTCGATGGTGCACAGCAGTGGCAATCCGAGGTGGCGGGCAAGCAGGTCGTGTATCCCAGCTTCGAGGCCGCCGTGCAGGCCTGCTGCGATCAACAAGGCGTCGAGGCCGTTCGCGTCGTTTTCCTGACCAATCCGACCTGAGTCCGCAGGCTCCTACAATCCGGGCCCCACTCCCGTTGTGCCCATGTTCAAGAACGCGCTCCTCTACCGCATCGACCAATGGACCCCACCCCCGCTGGATGAGGTCGAAGACCGGCTGGCCACCAGCCGCTTCACCGCCTGCGGCGCGACGCAGCCCGAATCCGCCGGCTGGCTGCAGCCGCGCGGTGACAAGGAGGGCGCACTGATCGAGAACGTCGGCGGCCAGCTGGTGCTGCGCCTCGGGGTCGAGCGCAAGGCGGTGCCGTCGTCGGTCGTGAAGGCCGAGCTCGAAGCCCGGCTCGACCGCATCGAGGCCGAGACCGGCCGTCGCCCGAAAGGCAAGCTCGCCAAGGAGCTGAAAGAGGAGATCGTGCAGGACCTGCTGCCGCGTGCCTTCCCGAAGCGCTCCGCGACGCTGGTCTGGATCGACGTGCGCGCCGGCTTCGTCGTGATCGACGCGGCCAGCATGGCCAAGGCCGATCGCGTCGTCACGATGCTGGTCGAGCTGCTCGGCGGCGGCATCCGGCTCAGCCTCGCGCAGAGCGCGATCTCGCCGGCCACCGCGATGGCCGAATGGCTGACCAGCAAGGAAGCGCCGGCCGGATTCACGATCGACCGCGAATGCGAGCTGAAGCAGCCCGACAGCGAGAAGGCCACCGTCAAGTACGCCCGCCACACGCTCGACATCGACGAGGTCGGCCAGCACATCGTGCAAGGCAAGCTGCCGACCCAGCTCGCGATGACCTGGTCGTCGCGGGTGTCGTTCGTGCTCAGCGATGCGATGACCATCAAGAAGCTGAAGCTGCTCGACGTGGTGCTCGAAGGCGCGTCGACCGCCACCAAGGATGAAGACCACTTCGACGCCGACGTCGCGCTGGTCACCGGCGAGCTGCAGCAGCTGATTCCCGCGCTGATCGAGGCGCTGGGCGGCGAGCTGAACCGCGACGCCGTCACCGGTGCCGCGGCACCGGCGCCCCAGCCGCTGGCGGCTTGAGGGGCACCGGCGCGGCCCGGCCGCGTCACTGCTTGCAGCGCTCCGCGTAACTCGCTTCCGAGCGCTGCAGGTCGGCACGCTCGCCGTCGCTCATCGTCGCGGTCTGCCGCCGCTTCGCGGCCAGGATGCGCAGCAGCTCGTTGCACTGGTCGCTCGCGATGCGCGCCTGCTGCTGCTGTTGCTGGCTGGCCGACTGCGCCGCCCGCTTGGTGTCGCGCTCGTTGCGCCGGTCTTCCGCGACCCGCTGGCGTGCCGCCGCGTCGTCCTCCGAGCACTTCTGCCGGTATTCCTCGTGCAGGCCGCCGATCACGTCGCCGCGCACGCCGCGCGACGGGCCGGTGCGGATCGCCTCGGCGATGTCAGCGCAGGCCGAGCTCAGGTAGCCGACGTGTTCGGCGGCCTTCGGTGCGCGCTGCACGTAGGTGCCCGACGGCTGGGGGTAGGTGGGGCTCGGTGCCGTGCCGATGGTGCCGAGCGTCGAGCCGGCACCGCTGGTGCACGGCCGGTCGGACAAGTAGGTCGAGTTGCCCGACTTGCATCGGTACATCGATTGCGCCGACGCGGCCGGCGCCGCCACCAGCGCTGCGGCTGCGATGCAGCTCATCGACGCCATGGCGCTCAACAGGCCCTGCGCGACACGGGCTGTGGTCGATCTCTTCACGTTCCGCCCCTCCGGTTGTTCTTGGGTGGGGAGGGATTCTGCTGCAGCCGTGCCGTCCGTCCATCCCTCAGGCGGGTGAACGGCGCAAGGTATTCACGATCTGGGCCTGCATCGCGTCCGCGGCCGCGTCGCCGTGGCTGGCCTTGCTGCGCAGCACCGCGACCTCCATGTCCGGCAGCGGCGGCAGCTGGTGCCGCGCGTCGAGGACCTGCAGGCCCGCCGGCACGCTGCAGCGCGTGAGTGCCGCGACCGCCAGCCCGCCCTCGACCGCGGCCAGCTGCCCGACCAGGCTCTGGCTGTGGGTCACGGTGCGGTGCCGGCGCCGCTGAGTCGCCAGCGCGGCGAGCACCGCCTGGCGCGCCAGGCTGCCGGCCTCGTACATCGCGAGCGGCAGCGGCTCGCGCCGCCACGCCTCGTGCTGCGCCGCGCCGACCCACACCATCGGCTCGCGGAACAGCAGCGTGCCTCGCTGCGGCCGGTCGCGCGTGACGATCGCGACGTCGATCTCGCCGCGCTGCACCTGCGGGATCAGCTGCGTCGACTGCGCGCACGACAGCGTGATCTCGACCAGGCCGTGGCGGCTCGCGAAGGTGCGCAGCACCGGTGCCAGGTAGGCCACCGCGTAGTCGTCGGGCACGCCCAGCCGGACATGGCCGCTGACGCGGGTGTCGCTCAGCGCGCCCAGCGCCTCGGCATGCAACTCCAGCAGCCGGCGCGCATAGCCGAGCAGTTCGTGGCCGGTGGGCGTCAGCGCCAGGTGGCGCGGGCCGCGGGTCAGCACCGGCCGGCCGACGGCGTCTTCGAGCTTGCGGATCTGCATGCTCAGCGCCGATTGCGAGCGGTGCACCTGCGGCGCGGCCGCCGTCAGCGAACCGGCATCGACCACGGCGACGAAGGCGCGCAGCCAGTCGAGCTGGAGATCGGGGGAGGTCATGCGCGGGTCCTTTCAGATCGTGCCGGAAATCGAATGGTAGCCAGCTGAACTATGCGCTTTACGGGATGGCCGGCCACGCCGACGATTCGCGCGATGAACTCCTCCACCGCCATGCGGGCCGCGTCCACCGCCTCGTCGACCGAGCGCGGCGTGCTGCTGATGACCGCCGGCGGCCTGCTGCTCGGCACGCTCGGCGTGTTCGTCGAAGAGGCCGGCCAGCATCCGCTGATGGCGGTGTGCTTCCGCTGCGCGTTCGGCGGCCTGGCGCTGCTCGCCTGGGGCGCGGCCACCGGTCGCCTGCACGAACTGCGGCTCGCGCCGCGTGCGCTGGCGGCGGCACTCGCCTGCGGTGTATTGATGGTGTCGAACTGGGCGCTGTTCTTCGCGGCCATCGAGCGCACGTCGATCGGCGTCGCGACGGTGGTGTTCCACGTGCAGCCGCTGTGGGTGATGGGCTTCGGCGCATGGTGGCTGCACGAGCGCATCGGCGCGCGGCGCTGGGTGGCCGTCGCGCTGGCCTTGCTGGGGTTGGCGCTGGCCAGCGGGCTGGCCGGGCCAGACGGCCATCGGCAAGGCGATGCCGGTTCGGCGCGCTACCTTGCCGGCCTGGCGATGTGCCTCGGCGGCTCGCTCAGCTACGCGGCGGTCACGCTGATCGCGAAGCTGGCGCGCGGGGCGTCGTCGTTCGCGCTGGCGACCTGGCAGTGCGCGGTCGGCGTCGTGCTGACGGCCTGGTGGCCGCTATCGCAGGGCTGGCCCGCGCAGCCCGCGGCCTGGGGCTGGCTGGCCGGGCTGGGCGTGATCCACACCGGCCTGGCGTATGTGCTGCTGTACGCCGGCATGGCGCGCCTGCCGACCGGTCGCATCGCGCTGCTGCAGTTCGTCTACCCGTTCGCCGCGGTCGGCGTCGACTGGCTGGTGTACGGCCGCAGCCTGACGGCCTGGCAGTCGGTGGGCATGCTGCTGATGGGCGCGGCGCTGTGGGGCGCGCGAAGACGGATGGAATAAATCGGGGCGGGCGGCGTCCACCCCATGACGGCACATGCCTTCATGCTCAGGACACCCGATGCCATTGACACTTCCGCAGGACCAGCGCCGACACGGCTGGTCGAGCCTGCCCGTCGCCGCGCTGGCGGGCGCCGCCGCCGCGTTCCTGGCGCTGGACTCTTCGACCGCTCCGCTGCGCACGGCGGCGGCCTCCGCCTTCATGACGATCTGCTCGACGGGCGGATCGACGCGGGCCGGCTTCGCGGCGGCCAACGATGCCGCGATGGCGAAGATGATGGCGGGGATGGCCGTCGCCCCGTCCGGCGACGTCGACCGCGATTTCGCCGCGATGATGATCCCGCACCACCAGGGTGCGATCGACATGGCGCAGGCCGAGTTGCGCTACGGCAGCAACGAGCAGCTGCGCCGCATCGCGCAGGGAATCGTCGTGGAACAGCAGCAGGAGATCGCCGCGATGCGCCTCGCGCTGGGCAAGGCGCTGCAACCATGACACCAGGCCATCTTCGCCGCTTCTTGTGGGGCAGCGCCCTTTGCGCCGCGGCTGCCGTCGCCTGCGCGGGCCAGGCACCGGGGGCGGCCTCCGACGCCGACATCGCGATCAGCCACCGCGACCGCGTCTACGCGGCCGAGCAGTTCTCCAACACCGTGTCCGTCACCGACCCGGTCGACAACAAGCTGCTCGGCGTCATTCGCCTGGGCGATCCGTCGCCGGGGAACTTCAGCCCGCTGTACCGCGGCCAGGTGCTGGTGCACGGCATGGGCTTCTCGCCCGACCACCGCACGCTCGCCGTCGTGTCGATCGGGTCGAACTCGGTGAGCTTCATCGACACCGCCAGCAACGCGGTCAGGCACACCACCTACCTGGGCCGCTCGCCGCACGAGGCCTTCTACACGCCCGACGGCAAGGAACTGTGGGTCACCGTTCGCGGCGAGAACTACGTGTCGGTGATCGATGCCGGCAGCTTCGAAGAGAAGACCCGCATCATCACGCCCGCCGGCCCGGGGATGCAGATCTTCTCGCCGGACGGCCGCTACGGCTACATCTGCTCGTCGTTCAATCCCGAGACCGTCGTCGTCGCGGTCGCGACGCACCAGATCGTCGGCCGCGTCAGGCAGGACAGCCCGTTCTGCCCCAACATCGCCGCGACACCGGATGGCCGGCAGGTGTGGCTCACGCTCAAGGACATCGGCCGCACGATGGTGTTCGACGCGAAGCCGCCGTTCGCGGTGCTGAAGTCGTTCGACACCGGGCCGCTGACCAACCATGTGAACTTCGCGCGCACCGCGAAGGGCACGTTCGCGTACCTGACGATCGGTGGGTTGAACGTCGTGAAGGTGTTCCGCACCGACGACTTCTCGCCGGTGGCGACGATCCCGGTGGGCGCGCTGCCGCACGGCCTCTGGCCGTCCGGCGACGGCAGGCGCCTCTATGTCGGGCTGGAGAATGCCGACGCGCTCGCGGCGATCGACACCGCGACGAACACGGTCGTCGCCCAGGTGCCGATCGGGCAGGCGCCGCAGGCGATCGCCTATGTGCCGAACGCGGTGCCGGCCGGATCGGGCGATGGGACCCAGGGCCTGCAGCCGATCGGCCTCGCCGGCCAGGTCGCGCACCTGTCGCTGGTCGCGCCGCAGGACGGCAAGGCGCTGGCCGGCCCGAGTGCGCCGACCAGCGTGGCGCTGTTCGACCAGGGCCTGCTGCAGGTGCTGCAGGCCTCGGCGAGCGGGCTCGAGCCGCGCCGTCCGTATGTGCTCGCGCTGGCCGACCGGCCCGACGGCAGCGGCACGCTGCAGCCGCTGGCGAACTTCATGACCAACCCGGCCGGTGCCGCCGTCGTCAATGCGATCGGGCCGATCCGCCAGCAGGTGCAAGGTGCCGGCAGTGCGAACGACCCGCGGCGCTACCTGGTGATCGCGCCGCAGGTGGCCGGCAAGCCGGGCGATCCGGTGCAGGTGCAGGCGCCGTAGCACGCACTGCCGGCTCCCCCCATGAACGACCTGCTCCTGCTCGTCGAGCCGATGATCCCCGCGCTGCGTCGCTACGCGCGGGCCTTGCTGCGCGATCGAGACCTGTCCGACGACCTCGTCCAGGACTGCCTCGAGCGGGTCATCAGCCACTGGAGCCAGCGGCAGGATGCGGGCAACACGCGCCAGTGGGTGTTCGCCATCCTTCACAACCTGGCCATGCAGCGGTTCCGGCAGCAGTCGCGGCGCGGCGTGCAGGTGGCGATCGAGGACGTGGCCGAAGTCGAGATGAGCACGCCCGCGCCCCAGGAGCACCGCATCCGGCATCACGAGCTGATGCGCGCACTGGGCCAGTTGCCGGAAGAACAACGCAGCGTGCTGCTGCTGGTGTCGGTGGAGGACCTGTCCTATGCCGAGGTCGCCAGCACGCTGTCGATCCCGGTCGGCACCGTGATGTCGCGCCTGGCACGCGCGCGCCAGAAGCTGCATCGCCTGCTCGACGGAGAGCCCGCGCCGGCACCCGCCTCGACCGGCAGTGCCCCGTCCGCCGCCCCCACCCTGCGGAGGCTCAAATGAGCAACGACCCCTCGGCCACCCGGCCGATCCTCGAAGAAGACCTGCACGCCTACGTGGACGATGCCCTCGATGCGTCCCGCCGTCGCGAGGTGCAGGCCTATCTCGACCTCCATCCCGACGCCGCGCGCGAGGTGGAAGCCCATGCCGCGCAGCGGCAGGAACTGCGCGCGCTGCTCGCGCCGATCTCGGACGAACCGGTTCCCCCCTCGTTGAACCTCGAACGGCTCGTCGACGAACGGCACGCACGAGCGCGCTGGCCGTGGGGCATGGCGGCTGCGGTGCTGCTCGCGCTGGGTGTCGGCGGCGGGGCCGGCTGGTCGCTGCGCGGCGGGAGGCCGTCAGCCGATGCGGGGATCGTCGCGGTGGCGCGGGAGGCGACCGCCAGCTACGAGGTGTATGCATCGGACCTGCAGCGCCCGGTCGAGATGGGGCCGAGCCAGCGGGCGGAACTGGTGAGCTGGGTCTCCGCACGGCTCGGCCGCCAGGTCGCGGTGCCGGACCTCGCGGCCTCGGGCTACCGCTTCATCGGCGGGCGCCTCGTCGCGACCGGGCATGGCCCGGCCGGGCTCTTCATGTACGACGACCCGCGCGGCACGCGTCTCGCGCTGCTCGTGCGGCCGATGGCGGTCGAGAAGGACACGCCGATGATGGAGCACATCGACGGGCGCTTCGCGGGCTATGCCTGGGCCGACCAGGGCTTGGGCTATGGCGTCGTCGGAACCCGGCACGCCGAGGCGCTCCATGGCCTGGCGGACGAGATGCGCCGACAGATCGGTGTCGATCTGAAAAGCTAGAGCCCCTGGGCCTCGAAGAAGCCGCGCACCGGCTGGTCCTCCGGCAGCACGTAGACCACGGCGCGCGCATGCCCGAGCATCGGGGCCACGACCTGCTCGTAGAAGGCCACCGGCACGACCACGCAACCGAGCGAGATCCGGTTGTCGGCCGGCGAGGCCGATGCGAGCCGTTGCGCACGGCGCTCGGCCGCCGGGGCGGGGCGCAGCCGGTGGATCGCGAGCGAGGCCGCGTAGTCGAGCCAGACGATGTCCTCGCCATGCAGGTTGCGGCCCGGTTGCGATTCGAAGCGGCCGGCCGGCGTCGTGCGCTCGAACGGGCGCAGGCTCGCGGGCGTGCGGTGCGCGATGTCGGCGATCGCGGTGTCGCCGGGCGCGAGGCCCAGCAGTGCCGGGCTGCTGCCGATCAAATGCCCGTCCGCCGCGTGGATGTGCACCTGGCCGCCCTTTTTGTCGACCACCGCGAACGGCTTGCCCTGGTTGTCGTGGCTGTCGAGGATCCAGTGCGTGACCAGCCGCGCTTCGGGCGATGCCGTGGCAGCGTCGGATGTCGAAGCTGCCGCACACGCGCCGATGCCCCAGATCGACAAACCGGCAAAGATTGCCGATCGCACTGCTTTACCTGCAAATCGCATGGCGGGTCTCGGTCGCGGGTCGTGGGGGTGCGCCATCGTAGGGAAGCCGTCGCCCGGCCGAGCGCCGAAAAGCGCGGCGGATTCAACGCAAATCGATGCGGCTTCAAGCCCGTCGCGCACCGGCGCGTGCTATCCCACAGCCGGTGACAGGCATGCCGATTGCCTTTTGAAGGGCATGAAGCCAACGCCGGTGCTGGAGTGGGTCAACGCGGGCCTGATGGGGGTCGCCACGATCGCGCTGAGCCTGATTGCGCAACCGCTGTCGCCGGGCCATCCGGAGCGGTTGGCGCACAACGCGCGGCACGCGGCGCCGGCGTACGTGGCGAGGTCGCTGGATTTCGGCAAGCTCGCGGCCTCGGCCGACGTGCGGCGCCTCGGCGACTGGGTCGTCAGCCGCGCCGACAACCGCGGGCTGCCGTTCGTGCTGATCGACAAGCCGCGCGCGCAGGTGTTCGCGTTCGATGCAGCCGGGCGCCTGCTCGGCTCGGCGCCCGCGCTGCTCGGCGCGGCACGCGGCGACGATTCGGTGCCCGGCATCGGCGAGCGCGCGATCGCCGACATCAGGCCATCCGAGCGCATCACGCCGGCCGGGCGTTTCGTCGGGCGGCCCGGCCGCAACGCCAACGGCGAGGACATCGTCTGGGTCGACTACGACGCCGCGGTGTCGATGCACCGCGTGCGCACCACCAACCCGCGCGAGCGGCGCGCGCAGCGCCTCGCGTCGCCGGGTGTCGACGACAACCGCATCAGCTACGGCTGCATCAACCTGCCGCCGGCGTTCTACGACGGCGTGATCAGCCCGCTGTTCAGCCGCGGCCGCGCGATGGTGTACCTCGTGCCCGACCGCCGCACGCTGGCCGACGTGTTCGGCATGCCCGACCTGCAGCCTTCCGCGACGCGCATCGCGCAGTCGTCGACCTTCAACTGACCGGCAACGAAAAGGGCCCGGCAGGCACTGACCTGCCGGGCCCTCAGGTCCCTTGTCGCGACGCTCAATTGCGGTCGGCGCGCGGTGCCAGCGGATCGCTGGAGATCGTGGTCGACGAATCGCTGTTGTCGAGTCGCGTCGTCGGGTTCGCGTTGTTCGAGTTGTTCGGGCTGACCTGGGTGTCCTGGTTGGTCGGCTGCGCGGTCATGTTCTGGTTCGTCGGCGTCGTGGTCTCGGTGGTCGAGGTGGCCGGGCCGTTCGGCTGGTTCTGATCGGCACTCGCCGAGCTCGGTGCCGAGGTGTTGCCGGACGACGTGCTCGACGACGAGGTCGATTGGGCCGACGACAGCGAAACCACGGCCGCCAGTGCGGCAGCGGACACGAGGGTCAGGGTGGTGGACAGCTTTGTCATGGTGTGACTCCTTTGCAGGTGTTGGAAGAGGTGACGCGCCGGCCCCGCCGGGCGCATCCCGCTCTTTGGCCCGAAGACCCAAAGGCGCGGTAACGGAAGGTGGCAATTGGTGTGCCTTGCAGAGGGGCGGCGCTGTCCGGCGACATGCTGGCGCGCCTGTCGGATCGGGCAGGCACGCCGCCTGCCTGAGGATGGCTACCATGCCTGCACGGTCGGGACGACGCGGGCGAGCAGTTCAACCGAAAGGAAATCGATGGGATGGCGTGTGAGCTCGTGCGCAGCAGGCTGGACTTTCGCGCTGGGGACGGCCCTCGTGCCGACCTGCGTTGCCGCACAGGACGCGACCCCGGGTGAGCCGCGTGCCGCCGATCCGCCGGCGGCAGCCGCCTCCGAGCCCGCGGCGGACGATGGCCCGCCGCGCCCGAAGGCGCCCGAACTCGAGAAGCCGCGTCCTGCCGAGGTGCCGGACGACGCGGCGCTGGTCGCGGCCGGTGCGCGCGTCGGCGAGGTCCGCTTCCAGCGGCTCAACCTGTTCGACACGCGCCTGCCGGAGGAAGACAGGCTGCTGTTCCGGTGGGCCAACAAGCTGCACCTGCTGACGCGCGAATCGGTGGTCGCCTCGCACCTGCTGTTCAGGCCGGGCGAGCCCTACGATCCGCGGCTGCTGCGCGAGTCGGAGCGCATCCTGCGCAGCGAGTCGTACTTCCGCGATGCGCACATCCGGCCGGTCGCGCTGCACGACGGCATCGTCGACCTCGAGGTGGTGACGCAGGACGTCTGGACGCTGAACCCCGGCGTGTCGCTCGGCCGCTCGGGCGGCAAGAACAGCAGCGGCTTCAGCCTCGAGGATGCCAACCTGCTCGGGCTCGGCAAGGAACTCGGCTTCTCGTTCAAGTCCGAGGTCGACCGCACCAGCAAGACGCTCAGCTACCACGACAACCACGTGCTCGACAGCTGGTGGGACCTGCAGGGGCAGTACTCCGACAACAGCGACGGCCACGTGCACGAGCTGATCGTCAAGCGGCCCTTCTATGCACTCGACACCCCGTGGACCGCCGGCGCGCAGGTGCGCGACGAGGAACGCGTCGACTCCGTCTACGACCGCGGCGACGTGATCCGGCAGCTGGACGTCCGCGACCGGGCGCTGTCGGCGTTCGGCGGCTGGTCGGCCGGGCTGCAGGACGGCTGGGTGACGCGCTGGACCGCCGGGCTGTCGCTCGAGGAACACCGCGCGACGCTCGCGGTGCCGCCGAACGATCCGGTGCCGCCCGGCACCGAACGCAAGCTGGTGTACCCGTGGATCGGCTTCGAGCTGGTCCAGGACGCCTTCAGCGAGGTGCGCAACCAGGACCAGATCGGCAAGACCGAGGACGTCTCGCTCGGCTGGCACATCAAGGGCAAGCTCGGCTATTCGCTGCCCGGCCTGGGCGCGGACCGCCGCGCGACGGTCTTCGCGGGCAACGCCAGCGTGGGGCATGCGCTGACGCCGCGGCAGACGCTGCTGCTCGCCGGCTCGGCGGTCGGCTACGTCGAGGACGGCGCATTGCAGAACACGCTGGTCAAGGCCGAGAGCCGCTACTACCTGAAGCAATCGGCCCGCCGCACCTTCTTCATGGGCCTGTCGGCGCAGCGCGGCGTGCGGCTCGACGACGGCCAGCAGGTGCTGCTGGGCGGCGACAACGGCCTGCGCGGCTACCCGCTGCGCTACCAGAGCGGCGACGGCCGCTGGCTGTTCACCACCGAGCAGCGCGTGTTCACGAACTGGTATCCGTTCCGGCTCTTCAACGTCGGCGGCGCGGTGTTCTACGACATGGGCCGCACCTGGGGGCAGGGCGCGGTGCCGGATTCGTCGCACAAGCTGCTGAAGGACGTCGGCTTCGGGCTGCGGCTGGGCAACAGCCGCACCTCGCTCGGCAACGTGATCCACATCGACGTCGCGTTCCCGCTGGACGGCGACAGCTCGATCAAGAAGGCGCAGTTCGTCGTCGAGGTCAAGGAAAGCTTCTGAGGCCGTGCGGAGGGTCGTCGACGATCCCCTTCATGTCGGCCAGGCGTGCTCCTCGGTGCGGGCGGGCTGGTGCAGCGGGATGCGGGCGACGACCTCGCAGCCGCCGTCCGGCCCCGGCCCGAACTCGAACGCACCGCCGACCATCGCCGCGCGTTCGCGCATGTTGCGCAGGCCGCTCGCCTCGGCACGCACCGGCTGCGGGCCGATGCCGTTGTCGGCGATGCGCAGCACATAGAGTCCGCGGAACTCGCAGCCGGTGATCGAGACGCGCGTGGCCTGCGCATGCCGCAGCGCATTGGTCGTCGCCTCCTGGACGATGCGGAACAGCTGGTTCGCGCGGTCGCTCTCCAGCTGCTCGTCGTCGTCGATCTCGGCGCTGATCTCCAGCTGCCCCGGCAGGCTCAGCCGTTCGGCGAAGTGCGACACGGCCGCGCCGAAGCCCAGGTCGTCGAGCAGCGGCGGCCGCAGCGCGCCCGCGATGCGCTGCGCGGTGCCGATCGATTCGTCGAGCAGGCCGGTCAGCCGGGCCAGCTGGTCCGGCGGCAGCCCGGGGTGGTCGCGCGCCATCTGCTGCACCACCTGCCGGGTGCCGGTGACGACCTGGCCGAACTGGTCGTGCACCTCGCGCGCCAGCCGCCGGCGCTCGGCCTCGATGCCGTCGTCCAGCTGCTTCGCGAACGACTGCAGCCGGTCACGCTCGGAGCGCACCTCTTCGGTGCGGTCGTCGACGATGCTCTCGAGCATCCGGCTGAAGCGCCGCAGCGAGTCCTCGGCGCAGTCGCGGCGGCGGCGCTCGCCGGCCAGCAGCCACACCGCGCCGACCATCATCACGCCGCCGCCGGCCGCCAGCGCGACGATCAGCGCCGCGCTGCGCGCCTGCAGCCGCGCGGCGTCGGCGTCGCGCGCGGCGACGCGTTCGCGCTGCGCGGCGCCCAGCGTGTCGAACTCGGCGCGGATCGCATCCATCGCGAGCTGGCCGTCGCGGTCGGTGTCGAGATCGGTGTCGCCGGCGGCTGCATCCGCGTCGCCGCTGCGGCGCCTCAGCACATGGGCGTCGGCGATCGCGATGCGGCGCCGCACCAGGTCGTCGATTCGTTGGCGGGCGGCACGGAAATCCCCGCTCGCGGCCGACGGCCCGGACAGGTGCTGCACCAGGTCGGCATAGGTGTCAGGGAACTTCGCCTTGCCGCGTTCGTAGGGCGCCAGGCTGTCGACATTGCCGCTCAGCAGGTAGCCGCGCTGGCCGCTCTCGATGTCCAGCAACAGCGTCATTGCCTTGTCGATCAGCGCGAGCGCCTGTTCGTCGGTCCGGCGTTCCTGGGCACGGGCCGCCAGTTGCTGCAGTCCGCGGCAACCGACGCCGGCGGCCAGGCCGAACGCGAGCGTGCCGGCCAGGATCAGCCCCAGCGCCGGGCGCGCGGTGCGCCACCACGGCGGGGCCGTGCGGGCGGATGATGCCAACTCAGGATTCAGCAAGTGCCAGACCTCCCCGGCAGGGCGTGTGGCGGCTCATGTTATGCGCCGCCGGCCGATTCCGGTACCGGTTCCAACCCATCCGACACCTTGAGGATGACAGCGCGGCGACAACTCCCCCACAGTCGCGCCCATGGCGTGTAGCAAAGTGTGTCAGACAGGCGCGTTTGCGGTTAGATTTCCCGCAGGGGGAAGTTTGAATGCGCAGTGCGCGAGCACAGGATCTGCCGCCGTTCCACGTGACGGCGCGCCTGGACGAATCCGGATCATGCGACGTCTTCGTGACCGATGGGCGGTCGGTGGGCCGCCATGCCCGATCGCGGCCGGAGCTGCCGGCCTTGCGCCGGCTGTCGCAAGCCGCCGCTGACGGCGACCTGCACGCGAGCCGCACGTTGTTCGCGCAGCTGTTCCCGGGCGTCGTCGGTGCCACGCTGCGCGGCAGCGAGCCGCGCCGCATCAACCTGCAGCTCGATGCCGCCCTGCACGGCCTGCACTGGGAGCTGGCCAGCGACGGCCACGGCCTGCTCGGCGAGCGCTGGCGCGTCGCGCGCCACCTGCTGGTCGACGACGATCGGCTCGCGGGCGCCGGGGTCGACATCGACCCCGACACCGACCTCGCCGCGACCGTGCGGCGCGTGCCGCGGCGCGGCCCGCTGCGGGTGCTGCGGCTGGGCGATGCGGCAGGGCCGGCCGGTGCGGCGTCCCCCGCGCTGCCGGCACTCGACAGCCCGACCGTCGTCTCGACCACGCTGGCGCGCGACGCCGTGGCCGCCGACGCGGTCCCCGGGCTGCTGGCCGAGCACGACGTGATCTGCCTGGCCGCCGGCGTGCCGCACGAGCTGCTGGCCGGCGTGAGCTGGCTGCGCCCACCGAAGCTGTTCGTGGTCGGCCCGGCGCCCGAGTCGCAGGTGGCGCGGCTCGCGCAGCGGCTGGCGGCGCTCGGGGCGAGCCTGCTGGTCGCGCCGTCGGTGGACGCGGAGCGCGGCGACGACGGGCCGGGCTGGTTCGCCACGCTGTGCGAACGGCTGGCGCAGGCCCAGCCGATCGCCGAGGCGGTGCGCGCGGCGCGCGGCTTGCATGACGAACGCGGCGCCGCATGGCTGCAGCTGTACGGCGATGGCGATGCGGTGCTGGTGCTGCCCGATGCGCGGGCGTCGGCCGGCAACGATGCGCGCCAGGTCACCTCGCTGTCGTTCGACTTCGTCGATTCCACCGGCTGGCTGCACCGCCTGGGCAGCGAGCGCTACGCCAGCCTGCTGGCCGAGTTCCACCAGCGTTCCATCGCGCAGATCGAGCGCCACGGCGGCGTCGCCGACGACCCGCAGGGCGACGACGGCGTGATGTCGTACTTCGGCTACCCGTCTGCCAGCGAGCGCAGCGCCGAGCAGGCGGTGGCGGCGGGCCTGGCGATCGTGCAGTCGGTGGCCGGCATGTCGACGCCGGTGCAGGTGCGTGTCGGCATCGCGACCGGGCGCGTCTCGGTGATGGCCGGCCAGCCGGTCGGCGTGTCGATCCACCTGGCCGCACGGCTGCAGAGCCGGGCGGCACCCGGCACGGTGATGGTGTCGGACATGACGCTCGCGCTGGTGCAGCACCGCTTCACGGTGCAGCCGCTCGAGAGCACGCTGGCGCTGAAGGGCATCGAGGGCGCGCAGCGTGCCGGCGTGGTGCTGCACGACCGCAAGGAGCACCGGCTTGACGCGCTGCCGCGGCTCACCCCCTTCGTCGGCCGCGACGCCGAGCTGGCGGCGCTGCTGCACCACTGGGGCGCGCTGCAGGCCGGCGCGCTGCGCGTGGTGCAGCTGCGCGGCGATGCCGGCATCGGCAAGTCGCGGCTGGTGCGCGAGTTCCGCCACGGGCTGAAGGCCCGCGGTGCGCTGTCGTTCGAATGCCGCTGCCTGCCCGACCATGCGAGCAGCGCCTTCCATGCGGTGATCGATGCGATGCACCACTGGATGGGCGTGCGCGACGACGACGACGAGGCCACGCGCCGGCGCAAGCTCGCCGACGCGATGCCGCCGGGCATGGACCCGGCGCAGGCGCTGCCGGTGGTGGCCGCGCTGCTGTCGCTGCCGGGCGAGCCGCTGGCCGGCACGCCGGAGCGGCTGCGCGAACGCACGCTGGCGACGCTGGTCGAGTGGTTCCAGCGCAGTGCGCAGGCGCGGCCGCTGTGCCTGGTGGTCGAAGACCTGCACTGGGTCGACCCGTCGACGCGCGAGTTCCTCGGCCGGCTGCTGGCCGGCAGCGGCGAGGTGCCGATGCTGGTGCTGCTGACCGAGCGCACCGGTCCCGACGAGACCGCCGCGCCGTGGCAGCCGCCGGTCGTGCACGAGACGCTCGAGCTGCACGGCCTGCGTCCCGACGAATCGCGCCGGCTGCTGAAGCAGGCCTGCGGCGAGTCGCTGCTGCCGGCGGGCGTGGTGCGGCTGCTCGCCGGCCGCTCCGACGGCGTGCCGCTGTTCCTCGAGGAATCGGCACGCATGATGGTCGAGCAGAGCGCGACGCTCGACGAGATGCTGCCGCAGTCGCTCGACGTGCCGGGCAGCCTGCAGGACCTGCTGATGGCGCGCCTCGACCGGCTCGGCCCGGCGCGTGCGATCGCGCAGTTCGGCGCGGTGCTCGGGCGCGAGTTCCCGGTCGCGCTGCTGCAGCAGGTGCTGGCGCACGGCGGGCGCCCGATGACGCCGCAGGAGCTGACGGCCCAGCTCGATGCGATCGAGCAGTCCGGCCTGCTGGCGAGTGTCGGGGGCACCGACGGCAGCGGCGAACGGCGCTGCGCCTTCAAGCACGCACTCGTGCGCGACATCGCCTACCAGTCGCTGTGGACGCGCGACCGCCAGCTGGTGCACCGTGCGGTCGCCGCGGTGCTGCGCGACTCGTGGCCCGAGCTGGCGCAGCGCCAGCCCGAGCTGCTGGCCCACCACCAGACCGAGGCCGGCCTCGCTGCCGAGGCGCTCGGGCAGTGGGAGGTCGCCGCGCGGCTGGCGGCTTCGCGTTCGGCGCACGACGAAGCGATCCAGCACCTGCAGCGCGCGCTCGCGCTGCTCGACAACCAGCCGCCGGCGCACGAGCGCCGCGCCATCGAGCTGCGCCTGCAGCTGCTGCTCGCGTCGCGCTACATCGCCACCGAAGGCTACGGCGCGCCGCCGGTCGAGCGCGCGTATGCGCGGGCCGAGCAGCTGGGCGACGAGCTCGGCGACGCAGGCGCCCGGCTGAAGGCGCAGCTCGGGCTCGAGGGCTACCACTTCATGCGCGCCGATTTCCCGCGGGCCCACGAGATCGCGCGGCGCGCCGAGGCGCTGGCCGAGCAGAGCGGCGACACGATGGCGCGGCTGCAGGTGCGCTGGGCGACCGCCAACATCCTGTTCCACGAGGGCCACGGGCTGGCCGCGGTGCAGCGCATGGACGAATGCCTGGCGGTGTACCGGCCCGAGCACCACCGCCGCGCCGCGGTGCAGGACCCGGGCGTGATGTGCCTGTGCTACTCGGCCTGGGGCCAGTGGGAGCTCGGCCATCCGGACGACGCACTGGCGCGCATCGAGCGCGTGCAGCAGCTCGCGCGCACGCTCGACCACAAGTTCAGCCTCGGCGAGGCCTTCGGCTTCGCGGCCAACGTGCACCGCTACCGCGGCGAGCAGGGGCAGGCGCTGGCCTGTGCCGAGCAGGCCATTGCGATCTGCGACGAAGGCGGCTTCGCGGTGTGGCTGGCGCATGCGCACGTGATGCGCGGCTGGCTGCAGTGCGAGCGCGGGCTGCACGACGAAGGCGTGGCCGAGATGCGCGAGGGCCTGGCGCTGTGGGCGCGCAGCGGCGCCGTCGTCACGCGGCCGCTGTACCTGACGCTGCTGGCCGAGGGCCTCGCGCGCGGCGGCGACCTGGCGCAGGCCCTGGCGCGGCTCGACGAGGCGATGGGCATCGTGCAGGCGCATGGCGAGCGCTACTACGAGGCCGAGGTGCGCCGGCTGATCGCCGAGCTGACGCTGCGGCGCGACGGCCTCTTGCTGCCGGCGGCGCGCCGCGCAGCCGAGCAGGGCCTGCAGGCGGCGCATGCGCTCGCGATGCAGCAGCACAAGCGCGGCTTCGCGCTGCGCAGCGCCACCAGCCTGGCGCGGCTGTGGCACGAAGACGGCCGCACGCGCGAGGCGCTGCAGCTGCTGAAGCCGGCCTTTGCGTCGTTCACCGAAGGGCTGGACACGCTCGACCTGCGGCAGGCGCGCGAGCTGCTGCGATCCATGAGTTGAGCTTTTGACGCGGCGACGCGGGGAGGCGGTATGACGACCGACAAGAAGTTCCGGCCTGGAGCGGTCGAGAAAGATCTGCCGACCTGGTTCGACGGCACGAAGACCGACTACGTGCGCAATCGCATGCTGTTCGACTGGCTGTGCGATTGGCGAGACCTGCGGCCGCACGATCCGCAGAGCCTGCCGGCGCAGCGCGATGCGCTGTTCGAGGCGCTGCGAAAGCGGCCAGGCTGGCGCGGCATGCTGACCTTCCCGAGCCGTGCCATCCGCCATGTGAACGAGTACGAGCCGGAGAACGGCCTGCCGCGCGACCCGACGTCCGGGCACAAGGATGTGCACCTGCTGATGGACGCGGAGGACATCCAGGCCGTGCTGCGCAACGAGGAAGAATGCTTTGGCAACGAGGCCTACAACAAGCTCGGCTCGGGCACTTTCCTGCTGGGGTTGGACGACGAGACGCTGCGCAAGCGACAGCGCACCGCCGCCGCGGAGGCGCTGCACTACACCGATCCGGACACGGTTCCAAAGCTGGCTGCGCTGGCGGTCATGGAGGCCGAGCCGATCTCGCTGCGCGCACCGTCCTTCGACCTCGCGGAATTCTCCGAGCAGGCGGCGCTGCGCTTCTGCAGCCGCCTGTTCGGCTTCGCGACCGGCGACTACCCGTTGCTGGAGAAGGCATTGCGAGGGGCGTACATGGCACTCACGCATCAGATCCTCGGTCGGCATTTCGTCAGCGATCCCGCGGTGGTGGCTGCTGCGCGCGATCCGATGGCCGGACTGTTCATGCGTGCCTGCGAGCTGATCGACGAATACCAGCGTGACCCGGATGACGATCCGGAAAAGTTGCCGACCGGCGTGGACCTGCGCAACGACCTGGTGCCCGGGTTCAAACCGGCGATGCGGCGCCTGGCCCGCGATGCGGGCGACCTGAGCGGCGAAGAACTCGGCGTCATCGTCGTCGGCGTGATGGCGGGCGTGGTGGGCAACGTGCAGGCAGCGGTGTGCTCGGCGTTGCATGAGTTCTTTCGCAACGGGCTGGTCGAGCCGCTGAGCAACAAGCTGCGCGACAAGAAGGATCCGCTGGACCTGTGGCCGTGGATCGCAGAGGCGTTGCGCCTGAACCCGCCGGCTGCCTACCTGCCCAGGCGGGTGAAGCGGGACATCAAGCTGCGCGGCAACCTGGAACTCAAGGCGGGCGACGAATGCGTGCTCGCGATCGTCGCGGCGCTGCGTGCAGCCCCCGGGGGCTTCGTGGGTGCTTTCGACAAGCACGACAAGAGCAAGATCCTGACGCCGCCGCCGAAGCATGCCCATCCGCTTGTCTTCGGCCTGGACAGCGGTCCGTCGCGGCACGGCATGCATTCGTGCATCGGCAACCTGCTTGCGCGGCCGCTGATCAGCGCGATCGTGCGCCGCGTGCTGTTGCTGCGCGGATTGGCCGAGACGCTCGACCCCGAAAACGGCACGGTGGCGGGGCTGGAGCGGCGCTGGGGCTTCACCTGCAAGCGCTATCCGCTGAGCTGCCGCCTCGACCGCCAACATGCGCTGAACGTGTCGATGCGCGTGAAGACGCCGATCGCCGTGCACGCCGAGGCGTTGAAGGCCGTGATCCGCGCCGGCGCGCCGCGCATCGAGTGGGCGCTGCGCGAATCGCGGCACATCCATTTCGCGTGGTTCGAGTTCATCGAGAACGACAACCGGCTGGTGCTGCACACGGTGTACGACGGGCTGTTCGAGTCGTACATCGAGCACTTCGCGCTGGCGGTGGGCGAGTTGTTCGACAAGATCTTCGAACACATCGAGGACGCACCGCCGATGCCGGTGAGCAAGTACCCCGGCGCCTTCATCGACCTGATCCGGCGCAACGACCGGCCGGTGGCGGCGGGCTACTTCTTCAGCGCTTACCCGTCGGCCGAGACGGCGCAGATCCGGCGAGCAATGGAGATCGAGCCATGAAAAGCCCTTCGCGCAAGCCCGCCACGTCGAGCACGCCGTGGGGCGATCACTTCGACCATGTGCAGCGCATCGTGCTGTGCGCGCCGAAACAACTGGGAGTGCAGCACTTGCTGCTCAAGTTCAACGGCAAGGGCTCGCTGGCGCGCAAGTTCCTCGGCGCGCTGAGCAAGGACGTGACTTACACGTCGCGTGCGCGCGATCCCGAGTCGGATCCCCAACTCAGCGTCGGCTTCACCTACCGCGGGTTGGAAGCGCTGGGCCTGCCTTGCCATGTGCAACTGGTGCTGCAGAAGCTCGCACCGTCGTTCCACCTCGGCGCACCGGTGCAGGCTGCCACGCGGTTGGGCGACACGGGATCGAGTGCACCGGATCGCTGGGACGGCGACTTTCAGCTTGAAGCGCTGCACGCCGTGGTCAGCCTTCACTACACGGACGATGCGGCGGCTGCCAAGCTGGTGGAGCGCGTGCGCAGACTGGCCGGCGAGTTACAAGTGCGAGTGGCCGAGAAGCCTTTGCGGGGTGAGAACTTCACGCATGGCAAGACGGACGAGCGCTGGGTGCACTTCGGCTATCGCGACGGCCTGTCGAAGGTCGGTATCCGTGGCTGGTCGGATGATCCGAACCGGACGAGGAAGCTGTTGCCGGTCTCGATGCACAACCCCGGCGAGTTCCTGCTCGGCCACCCGGACGACGGCGGTGCGAACCCCTGGGCATTGGCCGCGCAGCCGCAGGCGGTCAGGTCGTTCTTCTGCGAGGCGAGCTTTGGCGTACTGCGGCAGATGGAGCAGGACGAGCCGGCGTTCCGCGGCTACCTGGAGGAGCAAGCCAGGCAGATCGTCAAAGGCAGCGGCGGTGCGATCAAGGAAACCTCGGCGATCGAACTCGTGCGGGCCAAGCTGTGTGGCCGCTTTCGGGACGGTCGGCGCATCCATCCGGAGACGCAGGAACCTGTCGGCGAGCCCGAAGATGATTTCGGCTACGCGAGCGATCTGGAAGGCAAGGGCTGCCCGTTCGGCTCGCACATCCGGCGGATGAATCCCCGCGGCGGGGAGATTGCGCACCAGCTGCGGCATCGCCCGTTGATGCGTCGTGGCGCGCCGTACGGGAGAACCTGGGAGGAAGACAAGTCGGCCGATGCCGAGCGCGGCCTGCTCGGCCTGTTCTTCTGCAGCAGCATCGAGAACCAGTTCGAGCACCTGCTGGGCGAATGGGCCGACCGGGTGCCGATGGGCAACCTCGACGAGGGCAACGCGAAGGATCCACTGGCTTCGCACCATGAGGATCCCGATGCGCGCTTCGTGCTGCCCGGTGACGCGGCGCAGCGCGGCGGCGTGACGGAGTTCAAGGGCCTGAAGCCGTTCGTGCGCACGCGCGGCACGGCCTACCTGCTGTACCCGACGAGCGACGGCCTGGAGCAGCTCGCGACCGAGGACGACGGCCACCTGTGGATCGACGAGGTGGACCGGGAAGCCTTTCGATGACGGCGCCGCTGGACACCGGCGAGGATGTCGTCGAGCTGCCCGAGCCGCTGACCGAGCGCCCGCCCGACGACCGCTTCTGCGACCTGGTGCTGACCGGCGGCGTTGCGAGCGGTGTCGTCTACCCCTGGGCGATCCTCGAGATCGCGCGGGCGTTCCGGTTCAAGAGCATCGGCGGGACGTCGGTGGGCGCGATGGCGGCGGCGCTCGCGGCGGCCGCGGAGTACGGGCGGCGCAACGGCCACGACGACGGCTTCGAGGTGCTGCGGCGAGCGCCGGGCGATCTGGCGAAGCCGGGGCCGCGCGGGCTGCGCACGACGATGCTGTCGCTGTTCCAGCCGGCACCGCGGGGGCAGCGCTTGTTCGACCTGTTCGTCGGGGCGGTGGACATCTATGGCGAGGCGCGCCGCAGCCGCGTGCCACGCTGGCTGCGGCTGGGGTGGCCGGTCTTGCGCAGCTACCGCAAGCCGGCGCTGTGGGGCGGCGCGTTGGGGTTGCTGATCGCGGCCGATTGCGCGCTGATCCCGCCTTTCAGCTGGGGCAGCCTGCTCGGCTTCGCGCTGGCGATCCCGATCTGCGTCGTCGGTGCGGTGATCTGGTTCGGCCTCAAGCCCGACCTGATCGACGGCCTGGTGAAGAACGACCTCGGCCTGTGCCGCGGCAAGATGCAAGCGGGCCGCGACCCGAAGACCGACCCCGGTCTCGTCGAATGGCTGGACAAGGGCATCCAGCTCGCCGCCGGCCTCGGCCGCGAGGATGCGCCGCTGACCTTCCGCGACCTGTGGTCGGCCCCGCTTTCGCCGGGCGCGCCGCGCGTGGCGGTGCGCGATGGCGACGACCGCCGGCTGCGCTCGATCAACCTGGAACTGATCACGACCAACGTGACGCACGGCCGGCCCTACCGCTTGCCGCTGCAGGACGAGACCGACCGCGTGTACTTCGAGCCCCGGGCGCTCAGGCTGTTCTTCCCCGACCGCGTGGTCGACGCGATGGTGAAGGTGGCGCGGCCCTATGCGCCGTCGAGCGCCTTCGACCCACCGGCTGGTGAGGCAGCGCAGAGCGTGGGCCTGCTGGAGTTGCCGCGCGGCGACCTGCCGATCGTCGTCGCGGCGCGCCTGAGCCTGAGCTTTCCGCTGCTGTTCTCGGCGGTGCCGCTGTGGGCGGTCGACCACGAGATGCCGCGCAAGGATCGGGTGCTGAAGCGCTGCTGGTTCTCCGACGGCGGGCTGTGCTCGAACTTCCCGATCCACCTGTTCGATGCGGCCGTGCCGCGCTGGCCGACCTTCGGGCTGTGGCTGGGCCAGCGCAATCCGTTCCGGCGCAACGTGTTCGTGTGGCTGCCCGAGACGCACCTGCAAGGCAGCCGCGACAGCTGGCAGCGCTTCGACCCGACCGACCCCGGCACGCCGGTGCAGGCGCGCGAGCGGGCCGACAAGCCGCTGGGTTTCCTGGCGGGCTTCCTGCTGGCCGCCGGCCTGACCGCGAAGGACTGGCAGGACCGCAGCGCGATGCGCCTGGCGACCGCGCGCAACCGGGTTGCGCGGCTTGCGCTGCGGCCGGGCGAGGGCGAGCTGCACATCGGCATGCCGCGCAAGCGCATCCTGCGGATGGCGCGCCGCTATGGCACCGCCAGCGGTCGCTTGTTCGTCGAGCGCTATGCCGATGCCCCCGGCCAGCGCGCGACGCGGGCCTGGCGCGAGCAGCGCTGGGTGCGGCTGCAGGCGTTGCTGGTGGGGCTGCGCGGGTGGCTGGCGGGTGCGACGTCGGCGGCGGCGAGCCAGGCGCACACGCTGCCGATGCGGCAGGCGATCGATGCGGCCGTGGACGTGCAGCCGCTGCGCGGCCAGGACGACGGTGCGCGCACCTTGGACGACGGCGAGGCCGAGCAGCTGCAGGCCCTGTTGGCCGGCATCGAGCAGCTGGAGGAACGGTTCCGCATCAACGATGCGAGGCAGCCGTACCAGCCGGTGCCGGCACCGGAGTTGCGGCTGCGCACGCCGGTGTGATCGCTCGTGTGGCCAGGTACCGGCTCAGGCCGCAGCCCATCCCCGCGCTGCTACCCCGCCGCCCGCGCGAGCTGCGACAGCCGCTTCACCAGCGGCTCGAAGCGCTCGGCCGGCGTGTTGCCGTAGCCGAGTACCAGGCCGTTGTCGTCCGCCGACGCCTGCATCGCGAAGCTCGACAACGCGGCCGGCGCCATGCCGTGGTGCAGCGCTTCGGCGGCGATGCCGGCGTCGGGGTACCGGCCCGGCAGCCGCACCGTCAGGTGCAATCCGCAGTGCCCACCGTCGATCGCATGCGGCACGCGCAGGTGGCGCGACAAGGCCTCGCGCAGCGCGGCCTGGCGCTGCCGGTACAGCCGGCGCATGCGGCCCAGGTGGCGGCCGAACGCGCCGCTCTCGATGAACCCGGCGAGCGCCAGCTGCTCATGGCGATGACCACCGCGCAGCAGCTGTTCGAGCGGCGCCCGCAGGCGCGCCGCGAGCGCCTCGGGCAGCACCAGGAAGCCGAGCCGCAACGACGGGAACATCGTCTTGCTGAAGGTGCCGACGTACAGCACCGGCGCCTGCGCCACCAGGCCCTGCATGGCGCCGATCGGCTCGCCGGCATGGCGGAACTCGCTGTCGTAGTCGTCCTCGATGATCCACGCGCCGTGGCGTTGCGCGTTGGCGATCAGCTCGAGCCGGCGCGCCGCGCTCATCACCGCGCCCGACGGATACTGGTGCGACGGCGTCGCGTAGATCAACCGCGGCGGCCGCGCGGCCCAGTCGGCGTCGCGCACGCACAGCCCTTCGGCATCGACGCGCATCGGCACGATCTGCAGGTCGGCCGCATGCATCGCGGTGCGCGCGCCGCGGTAGCCCGGGTCCTCGACCCACGCGGTGTCGCCGGGGTTCGCCAGCAGCCGCGCGCACAGCGCCAGCGCCTCCATGGCGCCTTCGGTGACGACCACTTGCGCCGCCGTGCAGCGCACGCCGCGCGCGACGCTCAGGTGGCGGGCGATCGCGTGGCGCAGCGCCGGCTCGCCGAACGGGTCGCCATAGCCCAGCACCGACGGCCCGGTGCCGCGCATCACGCGGTCCAGCGCACGCCGCCACTCGGCCAGCGGGAACTGGGCCAGCGCGGGCACGCCGGGGCGCAGCGCGACGTCGCCATCGGGGCGGACCGGTTCGACGCGGATCGCCGACAGCCGCCGCGCCACCGGGGGCGCCGCACTGCGCTGCGTGGCGACACGCTGCGTGGCGCCGTGGGGCGTGCGGATCGGCGCCAGGCGGGTCAGCGCCGCGACGCGGGTGCCCTGCCGGTCGGGCAGCAGGTAGCCCTCGGCCGCGAGCAGGTCGTACACGGTGGTCACCGTGTTGCGCGAGATGGCCAGCGCCTCGGCGAGTGCGCGCGAGCCCGGCAGCCGGCTGCCCGGCGCCAGGTGGGCGCCGAGGATCGCCTGCTTCAGGCGGTCGTGGAGCTGGCGTTGCAGCGAGGCAGGGCCGCGTTCGCGCGACAGCGGCGCATCGAGCAGGGACTGCGGCACGGAGCTGGTCATCGTGGCACCATCGAATTGAGAATCCGTGGCGCTTTTCAAGGTGCCACACCGCAGGTAATGTAGGGCACCCTGGATTGCAGGGACACCTGAAAACCCCGGCAAGGACAACAACGATGACCTGGCTCACCCCCCTTAGCCTGCAAGGCTCGCACGCTTCGCTGGAGCCGCTGTCGCCCGACCACGAGCAGGACCTGATCGCCGCGGTGCGCGACGGCGAACTGTGGAACCTCTGGTACACCGCGGTCCCGGCGCCGCAGGCGATGCGGGCCGAGATCGAACGCCGCCTCGACCTGCAGCGCAAGGGCAGCATGGTGCCGTTCACGACGCGCGATGCCGCCGGCCGCGTCGTCGGCATGACGACCTTCATGAACATCGACGCGGCGAACCAGCGCGCCGAGATCGGCTCCACCTGGACCGCCGCGAGCGTGCAGCGCAGCGGCTTCAACACCGAGTGCAAGCTGCTGCTGCTGTCGCACGCCTTCGAGCACGACGCGATCGCGGTCGAGTTCCGCACCAACTTCTTCAACCAGCAGAGCCGCCGCGCGATCGAGCGGCTGGGCGCCAAGCTCGACGGCATCCTGCGCAGCCACCAGCGCATGCCCAACGGGCTGCTGCGCGACACCTGCGTCTACAGCATCACGCGGGCGGAGTGGCCGGCGGTGCAGGCGCACCTGCAGTGGCAGATGGACAAGCCGCGTTGACGAGTGGCGCGGGTGACAAGGCGGTGCGTGTTCAAACCTTGATGAACAGCGCCTCCACGACCGCGGTCATCGTGCTGCCGGTCGTACAGTCTGCGAACGCTTCGCCCAATTCAATGGCCATGTCGGTGGGCCAGCTCGGGCCAGACCTGTTCCACAACTGGTGCACGGCCTTGCCTGCGGCCACGTGCAGTTTTCGGTTCCGCTCCAACGCGCGATCAATCGCGTCACTTTGATCTCCGGAGATGCCCACGGCCCCGCGATCGACTTCAAGATGTTTCAGATTCCGGTTCTTGGTGATCGCGTTGACGAGGGAGCGACGAACATCTCCCGTGACGTTGAAGGCTTTGAGAGCCAGGGAAGTCAAGCGGCTCTCGCTGTGCTCCAACAGGGAAGTCAACGCATCGCACTCGGGTTGCGTGAAGCGGAGTGCCTCCAGCGACACCGATCGCAGCCGGCAGTTGTTGATCCAGCCTCTGTGAGCGGGCTCCTGGCTGGAGCCGGACAGCGAAGTGAACGGGCGACACAACATTTCCAGGTGGTCAAGAGAAGCGTTCTTTTCCAACGCCTGGTTCAGGCAGTCGGCTTGAGCACGGCTCAACTCGTTTTCGTCTCCGAACGTGAGGCGTTTGAGGGTTGTGTTGTTCTCCAGGGCCTCGCAGAAGGCGGCAAACACTGTCTCCAGCGGTCGTTCCACCAAACCCATTCGCAGGTCGAGCAAGGCAGCGTTTTCCAGGACGGTTGTCATCGCCGACCAGCCCTTGTCCCCCCACTCGTTGTCGCCCAGATGCAGTTCTTCCAGGATTCGGTTGTTCGAGGCCGCCGTGCCGATCGCCTCGATGCCGGTTTCCTCCAGCCCGCACGACTCCAGTGCGAGGGTTTTGAGTGTCGAGTTCTGCTGAAGCATCAGTGCGATGGCCGATGCGGATTGCGGGCAGGTGTTGTCGCACAAGTGCAACGCGAGCACGCTTTTGTTGTCTGCCATTGCGGTGCAAACCTTCTGAACGTCTGCGTCCGGGAGCATGCAGTCGATCAACTTCAGTGATGTCAAGCGGACTGTCTTTTTCAGCATGTCGGCCAGCGCATCCGCCATTGCAGGTTCCAGTTGCTGACCCGACAGATCGACGGCAACCGGGTGCGACCCGGCGACGGCCAACCATCGGAACAGCCCGATCAACGCCGTGCGATCCAGAACAGGCGACTCGGGCACATGCAGGTCGATGGCCGGCGCCGACGCCATGCGTGCCTCGACGACCCTTGGGCCTGATGGCGATGCGTTGCTCAGCTGATGACGGCTGAGCCAGTCCAGCCCCGCATGATCGTCCGTGCGCAGGCAGTTCAGCGTGGTCTCGTGCCATGCCTCTTGAGTGCAGGGCGTCGAAGGCATCAAGTGAGCGCAGCTCTTCGGCGGCGCACCGGGGAGGGAGATGCTGAGCGGAGCGGATGCGCGACAGGACTGGGGCGAGGATTTTCCGACTGACATGCCATGGCTCGATGAGGAAGGTGGCCTTGAGTGCCCGAGGCGATGCGCGCAGTTCCAACCGTCCGCAAGTGAGTTGCATCCGGTCCATGCGAGCTGGTAGTCCCGGCCGCACCGACAATCCCCGCATGCCCTTGCCCTCCGACCCGCCCGCCGCCGTCCCGCTGCGCCCCCGACTGACCTTGCAGACCCTGACCCGCGGCGACGGCCTGCTCGGCATGCGCGCGATGAACGGCTTCGGCCCGCGCGGCCCGAAGCTGAGCGTCGCGCGCATCGAGTGGACCTACGAAGCCGCGCCCGGCCTGCACTGGGAAACGCCCGCGCCGACCAGCGTGCTCGGCAAGCGCCCTGCGCCGACCGAGCTGCTGCGCGGCGCGTGGAACGAGCGCGTGGTGCTCGAACGTGACCTGGCCGCCGAGGCCGATGCGATGGACCTGCTGTGGTCCACCGGCCTGCGGCCCTTGCCGATGCAGGCGCTGCAATGGCGCAGCGCCGAGGCCGGCGAGGGCCATCCGCAGCTGTGGACGCTGCCCGAAGAAGTGCAGTTCGGCGACTTCTGGCTCGACCAGGTGCCGCGCCTGCAGGGCCTCGGCTGGTCGGTGGTGGTGGCGCCGGGCTTCGCGCACATGAGCGCGCCGGTGGAGCGCTGGCGCCTGCTGATCGACCCGGTCACCGGGGCCGAGCAGGGGCGCGAGCTGGTCGACGCGCCGTCGCGCCACCAGCAGCCGCTCGCGTCGCTCGGCCAGCCGAAGCGCGAGGGCTCGTTCATGGTGAGCCTGGGGATCGAGGTCGACGGCGAGCCGGTCGACCTGGCACCGCTGCTGGTCGACCTGTTCAAGCGCCAGCCGCAATGGCTGGATGCGCAGCACGTGGCCGACATCCCCGACGACAAGATCGTGATGCTGCGCCGGGGCAAGGGCGGGCGCGGCATCGAGACGCCGGCCGGCCCGTTGAAGGCCATCGTCAGCGCGATGCTGGACCTGCTGACCGATCCGAAGCGGCAGGAAGGCCCGATGAAGCTGTCCAGCTGGGAGGCCCAGCGCATCGAGGCGCTGCGGCTGAGCCTGATGGACACGCAGGCCGCGCGCGCCGGCGAGCACGGCCGCTGGCAGCTGCAGGGCGATGCCGGCCTGACCGAGCTGACGCAGCGCCTGCGCGCGGCCGGCACGCCACCACCGGTGGAGTCGCCCGCCGGCCTCGGGCTCGAACTGCGCGCCTACCAGCGGCACGGCGTGGCCTGGCTGCAGTACCTGCGCGAGCAGCACCTCGCCGGCATCCTGGCCGACGACATGGGCCTCGGCAAGACGGCCCAGGTGCTGGCCCACCTGCTGGTCGAGCAGCAGGCCGGGCGGCTCGACCTGCCGGCGCTGGTGGTGCTGCCGACCACGCTGATCGCGAACTGGCAGGCCGAGGCCGCGCGCATCGCGCCGGCGCTGCGCGTGCTGACGCTGCACGGCACCGACCGCGCGAAGCGCTTCGGCGATGCGGCCGGCCACGACCTGGTGCTGACGACCTACCCGCTGCTGTGGCGCGACATCGGCACGCTCGCGCAACAGCCGTGGCACCTGGTGGTGCTCGACGAAGCGCAGATGGTGAAGAACGCCGCCAGCCGCGCGGCCACCGCGCTGCGCCGGCTGCAGTCGCGCCACCGGCTGTGCGTGACCGGAACGCCGCTGGAAAACCACCTCGGCGAGCTGTGGGCGCATTTCGATTTCCTGATGCCTGGCTTCCTCGGTGACACGCGCTCGTTCCAGAGAATCTGGCGCAAGCCGATCGAGACGCAGGGCGAGACCTTGCGCGCGCAACTGCTCGCGCAGCGCGTGCGGCCGTTCATCCTGCGCCGCCGCAAGGACGAGGTCGCGACCGAGCTGCAGCCGTTGACCGAGATCGTCCACCGCGTGCAGCTCGAAGGCCAGCAGCGTGCGCTGTACGAGAGCGTGCGCGTGGCCGCCGACGAGCTGGTGCGGCGGCTGCTGAAGCGCACCGGCTTCGGCGGCGCGCAGATCAGCATCCTCGATGCGCTGTTGAAGCTGCGGCAGGTGTGCTGCGACCCGTACCTGCTGAAGGGCACCGCGATGGCGCCGACGATGGAGCGCGCGAAGCTGGAGTGGCTGCGCGCGACGCTGCCCGAGCTGCTGGAGGAGGGGCGGCGCATCCTGGTGTTCTCGCAGTTCACCGAGATGCTCGGGCTGGTGGCCGACGAGCTGACCGCGCTGAACCTGCCGCACCTGGTGCTGACCGGCGAGACGCCGCCGGCCGAGCGCGGTGATGTGGTGCGGCGTTTCCAGCAGCGCGAGCTGCCGCTGATGCTGCTGAGCCTGAAGGCCGGCGGCGTCGGGCTGAACCTGACGGCGGCCGACACCGTGATCCACCTCGACCCGTGGTGGAACCCGGCGGTCGAGCAGCAGGCGACCGCGCGCGCGCACCGCATCGGCCAGGACCAGCCGGTGTTCGTCTACAAGCTGGTGGTGGAGGGCAGCATCGAGGAGCGCATGCTGGCGCTGCAGCAGCGCAAGGAGGCGCTGGCCGAAGGCGTGCTGGGCGTCGACGGCGAGGCGAGTGTGAAGTTCAGCGAGGCGGATTTGAAGGCGTTGCTGGCACCGCTGGCGTGACCGAGCGACAGTTGCGCCAGCAGGGCGGTCGTTTCGCGAGTTTCGAGGGATTCGAGTACGATCGGGGCGTGAATTCCAAGTCCTCCGCCAACGCCCGCAGGTCCGCATCGCAGCGTTCGGCGTTGCCACCTCTGGGAGAGACGCAACTGGTGCTGCGCGTGTCCGTGCCGACCGACCGCCTGATCTCGATCATCGGACGGCACGTCCGTTTGACCCCCGCCACTCGGAGGGCGCTTCAGCGCGATCTGTCGGACGCGCTGCAAGGCGCAGGAGCCGAACTCTCTGCGAGCTCAAGCACCACCGACGAAAGCGCCACGCGGCCGGACGACGTGCTGACCACCGAACAGGCCGCCAAGTTGCTGGGGGTGTCGCGTCCGTTCGTGGTTCGATTGATCGACGGCGGCGCCATTGCCTTGCATCAACGCGTCGGCAATCAGCGCCGGGTGCTCAGGAGCGAGGTCCTGGCGTGGCAATCCGCTGAACGCTTGCGCCAGGCCAAGGCATTGAAGCGACTCGCCGGTGATCTCGACGACGAGATATTCGGCGCGCCGTGAATCCCGTGGTGGCCGACGCAGACACGTTGTTCGCCGCAACGACGCGGGGGTTGTTCGTCTACCTGGACTACCAGGGTCTGCTCAGCTTGCATTGGTCTTCGCTGATCCTCGGGGAGATGAGCAGGGCCTTGGTCGACACCGGCAGGAAGAAGAACCTGGCCGACGCACGCGTTCTGGAGGACCGTCTCAACGAGGCGCTCCCGGCTGCAATGATCGACACACACGATGTCCAACGCCTGTTCGCCTTCGTGCAGACCGGCGTTCGCTCGACCAAAGACGTGCACGTCGCCGCGTGTGCCCGCTACCTGCTGCATGCAAAGGCGTACCCCGGTGTACGGCACGTTGCGCTCGTCACGCGCAATGTCCGCGACTTCAAGGTTCGGACTCTGCAAGCGATGGGTATCGAGGTGCGACGGCCGGATGACTTTCTCTCGCACCTGCTCTCGAGGTCCGAGCCCGACTTCATCTCGGCGTTTCGGCACTTCCGGCAGGACCTGACGTCACAGCCTGATCCACAGGCCATGCTCCACGCCTTGCATCGTGATGGCCTCGAGCAGACAGTGAACTTGCTGTCGGTGGCGATGTCGTCGGGAGCGAGGCTGTGAGCGGCGCTCCGGCACCTGCCAGATCGGCCAGCGCCGCAGCAAGCGCGGCAAACCTGAACCTGTAGCCCGCCGCCAGTGCCGCACGCGGCACCGCGTTCTGCCCGTCGAGCAGCAGTGTCGCCATCTCGCCCGCCAGCGCGCGCATCGGCGCCGCCGGCATGTGCAGCCGCACGCGGCGGCCGAACGAGGCCGCCATTGCATCGGCGAACGCGGCTTGCGGCAGTGTTTCGGGCGCGACGCCATTCAACGCACCGTCGACGTCATCGCGGTCCATCGCGAAGCGGACCAGCCCGACCGCGTCGTCCAGGTGGATCCACGGCGCAGCCTGCCGCCCGCTGCCAAGCACGGCGCCCAGCCCGAAGCGCGCGGCCAGTGCCAGCATCGGGTACGCACCATCGCCGCGACCGAGCACCACGCCGAAACGCATCCGCACGACACGCACGCCGAGCGCTTCGGCACGCCGCGCCTCGTGCTCGATCGCGGTACACAGGTCGGACTGGAATTCGCCGGGGCGGGGCGCTGCGGCCTCGTCGAGCGGCTCGAACGTGCCCTCGGGCGATGCCCCATAGAACCCCACCGCCGATGCGCTGACCATCACGCGCGGCGCCTGCTGCAGCCTTCGCATCAACCCGAGCAGCCCGGCCGTCACATCGACCCGGCTCGCCAGCAGCTCGCGGCGCCGCGCCGCCGTCCACGGCATGCCGAGCACGCGCGCGCCGGCCAGGTGCACGACCGCATCGATGCGCGTCTCCGACGGAATCGCCTCCAGGCTGTCGACCACCCACACGCCCGGGCCGAAGCTCGCGCGTGCCTGCCGCAGGTCGCGCGACAACGCGATCACGCGGCCGCCGTCGCGCCGCAGCGAGGCCACCAGCGCGCTGCCGACGAAGCCGGTCGCGCCGGTGACGAGCACCGCCGGCTCGATCCGGTGCGAGGGCTGCGGCGTCACCGCGGGCACCGGCTGCACGCGGCCGAGCCGCCGCGCCGCCAGCGCATTGCGCACGCTCCACGCCAGCACGCCGATGCCGTACAGCGTGAAAAGCCACGACACCCACGCATGCTCGCCCTGCGGCGTCACCACCAGCGCGCTCGGCTGCCGTGACCAGCCCCACAGCACCGGCGCGATCAGCGCGATGAAGGCGCCGTAGCTGATCGTCAGCAGCGTGTGCAGCAGCCGCTCGAACGGCGGCAGCGCCCGCGTGCGGTCTTCTTCGAGGAAATCCGCCAGCGTGATCACCACCTCGACGGCCAGCAGCCCGGCCATCGCCGCGGCGAACGCACCGCGCCATTCGAACCAGCCCAGCCCGATGAAGACGATGCCGTAGATCGCCTCGCGAGCCGAATGCAACGCGAGCTCGTGGCGCGCCGACGCGCGCTGCGGCAGCCGCGCCTGCAGCTCGTGGTGCCACAGGTTGTCGAACGCGCCCATCACGGCCTGGACGGACAGCAGCAGAAAGATCGTGGTCATGGCAGGTCCTCTCAAACGTCGGTGCAGGGATCGGCGAACACGCCGGACTGGTGGAAGGTCTCGCCCCACAGCGGATGCACCATCGACAGCGTGAAGCGGAAGAAGCCATGGCCCAGGTCGGTGTGCACGACGCGGCAGGTGCCCGGTGTCAGCAGCGTCGGCACCGGCACGCGCAGCCGGCCCCACACCAGCGAGAAGCCGCGGCTCTGGAAGACCAGCGAGCCGCGTTCCTCGAAGACGTCGAGCGCCATGCTCAGGCCGCCGTCGGTGCGCTCGATCAGGCGGCCATCGCGGTCGAGCTGCTTCGTCGAGCGCACGGTGCGCACAGGGTCCGCACCGAGCATCGCGCTGCGGTGGAAGCCGCGCTCCCACACGACACCGCCGCGGCCGTCGTCGCTGACGCGCACCGTGGTCGTCACGCCGCTCGCCCGGATGCGCGTCAGCGGCCCGCCGAACAACCGTGTCGCCAGCGCATACAAGCCACCGATGCGCGAGCAGCCGAGTTCCATGTGGCCGATGTAAGTGGTGTCGGCGTGGGCACAGCCGAAGCGGCGTTGCACCGCGGCCGGCAGCCGGCTCCAGCCGGCGGGGCCGACCAGCGCGGCCAGGTCGAGCGGCGCGGCGCGCGACGGGCTGCTCGGTGCAGCGGCGCGGCGAAGGCGGGTGGCAAGCAGGGCGGTGAGGGCAGTCATGGTGTTGTTCGAAGGTGGCTGACACACCTCTATCGCGAGAACCGGACCACCCTGCGTGACTCACGCAAGCCATTGATTTGATTGGACTTTGTGTTTCAACCTGCATACTTCGTATACAGTGCGCGAACCCCTGGTCGTCAACCTGGTTGACAGGTCTCCCCGCATGCTGATCCACGCCACCCTGGCCTTTGCCCTGTTCGAAACCCTGGCGCTGGCCGGCGTGCTGCTGTGGTGGGCCGACCGGGTCGCGGGGGCGCGGCTGCTGGCCGCCTTCCTGACCGGCATCGCGATCTGGATCACCGGCAACGAGCTGCCGAACTGGTTCGGTCCCGGCGTCGAGCGCCTGACGATGGCGCTGCTCGCGACCGCGCCGCTCACCTCGTCGTTCTTCTTCCACTTCTGCGTGGTGTTCTGCCGCGTCGAGATCGGCCGCGCCGGCGTCGCGGCGGCCTACGCGCTGGGAGCGATCTCGACGATCGCGGCCGAGATCCTGGTGCCCGGCCACCTGGTCGCGCACCGCGACATCGGCTGGATCGCGATCGCCGACCTCAGCGGCTGGATCGCCAGCATGGCCTGGGTGATCCTCGGCATCGGCGGCGTCTCGGTGCTGCTGCACACGCTGATGCGGGCGCGTCGCCCCGGGTTCAACCAGTATTTCAACCAGATCGCGGCCGTCACCGCCTCGTGCCTGTGGGGCATGCTGTGCCTCACCGGCTACGGCATCGCGGTGCTCGACTGGCCGGTCTACCCGTTCCCGCTGCTCGGGCTGCCGTTCTATCCGCTGATCCTCGTGTACGGCATCCTGCGCTACGGCGTGTTCGTCGCGAACGCCTGGGCGCGCCGCGCGCTGGTGTGGGCGCTGCTGCTGGCGCTGGGCGCGGCGATCGTCGCGCTGACGCCGCTGCTGCCGATCGAGTCGCGCTGGATCGGCGGGCTCGCGGTCGCGGCCAGCTGCCTCGCGCTGAACGGGCCGGTGCGCCGCTTTGCCGAGCGGCTGGTGTACCCCGGCGGCGAGGTGTCGGTGGACGACCTGGGCGCCTGGCGGCGTGCACTGCAGGCCCCCGAGACGCCGCAGGCGCTGGCCGAGCGCGCGGCGTCGCTGCTGAGCCAGCGGATCGGCACGCGGGTGGAGGTGCACGTGGGCGAGTTGCCGGCCGCGCCGGCACAGGCGCCGTCGCTGGTGTGCATCGCGGGCAGCGAAGGCTGGACCACCACGCTGCACGGCTGGGAGGCCGCGCCGCCGGGCCCGCGCCAGGTGGCCGAGCTGTTCGGCAGCGTCGTCGCCGATGCGGCGGCCCGCGTCGAGCAGGCGCGCCAGATCGCCGAGCGCGAGCGCGAGCGGCAATTGCAGGCGCGGCTCGCCGAGCTGGGTTCGCTGGCGGCCACCGTCGCGCACGACATCCGCAACCCGCTGAACATCATCTCGATGGCGGTGGCCCTGGCGCCCGCCGAAACCCGGCGCGAGGTGGCCGACCAGGTCGCGCGCATCTCGCACCTGACGCGCGACCTGCTCGACTATGCGAAGCCCTGGAAGCTGAGCACCGCGCCGATCGACCTGGCAGCGCATGTGCGCACCGCGGCGCGCCGCCTGCCGGCATTGAGTCTCGGCCCGGGACTCGACGGCGAGCTGATCGTCGAGGCCGATGCGCGGCGCGTCGACCAGGCGCTGACCAACCTGGTCGAGAACGCCCGCACCGCGGCGGCCGATGCGCAGCAGGATGGCGCCGGTGTCCACATCGATGCCGAGGCGATCGACGGCGCGCTGCTGCTGCACATCTGCGACAACGGCCCCGGCGTGCCGGCCGAGGTGCGCGAGCGGCTGTTCGAACCGTTCGCGTCGCGCAGCCCCGGCGGCACCGGGCTCGGTCTCGCGATCGTCGCGCGCGTGATGAGTGCGCACGGCGGCAGCGTCGCGCTGACCGAGCGCGCGCCGTGGCGCACCTGCTTCACGCTGAGCTTTCCCAGGACGACGACATGAGCCAGATCCCCGAGACCCCCGAGGCCCTGACCGACACCGGCCGCGTGCTGCTGGTCGACGACGAAGCCGCGTTCCAGCGCCTGGGTGGCGGCTTCCTGCGCGGGCTCGGCCACGAGGTGACGCTCGCCGGCGACGGCGAGCAGGCGCTTGAGGCCTTTGCGCGGCAGCGGCCCGAGCTGGTGCTGCTCGACCTGGCGATGCCGCCGCACATGGACCCCGAGATCGGCCTGGAGCTGATCCCGCGCTTCGCGCGCGTGCCGGTCGTCGTGCTGACCGGCCACGGCGAGCATGAGCTGGCGCTGCGGGCGACCGAGCTGGGCGCGTGGGACTTCCTCACCAAGCCGATCGACCCCGACATGCTGCGCTTCGTCGTCGCACGGGCGTTGCGCAAGGCGCGTCTCGACGCCGAGATCGCCACGCTGCGCACCGCGCAGGCCGCCGACGACCTCGGCATCGTCGGCCAGGCGCCGGCCACCGCGCAGCTGCGGGCGATGGTGCGTCGCGTCGCGCAGACCGGCGTCAGCGTGCTGGTGCTCGGCCCCACCGGCACCGGCAAGGAGCTGGTGGCGCGCGCGCTGCATGCCTGCAGCACGCGGCGCGACGGGCCGTTCGTCGCCATCCACTGCGGCGCGTTGTCGGCCGAACTGCTGGAGAGCGAGCTGTTCGGCCACATGAAGGGCAGCTTCACCGGGGCGTACCGCGACCAGCCCGGCCTGGTCGAGGCGGCGCACGGCGGCACGCTGTTCCTCGACGAGGTCGGCGAGATGCCGCCGCCGATGCAGGTGAAGCTGCTGCGCTTCCTGCAGGAGGGCAGCTTCGTGCCGGTCGGCGGGCGGGTGCAGAAGAAGGCCGAGGCGCGCGTGGTGGCCGCGACCCACCGCGACCTCGAAGCGATGGTGCGCGACGGCTCGTTCCGCGAAGACCTGTTCTACCGCCTGAAGGGCGTGGTGCTGCGCACGCCGTCGCTGGCCGAGCGGCCGGCCGACGTGCCGGTGCTCGCGACGCGCTTCCTGCACCGCGTGGCGCCGAAGGCCGGGTTGTCGGCAGGTGCGTTGGCGTGGCTCACCGCGCGCGAATGGCCGGGCAACGTGCGCGAGCTGAAGGCGGTGGTGGAGTCGGCCGGCGCGCTGCTGCTGCCCGACCAGCGCGAGGTCGATGCCGACCTGCTGCGGCTGGCGAGCGGCGACCCGGCCGAGGTGGCCGGGGCACAGCACACGCCACCGGGCAGCGACGCCGCCGGCCCGCTCGATGCGGCGCTGACCGAACTGGAGCTGCGCCTGGTGCGCGACGCGATGACGGCGGTCGGCGGCAACCAGTCGGAAGCGGCGCGGCGGCTCGGCATCTCGCGCGTGGGCTTGATCAAGAAGCTGACGCGACTCGGCTTGCGCTGAGCCCGGCGCCGAGTGCCGTCGCGGCGGCCCACGCGACGAAGAAGGCCAGCGCGGCATGCGTGGCAGTGCGGCCCTCGGTCAAGGTGTCGAGCACGGGTTGCATCAGGCGGACACAGGCGAGGACCACCAGCGTGCCGATGACGCCCCTCGTCCAGGCGGCCAGCCATCGCTTCGGACTGCCGAGCGACCGATGGCCGATCCACGCGCCGATCAGGAAGAAGGCAGGGCAGACGCCGAAGAAGAACCCGCTGGCGCGAATGGCGAAGTCGTCCTCGCCTGCGGGGGCAGGGAAGTGTGGTGCGAGCCGTGTGGCATCGGACAGCATGACGGCCAGCAGGCAGAGTGCGAGACCTGCCAGTCCGGAGGCGAAAAGGACCATCACCCGCTTCATGAAATCGCCCAGAACAAGGTTCGCGATGCCCTTCGGAAATGAGGCGGGCGACTCTAGATCCTGAAATCGTTCGCGCGGCGAAGTCCGCGCATGAGAACGACACCACCCTGGGTGCACGGCCTTGGTGCGTCTCCTTCTTGGGGGAAATCGTTGCCACTGTCATCTGCAGGTGATGCAATCAACGGCCGCTTGGCACTCAACCCACAGGAAGGACAACACGATGAGCTCCCACACCCGAGGCGACAACACCATCACCACGAAGGACGGCGTCCGGATCTTCTACAAGGACTGGGGCACCGGCCAGCCGATCGTCTTCTCGCACGGCTGGCCGCTGAGTTCCGACGACTGGGACACGCAGATGCTGTACTTCCTCTCGAAGGGCTACCGCGTGATCGCGCACGACCGCCGGGGCCACGGCCGCTCGACCCAGACCTGGGAGGGCAACGACATGGACCACTATGCCGACGACCTGGCCGCGCTGACCGACGCGCTGGACCTGCGCGACGCGATCCACGTCGGCCACTCCACCGGCGGTGGCGAGGTGGCGCGCTACCTGGGCCGCCACGGCAGCAAGCGCGTGGCCAAGGCCGTGCTGATCGGCGCGGTGCCGCCGGTGATGCTGAAGAGCGCGAGCAACCCGCAAGGCCTGCCGATGGAGGTGTTCGACGGCATCCGCGCCGGCGTGGCCGGCAACCGGGCCGAGTTCTACCGCGACATCACGCTGCCGTTCTACGGCTACAACCGGCCGGATGCGAAGGTCTCCGAAGGCATCCGCCAGCACTGGTGGCTGCAGGGCATGGCGGGCGGCATCAAGGCCCACCACGACTGCGTGAAGGCCTTCTCCGAAACCGACTTCACCGACGACCTGAAGAAGATCGACGTGCCGACACTCGTGATGCACGGCGACGACGACCAGATCGTGCCGATCGCCGATTCGGCGCTGCTCGCGATCAAGCTGCTGAAGAAGGGCACGCTGAAGGTCTACCCGGGGCTGCCGCACGGCATGTGCACGACGCATGCCGACGTGATCAACCCCGACTTGTTGGCGTTCTTCAAGGACTGAGATCCAGGCGGCGCGATTGCCGCCTCTGCGAGGCGGTAACCCGCGTCACGGCTTTGCAGCGGGCGCGATCTTGTACGGATGGGCCCGCTCGATGGCTCGCCAATCCATCGGCTCGGCCTCCTTGGCGGTGGTGGTCGAGGGGGTCGTGCGACGCAATTCAGCTTCGAGCGCCAGATCGAACGGCGACTTGGTTGGCTTTTTCTGCAACTCGCTCGCCAGCCCGACCCTGGATTTGTACAGCGTCAGCGGGTCCTTGGTGATCGGGGTCAGCTTGATGCTCGCATCGGCGCCGAGGCTGCGCGTTGCGGCGCTGTTGAGCAGGATGCTGCGCGTGCCGGTGGAATAGTCGGCCGCAGGCTTGTTCCATGGGGTCGCTTCGCCCGCGCTCGGCGAGCGGGGCGACAGCTCTGCGTCTCGCATGATCCGCGAGAAGCGCTCCAATCCCGGCTCCCTTGCTGCGGCGAGTTGCTTCAAGGCCGGGGCGGCCTGGTCGAACGGTCGCAGAGCAGCAAAGGGATTTCCCGCCCAGGAGGGCGCCGGGCCGATGACGGCGCGGGCCACCTGCGGGCTCGATTTCAACAGTTCGGCCAATGCGATGTCCAACGTCTTGTAGACGAACGCGATCGTTCCTCGGTTCGGCTGACAACCCGTCAGTGACAGCTCTTCGCTGACCGGCGCCTCGTAGCCGGGGACGCGGTCGGCACCAGGGGCGCGCACGATCAATGTGATCGGAGTGGCGTCGTCCGGATCGCAATCGAGCTTGCAGAACGCGAAGCCGGTGGTACTTGAATTGGAAGGACAGGCTTTCTCGATCGGCGTATCGGACATCGCGATCGAGAACTTGCCGACGCTGCCGAATGGCAATGGGCTCCCGTTGGAAGAAACCTGCTTCATGACCGTCAGCTGGATCGATGTCGACTTCGGCTTGGCCGCAGGCTGCGCTTGAGCCGATGCACCGATGAGCAGCGCCGTGCCAGCCAGCAGTTGGAGGTACGTCATGGTTTGTCTCCCCATCGCTTGAAGGTCATGACCAGGAGGGTTCCGGCCAGCAGGATGGCGCAGTACGCGCCGAATCGTTGAAGCTTGTCGAGGCGGGCCATCACGTTGAACGGATTCGGCCCCTCGACGCGGCAAGTCGATGCCTTGGTGGCGTCTGCGATCGAGAACACGACGAGGCGCCCGGCCGCTGACCGACCTTTCGCCGGCTCGGAAAGCTCCGCGGTGAAGCGGTAGTCGAAATTCGCAGACGGGTAGGGCAAGCGAATGGTCATCGTCTCGGTGGGCTTCAGGATTGTCTGCGGCGCCTCGCACAGCTTGCCGGGGCAGGTTTGCCCGGCCAACGGATGGAGGAGCAGGCTCGAGAAAGCCGTTGCGGGTTCGACGAGGATGCCGTCCCGAAACCTGAGCTTGTTGATCAACTCACCCCTTGTGCGGAACGTGAGGTCGATGGAGTCCGGCGTCTTGCCGGTCATGTAGCCGCGTACTTCGACTTGATTGACGGTTGCCGTGTCTGCGACCTCCAACACGAAGAGGCAGCCGCCGAAGACAGTCTCCACGGCTTCCTTGAGCCGTGTTTCACTCAACAGCGTCAGCGGTGCGACAAGTGCCAGCAGCAAGGCGCCGATGGCCCCTCGGCCATGGCGCCGCCAGAGCGACAGGAGCCGGCTTGGCCGCGGCGCTGCCTCAGCGGTTGGGTTGGTGCGCTGGGGCGCGGCGCGAGTTGCCCGCAGCAACGTACTTCTGCACGCATGAACAACCAGAACCGCACTGCGTTTCAATGGAAATCTCCCGCACGACAACGCGCGATTTTTGCGGAGCGGCGCCGGTGCAGCATGCTACGTATTGAGGATGCGCGCCTCCAGGCGGCCGGCTTCGGCACGATTGCGCCCGGCGCACAGGACCTTTGCGTTTGAGTTGTTGCCCGCTGTCGACCCGGCGCCAAAAATCGGGCATCGACTCCACCACTCGCATGAACCGTCTGGCAACCACCTCTTCAGGCCGCAGCAGGCTTTCGCGCAAGGCGTTGCTGTGCGCCGTGGTGCTCGTGGCCCTCCATTCATCCCGAACGAGCGCCTTCATGACACCGGACGCCTGGAATTTCCCTTCTGCCGACGAGCGGCAGCGCATCGACGCCGTGCTCGAGACCTACACCAGCAGCGTCTCGGCCGGCGACTCGCAACGCTTCGAGTCGCAATTGCTCGACTTGAAGATTCCGTTCAGCGGGGTGTGGAGCGAACTGCCTGCTTCGGCGAACCTGGTCACCATCCAGGATTACGCCGGCTTCAGGAAATCCATCTTCGAAAGCGGCAAGCAGTTCAAGCAGCGCTTCAGCAACATCCGGATCGAGCAGGTCGGCAGCGTGGCGCAGGTCTCGCTCGACTACGAGACGGCATTGAAGGATGCAGCCTTCGACGGCAAGGGCTGGAAGGTCCTTCACCTGCTGAAGGTCGATGGCCGTTGGAAGATCGCCAGCGAATTCTTCACCCGCTATCCGCGCTGATCTGCCGGGGCACGGGCATCGGGCGGAGAATGCCCTGACGATGCAGTTGTTCAATGAAATGGCCGCCTTCGCGCAGGTGGTGCGCTGCGGCGGCTTCTCTCAGGCCGCGCGCGCACTGGGCGTGGAGCCGTCGTCGATGAGCCGCAGCGTGGCGCGCCTCGAGAAATCGCTCGGTGCGCGGCTGCTGGTGCGCAACAGCCGCGCGCTGGCCTTGACCGAGATGGGCAGCCACATCCACGCGGAATGCGAGAAGCTGCTTGCCGCCGCGCGCAACGTGCAGGACCTGGCCGGCCACTACGGCAGCAGCGCCGCGGGCCTGCTGAAGCTGTCGGTGCCGGTCGCTTTCGGGCAGGTGTGGCTCGCACCCAGGTTGGCGGGCTTCATCGACGCGTTTCCGGACGTCGACCTGCAACTGGTGTTCGACGACCGCCCGATCGACCTGATCGATGAACGGGTCGACGTCGCGGTGCGCATCACGACGGCACCGCCGCCCGGCTTTGCCGCGCTGCGGCTGTGTGCCGTGCCCTACCTGTTGATTGCGTCCCCCGGCTACATCGAGGCGCACGGCGCTCCGCAGCGGCCGGAAGAACTCACGGTGCATCGCTGCCTTCACCTCGGTTTCGGCGCCTTCGGCCCGGCGTGGCCGTTCAAGCGCGGCGATGAAACCCTTGCCGTGACGGTCTCGGGTCGGTATTCGATCGGCAACAGCCTGGCGTTGGCCACGGCCGTGGCCAGCGGCGCAGGCATCGGGCTGGTTCCCGGGTTCAGTGCGGCGCAGGGCCTGGCCGACGGAACGCTGGTGCCCGTGTTGCCTGAATGGCAACTTGTCGACACCTATCAGCGTTCGGCCTACCTGATCTATGCCGCCGGGCCGCACCTGGCGCCGAAGATCCGGGCCTTGCTGGATTTCATCGGTGCCGCCCTGTAGCGCCCCGGGTCACGGGGGGTCAACCGGGCCGGCCTGGAGTACACCAGAGGCTGCTGCGCCCACCAGGAGTCTCCATGAGCACCGATTTCCGCGCCCAGATCATCGCCCCCGCTGCGGCCTATGGGCAGGGCGACACCGGGTTGTTCCCGTTCGACCTGTTCGATCGCCAGTGCCTCGCGCAGGGCGATTCGTGGTTCTCGATCGGCTCGATTCCGCCGGGCCTGACGAGCAACGTGCTGGCCGAGCTGTGGCTGTCGCACTCGGCGGTGATCGTCAACTGCGCGCGGCCGGGCAAGACGCTCGCGCACATGGCCGACACCTTGTCGGAGACGATGTTCCTGCGGCTGCTGCGCGGCCCGTCGTCGTTCCGCTGGGACGCGATCCTGCTGTCCGGCGGCGGCAACGACCTGATCGATGCCGCGTCGGTCGGCCCCGATGCGCCGCGCGATCGGCGCCTGCTGTTGCGCGCCGACGAGCGCGCGGCCCTGCCGGCCGACGCGGCGGGCTACCTCAGCGGCGACGGCTGGCACACCTTCGAGCAGCACCTGGGCGAGGTCTTCGCGCACTTCATCGACGAACGCGCGTCGGGGCAGAACTGGCACACGCCGACGCTGCTGCACAACTATGCGCCGCTGGTGCCGCGGGCGGCGGGCGCGGGGTTGATCAGCGGGCCGTGGCTGCAGCCGGCGTTCGCGGCCTTCGGCATCCCGCTCGACGACTGGGGCAGCGTGTCGGCCGAACTGATGCGGCGGCTCGACCGGCTGCTGCGCCAGCTGGTGGACGCGCACCGGGCGGCGGATCCGGCCGACACGCTGGTCGTCGTCGACACGCAAGCGGCCGGGCTGGTGCCCGCGGACCCGACGGCCGACGGCGTCTCGGGCGACTGGCAGAACGAGATCCACCCGACGCGCGAGGGTTACAAGAAGTTGGCGGTGGCGTGGCGGGCGGCGTTGGACCCGTTGCTATGACTGCTGCGGCTCGGCGCGATCTACGCGGCATGCGAAGCAGCCGCGCTTCGCGAAATGCAGGTGGATGTAGGCGACCGCGGGATGGCCGAAGAGGCGTCGGATTTCGTCGGCGATCTCGGTGCCGTCGCGCACGCTGGCCTCGATGATCATGTCGGCGCGGTCGTAGGCGCGCACCGACAGCAGCCGCGTGCTCAGGTAGGGCGGCACCTGGTCGGCCGGTAGCACGCGCTGCAACGCGCCCCGCCGCACGAAGATCGGCCCCGACGCGCGATAGGGCGAGGCGGCAGGCTGGTGCTCGAACGGCAGCAGGAGCAACTCGTCGCCTTGCGTGGCGTCTTCGAGGCTGATGCGGCACGGGTAGCCGGTGCTTTCAGCGGCGATGCAGCGCTGCGCGCCGTGGTGCGCGAGTGCGTCGTCGGACAGCTCGAACAGCGCGGCGAAGGGGGCGGCGGGCAGGGCTGCCAATTGGAAGTGGTGCATGAGGGTGTCCGGTGGTGGAAAGACCCGCCATCGTCGCCGCCTGCCGGCGTGGGGGCTCGCCGGTTTCGGCCGTGGAATTCGGTGTGCCCTGCAGCAGGAATGCAGATTGCCCAGCCCCCGAAACCGACCTGCAGAACGAGGAGGGCGCAGTGGCCGAGTCCCGCATCGCGATCTACGGTGCGATCGCCGCCAACGTGGCGATCGCGATCACCAAGTTCACCGTGGCCGGCATCACCGGCAGCTCGGCGATGCTGTCCGAGGGCATCCACTCGGGTGTCGATACCTTCAACGGCGTGCTGCTGCTCGTCGGCTTGCGCCTGAGCCGCCGGCCGGCCACCGAGGAGCATCCGTTCGGCCATGGCAAGGAGCTGTACTTCTGGAGCCTGATCGTCGCGGTGCTGATCTTCGGGTTGGGCGGCGGCATCTCGTTCTACGAGGGCGTGCAGCACGTGCGCGATCCGGTCCCGCTGAAGGACGCCGGCTGGAACTACGTGGTGCTGGCGCTGGCCTTCGTCTTCGAAGGCACGAGCTTCCTGGTGGCGCTGCAGCAGTTCCTGAAGGCGGCGGGCAAGACGCCGTTCTGGGAAGCCTTGCACCGCAGCAAGGACCCGACCACCTACACCGTGCTCGCCGAAGATTCGGCCGCGCTGATCGGCCTGCTGATCGCGGCGGCCGGCATCGCGCTGAGCCACCGGCTGGACATGCCGGTGCTCGACGGCGTGGCGTCGATGCTGATCGGCGTGCTGCTGGCCGGCGTGGCGGTGCTGTTGATCGCGGAATCGCGAGGCCTGCTGATCGGCGAGGGCATCCGCCCGGAGACGGCGCGGGCGATCTGCAAGCTGGCGCTGGCGCACCCCGGTGTCAGCGGCGTCGGGCGGATCCTGTCGATGTACATCGGGCCCGACGACGTGCTGGTGACGATGGACCTGGATTTCGCGCCGGGGGTCAGCGCGGCCGATGCAGCGGCGGCCGCCGCGGCGCTGCAAGGGCAGGTGCGGGCGGCCTACCCGACGATCAAGCGCTTGTTCATCGAGGCGGCGGCGGTGACTTAGGCGGCGATCGACCGGGCATCATCGCGACAGGTTCTCGGGGGTCATCCCGAGTCGACCGACGATCCGGGCCTGCAGCTCCGGACCGACGCGGCGAAATCCCATGAGCCTTGCAGCGGTTCGAACCAGGTCGGTGTGATCGCCTCCGCCGTTGTCGTTGCGCGCCATCTGCAAGGCCGCATCGATCTCGATGGGCGAGATGACGTCCGGCTTCACGGTCGCACCGCTTTCCGCGCCGCGGTCGCGAACGGGTGGCGCTTCGGCCTGGGCTTGCGTGAACCAGAAGATGCCGTCGGAGCGCAGTTCGGCATACCGCGTCAGGGCGCTCTCCAACGCCGCGCGCGTGGCCTCGAGGATGCGAGCGCCCGATCGCTCTTTGCCAAAGCTCGTCGCAATGCGCCGTGCGATTTCCTCGACATGGATCGGCCCTTCGGCTGTCACGATCCGCTGCGCGAGGTCGGCCAGCACCGAGGGACGGACCTCGTGGGGCTCCTGGCGGCCCTCCACCGGGAACACGGCGCGCTGGTAGGCCGGCATCTGGCGCTCGACGACGTCGGGAATCCGGATCGGCTCCGCCGCCGCCGCACGATCCTCCGTCGGCTTCGGCCCGTTCCGGTTGGCGCCTTGAATGCGAACTCCCCCTTCGGCTGCATCGCGTGCCGCGGCCAGCGCGGCGCGCAGCCGCTCGATCTCCGCCTGCCGGTCATGGAACCAGTCCGTGCTCCAGATCCGATGGAAGCGCCAGCCGAGTTGCTCCAGCACGTCCTGGCGCAGCCGATCCCGCTCGCGCGCCCACAAGGCGCCGTGGTAGGTGGCGCCGTCGCATTCCACGGCGAGCAGGTAGGTCGATGGCTTGTCGGCATGGCGCACGCCGATGTCGATGCGAAAGCCCGGCGAGCCCACGTGGGGATCGGCGAGAAAGCCGCAACTGCGGATGACATCTGCCACGTCCGCCTCGAACGGCGAGTCCGCAGCCAGGCCGGTCGGAACGCCCACTTCGGCATGGCCATTCTTCGCGAACTCGAGAAAGCGCTTGAGGATGCGAGGGCCCTCGCCAGCCGCCCGGCTCACGTCGATGTCGCCCGGATCGAATGACGCGAAGATCTCGCATCGGATGCGAGCCCGGGTGAACAGCACATTCAGGCGGCGCTCGCCCCCCTCGCCGTTCACCGGGCCGAAGGACATGCTGGACAGCCTGCCCCCGGCGATGGCCGGACCGTATCCCACGCTGATCAGGATCACATCGCGCTCGTCGCCTTGGACGTTCTCGATGTTCTTGATGAAAACGTCCTCGTGCTGGCCTTCCCGCAGGAAGGCGTCGAGCGTCGAATCGCTGCGCCTGGCCAGCTCGAGCAGCTCGGTGATCAGGTTCCGTTGGGCGAAGGAAAAGGTGACGATGCCCAGCGACAGGCCTGGATGAGCGCGGGCGTGCTCGGCCACCCTGGCCACGATCGCTTCGCCTTCCTTGCGGTTGTGGCGCTTTCCTCCCTTGTCGTAGACGCCCGCCACGCGGGTGAAGCAGAGGCCGTAGGCGGCATCCTCCTGCAATGGCGAGGGCGGCAGCACGAGCCCGTTGTCGTAGAACTCGCGATTCGAGACCTCGATCAACGAGGGGTCCCGGGAGCGGTAGTGCCAGCGCAGCATGCGCGAGCCGAGGCCGCGCGCTTCGCACAAGCTCAGGATGCTTTCCATCGTGGCGAGCCTGGCGGCCCCACCGAGCAGGTCGGGCCCGAGATCCTCGTCGTCGCCCTCGTGCTCGTCTTCCTCGTCGGCGAGCACGCGATCGAAGAAGGAAGACGGAGGAAGTTGCTTCTTGTCGCCGACCACGATGATCTGCCCCGCGCGCGCGATCGCGCCGAGGGCATCCTCCGGGCGCACTTGCGACGCTTCGTCAATGACGAGCAGGTCGAACGAGAGCACGCCGGGCGGAAGGAACTGCGCCACCGAGATGGGGCTCATCAGCAGCACCGGCTTGATCCGCTGCACGGCGGTGCCTGCCCGTTCGAACAGGCGCCGGATCGCCAGGTGGCCGCGCTTCTTGCCGATCTCGCCCCGGATGATCTTCATCTCGCCCTGTGCACCCTGCGGTACCTGCGCGAGGTGTCCGGCGAGGATGGCGGCCACGTTCTCGCCGAGGCGCTTGCGTTCGAGCGAGGCGAACGTCGCCACGAGATCATGGCGCCTTGTCCTGGCGATGTTCTTCAGCGCCGGCGAGCCGTCGAGCGCGAGCTTCCACAGGTGCTCGGCACGCGCGAACTGCAGTTCCACGGCTGCCGCCTCGCCGTCCAGTTCGCCTGAGCGCATCCTGTCGGCGAGCGCCGCCATCCCGGCCGTTTCGAGCGACTGGCGCAGGCGCGCCATCTGCACCCAGGATGCATACCGGCCCACCGCTTCGGCCATCTGTCCGAAGCGTCGCGAGACGACGCCGAGGTCGGCGGTCTCGATGTCGTTCGCGCCCAGCGCCGCCGGGTCCAGGTCCAGCAGGCCATTGACCGTTCCGAGCGTCGATCGGCAGACCGGTTCCGCCTGGCGCAGGGCTTCGCGCATCGCTGTGGCGGCATCTGCGCGCTCCGCGAGCGCCAGCATCCGTTCCGGCGCTGCGGCAACGGGCGATTCGCGAAGCCTCTCGCACCACCGGGCAACCGCCAGGAGCCGCGCGAACTGCGTCTGCTCCGCGCGCCAGGCGTCGCCAAGGACGCGGCTGCAATGCTCGCGATCCCCCTCCCACAACGCCTTCGCGGACTTGACAGCGCCCAGGCTGTCGACGAGCGCGACCCTGTCGGCGGCCAGTTTCGGCATCGGTCCTCGCAGCAGGCCACCGAGTTCGCGTGAGGCCCGCCGGTAGGCGCCGCCCCAGCGGGCGAAGAAGGATCGAGTGCCTGCGACCAGAGGAGCCCGCAGGACGTCGAGCGGGTGCTCGAATGCCGCCTCGACGAACAGCGGCTGCGCTTCATCGCGCAAAGTTCGCCACGCCACCCCGGCCTGGAGCGCTTCGCGCAGCCGGGACAGGTCCGGCGACGTGAGCATGGCGTGCGCGATGCCCGGCGCGTCGGCAGGCAGGCCCTGCAGCCGCGCAAGCAGGTCTGCCACAGGGGCCGACGTGGCCAGCGCGATCGCTTCCGTCGCGCCCAGGGCTTCGATGGGCGTGTGCAGCGCCGCCGCCATCGCCGATGCCGCACGCTGCGCCTCGAGGAGCGTCGCGGGCAACCGCGCCAGGTCGACGGGCTGCAGGTCGAGATGGCGCGTGCCCTCGAACGGATGCTCGCCCGTCGGCCTTTCGATGACGAGACGCTCGTGGTGCTGCCTGATCGTGACGAGCAGCGCGGCTTCCTCCTCCCGCGTCATGGACGCGAGCGCCTGCCCATCAAGGCGCGGCGGTGGGGAGCCTGCCGCGACGAACCGGGACTGGCGGCCAATGACGCTGTAAGGCGTTTCTCCCGTCGCACCGATGGGCCGATGCAGCGCCTCGGCAATGTCGTTCAGGCGGTCACGCGTTTCCCGCAACGCGAGCGGATCGCCGGGAAGGTCGGGAATCGCACTCGATTGCGTCATCGTCCATGCGAGCTCCGCCAGGACGGACTTCTTGTTGGCGCTGCGGGAATGCAGTTCGAGGCAGATGTCGCGCAGGCCGACCTTCAACAGGCGGTCGTGCACGACCGAGAGCGCCGCCATCTTCTCGGCGAGAAAGAGCACGCGCTTTCCCTCCTTGGCCGCCGCGGCGATGATGTTGGTGATCGTCTGGCTCTTGCCGGTTCCGGGTGGGCCCTGCACCACGAGGTTGCGTCCCGAGCGAGCCTCCTCGATCACCTTGGTTTGCGACGCGTCGGCGTCGACAACGTGGAACAGCCGGTCCGGCGGCAGCAGGTCGTCGAGCCGATCGCCCGGCTGGAACAGCGGCACTTCGCTCTCGAAGCCTTCGTAGAGCAGCCCGCGGGTGAGCGCGTGATCGGCCAGTGCGCCGTCCGGCTACGCGTCCACGGCGAGATCGAGGTACATGAGCAGCTTGTTGAAGCTGAAGAACCCGACCTGCATTCCGTTCCGGTCGATCTTCCATCGCTCACGCTGGGCGATCACGGCGTCGACCAGCGCGAAGTAATCGCTCGGCCGCCACTCTTCACCGATCTCGAGCTCCGGCAAGCCGATTCCGAAATCGTCCATCAGGCGCTGCTTCAGCGGGAGGTTCGTCATGACGTCCTCTTCGCGCATGCGGACGTCATAGGTCGACGTGCGGGCGTTGCGGACGAGCTCGATCGGCAGCAGCACGAGGGGCGCCTCCCTCGGCACGTCCGAGGCCTCGTCCTCGAACCAGGTCAGGAAACCCATGGCGATGTAGAGAATGTTGACGCCGGACTCCTCCTCCGCCGTCTGCGCCTCGCGTGCCATCTTCAGCAGCTTCTTCTGCAGCGCCTCGGGGCCGAGGCGGGTATCGAGCTGCGCGTCGACGAAGCGCTCCTCGTCGGCACCCTCGTGGCCTGTCTCGGGAAAGGCGATCTCTGCGGTGTCCTTGTCGCCATCGCGCCCGATCGCGCGAAACTTCATCGCCTTGCCCGACGACAGGACCGAATGCACATCGTCGGAGCGTTCGTCGACGATGTTCAGCACGTTGCCGCGGGTGTTCGCCCGGTTGACGTGCACGAGGCGATTCCTCGTTCCGGTCTCGACCAGCCTTCGCCGCGTCTCGTCGAAGAGCCGGGATATCGCGCTCCGGGCCCCTTCGTCTTCGGGCCCCTGCGCTGTCGTCGATGTCGCCATGTGCTCGTCTCCCTCGCCACGGGCGCCACTGTGCGAGGCGTCCCGAAAGCACGCATTATTGGCTTTCCGCTGCGCCGGACCGCGGCTCAGCGAAGCATCGTGCCGGCTTCAGGCTTCCGCGTAGCCCGCCATGAACACCCGCACCGCCTCCCGCAGCAGCGCCTTGTTCTCCGCGGCATCGGGCATCTCCAGCATCAGCAGCCCGCGGATGTGGCCGTCGCCGAGGAACATCGCGAGGAACAGGTCCGCGGCCTGCCGCGGGTGCCGCACCTTCAGCGTGCCGGCCGCGTCGGCGCGGCGCAGGTAGGTCGCCAGGTCGCCGATCAGCCGGTCGGCCCCCTGCCGGTAGAAGGCCCGGCAGGCCTCGGGCTGTACTCCCGCGGCGCCGTACAGCGAGCGGAACTGGCCCAGCGCCTCGTCCTCGCGCGCCAGCGCCAGGAACTGCTCGCCGATGGCCAGCAGCGCCTTCTTCGGCTGCTGCGGGTCCAGCGCTTCGGCGCCCGCCAAGCCGCCGACCACGCGCTCGGTGCGGTCGCGCACCTCCGCTTCGAAGAGCCCCTCCTTCGACCCGAAGTGGCTGTAGACGGTCATCTTCGAGACACCGGCCTCGGCGGCGATCGCGTCCACGCTGGCGCGCTCCAGGCCGTGTGCATGGAAGTGGCGGCGCGCCGCGTCCAGGATGCGCCGGTAGCGCTCCGGGTCGCGCGGCCTGCCGCGCGGCTTCGGTGCGGCATTGGGGTCGGTTTCGTTCTTGGACATCTTAGTTAATGTACTTGACAGTCCAGTATAGTCTCGTACACTTACTGTACTCAATCGTCCAGTAAGTGAAGGCCCTCATGACACCTCCCTCACATCGCAGCCTCGACCCCGGCGCCTGGGCGATCCGCCCGGTGGCGCTGGCGGCGTTGGTCTTCTCGTCGGTCCTGCTGTCGGCCTGCTCGGTGGCGCCGGTGCGGCCGCCGGTCCCGTCGGTGCCGCTGACCGCTGCCTTTGCGCGCGGCGTACCGGAGTCCGTCGACGGTCAGGCCCTGGACGGCGCCTGGTGGGCCGGCTACGGCGACCCGGCGCTGACGGCGCTGGTCGAAGCGGCGCTGGCCACCAACCAGGATGTCGCCATCGCGCTGCAACGCGTCGCCCAGGCGCGTGCCGGCCACGAGGCGCAGGGCTCGCGCCTGTGGCCCACGGTGGGCCTGCAGGCCTCGGCCTCGCGCAGCGAGAGCGGCCTGCCCGACGCGGTCAAGCAGGGCGGCCAACCCGACACGCGCGCGCTGCGCGTTGGTGTCGACGTGGCGTGGGAGATCGACCTGGCCGGCGGCGTGCGCGCGGCGCGCGACGCGGCGCAGGCCGATGCCGCGGCCGCCGAGGCCGGCGTGGGCGGCGCGCGCCTGCTGGTGGCCAGCGAGGTGGCGCGGCAGTACTTCGTGCTGCGCGGCGCCGAGGAGCGGCTGCGCATCGTGCAAGCGCTGGCCGAAGCCCAGCGCGAGACCGCCAGCCGCGTGGCCAGCCGCCAGCGCGAAGGCGAGGCCAGCGCCTTCGACCTGGACCGCGCGCGTGCCGAAGCCGATGCGCTCGACGCGCAAGTGCCGCCGTTGCGGATGCTGGCCGGTGTCACGCAGACCCGGCTCGCCGTGCTGCTCGGGCGCAACCCGTCGACGCGCGTCGTCGGCGAGGGCGCGGCGTTTGCGTGGCCTGCCGCGCGCGCCATCGGCACCGGCCAGCCGAGCGACCTGCTGAGGCGCCGCCCCGACCTGGTCGCCGCCGAAGCGCGCGTCGCGGCCGAGACGCTGCGCGGCGCCGAGGCGCGCGCCCAGTGGTGGCCCAAGCTCTTCCTGAGCGCGCTGTTCGGCCGTGAAGACCTGCGGCTGAACGCGATGGATCTCGCGCCGGTGCACTTCTCGAACGTCGCGCTGGCCTTTGCGACGCCGGTCTTCAATGCCGGTCGCATCGATGCCGGCATCCGCATGCAGTCGGCGCGCGCCGAAGAGGCCTTGCTGGCCTGGCAGAAGACGGTGCTGGTGGCCGTGCAGGAGGTCGAGGACAGCCTGCTCGTGCGCGTCGAAGAGACGGAGCGCGCCGCTGCGTTGACCCGCACCGCCGACCACCGCCGCCGCTCGCTGCAACGCGCGCAGTCGCTGCAGCGCGAAGGCCAGATCGACCTGCTGGTGCTGCTGGACGTACAGCGTTCGGTGCTGGCCAGCGAACTCGCGCTGTCGGACAGCCGCCTCCAGCAGGCGCTGGCCGACGTCCAGCTCTACAAGGCACTGGGCGGGGGCTTCGCGCCGGCCCGCACCGGTGCTGCCCCCACTTCCGTTGCCGAGAGGACCCCCCTGTGAACAAGACCCTTCCTGCCGTGTCGGCCGTCGCCGCAGCGGCCCTCGCCGCGATCGCGCTTGCCGGCTGCAGCGCCCCGCCGGCGCCTGCCGCCGTCGCCAAGCCGGTCTTCGTGACCACGGTCACCCCGACCGCGTCGGGACCGACGCGCGCCTTCACCGCCGTGGTCCATGCGCGCGTCGAGACCGAGCTGGGTTTTCGCACCGGCGGCAAGGTGCTCGAGCGGTGGGTCGAGGTCGGCGATGTCGTGAAGGCCGGCCAGGCGCTCGCCAGCCTGGACCCGGGCGACTACCGGCTGGCCGTCGATGCCGCAGCCGCCCAGGTGCAGGCCGCGTCCATCGATGCGCAGCAGGCTGCGTCCGACGAGGCGCGCATGCGCCGCCTGCTGGCCGATGGCTCGGTGGGCAGCGCCGACCACGAGCGCCAGAAGGCGCGGGCCGATGCGGCCGCGGCCCGCCTCGACCAGGCGCGTCGCCAGCTCGACCTGGCGCGCAACCGCGAGGGCTACGCCACGCTGGTGGCGCCCTATGCCGGCGTCGTGACGGCGCTGCGCTTCGAGCGCGGCCAGGTCGTCGCCGAAGGCCAGCCGGTGCTGTCGCTGGCCCGCGACGGCGAGCGCGAGATCGTCGCCGACCTGCCGGAGGACTGGGTGGGCCGGGCGCGCACGCTGGCCGCGGTGGCCACACCCTGGCAGGACGCCAAGGCGCCGCTGCGGCTGGTGCTGCGCGAGCTCTCGCCGCTGGCCAGCGTGCAGGGCCGGACCTTCCGCGTGCGCTATGCCGCGTCCCCCGAATCGCGCGCGCAGGTCGCGGGGCTGCCGCTGGGCAGCACGATGCAGCTGACGCTGTCCGGCCCGGGCGCCGGCATGGCGGCGGCCACGCTGCCGGTCACCGCGCTGGTGAAGGCGAGCGGCTCCGCGGGCGTCTGGCTGCTGGATGCCAAGGGCTCGGGCCTGACCTTCCAGCCGGTGCAGGTGGTCGGCATGGACGACGCGTCGGTGCAGGTCACCGGCCTGGCCGCCGGCAGCCGGGTGGTCAGCGTCGGCGCGCAGAAGCTCGATGCCGGCCTCAAGGTGCGCGCCGTCGAACGCATGCCCGAAGCCGGGCCGGCCCCTCTTGCCAAGAGCAGCTCATGAAACGCTTCAATCTGTCCGAATGGGCCGTCACGCACCAGCCGATGGTGCTGTTCCTGATCATCGCGACGCTCATCGTCGGCGTGCTGTCGTTCAGCCGGCTGGGTCGCCTGGAGGACCCCAACTTCGACGTGCCGCAGATGACGGCCATCGTCGTGTGGCCCGGCGCGACCGCGCAGGACGTGCAGGACCAGGTGCTCAACCGCATCGAGCGCCGGCTGCAGGAGCTGGAGCACTTCGAGTACGTGCGCAGCTTTTCGCGCCAGGGCTACGGCGGCATCACGCTGTGGATGAAGGGCGGCAGCAGCAAGGCGGAGCTCGACAACGCCTGGTACCAGGTGCGCAAGAAGATCGGCGACGTGCGCCAGGAGTTTCCCGAAGGCGTGCGCGGGCCGTTCTTCAACGACGAGTACAACGACCGCTACAGCGTGCTCTATGCGGTGAGCGCGCCCGAGCTGTCGATGGCCGAGCTGCTGGCGGTCACCGAAGACGTGAAACGGCGCATCCAGGCGGTGGACGGCGTCGGCAAGGTCGACGTGCTGGGCAAGCAGGCCGAGCGCGTGTACGTGGAGGTGTCGACGCGGCGGCTGGCCGCGCTCGGCCTCGCGCCGACCGCCGTGTTCGACGCGCTGGCGCGCCAGAACCTGGTGGCGCCGGCCGGTTCGGCCGACGCGACGAACGACCGCGTGCAGGTGCGCGTGGACGGCGGACTGCGCAGCGCCGCGGACGTGTCCGACGTGACGCTGGAAGTCGGAGGTCGCCTGCTGCGGCTGGCCGACATCGCCACCGTGCGCACCGGCTGCGAGGACCCGCCGAGCCTGACCATCCGCCACAACGGCGTGCCGGTGCTGAGCATCGGCGTGACCATGCAGCCGAACGGCAACGTGCTGGACTTCGGACATGCGCTGGAGCAGCGCCTGGCGCAGGTGCGGCAGCAGCTGCCGGCGGGCGTCGAGATCCAGCAGTACGCCGACCAGCCGCGCGTGGTGGCGGAATCGGTCTGGGAGTTCGAGCGCTCGTTCCTGGAGGCGCTGGCCATCGTGCTGGCCGTGTCCTTCCTGTTCCTCGGCTGGCGCACCGGCATCGTGGTGGCCGCTTCGGTGCCGCTGGTGCTGGGCCTGGTGGCCGGCGTGATGTATGCGGCCGGCTGGAACCTCGACCGCATCTCGCTGGGGGCGCTGATCATCGCGCTCGGCCTGCTGGTGGACGACGCCATCATCGCCGTCGAGATGATGGTGGTGAAGCTGGAGGAAGGCTGGGATCGCCTGCGCGCGGCCACCTACGCCTACACCTCCACCGCGTTCCCGATGCTGACCGGCACGCTGGTCACCGCCGCGGGCTTCATGCCGGTGGGCTTCGCCAAGTCGATCGCCGGCCAGTACGCCGGCGGCATCTTCTGGGTGGTCGGCGCGGCGCTGATCCTGTCGTGGCTGGTGGCCGTGGTGTTCACGCCGTACCTCGGCGTGCTGCTGCTGCCGAAGAACCTGTCGACAGGCACGCACCACGACCCCTACGACCGGCCGGTCTACCGCTGGCTGCGTGGCGTCGTCGACCGGGCAGTGCACCACCGCGCGTGGGTGCTGGGCATCACGGTGCTGGTCTTCGGCGTGGCCGGCGCCGGCATGTTGCTGGTGCAGCAGCAGTTCTTCCCGACCGCGTCGCGGCCGGAACTGCTGGTGGACCTGCGCCTGCGCGAGGGGGCGTCGTTCGCCGCCACCGAGCGCCAGGTGAAACTGCTCGAGGCGCGGCTTGCGAAGGACCCGGACATCGAGTTCTTCACCGCCTACACCGGGGGCGGCACGCCACGCTTCTACCTGTCGATCCAGCCCGAACTGCCGAACCCGGGTTTCGCGCAGTTCGTCGTCAAGACGGCCGGCATCGAGCAGCGCGAACGCGTGCGCGCCCGCCTGATGGCGCTGTTCGCCCAGGACGAGGCCCTGCCCGACGTCACGGCCCGCGTCACGCGCCTGGAGTTCGGTCCGCCGGTGGGCTTCCCGGTGCAGTTCCGCGTCATCGGCCCCGACAAGGCGCAGGTGCGCGAGATCGCCTACCGGGTGCGCGACGCCGTGCGCCAGAGCGCGCTGGTGCGCGATACGCAACTCGACTGGAACGAACAGGTCCGCTCGGTGCAGGTCCACGTCGACCAGGACAAGGCCCGGCTGCTCGGCCTGACGAGCGCCGACGTGCAGGGCCTGGTGCAGACCACGCTGGCCGGCGCCAGCGTGACGCAGATCCGCCGCGGCGAGGAACTGGTGGACGTCGTCGTGCGCGCCACCTCCGACGAACGCAAGGGCATCGGCCAGCTCGGCGACCTGCAGGTGTTCGCGCGCAATGGCGTGACGGTGCCGCTGTCGCAGATCGCGCGCATCGAGCCCGGCTTCGAAGAACCGGTGCTGTGGCGGCGCAACCGCGACATGGCGCTCACCGTGCGCAGCGACGTCGTCGACGGCGTGCAGGGCCCGTATGCCACGGCGCAGATCCGCCCGTCGCTGCAGCCCATCGTCGACAGCCTGCCCACCGGCTACCGCATTGAAGACGGCGGCGCCACCGAGGAGAGCGACAAGGCCAACAAGGCGCTGTTCGCGGTGTTCCCGGCGATGTTCGCGGTGATGCTGACGCTGCTGATGATCCAGCTGCAGAGCTTCTCGCGGCTGTTCATGGTGTTCATGACGGCGCCGCTGGCCTTGATCGGCGTGGTGCCGGCGCTGCTGCTGTTCCACGCGCCGTTCGGCTTCGTCGCGCTGCTCGGCGTGATCGCGCTGAGCGGCATGATCATGCGCAACTCGATCATCCTGGTCGACCAGATCGACCAGGACATCGCACGCGGCGTGGCGCCCTGGAGCGCCATCGTCGACGCCACGGTGCGGCGCTCGCGTCCGGTGGTGCTGACGGCGGCCGCCGCGGTGCTGGCGATGATCCCGCTGACGCACAGCGTCTTCTGGGGCCCGATGGCCATCTCGATCATGGGCGGCCTGGTGGTGGCGACGGCGCTCACGCTCGTCTTCGTGCCGGCGCTGTACGCCGCCTGGTTCCGCATCCGGCGCGACAGCCCGGCGCAGGCACCCGCCGCTGCGCCGCTTGCGGTCGGCGCGCAGCCGGCGGGAGAGGCGTCCCATGCCTGAGCGCGTGGGCCCCGCATGCCACCGACGCAAGCAGACGCGGCCCCGCGAACTGCTCGACGCGGCCCTGGCCTTGTTCGTCGAGCGGGGCTTCGCGGCGGCGCGGGCCGAAGACATCGCCGCGCGGGCCGGCGTCTCGAAGGCCACGCTGTACCTCTACTTCCGCAGCAAGGAAGACCTGCTGATGGCGCTGATGGCGGAGCGCTTCGCGTCCGGCATCACCATCGGCACGCAGGAGCACTCCGATGCCCGGGCCAGCCCCGACCTGCTGCGCGAGGTCCTGACCCGCTGGCGCTCGGCGCTGATGAAAAGCCATGCCGGCGGCATCTTCAAGCTGGTGCTCACCGAAACGCGCAGCTTCCCCGCGCTGGCGGAGTTCTGGTCGCAAGAGGTGATCGAGCCGGCGCGCCGCCGCGTGACCCACATCGTCGTCCGGGGGATCGAACGCGGCGAGTTCCGCCCGGTGGATCCCGACCTGGTGGTGCTCGCGCTGGTGCTGCCACTTCTCATCATGTGCCTGCACCGGCATGCCATCGGTCCGTGCGCGCCGGAAGACGCGCTCATGGACGCCCCCGATCTCTTCACCCGCCACCTCGAGTTCGTGCTCGAAGGTCTGACACAGCCCCGAGGAGACCCCCATGTCCGCAACGATTGACACCCCTTCCGGCATCTCGATCGCCGGCTTCAGCAGCCATGTTCTCGAACCGAGCGAACCAGGCCAGAGCCGGCTGCGCTACCTCCAGGGCGGAACGGGTGCACCGCTGGTGCTGCTGCACACCGTGCGCACGCAGGCCGAGCACTTCCGCCACCTCATTCCGCTGGTCCAGCAGCGGTACACCGTGTACGCGCTCGACCTGCCGGGAATGGGCTATTCGGAGATCGTGCCCGGCGCGTCGTATCAGGAGCCCGCGATGCGCGCCGCAGTGAAGAGCCTGATCACGCGACTCGACCTGCGCGACGTGAGCTTGCTCGGCGAGTCGATGGGCGCGGTGCTCGCCCTCACGACCGCGGCCGATCTGCCCGAACGGATTCGGCGCGTCGTGGCCATCAACCCCTATGACTACGCCGGCGGCATCGCGAGGTCCAGCTACCTGGCCCGCTTCATCGTGACCGGGGTCCTCGCGCCCGGCATCGGCCCGGTGCTCGCGGGACTGGAACCCAGACCGATCATGCGCGCCGTGCTCAAGGGCGGCCTGGTCGACACCACGGCGCTGCGCGACGACTACCTGGACGAACTGCTCAAGGTGGGCCGCCGACCCGGCTACCCGATCGTCGCCCGCGCCGTGTACGCGAGCCTGCCCAGCCTCATCGCGGCGCGTTCGCGCTACCACGCGGCCGGCGTGCCGGTTCACCTTCTCTATGGGGAGAAGGACTGGTCACGGGCCTCGGACAGGCAAGCCAACCAGCAGTTGCTTCCCGCCGCCGAGTTCACCGAGGTGCCCGGCGCCGGCCACTTCCTCGCGCTGGAGCGACCCGACGTGCCGGCCAGGCTGTTGAACCGGGCCGCGTGATGTGCCTGGGCGGCCGCTACCCGGCCGTCCGGGTTGCCGCGCCGAAGCTGGTGGGCTCTCCCTGCCAACCGGTGCGACGCAGGAACCCTTCCCACGTCAGCGCGTCCGGGTCGTTTCGCCGGCTCCAGGCCGTGTCGCGTTCCGGCGCGTAGTACCCGTGGTCGACCGCGTAGGTGACCATTCCCACGATCTCGCGCACGAGCCACGCGTCGGCACCGAACGCCGGGAAATGAACCAGCAAGTCGTCGCGCGCATAGGCCGACGCATAGTGCGCACGCCTGCCCGTCACGCGGACGAAGATGTCGACGATCTCGCGCGCCGTCAGCACCTCGCCGATCACCGGCAGGGTCTGCCCGTGGTATGCCTCGGGGTCGTCGAAATGCGCCAGCACCGCGGGACCGGTGGCGGTCAGCGGATCGACGAACGGCATGGGCGCATCCGGCGGCAGGTAGACGGCAAAGCTCAGGCTGCCGTCGGCTTGCGGCCGCGGCACGTAGTACTCGAGGAAGTTGCTGTAGAAGAAGGCGAGCTGGATGAAGGAGCTGCGCAGCGGCAGTGTGCGCAGGTGGGCCTCCACCAGGGCCTTCTCGGTGAAGTGCGGCGCCCACTGCGTGTCGCCGGTGCGGGCTTCGACGTTTTCGAGGCTGCTCCAGACGACGTGCTCCACGCCCGCCGCGAGCGCTGCATCGGCCAGCTCGATGCCCAGCGCCAGCTCGGGGCGGCCCGGCGGCGGCACGGGCGCCACCGGAGGCGTCATCAGGAACGCACCGTGCGAGCCGCGCATGGCCGCGGCGAGTTCGTCACGACGGCCGGCCTCCAGCGGCACGACGACGATCTCGGCGCCGCGCCGCGCCAGCTCGCGTATCGGCGCGCTGTCGGCGCTGCGCGCCAGCGCGCGCACGCGGTAGCGACCGCTGGCCAGCAGGGCAGCCGCCACGCTGCGGCCTTGCTTGCTGGCGGCGCCAGCGACGGTGATCAGGGGGAGCGACGAACGAGGGGACACGCGATTTCTCCAGACAGGCCCGCCCAATGCGCGCCGATGGGTGCAGTCTGGGCGGAACGTGCCATCGCGTGAAATCGTCTTTCTACTGGCCTACCATCCGCCACATGGATACCAAGCGCCTGGACCTGAACCTGCTGGTCACCCTCGAAGCCCTGCTCGCGGAGCAGAACGTGACGCGCGCTGCCAGCCGCCTGCACCTGAGCCAGCCGGCGGTCAGCGCGCAGCTCGGGCGCCTGCGCGAGCTGTTCGGCGACCCGTTGCTGATTCCGGCGCAGCGCGGCATGACGCCCACCGCGAAGGCCGACGAGCTTCGGGCGCCGCTGCGCGATGCGCTGGACCAGGTGCGCGCCACGGTGGGCCGGCATGGCCACTTCGATCCCGCGCGAGCCCGCCTGACGGTGGCCATCGCCTGCACCGACTACCTGCAGGCCGCGCTGGTGCAGCCGCTGGTGCTGCAGCTGCGCCGGCAGGCGCCGGGCGTGCGGATCGCGCTGCGAACCCTGGACCTGGCGCAGCTGGCGGCACAGATGGCCCGCGGCGACGTGGACCTCGCGTTGATGACGCCCGGCGATGCGCCGGCCGGCCTGCGCAGCCGCCACCTGTTCGACGAGCGCTACGTGCTGACGGGCCGCCGCGGCCACCCCCGGTTGCGCCGCAAGCTCACGGCGGAACAGTTCGCGCAGCTCGAGCACGTCATCGTGTCGTTGCGCGGCGGCGACTTCGTCACGCCGGTGGATGAGCTGCTGGCGGCGCTCGGCCTGCGGCGCAACGTCGTGCTGTCCGCGGCGTCGTTCCTGTTCGTGCCGGAGATGGTGGCCCGCTCCGACCTGGTCGCGCTGGTGCCGCAACGGCTGGTGCGCGATCGCACCGATGCATTGCGGATCGTCGAGTGCCCGATTCCGGTGCCGGGCTTCGAGGTGGGCATGCTGTGGCACGAGCGCAACCACGCGCATGCCGGCCAACGCTGGGTGCGCGACGTGCTGAAGGCGATGGTGGACGAGGACGACGGGGTCAGACCGTGATGCAGCCGCGGAATCCGCGTGCGGCGTAATACGACTGCGCGCCGTTGTGGTGAACGAAGACCCTGCCGTAGCGGCGCTCGCCGAACAGCGCGCCGCCCAGGGCCCTGACGTCGGCGGGCGTCTCGATCCAGCTCGACGTCCTGGTGTCGAAATCGCCGAATTGCTGCAGTGCCTGGTACTGCGCTTCCGTCATGAGCGCGATGCCCATCTCGGCGGCCATGTCCACCGCGGTGTGGTCCGGCTTGTGCTCCTTGCGCGACTCCAGGCCCTGGCGGTCGTAGCAGACGCTGCGTCGACCTGTCGGGCTTTCTGCCGAGCAGTCGCAGAACGCGAAGCTGCCCGTCGGCTTGTCGTGACCGATCACGTCCGGCTCGCCGCCGCTGGCTTCCATCTGGTGCAGCGAGCGCAGCTTGTCGGGGTTGGCTTCCAGCCGGCGCAGCACGTCGGGCCATGCGATGCCCTTGTGCCGTTTCGGGTGTTTGTCGAAGCGGGTCTTCAAGGTCTGCAAAAGCTCTTCGCGTTGCTGTGCGTTCATGGCTTGCTCCTCTGCGTTGATGACCGCCTTGCGGCGGGGTGGAGGCGCGCTTGATTCAAGCGCACCACGTCAGGGTGCATAGTGCAGCCCCGTCTCCCACGCCGCCGCCATCGTCTGCAGAAGTGACGCGGGCACGCGGGCATCCTGCCGCGCATCCTGAAGGGTCCGCCGCATGGCCTGCGCGATGCGATCGAGCACCTGGGCGGGCTGGCTGACGCCGCAGACGCGCCGTCCGAAGTCGTGGAGTTCTTCGACGGTGGGATAGACCTTGCTGCCGTGCTTGCCGGCGAAGAGCTTGAGCGCGAGCGTTCTGTCCTCCAGCTCGGGCCCACCCTGATAGCGCGTGTAGCGATAGATGGACGTCGTCACCACGTCGAACAACGGTGCCAGCCATGCGTCGATCTCGCTGCGGTAGAGCACGCCGAAGTTCTTCAGGTGTGCGTCGCCGTTGCGCACCATGATGCACAAGGCCACCTGCTCGAAGAAGCGATGCAGGTTGTCGCTGTGCAATTGCATCTGGCGAAGCAGTTCGGCCACGCGCTGGTAGCTGCCCTGGTACTTGCGGTCCGACAACACGTCGCGCACGCGCAGCCCCGCCAACGCGGCGATGTCCTCGAAGCCCAGGCGATCGATGCGGCCGTCGTCGTGCGTGACGATGTCGAATCGATCGAGGATCAGCATCTGTCCATCATCGGAGAGCGAGAACTCGGGCACCAGGATGCCCGCGCGCCGAGCGGCCGAGAGGCAGAGGAACTCGTTCGCCGCGAGCCCCGGATAGGACGGACTGGCCGCCTTGACGATGAGCGAGGGCACTGGCACGGTAGGCCGGTCAGGCACCATGATCTTGGGCTGCATGCCTGCGATGCCGGCGCCGGTGCTCAGGTAGGCCGCCACGAGCTTGCCGAACACCTCGGGCGTGTACCGCGTGCTGAGCAGTTCGGCCTTGCTGATGACCCGAGGAGCGGCCACGTCGGGGGCGCCCGGCAGGCGATAGCCCAGGCGGCCGATGCCGTTGCGGCCGGCCAGCGCCAGCAGGTGCATCGGCGTCATCGGCTGCTTGGGAAACAGCTCGCGGATGCGCATGAACAGGTCGCCCTCGGGCAGGTTCTGGTCCATGGGCGCGAACAGGTCTCCGGCCTGCCAGGTCAATGTCTGCTTCGGCGGCATGAGCAAGGCCACCGTCGCTTGCTCGAGGTCTGGTTCGAGATAGCGGAACTCATAGGCGGACGCCTTGAGCAGCTGCCCTGCATGGGGCGCGTCGCCAATGTCGACGTCGAGTGCGCGGATCTTTTCAGGGAGCATCGTCGTCGTCCTGGAACCGGCGCGAGACTTCATCCGCGGTGGGCAGCCCCACCCGCTCGAGTCGCAGTGCAAGGCCCAGCGCACCCAGCACGGCCATCAACGACGACACGGTGGTGTCTTCGCCCGCTTCGAGTCGGTAGATGACCTCCCGGACTTTTCCTGACTTCTCGGCGAGGGCGGATTTGCTGAGGCCGAGCGCCTTGCGCTGCTCGATCAGTGCCCGGCCCAACTCATCTGGAAGGCGAATACTGTCAGTCATAACGTGCAATTATAGAGGTTCAGAACAGAAATGACAGGTATGGCTTACAGGTGATCCCTCTACGCTTTGGCGCCCCAGTCGCGGGGTTGATGTTGGCTTCCGACTGCGAAAACGTCCACGCACGACCCGCCAGATCGGCAACGCTGTACTAACTGGATCCGATGGTTCCCGATCCGCAGCCGTTCACTGAAGCCAAACACGTGACAGAGCCAGGCGGCGGCCACAGAAACATCGGGATAACTCAGCACCGGAATCACCGTCGCTTCGGGCATCGAGAGATTGCTCGGGCCGGCGGAGAACTGGGATGTCTGCGACATGGCGTGGATCCTGAGCTGATGCGTCCGGAGGGGGGGCATGGACATTCTCAGTCCGAAACCCCTGAACGCCTCGCCGGCTACACCGCGCGACCGATCCGTCATAAAAAGCATGGCGGCGGCCGTCGCCGCGCCAACTGCGGGAGAGTCTTATGAAGCATCGATTCATGCGGCTGCTGGGTGCATTCGCCACGGGCGCGTGCCTGTTCAGTGCGGCCGTTTCATCTCACGCTCTGGAGTACAGCATCACCGACCTCGGCACGCTGGGCGGGATGTGGCAGCACTCATACGCCACCGGCCTCAACAACAGCGGCCAAGTGGTCGGCTATGGCTACGACTTTGGGCAGTTGTACCGCGGGGAGTCCTACACCGGCAGCTACCAGGCCTTCGTGACGGGCGCCAACGGCACGGGCCTGGCAGCGATCCCGACGCTGGCCAGCGGCAACTGGAACAAGGCGACCGGCATCAGCAACAACGGCTGGGTGGTGGGCACCGCGGCCACCGCACCCGGCAACGATGGCGAGAACCCCGCCGTGGGCAACCCGCGCGCCTTTGTCTACCGGGCCGACGGCAGCATCGCGCCGCAGGCGCTCGCCACGCCTGGAACGCACAGCTTCGGCAACGGCATCAACAACAGCGGGCAAGTGACCGGCACGTACTTCACCGCGGAGGGCACGCAGCGTGCGTTTGCGACGGCGGCAGCCGGCGCAGCGCCGGTGGAGCTCGGCACGCTGGGCGGCACCAACGCCGTCGGCAACGGCATCAACGATGCAGGCAAGGTGGTGGGTGCGTCCACGGTGATCCTGGGCCACGAGGATTCGTTGTACTTCGGGAACGCCCGCGGCTTCATCACGAACACCACGAACGGCGCCCCGTATGGCGTGATGGCGCCGATTGCGATCATCGGCGCCGATCCGACAAACCCCGACCACACGTCAACGGCGGCCGGCATCACCGAGTACGGGCGGATCGTGGGCACCACCGAGAACTACTACTACACCGATGCAGCGGCCTTCATTGCCGGGCCCGACGGCATCGGACGCAGGCTGAACGTGTACGACATGGGCGAGTTCGAGATGCAAGGGGCTTGGCAGCTGAGCAGCCACGGGCTGGCAGTCAACAGCTCGGGCCAGGTGGGTGGCAGCTACTACTGGACCCTCAACATGATGGACCACGCCTTCATCAGCGGCGCCGACGGTTACGGCCTGGTCGACGTGAACACGCTGTCGTTCAACAACCTGGCGAGCAGCGTGCGCGATTGGCTCTTTGTCAACGTGACCGGCATCAACGATCTCGGGCAGTTCGTGGCCAACGGTGACAACGGGCGGGCTTACCTGATCTCGCCGGTGCCGGAGCCGGCCACGGTGCTGCTGATGCTGTTCGGGCTGGGGGTCTTGGCCTGGCGCAGAACGCAGACGCGGTGACTTGACCGGGCTTTCGCATCGGCTGCTAGCGGCCGCCCTCGAGGCCTCCTGCGTCGAGTTGGCCATTGAACGCGGAGCTTCGCTGTCGCTGCGCAGGGTCACGACGAGGCCGGAATTCAGCTGTACCAGCAGTTCCTGCCGCGCCATCGATTCCCGCAGCCCCTTCAGGATCGCGTCGCGACCTTCGTGGCGGAGGTTCACCGGTGCCAGCACCTCCCACAGCGCGGACGGTTCGAAAGCGTCGTGCAGCAGAGAGACGTCGCGCAGGTTTACCGCCGCGTGCCACGCATCAATGCGTTCGCGGATCTGGAGGTTGTCAAGAGAAGTCGTCATGGCGTAGATGACAGGGTGACGTCAACCACCAAAGTAGCGCCAGTTTCCTTCGGTGATGACCGTGGCCTTGCCGTCGACGACCTGAACGGCGGTCTGGTCGTCGATGGCATAGGCGGGGCCGCCGATCTCTGCTGCCCACCTTTCGGCGCACGCCATCGTGTTCTCGTCGAAGCCCGGGTAGTCCAGGTGCGGGAAGATGGAGAAATCGACAAGGCCCAGGGCGCGGTCTTCGCCCGTCAAGGGAACTACTGGGTCGACCCGGTGAAGCGAGTCACGGGAACGGTGTTCACACAGGTACTGCCCTTCTACGATCCCGCCGTCGTGAAGCTCTACGGCGACTTTGAGAGAGGCCTGTACGACGGCCTGAGTCGGACCTGATCGGCAATCTTGATCGACAGCTCGACGTCCCAAAGAAGCTTTCTCGGCTCGACGCGATGATCGGTCAGGTAGGCCTCGTACCTGCATGCATACGACTCCGCACGGTCGGCGACCAGTGGATCGAAGGCAATTCCCGAATCCTTCGCCCACTTCATCAGGGCCTGGTTGCCGCGAAGCCCGTTGCCCCGGTAGACCAACGTGGCATACCTCCCTGCGGGAAGGACGCCCGGCTTGATGCGCTCATCACCTGGCAGAACGGAGCTCGTCACCAGGCCGACTTCCACCTCCATGATGCTTTTCATGTCGCAGTGGTAGTACCTCAGGAAGTACGGTGCCTGCTCCGACAAGCCGTTTTCATGGGCCCACGTCCGCAGTTCCTTCAGGGCCTTCGTGACCAAGGCGAACATCCCGCCGAAGGGGGTCTCGAAACGCAATCCGAGGTAGGGTCTCTCCGGCTTGTCGACGATCGAGGCGGGGCCGATGACGTTCTCTGCCTTCATGTCTGGCCTTTCTGCCTTGCCTCGGCCTGCCTCAGGATTGAGCCAGTTCTGCCGGGCACGCCTCGAATACGACGAACGAGGTTCCCTCGAATCGACATGTTCCGGCAAAGGGCTGTTCGATCGCTGGAGAGTCAGGCCTCGTCTTCTTCCCACGCCTGCGGATCGCTGACCCACTCCAGCAGCAGTTCAGCTCTTGACGCCAACATCGGCGCAAGCTCCTCGTCTTGTTTGCCTGAGCCGATGCGGAAGGTCGGGTGCTTTTCCCCGCGCGCCATGTACTGAGCAGCCTCTTGCCAAAGGGGTGCAATCGCGCGGACTGCCTCGCGTGGATTGCTGGCTTTGCTGGCGGATACATGGTCGTTCGGCATGTCTCCCGAGACTGCCCACCAACCTGTGAAGCCGGGAGTGGCGATGCTCTCGTCGGCGACGTGCGTGCCCTCGCACACGCTGGCGTCGATGATCGCGTGGGCGCTGTCGTAGGCGCGCACGGAGAGCAGGCGCGAGCTCAGGTAGGGCGGCACCTCATCGGCAGGGCAGCACGCGCTGCACGGCGCCGCGGCGCACGTGGATCGGGCCGGAGGCTCGGTAGGGGCTGGCGGCGGGTTGGTGCTCGTAGGGGAGCAGGAGCAGCTCGTCGCCTTGCTTGGCGTCTTCGAGGCTGATGCGGCAGGGGTAGCCGGTGTTGGCGGTGGCGATGTGGCGTTGTGCGCCTTGCTTGGCGAGGGCCTGGTCGGAGAGGGTGAGGAGGGGGGCGAACTCAGTGGGGGGCAGGGCAATCAGTTGGGAGTGATGCATGGGGCGTCCGGTAGTGGGGAGCTGGCATCGTCGTCGCACGGTGTGAGGGCTCGCCGCTTTCGGACGTGGAGTTCTGAAGAGGCGAATCCCTCATCTCATCTGAAATGGGGAAGGGATTTCCTGCTTCGGAGCGCAACGGCCGCTGACAGACTTGCACCTTGAGTTAGGGGGGCGCATGGGCAGGATGACTGGCTTCTTGATGATCACGCTGCTTCTTCTGGCGTGCGGGCCTGCGCTGGCGGAGACCGTGCCGGTGAAGTACCACGGGCCGGTGTCGTTGGATGCCTTTGTTTGCGTCGAGGTGAGTGAGGGCAGCGACGTCACCCGGATCTGCTACGACTCGGCCGAGCGCTACATGGTCATTCGCCTGCGCTCGACTTACTACCACTACTGCGAAATCGACGCTGGCACAGTGCAGGGGCTGCGCTCGGCGGGGTCGAAGCGGCAGTACTTCGAGGCGCGGATCAAGGGCAGTGGGCGCGATGGGCTGTTCGACTGCAGGACGCATCCGGTTCCGAAGAAGTATCGGGGGTGAAGATTTTGCGGCGCGACGGCACTGCAAGGCGGCGTCGTGATCTTCGAAAGAGTTGAGCATGGCAAGGCTTCAGCAAGGGTCAGGTAGCGAGTGGGGGGGTCGACTCAGCCCGGAGCGTTTTGCGCGGGCACTCGCTGCGGCCGGAGTCCTGGCGGCGATAGATGCTAGCCGTCTGTCGGCAATGAATCCGAACCCGAAACTGATGCCTGCCTCGGCTGCTCAACTGCTGCGCGAGTTGTTGGCTGGACTGATTGAAAAAGAGTCACCTCTCCTGCGGTGGCAGATGCCAGTTGACGACAACGGGCAACTGCCGAACTGGATGCCAACTCCCGAAATACTCGATGAGATCTGGGACCAGTCGTTCAATGACCGCGAAAGGTGGTTTCGCCAGCGGCTTGCCATCGATGGCCATGGCAGGCACCGGATCGAGCCACCCAGGACCGGCGCACGTCTGCAACTTTCTGCCAGCTTCGATCTGCTCAAGGATGCCACCAAGTCGCTGGTCAATCGGGACACACGAATCGAGTCTCTGTCGGCTCGGATCTCCGTAAACAGGCCGAGACCCGAATGGAACTGGCCGATGAAGCTGCGCGTGCTGGCCACACCGGGTGTTGATCGGGCCGCGCTGAATGCGTTCCGCAAAGCGATTCTGGCGAATCGGGGTTGGATGGCCGACCACGTGAGGGTGCTGTCCGACGGCGATGACGACCGAGCCGACTTCACCCTGGTCTTCGCCGAGACGGGAGCCGCAGGCGACACCTTCCTTGGCAACTCGGAGGGCCAGGTCGATGCAGACTGCCTGATTGTCGCGACACCCATGTCGCAGAAGGACGTTGCACCAGCGCGCCCCGCGTCGGTGACCAAGATGATGCGCCGGCTCAAGGCCACTGGCCTCGTGTCCCAGTCGGGCATGCACGTCGGTGACGGGGCTGCGGTGTCCTGGGTGATCGAGTTCGTACGCGCGCTGTCCCACACGGTGACCGTCGATGTGGCGGCCATGCGTGCCGCGGAAAGGGCGAAGTTAAGTGCGCCGACGATGTGGCTCGGCAAGGCGTTGCTGGAACACGCCCACGTCAGCCGACGTCGGGCGATGCTCCTCTCGCAACTGAAGCAAGTCATTCCCTCCGAGGTGGTGAGAGGGATTCCGGGCTCGGCACTGCAAGCCCTCGGAGTCGACGCCTCGGTCAATGCCCGCGGGCTGGCACGGGCGTTGCGCACGCGCTTGACTCCCTTTGATTTCGACCGCGAGAGCAACGGCGCGTCCGTGATCGCTGCACTTGCCCTTGTTGTCGCCCGGATCCCGATCAGGCCGGTGGCAACTCGTCCGCCGACGAGGGACCTGGGCTCAGCACATCTCGATGTCTTGTTCGACGCTGCGGCACCTGAGCTTGGCGAGCTGACGTCTCCCAGTGCTTTGCGCTTCCTGCAAGCCCAACTGCTGCGTGTCGAGGGCAACCGACTGGTGGAAAGGTTCGATGCTCTGGCGCATCGTGGCGCCTGTTTTGTCCGCGTCCGGATCGGTGACGAGGACGGCGCATGGCCAGGCTTTGGCGAAGAGCCTTTCCGCACCGAGCTGTTGCCGCCTCCAGATCTGGACGGCTGGACACTGCAGGTTTACGTGTTCGCCAACTCAGGTGAGCAGGCTCAGAACGCGTCGCTTTTCCTACCCGTAGCAGGCAACAGCGAACCCATCGAGTTCAAATGCGTGGTGGGCGACGGTTCAGCACCCTTCAAGGCACGTGTCGTTGTCGCCCATGCCAACCGAGTGCTGCAGTCGGCTTGGCTCGAGGCTCCTGTCCAGGCCCGCAACGGTGACGTTCGCGGGGCCTTCTCCCGGGGCCTCGAGATGGTGATCAAGCAGGACCTGACAGGGCTCGACGAGCGGTGGAAGTTCGACGCCTTCCTGGTCGTGAATGACTCGCTGACGAACGGCCCTGGTGTGGCCATTGCCAGCGGGCCATCGGCTGTGCTGCGAACTCCTCCTGATCTTGCCAAGACAATCAACTTCATTGACGGGGAACTGAGCGAGGTCAGCGAGAAGCCGGAGCATTACGAAGGCGGTCTCGAGTCCAAGGCAGTCGTTCGGTTGCTCAGGAGCCTGGCCCAGTATGGGCGCGAGATGTTCGAGGCCATCGTTCAAGACCACGAGGTCGACCGGGCCCTGATCGACGCCGAGCGCGTGCAGGTGGTGGCTGCCGAGTCTTGGGCTCGACTTCCGATCGAGTTCTTCTACGACCAGCCCGCCCCAGGGGCGAGCGCGCCGCTCTGCCCGGGCGCAGCCAAGTGCCTGGGCGGCTCCATGGCCGCCGCACCCGCACCCTGCAATGACGCCTGTCCAGCGGCAGGGCCCGACGAAAAGGTGGTCTGCCCGAGAGGTTTCTGGGGCCTGCGCAAGGTGATCGAGTGGCATCGGCACAGCGGCGACAAGGTGCAGGTCGGCGACTTTCGGCTTCAATCGGAACCCGACACCCACCGCAAATCCATCAAGGCATTCCAGAGCATCCTGTTCGCGCACAGTGATCGAATGGACGCGCACAGCGCGCAAGCCTCTGCCGACGTGCTTGCCGCGCTGAAGGGAGCATCGAGTCACACATACACCGCAAGCGACTGGGACCTCTGGCGCACGGGAATCAGCAGCCACTCACCGCTGTTGATGGTGATGCTGCCGCACAACGAGGAGTCGCCCAACGAGCTGCCGGAACTGTCGATCGGTCCTGGAACGCTGGCGACGCATCGCTTGCTGCTGAGTTCGATCGACGACAGGGTCATCAAGGGCCCCAAGACCATGCCCGGCGCCATCGTGTTGCTGCTGGGTTGTGAGACAGGCGCACCGAAGACCTCCTATCTCGGCTACGTACCCAAGTTCAGGCGCTACGGAGCATCCATCATCGTCAGCACCGGTGCCGTCGTGCTGGGTAGGCAGATCTCGCCTATCTGCGTGCGCTTGATCAAGGGGCTCCAAGCTGCAGTGGCGAGTGGTCCCGCCCCGCTGGGCCAGGTGATGCTTCGTCTGCGGCGTGAAATGCTGGCTAATGGATTCCCTATTGTCCTGGCGCTGAGTGCATCAGGCGATGCGGATTGGTTGATCGAGTGAGGGGAGGTCGTATGTCCGTGTTCACCATCGAGTCACTGCCAGCGTCGTTCGGCGACGCCCTCTGGATCGAATACGGCGAGGAGGACCGCATTCATCACGTGCTGATAGACGGCGGTGTGGCCGGGACATTCGCTCATGTCGAAGCGAAGGTCCTGCAACTGAGTCGTCCCCGGAGACTCGAACTGCTGATGGTCACCCACGTCGACGAGGATCACATCGCCGGCATGGTCAAGCTGCTTGGCGCAGTACAGGATCTGGAACTGGACGTCAATGAAGTTTGGTTCAACGGCCGTGACCATCTGGACGGCAAGCAGGTCGCTCTGGACCGACTTGGGTCAAAGCAGGGCGAATTCCTGGCCGCCATGCTTTCGAAGCAGACGATCCACTGGAACAAGGCCTTCGAAGGGTGGCCCGTCGAGGTTTCCGCACGTGGTGCGCTGCCCTCTCGAATGCTTGCGGGCGGAATGCGTTTGACGGTGCTGTCTCCGGGGCGTCCGCAACTCGAGGCAATGATCAAGAAGTGGGACAAGGAACTCACTGACGCCAAGCCCAAAATCGACTGGACCGATGGCGATGCGGTGCTTGCGTTTCTTGAAGGGCAGCCCACGCTCAAACCCAGGGATGCACTCGGAGGCTCGCGCAACGTGGACGAACTGGTGAAGCAGCCGTTCGACCCCGACACGGCGGAAGCAAACGGGACCAGCATTGCCGTGCTCGCCGAGTTCGCCGACCGCGCCGTGCTGCTGGGCGCGGATGCCTACGCGCCAGTGCTTTCTGCATCGATCGACAGGCTGCTCAAGGAGCGCGACATCGAGCGCTTGCGTCTTCATCTCTTCAAACTTCCCCATCACGGCAGTGCAGGCAATATCAGCATCGACTTGCTCGACAAGCTCGACTGCGGGCACTACCTCGTCTCTACAAATGGCAAACGCTACAACCACCCCGATGGCGCAGCGATCGCCAGAATCGTGCGCCACGGTGGGGCAGATCCCTTCATCCACTTCAACTACCGCTCTGACTCCAGCGGGGTCTGGGACGATGAAGACCTGGGTCAGGGTATTGAGTATCACGCGTCCTATCCCGCCGATGGCGAGGAAGGCTGCGTGATTGATGTGGCGGGTCTGCCGCCATGAGCGGCCGCACGAAATAGCTGAAAATTTGGAGGCCTCGTCGCACTTGGGGAGCTTGCCGGATGATGTTGGCGCGAGCATCCGTCATTTGCATGACAACCGATGGCCGTCGTTGCTGATCCTCTCGGATGCGTTTCGAATTCGAGCTACTTGGCAATAGCCGCTTGCCCCGCCGCCTCAAGAATCAACCCCGCAATCTCCCGCGGATGGCTGATCAGCGACACATGGCTCGACGCGAGCTCGATCGTCTTCGCCTTCATCCGCGCCGCGACGAAGCGCTGCAATTCGGGCGACGTCGTGCGGTCCTGCGTCGACACCGCGTACCAGCTCGGCTTGCTGCGCCACGCGGCCGCCGTGGTGCGTGATGCGAAGAGCGTCTCCGCGATGCGGCCTTGCAACGCGTACAGCACGCGCGCCTTGGCGGCCGGCAGGTCGCCGGCGAAGTCGCGCAAGAAGGCCTCTTCGCTCAATTGCGCGAAGCCGCCCGACTTGACGAGCCCGGCGCTTGCCGGCGGCGTCGGGAACTTGGCGGCCAGCGCGCCGTAGTCTTCCCCCGCATCGGGCGCTCGCGCGGCCACGTAGACCAGTCCCACCACCTTCGGGTCCACGCCCGCCTCGCTGATCACCGTGCCGGCCCACGAGTGGCCGACCAGCAGCGTCGGGCCGTCTTGCAGCGCAAGGATGCGCTGGGTCGCCGCGACATCGTCGGCGAGCGAAGTCAATGGGTTCTGGACCGCGGTGGCGCGCAGGCCGGCGTGCTGCAGCAGTGCGATCACGTCGGACCAGCACGACCCGTCGGCATACGCGCCGTGCACGAGGACGACATTGCGCACGGCCGGTGCGGCGGCGGGTGCGGTGTCGGCCACGGCAAGGCGGGCGGAGGCGGCCAGTCCGACGGCAGCGGCAACACGGGTGGAGAACTGGCGGCGAGTGAACATGCGGCGTACCGGAAGTTGGATCCTGGTGCGTCGCAGCCGCAGCGCTGGTTCTTACACCGCTCGCGCGCGTTCAGCCTTCGTCGAGGTCGGTGAACTTGTCCGGGTCGACCAAGTCGCGCAGCGGCACGCGAAGGGCGTCGGCGAGGCGGCCCATGTTGTCGATCGAAATGTTGCGCCGCCCGAGTTCGACGCTGCTGACGTAAGGGCGGGTGATTCCTGCGTCCAGCCCGAGCGCTTCCTGCGACAGCTCCCTGGCGCGCCGCACCCGTCGCAAGTTGCGCGCGAATACGTCGCGGGCCGTCAGCTTCTTGCTCGAACTCTTTTTCATCCGCGAAGGATTGCGGCGTCTGCACAAGTCCTCCACCTTCTTTGGGTTTCCAAGTGTTAACTTAGGGGTACAAAACGAAGTCTTTGGATTGTTTTTTGAACGCCATGGGCTTCATTCAGGACCGCAACGGAAGCAGACGAAGGGGAATCCGGCATGAGAGCCTACGAAGTCAACTGCGTCACCCTGTCGGCCCCTCCGCCCAGCCACGAGCTGATCACCCACATCGGCGACAGCGAGCGGAAATGGCGCTTCGACATTGCGCAGGCGGTCCGCTGCATCGAGCGCGGCATCGAGCGCTACTACGTGGCCGATGCGTGGGGCCAACCGGGGTTGTACCTCGACGTCGTTCGCGAGCCCGGCCAGCCGCCCCATCTGCGAGCCCGCACCGCGCACGGTGCTTGGGGCAACCAGCTGCTGGCACTGCCGCGCTGCGGTCTCGACTGCGGCGCGCCGCCGGGGCGATCGCGCCGGGACGAGCCGGTCCGTCCGCCATGCCGCTGCCGCCTCGGCCGCTGACGCTTTTCGCCTACAGTCGGTCGCATGACGCTGCGCACCCACTATCCCCCGATCGAGCCATTGGAATCCGGCTTCATGCCGGCCGGCAACCTGCACTCGCTGCACTGGGAGCGATGCGGCAACCCGGCAGGCATCCCGGTCATCTTCGTGCACGGCGGCCCCGGTGCCGGCACCTCGCCGAACGACCGGCGCTTCTTCGACCCCGCCCGTTACCACATCGTGCTGCTCGACCAGCGCGGCGCCGGCCAGTCGACGCCTTCCGGCGAATGCCGCGAGAACACCACGCCGCTGCTGATCGCCGACCTGGAGCGCCTGCGCGAGCGGCTCGGCATCGAACAGTGGCTGGTGTTCGGCGGCTCGTGGGGCTCAACGCTGTCGCTCGCCTACGCGCAAGCCCATCCCGAACGCTGCCTCGGCCTGGTCCTGCGCGGCATCTGGCTCGCCAGCACCGAAGAACAGCAGTGGTGGCTGCATGGTATGCGGCAGTTCTATCCGAAGGAGTGGGAGGCGTTCGCGCAGGCCATTCCGCCGGCCGAGCGCGACGACCTGCTGGCCGCCTACCAGCGCCGCCTCAGCGATCCCGATCCCGCTGTGCACGCCCCCGCGGCGCGCGCGTGGAGCCACTACGAAGGCGCGTGCCTGCGGCTGATCCCGCTGCCGGTCGAGCCGCTGCGGCCCGACGATGCGGTCTTCGAATTGAACCTTGCGCGGCTCGAAGCGCACTACTTCATCAACGGCGCCTTCCTGACGCCGAACCAGCTGATCGCCGGCGTGCCGCGCATCGCGCACCTGCCGTGCACCATCGTGCACGGTCGCTACGACGTGATCTGCCCGGTGCGCTATGCCTTCGCGCTGGCCGATGCGTGGCCGTCGGCCAAGCTGGTCGTCGTGCCCGATGCCGGGCATTCGTCGATGGAACCGGGCATCACGTCGGAACTGGTCGCCGCGACCGATGCGTTCGCCGACAGCCATGGCCGCTGATGGACGAAGCGGTTCGTCGATTCACCGAGGCATCCACCGTCGAGCGCTTGCCCGGCGGGCAGGGCCGTTCGGTTCGTGCCGGCGCGCTGGTGCTGAAGCCGGTCGACGAACTCCGCAAACACGAGTGGCTGGGCGATGCGCTGGAGCGCGTGGACTTCGAGGGCCTGAAGGTGGCCGTGCCGGTGCGGTCGCGAGCCGGCCGGTGGTGCGAGCAGGGCCTGGGCGCCACGCGGTACTTCGGCGGCGGTTTTGTCGAAGGCCGGATCGCCGACAAGCTGGCGGCAGCCGATGCCTTCCATCGCGCGACCCGGCTCGTCGCCAGGCCGCCGGCTTTCGACGCGTGGCGCAGTCCGTGGATCGAAGCCGCCCGCGTGGCGTGGCACGAGCGCGGGCTGCCCGATGCCGCGCCGCAGGACGTCAAGGCCGTGCTGTCGTCGCTGCGGGCCCGGTGCGAGCCTGTCGACCTGCCGAGCCAGTTCGTCCACACCGACCTGGCAGGCAACATCCTGTTCGATGGCGATGCGCCGGTCGTCATCGACATTTCACCGGCTTTCCGGCCGGTCGCGTATGCGCACACGGTGCTCGTGGCCGACAGCGTCGCGTGGCACCACGAGCCGGCGGCGTCGCTGGAAGCGCTCGGTCTGGTGCCGTCCCTTCGGCGGCAGCTGGTGCTGCGCGCCGTGGTGTTCCGCCTGTGCGTTCCGCTCTTCGTCGATGTCGCGAACGCCGCGGCGTTCCACGCGACATGGCGCGAGTTCGAGCCGGTGCTGGCCTTCGAGGGCATCGTCGGCCCTTGAGCGGCCCGCGCCGTGCTTGAGCCGATCAGGCCCGCGCCGGCTTCCCGGCCGCGCGCTGCTTGCGCGCCAGCGCCAGGTTCGACGTGACCAGCGCCGCCGCCAGCGTGACCAGCCACGAGAAGTACACCCACAGCAGGAACACCGGAAACGCCGCGAAGCTGCCGTACACCGTTTTGTAGGTCGGCAGCTTCAGCACGTAGGCCGCGAAGCCGCGCTTGCCGAGCTCGAACGCGATGCCGGCGATCAGCCCGCCGATGGCCGCATCGCGCTTTCGCACGCGGGTGTTCGGCATGGTGTGGAAGAGGGCGGCCATCGCGATCGAGCCGATCAGTGCCGGCCCGAGCGTCAGGGCGAACTTGGCCCACGGCGGCAGCGTCTCGATCAGGCCGGCCGATGCGCTCACGGCATACGACGTGGCCCAGAGGCTCACGCCGAGCAGCGGCGGGCCGGCCGCGATCACCAACAGGTACAGGCCGACGCGCTTCAGGAACGGACGGTTCTTCTTGACCTTCCAGATCTGGTTCAGCGCGTTCTCCACCGTCAGCAGCAGCGCGACCGCGGTGACGACGAGGAACAGCGAGCCGACCAGCGTCAGCCCGCCGGCATTGGTCGCGAACTGCGCGAGGTAGCGCAACACGGTGCGCGAGATCTCCTCGGGCAGCAGGCTGCGCAGCAGGTGCTCCTCGATCGCGTCCTCGAGGCGCTTGAACATCGGGAAGCGGGTGAACAGCGCGAAGCACACCGCCAGGAAGGGCACCACCGACAGCACGGTCGTGAAGGTCAGGCTGCCGGCGATCTGCGGCAGGCGCTCGGCGCGGGCGCGCTGGATCGTGAGTCGGGTGAGGGTGATCATCGGGCGGCCATTCTGCATGAATGGGCCCCCTCGCCGACGCTCGGCCCGCGCACTCGCTACCATCACACGCCGATGATTCCACGCTTGTCTCGACGCAACCGCATTGCTGCCGTGGCCCTGGTGGTTGTCGCAACTGCGGCCGCTGCCTGCTTGGCGTGGCTGAAAGCCGAGCACCGGCCCGCCGAGGCCATCGCGGTGGCACAGGCCTTCGTGAATCAGCTGAACGCGCGCGGCGAGGGCTGCCGCGTCGATCGCCTGCTCGGCGTCTCGCCGCGCCAGACGAACGGGAACCGGCTGCGGCGCTGGGCCGCGGGCCGCAGCGTCGACGAGCCGGAGCTGCAGATGGAGTTCGACGGCGCGTGCCCGTTGCGCGTCACGCTGCGGTTGTCGGCCGGGGAAGGCTGGCAGGTCGTGAAGCATGGCACCCATGCAGGGTGAAGCGATGCACGATCGACGCCCTTCGAGTCGAGGGCACTCCGTACGGGTTGAGCTTGTCGAGACCCTGGTGCTGCGCGAACAGGCCCTTCGACAGGCTCAGGGCGAACGGTGTGGTGGGTCTGTCGAACGGAAATGACCCGTTCGGGCTGAGCTTGTCGAAGCCGCTGGCGTCGTGCGAGGTACCTCAGGCCGCCACCGGCGTGCGGATCAGGTGATCGAACGCCGACAGCGCCGCCTTCGCGCCATCGCCCGCGGCGATGATGATCTGCTTGAACGGCACCGTCGTCGCATCGCCCGCCGCGAACACGCCGGGCTGGTTCGTCGCGCCGCGCGCGTCGACGATGATCTCGCCGTGCTTGCTCAGCTCCAGCGTGCCCTTCAGGAACTCGGTGTTGGGCACCAGGCCGATCTGCACGAACACGCCCGCCAGCTCCACGCGGTGCTCGACACCCGTCGCGCGATCCTTGTAGACCAGGCCGTTCACCTTCTGCCCGTCGCCGGTGATCTCGGTGGTCTGCGCGTTGGTGTGCACCGTCACGTTCGGCAGGCTGTGCAGCTTCTTCACCAGCACCGCGTCGGCCTTCAGCGTGTCGGCGAACTCGACCACGGTGACGTGGGCCACCAGGCCGGCCAGGTCGATCGCGGCTTCGACGCCCGAGTTGCCGCCGCCGATCACCGCCACCGCCTTGCCCTTGAACAGCGGGCCGTCGCAGTGCGGGCAGTAGGCCACGCCCTTGTTCTTGTACTCGGCCTCGCCGGGCACGTTGACGTTGCGCCAGCGCGCGCCGGTCGACAGGATCACGCTGCGGCTCTTCAGCGCGGCGCCGTTCTCCAGCGTCACGGTGATCTCGCCGCCCGGTTGCGCGGCCGGCTCCAGCGCCGCGACGCGCTGGCCGTTCATGATGTCGACCTCGTAGACACGGGCGTGCGCTTCCAGCGCGGCCGCGAACTTCGGGCCCTGCGTCTCGAGGATCGACACGTAGTTCTCGATGCCCAGCGTGTCCAGCGTCTGCCCGCCGAAGCGCTCGGCGACGATGCCGGTGCGGATGCCCTTGCGCGCCGCATACACGGCCGCCGCCGCGCCGGCCGGGCCGCCGCCGACGATCAGCACGTCGAACGCGTCCTTCTGGCCCAGCTTGGCCGCCACGCGCGCCGAAGCGCCGGTGTCGACCTTGGTCAGGATCTCGGAGACCTCCATGCGGCCCGAGCCGAACACCTCGCCGTTCAGGTAGACGGTCGGCACGGCCATGATCTGGCGGCCTTCGACCTCGTCCTGGAACAGGCCGCCGTCGATCGCGACGTGCTTGATGCGCGGGTTCAGCACCGCCATCAGGTTCAGCGCCTGCACGACGTCGGGGCAGTTGTGGCAGGTCAGCGACATGTAGGTCTCGAACACGAAATCGCCGCCGTCTTCGCGGGTCAGCGACTTGATCTGCTCGATCACCTCCGCCTCGACCTTCGGCGGGTGGCCGCCGGCCTGCAGCAGCGCCAGCACCAGCGAGGTGAACTCGTGGCCCATCGGGATCGCGGCGAAGCGCACGCCCATGCCGGCACCGGCACGGCTGACGTTGAACGACGGGCGGCGCGCATCGCTGCCGTCGAAACGCACGCTGACCAGCTCGCTCAGGCCGGCGATCTCCTGCAGCAGCTCGCGCATCTCGGCCGAGGCGGGACGGTCATCGAGCGACGCCACCAGTTCGACCGGCTGCGTCAGGCGTTGCAGGTAGCCCTTGAGCTGGGCCTGGAGGGTGGCGTCCAACATGTGATGGTCCTTTGAGTCGTTCGTGTTCGGGAAAAGCTCCGCCCGGGCGGCCCCGCCCGAAGGCAGGGCCGCAGGGCGGCCTGGCAGGGGAAAAAACGAGAGAGAGGTCTTAGATCTTGCCGACGAGGTCGAGCGACGGCGTCAGCGTGGCGGCGCCTTCGTTCCACTTGGCCGGGCAGACCTGGCCGGGGTTCTTCGCGACGTACTGTGCGGCCTTCAGCTTGCGCAGCGTTTCCTTCACGTCACGCGCGATCGCGTTGTCGTGCACTTCGACGGTCTTGATGACGCCATCGGGGTTGATGACGAAGGTGCCGCGCAGCGCCAGGCCTTCTTCCTCGATGTGCACGCCGAACGCGCGCGTCAGCTTGTGCGTCGGGTCGCCGATCAGCGGGAACTTGGCCTTGCCGACGGCCGGCGAGGTTTCGTGCCACACCTTGTGCGCGAAGTGGGTGTCGGTCGTGACGATGTAGACCTCGGTGCCCAGCTTCTGGAATTCGGCGTAGTTGTCGGCCGCGTCTTCGACTTCGGTCGGGCAGTTGAAGGTGAAGGCGGCCGGCATGAAGATCAGCGTCGACCACTTGCCCTTCAGGCTGGCTTCGGTGACCTCGATGAACTTGCCGTTGTGGAAAGCTTCAACCTTGAACGGCTGGACTTGGGTGTTGATCAGCGACATCGTGTGATTTCCTTGGTGCTTGGTTGGAAGAAAAAACGAACTGGCGAAACGCATTTTGGCCGCAGTGCAGCATTTGTGGGATTAATTGACTAGATCAAGTCGATGGTCAAAAACTATCGATCGACAAGGGTCGATGAAGCTCAGAGTCGCATCGGGCTGACGACGTACCTGAAGCCGTCGCGCTGCGCAAAGGTGAACAGCACGGCGGACGCGGCGTCCTGCAGCGCGATCGTCACCATCTCGGCGTCGGTCTCGGCCAGCATCTCGGTCAGGTAGGTCACGTTGAAGCCGATCTCGATCGGCGCGCCGGCATAGTCGACTTCGAGGTCTTCGTCGGCCTCCTCGCGCTCGGCATTGGTCGACACGATGCGCAGCACGCCCGGCGCCACGCTGAGGCGGATGCCGCGGAACTTGTCGCTGGTCATCAGCGAGGCGCGCTGCAGGCAGTCGAGCAGTGCCACGCGGCCGAGCGTGACGGCATGCGGGTTCGCCTTCGGGATCGTGCGCTCGAAATCGGGGAAGCGGGCCTCGATCAGCTTGGTGATGAAGCGGATGCCGTTCAGGTCGAAGCTCGCCTGTGCCGGCGCGAGGCGGATCTCGACGCTGGACTCGCCGTCATCCTGGCCCGCGCCGCCCCGCAGATGGCGCTGCAGCTCGTGCACCGCCTTGCGCGGCACGATCGCCTGCTGCGTCGGCAGGTCGGCGTCGACCGAGGCTTCGGCCAGCGCGAGCCGGTTGCCGTCGGTCGCGACGAGGCGGATGCGCCGCCCGTCGGTCGCGAGCAGCATGCCGTTGAAGAAGTAGCGGATGTCGTGCGTGGCCATCGCGAAGGCCACCTGGTCGACCAGCGACTTCAGCACCGCCTGCGGCAGGCGCAGCGTCGCCGTGGTGTCCGTGGCGCGCGCGACCAGCGGGAACTGCTCGGCCGGCAGCGTGTGCAGCATGAAGCGGCTGCGGCCGCCGTGCAGCCGCAACCGGCCGGGTTCGGCGCTCAGCGTGACGACCTGGTCCGCCGGCATCGCACGCAGGATGTCGACCAGCTTGCGCGCCGACACCGTCGTCGCGAAGTCGCCGGCATCGCCACCCAGCTCGACCTGGTGGCCGACCTCGATGTCGAGGTCCGACGTGGTGAGGGCGATCGACGTGCCGGTCTTGCGGATCAGCACGTTGGCGAGGATGGGCAGCGTGTGGCGCCGCTCGACGATGCCGCAGACGGCCTGCAGCGCGGCCAGCAGCTTCGCCTGGGTTGCCTTCAGCACGATCATCGGCGGCTCCTCACGGCTGCGTGGGCTTGGCCTGGCCGAACAGCTGCGCCTGTTCGGCGGAGTGCTTGGCGGCGAAGCTGCGCATGAAGTCGCGCAGCACTTCAGAGGCGGCCAGCCCCTGCGACTGGCAAGCCTGCACGAAGGCATCGCGCAGCTCGCGCTCGATGCGGATCCGCATCCCGGCGTCTTTGGTGTTCATCGGTGTTTCCGGGTTTGGATACACACATGTGTATCCATCATCCGGAAACTATACCGTGGATCAGAACGGTGCGATGTCGGCCTCGCCGGCGTTGGCGCGAAGCTGGGCGTGCAGGTCGGCGATCTTCAGCTTCAGCGCGGCATTCTCGGCCGTCAGCACGGCGACGCGCTGCTGCAGTGCCTCGAGCGTGTCGGTGGCGCCTTCGGACGCAGCCGGCTCCGGCGGCGGGGCGGTGGTGGTCGCCGCGTCGTCGGCCGGCGCCCGGCGGCGCGAATCGCGCGCCCGCTTCGCCGCCTGCTTCAGTTCGTCCTTGCCGGCGGCTGCGGCCGCCACCTGCTCTTCGGCCGGCAGGCTCGCCACCGCCGCCGCGGCGTTGATCGAGATCGTGCCGGCCTTGATCGCCTCGACCAGCTCGGGCGCGGCCTGCTTGCGGATCTTCTCGATCAGCACGACCTGGTTGCTGCTGATGCGCGCGGCCTTCGCGAGCGCCTCGCGGGTGTCGAGCGCTGCGGCGTTTGCGGCCGGCGCGGGCGACGCGGTCTCGGCCGGTTCGGCCAGGCGGCGCGCGCGCTGCCCGGCGACGATCTCGCGCTTGCGCAGCGCGAGCACGCCGCGCTGGTAGTCCGACAGGCTGCGCCGGCCGAGGTGCTGGTCGATCATCCACAGGTGCACGTCTTCCAGCGACTGGAAGCGCGTGCTCTGCACCGTCTGGAACGGCAGCCCGTGCTTGCGGCAGATGCCGTAGCGGTTGTGCCCGTCGACCAGCATGTCGCCCCACAGCACCAGCGCGTCGCGGCAGCCTTCGGCGAGGATGCTGCGTTCCAGCGCATCGTGTTCGTCGGGCGTCAACGGGTCGATGTAGGCTTTGAGTTCTTCGTTGACGACGAGGTCCATGGGCGCGGGTTCGATCTGAGGCAAAAGGGGGCGCATTGTAGAGAGCCGCGATGGATGCCCCGACAATCGCCCGATGCTGCTCCGCATCCACCACGCCGCCATCATCTGCGCCGACTACGCGGTCTCGAAGCGCTTCTACACCGAGACGCTCGGGCTCGCGGTGATCGCCGAACACTTCCGCGCACAGCGCAACTCGTACAAGCTCGACCTGGCCTTGCCCGACGGCTCGCAGGTCGAGCTGTTCTCGTTCGACAACGCACCACCGCGCCCGTCGTACCCCGAGGCGCGCGGCCTGCGCCACCTGGCGTTCGAGGTCGGCGACGTCGCGCAGTGCAAGGCGGCGCTCGAAGCCAGGGGCGTGGCGGTGGAAGACATCCGCGTCGACGAGTACACCGGCCGGCGCTTCGTGTTCTTCGCCGATCCGGACGGGTTGCCGCTGGAGCTGTACGAAGCCTCCTCCTGATCTTCGCGAGTTGTGCCGCCCGGCCATTTCAGCGACATTCCCGGATTACCCCATTTCCTTCGGAAGCCACTACCCGTGTCCACCTCCGCCTCCAACGACCGTGCCTTCTTCGGCCACCCCGCCGGCCTCGGCTGGCTCGCCTTCTGCGAGCTCTGGGAACGTTTCTCGTACTACGGCATGCAGGCCCTGCTGGTGCTGTACCTCACCAACTACCTGTTCCTGCCCGAGAACATCGGCAACGTCGCCGGCATCGATGCGATCCGCGGCGCCATCGAGAACGTCACCGGCCCGCGCACGCCGCAGCAGCTCGCCTCCGTGGTGTTCGGGCTCTACGCGGGCTTCGTCTACCTGACGCCGCTGTTCGGCGGCCTGCTCGCCGACCGCGTGCTCGGCCGCACGAAGACCGTCGTGATCGGCGCGGTGCTGATGGCCACCGGCCACTTCCTGATGGCCTTCGAGGCCAGCTTCTTCTTCGCGCTGCTGTGCCTGCTGATCGGCGTCGGCTGCTTCAAGGGCAACATCGCGGCGCAGGTCGGCGACCTGTACGCGCCCGGCGACAAGCGCCGCGCGAGCGCGTTCCAGATCTTCATGCTGGCGGTGCAGATCGCGGTGATCGTCGCGCCGATCGTCTGCGGCACGCTGGGCGAGAAGGTGGCCTGGCACTGGGGCTTCGGCGCTGCCGGCGTCGGCATGGTGATCGGCCTGTTCGTCTACCTCGGCGGCCGGCGCCACCTGCCGCCCGAGCCGCTGCGCGAGCGCCGCGCCGAGAAGGCGGCCGGCGTGGCCGTGCCGCGCGCCGCCATGAGCGCGGCCGAGAAGGGCCGCCTGGTGCTGCTGGTTGCGCTGATCCCGGTGCTGATGGGCACGGTCGTCGGCAACCAGCAGTACAACAACGCCTTCCCGCTGTGGTCGCAGCAGCACATGGACCTGGTGCTGTTCGGCTGGCAGGTGCCGGTGAGCTGGCTGCAGGCGATCGACGCCGTCGCGAGCACCGCGGCGATGATCGGCTCGATCGCGTTCTGGCGCTGGTGGGCGACGCGCCGTCGCGAGCCGGACGAGATCACGAAGATGGCGCTCGGCTCGCTGATCGCCGCCGCCGCGCCCTTGCTGCTGGTGATCGCCTCCGGCATCGTCGACCATTCGCACGAGAAGGTCGGCTTCGGCTGGGCCATCGGCTACGCGGTCCTCAACGACATCGGCTTCGCGAACGTGATGCCGGTCGGGCTGGCGCTGTACTCGCGCACCGCGCCGCACAAGCTCGAGGGGCTGATGATGGGCACCTACTACCTGCACCTGTTCCTGGCCAACACCTTCGTCGGCTGGCTGGCGGGCTTCCTCGAGACGATGCCGGGGCAGCAGTTCTGGGGCCTGCATGCGGCGCTGGTCGCCGGGGCCGGCGTGCTGCTGCTGGTCGTGAAGCTGGTGTTCGGCAAGCTGCTGGCGCCGACGGCGGTCGACAACGGGCAGGGCGCGTCGCCGGCCGCGAGCGGCGCGGTGCCGGCTCACTGAGCCGGCGGGTCCATCTCGAAGGCCGGCACCTGCCGGCCGTCGATGTCGGTGAAGCCGAACTCCTGCGCCAGGTCGCCGACCCGCAGCACCTGGCCGCTGCGCCCCATCACCTGCGGGTCGCCCGCCAGCGCCGCAACGGCACGGCCCAGGTAGCGCGGCGACTCGGTGCGCGCGAGGGCCGGCCGCTCGTGCCAGTGCGCCTCGTCGGTGTGGTGGCCCGCCAGCACGAACTCGGTGCGCATCCAGCCGGGCGACACCGCGACCGAGGCCACGCCATGCGGCCTCAGCTCTTCGGCGATGCCGAAGGCCAGCCGCGTCATGCCGGTCTTCGCGAGGTCGTAGAACAGGTTGCCGCGCAGGTAGCGGCCGCGGTCCCAGAAGGTGGTCGTGACGATCAGGCCGTGGCCCTGCTTCACCATCAGCGGCGCGGCATGCCGGCTCGACAGCAGGTGGTTGCGCACGCCGCGGTCGATCATCGAATCCCAGTGCGCGAGCGGGTGCGCCCAGAACGGCGCGTCGAACACCCCGTCGAAGGTTTCGTGGCCGCCCCAGGCGTTGTTGACCAGCAGGTCGATGCGGCCGTGCTCGCGCTGCACGCGGGCGAACAGCGCGGCCACCTCGCCGTCCTGCGTGTGGTCGCAGCGCACCGCGATGCCGTGGCCGCCGAGCCGCGTCACCTCGTCGGCGGTGTCGTCGATGCTGCCGGGCACGGCGGTCATTTCCGACAGCCCGAGCAACTGGCCGTAGGACTGCGCGGGTTGCGCACGCGTGCTGCGCCCGGTCACGTAGACGGTGGCACCGGCGGCGCCCAGTTCGATCGCGCAGCCGCGCCCGGCACCGCGGCTCGCGCCGGTCACCACCGCCACGCGGCCCTGCAGCGGGCGTGGGTTGCTGTCGTTCGTCATCGGGGTCTCCTGGTTGCGATGGCGCCGATCTTCGGCGGCGATCACGCGGCGGTCTTGGAAGATTCCGCAATCGCGAGACGCCGGTACTCGGCCGGCGTGCAGCCGCACAGCGCACGGAACTCGTTGGCCAGGTGCGACTGGTCGAAGAATCCACCGTCGAGCGCCACCTCGGCCCAGCTGCGCTGCGGCTGCGCACGCAGCTCGCGCAGGCAGCGGTGCAGGCGCGCGAGCCGGCTCCAGCGGCGCGGCGAGAGCCCGAACTGCGCGTCGAAGAGCTGCTGCAGCCGGCGCTCGCCGAGCCCGACCGCGGCGGCGAGCGCCGGCACCGGCAGCCGGCCGCCGGCCTGCATCAGCAGGCGCAGCGCCTGCACGGCCGGCCGGTGCTCGGTGATGGACACGTGGCGCAGCCGCTGCAGCAGCGCCTGCTGCACGACCCGCACGCGGCTCGCGTCGTCTTCCAGGTCGCCGAGGGCGGACAAGGCCTCGCCACCGGCACGCGGCCACAGCGATTGAAGCGGCAGCGCCAGCCCGGCGATCTCGCCGACCGGTAGCCCGAGCAACGTGGCCGCCGCCCCGTGGCGCAGCGTGATCGCGAGCCCGGCCATGCGGCCCGACAGGCGCAGCACCGCCGGTGTCGTCGACGGGCCGATCGCGAGCAGGGTCCGGCGCGCATCGGGGCCGGCCGCCGGTGCATCGCCCCACTGCACGACGAGGCGCACCGCGCCGTCGGGAATCACGCGTTCGACGACCTCGGTGCCCGGCGCGAAGCGCTCGCGGTACAGCAGCATCTGGGCGACGAAGGGCCGCAGCGCGGCGGGCAGCGGCAGCACCTGCAGGCTGGCGGCGGGCGTGCCGGATTCCGGGCCTTGGACGGGGTCTTCGTCGAGTCGAAGGAACAGGCGCTGGGCCAACGGTCGCCTCCATCGGGGTGCACGACCTGCAGCATAGGGGCAACAGGGCCTACGATTCGCCGCATGGACCGCATCCCCCCGTCCCGCCTGCAGGCACTCGCCGTCGCGCTGCTGCTCGCGCTCGGCAGCCCGGCCCGGGCGGCCGACGCGCTGCAGAACTGGTTCGACGACCCGTTCTTCCAGGTCAGCGCCGCGCTGCCCGACTGCCCGTTGCCGGCCGGTCCGTTCACCGACGAGGCCGACCGCCGCGTGCAGGCGCACCGCCGGCTCGAGAAGGGAACGACCTGCTGGCTCGCGAAGGAATGCGACCGGCCGAACGCCTACGCGTACGACGCCGACATCGCCGCGGCGATCCGCGCGGCGTTCCAGCCGCCGGCCGGCGAGCGCACGCCGTTCCCCGACACGACGCTGTGGGTCACCGTGCAGGGGCGCGTCGTCTACCTCGAAGGCTGTGCGCGCGACGATGCCGAGGCCGCCCGACTCGAGACCTTCGTGCGGGCGCTGCCGCACGTGCAGCAGGCGACCGCGATCCTGCGCACCGATCCGGCGGCCCGGCCGCCGTACAAGACCCGGCCTGCGACACTCCCGCGTTGACACCATGAGCGCCGACGCCCCCACCTACACCATCGCCGTGCGCGAGCTGTGCGAGTTCACCGCCAAGCAGGGCGACCTCGACCTGCGTTTCACGCCCGGCCCGTCGGCGCAGGAAGGCATCGCCGGGCATGCGATGGTGGCGTCGCGCCGCGGCGGACGCTACCAGGCGGAGGTCAGCCTGAGCGGCACGCACGGTGCGCTGCGGGTGCGCGGCCGCGCCGACGGCTACGACCCCGACAAAGGCCTGGTCGAAGAGATCAAGACGCACCGCGGCGACCTCGCGCGCCAGCCGGCCAACCACCGCCACCTGCACTGGGCGCAGGCGAAGATCTACGGCGCCTTGCTGTGCCAGCGCTTCGAACTGTCGAAGCTGCGCGTCGCGCTCGTCTACTACGACGTCGGCACGCAGCAGGAAACGGTGTTCAGCGAAGCCTGCAGCGCGGCCGAGCTGCGGCAGTTCTTCGAGCAGCAGTGCGAGCGCTTCCTGGCCTGGGCCGCGCAGGAGCTGGCGCACCGCGGCGCGCGCGATGCGGCGTTGCAGACCCTGCGCTTTCCGCATGCCGATTTCCGCGCCGGCCAGCGCCCGCTGGCCGAAGCGGTGTACCGCGCGGCGAGCGGCGGCCGCTGCCTGCTCGCGCAGGCGCCCACCGGCATCGGCAAGACCATCGGCACGGTGTTCCCGTTGCTGAAGGCCAGCCCGGCGCAGCGGCTCGACAAGCTGTTCTTCCTCGCCGCCAAGACGCCCGGCCGCGGCCTGGCGCTGGAGGCGCTGCGGCGCATCACCGGCCCCGCCGACGCACCGCCGCTGCGGGTGGTCGAACTGGTCGCACGCGACAAGGCCTGCGAGCACCCCGACAAGGCCTGCCATGGCGACTCGTGCCCGCTCGCGCGCGGCTTCTACGACCGGTTGCCGGCGGCGCGCAGCGCGGCGCTCGACACGGCAGCGGGCCCGCTCGACCAGGCCCGCGTGCGCGAGGTCGCGCTGGCCCACCAGGTCTGCCCCTACTACCTGAGCCAGGAGCTGGTGCGCTGGGCCGACGTGGTGGTCGGCGACTACAACTACTGGTTCGACCTCGGCGCCATGCTGCACGGCCTGACGCTCGCGAACGAATGGCGCGTCGGCGTGCTGGTCGACGAGGCGCACAACCTGCTGGAACGCGGCCGCAAGATGTATTCGGCCGAGCTGCAGCAGGCCGACGTGGCCGCGCTGCGCAGCAAGGCGCCGCCCGCGGTGAAGCCGGCGCTCGACCGCCTGCACCGCGCGTGGAGTGCGCTCAACAAGGCGCAGGCGGACGATTTCGCGGTGCACGAGAAACCGCCCGCGGCCTGGCGCGACGCGCTGCAGAACGCGATCGCGGCGCTGGGCGAGCACTTCGCCGACGGCCAGTCGCCGAATGACACGCCGCTGCTGCGCTTCTACTTCGACGCGCTGCACGTGATGCGCGTGCTGGAGCTGCTGGACGAGAACTCGCAGGTCGACCTGACGGTCACCGAACGCCGCGCCACCCGCACCCGCTCGACGCTGTGCGTGCGCAACCTGATCCCGGCGCCGCACCTGCGCGGGCGCTTCGCGGCGGCGCACACCACGACGCTGTTCTCGGCCACGCTGACGCCGCCCGGCTTCCATGAAGACACGCTGGGGCTGCCGGAGCGCACCGCATGGATCGATGTCGAATCGCCGTTCGAGGCACGGCAGTTGTCGGTGCGCATCGCGCGCCATATCTCGACCCGGTGGCAGCAGCGGGCGCAGTCGCTCGCCCCCATCGTCGCGCTGATCGCGCGGCAGTACGCGCAGGCGCCGGGCAACTACATGGCGTTCTTCAGCAGCTTCGACTACCTGCAGCAGGTGGCCGAGCTGCTGCAGGCGACGCACCCCGGCGTGCCGCAGTGGTCGCAGTCGCGCGCGATGGACGAGGCGTCGCGTCAGCAGTTTCTCGCGCGCTTCACCGAACACGGGCAGGGCATCGGCTTCGCGGTGCTGGGCGGTGCGTTCGCCGAAGGCATCGACCTGCCGGGGCGGCGCCTGATCGGGGCGTTCGTCGCGACGCTCGGATTGCCGCAGGTGAACCCGGTGAACGAATGCCTGCGCGAGCGGATGGAGCAGCGTTTCGGGGCCGGCTACGACTACGCGTACCTGTACCCGGGGTTGCAGAAGGTCGTGCAGGCGGCCGGGCGGGTGATCCGGACCACCAGCGACGAAGGCGTGGTGATCCTGATCGACGACCGCTTCGCGAAGCCGCAGGTGCGGGGCCTGTTGCCGGCGTGGTGGCACGTCGGCATCGATGCGGTCGCCCCGCCGCGGCGCGACGAGGCCGAGCTCTGCTGAACCGCTCTTACTGAACCGTTTCCTTCGCCGCGGCCTTGGCCTTCTTGCCGTGGCTCTTCGCCTTGGCCTTGTGCACCTTCGCCTTGGTCTTGTGCACCGTGCTCGACGGCTCATCGGTCACGGCACCCTTGACGTTCTCGGTGCCTTGCTTCGCGGTCTCGGCGGTCGCCTTGGCGCCTTCCTTGACGGCGGTGCCGGCCTGCGCGAACGCGGTGCCGGCAGCGAACAGCAACGCGAAGATGGATATGAGCTTTTTCATGAAGGTCCTCCTGGATGGGGTGCTTATCATCGGCGCCCGCAGTCACTGGCCGTGTCGGACGCGTTCGCCGCTCCGTGTAGGACCAGGAGGCGTTCCGACCCCGTGTTCTGGTACTCCCTGAAACTCGGGCCTGTAAGTTGCTTTACAGTCCGCGAAGTTTTCTGAAACCCAGTTTTCATGACCGTGACGCCTCCCGCCGCCCGTTCCGATGCCCCTGCCTGGGCGGGCCGATTCGCCAGCCTGCCGGTGCTGCAGCAGGTCGCCGCCGGCATGCCGGCGATGCCGGCCGCGATGCAGCGCATGGGCCAGGCCGTGCTCGCGCACCCGTTCAGGGCGGCCACGCTCAACATCGATGAATTCGCCAGCGAGGTCGCGGTGTCGATCGCGACCGCCAACCGCTTCGCCCGGGCGCTGAATTTCGCCGGCTACCCGCAGTTCCGCGCCGAGCTGGCACGCGGTTTCGAGGCCATCCTCGCCCCGGTCGAGAGCCTGCGCAGCAACCTGCGGCAGGCCACCGGCACGCAGCAGGCGATGGTGGCGTCGCTGCGCGAGACGCTGGCGAACCTCGAACACACGCTGCAGGCCTTGCAGCACCAGCCCTGCGAGCAGGCGGTGTCGCTGATCGCCGGGGCCGACCAGGTGCTGACGCTCGGCTGGGGCAGCAGCGCGTACCTGGCGGGCGTGCTGCAGCACGAGCTCGAGCCGCTGTGCTCGCGTGTCGGCAGCCTCGCGCAGGCCGGCGGGCCTTCGCATGCGGCGCGCCAGCTGGTCAAGCGCGGGCCGCGCGACCTGCTGATCGCGCTGGCCTTCCCGCGCTACGTCGAAGACACCATCGCGTTGACGCGGCTGGCGCGCGAGCGCGGCGTCAAGGTGCTGGCGCTGACCGACGAGCCGAGTTCGCCGCTGGTGCCGCTGGCCGACGTGACGCTGTATGCGCATGTCGACCGGCAGGTCGCGCCGACGTCCAATGCGACGGTGCTGGCACTGCTCGAAGCGCTGGTGGCGGCACTCGCGCACCGCACCGAAGGCGCGGTGCAGCGCGCCGAAGAAATGGCCCGCGGCGTGCTGCCGTGGCTGCAGGTCGACCCGGGGCGCGTGCGATGAGTTTTTCAACGACAACGCCCGTGATCGCGATCCATGGCGGCGCCGGCACCCTGTCGCGCGCGTCGATCTCGGCCGAGCAGCAGGCGGCCTACCGCGCCGCGCTCGACGAGATCCTGCGCAGCGCACAGGCGATGCTCGCCGGTGGTGCGCCGGCGATCGACGTCGTCACCGAAGCGGTGCGCCAGCTCGAGGAATGCCCGCTGTTCAATGCCGGCCGCGGCGCGGTCTACACCGCCGACGGCCGCCACGAGCTCGACGCCTGCGTGATGCGCGGCAGCGACCTGGCCGCCGGCGCGGTGGCCGGCGTGCGCACGCTGCGCAACCCGATCCTCGCGGCGCGCGCGGTGATGGAGGCCGGCGGCCCGGTGCTGCTGATCGGCCCCGGCGCCGAGCAGTTCGCCGCCGAGTGCGGCTGCGAGACCGTCGCGCCCGAGTGGTTCGACACGCCGCACCGGCTGGCGCAGCTGCACGCGATGCAGGCCAGCGACCGCATCGCGCTGGACCACGACGCGGCAAGTCATGACGCACCCACCGTGCCCGCGCCGCTCGACGAGCGCGACAAGTTCGGCACCGTCGGCGCGGTCGCGCTCGATGCGCACGGCCACCTGGCCGCCGCCACCTCGACCGGCGGCATGACCAACAAGCGCCCCGGCCGCGTCGGCGATTCGCCGCTGGTCGGCGCCGGCTGCTATGCCAACGACCGCACCGTCGCGGTGTCGTGCACCGGCGTCGGCGAGGCCTTCATGCGCGGCCTGGCGGCCTACGACGTGTCGGCGCTGGTCGAGTACGTCGGGCTGCCGCTGCGCTTCGCCGCGCGCCGCGTCGTGATGGACAAGCTGCCGCCGCTCGGCGGCCGCGGCGGGCTGATCGCCGTCGATGCGCGCGGCAACGTCGCGCTGCCGTTCAACACCGAAGGCATGTACCGCGGCTGGGCCCGGGTCGGCGAAGCGCCGGTGTCTGCCATCTACGCCGACGAAGCGGGCCCCGAACAATGACCAGCACCCCAATGCGCCGCGTGCTCGACGTGCGCAATCTCGGCGTCAGCTTCGCGATCGAAGGCGGGCGGCTGCAGGCGGTGCGCGCGCTCGATTTCCATGTCGATGCCGGCGAGACGCTGGCGATCGTCGGCGAATCGGGTTCGGGCAAGTCGGTGTCGTCGCTCGCGCTGATGCGGCTGGTCGAGCACGGCGGCGGCCGCATCGACAGCGGCGAGATGTGGCTGACGCGCCGCGACGGCGAGCGCGTCGACCTGGCCCAGGCCGATGCGCGCCGCATGCGCAGCCTGCGCGGCGCCGACCTCGCGATGGTCTTCCAGGAGCCGATGACCTCGCTGAACCCGGTGTTCACCGTCGGCCAGCAGGTGGCCGAATCGATCCGCCTGCACCAGGGCCGCTCGCAACGCGAGGCGATGGCCGAGGCGCTGCGCCTGTTCGACCTGGTGCGCATCCCCGAGGCGCGCGAGGTGCTGGGCCGGCACCCGCACCAGCTGTCGGGTGGCATGCGCCAGCGCGTGATGATCGCGATGGCGCTGGCCTGCCGGCCGACGCTGCTGATCGCCGACGAGCCGACCACCGCGCTCGACGTGACGATCCAGGCGCAGATCCTCGCGCTGATCCAGCAGCTGCAGCGCGAGCTGTCGATGGGCGTGATCTTCATCACCCACGACATGGGCGTGGTCGCCGAGATCGCCGACCGCGTGCTGGTGATGCGGCGCGGCGACAGGATCGAATCCGGCGACTGCCGCGCGCTGTTCGCGCAGCCGCAGCAGCCGTACACGAAGGCGCTGCTGGCCGCCGTGCCGCAGCTCGGCGCGATGCAGGGGCAGGACCTGCCGGCGCGCTTCGCATTGCCCGGCGACGAGGTGGTCGCCGCAACACACCAGGTCACGATGCCCGACAGCGTGCGCGCGGACCTGCCGCCGGTACTGTCGGTGCAGGGCCTCGTGACCCGCTTCCCGCTGCGCAGCGGCATCCTCGGCAGCGTGAAGCGCCAGGTGCATGCGGTCGAGCAGATCAGCTTCGAGCTGAAGGCCGGCGAGACGCTGGCGCTGGTCGGCGAATCGGGCTGCGGCAAGTCGACCACCGGCCGCTCGCTGGCGCGGCTCGTCGCGCCGCTGGCCGGCCGCGTCGAGGTGGCCGGGCGCGACATCGCGCCGCTCGAAGGCGCGGCGCTGCAGGCGCTGCGCCGCGACATCCAGTTCGTGTTCCAGGACCCGTACGCGTCGCTCGACCCGCGGCTGACGGTCGGCTACAGCGTGATGGAGCCGCTGCTGCTGCACAAGCTGATGCCGCGGGCCGACGCCGAGGCGCGCGTGCGCTGGCTGCTCGAGAAGGTGGGCCTGCCGGCCGAGGCGGCGAACCGCTACCCGCACGAATTCTCCGGCGGCCAGCGGCAGCGCATCGCGATCGCCCGCGCGCTGGCGCTGAACCCGAAGGTGGTGATCGCCGACGAGGCGGTGTCGGCGCTCGACGTCTCGATCCGCGCGCAGATCGTCAACCTGCTGCTCGACCTGCAGCAGGAGTTCGGCATGGCCTACCTGTTCATCTCGCACGACATGGCGGTGGTGGAGCGCATCAGCCACCGCGTCGCAGTGATGTACCTCGGGCAGATCGTCGAGATCGGCCCGCGCCGCGAGGTGTTCGAGAATCCGCAGCATGCGTACACCCGCCGGCTGATGGCCGCGGTGCCGGTGGCCGACCCGACACGGCGGCACCGGCGCGAGCTGCTGTCCGACGAGATCGCGAGCCCGGTGCGCGCGCTCGGCGACGCGCCGCAGGTCGCGCCGCTGCACCAGGTCGGCCCCGGCCACTTCGTCGCCCGCCATGCAGTCGGCGGTGCCTTTTGATCTGCCCTTGAATTCCCAAGTCGTACCAGCCAGGAGAACATCGATGACATCCCGACATTCCGCTCTCTCTCGATTCGCCGTGGCGCTTGCCGTCGGCGGCACCGCGCTGGCCGCACACGCCGCGAAGGACATCACCGTCGCCGTCGCGTCGACCTTCACGACGACCGACCCGTACGACGCCAACGACACGCTGTCGCAGGCGGTCGCGAAGTCGTTCTACCAGGGCCTGTACGGCTTCGACAAGGACATGAAGATGGTGCCGGTGCTGGCCGAGAGCCACACCGCCAGCAAGGACGGCCTGGTCTACACCGTCAAGCTGAAGACCGGCATCAAGTTCCACGACGGCACGCCGTTCAACGCCGAAGCGGTGAAGGTCACCTTCGACCGCGTGACCAACCCCGACAACAAGCTCAAGCGCTACAACCTCTACAAGAACATCGCGAAGACCGAGGCGCTCGATGCCACCACGGTGCGCTTCACGCTGAAGGAGCCGTTCTCGCCGTTCATCAACACGCTGGCGCATCCGTCGGGCGTGATCATCTCGCCGGCGGCGCTGACGCAGTACGGCAGCAAGGGCATCGCGCAGCACCCGGTGGGCACCGGCCCGTTCAAGTTCGTCGAGTGGAAGGCCACCGACTACCTGAAGGTGGAGAAGTTCGACGGCTACTGGAAGAAGGGCTGGCCGAAGGTCGACAGCATCACCTGGCGGCCGGTGGTCGACAACAACACGCGCGCCGCGGTGATGCAGACCAACGAGGCGCACTTCGCGTTCCCGGTGCCGCCGGAAGCGGTCGAGACGCTGTCGAAGAAGCCGAGCCTGGAGATCACCGCATCGCCGTCGATCATCCAGCGCTACGTGTCGATGAACACGCAGCAGAAGCCGTTCGACAACCCGAAGGTGCGCGAGGCGATCAACTACGCGATCAACAAGGACGCGCTGATCAAGGTGGCGTTCTCCGGCTACGCGATTCCCGCGGAGGGCGTGCTGCCGCACGGCGTGGAATACGCCGCCAAGCTCGGCCCGTGGCCCTACGACCCGGCCAAGGCGCGCGCGCTGCTGAAGGAAGCCGGCTACCCGAACGGCTTCGAGACGACGCTGTGGTCGGCCTACAACCACACGACGGCGCAGAAGGTGATCCAGTTCGTGCAGCAGCAGCTGGCGCAGGTGGGCATCAAGCTGCAGGTGCAGGCGCTCGAAGCCGGCCAGCGCGTCGAGCGTGTCGAGAGTGCGCAGGACCCGGCGACCGCGCCGGTGCGCATGTATTACGTCGGCTGGTCGTCGTCGACCGGCGAGGCCGACTGGGCGCTGCGCCCGCTGCTGGCATCGGAGTCGTTCCCGCCGAAGCTGTTCAACACCGCGTACTACAAGAACGCGGTGGTCGACAACGCGATCGCGAAGTCGCTGGTGACGACCGACAAGGCCGAGAAGGCGAAGCTCTACACCGAAGCGCAGAAGGAGATCTGGAAGGACGCGCCCTGGGCCTTCCTGGTGACCGAGCGGCTGGTGTCGGTGCGGGCGAAGAACCTGTCGGGCTTCTACGTCATTCCCGATGGCAGCTTCAACTTCGACGATGTCGAGTTGAAGTGATCGACCGAGCATGGTCGTCTACCTGATCAAGCGCCTGCTGGGGCTGCTGCCGACGCTGCTGATCGTCGCGGTGCTGGTGTTCGCGTTCGTCCACCTGCTGCCCGGCGATCCGGCGCGGCTGGCGGCGGGCGTCGATGCCGGGCCCGAGACGGTCGAGCTGGTGCGGCGCGACCTCGGGCTCGACCTGCCGCTGCCGCAGCAGTTCGTGCGCTTCTTCAGCCATGCGCTGCAGGGCGACTTCGGGCTGTCGATCCGCAGCAAGCGGCCGGTGTCGACCGAGATCGCCGAGCGCTTCGGCCCGACCTTCTTCCTGACGATCGCGGCGATGGGCTGGTCGGTGCTGCTCGGCCTGGTGCTGGGCGTGGCGTCGGCCGTCTGGCGCAACCGCTGGCCCGACCGGCTGGGCATGACGCTCGCGATCTCGGGCATCTCGTTCCCGTCGTTCGCGCTCGGCATGGTGCTGATGCAGCTGTTCTCGGTGCAGCTCGGCTGGCTGCCCACCGTCGGCGCCGACAGCTGGAAGCACTACATCCTGCCGTCGCTGACGCTCGGCGCCGGCGTGGCCGCGGTGATGGCGCGCTTCACGCGGAGCTCGTTCATCGACATCCTGAAGGAAGACTACGTGCGCACGGCGCGCGCCAAGGGCCTGGGCGAGCTGCCGGTGGTGTTCAAGCACGGGCTGCGCAACGCGCTGATCCCGGTCGTCACGATGATGGGCCTGCAGTTCGGCTTCCTGCTGGGCGGCTCGATCGTCGTCGAGGTCGTCTTCAACTGGCCCGGCATGGGCCGGCTGCTGGTCGACGCGGTCGAGATGCGCGACTACCCGCTGATCCAGGCGCTGGTGCTGCTGTTCTCGCTCGAGTTCATCCTGATCAACCTGCTGGTCGACGTGCTGTATGCCGTGATCAACCCGACCATCCGCTTCCAGTGAACACCACCCCTCCCACCACGACGCCTCCGGCGGCGCCACCCGTTTCACCCGGTGCGGTGCGCACGCCGGCCTCCGAGTTCTGGCGCAAGTTCAAGCGCCAGAAGGTCGCGCTGGTGGCCGGCGTGTTCGTGCTGCTGCTGGTGCTGGTCGCGGCGCTCGCGCCGTGGATCGTGCCTTTCGATGCCGAGAACTTCTTCGACTACGACGCGCTGAACACGCCGCCGTCGGCGAAGCACTGGTTCGGCGTCGACTCGCTCGGGCGCGACATCTTCAGCCGCATCCTGATGGGCGCGCGCATCTCGCTGGCGGCCGGCTTCATCTCGGTGGCCGCCGGCGCGGTGATCGGCACGCTGCTCGGGCTGCTGGCTGGCTACTACCAGGGCTGGTGGGACCGCATCGTGATGCGCATGGCCGACGTGCTGTTCGCGTTCCCCGGCATCCTGCTGGCGATCGGCATCGTCGCGATCCTCGGCAACGGCATGGTCAACGTGATCCTCGCGGTGGCGGTGTTCAGCGTGCCGGCCTTCGCGCGGCTGGTGCGCGGCAACGTGCTGTCGCTGAAGCACCAGACCTACATCGAGGCGGTGCGCTCGATCGGGGCCTCGGACACCGTGATCATGCTGCGCCACCTGCTGCCTGGCACGGTGGCGTCGGTGGTGGTCTACCTGACGATGCGCATCGGCACCTCGATCATCACCGCGGCCAGCCTGTCGTTCCTCGGCCTCGGTGCGCAGCCGCCGACGCCGGAGTGGGGCGCGATGCTGAACGAAGCGCGCGCCGACATGCTGAATGCGCCGCACGTCGCGCTGTTCCCGAGCCTCGCGATCTTCGTCACCGTGCTGGCCTTCAACCTGCTGGGCGACGGCCTGCGCGACGCGCTCGACCCGAAGCTGGACAAGTTCTGATGGAGCTGACGGCGCTCGGAGCGCCGCGCGTGGGCACCTTGCCCGCCGGGGCGCTCGATGCGATCACCGACGTGCCCGGCGTCGCGCTCGGCCACTGCACGCTCGATGACGGCGCGACGCAGACCGGCGCCACCGTGCTGCTGCCGCAGCCGGGCAACCTGTTCCTGCACAAGCTGCCGGCGGGGCTGGCGGTGATCAACGGTTTCGGCAAGAGCGTCGGGCTGATGCAGGTGCAGGAGCTCGGCACGCTCGAATCGCCGATCGCGCTGGTCAGCACGCTGGCGGTCGGCACCGCGGCGACGGCGCTGGTGCGCGATGCGATGGCGCACAACCCCGAACTGACGCGCAGCCTGCCGACGCTGAACCCGCTGGTGTTCGAATGCAACGACGGCTGGCTGAACGATGCACGCACGCTGGCGCTGCAGGAGTCGCATGTGGCGCAGGCGCTGGCGGCGGCGCGCGATGCGCAGCGGGCCGGGCAGGGCGGGTTTGCGCAAGGCAGCGTCGGTGCGGGCCGCGGCATGTCGTGCCACGGTCTGAAGGGCGGCATCGGCAGCGCGTCGCGCCAGGTGGCGTGGCAGGGGCGCCCGCTGACGGTGGGCGCTCTGGTGCTCGCGAACCACGGGCGGCCCGAGGCGCTGACGATCGCTGGCCGCCGCATCGGCGCGGCGTTGCAGGCGCGGGTGGATGCTGAAGGCGGACCGGAGCGCGGCTCGATCATCGTGCTGCTGGCTACCGATGCACCGCTGGATGCGCGGCAACTCGGCCGCGTCGCGCGCCGAGCCGCGGCCGGCCTTGCGCGCACCGGTTCCGACTACGGGCATGGCAGCGGCGACATCGCGCTCGCGTTCAGCACCGCGTGGCGCGTGCCGCAGCGGGCCGACGAGCCGATGCCGGCCCTCGCGATGCTGCACGAAGCGGCGCTCGACGGCGTGTTCCAGGCCGCCGCCGAAGCCACCGAGCAGGCCATCGTGCATGCGCTGTTCGCGGCCACCACGGTGAGCGGCCGCGACGGCCGCACGCGCCATGCATTGACCGAACTCGCGCCCGACTGGCGGGCGCTGATGGAGCAGAGATGAAGACCCCGACGATCCTGGTGGCCGTGGACATCGAAGGCGTGGCCGGCGTGTGGCGCCCCGAGCAGACGCAGGCCGGCAACGGCGACTACGAACGGGCCCGGCGCTGGATGACGCAGGAGGCCGATGCGGCGGTGCGCGGCGCCTTCGCGGGCGGGGCCGGCACGGTGCTGGTCAACGATTCGCACGGCCATTTCGGCAACCTGCTGGCCGACGAGATCGATCCGCGCGCACAGCTGATCCAGGGCAAGCCGCGGCAGCTCGGGATGATGGCCGGCGTTGATCAGAACGTCGACGGCGTGCTGATGATCGGTTGGCATTCGCGCGCGAAGAGCCGTGGCGTGCTGGCGCACACCACGAGCAGCTTCGCGTTCGCGCGGGTCTGGCTCGGCGGGCTGGAGCTCGGCGAGATCGGGCTGTATGCGGCACTGGCCGGCGAGTTCGGCGTGCCGGTGCTGATGGCCAGCGGCTGCGACGTGATGGCGGCCGAGGTCGCTGCACTGCTGCCGGGCGTGGCCTGCACCGTCGTCAAGTGGTCGGAGGGCGCGCGCAGCGGGCGCTCGTTGTCGCCGGCGCAGTCGCGCGCGGCGATCGAGGCGGCTTCGCGCGACGCCGTGCAGGGCGTGGCCGCCGCGCCGCGCGCGCCGTGGCGGCTGCCCACGTCGCCGATGCTGCGGGTGCAATGCCAGACGCCCGCGCTGGCCGATGCGTTTGCGCTGTGGCCCACGGTGCAGCGCGAGGACGCCGAGACGATCTCGGTCGCCTGCGGCACGGTGCACGAGGCCGTGCGCAGCCTGAACGCGCTGTCGGTGATGGCGAACGCCTTGCGCTGATCCTCCGCGGCGCGGGCCGGGTTGACAGCCGCGGGATCGCTCTTTATATTTCCACTTGGTTATATAAAGACGAGGCCATGCGATGGGTTCCGATGTGCTCGACCTGACCTTCGCTGCGCTGGCCGATCCGACGCGCCGGGCGATGCTGGCGCGGCTCGCGTCGGGCGAGGCGACGGTCAATGAACTGGCCGAGCCGTTCGCGCTGTCGCAGCCGGCGATCTCGAAGCACCTGAAGGTGCTGGAGCGCGCCGGGTTGATCTCGCGCAGCCGGGCCGCGCAGACGCGGCCGTGCCGGCTCGAGGCGGCGCGGCTGCAGGACGTCGCGCAGTGGGTCGCCCCGTACCGCGCGCTGTGGGAAGACAGCTTCGACCGGCTCGATGCCTTCCTGCAGTCCACGCAGGCCTCCACCACCCCCACAACCACGCCGACACCGAAAGGAAAACGCCATGTCCGCAAGCCCTGACACGACGAGCTTCGTCATCACCCGCGAATTCCGGCAGCCGCGCGCCGTCGTCTGGAAAGCCTGGAGCGAGCGGGCGCAGTTGCAGCGCTGGTGGGGCCCGAAGGGCTGCACGATCGAGGTGCGCCGCTTCGAGTTCCAGCCGGGCGGCTTCTTCCACTACGCGATGCATTTCGACGGCGCGCCGACGATGTGGGGCCGCTTCAACTACCGCGAGATCGTCGCCGGCGAGCGGCTGGTGTGGCTCAACTCGTTCGCGAATGCGCACGGCGGCATTGCGCGCGCACCGTTCAGCGCGGACTGCCCGATGGAGATCGAGAACGCGGTGACGTTCTCGGAACAGGGCGGCATCACGACGGTGCGGCTGCAGGCGAGGCCGTTCGGCGAAGAGGCGGCGGAGCGCCAGTTCTTCGACAACTTGCAGCCCTCGATGGCGCAGGGCTATGGCGGCACGTTCGACCAGCTGGCGGCGCACCTGAGCTGAACGAAGAGCGTGGGGAGGACTGGAAACGCACCAAGCCGCCGGTTCGGCAAAGGCGCGGGTGGGCGGGCTGTGGCGCGCCAATAGGGACGGGGCGCCGGAGCTGGCTGGTTGGATGGCCCCGCGCGCAGCGCGTTCGTGAACTGACTGTCGCCGACTGTTTGACCACAACGAACGAAGTGAGTGGCGGGAGTTTCGGCGACGGGCCATCCAACCAGCCAGCGGAGGGAAGTCGTCGGCCCCCGTGGGCCGATGACCGCCCCGTCCGGCGTGCCACAGCCCGCCCACCCGCGCCTTTGCTCGCGCCGATGCCCGATGCCCGATGCCCGAGGCCCGAGGCCCGAGGCCCGAGGCCCGAGGCCCGAGGCCCGAGGCCCGAGGCCCGGACGCCCCGATGCGGCATCATGCCAACCCAGCATGAACCCCACCGCCCCCACCCCCCAGCTCGCCACCCTGCCCAACGGCCTGCGCGCCATCGCGATCCCGATGCCGTGGCGGCAGACGGTCAGCCTCAGCGTCTTCATCCGCACCGGCAGCCTGCATGAATCGCGGCAGCTCAACGGCATCAGCCACGTCGTCGAGCACATGGCCTTCAAGGGCACGCAGTCGCGCGACTGCCAGCGCATCAACCTCGATGCCGAACGCCTCGGGGCCGAGGTCAATGCCCACACCGACAAGGACCACACCGCCTTCCACATCGAGGGCCTCGCGCGCGACGTGCCGGCCTTCGTCGGCCTGCTCGCCGACATCGTGCTGCACAGCACCTTCCCGGCCGAGGAGCTGGAGCGCGAACGCCAGGTCATCGAGCACGAGTTCACCGAGTTCGAGGAAGACCCGGCCGCGATGGCCTTCCAGCTGTTCGACCGCGCCTGCTACGGCATGCACCCGGCCGGCCAGCCGGTGATCGGCAACCGCGCCAACCTGAAGCGCTTCAGCCGCGACGACCTGCTGTCCTATGTCCAGCGCCAGTACACCGCGGCCAACGTGATCGTCGCGGCGGCCGGGCCGGTCGATGTCGACGCCTTCGTGCGCGCGGTCGATTCCGCGTTCGCCGCGATGCCCGCCGGCGAGCCGAACGCGGTGCCGCATCCCGACTGGCACGGCGGCCTGAAGCTGCGCCGCATGTCGGGCAGCGCCCAATGCCACACGGTGCTCGGCTTCGAGGCCCCGGCGCTCGCCGACGACCGCCACGTCGACAGCGTGCTGGCCGCCGCGCTGCTCGGCGAGGGCATGAGCTCGCCGCTGCTCGACGAGATCCGCGAGCGGCGCAGCCTGGCGTACTTCGCGTCCTGCTCGGCCGACATCCTGCCGTCGTCCGGCCAGTTCGTCATCGAGGCCGCGACCGCGCCGGCGCAGGCCGACGAGTTCCTCGAGGCCGTCGCCGACCTGCTGCGCCGCCAGGCCGACGGCACCGATGCGGTCGGCCTGGAGCGCGCCCGCAACCAGATCGCGGTGCGCACGCTGCGCGCCCTCGACCAGCCGACCCGCCGCATCGAATCGGCGGTGCAGGACGTCTTCACGTTCGGTCGGCTGCGCGACAGCGGCGAGTGGCTCGCCCGGCTGCAGGCCGCGTCGGCGCACGACGTGCGCGAGGTGTTCGCCCGCCTGCTGCGCGGCACCGCCGCCATCGCACTCGCCGGCAGCGTGCCGGTGCGCGCGCGCGAGCGCGCCAGCGCGCTGTTCAACGGCGAAACCGCGCACTGACGACGGTCGCGACCGGCTCGAAGCCCACCTCCAGCACGCTGCAGCCGTTCCACGCGCACAGGTCCCCGCTGCGGGCGGACTGCAACGCGAGCTTCTGCCCGGTGTCGTCGGCCACCAGGTGCCGGCCCTCGCGCGTGAAGCCGCTCGCGTTCGCCCAGCTGTAGAAGCCGATGCAGGCATCGGCACTGACCGCCATGAAGCGCGGGAAGTCGCTCGCGGGCTGGGGCGCCCCGCACCAGCTCGTCGCCAGGTAATAGACGGCGCCGTTGTAGGGGCAGGTCTGCAGCAGCAAGGCGCGCCGGATGTCGGGCACCAGCATGGCCCATTCGGAGGCACTTTCGCCCAGCCATCCGACGTGCGCGCCGTCGCGCCACAGCGACAGCCGGAACACCGTCGCGGTGGACGGCACGGGCGCGGGCGGGTGCGTGTCGCGGGACATGTCGAGCACTGTGGTCGATTCGCCGAGGGCCGCGCTGAATTTGCGGCTGAATTGTCCTGAAACACGCTGAAACGGCCTCAGGCCTGCCAATGCAGTGCCGATAACCGGGACGCAATTCACACGAATTGCGTCGCAAAGCCAATTCTGAAGCCCATTCATGCAGGACGACGCACCCGTCGCACCTGCCGAAAAGCAAACGTTTCAACACCATTGAGACATTGAACTCAATGTTCAGGGAGAAAAAATGAATCTGTCGAACCTCCGCATCGGTTCGCGTCTCGCGCTGGCTTTCTCGGTCGTCATCGCGCTGCTGCTGGTCATCCTCGCGGTCGCCACCTCGGTCCTCAACGGGCTGAGTTCGGTGATGGACAGCGTGGTCGACGACCGCTACGCGCAGATCGCCCTCGCCAACAAGATCAAGACGGTGGGCGACCACGGCGCCGTGACGATCGGCCGCATCCTGCTGTCCAGCAACCCCGACCAGCTGAAGAAGTACATGGACGAGTACGCCTCGATCCGTGCCGCGAACACGCAGAACCTCGCCGACTTCGAGAAGATGCTGCACACCGACGAGGACAAGTCGCAATTCGAGGAGCAATCGAAGGCGCGCAAGGAGTACGGCGTGGTCGTGCGCAAGGTCTTCGACCTGATGGCCGCCGGCAAGCGCGACGACGCGATGGCCGTCTACCAGGACGAGATGGCCGCCCCGCAGGCGCGCTATTACGCGCTGATCGACAAGATGGTGGCCCGCCAGTCGCAGAGCATGCTCGACGACGTGGCGACCGCCAAGGGCAGCTCGCGCACCGCGAAGCTGCAGATGATCGGCGCCTCGATCCTGGCCGTGCTACTCGGCCTCGGCACCGCCTGGACCATCACCCGCTCCATCACCCACCCTATCCAGAGGGCGATCGACCTCGCCGAATCGGTCGCCGCGGGCAACCTGACCTACCAGGTCGGGGTCCAGAGCAAGGATGAGGTGGGCCGGCTGATCACCGCGCTGCAACACATGGTCGACAGCCTGCACCGCATCGTCTCCGAGGTGCGGACCGGGGCCGACACCATCTCGACCGCGGCGCACGAGGTGTCGCAGGGCAACACCGACCTGTCGGCCCGCACCGAGCAGCAGGCGAGCGCGCTGGAGCAGACGGCGTCGGCGATGGAGCAGCTGACGTCCGCCGTGAAGCTGAGCGCCGACAACGCGAGCCAGGCCAACCAGTCGGCGGTGTCGGCGTCGAGCGTCGCGACGCAGGGCGGCCAGGTGGTCGGCCAGGTCATCGACACGATGAGCACGATCTCGACCTCGTCGAAGAAGATCGCCGACATCATCGGCGTGATCGACGGCATCGCGTTCCAGACCAACATCCTCGCGCTGAACGCCGCCGTCGAGGCGGCGCGGGCCGGCGAGCAGGGCCGCGGCTTCGCGGTGGTGGCCAGCGAGGTGCGCAGCCTCGCGCAGCGCAGCGCGACGGCCGCCAAGGAGATCAAGTCGCTGATCGACGCGTCGGTGAACCAGGTCGACGAAGGCAGCAAGATGGTCGAGCAGGCCGGCGTCACGATGAAGCAGGTCGTCAGCAGCATCAAGCGCGTCAGCGAGATCGTGGCCGAGATCAGTGCGTCGGCCCGCGAGCAGAGCATGGGCATCGAGCAGGTCAACAGCGCGATCCTGCAGATGGACGATTCCACGCAGCGCAATGCCGCGATGGTCGAGCAGGGCACCGCATCGGCCCGCGCGCTGCAGGACCAGGCGAAGCAATTGACGGACGTGGTCCGCTCGTTCGCCCTGTGACGTTCCGACGTTCCGGGATGTGCGAGACCGTGCCGCACGCGGCACGGGGGTGAGAGGAGACAGTCGATCGGACGGCAGGCGCCACCAGAGCGCCGACCGGTCCGCGTTCGCGCAGTTCGCTCCATGGATCACTTCACCGCAGTTTCTGTCAGGGAGGACGGAATGTTGACCACTTCGCTTCACGAGGACGCACGCCTGCGTCCCGTCCGGCTCACGCCGGACATCCACCGCTTCGTCGAGGCGCACCGCGCGCACGGGCACCGCCATGCGGCGCTCGACCCGCTCGGCGTGTCGCGGCCGCTCGATGCGCAGGGCTTGTCGCTGCACCGCTTCGGGCTGTCACCCGCCGACGCGTTGACGCCCGACGGCACGCCGTGGCTGGGCGCGCGCGATGCGCGCGAGCTCGACCGGCGCCTGAAGGCCGCGTACTGCGGGCCGCTCGCGCTCGACGCTTCGGCGGTGCGCGACGACGCGCGCCGCGCGTGGCTGCAGGCGCAGATGGAGGCCGTGCCGGTAGCTGCTCCGCCGGGCACCGGGCTGCTCGACCGGCTGATCCGGGTGCAGGCCTGGGAACACCACCTGGCGCGGCGCTTTCCGCATGCCAAGCGCTTCTCGCTCGAAGGCTGCGAGGCGCTGCTGCCGCTGCTCGACGCGCTGCTCGAACGCGCCGCGTCGCACGGCGTAGGCGAGGTGTTCATGGGCATGCCGCACCGCGGCCGCGTCAACGTGCTGGTCAACCTGCTGGGCTTGCCGGCGGCCGAGGCGATGGGCTACCTCGATCCGCAGGCGCGCGATCCGGAGCAGCACCTCGACCTCGTCTACCACCTGGGCGGCCACCGCCGCATCGCGACGCGGCACGGCGAGATCGGGCTGACGCTCGCGCACAACCCGTCGCACCTGCAGAGCGTGTACCCGGTGGTGGCCGGCATGGCGCGCGCAAGCCAGGCGCGCCATGGCGACCGCCACGCGATGGCGGTCGTGCTGCACGGCGATGCCGCGTTCGCGGGGCAGGGCGTCGTGATGGAGACACTGGCGCTGACGCAGAAGCACGGCTATTCGACCGGCGGCCTGGTGCACGTGATCATCAACAACCAGCTCGGCTTCACCGAACCGAACGCGATGGACGCGCAGGCCGCGCGCTACTGCACCGATGTGACGCGCATGGTCGACGCGCCGGTGCTGCGCGTGAATGCCGAGGCGCCGGAGCAGCTGCTGCGGGCGGCGCAGATCGCACTCGCGTACCGCGCGCAGTTCGGCGCCGACATCGTGATCGACCTGATCGGCTACCGCCGGCTCGGCCATTCCGAGCACGACGTGCCGGCGCTGACCAGCCCGGGCGTGTACCCGCTTGCCGAGCTGAAGCCCTCGGTCGTCGAGGTGCACGCTGCCGCGCTGGTGGCGGCCGGGATCGCGAGCGAGGCCGAACTGGCGTCGCACATCGCCGGCGGGCGTGCCGCGGCGATCGAGGCGTTCTCCGGCAAGGCGCCTTCAGGCAGGACGCCCGCGGACCCGGCCGTGCGGGCTGCCGCAGCACCGTCGCGTGCAGCCTGGTCGCGCGAGCGCCTGCAGGCCGCCGTGACCGCGATGACGACGCTGCCGGCCGGCTTCCAGCCGCACCCGGTGATCCACACGCTGGTGCAGAAGTGGTCGCATGCGGCGCTCGACGACGCGGCCCGCGTCGACTGGTGCTTCGCCGAGAACATGGCCTATGCCTCGCTGCTGGACGCGGGCACCGACGTGCGCGTGTCGGGCCTGGACGTGCGCCGCGGCACCTTCATGCACCGCCAGGCCGTCTGGCACAACCAGGCGGCGACCGGCCCCGGCACCTTCACGCCGCTGCAGCAGATCGATGCCGGTGGAGCGCGCTTCGATGTCGTCAACTCGGTGCTGTCGGAAGAGGCCGTGCTCGGCTTCGAATACGGCTACAGCGTCCAGGATGCGGGCCGCGGCCTGACGATCTGGGAGGCGCAGTTCGGCGATTTCGTCAACGGCGCGCAGGTGTATGTCGACCAGTACATCAGCGCCGGCGAAGCGAAGTGGGGCTGCCGTTCGGCACTCGCGCTGCTGCTGCCGCACGGCTACGAAGGCGTCGGACCGGAGCATTCGAATGCCTTCCTCGGCCGCTTCCTGCAGCTGTGCGGCGACGACAACCTGCGGGTGGCCTTCCCGTCGACCTCGGCGCAATGGTTCCACCTGCTGCGCCGCCAGGCACTCGACGAACAGGCCAAGCCGCTGGTCGTGATGACGCCGAAGGCGGTGCTGTACGGCGAATCGGCGTCGCATTCGACGGTCGGCGAGCTGCTGGCCGGCGGCTTCGAGCCGGTGCTCGACGATGCGGAATGCGTCGATGCATCGCGAGTGACGCGGGTGCTGGTCTGCAGCGGCAAGCTGTACTACGACCTGCATTGCGCGCGCGTGGCGCAAGGCCTGGCCGACGTGGCGATCGTGCGGCTCGAGCAGCTGTACCCGTTCCCGCAGGCCGGGCTGCGCGCCGTGCTGCAGCGCTACCCGCAGCTGCGCGACCTCGTGTGGGTGCAGGAAGAGACGCGGAACCAGGGCGCCTGGGCCTTCGTGCGCGACGACCTGGCCGACGCCTGCCCGCATGGCGTGGCGCTGCGCGAGGTGTCGCGCGCGGTGACGGCGGCGGGCGCGGTGTCGTCGCAGGCGGTGCACCAGCGGCAGCAGCAGGCGCTGGTGGAGCGCGCGCTGGGAGCTTGATGCCCCAACCGTTCGGGCTGAGCTTGTCGAAGCCTGTGCCTTGCGCGCAGGCCCGTCGACAGGCTCAGGGCGAACGGTGAGGGGGATCTTTCTCGCCCATCCCTCCGTCCGGACCTGCGCGTGACCTCGGGGCAGTCGCATCCAATCGAAACACTGCATCCCCGGGTGCCGGACGACGACCAGGTCACCGATGCCCGGACCGGCCGGCATGCCGACGCTGGCGCAGCGCCGATGCCGCGGTTGCAGGCGGTGACAACCCCGCCGCTCGATTGCGGGTTTGCCCGAAGTGGCAGCATGCCCAGGTGCTCGAAGAATCACGGACTGGAACCGTTTCCACATCGATGCCAGTCCGACCATGAACCTCCTTTCACGCTTTGCCCTGCTGCCACTGGCGGCCCTCGTGCTGGCCGGCACCGCCGCCGCCCACAGCAGTTTCCTGAAGGTCGACGGCCGGCTGGTGCGCAACCAGAATGGCACCGGCGACCCGGTCTACCTGCGCGGCGTGAACCTCGGTGGCTGGCAGGTGCACGAGACCTGGATGTCGCCGCTGGCCGGCGCGAGCGACGACTACACGATGCGCAAGACGCTGAGCCAGCGCTTCGGCGATGCGGGCCGCGACGCGCTGATCAACGCCTACCAGGACAGCTACCTGCAGGAGAAGGACTTCAAGATCCTCAGCGAGCTCGGCATGAGCGCGGTGCGCCTGCCGATCTACTACCTGAACCACATGAACGAGGACGGCAGCTGGAAGCGCGACGCCGCTGGCAAGATCGATTTCCGCCGCATCGAATGGGTGGTGGCGATGGCGAGGAAGTACCGCCTGTACGTGATCCTCGACCTGCATGGCGCACCGGGTTCGCAGAACGGTGCCGACCACAGCGGGCGCATCGGCGGCTCGGGTCAGCTGTGGAACAACACCAGCTTCCAGAACCAGGCGCTGGCCTTCTGGCGCGAGCTGGCCACGCGCTTCCGCAACGAACCGACGGTGGCCGGCTACGACCTGCTGAACGAGCCGTCGCTGAGCTACCCGGCCCCGGCGACGCGGCCCGTGCTGGACATGTACAACCGCTTCTACAACGAGATCCGTGCGGTCGACCCGAACCACATCGTGATCATGGAAGGCATCTGGGACTGGACCGCGATCACCCGGCCGTCGGACTACGGTTGGACCAACGTGATCTACGAGTTCCACTACTACAACTGGGGCAACGACTCGAACTACCAGGCGCAGGCAAGTTTCGTCGACAGCAAGGTCGCGCAGGAGAAGCAGTACCTGTCGTACAACGTGCCGCACTACGTCGGCGAGTTCATGCTGTTCAACCTGCAGAGCAGCTGGGAGTACGCGCTGGGCAAGTACAACGCGGCCGGCTGGCACTGGACGAGCTGGACCTACAAGGGCACCAACGTCGGCAACTGGGCGCTCTACAACAGCACCAATGCCGGTGCCAACACGCCGAACGTCGCGACCGATTCGTACGCGACGATCGAATCGAAGTGGCGCAGCTGGGACGTCGAGAAGAACATGGCGCCCAACACGATGCTGACCGGCGTGTTCAAGGCGGCGCTGACCGGCAGGAACAGCCTGGTCCGCAACCTGCCGTACGAAGGCAGCTGGCGCGCGATCGACAAGCTCGAAGCCGAGCATTTCTATGCGCAGAGCGGCGTCAGCTTCGACGCGGCCGGCGTCGGCAGCTTCGATGCCGGCGACTGGCTGCGCTACATCGACGTCGACTTCGGCAGCGGCGTGGACCGGCTGAAGCTGCGGCTGGCGGTGGATGCCGCCTATGCCGGCAAGCAGATCGAGCTGCACCTCGACAGCCCGACCGGCGCGCACATCGGCACCGTCACGGTGCCGAACACAGGCGGCTGGACCACGTTCCAGGAGGTCACGACGCCGATCCAGCGCAGCAGCGGCGTGCACAACGTCTACCTCGTCGCGAAGGGCGGGCTGGGCGTGGCCAACCTCGACTGGCTGCGGTTCGAGGACTCGACCGGCACCAACACGCCGACGAACCCGCCGACCAATCCGCCCACCAACCCGACCACCGGCCCGGTCGCCGGCCAGACCTATGCGATCGTCGCGAAGCACAGCGGCCGTGCGCTCGACGTGCGCGAGCGCGCCACCACCGACGGCGCGGTGCTGCAGCAGTGGAGCTACGGCGGCAGCAGCAACCAGCAGTGGGTCGCGCAGGGCAACGGCAACGGGCTGTGGCAGCTGCGCTCGGTGGCGAGCGGCAAGTGCGTCGACATCACCGGTGTCAGCACTGCCAACGGCGCGGCGGTGCAGCAATGGACCTGCACCGGCGGCGCGAACCAGCTGTTCAAGCTGGAAGACCAGGGCGGCGGTGCGTACTACCTGCGCGCCTCGCACAGCAACAAGTGCCTGGACGTGACGAACGTGTCGACGTTGGATGGCGCGGCGATCCAGCAGTGGGATTGCGGCGGGGACAACGCGCGCTGGACGTTCCGGGCGCCTTGATCGGGCGGGGGGCCCGGATTGGCGTCCGGGGCAGTGCTACTTCACTTGCTGTTTGCCGAGCTTGCGCGCCAGCGTGCGCCGATGCATCCCCAACCTCCTGGCCGTCTCGGAGATGTTGAACCCGGTCTCGGCCAGTGTCTCGTGGATGCGTTCCCACTCCAGCGTCTTGATCGAGCTCGACCGGTTCGTCAGCTCGACCTCGGTGGTGCCGGCGGCGCGGCCGAACGCGGCCTCGATGTCGTCGGTGTTCGAGGGCTTGGCCAGGTAGTGGCAGGCGCCGAGCTTGATCGCCTCGACCGCGGTGCCGATGCTCGCGAATCCGGTCAGCACGACGATCAGCATCTTCGGGTCGTGCGCATGCAGCGCCTGCACGCAGGCCAGGCCGGACGCCTCGCCGTTGAGCTTCAGGTCGACGATCGCGAAGCCCGGCGATTCGGTCTGCAGCACGGTGGTCACGTCGGCCAGGCTGGCGGCCAGCGTGACGCGGTAGTCGCGCCGCTCGAACGAGCGGCCGAGCGTGCGCGCGAACGAGGCGTCGTCCTCGACGATCAGCAGGCGGCGTTCAGCGTTGTCCATCGGTGGCGGTCACTTCCTCGTCGTCTTCGGGATCATCCTCGGCGGCCTCGTCGGCGGCCTGCGGCTCCAGCACGATTGCCGACAGCGGCAGCGTGATCTTGACCATCGCGCCCCCCTCGGGCCGGTTCGCCGCCTCGACCGTGCCGCCGATCGTGCGCGCGACGTTGACCACCAGGAACAACCCGAGCCCGCTGCCCGGCCGTCCCTTGGTCGAGCGGTAGGGCTGGCCCAGCGTTTCCAGCAGCCCCGGTGCGAAGCCCTTGCCGGCATCGGTCACGGTCAGGCTCAGCGCGTCGCCGGCGCGCTCCACGTCGAGCCGCAGCCACTGCGGCGACGCCTCCAGCGCGTTGTCGAGCACGTTGCAGATCATCTGCTGGATGGCCGAGTCGGACACCATCGGCAGGTCGTCGCCGAAGCGGTTCTCGTACGCGAAGGCCTTGACCGGCCGGGTGCGACGCCAGTCGTGCACCAGCTCGTCGAGGAAGGTCGCGAGCGTCGTCGCCTCGGACGATTCGCCGCGCGCCTCGCCGGCCGTCAGCAGGATGCCGCTGACGATCGCCTTGCAGCGCTCCAGCTGGGTCTGCATCTCGACCACCTCCTCGAGCAGCTCGGGGTCGGAGCTGAAGTGCGGCAGCCGGCGCCAGTCGCCGAGGATCACCGCCAGCGTCGCGAGTGGCGTGCCCAGCTCGTGCGCGGCGCCCGACGCCAGCAGGCCCATGCGGACGATGTGCTCCTCTTCGGCGGCGCGCTGGCGCAGGTCGGCCAGCCGTGCATCGCGGGCGCGCAGGTTGCGCTGGATGCGGGTGATGAAGGTGACCAGCAGCGCGGCGTTCAACGCGAAGCACAGCAGCAGCCCCAGCACGAACGGGCTCGACAGGCCGCTGCCGTGGTCGAGCGGGATATCGAGCGGCCGGTAGTACAGCCCGAGCCCGGCGAAGCACAGGCTGGTGACGACCACCAGCACCCAGGTGAAGCGCGGCTTCAGCAGCACCGCGCCGAGGATCACCTGCAGCAGGTACAGGAAGGCGAACGGGTTGGTCGCGCCGCCGCTCAGGTACAGCTGCGAGGTCAGCATGCCGACGTCGACCAGCAGCGCGACCAGCAGCTCGACATGCAGCACCGGCCGGCGGTTGCGCAGCCGCAGCACGCTGACCAGGTTGAACGCCACCAGGCAGTACAGCACCGCGAGCATGTGCTCCAGCGGCAGCCGGATGCCGAAGCCGAAATGAACGACCGCGATGGTGACGATCTGCCCGACCACCGCGATCCAGCGCAGCTGGATCAGCTGCTGCATGTTTTTCAATCCGGCGTCGGCGACGCCCACGGTGCCGGCCCAGGTGGTGGGCGGACCGATGGTCGTGTGCTGGAGCGGGAGGGTGTCAGCCGTGGGGGGCATCGTGGGGGACGGCAGAGGCGGAGGCCGGGAAGGGCGGATTCTCGCCCGACCAGCGGCCCCCCGGCCGCAGCATCCACGCCGCCCCTGCGACCATCGCGGCGAGGCCGAACCAGGTGAGGGCGTAGACGAGGTGGTTGTTGTGGAAGCTGACCACGGTCAGGCCGCCGATGGGCCAGGCGCCCTGGCGTGCCGTGGCGTCGGCATCGGCGTCGACGAAATAGGGCACTGCCGTCGTCAGCCCGCGCGCGGCGGCGATGGCCTGCACGTCGCGCGAGAACCAGCGACCGGCAGCCGGATCGTTGTGGCGCAGGAAGCCGCCGCCCGGCTCGGTCAGGCGCAGCAGGCCGGTGACGGTGACCTCGCCGTCCGGGCGCGAGGCCAGCGCTTTCGATTCGGTGGTGACGAACCCGCGGTTGACCAGCACGCTGCGGCCATCGGCCTGCTGCAGCGGCGTCACGAGCCACCAGCCGGGCCCCTGCTCGGTGACGGCCTGCACCAGGGTCTCGTGCGCATGCAGGAAGCGGCCCTGCAGCACGACGTGGCGGTACTCGTCGGCCGCCGCGCTGACCGGCCCGGCAGGCGCGTCGACCGGCGCCGCGCGAACCCGTTGCTCGACCCGCTCGATCAGGTCCAGCTTCCAGGACAACCGCTGCACCTGCCAGGTGCCGAGCGCGGCGAAGCCTGCGAACAGCAGGGCGGCCGCTGCGATCAGCGCTGCCCTGCGCGGCCTCACGGCCGGACCCGCATGTCGTGCATCGTCGGCATCATGTTGCTGTTCATGTGGAACATCACCCAGAGCGATCCGCTCAGCGTGATCACCACCAGCACCAGCGTGAAGATCAGCGCCAGCATGGTCCAACCGCCTTCCGAGCGGGCGTTCATGTGCAGGAAGTACACCATGTGCACGACGATCTGCACCGCCGCGAAGCCGAGGATCACCAGCGCCGTGGTGCTGGAATTGTTGAAGGCCTTGCCCATCACCAGCCAGAACGGGATCGCGGTCAGGATCACCGACAGGATGAAGCCGGTGGCGTAGCCCTTCAGCGTGCTCGGCGGGTGGCCGCCATCGTGGTCGTGACCGTGGTCGTCGTGCCCGTGGCCGTGGTCCCGCCCGTGGGCGAGGCTGTCGATTTCTTGTGCGCTCACGGCAGCACTCCCATGAGATAGACGAACGTGAAGACGCCGATCCAGACGACGTCCAGGAAGTGCCAGAACATCGACAGGCACATCATGCGGCGGCGGTTCGGCGCGGTCAGCCCGTGCTTGCCGAGCTGGAACATCAGCGTGACCAGCCAGACGATGCCGAAGGTGACGTGCAGCCCGTGCGTGCCGACCAGCGTGAAGAACGACGACAGGAAGGCGCTGCGCTGCGGGCCGGCGCCTTCGTGGATCAGGTGCGCGAACTCGTACAGCTCCAGGCTCAGGAAGCCGAGGCCGAACAGGCCGGTGACGCCCAGCCACACCAGCGTGGCGCGCAGGTGCTTGCGCTGCATTTCGAGCACCGCGAAGCCGTAGGTGATCGACGACAGCAGCAGCAGCGAGGTGTTCACCGCGACCAGCGGCAGGTCGAACAGGTCGGCGCCCGACGGGCCGGCCGCGTAGCTGCGGCCCAGCACGCCGTACACCGCGAACAGGCACGCGAAGACCAGGCAGTCGCTCATCAGGTAGAGCCAGAACCCGAGCAGGGTGCCGTTCTCCGGATGGTGTTCTTCGCGCAGGTAGTAGCGCGGCGCGTCAGCGCCGGCCGAGGGGTTCAGGGTCAGGTCAGACATGGGCGGCCAGCAGCTGGGTGCGTGCGTTCTCGGTGCGGACGACTTCGTCGGCGCCGATGTGGAAGTCACGCTTGTAGTTGAAGGTGTGGACGATGATCGCGGCCATCATCGCGACGAAGCCGAGGACGGCCGGCAGCCACATCTGCCAGATCATCGCGAAGCCGACCGCCGCCGCGAGGCCGGCGATGATGAAGCCGGCACCGGTGTTCTTCGGCATGTGGATCGGGATGAAGCCGTCGGTCGGGCGGTCGAACTTGTTGGCCTTCATGTCGTACCAGGCGTCGTTGTCGTGCACCACCGGCGTGAACGCGAAGTTGTAGGCCGGCGGGGGCGACGCGGTCGACCATTCGAGCGTGCGGCCGTCCCAGGGGTCGCCGGTCACGTCGCGCAGCTGCTCGCGGCGCATGAAGCTCACCACCAGCTGGATCAGGAAGCTGCCGATGCCCAGCGCGATCAGGAACGCACCGAACGCGGCGATCACGAACCAGATCTGCAGCGACGGGTCCTCGAAGTGGCTCAGCCGGCGGGTCACGCCCATCAGGCCCAGCACGTACAGCGGCATGAACGCGAAGAAGAAGCCGATCTGCCAGAACCAGAACGAGCACTTGCCCCAGAACGGATCGAGCTTGTAGCCGAAGGCCTTCGGGAACCAGTAGGTGATGCCGGCCATCAGGCCGAACAGCACGCCGCCGATGATCACGTTGTGGAAGTGCGCGATCAGGAACAGGCTGTTGTGCAGCACGAAGTCGGCCGGCGGCACCGCCAGCAGCACGCCGGTCATGCCGCCGATCACGAAGGTGATCATGAAGCCGACCGTCCACAGCATCGGCACCTCGAAGCGGATGCGGCCGCGGTACATCGTGAAGAGCCAGTTGAAGATCTTCGCGCCGGTCGGGATCGAGATGATCATCGTCGTGATGCCGAAGAACGAGTTGACGCTCGCCCCCGAGCCCATCGTGAAGAAGTGGTGCAGCCACACCAGGTACGACAGGATGGTGATCACGACCGTGGCGTACACCATCGACGCGTAGCCGAACAGCCGCTTGCCGCTGAAGGTGGACACCACTTCCGAGAAGATGCCGAAGGCCGGCAGCACCAGGATGTAGACCTCGGGGTGGCCCCAGATCCAGATCAGGTTCACGTACATCATCGCGTTGCCGCCGAGGTCGTTCGTGAAGAAGTTGGTGCCGGCGTAGCGGTCGAGCGAGAGCAGCACCAGCACGGCCGTCAGCACCGGGAAGGCGGCGACGATCAGGATGTTGGTGCACAGCGAGGTCCACGTGAAGACCGGCATCTTCATCATCGACATGCCGGGCGCGCGCATCTTGACGATGGTGGCGATCAGGTTCACGCCCGACAGCAGCGTGCCGACCCCCGCGATCTGCAGCGACCAGATGTAGTAGTCGACCCCCACGTCGGGGCTGTACGCGATGCCCGACAGCGGCGGGTAGGCCAGCCAGCCGGTGCGCGCGAATTCGCCGACGAACAGCGAGGCCATCACCAGGCCGGCGCCGAAGGTGGTCATCCAGAAGCTGAAGTTGTTCAGGAACGGGAAGGCCACGTCGCGCGCACCGATCTGCAGCGGCACGACGAAGTTCATCAGCCCGGTGACCAGCGGCATCGCGACGAAGAAGATCATGATCACGCCGTGGGCGGTGAAGATCTGGTCGTAGTGGTGCGGCGGCAGGTAGCCGAGGTTCTCGCCGAACGACACGGCCTGCTGGGCCCGCATCATCACCGCGTCGGCGAAGCCGCGCAGCAGCATCACGAGACCCAGGATCACGTACATGATCCCGATCTTCTTGTGGTCGATGCTGGTGAACCACTCGCGCCAGAGGTAGCCCCACAGGCGGTAGCGGGTCAGCAGCGCCACCATGCCGAGGCCGCCGAGGCAGACCGCGGCGAAGGTGACGAGCAGGATGGGTTCATGGAGCGGGATCGCGTTCCATGACAGGCGGCCGAAGACGAGCTTCGTCAAATCGAGGTGATCGAGCATCGGTGCGACTCAGTTCTGGAGGCTTGTGTTCTGCGCGGTGCGCAGCACGGGCTGCGTGCCGGTGGGGTCGGCGACGGTGCACAGCGCCGCGGCCACGTAGTACGTGCGCGGCGTGGCGCCATTGGCGTCGGAGGTGTGGCCGTCCTTCTCCTTGACGCCGTCGATGCCCTGGCGGCCGAGGCCGCCGCCGGCGTCGATCGCCATCATTTCCGACATGCACATCTTCGAGCTGTCGACGCAACGGTTCAGGATGGCGTCGTACAGGCCCGGCGCGAAGCTCGCGTAGCGGCGCACCGGTTCGCGCTCGCTCGGCTTCTCGAGCTGCAGGTAGTCGGCGCGGGTCAGTTCCTTCGCATCGGCCTTGGCCGCCTGCACCCACTTGTCGAAACCGGCGTTGTCCAGCCCGTGGAAGCGAAAGTGCATGCCCGAGAAACCGGCGCCGCTGTAGTTGGACGAGAAGCCTTCATAGTCGCCCGGCTTGTTGATCACCGCGTGCAGCTGGGTCTGCATGCCCGGCATCGCGTAGATCATGCCGGCCAGCTCGGGGATGTAGAACGCGTTCATCACCGACGACGCGGTGATCTTGAACTGGATCGGCCGGTCGACCGGCGCGGCCAGTTCGTTGACGACCGCGATGCCTTGTTCCGGGTAGATGAAGAGCCACTTCCAGTCGAGCGCGACCACCTCGACGACCAGCGGCTTCACGTCGGCGGTGACCGGGCGGGCGGCGTCGATGCGGCTCAGCGGGCGGTACGGGTCGAGCGTGTGGGTGCTGATCCAGGTGATGGCACCGAGCGCGATGATGATCAGCAGCGGCGCCGCCCAGATCACCAGCTCGAGCTGGGTGGAGTGGTCCCAGTCGGGTTCGTAGCGGGCGTCGCGGTTGGAAGCGCGGTAGCGCCATGCGAAGGTCAGCGTCAGCGCGATCACCGGGATGATGATCAGCAGCATCAGCCAGGTGCTGACGACGATCAGCTTGCCCTGCTGGGCGGCGATGTCGCCCGACGGGTTCAGCAGCACGGTGTTGCAGCCGGCCAGCAGCCCGGTGAGGAGCAGCGCGGGGGCCAGCAGGAGCGGTCGGCTCAGGGGCTTGTGGTGGGGTGGCATGCCAGGTCTGTGTAGGAGGGGCGCGCAAAATGCTTCCAACCGGCGCCCGATGGGCAGAGAATCTACGTTCAACGGCGCGCTTCGGGGATTGGACGTTTTGTCCTATCGCCTGCGCCGCCGGGGCGTGGGAACCTCCAGGCTGCCCCCGACATTGTTCAAGACAGCGGACCGAAGCTTCATGACGACCTCCTCCCTGGACCCCAAACATCCGCATCCGACGACCGAAGACATCGGCCGCGACACCCGCCGCCTGCATGCCGCCCACGACGCGAAGGTCGCGCCCGGCGAGATCGCCATCGGCGTGATCATCGGCCGGTCGTCGGAGTATTTTGACTTCTTCGTGTTCGGGATCGCGGCAGTGCTCGTGTTCCCGGCAGTGTTTTTCCCGTTCGAAAAAGGCCTCGAAGGCACGCTGTGGGCCTTCACGATCTTCTCGTTCGCGTTCATCGCGCGCCCGATCGGCAGCATCATCTTCATGGCGATCCAGAAGCGCTACGGGCGCGAGGCCAAGCTGACGATCGCGCTGTTCCTGCTCGGTTCATCCACCGCCGGCATGGCTTTCGTGCCGGGGTTCCAGAGCATCGGCTTCACGTCGATCGTGCTGCTGTCGATCTTCCGCGTCGGCCAGGGGCTGGCGCTGGGCGGCGCCTGGGACGGCCTGCCGTCGCTGCTGGCGCTGAACGCGCCGAGCAACCGCCGCGGCTGGTACGCGATGCTCGGCCAGCTGGGCGCGCCGATCGGCTTCACGCTCGCGAGCGGGCTGTTCGCGTTCCTGTACGCGAGCCTGAGCTCCGAAGACTTCCTGTCGTGGGGCTGGCGCTACCCGTTCTACGTGGCCTTCGCGATCAACGTGGTCGCGCTGTTCGCCCGGCTGCGCCTGGTGGCCACCAACGAGTACGCGAAGCTGCTCGACGCGCACGAACTCGAGCCCACCAGCGTCGGCGAACTGGCCCGCACGCAGGGCTCGACGGTCGTGATCGGTGCGTTCGCGGCGCTCGCGAGCTATGCGCTGTTCCACATCGTCACGGTGTTCCCGCTGTCGTGGATCAAGCTGTATTCCACGCAATCGATCAGCGAGTTCCTCGCGGTGCAGATGGTCGGCGCCGGCATTGCCGCGCTGGGCATCATCGCGTCGGGCCGCATCGCCGACACCTTCGGGCGCCGCACCACGCTGGGCACGCTGGCCGCGGCGATCGGGGTGTTCAGCGGCTTCGCGCCGACGCTGCTGGGCGGCGGGCCGCTCGGGCAGGACGTCTTCATCCTGGTCGGCTTCGCGCTGCTCGGCTTGTCGTACGGCCAGGCGTCCGGCGCGGTGACGTCCAACTTCGAGACGCAGCACCGCTACACCGGCGCCGCGCTCACCTCCGACCTGGCCTGGCTGATCGGCGCGGCCTTCGCGCCGCTGGTGGCGCTGGGGCTGTCGGCCCACTTCGGGCTGGCGTACGTCAGCGTCTACCTGCTGTCGGGTTCGGCGGCCACGCTGATCGCGCTGAGCGTGAACAAGGCGATGGAGATCAAGGACTCGGCCGCGCACTCTTCGTGAGCGGCCGGCTGTCGCGACGGCCCGGCTACTGACCGGCCGCCGCGGCGCGCTGCTTCGCGAGCGCCGCCAGCGTCCCGCGCATCCGCTCGCCGACCGCGATCTGCGGGTTCGAGTAGCCGTCGGTCTTGCCGGCTTCCTTCTCGCGCTGCTCGATCAGCTTGCGCGCCGCGGCATGCGCCTGCTCGAACGACCAGGTCGTGCGCATGCCTTCGTCGTACATCGCGCGGCCGAAGAAGGTCAGCGGCGAACGGCGGCCGCAGCCGTACGAGGTGTGGTCGGCATCGGCCGCGGTCATCACCAGCGTGTCGGCGTCCGAGAGCGGCGCGATCCAGCTGCCCGAGTAGCAGGCCGACACCGAGATCACGCGGTGGCGGATGCCGGCGGCGTCGAGCCAGCCCTTCAGCATCGCCGGTGTGACCGAATCGACCTCCAGCGGCCAGAACGACGACGCGAGCTGCCCGTCGCGCGCGCCGTGCGACGTGAGGTGCAGGAACAGCACGTCTTCGTCGCGGTCCATCAGCGCAGCCATGCGAGCGATGGCACGCTGCAGGTTGACCGGCGTGGCCCACGCGAACGAGGCGGGGTCGTCATGGTGGCTGACCAGCTGCAGCGCGCGGCCGGCGCCGTCGAAGCGGGTCGTCATCACGTCGGCCACCATCGCGCTCTCGCGGCGGAACACCTCTTCTTCGGCGTTCGGCGCGAAGGTCAGCGTGTAGACGTCGATCGTGCCCTTGCGCTGCGGCGCAAGCGCCTGCAACCGGGTCTGCAGCAGCCGTGATTGCTGCTCGACGAGTTCCTGCGTCAGCTTGAAGCGCGGCGCCGCATCGTCCTCGCCTTCGGCCGTCTCGGCGCGTGCGGGGTACCAGTAGGCCCCGCGGTTCAGCCACTGGTTGCTCACCAGCGCGGCGGCGACCATCAGCAAGGCGCCCAGCCGCGGCGCGAGCCGCGTGCCGGCACGCCACAGCAGCGTCGCCTGCATCAGGAGCACCCAGCCGAACGCGAGCCACCAGCTGCCCCAGGCCAGCCAGGCCATTTCGGTGCTGTTGCCGGCCCCGCCGCCATACGCGCCGCCGCGGGCCATCGGCACGAACAGCAGCGCCAGCATCAGCATCGTCGGCAGGCCCTGCGCGCACAGCATCGCGAACAGCGCCGGCGAGTCTGGCGAGCTGGTCTCGCCGACATCGATGCGGCGCGGCCCGCGCATCAGCAGCCAGCAGGCCAGGATCAGCAGCACGGTGCCCGCCCAGCGCGACGACAGCAGCGTGGGCCAGTAGAACGACGCCGCACCGACAACGACGAGCCGCTCCAGCAGCACCGCGAGCGCGAAGGGCACCAGAAACAGGCAGGCGACAATCGCCGGCGTGGCCTGCAGGCCGGTCCAGTCGGCGCGCATCAGCAGCGCGGTGCGGAAGCCCTGCAGCCACCAGGCGCCGAGCGCGCCGCGCGGCAGTTGCCGGGGCAGCGGGTCGGATGAAGGCGTCAGGGCGGCTGGTGCCGCGCCAGGCGCTGCGGGGAGCGGGTCGTGGGGGTCGAGCGGGGTGGTCGTGTCGTTGTCGGTCATTGATGGTGTTCTCCCAGGCGGGCGAATCTACCAAACGGATCACGAGGGACCTGCACCCGCCAACTGGCAGCACTGGACCACCCGCTGGTCCATACCGACATCGAATGGAACCTGATGCGTCTGTGCGGCGCATCGCGTCGTTTGTGCGCCTTCCACAACTCTTTGTCGAAGCATTCCGATACTTCAGCCGCGTGACGGCGAGAGACGCGTCCGCCCATGCTGTGGTTCGTGCTGCGCGGCCGGCCTGGCTGCCGCCGGGGCACAAGGCAAGCGGGCCGGTGGTGCTGTTCCAGGCGAGTGAGGCGCTGAAGCGTCAGGCAGGTTCCGCAGGGGGGACAATGCGGGCCCTTCTCGCTGTGTCCCCTCCCATGCCTGCCATCGCCCCCGCTGCCAACGTCGTGATCATCGGAGGGGGGCCGGCCGGCCTGATGGCGGCCGAGCGCCTCGCCGCCGGCGGCGTGCAGGTCGACCTGTACGACGCGATGCCGTCGGTCGGCCGCAAGTTCCTGCTGGCCGGCAAGGGCGGGCTGAACCTGACGCACAGCGAGCCGCTGCCGGCCTTCGTCGAGCGCTATGGCGCGCAGCGCGAGCAGGTGGCGCGCTGGCTCGACGCCTTCGGCCCGCAGCAGTTGCGCGAATGGGTGGGCGCGCTCGGCATCGACACCTTCGTCGGCAGCTCCGGCCGCGTGTTCCCGACCGACATGAAGGCCGCGCCGCTGTTGCGGGCGTGGCTGCAGCGCCTGCGCGCGGCCGGCGTGCGCTTCCACATGCGGCAGCGCTGGCTGGGCTGGGGCGATGACGGGGCGCTGCGCTTCTCGTCGGCCGACGGCGAGCACCGCGTGCGTGCCGACGCGGTGCTGCTGGCGCTGGGCGGCGCCAGCTGGTCGCGGCTCGGCTCCGACGGCGCCTGGGTGCCGTGGCTCGCGCAGCGCGCGGTCGATGTCGCGCCGCTGCGGCCGTCGAACTGCGGCTTCGACGTGGCGCCGGCGTGGAGCGAGTATTTCCGCAGCCGCTTCGCCGGCGAGCCGCTGAAGTCGGTCGCGATCGCGCTCGACGACGGCTGGCGGCAGGCGGGCGAGTTCGTCGTCACGCAGACCGGCGTCGAAGGCAGCCTGGTGTATGCCGCGTCGGCGCGGTTGCGCGACGGCATCGAGGCGCACGGGCAGGCGAGCTTCGCGCTCGACCTGCTGCCGGCCCGCACGCTGGAATGGGTGGCCGCCGAGCTCGCGCACCCGCGCGGGCCGCGCTCGCTGTCGACGCACCTGAAGTCGCGCCTCGGGCTGCACGGCGTCAAGGCCAGCCTGCTGCACGAGCTGGTGCCGAAGGCCGACCTGGCCGACCCGCAGCGCCTGGCCGCGCACATCAAGGGGCTGCGCATCGCCGTGGGCGCCACGCGGCCGATCGACGAGGCGATCAGCAGCGCCGGCGGCGTGTCCGCCGCGGCGCTGGATGGCGCGCTGATGCTGCGGGCCGTGCCGGGCGTGTTCGTCGCCGGCGAGATGCTCGACTGGGAAGCGCCGACCGGTGGCTACCTGCTGACGGCCACGATGGCGAGCGCGCGCGTGGCGGCGCAGGGCGCGCTCGACTGGCTGGCGAGCGCGCGCCCGGCCACGACCGGCGCCTGACCCGGCGCCTGACAACGGCGGATCAGCGAAGCGCGGCCGGCGTGCCGGCGGCGCCCGCCAGGCGCGCCTGCGCCTCCCAGCGCCGCGCCGCGTCCAGCATCGCCGCGAAGGCCTCGCCATCTTCCAGCAGCGCCCGCTTGGTCGTCGCGTCCAGCGGGTTCTCGATGCCGGTCTCGTCGCGCGGCATGCGGTCCTCGCGCACCGCCTTCAGCAGCCGCTCGATCTCGCCGGCGGCATGCGCCGGCGTCTGCAGCAGCACCAGGCGCTTGCTCTTGTCCGGGTTGCTCGGCACGTGGCACGAATCGCACTCGCCCTGGCGCAGGCGCAGCGCGAGTTGCTTGTAGGCGCCTTCGAGCCGGCCCAGCCACGGGTTGTCGCGGCGGTACAGGCCGTCGAAGAGCGTCGCCTTCGGCTGCGTCTGCCCTTGCGCATCGGTCCACATCCACTGCCCGCCGAAGCCCGCCGGTGCGGGCACCTTGCCGACCGCGGCGATCGGCGGTTGCGCGCCGTGCACCGTGAACTGGGCCACCTTCACGCGTCCGCGCATCGGCTCCCACCACAGCAGCACCTCGTTCGCGCCCTGGTACATCGCCCACTTCTCGGCGTCGTGCCAGAACGGGTACGGGAACTGCCCCGGCGCGAGCCGGTTGCGGAACGCAGTCGCGAAGCGCAGCTGGAACAGCCCTTCGGAAGCGACATAGCGCACGCTGTGCTGCCCGTCGAACATGAACAGCGGCAGGTAGAGCCCCGTCAGCACGTCGGGCGCGAACTGCGTCAGCGAGCTGGCCTGCAGCGACAGCGCCGGGTCGCGCTGGCGGCCCCACAGCACGATTGCGTCCAGCGCATCGCGCAGTGCCCCATCGCCGAACAGCCCGCGCTTGCACTGCTCGAAAGCCGGCTGGTCGCCGGGGCCGGCCACCGGGCAATGGCGCGCCAGCGCGGCGGCGATGTCGGCGGCCGTGGCGCGCGCCTCGGCCCACTGCTGCGGGCTCGGCTCGCTGCCGGCTCCCCACGCCGGCATGCCGGCGAACAACAATGCGAGCCAGGCCAGCCCGCGCGTCCAGGATGCAGCCATGAGGTCCTCCCTCGGTGTTCAGCCGACGATGCGGCCGTAGCGGTCGATCACCACCGTTTCCACGTACTGCGAGCCGTGCGGGTTGTCGGGCGCGTAGGCGACGCGGTAGCCGCCCAGGTCGGTGCGCAGCGTCGCCAGCGCGTCGCGCATCCGGCCGCGCGTCGCGCCGCCGCCCTTGACCGCGGTGCGCGCTGCCTCGACCGCGACGCGGCCCGCGATGTAGCCCTCCAGCGTCGTGACGCCGAGCGTGGCCGTGCCGCCGAGGGCGGCCAGGTCGCTCTTGCACTGGCCGACCACGCCGACGCCCAGCGCCGACGGCCGCGGCACCACCAGGCTCATCACCACGCTGCGCCGCGTCGCGACCACGCCGTCGATCAGGTCCTGCCCGGCAAACGACGACGAGAAGTGCATGCCCGGGTAGGCGCCGGTGTGCATGTGCTCGATGATGGACAGCACCGGTGCCGCATTGGTGGTGAACATCACGCAATCGAGCTTCAGGTCGAGCAGCTGCTGCGCCACCGGCAGCAGCGAGCCGGCGTTGCGGTCGATCGGCACGACGGCGACGGGTTGCACGCCGAGCCGGCTCAGCGCGTCCTCCATCGCCAGCAGGTTGGCCTTCGAGGTGTCCTTCAGGTGCACGTAGCCGACGCGCTTGAAACCGAACTCCTTCGCGTAGCCCACCATGCGGCGGTACTCCACGTCGTAGCCGGCACGCACGTGCACCGCACCGGACGACGCCGCGCTGCGGATGCCCATGTTGCCGCTGGCGGTGCCGATCAGCGCGATCTGGTTCTTCTCGACCTGCGGCATGCAGGCCTCGGCCGCCGCGCCGCTGGTCAGGCCGACCAGGGCCGCGGCGCCATCGCCGATCAGCTGCTGCACGTTGGCGATGCAGCGGTCCTTGTTGCCGCCGTCGTCGTACACCTGCAGCTCGAAGCGCGGTCCCTTGGGATCGGCCCGGTTGGCGGCGGCGAACGCGGCGAGGATGCCGTCGCGCACGTCGGCGCCATAGCGTGCCTGGGCGCCGGTCAGCGAGGCGCTCTGGCCGAGCGTGACGATGGTGTTGGAGGCGAATGCGGGGCGCGGGAAGCCCGCGCAGGCGGCAGCGCCGCCCATCAGAAGGTCGCGGCGTTTCATGCGCTGCCCCTTCAGCCGACGAGACGGCCGTAGCGGTCGATCGCGATCAGGTCGACATAGCGCGAGCCGTGCGGGGTGCCGGCGAACTCGACCTTGTAGCCGCCCAGGTCGCTGCGCAGCCCGGCCAGCGAATCCTTCATGCGGGCGCGGTTCAGCGTGCCGGCCTTCGCGGCCGCCAGCGCCGCCTCGACCGCGATGCGTCCGCTGATGTAGCCCTCGAGCGTCGTGATGCCCAGCCGCGCGCCGTTGTTCAGCAGTGCCAGGTCGCGCTGGCATTGCGCGACCACGTTGACGCCCATCTGCGTCGGGCGCGGCACCACCATGCTCATCACGCAGCTCTGCTTGCGCGAGGTCAGCGTGTCGATCAGGTCCTGGCCGGCGAACGACGACGCATAGAACAGCCCGGCGTACTTGCCGCGCACCAGGTGGTCGATGATCTTGCCGACCGGCCCGGCGTTGGCGGTGAACAGCACGCAGTCGAGGCGGGCGGCCAGCAGCTCGTTGGCGATGCCATCGAACGAGGTGGCGTTGCGGTCGATGCCGATCGACACCTTGGGCTGGATCGACAGCGCCGACAGCGCGGCGTTCATCGCCTCCATGTTGGCCTTCGAGGTGTCGTTCAGGTAGACGACCCCGATGCGCTGCATGCCGAAGTCCTTCACGTAGCCGACCATGCGCTTGTATTCGGCGTCGTAGCCGGCGCGCACGTGGAAGGCGCCGCTGATGTTGCTGCCGCGGATGCCCATGTTGCCGCTGGCGGTGCCGAGCATCGCGATCTGCGCATCCTCGATCACCGGCACGCAGGCTTCGGCGCCGGCGCCGCTGGTCAGGCCGATCAGCGCGGTCGAGCCGCTCTCGACCAGCTGCATCACGTTCTTCATGCAGCGGCTGCGCACGCCGCCGTCGTCGAGCGTCTGCAGGTCGAAGTGAAGCCCGGTGGCGGCTTCGGTGGTGTTCGCCGCGGCAAAGGCAGCGGCGATGCCGTTCTGCACGTCGCGGCCGTAGCTGGCCTGGCCACCGGTCAGCGAGGCCGACTGGCCGAAGCTGATGGTGCGGGCGCCGGCGGCGCGCGACGGCGCCAGCGGCAGGAGGCTCACGCCGGCAGCCCCGGAGGCGGCCAGCAACAGGTTTCTGCGCTTCATGTTCATCTCTCCCTGAGACCACGTCATGGCGACGTGATCGGATTTCGACGAAGTGAAGCGAAGGCTGAAGCGGGCGTTGCCGGGCCTTACGACGGTAGCACTTGGTTTCGCGCCGTTAGGTGAAAGCGAGCTTGAAAGTTCGCAAAGACCTGACGTGAACGCGTTCGCTCAGCAGTTCAACCGCCGGTGGCGATCGGCGCCTTCGAGTCGCGATTCGGTTCGGCGCGCTTCGGGTTGCGCTCGGCGGTGCGGGTCTCGGCGGATGCCGGCGCGTCGTGGCGCATCGTGCCGGCGAACTCGCCGCCCATCGGCAGCGTGCCCTGGGCGCGGGCGTCGATCAGTTCGGCACGCACTTGTGCGCGGGTCTTCGGCGCGGCGGTGTCCTGGGCCATCACGGCAACACTGCCGACGGCGAGCAGCAGGGTGGCGAGAACGGGGAGGGCGTGGCGGGTGGCAATGCGGTTCATGGTTCACTCCATCGGGTGGGTTCGACGGCGACCTGTCGTCGATGGAGCGAACTGTGGCGGTGCGGCGCCGCCGGCGACACCGCGATGCGACGAGGGGCTCGCCGCGGTCGCGAAGCGTCGCCGGCGCGACGCGAACGGCCGGCCTCAGCCTGTCATCAAGGCACCAGCGGTCCCAACTGCTTCGCGAACGGGTAGCCCTGCAGCGCGTCGTTGTTGATCTGCCAGTCGAAGGCGCCGCGCACCTTCGGGTAGCGTGCCTTGATCTGCGTCCACACGCTGACCGCCGTCTCGATGGTCTCGTAGTTGTACGCCTGCGGGTCGACGCCGAAGCCGATCACCACGTGCTCCGGACCGAGCAGCGTCATCCACAGGTCCACGTTCGGCAATATCCAGTTCGGGTCCGCGAGGTTCGGGCCGTCGTAGTACTGCGGGGCACAGTAGTCCAGCGCGCCGGCGTCCAGCATCGCCTTGCAGAAGGCCTGGTCGACCTGGTTCCACGGGGCCGGCGGCGCCGAGATGATGAAGCCGGGGTGGCGGCGCTTCAACTCCTTCGCTATCCAGATCATCTCGCCGGTGTCGGGCGACTGCGAACCCTCGAAGGTGTTGAAGTCCAGTCCGTCGAAGCCCTGCCACTGCGTGTACAGCGCATCGATGCTGTCGACGAAGGTGGTCGATCTGGCGCGGTCGGGGAAGGACATGCCGAAGCCGGCCCCACCAACCGACAGGATGATCTTTCGCTTCTGCACGCTGCGCGCGTACTGCATGTCCTCGACCCAGTGCGTCCAGGCGCCGTTGCCGTCGGCCGGGGCCTGCCAGCGCACGTTGCCCGAGGTGTCGCCACCCGGCGGCGTCGCGGCGAACAGGTAGACGAGGTTGAAGTGCGGATCGATGTCGCGCAGCCGGATCGGCGAGCCGACCCACCAGGGGTAGTAGCCGCCGACGATGGCACTCGCTGCAGGCGCGGGCGCCGGTGCGGGAGAGGGCGCCGGAGCCGGTGCGGGAGCCGGCGCAGGGGCCGGTGCCGGAGCAGGGGCGGGCGAAGGCGCCGGTGCGTTCCCACAGGGCCCGTCGGTCACCCACGGCTGCCCGCTGCCCGGCGGCCCGCTGTGCGGGTTCGGGTTCTCGTCGATCGTGCGGTAGGCCGCGGTGTAGTTGGTCAGGTTCTGGCTGACGTGGCTGCCGCCAGCGTACGAGGTGCTGCGGTCCCACGCAGGTGCGCACACCGGGTTCGCGGCTGCCGCGGCGCCGGCGGCGAAGATCGCGCTGGCCGCGAGTACCAGGTCGAAGACGCGCGAACGTTGGAGGGAGGTCGAACTCATCGTTTTCCTTTCAAACTGCAAAAGCGGTTGTCGGAAAAGCACGAGTCACGACATCGACTGCGGCAGCGCCATGACCCATGCTCAGGGCCGAGAAAGCGGACTGCCTTTCGATCGGAAACTGATCGTATAACCATTTAAATACCAATAAGTTCCAATTGGCTACCACGTGCAACGGCAGCGTCGCGGACGCAGCGTGGGGCACGCCGCGTCCGCCGTCGCTCAGGTGAGCGGACCGCTCAGAAGCTGACGCGCACGCCGGTCTTCACCGACCGCCCCGGCAACGGCGACAGGTCCCGCACCGTCTGCACCGTCGACGCGCTGTACGCCAGTTTGTCGCCCAGGTTGCCGAGCTTCAGGAACCACAGCGCATCGCTGGTGCCGATCGCGAAATGCCGCGCCAGCGACGCGTTGACGATCGTGTAGCCGTCGGTCGACACGTCGGTGGACGGTACGCGGTTCTGCTTCGCCGCGCTGTCCACCTCCAGGCGCGCGCTCCACGGCCCGCTGTCGACATCCAGCCCCACCAACGTGCGCAGCGGTGCCACGCGCGGCAGCGCCTCGCCGGTGTCGAGGTTGGTCGCACGCGTGTAGTCGAGCTTGCCGTCCAGCCCCAGCGTCCAGCCGTCCTGCCGCAGCAGGCGGTGCTTGCCGTTGATCTCGATGCCGTTCAGCCGCGCCCGCACCGCGCGGAACGCGTACTCGGGGAACGATTCCGGGCCGTCATCGCCCTCGGCCTCGATCTGCTGGCCGGTTGCCTCCAGCGAGATGAAGCGCGAGAAGCGCGTGCTGAACGCGCCCAGGCGCAGTTCGTTGCCGTCGTCCTTCCATGCGAGCGCCACGTCGATGTTGTTGCCGCGTTCCACGCCAAGGTTCACGTCGCCGCGCTCGAACGCGCCGGTCGCCGCATGCACGCCGTTCGCATACAGCTCGAACGAGGTCGGCGCGCGCTCGGTGTAGCTCAGCGAGCCGCTCAGCGACCAGGTCGGCGTCAGCTTGTAGACGTTCGCGAGCGACGCGCTGCGCACCGGGAAACTGCGCGCATCCGCCGCACCGAACTTCGGCTCGGCCGCATCAGCGGCGTCGCCGTCCGACGTGATCCGCGCATGCTCCACGCGCAACCCGGCGGTCAGCGTGCCGCCGCTCCAGGCCAGGTCCTCCAGCGCGAACAGCGCCTGCCGCTTCGTGCGCGTGCTGGGCACGAACGCTTCATCGCCGAGTGCCGAGAAATCGAAGTCCTCGACCTGCAGCCCGACCACGCCCTGCACCGGCCCGATCGCCGCATGCGTGGCTTCCACCCGCAGTTCGTCGCCCGAGGTCTTGAAGGTGGTGCCGACCGCGCCGGTGCCGGTGTCGACTTCCTGGTGCTGGTAGCGCGTGTGGTTGAAGCTCGCGCGCAGCCCGGTGAATGGGCCGTCGAGCCGCTTCACTTCGCCGGCCAGGCCGACGTGGTCGCGTTTCATGTCGATGTCGACGTCCGGCTCGGCAACCGCGCCGTAGGTGCTGCGGTAGGTGTCGACCGACAGCCCCACGTAGCCCTGGTCGAAGAACACCGAGCCGCCGACCGAGCCGCCATGCGTGTCGCTGGCCGATGCCCGCACGCGCTTCGTCTCCGGCTGGTCCTCGCCGTCGGCGCGCGGCGTGAAGCTCGGCACGTGCAGGTCCGAGGTCTTGCGGCCGAAGGTGTCCACATGCAGCCCGAACTGGCCGTTGCCGGTCTCCAGCAACGCCGCGCCGCCGCGCTCGGCATCGGCACCGCCCACACGCACTTCGGCCGAGCCGCCCAGCCCGGTGATCGGGCTCGACGGGATGCGGTTGTCCAGCGTGTTGACGACCCCGCCGACCGCGCTGCCGCCATACAGCAGCGCACCCGGGCCGCGCAGCACCTCGATGCGGTCGGCGATCAGCGGATCGATCGGCACCGCATGGTCGAAGCTCAGGCTCGACGCATCGAGCGAGCCGCCGGCATTGCTGAGCATGCGCACGCGGTCGCCGTCGAGTCCACGGATCACCGGCCGGTTCGCGTTCGGGCCGAAGTACGTCGACGACACGCCGGGCGTGCCGTTCAGCGTCTCGCCGATCGAGCTGCCGCGGCGCAGCGTCAGTTCATCGCCGGTCAGCACCGAGACCGGCACGGCGACTTCGCTGCGGCCGAGCGGGTTGCCGGTGATCACGACCGTGTCGAGCCGGGTGGGGGCGCTGGCCGCGGCAGCGGGAGCGAGGGCCGCCGCCGGGGCTGCGGATGCCGCCGGGGTGGAGGCGTCCGGACTGGACTGCGCGAACGCGGCAGACGAGAAGGCGAGGGAGATGGCCACGGACACGGCGTGGCGCTTCGAGACGAGCGAATTCATGGGGAAACTTCCGGCAAAGCTGATGAAGCCGGGGCCGGCGTGCGCATGCGCAGCCGGGCCCGGTGACGAACCTCGAGAGGCGGATCAGCTCAGGGAAGGGGGCCCTCGGGCGAGGAAGCCCGAGGATTGCGCGGCGATGTGCCAGCCGCTGTGCAGCGCCACCGGCGTCTGCGTGAACTCGACGGCGGCGAAGGCCGGCGTTGCGCCGTGCATGGCGTCGCCATGGCTCAACTGGTCGTAGACGTCGCAATCGCCGCCGTGCTGGTGGCCGGCGAACAGCTTGGCCACCCAGCCGGAATCGGCCGCCTTCGCCACCGTGGCGGTCGACACCGTGCCTGGCGCGTGCCGCATGTGCGCGATCCCGTGCATCAGCCCCAGCGCCTGCGCGAGCACGAGCGACACGAGCAGCACGACCGCGAAGGCGATGCGGCGCGAGGCACGGGTGAGGGCGATGGGATGGGACAGCATGGGAGGGCGCGAAGGCCGCGAGCATAGCAAACGGTGACAAATCCGCCCGCCGGCCCGGCGATGACCGTGTGGCAAACTCCGCCGCTTTCGTGCTCTACAGGCCTCTGGCAGGCCCCCTCGTTTTGGACAAGATTCTTCTGCAGATCGCCGCCGAGCTGAAGGTTCGGCCGGTGCAAGTGAACGCCGCGGTGCAACTGCTGGACGGCGGGGCCACGGTGCCCTTCATCGCCCGCTACCGCAAGGAAGCCACCGACAACCTCGACGACATCCAGCTGCGCGAGCTCGAATCCCGCCTGGCGTACCTGCGCGAGCTCGAAGACCGCCGCGAGGCCGTGCTGAAGAGCATCGACGAGCAGGGCAAGCTGACACCCGCGCTGCGGGCCGCGATCGAGGCCGCGCCGACCAAGCAGGAGCTCGAAGACCTCTACCTGCCGTTCAAGCCGCGCCGCCGCACCAAGGGCATGATCGCCCGCGAGGCCGGGCTGGAGCCGCTGGCCGACAAGCTGTTCGCCGACCCGTCGCTCGACCCGGCCACCGAAGCGGTCGCCTTCATCAACGCCGAAGGCGGTTTTGCCGATGCACTCGCGGTGCTCGACGGCGTGCGCGACCTGCTCAGCGAGCGCTGGGCCGAAGACGCCGCGCTGGTCGGCAAGCTGCGCAGCTGGCTGTGGGACGAAGGCCTGCTGCGTTCGAAGCTGATGGACGGCAAGGACGTCAACCACCCGGACGTCTCCAAGTTCCGCGACTACTTCGAATACGACGAGCCGATCAACCGCGTGCCGTCGCACCGCGCGCTCGCGGTGTTCCGCGGCCGCACGCTCGAGTTCCTCGATGCGAAGCTGGTGCTCGATGAAGAGGTCGTGCCCGGCCAGCCGACGATCGCCGAAGGCCGCATTGCGGTGCACCTCGGCTGGAGCCACAAGAAGCGCCCCGCCGACGACCTGATCCGCAAGACCATCGGCTGGACCTGGAAGGTCAAGCTCAGCCTGAGCCTGGAGCGCGACCTGTTCAGCCGGCTGCGCGAAGAGGCCGAGAAGGTCGCGATCAAGGTGTTCGCCGAGAACCTGCGCGACCTGCTGCTGGCCGCACCGGCCGGCCCACGCGTCGTGATGGGGCTGGACCCCGGCATCCGCACCGGCGTGAAGGTCGCGGTGGTCGACGCGACCGGCAAGGTGCTGGACACCCACACCGTCTACCCGCACGAGCCGCGCAACGACTGGGAAGGCTCGCTGCACACGCTGGGCCGGCTGTGCGCGACGCACGGCGTCAACCTGATCGCGATCGGCAACGGCACCGCCAGCCGCGAGACCGACAAGCTCGCGTCCGACCTGATCAAGCGCATCCAGCAGCTCGCCCCGGGCACCCACATCGAGAAGGTGGTGGTCAGCGAGGCCGGCGCGTCGGTCTACTCCGCCAGCGAATACGCGAGCAAGGAATTGCCCGACCTCGACGTCAGCCTGCGCGGTGCGGTCAGCATCGCGCGGCGCCTGCAGGACCCGCTCGCCGAGCTGGTGAAGATCGAGCCGAAGAGCATCGGTGTCGGCCAGTACCAGCACGACGTGAACCAGAGCGAGCTGGCGCGCAGCCTCGACACGGTGATCGAAGACTGCGTGAACTCGGTCGGCGTCGACCTGAACACCGCGTCGGCACCGCTGCTGTCGCGCGTGTCGGGCCTGAGCAGCGCGGTGGCCGCGAGCATCGTGCGCTGGCGCGATGCGAACGGCGCGTTCCGCAACCGCCAGCAGTTGCTGGACGTCAGCGGGCTCGGCGCGAAGACCTTCGAGCAGAGTGCCGGCTTCCTGCGCATCCGCGGCGGCGACAACCCGCTCGACCAGTCGGGCGTGCACCCGGAAACCTACCCGGTGGTCGAGAAGATCATGGCCGCGGTCAACAAGCCGGCGGCCGAGGTGATGGGCCGCAGCGACGTGATCCGCGCGCTGAAGCCCGAGGCCTTCGCCAGCGACAAGTTCGGCGCGATCACGGTGAAGGACATCTTCGCCGAGCTGGAGAAGCCGGGCCGCGACCCGCGGCCGGACTTCAAGGTGGCGCGTTTCAACGACGGCGTCGAGGACCTGAAGGACCTGCAGCCGGGCATGACGCTCGAAGGCACCGTCAGCAACGTCGCGCAGTTCGGCGCCTTCATCGACCTGGGCGTGCACCAGGACGGGCTGGTGCATGTGAGCCAGTTGAGCAACAAGTTCGTCAACGATGCGCGCGAGGTCGTGAAGACCGGCGATATCGTCAAGGTCAAGGTGCTCGAGGTCGACCTGGCGCGCAAGCGCATCTCGCTGACGATGAAACTCGATGCGGTGGTCGCACCGCGCGGCGAGCGCCAGGGCGACAACAGTTTCCGGCCGGCGGGGCGGGGCGAGCGCAGCGGCGGCGGTGGTGGCGGAGGTGGTCACCGCGCACCGCAGCAGCAAGCCTCGTCGCAGCAATCCGCGATGGCGGCTGCCTTTGCGAAGCTGCAAGGCAAGGGCTGAGCCGCGGCCGGCGAATCAGGGCACCATGCGCGATCTGACGCTTCAGACACTTCACTGAGGAACCCAGCGATGAACACACGCCTTCGACCTCTCGCGCTCGCCCTGATGCTCGGCAGCGCCGCGCTGCTCGGCGCCTGCGCCCACGCGCCCGGCCCGAGCGCCACGGCGACCCTGCTGCCCACCACCGGCAATGCCGCGGTCGGCGTCGTCACCTTCCAGATGGTCGGCGATCGGGTGCTCGTCAAGGGCAAGGTGCGCGGCCTGAAGCCGAACCAGGACCACGGCTTCCATGCGCACGAGAAGGGCGATTGCTCCAGCGGCGACGGCATGAGCGCCGGCGGCCACTTCAACCCGACCGGCAAGCCGCACGGCTCTCCGCTGGGTGACCACCATGCAGGCGACATGCCGGCGATCACCGCCGATGCGAACGGCGTCGCCGACTTCGAGTTCATGCTGAGCGACGTGACCATCGGCTCCGGCCCGACCGACCTGGTCGGCCACGGCCTGATCGTGCATGCGAGCCAGGACGACTACGCGACGCAGCCGACCGGCAACTCCGGCGCCCGCATCGCCTGCGGCGTCATCAAGAGAGACCCGCACTGACCGCAGCCCGGATGCCGATCCGGGTTTCACCGCCGAACGACGCCCGATGAAAGCCCTGCTCGTCGCTGCCGGCCCGAAAGCGCGCGAACACCTGCGCCGCGACGGCCTGCGCCCGCTCGACGTGCGCGCGATCCCGGCAGCGGCCGGCGGTCCCAAGGGCCTGGCGCTGAACCACCTCGACCGCTTCCTGTTCGGCGACTGGTTGCCGCGCAGCGACCACACGGTGCATCTGCTCGGCGCGTCGATCGGCGCGTGGCGCATGGCGACCGGCTGCCTCGACGACCCGGCGCGCGAACTGGCGCAGATGGCCGCCGACTACATCGGCCAGCACTACGAGCACGCACCCGGCAAGCAGCCGGCCGCGACCCATGTGAGCCAGGTGTTCGCCGACAACCTCGTGCGCCAGTTCGGCGCGCGCGAGGCACAGGTGCTGCAACATCGGCGCTTCCGGCTGCATGTGTTCACCAGCCGCGGCCGGCATGTGCTGGGCCGGCAGGGACGGCTGCGCACGCCCGTCGGCTACCTGGGCGCGTTCGCGGCCAATGCGCTGAGCCGCCGTGCGATGGGGGGCTGGCTGGAGCGCGTGGTGTTCTCCGATCCGCGCGATGCGTTGCCGCTGTCGCTCACCGACTACCGCACGCACACGGCCGCGCTCGACGCGTCGAACCTGCGCGCGAGCATCCTCGCGAGCTGCTCGATCCCGTTCTGGCTCGACGCGGTGCACGACATTCCCGGCGGACCCGCCGGCGCCTACTGGGACGGCGGCATCACCGACTACCACCTGCACCTCGACTACGCGTCGATGCACGACGGGCTCGCGCTGTATCCGCACTTCCAGAAGACGGTGGTGCCGGGCTGGCTCGACAAGGGCTTCAAGCGCCGCCACCGCGCCAGCGCGAAGCTCGACAAGCTGATCGTGCTGTACCCGAACCCGGCGTGGATCGCGACGCTGCCGAACGGCAAGCTGCCCGACCGGGCCGACTTCAAGGCCTGGGGCGACGACGTGGCCGGGCGGCAGGCCGCCTGGACCCGCGCGGTGCACGAAAGCGAACGCCTGCGTGACGATTTCGAGAAATGGCTGGATCGCCCCCAGGCCGATCCGCTGTAGGACGTTGTACCGGGCGGGAAACCCGGCCCGGAAACGCCACCGCGCTCCCCTAAAATTCGGCCGATGCGCGACCTGCCGTTGTCCTCTCCGCCGCTTCCCCTGTCGTCCCCGCTGCAGTTCCGTCGCGCCTTCGAATCGACCGACACGGCGCCGGCGCTCGACCGCCGCCTCCACACCGCCGACGAGCCGCGCGACATCGCCTCGCCCGCGCTGCTGTACCCCGCGGGCCCCGTCACCGAGACCTGGAGCGTGCCCGGCACGCTGCGCGAGCAGCGCCGCGGCATCGCGCGTTTCGCGAGCGACGGCCACTGGCTGATGGGCACGCTGTGCATCGACGACGCGGCGCTGCCCGGCGGCATCGGCGCCGCGGCGCGGCAGGTCTACGACGCGCTGTTCCAACTGCTGCACGACGAAGGCTTCCCGCACCTGCTGCGGCTGTGGAACTACGTGGCCGACATCAACGGCAACGATGCCGGCGGCGACCCGCTGGAGCGCTACCGGCAGTTCAACATCGGCCGCCAGGATGCCTTCCTGGCCGCGCGGCGCAGCGCCTTCGACGGCGCGCCGGCCGCCTGCGCGCTGGGCACCACGCGCGGTCCGCTGACAGTGCACTTCCTCGCGGGGCGCGAGGCGCCGCGGGCGGTCGAGAACCCGCGCCAGGTCAGCGCCTACCGCTACCCGTCGCAATACGGCCCGCGCGCGCCGACCTTCTCGCGCGGTGCGCTGGCATCGATCGGCGGCGGGCGCGAGGCGCTGTTCCTGTCGGGCACCGCCAGCATCGTCGGGCACCAGACGCTGCACCCGGGCGACGTGGCCCGGCAGACCGAGGAGACGCTCGCCAACGTGGCCGCGGTGGTCGATGCGGCCAATGCGCTGAGCACGATCGGGCCGCGAGCGCACCGCGTCGACACGCTGGCCTGCACCGTCTACGTCCGCCATGCGCAGGACCTGCCGACCGTGCGCGAGGTGCTGGCGCGGCGGCTCGGTGCCGACGCGCCGGCGCTGCGCAACGCGATCTACCTGCGCGCCGACGTGTGCCGTGCCGACCTGCTGGTCGAGATCGAAGCGCATGGCATCGCGTCGGCAGCAGCGCTGTCGCCCCCATGATCCGGCGCGCCTGGCAGCTCGCGTGTTTCTACCTGCTGCTGCTCGGGTTGGGCCTGGCGTCGCTGGGCTGGAACCTGGTCGCCGCATTGATGCTGCCGGTGGTGCCGCGCCGGCGCGCGCAGGCGATCGGCCGGCACGTGGTCGCGAGTTCGTACCGCGTGTTCTGGAACCTGGCGGCCGGCTTCGGGCTGATGGAGGTCGACAGCCAGTCGCTCGACCGGCTCAATGACGGCGCGACCGGGCTGGTCGTGGTGGCCAACCACCCGAGCATGGTCGATGCGCTGCTGATCGTCGCGCGGCTGCGGCGCGGCGTGTGCATCATGAAGGGCGACCTGATGCGCAACGTGTTCCTCGGGGCCGGCGCGCGGATTGCGCGCTACATCCCGAACGATTCGCCGCGCACGATGCTGCGGCACGCGATCGCGAACCTGCGCGAAGGCGCGCAGCTGGTGATGTTTCCCGAAGGCACGCGCACCGAGGCCGGCGCGATGCTGAACCGCTTCCGCCCGGGCGTGACGGCGATCGCGCACAAGGCCGGCGTGCCGATCCAGACGGTGTTCATCGAGACCGATTCGCCGTACCTGCGCAAGGGCTGGCCGATCTGGCGCGTGCCGCCGTTCCCGATGGCGTTCACGTTGCGGCTGGGCGAGCGCTTCGAGCCGCGCGACGGGGCGGCGCTGCCGCTGGACGAGCTGGAGGCCTATTTTCGCAATGAGCTGTGCAAGAAGGAACTGGCCTTGAAAGAGCGGACGTGAACGCAATCCGGCAGGCGGTGCTGATCCCGAGCTACGACACCGGCGCGACGGTGTACGACACCGTGCGTGCGGCACGCGCGCAGTGGTCGCCGGTGTGGGTGGTGGTCGACGGCAGCACCGACGGCACCGCCGAAGGGCTGCAGCGGATGGCCGAGGCCGATGCGCAGCTGCACGTGATCGTGCTGCCGCACAACCAGGGCAAGGGTGCGGCGGTGCTGACCGGACTGAAGGCGGCGCAGGCCGCGGGCTTCACGCACGTGCTGACGATGGATTCGGACGGGCAGCACCCGGCCGGGCTGATCCCGCAGTTCATGGCGACCTCGCAGCAGCACCCCGATGCGATGGTGCTGGGCAAGCCGGTGTTCGACGCGTCGGCGCCGCTGCTGCGCGTGCGCGGGCGGCGCATCTCGAACGGCTGGACCGACCTGGAGACGCTGGGCGCCGGCATCGGCGATTCGCTGTACGGCTTCCGCGTGTACCCGATCGAGCCGCTGATCGCGGTGATGCGCCGCCAGCCGTGGATGCGGCGCTTCGATTTCGACACCGAAGCGGTGGTGCGGCTCGCATGGCGCGGCGTCGCGCCGATCAACCTGCCGGCGCCGGTGAAGTACCTGACGGCGGAGGAGGGCGGCGTCTCGCACTTCCGGTATGTGCGCGACAACGTGCTGCTGACGTGGATGCATGCGCGGCTGATGCTGGAGTTCCTGCTGCGGCTGCCGGTGCTGGCCTGGCGGCGCGTGAGGCGATTGCCGCCGTTCCAGTACCGCGGCTAGCAAGTCCGGACCGCAGGTCCGATATCAAGATGACGGGTAGCCCGCAGGGGCCGAGGAGGAGAAATGGTGGGAGGAGAAATGGTGACGTGCATGTTCCCGATGCGGCAGCTGGCCGCGGTGCTGTTGTCCGCGTGTGCGCTGGCCGCATGCGGCGGAGGTGGCAGCGGTGACACGTCGGAGGGCGCCGGCGGCGTGGTCGTGCCGGCGGCGGATGCGTATTTCCCGTTGTCGATCGGCAGCACCTGGGGTTACCGGCGAACGACGGTGGTCCAGGGCAGCCAGCAGACAGCGGATGTGACGGCGCGCATCACCGGCAGCCAGGAGGTCGACGGTATGCAGGGCGCTCGCCTGCAGACGCTGATCGAGACGGCCGGCTCGAGTGGCCCCGATGTCGCTGACGAGAACATCTATGCGCGCTCGGTCACCGGCATCCGCGTCTTCGAGGGCGACCCCACGGATCGGGTCTCCACCGCATTCAATGGGACCTACGTGATGGTGCTGCCGGCTGTGGCGGGCGACAGCTATCCGCAGTACGAGGTCTCCGTCGACAGTGGCATCGACTACGACGCCGACGGCATCCACGACGAGGTGGGCGAGAGCTCGCGGCTGCTGGTGGTCGGCTACGAGGACCTGGCTCTTCCGGCCGGCAGCTTCGCCAAGTGCCTGCACCAGCGCCAGACGGTGCGCCGGACGTTCCATCTCAGCGGTTCAGGCCAGCAGGTGAACGACTACGTGATCGACACCTGGTACGCGCCCGGCGTCGGTCGGGTCAGGAGCGTGCTGCAGGGCAGCGACGCGAGCATCACCGACGAATTGATGACCTACCAGATCAGCCCGGCGCGGTCGTGACGGGTTCGTGCCTCAAGAAATGACTGACGATTTACGACGCGCTCAGGTACAGGCCGAGCATCACCACCGCGCCGCCCGCAAGCGCGCCTGGCGTTGGCACTTCGCCGAGCATCGCGAGCGCGAACAGCGCCGCGAACACCGGCTCCGCCAGTTCAAGCGTCTGCACGCGACCGGGTGAAAGGTGCTGGATCGCGCGTGTCGTGCAGACGAAGCCGAGCACCGTCGGGAAGACCGCCAGCAGCACGAGCAGCAGCAGAGCGGTGGCGCTCCAGTGCGCCTGGGCCAGGTTGTCCGGCTGCACGGTGACGCCCAGGTACAGGCTGCCGAAGAACAGCAACCGCGTCGTCAGCGCGAAACCGCCTTGCAGGCCGAGCTTCTTCACGAGCACCGAGAAGATGCCGTAACCGGTGCCGGCGATGGCAGCCAGCAGCAGGCCCTGCAGGTCGCCACCAAGGCTCGCGCCGCAGATCAGAGCGACCCCTGCCACGGCCACCAGCAGGCCGAGGACCTGCCGGCGCCGCGGCCGGTCGCCCAGCACCGGCCAGCCCAGTGCCATCGCCGAGAACGCCGCGCAGGCCATCAGCATCACGACGACGTTGGCCGCAGTCTGGTGCGCATAAGCGGCCGTCTCGAAGTGGAACAGCACGAAGATGCCGAAGAACGCGCAGGCGCCAGCCTGCCACCAATGGCCACGCAGCTGCCGAGGGGCTTGCACGAGCACGATGGCCAGCAGGATCACGAAGCCGATGACGGTCTTGAGCCCCGCGATGCTGCTCGGCGCGAAGCCGAGCGCGACGAGTGTCTTGGTCAGCACGCCGATGCTGGCATTGAGGGCGGCGGCTGCGAGGGCATAGAGCACGCCTTTGGGGTGATCGGTCATGCGGCTGGACGTGCGTGCAGCAGGGTGTTCAGCACTCCACGATGTTCACCGCCAACCCACCCCGCGCCGTTTCCTTGTACTTCGTCATCATGTCCGCGCCGGTGTCGCGCATCGTCTTGATGACCTTGTCGAGGCTCACGTGGTGCGTGCCGTCGCCGCGCATCGCCATGCGCGCCGCGTTGATCGCCTTCACCGACGCGATCGCGTTGCGCTCGATGCACGGGATCTGCACCAGTCCGCCGACCGGGTCGCAGGTGAGGCCCAGGTGGTGCTCCATGCCGATCTCGGCGGCGTTCTCCACCTGCTCCGGCGTGCCGCCCAGCACCGCGCACAGCGCGCCCGCCGCCATCGAGCACGCGACGCCGACCTCGCCCTGGCAGCCGACCTCGGCGCCGCTGATCGACGCGTTCTCCTTGTAGAGGATGCCGATCGCCGCGGCCGTCAGCAGGAAGTCGACGATGCCGGCCGGCGTGGCGCCTGCGACGAAGCGCGCGTAGTAGTGCAGCACCGCCGGCACGATGCCGGCCGCGCCGTTGGTCGGTGCCGTCACGACGCGCCCGCCGGCCGCGTTCTCTTCGTTGACGGCCAGCGCATACAGGTTCACCCAGTCCAGCACCTGCAGCGGGTCGCGCAGCGCCGCCTCCGGGTTCGACGACAGCTGCCGGTGCAGGTCGGCCGCGCGCCGGCGCACCTTGAAGCCGCCAGGCAGCACGCCATCGGTGCGCGAGCCGCGCGCAACGCAGTCCTGCATCACCTGCCAGATGTGCAGCAGCCCGGCGTCGATCTCTTCATCGCTGCGCCAGTGCCGCTCGTTGCGCCGCATGATCTGCGCGATGCTGCAGCGCTCGCGTGCGGCGATCGCCAGCAGGTCGGCGCCCGAATGGAAGGGCAGCGGCAGCACCGTGGTGTCCGGCGCCAGCACCTTCTGCTTGCTGCCGTCGGCCGCCAGCTCCTCGCTGACGACGAAGCCGCCGCCCACCGAGTACCAGGTGCGCGCCGTGAGTTCGGCCCCGTCGCCGTCGAACGCGATGAAGCGCATGCCGTTCGCATGGAAGGGCAGCGTCTGGCGGCGGTAGAAGACGAGGTCGGTCTTCTCGTTGAAGGCCACCGCGTGCTCGCCGAGCAGCTTCAGTTGCTTGCCGCCGCGGATCGCATCGAGGTGCGCAGGGATCGCGTCCGGATCGACGCGGTCGGGCTCATGCCCGGCCAGCCCGAGCAGCACCGCCTTGTCGGTGCCGTGCCCCTTGCCGGTGGCGCCGAGCGAGCCGTACAGCTCGGCCTGCACGCGCTGCGTGCGGCCGAGCAGGCCGTCGTGCTGCAGCCGCAGCGCGAAGAGGCGCGCGGCCCGCATCGGCCCGACGGTGTGGGAGCTCGACGGACCGATGCCGATCTTGAACAGGTCGAAGACCGACACGGCCATCAAGGTGCTCCTTTCACTCCGTTCGACCTGAGCGTGGCCGGCAGGCCTTCGACAAGCTCAGTCCGAACGGGCGCTTTGCCATCTTCGGTTTGCCTGCCGTCAATAGTCCGTCAACGGCGGGCAGCTGCAGAACAGGTTGCGGTCGCCATACACGTTGTCGACTCGGCCGACCGGCGACCAGTACTTCTGCCGCTTCAGGCTCTTGACCGGGAACGCCGCTTCTTCGCGCGAATACGCATGCGGCCACTCGGTCTTCATCAGCGCGCCGGTGGTGTGCGGCGCGGCCTTCAGCGGGTTGTCGTCCTGCGGCCACTGCCCTTGCTCGACCTTGCGGATCTCGTCGCGGATCGCGATCATCGCGTCGCAGAAGCGGTCCAGCTCGACCAGCGGCTCGCTCTCGGTCGGCTCGACCATCAGCGTGCCGGCCACCGGGAAGCTCAGCGTCGGCGCATGGAAGCCGTAGTCGATCAGGCGCTTGGCCACATCTTCGGCGCTGATGCCCGAGGTCTCCTTCAGCGGGCGCAGGTCGAGGATGCACTCGTGCGCCACGCCGCCACCCTTCACGCCGGCGATGTTGCCGCTGTAGTGGATGTCGTAGTGGTCGGCCAGCCGCGCCGCCACGTAGTTGGCGCTCAGGATCGCGGTCTCGGTCGCGGCCTGCAGACCCTGCGAGCCCATCATCCGCACGTACATCCAGCTGATCGGCAGCACCGCCGCATTGCCCAGCGGCGCGGCCGAGACGGCGCCCACCTGCTGCTCAGTGCCGATGCCGGCCGCGCGGTGCGCCGGCAGGAACGGCACCAGGTCGGCCGCGACGCACACCGGGCCGACGCCCGGCCCGCCGCCGCCGTGCGGGATGCAGAAGGTCTTGTGCAGGTTCAGGTGGCTGACATCGCCGCCGAACTCGCCCGGCGCGGCAATGCCGACCAGCGCGTTCATGTTCGCGCCATCCACGTACACCCGGCCGCCGTGCTGGTGCACCAGCGCGCACAGCTCCTTCACACGCGTCTCGAACACGCCGTAGGTCGACGGGTAGGTGATCATCACGCACGCGAGGTTCGCGCTGTGCTGCTCGCAGCGGGCCTTCAGGTCGGCGAGGTCGACGTTGCCGTCGGCATCGCACTTCGTGACGACCACCTGCATCCCCACCATCTGCGCACTGGCCGGGTTGGTGCCGTGCGCCGATTCGGGGATCAGGCAGATGTTGCGGTGGCCCTCGCCACGCGACTTGTGGAAGGCCTTGATCACCAGCAGCCCGGCGTACTCACCCTGCGAGCCGGCATTGGGCTGCAGGCTGATGCCGGCATAGCCGGTGGCCTGGCACAGCCAGTCGCGCAGTTGCTGGTCGAGCAATGCGTAGCCGGCCAGCTGGTCGCGCGGGGCGAACGGGTGGATGTTGGCGAACTCCGGCCAGGTGATCGGGATCATCTCGCTGGTGGCGTTGAGCTTCATCGTGCACGAGCCGAGCGGGATCATGCTGCGGTCGAGCGCAAGGTCCTTGTCGGACAGGCTGCGGATGTAGCGCAGCATCTCGGTCTCGCTGTGGTGCGTGTTGAACACCGGGTGCGACAGGAACGCGCTGCGGCGCGCCAGCTCGGCCGGCACCAGCGCGGCCACGCCCTTCTCGCTGCGCGACCACAGCGCGGCGGTGTCCAGCGGCTTGGCCGGCACGATGCGCAGCAGCGCGTCGATGTCGCCGCGCGTGGTGGTCTCGTCGAGCGAGATACCGACGCTCGTCGCCGACGCGCGGCGCAGGTTGAAGCCCGATTCGCGCGCGGCCTGCAGCACGGCATCGGTGCGGGCGGCGGTCTGCACCTCGAGCGTGTCGAACGCGCTCTCGTGCGCCAGCGTGCAGCCGGCTTCCTTCAGCCCGGCCGCCAGCACCGCGGTGTAGCTGGCGACGCGCCCGGCGATGCGCTTCAGGCCTTGCGGGCCGTGGTACACGGCGTACATGCTGGCGATCACCGCCGGCAGCACCTGGGCGGTGCAGATGTTCGACGTGGCCTTCTCGCGGCGGATGTGCTGCTCGCGCGTCTGCAGCGCGAGGCGGTAGGCCGGGTTGCCGTGCACGTCGACGCTGACGCCGACCAGCCGGCCCGGCATCGAGCGCTTGAACTCGTCCTTCGTCGCCATGTAGGCGGCGTGCGGGCCGCCGTTGCCCATCGGCATGCCGAAGCGCTGGGTGTTGCCGACCGCGATGTCGGCCCCCATCTCGCCGGGCGGCGTGATCAGCGTCAGCGCCAGCAGGTCGGCGGCGACGATGGCCAGGCCGCCGGCCGCATGCAGCGCGGCGATCACCGGGGCCAGGTCCTGCACGACGCCGTTGACGCCGGGGTACTGGAACAGCGCGGCGAAGGCCTGCGCCTTCGCGGCTTCCGCGGCCGGGCCGGTGACGACCGTCAGGCCGAGCGGCTCGGCGCGCGTGCGCACCACTTCGAGCGTCTGCGGCAGCACGTCGTCGGCGACGAAGAAGGTGGTGCTCTTGCTCTTGCCGACGCGCAACGCGAGCGTCATCGCCTCGGCCGCGGCGGTGGCTTCGTCGAGCATCGACGAGCCGGCGATGGCCAGCCCGGTCAGCTCGCAGACCATGGTCTGGAAGTTGACGAGTGCTTCCATGCGGCCCTGCGAGATCTCGGCCTGGTAGGGCGTGTACGCGGTGTACCAGGCCGGGTTCTCGAGGATGTTGCGCAGGATGACGCCCGGCGTGAGGGTGCCGTGGTAGCCCTGGCCGATGAAGCTCTTCAGCACCTGGTTGCGCGCGGCGATGCCCTTCAGTTCGGCCAGCGCCTGCGCCTCGGTCAGCGCGGCCGGCAGCTGCATCGGCGCCGGGCGGGCGATCGCGCGCGGCACGATCGCGTCGATCAGCGCGCGGCGCGACGCGGCACCGATCGCCGACAGCATCAGCGTTTCGTCCTCGGCCTCGATGCCGATGTGGCGGGCGACGAATTCGGTGGGGTTCTCGAGGGCGCCCAAAGGCGTGGCGGCGGACATCAGCATGGCAGTTCCGGATGAAGAGAGGTTGGGCAAGTCGTCGCCCGGATGTCGATCCGGGACCGCGGCAAGCCTCAGGCGTTTTTCACGAGCTCGTCGTAAGCCGGCTGGTCCATCAGCTGGTCGAACTCGCCCATGTCGGTGACGTGCACCTTGAAGAACCAGCCGTTGCCCAGCGGGTCGCTGTTGGCGAGCGACGGGTCGGCGCGCAGCGCTTCATTGACCTCGACGATCTCGCCGGCCACCGGCATGTACAGGTCGGCTGCGGCCTTCACCGATTCGACGACCCCGGCGACTTCGCCCTTCTTGAAGCTGCGGCCGACTTCCGGCAGGTCGACGAAGACCACGTCGCCCAGCGCGTCCTGCGCGTGGATCGTGATGCCGACGGTGGCGGCCTCGTGGTCTTCGATGTTGATCCACTCGTGGTCGGGCGTGTACATGGTCGTCATCTAAAGCTCCTTGGGGGACGAAGTCGAAAAAAAGGGGAAGGGACGCTGACCGGCAGCGCGATCGACGGCGGCGATCAGCCGCGGAAATAGCGGTGCGGCGAGAACGGCATCGGCGCGACGCGCATCGGCTGCCGCTTGCCGCGCACCTCGGCGAACACCTCGTGGTGCGGCAGTGCGTGGTTGCCGGCGAGGTAGGCCATCGCGATCGGCTGGTCGACGCTGGGCGACAGCGTGCCGCTGGTCACGTGGCCGAGCTTGTGGCCCTGGCCGTCGACGATGGTGGCGCCTTCGCGCACCGGCACGCGCTCGAGGCCGAGCAGGCCGACGCGCTTGTTGGTCGGGCCGTGGGCAAGCTGGCCGTCGATCACGCCGGCACCGGGGTAGCCGCCATGGCGCGCGCCGCCGGCGCGGCGCACCTTCTGGATCGCCCAGGTCAGGCCGGCCTCGACCGGCGTGGTCTTCTCGTCGATGTCGTGACCGTACAGGCACAGCCCGGCTTCCAGGCGCAGCGTGTCGCGCGCGCCGAGGCCGCAGGGCTTGACCTCGGGCTGCGCAAGCAGCGTGCGGGCAAGCGCCTCGGCCTGGTCGGCGGCGACCGAGATCTCGAAGCCGTCTTCGCCGGTGTAGCCGGAGCGGGTCACGAAGCAGTCGGCACCGGCCAGCGTCAGCGCGCGGCCGGTCATGAAGGTGAGCGAGGCGGCATCGGCATTCAGACGCGCGAGCGCCTTGACGGCCTGCGGGCCCTGCAGCGCGAGCAGCGCGCGGTCGGGCAGCGGCTGCACGGTGCACTTGTGGCCGATGTGGGTCACCATGTGCCTGATGTCGGCGTCCTTGCAGGCGGCGTTGACGATGACCAGCAGGTCCGTCTCGCGGCGCGTGATCATCAGGTCGTCGAGGATGCCGCCGCTGGTGTTGGTGAAGAAGCCGTAGCGCTGCTTGCCGACCGCGAGGTCGACGATGTCGACCGGCACCAGCGATTCGAGGGCCTTCGCGGCGTCGGGGCCGACCAGGCGGACCTGGCCCATGTGGGAGACGTCGAACAGCGAAGCGGCGCTGCGGCAGTGCCGGTGCTCGGCAATGATGCCGCCGGGGTAGTTCACCGGCATCTCGTAACCGGCGAAGGGCACCATCTTGGCGCCGAGTTCGAGGTGGAGTGCGTAGAGCGGGGTCTTCAGCAGTTCGGCAGCGGACATGTTCTTCTCCGAGGGCATTCACCGATCCAACGTGTCGCCATGACGGCCGACGCGTTGGGGATGCCCTCTCTGTCCGCTTTACCTGAGAGATTGGCGGCCTCCGGATCCCGGTCGACCGCTTGCCCCTTCGGTGGACTCACTCGGGGTGAGCCTCTCTCCAGCGAGGAACGCCCCTTGCGGGGCGCTTGCCAGTCCTTTTGCCTGAGCGTTCGAGCCGGCATCGCTGCCGGTCCTGCGCCTTCGGCGGCTTCGCGTGGAAGCTCTCTCCTGGCGGCGCGAGTTTAGCCCGGAAAGAGCCCGTTTCGTCAGCGGCCGGTGGTGCCGGTCGGCGTCATCATGCGGCTGGCGCCGTCGCGGATGCGCTCGGCATCGGCGCGGGCCGCATCGATTTCTTCGGGCGTCATCGGCCGGCAGGTGCCACGGCGCGCGATGTTGCTGCCGAGCGAGGTGTCGGCAGGGCACTTTGCAGGGGCGGCGGCCACTTGCTGGCCCGGCGGCTTCGGCGCCGGGTCGGAAGCACAGGCTGCCAGCAGCGCGCACAGGGCTGCCAGGGGAATCAGTCGCATCATGGTGAGGTGGGGGGGCTGGGAGGTTGTCGACGATGCATCGCGCGGGCGCGATGCAGGATCCGCAAGGATACCGGGTCGGGCTGCGCGCAGGAAACACCGTACTCGACCAAGCCGGGCAAGCGCCAGCCTTGACGCCCGGCTGCCGTCCTCGAAACGGCGAATGTGCTACGGCATCAGCAGCTTGGCGCCGTCGACCTTCGCCGCTTTCCTGTCGAAGGTCCACAGCGGCTCCTCCCCAGCCTGTGCGGCCAGCGCAGCATGGACGCAATCCGCAAAATCTGCCGTGCCGTCACGGTAGTGGGCCACTGCCACTTCCAGGGCGGCCTCCGACTGGAACGACAGTTCGGTCGCCGACAACAACTGCGACAGCGTGCTGACCAGATCGGGCTTGGCGACCTGGAAGTTCGATCGCAGGACCCACTCCAGTTCGAGCACGACGGTGATCGGTACGAACAAGGGTCGCCCATCGCGCGCGCAGTCGTCCAGCAACCGCATCACGATCGCGAATTGCGAATCTTCGTCCTGGATGATGTAGCGGATCAGGACGTTGGTGTCGATCGCGGCCATCAGCGCCAGGGGTTCATGTCGTCGATGCTGACCCTCTTGCCCTTCGGCGCCTTCAGCATGCCGGCCATGTCGCGCAGCGAGCGCGTCTTGGCCCTCACGATGAGGCTGCCGTCAGCCAGCAGGTGCCACACGAGCCGCGTGCCGGCGACGGCCCCCAAACGCTCGCGAATCTCGGCCGGCACCGTTGTCTGGCCTTTGGAGGTGATCGTGGATTCCGTCATCGAATGACTCCTTACTGTTGGGAAAATTGTAAGGCGCGCTCGACCACCGTGCCCAACCTGTCAGTCCGCGCTCTTCTGGACATCGAGTCGTTGCCCGTCGAGGTCGACGAGGAACGATCTGGCGTGTCCGGTCACTCACGCGGCAAGATCAATCCAATGGATCGCGTTCGCGCTGGTTGTCGTGTGGGGCGACTTCCACCTTCGAAGGATTGGAAAACACGGAAAGTGAAACATGAGACCAACTTCTGGCAGGCCTTTTATCTATTCACCCAGAAATTATGATGGTGTCAATGATGTTGAAAAAATCAACTTGCGAACTCAAGGAGGCGGTCGGTTTCTTGAGAGGGTCGAGTTTTCAGTGGCGCCTGATTTAATAGGTGCCAGCCCTGGTCAGATGGAATTTGATTTTTCTTCGTGGGATGCCAAGTCTCGGAACGGTACTCTGGTCATGATGGGGAGGCATGGTCAAACACCCTCAAATCTGCAAGGTAAAATTATCGGTTCAGAAGTTCCGGATGAGGATTTGACGGAGAAGGGGATCGTTGATGCAAATGCTCTCGCTTCAAGTATTAATCAATTGCAGGAGCAGAAAAAAATAAGCATTTCTTCCATTCATTGTTCTCCTTTGGTACGCGCCTTCCATACTGGCAAAATAATTGGTCAGAAAACAAGCTTTAATATCCAGACACATGAGGGATTGAGGGAAATTGATTGGGGCGATGCCTCAGGGTATTCCGACAAGGCTCGCAACGAGCAGTGGGGGAGTCAAGAGGATATTTTGATGCATGAATATTCGCGGCTGTTGGAGCTCTGGGACCATCTTCCTGTCATCCCAAACGCTGAAAAATACAATGCGCTACTTGAAAGGGTTTTACGTGAGGTGCATGGGATTGTAAAAAACACCCCAGAAAACGAGAGAGAGGTGCTCCTCATCAATCATGGCAGGGTAATCAACACCCTCATGCGGGCATGTATTTTGGAGGCAAATGACAAAAATAGAACGGAAGGGGGTGACAGAGATAAGGTGCCCTATGCGGGGAACTGCGATATGGCGGTGTTTCTGTATGACGATTCCGAGCGGGAGCCTAAGCTCGAATTTCAAGGGTTGGCTCAGTTGTCCTGATGATCAACAAGTCTGCAGGACGGGCTCAGGCGCGGCCGTTGCCCATGTCCAGCGCGGACTCGGGCTCTCCAGCCGCCATCGCCCGCAGCGCCGCGAGCGCCGGCTCCAGCCGCACCTCGACCTGCTCGATCAGTTCGTCGAGGTCGTCCTGCAGCGCCGGCTCCGACACCGCATGCTCCAGCGCCGCGGCCGCGCCGGACAAGGCGGTGGCGCCGAGCGTTCCCGCCACGCTCTTCAGGTCGTGGGCGATGCGCACCATGCCGGCGTCGTCCGCGGCGGCACGCGCTTCGGCGAAGCGTTCGACGAAGCTCGTCTCGCTCTCGACGAACATGTGCGCGACCCGCGCGTACAGCGTGCGGTTGCCACCCAGGGCCTCCAGTGCGTCCTGCAGCGCCAGACCCGTCCCACCGTTCGGCACCGGTGGGTGCAGCGGTTCCTGCACCGGTTCCAGCGCCGGCCGCCCGATCCAGCGCGCCAAGGTGGCGAACAGCTCCTCCACCCGGATCGGCTTCGCGATGTGGTCGTTCATGCCGGCGGCCAGCACCTTCTCGCGGTCGCCCACCATCGCGTTGGCCGTCATCGCGATCACCGGCAGGTCGCGCCAGCGCGGCTGCTCGCGCAGCGCGCGCGTCGCCGCATAGCCGTCCATCACCGGCATCTGGCAATCCATCAGCACGAGGTCGAAGCGCCCGTGCGCCAGCCGCTCCAGCGCTTCCCGCCCGTTGTCGGCGGTGGCGAGCTGCACGCCGGCACGGTTCAGCAGGTCGCACGCGAGTTCCTGGTTGATCGGGTTGTCCTCGACCAGCAGGATGCGCGCCCCGACCAGCGCGGCCCGCTGGTTCACGAGCGCATCGTCGCGGCGCTGCGCGCGCAGCGCGTGCCGCCCCGGCAGGTGCAGCACGGCCAGGCAGGTGTCGAGCAGCGTCGACGGCGTCACCGGCTTGCTCAGCGTCGCCGCCGCCGACAGGCGCTCCGCCGTCAGCCGGCGCGTCACCTCGTCGCGGCTGAACGCGGTGAGCATCAGCACCGTCGGCGGCGCATGGCGCAGCCCCATCCCTGCCAGCCGAACGAGGCAGTCGACGCCGTCCAGCCCCGGCATCTTCCAGTCGAGCAGCAGCAGTTCGACCGGCGCGTCGCTGCGGTCCGCCTCCGCGATGGCCCGCAGCGCCGCTTCGCCGTCGCCCACCGTCGACGGCAGCATGCCGAACGCGGCCGTCATCTGCGCCAACAGCTCGCGGGCCACGTCGTTGTCGTCGGCCACCAGCACGCGCAACCCGCGCACGCGCTCGACCCGGCGCGGGTCGTCGTCGGTCGCGCCCTGCGGCGGCAGCCGGAAGCGGGCGCTGAAATGGAAGCGGCTGCCGCGGCCGGGCGCGCTGTCGAGCCCGATCTGCCCGCCCATCATGCGCACCAGGTTGCTGGAGATCACCAGCCCGAGCCCGGTGCCGCCATAGCGCCGGCTGGTCGAGCTGTCGGCCTGCGAGAACGGCTTGAACAGCCGCGCCTGCTGCTCGGCGGTGATGCCGATGCCGCTGTCGCGCACTTCGAAGCGCAGCAGCACGTCGTCGGCCGTGCGTTCGATCGCGTCGACCTTGACGACGACCTCGCCGCGCTCGGTGAACTTGACGGCGTTGTTGCCCAGGTTCAGCAGCACCTGCCCGAGCCGGAACGGGTCGCCCTCCAGGGTGGCCGGCAGATCGGGCGGCAGCGCGAACACCAGCTCCAGCCCCTTCTCCTCGGCATGCATCCCCACCTGCGTGGCCAGGTCGTCGAGCACCGCACCGAGCTCGAACGGCACCTGCTCCATGTCCAGGTGCCCCGCCTCGATCTTCGAGAAATCGAGGATGTCGTTGATGATCCCCAGCAGCGACTCGGCGGCCCGGTGCACCTTCTGCACGTAGTTGAGCTGCTGGGGGTCCAGCCCGCTCTGCAGCGCCAGGTGCGACATGCCGAGGATGGCGTTCATCGGCGTGCGGATCTCGTGGCTCATGTTGGCCAGGAACTCGCTCTTCGCCTGGTTGGCCTCCTCGGCCGCGTCGCGCGCGTGCCGGGCCTCGGCGAACACGCGCTCCAGGTGCGCGATGGTGTCGGCCAGCCGCTGCGTCATCGTGTTGAAGCTTGCCGCCAGCACGCCGATCTCGTCCTGCGATTCCGGCTCGGCCCGCGCCAGCAGGTCGCCGGCCGCCACGCGTTCGGCCACGCCGGTCAGGCGGTGCACCGGCCCGACGATGTTGCGGCGAAAGCCCCAGGCGAGCGCGATCGCCGCCAGCACCGCGATCAGCCCGACCGCGCCGGCCACCGCCCGCGCGCGTGCGATGCCGCCGACCAGGCCGGTCAGCGCGCCGTCCAGCTGGCCCTCCTGCATGCGCGTCAGCTCGGCCAGGCGCTGCAGCATCGCGGCGGCCTGCGGCGCGACCTCGGTGCGGTAGAGGTACAGGTCCTCGTAGGCATGCTCGCCGTTGACGATGGCGCCGATCTGCAGCGCGAGCTGGGCGATCTCCGAGCGCAGCCGGGCGATGTCGTCGAGCAGCCGGCTCTGCTGCGCATCGAGCAGGCCGCGGCGTGCCGACACGGCCGTCCAGGCCGACGCATTGGTGGACAGCTGCGGCCCGTAGGCCAGCTTGAAGTTCAACTCGCCCGACGCGCCGAACGCGATCAGGTTGGTGACCATCGCGTCGAACGAGGTCTGGAAGCGCAGCAGGTCCTCGACCAGCGCGCGGTGCTCGGCGCTGGCCGCGCGCGCCTTCTGCGCCTCGACGATGCGGCCGAGCGCATCCAGCGCCTGCACGCGCCGCGATTGCACCTCCAGGCGCGACAGCCGCAGCGCCGCCCGGTTCTTCAGCGGGTCGTCGTGCAATGCGAACAGGCGCTGCGGCAACTGCACCCAGGCGTCGTACTCGGCGGTCAGCGCCTCGAGCGAGCGGGCCGCCTCCGCTTCAGGCCAGCGGTTCGACATCGCCTGCAGCAAGGCCAGGCTGTTCTCGAAACTGCGGCGAGCCGCGTGGTACTGCAGCACGTCCTGCGGATCGCTCAGCACCAGGTAGCCGCGCACGTGCAGCTGCATGCTCAGCAGGCTGGCCTGCGCCTGGGTCGACGCGAGCAGCGCGGGGCGCCGCAGGTTCTCGGCCAGCGCGATGTCGTCGGCCAGGCGCTGCCCGCCGATCCAGCCCAGCGCGATCACCAGCAGGGTGACGCCGGCCAGCGCGCCGAAGCCCATCGTCAGCTTGTCGCCGACGCCCGGGCTGATGACGCGCCGGCGCCAGTCCATCACCGCGGCAGGCCGAGCGAGGCCCGGTAGACGCGCCGCTGGGCTTCGCGGCCGAGGCGGATCGTGATCTCCTCGAAGTCGACGGCCGTCGCCTTCAGCGCCGCCTGCGGGCTCAGCTGGCCGGCCGCGGCCTCGGCCAGGTGCACGTCCAGCGCCTGCCAGTAGCTGAAGGCGCCCGGGATGCGCAGGTACGGGAACTGCAGCGGGTTGCTGAAGTTCTCGAAATACGCATGCAGGTAGTCGCGGACGTCGGCCTCGTTCCAGCCGGCGTCGAGGTAGGTCTCGATGCGGGCCGTGCCGTCGGGCGGCAGGAAGTGGAAGCTGCGCCCGGGGTCGATGCCGTCCCAGCCGCGCACCGCATACACCTTCGACTTCTCCTTCGTCGCCATCAGCGCGAACAGGTAGTAGGCCGCCTCCGGGGCCTTGGCGTACTTCGAGATCACGCCGGCCCACGAGCCGCCGGTGGTGTTGCCGACCAGGTTCGGCTTCGCGGTCTTGATCCAGCGGCCGGCCGGAATGCTGTAGTACGACAGCGTGCCGGGCATCGGCGCCGAGCCGATCCGCCCGCGCACCTTGCTGCCCTCGTCCTGCGCCAGCGCGCCCAGGTCGCCCCAGGTGAAAGCCAGCGCGGCGCGGCCCGACAGGAACAGGTCCCAGCTCTTGCCCAGGTCCCAGCTGAGCATGTCCTTCGGCCCGAACTGCACCAGGTCGACCAGCGCCTCGAGCGCGCGCACATGGCCCGGGCTCTCGATCAGCGGCTTCATGGTCTTCGGGTCGAACCAGTAGAGGCCGGGGTTGTCCGGGCCGATCACGAACGGCGCCGAGAACGACATGAAATGGAACATGCCCTGGGCACCGACCTTCAGGTGCAGCGTCAGCCCGTGGTCCGGCACGCCGTCGCCGTTCAGGTCCTGGCCGTTGAAGTACTCGGCCACGTCGCGGAACTGGGCCCAGGTGGCCGGCACGACCAGCGGGTAGCCGTAGCGGGTGGCAAAGGCGGCGCGGTGCCGCGGATCGGCCAGCAGGTCGCGGCGGTAGTACATCACCTGGCCGTCGTGGTCGTTGGCGATCATGTACTTCTTGCCCGCATAGCTCAGCAGCCGCCGTGGCGCCGGCAGCACCTCGTCGATGTCCCAGGCGGGGAAGCGCGGGTCCTTGTAGAGCTTGTCGTACGAGACGATGTGGTCGCCCGCCGCCAGTTCGCCCAGCCACCACGCGCCGGCATACGCGGCGTCGTACTGGCCGGTGCCGTTGGTCAGGTCGGCCATGAAGTGCGGGAACAGCTCCTGGTGGGTGACCTGCGCGAAATTCAACGTGGCGCCGGTGGCGGCCTCGAACTCGGCCTTCAGTTCGCCCAGCGAGCCGGCGTCGCGTTCCTTCACCATCAGCACCGTCACCCGCTGGCCGGCGAACGGGCACGCCCCCGGCTTGCACGGCGGCACGACGCGCGGCGGCACGATCGCGCCGGCTTTCACGACCGAGGTCTTGTACTCCTCCGATTTCGGCGGCTTGGCGTCCTGTGCCGAGGCCGCCAGTGCGAACGCTGCAGCGGCCGCTGCGGCGAACCAGCCCACGATCGTGTCCATGCGCCTGTCCTCCTGCTGCCGGTTGCAGCCGCGCTCACAGCCCCAGCGACGAGCGGTACGCTCGCCGTTGCCTGTCGCGGCCGAGCCGGATGGTGATCTCTTCGAAGTCCACCGCCGCGGCCTTCAGCGCCGCTTCGGGACTCAGTTGCCCGGACGTCGCCTCCGCGAGGTGCAGGTCCAGCGCCAGCCAGTAGCTGAAGGCCCCGGGGATGCGCAGGTAGGGCAGCTGCAGCGGGTTGGTGTAGGTGTCGTGGTAGGCCCGCAGGAAGTCGCGCACGTCGGCCGTGTCCCAGCCGGCGCGCGCATAGGTCTCGATCTTGGCGGTGCCCATCGGCGGCAGGAAGTGGTAGCGCCGGCCCGGGTCGACGCCGTCCCAGCCGCGTGCGGCATAGACCTCGGACTTGGCCTGCGTGGCCATCAGCGCGAGCAGGTAGTAGGTGGCTTCCGGCGCCTTCGAGAAGCGCGAGATCACGCCGGCCCACGAGCCGCCGGTGGTGTTGCCCACCCGGTTCGGCGTGGCGGTGCGCAGCCACTGCCGCTGCGCGATGCCGTAGTACTCGGGCACGCCGGGCAGCTGGGCCGAACCCACCTTGCCGCGCACCTTGCTGCCGGCCTGCTGGGCCAGCGCGCCCAGGTCGCCCCAGGTGACGGCCAGCGCGGCACGGCCGGCCAGGAAATGGTCCCAGCCGCGGCCCAGGTCCCAGCGCAGCATCTCCTTCGGGCCGAACTCGACCAGGCCGACCAGCACCGTCAGCGCACGCACGTGGCCGGGGCTGTCGATCAGCGGCTTCATCGTCTGCGGGTCGAACCAGTACAGGCCGGGGTTGGCCGGCCCGATGACGAAGGGCGCCGACAGCGACATGAACTGGAACATGCCCTGCACGCCGGCCATCAGCGGCAGCACGACGCCGTGGTCGGGCTGGCCATCGCCGTTCAGGTCCTTGCCGTTGAAATAGGCCGCGACGTCGCGGAATTCGTCCCAGGTGGCCGGCACGCCGAGCGGCCGGCCGTAGGCCTTCTGGAAGGCCGCCCGGTGCAGCGGATCCTCCAGCAGGTCGCGGCGGTAGTACATCACCTGGCCGTCGTGGTCGTTGGCCACCATGTACTTGTGCCCGTCGTACTGCAGCAGGCTGCGCGGCGCCGGCAGCACCTGTTCGATGTCCCAGGCCGGGAAGCGCCGGTCCTTGTAGAAGCGGTCGTAGGGCAGCAGGTAGTTGCCTTCGACCAGCTCACCCAGCCACCACGCGCCGGCGATGCAGGCGTCGTAGGTGCCGCTGCCGGCGGTCAGGTCGGCGGTCAGGGTGCTGAAGAGTTCTTCGATCGGACGCCGCACGATCGTCAGCGTCGCGCCGGTGGCGGCCTCGAATTCGGGCTTGACTTCTTCGATCGGTGCGCCGATGGCCAGGCCATCGGTCACCAGCAGGTTGACGTGCTGTCCCGCGAACGGGCAGTGGCCGGGCGCGCACGGCGGGGCGACGCGGGGCGGTGTCTGCTCGCCGGGCCGGACCACGACCGAGTCGGATCCCTTCAGCCGGCCGAGCGGATCGCCGGCCTGCGCGAGGCCAAAGGCCCAGAGGCTTGCGGCCAGCGGCCACAAGTTCCTGCACCGACGCCATCGACGCATGATCACGGCAGATCTCCAGCACTCGCCGCAAAGCCGGCTCGTGTTGCGTACTCCCTGCAGCGATCTTGCTCCGAAGTGGGGCAAATGCAATCCCCGGGCAATCCCGGCGGCCCCCCGGTTTCGAGTGGGCGGCTGCCGCGCCAGCCGGTCCTCAGGAGCGCGGCGGCGTCCAGCTCGAATGCCAGCCGCCGCCCATCGCCTGGATCAGCCCGATCGCCGCCAGCTGCTGGTCGACCTGCAACTGCACCAGCGCGCGCCGTGCGCTCAGCGCCGACGACTGCGCACTCGCCACTTCGAGGTAGCTGACCTGCCCGGCGCGGTAGCGGTTCAGCGTCTGCACCTCGGTGTCGTCCGCCGCCTTCGACGCCTGCGCGCGCAGCGACGCCTGCTCGGCCAGCATCCGCACCAGCGACAGCTGGTCTTCCACCGCCTGCAGCGCGGCCAGCGTCGTCTGGCGGTAGCGGGCGATGGCGGCATCGCGGCTCGCCTCGGCACCTTCCACCCGGGCGCGCGTCGCGCCGGCATCGAAGATCGTCTGCGCGACCGACAGCCCGAGCGACCACAGGTTCTGGCTCGCGTTGAAGAGCTGGCTTGCCGCGCTGCTCTGCTGCCCGTAGGAGCCGCTCAGCGACAGGCTCGGGAAGTACGCGCTGCGCGCAATGCCGATCTGCGCATTGGCCGACGCGACGCTGCGCTCGGCACCGGCGATGTCGGGCCGGCGCTGCAGCAGCTCCGACGGCACCACCAGCGGCACTGCCGGCACCGTCATCTGCCAGGCGGCGGGTGGCAGCGAGAACTGCGCCGGGGCCTTGCCCACCAGCACCGCGATCGCATGCTCGAGCACCGCACGCTGGCGGCGCAGCGTCGCCAGGTCGGCCTGCGCGTTCGCGAGCTGCGTCTGCGCCTGCAGCAGGTCGCTCTTCGGTGCGACACCCGCGTCGTAGCGGTTCTGCGTGATCGTCTGCGAGCGGGTGAAGCTCTCGACGGTGCGCGTCACGACGTCGATCTCGGCATCGGCCTCGCGCAGCGAGAAGTAGTTGGTGGCCAGCGCCGCCTGCGCCGACAGCCGTGCCGAGGCCAGGTCGGCCTCGCTCGCCTGCGCGGTCGCGGTGGCGGTGTCGACGCCGGCTTCGAGCCTGCCCCACAGCGGCGCCTCCCAGCTCGCGCCCAGCGCCGCCTGGTAGGTGGTGCCGGTCGAGGTTCGCGCGTTGCCGCCGGAGCGCGTGGCGCCGCCGCTCAGGCTCACGCTCGGGAAGAACGACGCACGCGCCTCCTTCACCAGCGATTGCGATTGCGCATAGCCGGCCACCGCGGCCGCGATGTTCTGGTTCGACACCTCGACCTGCGCGGCCAGCGTGTTCAGCGTCTCGTCGCCGAACAGCGTCCACCAGGGGCCGCGGTCGAGCGCATCGGCCGGTGCGGCCGGCAGCCAGCCTTCCGCCGCGGCCGGCACCTCCTTGTAGCCGGCGGGCAGCGCGGTGTCCGGCACCTGGTAGCGCGGCGTCACCGAACAGCCGGCCAGCAACAACAAGGCCGCAGCGAAGGGGGTCAGTCGTGAGGTCATGCGCGAGGTCATGCGGTCAAGGCCGGGTCGGTGCCGCGGCTCAGGTGGCGCTCGTCGGCGCCGCGGCGGCGCAGCTTGTCGAGCAGGAGGTAGACGACCGGCGTCGTCAGCAGCGTCAGCAACTGGCTGGCGATCAGCCCGCCGATGATGGCCACGCCCAGCGGCTGGCGCAACTCGGAGCCCTCGCCGAAGCCGATCGCCAGCGGCAGCGCGCCCAGGCCCGCGGCCAGCGTCGTCATCAGGATCGGGCGGAAGCGCAGCAGGCAGGCCTCGCGCACCGCGTCGAGCGGCGACAGCCCGCGAGAGCGCTCGGCCTCGAGCGCGAAGTCGATGATCAGGATCGCGTTCTTCTTGACGATGCCGATCAGCAGGAACACGCCGATCAGCGCAATGATCGAGAACTCCATGCGGAACATCAGCAGCGCCAGCACCGCGCCGACCCCGGCCGACGGCAGCGTCGACAGCACCGTGATCGGGTGCACCAGGCTTTCGTACAGCACGCCGAGCACGATGTAGATCACGACGATCGCCGCCAGGATCAACAGCGGCTGCTGCGCCTGCGAATCCTGGAAGCCGCGCGCGGTGCCGGCAAAGCTGCCGCGCACGTTGGCCGGCATCGCGATGTCGGCCTCCGACTGCTTCACCGCCGCCTGCGCGTCCGACAGGCTGACGCCGTCGGGCAGGTTGAACGACACTGTGGTCGCGAGCTCGCCGTCCTGGTGGTTGATCGAGGTCGGCGTCGCGCTTTCGGTGAAGCGCGCGAGCGTCTGCAGCGGCACCATCGTCTCCGCGGTGTTGCTCAGCGCCGAGCCGCCCGACGCGTCGCGCAGCGCCGGGTTCACCGACAGCGTCGCGGTGGTCGCGGCACCGTTGCCGGCCTTGCGCGGGATGTACACGTCGTTCAGCGAGGTCGGGCTGCGCGTCAGGCTGCGCGCCGCCTCCATCACCACGTGGTACTGGTTCAGCTCGCCGTAGATGGTGGCCACCTGGCGCTGGCCGAAGCTGTCGTAGAGCGCGTTGTCGACATCGCGCGTCGTGATGCCCAGCCGCGCCGCGGTCGCCTTGTCGATGTCGACGAAGCTCTGCACGCCGTTGTCCTGCTGGTTGGTGTCGACGTCGGCGAGCTCTTCCTTGGTGCGCATCTGGTCGGCCAGCTTCAGCGCCCAGCTGCGCAGGTCGGCGATGTTGTCGCTCTTCAGCGTGTACTGGTAGGTCGAGTTGCTCGCGCGGCCGCCGGCCCGCAGGTCCTGCACCGGGTTCAGGAACAGCTGCACGCCGGTCACGGTGGCGAGCTGCGGGCGCAGCCGCGCGATCACCGCCTGGCCGCCGTCCTTGCGCTGGCCGACCGGCTTCAGGTTGATGAACATGAAGCCGCCGCCGGCCCGCCCGCCGCCGGTGAAACCGACCACCGTGTCGACCGCCGGGTCGGCATGGATGATGTCGACCAGCTGCTTCAGCTTGCCCTGCAGCGCCTCGAACGAGATGCTCTGGTCGGCAGCCAGCCCGCCGTTCAGCTGGCCGTTGTCCTGCTGCGGGAAGAAGCCCTTCGGCGTCGCCTGGAACAGGTAGACGTTCAGGCCGATCACCGCCAGCAGGATCAGCATCACCAGCGCCTTGCTGTGCAGCGCCCAGTCCAGGCTGTGCTCGTAGCCGCGCAGCACGCCGGCGAACACGCGCTCGGAGAAGCGCGCGATGCGACCCGGGGGCTTCTCGGCATGGCCGCCGCGCTGAAGCAGCCAGGCGCACATCATCGGCGTGGTGGTCAGCGAGATCACCAGCGAGATCAGCACCGCGACCGACAGCGTCACCGCGAACTCGCGGAACAGCCGGCCGATCTGCCCGCTCATGAACAGCAGCGGGATGAACACCGCCACCAGCGACAGGCTGATCGACAGCACCGTGAAGCCGACCTCGCGCGCGCCGAGCAGTGCGGCTTCGAAGCGGTCCATGCCGGCCTCGATGTGGCGGCTGGTGTTCTCCAGCACGACGATCGCGTCGTCGACGACGAAGCCGGTGGCCACCGTCAGCGCCATCAGGCTCAGGTTGTTCAGGCTGTAGCCCAGCAGGTACATCACGCCGAAGGTGCCGAGCAGCGACACCACGGTGGCCACCGCCGGCACGATGGTGGCGCGCAGGCTGCGCAGGAAGACGCTGACGACCACGACGACCAGCAGCACCGAGATCACCAGCGTGCCCTCGATCTCGCGCAGCGACGCGCGGATCGAGTTGGTGCTGTCGGAGGCCACCTGCAGCGCGATGTCGCTCGGCAGCTGCGCCTGCAGCTCGGGCAGCAGCGCGCGCACGCCGTCGACCGTCTCGATCACGTTGGCGCCGGGTTGGCGCGTCAGCAGCACGATGACGGCCGGCTGGCCGTTGAACAGGCCCAGCGTGCGGACGTTCTCGACACCGTCGCTGACCTTGGCCACGTCCGAGAGTCGCACCGCCGCGTTGTTGCGCCAGGCCACCACCAGCCCGCGGTAGTCGGCCGCGCTGCGTCCCGGCGGCGGCGTGTAGATCTGCATGCGGCGCTCGCCGTCCTCGATCGCGCCCTTGGGGCGGTTCGCGTTCGAGGCCTGGATCGCGGCGCGCACGTCTTCGGAGCTGACGCCGAAGCGGTTCAGCGCGAACGGCAGCAGCTCGACGCGCACCGCCGGCAGCGAGCCGCCGCCGAGCTCGACGTCGCCGACGCCGTCGACCTGCGCCAGCTTCTGCTGCACGATGTTCGACACCGCGTCGTAGATCTGCCCCGGCGTGCGGGTCTTCGAGGTCAGCGCGAGGATGATGATCGGCGCGTCCGACGGGTTCGCCTTGCGGTAGGTCGGGTTGCTGCGCAGCGTCGACGGCAGGTCGGCGCGCGATGCGTTGATGGCCGCCTGCACCTCGCGCGCGGCGCCGTCGATGTTGCGGCTCAGGTCGAATTGAAGCGTCACGCGGGCCGAGCCGCTGGAGCTCGACGAGGTCATCTCGTTGACGCCGGCGATCGTGCCGAGGTGGCGCTCCAGCGGCGTCGCGACGCTGCTGGCCATCGTGTCGGGGCTCGCGCCCGGCAGCGACGCACTGACCGAGATGGTCGGGAAATCGACCTGCGGCAGCGGCGCCACCGGCAGCACGAAGAACGCGCCGATGCCGGCCAGCGCCATGCCGATGGTCAGCAGCACCGTCGCGATCGGCCGCGTGACGAAGGGCCGGGACAGGTTCATCCGGCCGCTCCGTCCGGCACGGCGGCCGCCCGGCGCACGCGCCGGCCGAGCCGGTCGAAGCCGAGGTAGATGACCGGCGTGGTGAACAGCGTCAGCACCTGGCTGACGATCAGACCGCCGAAGATCGACAGGCCGAGCGGCATGCGCAGCTCGGAGCCTTCGCCGCCGCCGAACATCAGCGGCAGCGCGGCGAACAGCGCCGCCAGCGTGGTCATCAGGATCGGCCGGAAGCGCAGCAGCGCGGCCTGGTGGATCGCCTCGCGCGGCGACTTGCCCTGGTGGCGTTCGGCGTCGATCGCGAAGTCGATCATCATGATCGCGTTCTTCTTGACGATGCCGATCAGCAGGATGATGCCGATGATGCCGATCACGCCCAGGTCGTTGCCCGACAGCATCAGCGCCAGCAGCGCGCCGACGCCGGCCGACGGCAGCGTCGACAGGATCGTCAGCGGGTGGATGTAGCTTTCGTACAGCACGCCCAGCACGATGTACACGCAGACCAGCGCCGCGAGGATCAGCCACAGCTCGTTGGCGAGCGAGGCTTGGTAGGCGCCGGCCGCGCCGAGGAAGGTCATCGTCACCGAGGCGGGCAGCGCGATGTCCTTGGCCGCCTGCTTGATCGAATCGACCGCATGGCCGAGCGATTCGCCGCTGGCGGTGTCGAAGCCGAGCGTGGTGGCCGGGTACTGCGCGACGTGCGTCACCTGCAGCGGCGCGGCCCGTTCGCGGATGGTGGCGATGGCCGACAGCGGCGTCGCCTCGCCCGAGCTGGTGCGCAGGTTCAGCAGCCCCAGCGTCTGCGCGCTGTTCACCAGGCCGGGCTGGGCCTCGAGGATCACGCGGTACTGGTTGGTCTCGGTGAAGATGGTCGAGACGATGCGCTGGCCGAACGCGCTGTACAGCGCGTCGTCGATCGCGCTGGCGGTGATGCCCAGCCGCGATGCGGTGTCGCGGTCGATGTCGATGTAGGCCGACATGCCCTGCGCACCGGCGTCGGTGACGATGTTGCGCACCTGCGGCACGGTGCGCAGGTGGTCGGCCAGCTTGTGCGCCCATTCGGCGACCACCTGGCTGCTGACGCCTTCGAGCGACACGCGGTATTCGGTCGGGCCGGATTCGGCATCGATCGTCAGGTCCTGCGTCGGCTGCAGGTACAGCGTGACGCCGGCCACCTGCTGCACGCGCTCGCGCAGCCGGTCCATGATCTGCGCCTGCGTGCCGCTGCGCTTGCTGCGCAGGTTGATCAGCATGCTGCCGGTGTTCAGCATCGTGTTGTTGGCCGCGTCGACGCCGGTGAACGAGCTCAGGCTCGCGACGTCGGGGTCGGCCAGCACGGCCTGCGCGGCCTGCTGCTGCAGCGATGCCATCCGGCTGTACGAGACGTCCTGTGCGGCTTCGAGGCGGGCCTTCAGCTGGCCGGTGTCCTGCGTCGGGAACAGGCCCTTCGGGATCACCAGGTACAGCACGATGGTCAGCGCGAGCGTCGCGGCGGCCACCAGCAGCGTCAGCGCCTGGCGGTCGAGCACCCAGCCGAGCCAGACGTCGTAGCGCGCGATGAAGCGGTCGAACAGGCGCTGGAACGCGGCGCCGAAGCCCTTCGCGTGCTGCGGGTCCCCGTGCGCGGTGTCCTGCGCCTTCAACCAGCGGCCCGACATCATCGGCACCAGCGTCAGCGACACCACGGCCGAGATCAGGATCGTGATCGCGAGCGTCACCGCGAACTCGCGGAACAGCCGTCCCACCACGTCGCCCATGAACAGCAGCGGGATCAACACCGCGATCAGCGAGACGGTCAGCGAGATGATCGTGAAGCCGATCTGCGTCGCGCCCTTCAGCGCGGCCTGCATCGGCGGCTCGCCTTCCTCGATGTAGCGGGCGATGTTCTCGATCATCACGATCGCGTCGTCGACGACGAAACCGGTCGCGATGGTCAGCGCCATCAGGCTCAGGTTGTTCAGGCTGTAGCCGAGCAGGTACATCACGCCGAAGGTGCCGATCAGCGAGATCGGCACCGCCAGGCTCGCGATCACGGTGGCGCGCACGCTGTGCAGGAACGCGAAGATCACGATCACCACCAGCAGCACCGCCAGCAGCAGCTCGAACTCGACATGCTTGACCGACGCCCGGATGCCGGTGGTGCGGTCGCTGAGGATGCTGACGTTGACGCTCGGCGGCAGCCCGGCCTGCAGCTCGGGCAGGCGCTGCTTGATGCCGTCGACGGTGGCGATCACGTTGGCGCCGGGTTGGCGCTGCACGTTCAGGATGATGGCCGGCACCAGCGGGCGCGCGTCGGGGTGGGCGGCGCAATCGGCGCAGTCGATGCCGGCCCAGGCGCCGAGCCGCACGTTCTCGGCGCTGTTGACGACCTGGGCCACGTCGGCGATGCGCACCGGCGCGTTGTTGCGCCACGCGACCACCAGCGACTTGTAGTCGTCGACCGTCAGCAGCTGGTCGTTGGCATTGATGCTGTAGGTGCGGGTCGGGCCGTCGAAGCTGCCCTTGGCGCTGTTCGCGTTGGCACCGGTGATCGCGGTGCGCAGCGTGTCGATGCCGATGCCGTACGACGCGAGCGCCTGCGTGTCGGCCTGGATGCGCACCGCAGGGCGCTGGCCGCCGCTGAGCGACACCAGGCCGACGCCGCTGACCTGCGACATCTTCTGCGCGAGCCGGGTGTTGACGAGGTTCTGCACCTCGGTCAGCGGCAGCGAATCGGAGGTGATCGCGAGCGTCAGCACCGGCGCGTCGGCCGGGTTGACCTTGGCGTACACCGGCGGGGCCGGCAGGTCGGCCGGCAGCAGCGAGCCGCCGGCGTTGATGGCGGCCTGCACTTCCTGTTCGGCGACGTCCAGCGTCTGGCCGAGCGAGAACTGCAGCGTGACGATCGACACGCCGGCGGCGCTCGACGAGCTCATGCGCTGCAGCCCGGGCATCTGGCCGAACTGCTTCTCGAGCGGCGCGGTGACGGTGTTCGTCATCACCTCGGGGCTGGCGCCGGGGTACAGCGTCTGCACCTGGATGGTCGGGTAGTCGACCTGCGGCAGCGCCGCCAGCGGCAGGAACTTGAAGCCCACCAGCCCGGCGAGCACGATGGCGACCATCAGCAGCGAGGTCGCTACCGGTCGCTCGATGAAGGGACGTGACGGACTCATGACGACACCCCGATCGCCGGGTACGGCGATCGACCCTCCGAGAGGGTCGGGCCGGGCTTGGGGCGGCCCGGCGCTCCGGCCCGCGCGTCTTTCGGCAACGGCTTCATGGCTTACTGCTGTTCGGCTTGTTCGCGGCGTTGGCGGCGGCGCTCGCCCCAGGCGCCGGAGGCACCCGATGCAAAGCCGGCCGGCGCCGACGCGCCATCGGCCGCGGCGCGCGGGCCGCGCTCGCCGCGCGGACCCGACGCGCGCCGGCCCGGCGGGAAGGCGCCGGCCGGGCCGGAGGCGCCTTGCGCACCCGACGCGGCACGGTCGGCCGACAGCGTCACGCGCGCGCCATCTTTCAGCCGGTCGGCGCCTTCGGTGATGACCTGCTCTCCGGCCTCGAGCCCGGCGGTGATCGACACCTTGTCGACCGTCGCCTGGCCGCGGGTGACGGTGCGCTGCTGCACGGTGCGGTCGGGCTGCAGCACGTAGACGTAGTCGCCGTCGCGGCCGTTGCGCAGTGCGGTGATCGGCACGACGACGGCGCCCTTCACGGTGTCGAGCAGCAGGCGCACGTTGACGAACTGATTCGGGAACAGCGCGCCGCCGGCGTTCTGGAAGCGGGCCTTCGCGCGCACCGTGCCGGTGGTGGTGTCGACGAGGTTGTCGAAGGTGGAGAACGCGCCGCTCTCGAGCTTGGTGGTGCGGGTGCGGTCGTAGGCGGCGACCGGCAGCTGCGCGCCGCTGGCCACGCGGGCCTGGATCGCGGGCAGGCGGTCCTGCGGGATCGAGAACGCGATGTCGATCGGCTCGGTCTGCGTGATCACCGCGATGCCGGTGGCGTCGCCGGACGACACCAGGTTGCCTTCGTCGACGGTGCGCAGCCCGATGCGCCCGCCCACCGGCGCGGTGATGCGGGTGTACGCCAGGTTCAGGCGCGCGGTGCCTTCGGCGGCCTTGTCGGTCATCGCGGTGCCTTCGAGCTGCTTGACGAGCGCGGCCTGCGTGTCGACGTCCTGGCGGGCGATGGAGTCCTGCGACAGCAGGGTCTGATAGCGCTTCAGCGTGACGCGTGCCGCATCGAGCTGGGCTTCGTCGCGCAGCCGCTGGCCGCTGGCCTGCAGCAGTGCCATCTCGAACGGGCGGGCGTCGATGGTGGCGAGCAGCTCGCCCTTCTTGACGACCTGGCCTTCCTTGAACGCCACCTTGGTCAGTACGCCCGAGACCTGCGGGCGCACCGTGACGGTGGCGGCCGGCGTGACGGTGCCGAGGGCTTCGATCAGCACCGGCAACTCGGCCTGCGCGGCGGTGGCGACGCCGACGGTGGTGGCACCGGCACCGCGGCGACCGGCGGCGCCACCGGGGCCTCCGCCCGGCCCACCGGGGCCGCCCGGGCCGCCGGCCATCGCGCCCGACGGGGCGGCGGCCGGGCGGTGGGTCAGGTACCAGGCGACGCCACCGAGCAAGGCCAGCCCGATCAGCGCGATCAGCGTGCCCAGCCAGCGTCGGCGCGGCTTGGCGGAAAGCGAGGGCGTGGCGGCGTCTTTCGGCGTGTGGTCCATGGGCATGGGCGAGGGCAATGAGGGGGCGCGTCGGCGATGGGCGACTGTGCCACGCGCCGGAGCGCTGCGGTCAGTCGGCGGCCGAGTGCGGTTGGCACTTGGCGTGCCCGCATTCCAACCTGCCAACGTTGCCGGTGTATTGCTGCCTGGTGCCCGGGTGTCAACCTGGGGCCCCGGACTGGCGTCCGGGCTACATGCTCGCGTAGTTGGGGCCGCCGCCGCCTTCGGGCGCGACCCACACGATGTTCTGCGTCGGGTCCTTGATGTCGCAGGTCTTGCAGTGCACGCAGTTCTGCGCGTTGATCTGCAGGCGGTCCTGGCCGGCCTCGGTCTTGACGAACTCGTAGACGCCGGCCGGGCAGTAGCGGGCTTCGGGGCCGGCGTACTTCGCGAGGTTGATGCCCACCGGCACGGCCGCGTCCTTCAGCGTCAGGTGCGCAGGCTGGTTCTCGCCGTGGTTGGTGTTGCTGATGAACACGCTGGAGAGCTTGTCGAAGGTCAGCTTGCCGTCGGGCTTCGGGTAGTCGATCTTCGGGCACTCGGCGGCCGGCTTCAGCCGCAGGTTGTCGGGCACCGTGCTGTGGATCGTCCACGGCGGGGCCTTGAAGCCGAGCTTGGGCAGCAGCCACAGCTCGATGCCGTTCATGATGGACGACAGGAACAGCCCCTTCTTCATCCACTGCTTGGTGTTGCGCGAGGCCTGCAGTTCTTCGTAGAGCCAGCTCTTCTCGAAGGCCTGCGGGTAGGCGCTCAGTTCGTCGTGCTGGCGGCCGGCGGTGACGGCGGCAAACGCCGCCTCGGCGGCCAGCATGCCGGTCTTGATCGCGGCGTGGCTGCCCTTGATGCGCGAGAAGTTCAGGAAGCCGGCTTCGCAGCCGACGAGTGCGCCGCCGGGGAACACGAACTTCGGCAGGCTCATCAGCCCGCCGCAGGTGATCGCGCGCGCGCCGTAGCCGATGCGCTTGCCGCCTTCGAGGCAGGCGCGGATCGCGGGGTGCGTCTTCCAGCGCTGCATCTCCTCGAACGGGCTGAGCCACGGGTTGCTGTACTCGAGCCCGGTGATGAAGCCCAGCGTGACCTTGTTGTCTTCCGCGTGGTAGAGGAAGCCGCCGCCGTAGGTGCTGTTGTCCATCGGCCAGCCGAGCGAGTGGATCACGTGGCCGGGTTTCGCCTTGGCGGGGTCGATCTCCCACAGCTCCTTGATGCCGAGCGCATAGGTCTGCGGATCGCGGCCGTCGTCGAGCTTGAAGCGTGCGATCAGCTGCCGGCCGAGCTGGCCGCGCGCGCCTTCGGCGAACACGGTGTACTTCGCGTGCAGCTCCATGCCGAGCTGGAACTCGCCGGTCGGCTCGCCGTCCTTGCCGACGCCCATGTTGCCGGTGGCGATGCCCTTGACCGAGCCATCGGCGTTGTAGAGCACTTCGGTGGCGGCGAAGCCGGGAAAGATCTCGACGCCGAGTGCTTCGGCCTGCTGGCCGAGCCAGCGCACGACGTTGCCGAGGCTGACGATGTAGTTGCCCGCGTTGTGCAGGCTGCTGGGGATCAGGAACTGCGGCGTGCGCAGCGTGCCGGTCTGGCTGAGGAACAGCATCTCGTCGTGCGCGACGGGCTGGTTCAGCGGGGCGCCGAGTTCCTTCCAGTTGGGGAACAGTTCGGTGAGGGCACGCGGGTCCATGATGGCGCCGCTGAGGATGTGGGCGCCGGGCTCGGAGCCCTTTTCCAGCACGACGACCGAGATCTCCTTGCCTTGGGCGGCGGCCAGCTGCTTCAGTTTGATGGCGGTCGCCAGGCCGCCGGGGCCGCCTCCGACGACCACGACGTCGTACTCCATGGATTCACGCGGGCCGTGTTGCTCGAGGATGGCGTCAGGGGTCATGTCGTTCCTTGTGTCGCTGCGCGGCGGCGCTGCGCTTGTCTCGGTGCGCGGCATTGTATCGACGGTTGGTGCGGAAAAGAACGATCGTTCTTTTCTGGCATTGCCGGGTCTCGCCCCGGCGGGCGAGTCACTTTCATTTGCTGGCTCAAATGAAAGTAACCAAAGCAAAGCGCCTCAACACACACCATACGGTTCGTTCTGGCCCGCTTCGGACAACACTGCCACTCGGCTGCACATCCCCGTTCGTCGGGATTGTTGTTCTCCCTCTCCACTCGACTCGCGCTCGTCGCTTCGTCTCGCCCCCGCGACCATCAGGTCATGAGGCGAAGCGCAGCGAGCCGGGTGGAGAAGAACGGCCAACAATCCCACAGAACGAACCGTATGGTGTGTGTTGAGGCCCTTTGCTTTGGTTACTTTCATTTGGGCTCAAATGAAAGTGACTCGCCCGCCGGGGCGAGACCCGGCAGCAGCCTCACGCAGTGAACCACCCCCCGGAAGGGGAAAGAGGGAAGCGCGGCCTACCGTCCGCCGAACGGCACCCCCGCCAGCACCTCCGCATGCCCCCGCGGCGCAGCCCGCCCGTACTGCGGCGGCGGCGCAACCTGCCCGCCGAGCGCCGCCGCCGCATGCCACACCCAGCGCGGGTTCCACAGCATCCCCCGGGCCAGCGCCACCATGTCCGCATCCCCGTCGACGAGGATCTGCTCCGCCTGCGCCGGCTCGGTGATCAGCCCCACGGCCATCGTCGGCAGCCCGGTCGCTTCCTTGACGGCCCGTGCGAACGGCACCTGGTAACCCGCCCCCAGCTTGATCTGCTGCTGCGACGTGATCCCGCCCGACGACACGTCGATGAAATCGCAGCCATGCGTCTTCAACGCCTTCGCGAACTCCACCGTCTGCGGCAGCGTCCAGCTCGGCGCGACGTCGTGCTCCATCCAGTCGGTCGCCGACACCCGCACGCCCAGCGGCTTGTGCGCCGGCCACACCGCGCGCACCGCATCGAACACCGCCAGCGGCAGGCGCATCCGGTTCTCCAGGCTGCCGCCCCACGCATCGGTGCGCTGGTTGCTGATCGGCGACAGGAACTGGTGCAGCAGGTAGCCGTGCGCACAGTGCAGCTCGATCACGTCGAGCCCGAGCCGCTGCGCGCGCTCGGCCGCCTTCGCGAACTGCGCGATCACGGTGTGGATGTCGTCCTCGCTCATCGCGTGCGGCGGCGCCTCCTCGGGCCGCTGGCGCACCGCCGAGGGCGCCCACGGCGTCCAGCCGCCGTCCTGCGGCGTGATCAACTGCCCGCCCTTCCACGGCGGGGCGCTCGACGCCTTGCGGCCGGCATGCGCCAGCTGGATGCCGATGGCGCCCTTCGCATGCGGACGGATCGCCGCCAGCACCCGGGCCAGCGCGGCTTCGTTTTCATCGCTCCACAGCCCGAGGCAGTCGGGCGTGATGCGCCCCTCGGGGCTGACGCCGGTCGCCTCGATCAGCGTCAGCGCGGCACCGCCCTGCGTCATCGCGCCAAGGTGCATCACGTGCCAGTCGGTGGCCGATCCGTCGACGGCCGAGTACTGGCACATCGGCGCGACGATCACGCGGTTCGGCAGTTGAAGTTCGCGCAGTGCGAGCGGGCGGAACAAGGTCGGGTTCATCGGACTCCTGGCGGCAGTTCGGGAAAGGGTTCGTGCTATCTTGCCCGACACCTCCGGCCGCCGCAGACCCCGGGTCTTTGGTGGCCGCATGCCACACCAAACAAATCCAGGAGCCAGGAACATGAGCTACAGCATCGATCTCGCCGGCCGCGTCGCGCTGGTCACCGGTGCCTCCAGCGGGCTGGGCACCCAGTTCGCGAAGACCCTTGCAAAGGCCGGCGCCGCCGTCGTGCTGGCCGGTCGGCGCGTCGAACGCCTGAAGGCGCTGCGCGCCGAAATCGAGGCCGACGGCGGCGATGCCCACGTCGTCAAGCTCGACGTCACCGACCACGGCAGCATCAAGGCGGCCGTCGCCCATGCCGAGACCGAGATGGGCAGCCTCGACATCCTCGTCAATAATTCCGGCGTCAGCACCACGCAGCGCCTCACCGACGTGACGCCCGACGACTACGACTACGTGATGGACACCAACACCAAAGGCGCGTTCTTCGTCGCGCAAGAGGTGGCCAAGCGCATGCTGGCGCGCGCCCAGGGCTCGGCGCCCGGCACCTTCACCGGCGGGCGCATCGTCAACATCGCGTCGATGGCCGGGCTCAAGGTGCTCGGGCAGATCGGCGTCTACTGCATGAGCAAATCGGCCGTCATCCACATGACGCGTGCGATGGCGCTCGAATGGGGCCGCTACGGCATCAACGTCAACGCGATCTGCCCCGGCTACATCGACACCGAGATCAACCACCACCACTGGAAGACCGAGCAGGGCAAGAAGCTGATCGAGATGATGCCGCGCAAGCGCATCGGCCAGCCGCAGGACCTCGACGCCGTGCTGATGATGCTGTGCGCGAACGAGAGCCACTTCGTCAACGGCGCGGTGGTGCAGGCCGACGACGGGTTCGCGGTGTGAGCCTGCGGCCGTTGACCCTGCTGGAAGCGCGCGCGCTCGGCGTGCTGATCGAGAAGGCCGCCACCGTGCCCGACAGCTACCCGCTGTCGCTGAATTCGCTGGTGGCCGGCTGCAACCAGAAGACCGCGCGCGATCCGGTGATGAACGCGACCGACGCCGAAGTGCAGGCCGCCGCCGACGCGCTGAAGGCGCTGAGCCTCGCGTTCGAATCCAGCGGCTCGCGCGTCAGCCGCTACGAGCACAACCTCGGCCGCGCGCTCGCGCTGCCGTCGCAATCGGTCGCGCTGCTCGCGGTGCTGATGCTGCGCGGACCGCAGACGGCGTCCGAGCTGCGCGGCAACTGCGAGCGGCTGCACCGCTTCGCCGACACGTCGTCGGTCGAGGCCTTCCTCGACGAACTGGCGACGCGCGCCGACGAGAAGGGCGGGCCGCTGGTGGTCAAGCTGCCGCGCGCGCCGGGTGCGCGCGAGGCACGCTGGACGCACCTGCTGAGCGGCGCCGTCGATGTCTCGGCGATGCCGGTGGCGGCCAGCGACGACGATTTCGTCGCCACCAGCGAACTGGCGGCCTTGAAGGCGCAGCAGCTGAGCCTGAAGCGCGAGGTCGACGAACTGCGGGCGCTGGTGGCGCGGCTGTACCAGGAATTGGGCGTGAGCCGGCAGGACTGACACGACGAACCTGCGCCGGCGACGCAGCGGCGGCGAACTGATCGACGAACTGAGCGGAGTCTCATGAGCGGAGCGAGGACCTGGTGTCACCGGTGGGCGGCCGTGATGGGCCTGGCCGCTGCGTTCAGCCTGCCGGCGGCGGCCCAGCCGCAGCCGCCAGCCGTCACGCTGAAGCTCACCGACGCCGAGCGCGCCTGGGTCGCCGAGCACCCGGTGGTGCGCGTCGGCACCTCGCCCGGGTTGCCGCCGTATTTCACCTTCGATGCCAACGCCGCGCGGCCGCAGGGCTACGTGATCGAGCTGATGGACCTGCTGGCCGAGCGCACCGGGCTGCGCTTCGACTACCAGCGCTCGCCAAGCCAGGCCGTGCTGATGCAGACGCTGGCGCGCGGCGAGCTCGATGCGGTGGCCTTCATGCCGGCGCCGGCCGATGGCGCCGGCGTCTTCCTGCACACCCGGCCGATGCTCGGCGCGAACATGGTGCTGGCGGTGCGCCGCGACATCTCCGACGTGTCGCCGGCCACCGAGTTCGGCGGCTACCGCGTCGCGGTCGAAGCGGCGTCGGCGGCCGACGGGCTGCTGGCGTCGCGCTTCCCCGGCGCGAACGTGCAGCGCCACGACAGCGCCGAGGCCGCGCTGCGGGCCGTGGCGTCGGGCGATGCGGATGTCTACATCGGCTACCGCCACGTCGCGGTGCACTACATCGAGAAGAACCTGCTGGCCAACGTGCAGGTGCGTGGCGGCTTCGGGCCGGGGCTGACGGCGCTGGGTCCGGCGGTGCGGCGCGACCTGCCGCTGCTGCACGCGGTGCTCGACAAGGCGATGGCCTCGGTGACGCAGAGCGAGCAGGCGCAGCTGGCGCGGCGCTGGCTGCCCGACGATGCCGACGGCATGCCGGGCAGCGCGGTGCTGACCGATGCCGAGCGCCGCTGGGTCGATGCGCATGGCCGCATCCGCGTCGGCTACGACGCGGCCTTCGCGCCGATCACGCTGCGCAACGACCTGGCGCAGCTGCGCGGGCTGGGCGCCGACTTCATCCGCCTGGCCGCCGGCAAGGTCGGCCTGACAATCGAGAGCGAGACCGGCGGCAGCTTCGCCGAGATGTACCAGCGCGGCGTCAACGGCGAGATCGACGTGCTGGTCGGGGCCGCCCGCACCGCGCAGCGGCGCGAGGATTTCGATTTCGTCGGCCCGTTCCTGCGCGTGCCCACCGGCATCGTCACGCGCAGCCCGGACGGGCCGCTGGTGACCCGGCTCGGCGAGGTCGGCCACATGCGCATGGCCCTGCTGCAGGATCACTTCCTGATTCCGCAGCTGAGCACCCGCTACCCGGCGATCCGGCTGCTGCTGTTCCAGACGCAGGAAGGCGCAATGAAGGCGGTGGCCGACGGCCGGGCCGACCTCGCGATCGGCAACCTGAAGGTGGTGAACCAGCTGATCAACGACGGCCTGACCGGCCGCGTGCGCGTGACCGGCACGCTGGGCGATGCCGACAGCGAGCTGTATTTCGCGGTGCGGCGCGACCTGCCGGAGCTGTCGCACGTGCTGCGCAAGGGGCTCGACGCGGTGAGCGCGAGCGAGGCCAACGACATCGAGCGCCGCTGGCTGCTGGGCAGCGGCACGCTGAGCATGAGCCGCGAGCAGGCTGTGCGCCTGGGGGTGCTGCTGCTGGCGATGCTGGGAGTGCTGCTGACCTGGTTGCTGCTGCTGCGGCGCGGCAACCGGCGGCTGCGGCAGGCGCGGCAGATCGAGCGCGATGCGCGCCGGCTGGCCGAAGAGAGCACCGCGGCGCGCGGCCGCTTCATCAGCTACTTGACGCACGAGCTGCGCGGCACGATCGGCGCGATCGGCACCGGTGCGCAGATGCTGAAGGAGACCCTGCCGCCCGAGCGCCGGCAGCGGCTGGCGGATGCAATCAGCGAATCGGCCGAGGGCTTTCGCAGCCTGCTCGAGACGACGCTGCAGTACGAGCAGCAGCTGGAGCGCAAGGTGGAGTTGCAGCTGGCGCCGACCGAGTTCGCGGCGCTGTGGTCGCAGATGATCGCGCCGCTGGAGCTGAGCGCGCAGGGCAAGGGCCTGGGTTTCCGCGCGACGCTGGAGGCCGACAGCGCGGCCCGTGTGCTGATCGACGCGCAGCGGCTGCGCCAGGTCGTCAACAACCTGGTGGGCAACGCGATCAAGTTCACGCGCGAGGGCGAGGTGACGGTGCAGGGCCGGCTGAAAGGCGAGGGCACCGCGGTGCAGCTGGAGCTCGACGTGTGCGACACCGGGCCGGGGCTGACCGATGAAGATCGGCTGCGCCTGTTCCAGCCATATGCGCAGGGCGTGCAGGGGCAGAAGCTGCGGCAGGGCGCCGGGCTGGGCCTCGCGATCACGCGGCAGATCGTCGACGCGATGGGCGGGCGGATCAGCGCCGAGGCGGCGCCGGGCGGCGGGGCGGTGTTCCGGGTCAGCGCGACGGTGGTATCCGCCTGACGTAGCCCGGATGCCAATCCGGGTCAGGTCACGCAGCCAGCAGCTTGTAGATCAACTCCGGCGTCGTCGCCGCGCCGTACTTGCGCATCAGCCGCGCGCGGTAGACGTCGACGGTGCGTGGGCTGATGCCGAGGCGCCTGCCGATCAGCTTGCTGGTGAGGCCCTCGATCAGCAGCGCGGCGATCTCGCGCTCGCGGGCGGTCAGCTCGGCCTTCAGCTTGCGGCGCGACGACAGGTCCTCGAAGCTCCAGATGCCGGCCGCATGCGGCTGCGCCGGATCGAGCGCGCGGCCCGACACGTGGCACCAGAACAGCTCGCCGCGCTGCGGGCCGTCGACGCGCTTCATCACGCGTTCGTCGGCATACCAGCCGCTGGCATCGAGCGCCGCGACGATGCGCTCGCCGGTGCGTTCGAACTCCTCGTGCGTCGGGTACAGCATCTCGAACGACTGGCCGACCAACTGGTCACGCGCCGCGCCGAACATCGCGAGCACCTGCTGGTTGCAGTCGACCATCAACCGGTTGCGCGACAGCACCAGGCCGACCGGGGCGAGGTCGAAGGCGGTGCGGTAGTCGAGGGCGGGAGCGAGGGTGGGCATGCGAGGATGGTACGGCGTGGGTGCCGGCCGGCTTGCGGAGTCCCGTGCCCCGCGTCACCCGGCCGGCAGGCCGGTTTCGAACCTGCCGAGCGTCGCCTTGGACGGGTGGGCGTTGATCAGGACCGGATCGCCGCCTCGCCACCAGAAGACCCGCATGTGGGGTGCGTGCGCAGAGATCAGGACGGCCTGGTGCACGCAGGACTCGATGAAGTCGGTGACGCCGAGCCGTTCGGCCGCCAGGGCCTTGTGGGCGGCGATGGAGCCATCGTCGTGATCGTGCCGGGCCGGATCGCGAAGATGCACGTCGATGCCGGCATAGCCGCGACGGTCGAGCCACGCACGCGTGCGGGCATGGTCGGTGTGCGGCCGCCCGGTGACGACACAGTGCTGCCGCTTCGACAGGCGCGGCGCCTTCGCCGCGCGGGGCAGCGCGTCCCGCTCGTTCAGCGCGCCCTCCATGCCGATGTCGTACCGTTGCGCGGGAAGGTCGTCGCAGAGGACCCCGTCGAGGTCGATGCCCCAGCTGCGATAGCAGTGGTCCGGCTCCATCGGATGGTGGCCGTGGGCGCCATCCTCATGCCAGTAGGCGCGGCGAAACTGCGTGGAGACGACCTCGCGCTCCCACGGCAGCACCGTCTGGACATGGGGGCGGTGCATCGACCAGTCGGGCCGGATCCTCGACAACTCATCGGAGACGACCGTCAGGACCCGATGATCGGCGTGGGTGCGCTGAACGAGCGCTCGGCAGTTCACCAGCGTGTGGCCGTGGCCGGCCATGTCCTCGCACAGCAGCAGCCGACCCGGCGGGGGCGCTTCGCCGTGCCACGACGCCTCTTGTCGAGCGCGGTCGTATCGGATGAAGGACAGCGGTGCGCCGGTGGCGAACGCCGCGCACTGCGCCGGGAACAATCCTCCGCGGAGCACCGCCGCGACGGCCACGAACTCTTCGGCGCGCAGTTCGTCGCCAATGCTGTCGATCCACTGGCTGATCTGCGTGTAGCCGAGGTAGGACGGGCGCCGGTCAAGTGAAGGGACGATGGGGAGCATGGCGGGCAGGAGTCATGGCACTCCAGCCACTGTGCTGGAGCCGCTCCTCGCCGACGTCCTGCGATGCGAACGGCCGGCGCCCTGCGCGAAGACCCGAGCCCCCGGGGCCGGGCGTCAGGCGGCGGGCGCGCGCATGGGCGACGCTCGGGGCCGCAGCCGCCATCCCACCCACCCGATGCCCAGTGCCATCATCAGCGCGGCCGCCGGCTCCGGAACGGCCGCCATCGGGTTGCTGAGGGCGATCACCTCGAACCATGCGAACAGCGGCAGGCTGCTGTTGTTGTGCACCGTCAGCGACAGCACGCCGAAGGAATCGGCGCTGTAGGTGAAGTCGTCGGGGCTGGCGACGCGCCCCTGCGATCCCGCGGCATAGTCGAACGGATCGCGGTTCAGCATCGTCGAGCGCAACGAGACCTCGTGCCGATAGGCCTGCTCGTCGCGCAAGGTCAGCGTCGCGACGTGGTAGTACTCGTCGTTGATGGAATCGGTCTGGTAGTGCGTCGACAGCGGGTGGGCGTCGCTGCGATCGAGCGTCGCGATGCCGGACAGCGTCAGCGACGCGTACGGATCCAGCTTGAACGCGCGGTTCCAGCCGATCTCGACATCGGCGGAGTCGGTGGGCAGGTCGGTGTGCCAGCTGACGCCCAGCGTGTTCGGTCCCGAATGCGCCTCGGTCGACAGCACCGAGCCCGGCAGCGGCGGTTGCTGCCTGGCCCCCACGCCGAACGGCGGACTGAAGTCCAGCCCGTTCTGCATCGGGTACATGAGGTCGTGGCGCACGTTGTCGCCGTTCGCATGCCCGCTCGACAACGACGAGCGGACCGTGTTGCCCGTCCACCAGGTGCCCACGCTGCCGGGCACGCGCGGTGCATCGGGCGTCGGCGCCAGCGTGACGATCGGATCCAGCGTGAACGACGCGCTGCCGTGCTCTTCGGCGTGGACCAGGCCCGAGGTGGCAAACCCTGCAAGCAACAGCGGCGCCAGGCGGGCCATGCCGCGCCGGCGCAGCCGCCATGCCACCAGCCCGACACCGAACACCATCATCAGCACGGTGGCCGGCTCCGGAATCGCCTCGACCGCGCTGAAAGCGAACACCTCCAGGCTCGCGAACATCGGCACGCTGGAGTCGTTGTGCAGCGTCAACGAGAGTGCCCCGAAAGAGTCGGCGCTGTAGCTGAAGGCCTCCGGGCCGCCGGCGTGGGCTTGCGAGGCGTCGCCCCACACGGTCGGATCGTCGTCCAGGATCCATGCGTGCAGGCTGACGGCGTGCTGGTAGACATGCTCGTCGCTCAGCGTCAGCGTCGCGAGGTTGTAGTTGCCGTCAGGCGCGAACTCGTAGTGCGTCGACAGCGGGTGCGGGTTGCTCCGGTCCAGCGTCGCCAGCCCCGACAGCGTGAGCGACCCATGCGGATCCACCTTCACGAAGCGTTGCCACTGGATGCTCGCGCTGGCGTTGTCGGTCGGCACATCGGTCGCCCAGCTCACGCCCAGGCTGTTCGTCGTGCTGTTCGCGCGTGTCGACAGCTGCGATCCGCCGAGTGCCGGGAACTGCCGGTTCGACTCGCCGAACGGTGTGCTGAACTCCAGGCCGTTCGGGCCGACGAAGTTGTCGTAGCGCTGCGTCGTGCCGCTCTGGTCCGGCGCGGTGTACATCGTGCTGTTGATGTAGTTGCCGGTCAGCCAGTGGCCGACGTCGCCCGGCTGGCGCGGCGCATCGCGGCTCGCCGCGATGGTGGTGATCGGGTCCAGCGTGAACCCGGCCGAGCCGTGCTCTGCCGCCGGCGCGGTGGCCTGCAGCCCCAGTGCGGCCAGCATGATGACGAGTGCATGGATCTTCATCGCGTTGATCTCCCGAAGCTGAGTGGGTGCCGGAGGCAAGAGTCCGCTGGGCAAACGGCGTGCCCGGACAGGGTTCGTTGCGCCGTGTCATAGCGCTTGACCCTAGTCATTTCTACGTAACGCCCGCCCGGCCTACGTAACGCGTTACGTAGTACGCTCCCCGGCTGATTTCCACTGCGCAGGAGACGCTCCATGAACAAGGTGTACGCCAGTGCCGCCGATGCCCTGAAAGGCATCGTGCGCGACGGCCAGTTGCTGGCCGTCGGCGGCTTCGGGCTGTGCGGCATCCCCGAGGCCCTGATTGCCGCGCTGCGCGACAGCGGCGCGAAGAACCTCACGGTGATCTCGAACAATGCCGGCGTCGACGGCTTCGGCCTCGGCCAGCTGCTCGAGACGCGGCAGATCAGGAAGATGATCTCCAGCTACGTCGGCGAGAACAAGGAGTTCGAGCGCCAGTACCTGGCCGGCGAGCTGGAGCTCGAGTTCACGCCGCAGGGCACGCTGGCCGAAAAGCTGCGCGCCGGCGGCGCCGGCATCCCGGCCTTCTTCACGAAGACCGGCGTCGGCACGCTGGTGGCCGAAGGCAAGGAAACCCGCGAGTTCGACGGCGCCGTCTACGTGATGGAGCGCGCGCTGTTGCCCGAGGTGAGCCTGGTGAAGGCGCACAAGGCCGACCGCAGCGGCAACCTGGTGTTCCGCCGCACCGCGCGCAACTTCAACCCGGCGGTCGCGATGGCCGGCAAGATCACCGTGGTCGAGGTCGAAGAGATCGTCGAGACCGGCTCGATCGATCCCGATGCGGTGCACCTGCCGGGCATCTACGTGCACCGGCTGGTGCTGAACGCACACCCCGAGAAGCGCATCGAGAAACGCACGATCACCGAAAAAGCGACTGAAAAGGCAGGGAGCTGACCATGGCCTGGACCCACGATCAAATGGCCGCCAAGGCCGCCGCCGAACTGCAGGACGGCTTCTACGTCAACCTCGGCATCGGGCTGCCGACGCTGGTCGCCAACCACGTGCGCAGCGACATCGAGGTGTGGCTGCAAAGCGAGAACGGCATGCTCGGCATCGGCCCGTTCCCGACCGCCGACCAGGTCGATGCCGACCTGATCAACGCCGGCAAGCAGACCGTCACCACCATCCCCGGTTCGTCGATCTTCGGTTCGCACGACAGCTTCGCGATGATCCGCGGCGGCAAGATCAACCTGAGCATCCTCGGCGCGATGCAGGTCAGCGACAAGGGCGACCTGGCCAACTGGATGATCCCCGGCAAGATGGTCAAGGGCATGGGCGGCGCGATGGACCTGGTGGCCGGGGTCGCCCGCGTGCTGGTGCTGATGGAGCACGTCGCGCGCAAGAAGGACGGCACCGAAGACCTGAAGATCCTGCCGGCCTGCACGCTGCCGCTGACCGGTGTCGGCGTGGTGAACCGCATCATCACCGACCTCGCGGTGATGGACGTGACGCCGAAGGGGCTGAAGCTGGTCGAGGTTGCGCCGGGCGTCAGCCGCGAAGAACTGCAGGCGAAGACCGGCGTGCCTTTGCTCTGACGCCTACTTCTTCAGGGCCCGCGCGGCCTCGGTGACGAGCGCCGGGCCCTTGTAGATGAACCCGGTGTAGAGCTGCACCAGGTCGGCACCGGCCGCGATCTTCGATTGCGCGTCGGCACCGCTCAGCACGCCGCCGACGCCGATGATCGGGTAGCCCGCGCCGAGCGCCGCGCGCAGTTGCGCGATCACCCGGTTCGACGCCTGCAGCACCGGCGCGCCGCTCAGGCCTCCGGCCTCTTCGCCATGCGGCAGGTGCTTCACCGCATCGCGTGCGATCGTCGTGTTGGTGGCGATCACGCCGTCGATGGCGTTCTTCTTCAGCGTGGCGGCGATCACGCCGACCTGTGCCTCGTCGAGGTCGGGTGCGATCTTCACGAACACCGGCACGCTGCGGCCGTGCTGCTGCGCCAGCTGCTGCCGGCGCGCCTGCACCGCCGCCAGCAGCGCATCGAGCGCCTCGTCGCTCTGCAACGCACGCAGGTTCTTCGTGTTCGGCGACGAGATGTTGACCGTCACGTAGTCGGCATGCGGGTACACGCCGTCCAGGCACAGCAGGTAGTCGTCGACCGCACGCTCGATCGGCGTCGCGGCGTTCTTGCCGATGTTCAGCCCCAGCACGCCGCCCTGCGAGCGAAAGCGCGCCTGCTTCACGTTGGCGATGAAGGCGTCGAGCCCGTGGTTGTTGAAACCGAGCCGGTTGATCAGCGCGTTCGCCTGCGGCAGCCGGAACATGCGCGGCTTCGGATTGCCCGGCTGGCCGAGCGGCGTCACGGTGCCGACCTCGATGAAGCCGAACCCCATCGCGGCCAGCCCGTCGATGCAGCGGCCGTTCTTGTCGAGTCCGGCGGCCAGCCCGATGCGGTTCGGGAAGCGGATGCCCGCCAGCGTGACCGGATCGTCGACCCGCGGCTGCGCGACCGCGCAGATCAGCGGCGTGCGCTGGAGGCGCGCCAGCGCGCCGAGCGTCAGGTCGTGCGCCTGCTCGGGATCGAGACCGAACAGGAACGGGCGGGTGAGGGCGTACGGAACCAGGGCCATGGAGATCGGGGGCGTGTGTCTTGGATAATCGCGGATTGTCTCAAACGCGTGCCTGCGCACGACCCTGCCCATGACCCAGGACGAACTGAAGGCCCTCGTCGGCCAGGCCGCGCTGGCCTACGTGCAACCCGGCAGCGTCGTCGGCGTCGGCACCGGCTCCACGGTGAACTGCTTCATCGACGCGCTGGCCGGCATCAAGGACCGCATCGTCGGCGCGGTCTCCAGCAGCGAGCGAAGCTCCGAGCGGCTGCGCGCCCACGGCATCGCGGTGCTCGACAGCAATGCGGTCGACAGCATTCCCGTCTACGTGGACGGTGCCGACGAGATCGACCACCACGGCTTCATGATCAAGGGCGGCGGCGCGGCCCTCACGCGCGAGAAGATCGTCGCCGACATCGCGAAGACCTTCGTCTGCATCGCCGACGAATCGAAGCTGGTCGACACGCTGGGCCGCTTCCCGGTGCCGGTGGAGGTGATCCCGATGGCGGCGGCGCAGATCGCGCGGCGGCTGCGCGGCCTGGGCGGCGACGCGCAACTGCGTGCCGGCGTGGTCACCGACAACGGCTGCAGCATCCTCGACGTGCGCGGCATGGCGCTGATCGATCCGCTGGCGATGGAGCGCGAGATCAACCAGTGGCCCGGCGTCGTCACCGTCGGCATCTTCGCGCGCCACCGGGCCGGCGTGTGCCTGCTGGGCACCTCGCAGGGCGTGAAGACGCTGACGTTCTGATCCACTCCCGGGTGTCTGGCGCCCCCAAAAAGGGCGTAACCTCGGGCCTGTTCCGAATCCGCTGAAAAGGACGGCCCATGGCCAAACCCAACTACTCGTTCGAAAAGCGCCAGCGCGAGCTGGCCAAGAAGAAGAAGAAGGAAGAGAAGCTGAAGGAGAAGGAGCTTCGCAAGACCAGCCCGGGTTCGGGCGACGGGCAGGGCGACGAGCCGGCCGACGGCGAGCCTCAGGAAGCCGGCGCCGGGGACCAGCCGGCGCCCTGAGCGCCGCCCCCGCGATGGCTCGCCGCAGCAAGCCGCCGGCGCCCGGCGCCTGGGCGGCTGCGCTGAAGGCCGGCTTCGAGGCCACCTCCACCCAGGTGCAGCAGATGCACCAGGCGATCGCGGACCAGGCCTTCGCGACGGTGCAGCAGGTGCCCGTCGTCGCCGCGCCGGCCCGCTGGGTGCAGCGGGTGCACGACACCCTCAGCACCGCGGTCCACGCGACGGTGCGCCAGACCGGCGCTACCGTCCTCACGCTGGCCGGCCATGCCGAGCAGCGCTTCACCGATCCGACACGCCAGCCCGGCACCCGCGAGCTGGCGCTGCGCAGCGCGCTGAACGGCGTTGCCGGCGACGCGCTGCAAGCCGCCGGCAACCCGCTGGCGGTGCGCATGGCCTTGCTGCCCGCGGGCGTGGCGCCGGGCGAGCGGGTCTGCCTGTTCATCCACGGGCTGGCCTGCGACGACGGCAGCTGGACGGTCGAGCGCCGTGCTTCCGACGGCGATTCCTACCCGGCGATGGTCGCGCGCGAGTTCGGCGCGACACCGCTTTTCCTGCGCTACAACAGCGGGCTGTCGATCGCCGACAACGGCCGCGCGCTGTCGGCGCTGCTGACGACGTTCATCGCATCGGCGCCGGGGCGCGCCGGCAGCCTCGTGCTGGTCGGCCACAGCATGGGCGGGCTGGTCGCGCGCGCGGCCTGCGAGCAGGCGGCCGCCGATGGCAGCCCGTGGCTCGAACGAATCCGCATGCTGGTGTGCCTGGGCACGCCGCACCGAGGCGCGCCGCTGGAGCGGGCCGGGCAGGTGTTGTCGTCGGTGCTGGACGCGTCGGCGATGACGCGGCCGCTGAGCCGGCTGGCCGATGCGCGCAGCCGTGGCATCCGCGACCTGCGCGATGGCGCGGGGCCGGGCACGGTGGCGGTGCCGATGCGGCTTGTCGCAGGGCTCGGCGACGGGCTGGTGCGGCCGGGCAGCGCGGGCGACCCGGCGCTGGCCGGCGATGTCGAGCGCGTCGAGATCGACGGCATCGGCCACATGGCATTGCTGAACCACCCACGCGTCGCGGCCGCGCTGCGGCGCTGGCTGCGCACGACCTGGCCCTGATCAGCGGGCGTCGCGGCGCGCCCGGCGAGCGACCTGCCGGACGACGAAACGGCCCGGGTCGATCGCGTCGAGCAGGCTGCTTTCCAGCGGCGCCGGTGCGCCGGTGATCGCCGACGCCAGCACGTCGGCACCGAGCGCCGACCAGGTGATGCCGCGCGACCCCAGTGCGGTGAACACGAACAGGCCCGGCACGCGCGGCACGAAGCGAACCTGGTCGATCGGCCGCGCAATGGCAGCCTGCAGGTCGGGTACCGCGCCGACGACCGGCAAGCGGTCGCCCGCGACCCAGCGCCATGCGGTGCGGCCTTGCAGCGTGCCCGCCGCGACCGGCGCGGCCTGGCCGGTCAGCCGCTCGTATTGCGCGAGGTTGAGGGCATGGTCGGTCTCCCGCACGTCGGGCGCCATGTCGCCGGCGGCGCTGGTGGCGCCGAACACCGCCTGGCCACCGACCGACGGCAGCAGGTAGCCTGCGCCGGCCACCGGGAGGCGCGGCAGCGCCCAGCCCGCGTCGGCGGGTGCGAAGCTCAGCTGCCCGCGCACCGCGTCGACGGTCCACTCGGGGTGGCCGAGCAGCCGCAGCGCGTCGCCGGCGTTGGCGAGCACGAGGACCGGCGCACGGGCGATCGTGGCGCCTTGCGCATCGCGCAGCTGCCAGTCGCCGTCGCCTTCGCCTTCGCCGTCTGCCTCCGCGCGGTGGATCGACTCGACCCGCAGCCCGCCGCGCCATTGCACCCGCTCGCCGCCCTGCGCGATGAACCAGCGCACCAGCGCGTCGGGCCGCACCCAGCCTCCCTGCGGATAGAACCAGGCCGGCTGGTGCAATGCCAGGCCGGCGAGGCGCGCAGCCGCATCGGCATCGAGCGCCTGCACGTAGTCGGCCGGCAGGCCGACCCGATCGATCACCGCCTGCATCGCGGCCGCGCTGGGCAGCGTGGTCTCGAGCCGCAGCAGGCCGTCGAGCGCACCGGGCACGCCGTCGCGCAACGCGCCGGCGAGCACGCGCGCGATCTCCAGCGCCGCCGCGCGGTTGAAGCGCGCATGCGTGCCGTCCTGCGCATTGACGATGCCGTGGAACAGCCCGGCCGGATTGCCCGACGCCTCTTGCGCCGGCTGCGCGTGCCGGTCGATCAGCTCGCACTGCCAGCCCTGCGCGGCGAGCGCGGCGGCGGTGGCGCTGCCGGCCAGCCCGGCACCGACGACGATCGCGCGGCGCCGCATCGACGGGGCGGCGGCGCGGGCCGGCGCACGGCGCGGCACGAAGGCCGGCGCGTAGCGGGCGATCGTGATGTCGCGCTTGCCGCCGCGTCCCGGCACCCGTTCGACCGCGAAGCCGGCCGTCACCAGCCCGTCGCGCACCGGGCGCGCGGCGCTCCAGGTGGCCGCCGTCGCGCCCGGTGCGGCAAGCCGCCCCAGGGTCTTCAGCAGCCGGCTGTCCCAGGCCTCGGGGTTGCGTGCGAGGGCGAAGCCGTCGAGGTAGAACGCATCGACCTCGGCCACCAGCTCGGGCAGCCACGCGCGCGTGTCGCCCAGCGCCAGCAGCAGCTGCACCCGGCCGCCGTCGAACGACAGGCGGTGCAGGTTCGGCGTCAGCGGGGGCCAGGCGGCTTCGAGCTGGCGCGCGAGCGCGGCCCATTGCGGCTCGCGTGGGACCTGCCGCAGGTCGTCGCGCCGCAGCGGGTTCAGCTCGGTCGAGATGAACTGCAGCGTGTCGCAGCGCTGCGGGTCGCGCTGCCAGGCATCCCAGGTGGCGAGGAAGTTGTTGCCCAGGCCGAAGCCGGTCTCCAGCACGACGAAGCGCGGGCGCTGCTGCCAGCGTTGCGGCAGCTGGTTGCCGCCGAGGAACACATGCAAGGCCTGTTGTGCCGCGCCGGCGAGCGGGTGGTAGACGTCGCCATGGCGCGGCGAGAACGGCAGCCCCTGCGGCGACCAGCCGAGCTCCGCCGGAACGATCGGGCGCGTGTTCATGCGGCGCGGCGCGACAACCAGTCGAGCAGGCGCGCGCGCGCGTCGGTCAGGCCGCGGTAGGCCAGCACCGCCGGGCTCATCGTCGACAGCGCGTCGTGCACTTGGCGGGCCTGCGCCGGGTCGGCCAGCGCCTGGGCCAGCGGCGCCACGCCGACGCGGATCGTGAACACCGCCTGGTGCCCGCCGGCCACCGGGATGAAGGTCTGGTGCTCGGTGCGGAAGAAGGCGCGCGACGCGAGCTCGTCGGCCGTCGCGGTCGGCGGCCACGGTGCCGGGTCGACGCGATCGGGGTGGGCGTGCAGCCGCGGATGGCGCGTGATCGTCCAGACGAAGCGCTCCCAGCGGTCGGCCTGCGTGACGAGCCGCGCGAGGTGGTCGCTGGCGTTGACGAGCAACTGGTTGTCGGCGACCGGCGCGTGCACCTCGGCGAAATGCCGGCCGACCTTGTCTTCGGGCGCCCAGTTCGATGGCAGGCAGACCGCGAGCCATGGGATGCGGGCGCTGTCGCCGTCGATGACCGCGAAGTCTTCGGCGAAGGCCAGGCTCAGCAGCGCCGGCAGCCGCCACCGGCCGGGCAGGGCGTGCAGGCAGGGGCCGATCCCGGGCACCGGGTCGGCTTCGGGCACCGGCTCGTCGCCCAGCAGCGACCACCCGAGCCATCGCGCATGCCAACGGCCATCGCTGCCGTGTTGCCATGCCGCCGGATGCTCTGCCGCCGCGTGCTCGCACAAGGCCCGCAAGGCCCCGGCGGCCTCGAAGCCGGGCGTGGCGAGCAGGGCCTGCGTGGGGAAATCGCGCAGCACCTCCAGCTTTTCGCGCAGCGTCGGATCGCCGGGCCGCGATGGCGTCAGCTGCGGCGCGCCAGGCGCGAGCCGGCGCAGGCCGGGCTGCATCCGGAACGGCGCAGTGACGGTGGCGAAGTCGAAGCCGGCAGCAGGGCTCATGGTCACGGACGGTAGCAAAAAGGGCACCCGAGGGTGCCCTTTGTGGGGAGAGTGCGGCAGGCGCGATCAGACGCGCTTGCGGTACTCGTGCGTGCGGGTGTCGATTTCGATCTTGTCGCCGGTTTCGACGAACAGCGGCACCGAGATCTCGAAGCCGGTGGCCAGCTTCGCCGGCTTCAGCACCTTGCCCGAGGTGTCGCCCTTGACGGCCGGCTCGGTGTAGGTGATCTCGCGCACCAGGCTGGTCGGCAGTTCGACCGAGATGGCCTTGCCGTCGTAGAACACCACTTCGACCGGCATCGCGTCTTCGAGGTACTGCACCGCGTCGCCCATGTTCTCGGCCTCGACCTCGAACTGGTTGTACTCGGCGTCCATGAACGCGTACATCGGGTCGGCGAAGTAGGAGTAGGTGCACTCCTTCTTGTCGAGGATGATCTGGTCCATCTTGTCGTCGGCCTTGAAGACGACTTCGGTGCCCGAGTTGTTCAAGAGGCTCTTGAGCTTCATGCGGACGGTGGCGGCATTGCGGCCACCGCGGCTGTATTCGGTTTTCAGCACGACCATCGGGTTCTTGTCGTGCATGATCACGTTGCCTGCGCGAATTTCCTGTGCGATTTTCATAACGGTTTCCGTGGGGCGGTGTCGATCGGGCTGTATCAGTTATCTGTATCAGTTATCTGTATCAGCTATCTGTATCAGCAACATCAGCGCGCGCCGGAATCGATCCACCCAGAACGCGCAAAGCCGGCGATTTTATAGCGATTCGGCGACGAAGGACAGCAACTGACTGGCGAGGTCGGCCTGGGTGAGCAGCGCTTTGCGCCAAATCAGGCACTGCGCCTGCCAGGATGTGCGGTCCGGGCCGGCCGCCGGCGCCGCCTGCAGGCCGTTCCAGGCGCGCCAGGCGGCACGGATGTCGGACGACGCGTCGAAGCGATCCAGGAAGGCGTGCAGCTTCAACGCGTGCACCCCGTCGTGCTGCGGGTAGATCTGCCAGATGAACGGCCGGCCGGCCCAGAGCGCGCGGACCAGCGAATCCTCGCCGCGCACGAAATTCAGGTCGCAGGCCCACAGCAGCCGGTCGAATTCCGGCTGCGTGAGATAGAGCAGCGACTGCACCCGCACCGACGCCGGCAGTGCCGGCAACGCTGGCGCGGTGCCGGGCACCAGCAGCAGCGTTCGCCGATGGCCGGCGTGCTCCAGGCTGCCGAGCAAGGCATCGGCCGACGGCACCTGGTAGCAGAACAGGCTGGCCAGCTGCTCGCCCGGCTGCGGCGCGATCCGGTGGGCCGCGAGCCAGGCGTCGCGGTCGAAGGCCTCGCGCTGCGCCATCAGGTCCGGCTCGCGCAGCAGCCCGCCGGTGGCGGGCGTGAAGCCGGGGTAGAAGAACCACTTGCCGAAGCCGCGCGCCGGCCCGTGCATCTGCGGCGAGCGCAGGCGGTGGCTGCGCTCGACATAGCCTTCGGCGCTCAGGTATTCGAGGTTGATCCACACCGGCTTGCGCGGCGCTTCGGCCGCTTTTTCGGCGATGCGCACCAGCACCGCCGGCGGCAGTTCGCAGCCGAAGGCCTCGATCACCACGTCGCCGATCGGCCGGGTGTCGTCTTCCGCCTCGGGCCAGGCCCGCAGCTCGACGCCGGCCGCGCCGCCCGGCGCCATCCATGCGAGCGCGCGCGCATCGTCGACCCACAGCCGCACCCGTTCGCCGCGCGCGGCCAGGTCGGCGGCAAGGCGCCAGCACACGCCGATGTCGCCGAAGTTGTCGACGACGCGGCAGAAGAGATCCCATTGCAGCTGCGGCATGCGCGGCATTATCGGCAGCGGCACAATCCCGGGCGATGAACGAGACGACGTCGTTGCCCGAAGAAGAGCCTGCCGCGCCCGCGGATTCCAGCCTGTCCGCCGATGCCGGCCGCGAGCGCCTGCTCGCCGAGGTGCTGGCGCTGCCCGGCCTGCCGGGCGTCTACCGCTACTTCGACGCGCAGGACGCGGTGCTGTACGTCGGCAAGGCACGCGACCTGAAGAAGCGCGTCTCGAGCTACTTCCAGAAGAACCATGGCGGCACGCGCATCGGCCACATGGTCGGCAAGATCGTGCGGATGGAGACCACGGTCGTGCGCTCGGAAGCCGAGGCGCTGCTGCTCGAGAACAACCTGATCAAGACGCTCAACCCGCGCTACAACATCCTGTTCCGCGACGACAAGAGCTACCCCTACCTGAAGATCGTCTCGCACGAATTCCCGCGCATGGCGTACTTCCGCGGCGCGGTCGACCGCCGGCACCGCTACTTCGGGCCGTACCCGAGCGCGTGGGCGGTGAAGGAATCGATCCAGCTGCTGCAGAAGGTGTTCCACCTGCGCACCTGCGAAGACACCGTCTTCAACAACCGCACGCGGCCCTGCCTGCTGTACCAGATCAAGCGCTGCTCCGGCCCGTGCGTCGACTACATCGCCGCCGACGACTACGCGCGCGACGTGGCGAACGCCGAGCGCTTCCTGCTCGGCCAGCAGCAGGAGGTGATGGACGGGCTGCAGGCGCAGATGATGGCGCACGCCGAGGCGTTGCAGTTCGAGCAGGCGGCCGAGATCCGCAACCAGCTCGGCGCGTTGTCGAAGGTGCTGCACCAGCAGTCGGTCGAGGACAACACCGGCGTGTCGACGAAGGACGCCGACATCCTCGCGGTGAAGGTGCAGGGCGGACGTGCCTGCGTGAACCTCGCGATGGTGCGCGGCGGGCGGCACCTGGGCGACCGGCCGTACTTCCCGGCGCACGTCGAGGACGGCACCGAGATCGCGGCCGATGCCGCGGAAGGCGAGGCCGCCGACGCTGCCGCGCGCTCGTCGCCCGAGGTGCAGGTGCTGGAGGCCTTCATCGCGCAGCACTACCTCGACAGCGAGGTGCCGCCGCTGCTGGTGCTGAGCCACCCGGTCGGCAAGGCGCTGATCGATGCGCTGACCGAGCACAGCGGCACCCGGGTGACTGCGCAGCACCAGCCGCGCGACGCGCGCCGGGCCTGGCTGGACATGTGCATCCAGGGCGCGCAGCTGAAACTCGCGCGGCTGCTGTCGGAGGAAGGCTCGCAGCAGGCGCGCACGCGCGCGCTGGTCGAGGCGCTGGACCTGTCGCCGGAGAACCTGGACACATTCCGAATCGAGTGTTTCGACATCAGCCACACCGCCGGCGAATCGACGCAGGCCTCGTGCGTGGTGTTCGAGACCCACAAGATGCAGAACGCGCAGTACCGTCGCTACAACATCGAGGGCGTGACCGGCGGCGACGACTACGCCGCGATGCGCCAGGTGCTGACGCGGCGCTACAGCAAGATCGCCGCGGTGCTGGCCGACGCACCGGCCGCGCCTGCCACGGTGCGCATGCCCGACCTGGTGCTGGTCGACGGCGGGCGAGGCCAGGTCAGCATGGCGCGCGAGGTGTTCGAGGAGCTCGGCCTGGACCTGTCGCTGATCGTCGGCGTCGAGAAGGGCGAAGGCCGCAAGGTCGGCCTCGAGGAACTGGTGTTCGCCGATGGCCGCCAGAAGGTCTACCTCGGCAAGGATTCGGCGGCGCTGATGCTGGTGGCGCAGATCCGCGATGAGGCGCACCGCTTCGCGATCACCGGCATGCGCGCGCGGCGTGCCAGCGTGCGCACCGGCGGCAGCCGGCTCGAAGACATACCCGGCGTGGGGCCGAAGAAACGTGCGAAACTTTTGCAGCGCTTCGGAGGCGTGCGTGGCGTGGGCCATGCGAGCGTGGAAGATCTCGTCACCGTCGAGGGGATCTCCAGAGAACTGGCGGAGGAGATCTATCGTGCGTTGCATTGATCGGACTGACCACCCCCGAGACGCCTGCGGCGTCTCCCCCTCAAGGGGGCGCCGCCGGCGGCCCGGCAAAGCCGGTTCCGCGGCGTCCGCTTGGTTGTCGCTGGCCTGCGGCTTTGCTCTGTTGCTTGCGGGCTGCGGATCGACTCCCGCACCCTCTCCAGCGCCTGCCCCCGCGCCTGTGTCGCGGCCTGCGCCGGCTCCCGCACCCGCAACCGCTGCGCCGGCCCCCGCACCCGGCGGCTTCGTCAAGCTGACGGCGCCGGGCCCGGTGCGCAACTGGAACGAAGTGCGCCTGCAGGCCGCGCGGCGCATGGTCGCGTCGAACCCGAACGGCACCTACATGAGCCGCCCGCCCGACATCCTGCTGGCGATCCCGGTGCTCGAGGTCGAGCTGAACTCCGACGGCAGCGTGCGCCGCATCGATGTGCTGCGCTACCCGGGCCAGGCACCCGAGACCACGCAGATCGCGATCGACGCGATCAAGCGCGCCGCGCCGTTCGGCGATGTGTCGAAGCTGCCCAAGCCCTGGAAGTTCGTCGAGACCTTCCTGTTCGACGACGACAAGCGCTTCAAGCCGCGCACGCTGGATCCCTGAAGAACTTGGGCACAATGCCGCCCATGTTCTTCAATCTCCCGACGCTGCTGACCTGGGCGCGCATCGTTTCGATTCCGCTGGTCGTCGGGGTGTTCTACCTCGACGTCAAGGAACCGCACCAGAACCTGATCGCGACGGTGCTGTTCATCGTCGTCGCGCTGACCGACTGGGCCGACGGCTACCTGGCCCGCCGCCTCAACATGACGTCGTCGTTCGGCGCCTTCCTCGATCCGGTGGCCGACAAGTTTCTCGTCTGCGCCGCGCTGCTGGTGCTGGTGCACCTGGGCCGGCTGCATGCGCTGATCGCGCTGGTGATCATCGGCCGCGAGATCGCGATCTCGGCGCTGCGCGAATGGATGGCGCAGATCGGCGCCTCCCGCAGTGTCGCGGTGCACATGCTCGGCAAGCTGAAGACCACCGTGCAGATGATCGCGATCCCCTTTCTGCTGTACCACGGCACGCTGTTCGGCCTGATCGACACGCAGCTGTGGGGCACCTGGCTGATCTATGCATCGGCGGTGCTGACGATCTGGTCGATGGTGTACTACCTGCAGAAGGCGCTGCCGGAGATCCGAGCCAAGGTGCGATGAACTCCACCAGCGCGCGCGACCGCCTGCTGCAGGCGATGCCGCCGGTGTTCGTGCTGATCTGGAGCACCGGCTTCATCGTCGCGCGCTACGGCATGCCGCATGCGCCGCCGATCTCGTTCCTGTCGATGCGCTATGCGCTGTCGGTGCTGTGCTTCGGTGCCTGGATCGCGATCTCGCGAGCGGCCTGGCCGAGCGGCCGCGCGCAATGGCTGCACCTTGCCGTGTCGGGCGTGCTGATGCATGCCGGCTACCTGGGCGGCGTGTGGGCGGCGGTGAAGTCCGGCATGGGCGCCGGCACGATCGCGCTGCTGGTCGGCCTGCAGCCGGTGCTGACGGCGGTGTGGCTCAGCGTCACGTCGACCGCGGGCGACGGCGAATCGCGCGTCTCGTCGCGCCAATGGCTCGGTCTGGTGCTCGGCCTGTCGGGGCTGCTGCTGGTCGTGTGGCGCAAGCTCGGTGCCGGCGAGCTGACGGCCTGGAACCTGACGCTTGCCGCCTTCGCACTGGTGTGCATCACGGTCGGCACGCTGTACCAGAAGCGCTTCGTCGCCCCCTGCGACGTGCGCACCGCCAACACCGTGCAGTTGCTGGCCGCGCTGGCGGTCAGCCTGCCGGTCGCGCTGTGGGAGGCGCTGGTCGAGCACGAGGCGATCGTGTTCCATCCGCACCTGATCGGCGCGATGGCCTGGTCGGTGATCGGCCTCACGCTGGGCGGCAGCTCGCTGCTGTACCTGCTGATCCAGCGCGGCGCCGCCACGCGCGTCACCAGCCTGCTCTACCTGGTGCCGCCGACCACCGCGCTGATGGCCTGGCTGCTGTTCGGCGAGTCGATCACGCCGACGATGGTGCTGGGCATGGCGCTCACCGCCGTCGGCGTGGCGCTGGTGGTGCGCTCGCCGGCCCCGGCCGCTGCGGCGGTGCCAGCCACGGCGGCGTCGCCAAGGCCTGAATGAGCTGCTGCTGAAGAAGGCGCACCCGGCGCGGCACGCTGCTGTTCGGCGCGCGCGGCGGCAGCACCCAGTGCACGTCGGCATCGAGCATCGCGTAGCGCGGCAGCACCTGCTGCAGGCGGCCGCTGCGCAGGTGCTCGTGCACATCCCACAGCGAGCGCAGCATCAGCCCGTGGCCGGCCAGCGCCCAGTCGCGCACCACCTCGCCGCTGTTGCTCGCGAGCGGGCCGTTCACCCGCATCGTCACCGCGGCACCGCGCGGCGACAGGTCCTGCAGGCGCCAGGTGGCGGGTTGGTCGTCGTTCTCGCTGACGACCAGGCAGGCATGCTGCGCGAGCTCGTCGAGCGCCTGCGGCACGCCGGCGCGCTGCAGGTAGGCCGGCGCGCCGACGATGATCCGCCGGTTCGATGCCAGCCGGCGCGTGACGACGTTCGGATCGCGCGGCGCCCACAGCCACACCGCGGCGTCGAAGCCGGCGGCCCGCAGGTCGGGCAGTTGCTCGCGGAGGTGGAGCTGCACCTGCACCTGCGGGTACGCCGCATGGAACTGCGCCAGCAGCGGCCCGAGCCACGCATGGCCGAAGCCGAACGAGCTGCACAGCCGGATCAGGCCGCGCGGCTCGTCGTGGCGCTCGGTCAGCTGCGCCTGCAGCTGCTCGAAGCCCTGCAGCAACGGCCGCGCCTGCGCCACGAAGGCCTCGCCGTGCGGCGTGAGCTGCAGCCGGCGCGTGCTGCGGTGGAACAGCCGCAGCCCGAGCCGCGACTCCAGCGCCGCCAGCCGCTTCGACACCGCCGGCGGCGCCAGGTCGAGCTGGCGTGCCGCGGCGGCCAGGCTGCCCAGCTCGGCCGCGCTGCTCACCAGCAGCAGGTCGGAGCGCTCGATCATTGATGCCTCCAGGGAACGAATGGGTTTCCGGATTATTGCTTGCTGACGCCGGGCGACCGCACCAGAATGCGCCGCATGTTCGAAGCATTCGAGAGCCGGCGTTTCGCCGTCGATGGGGCCGAAATCCAGGCGCGGGTGGGCGGGCAGGGCGCGCCGCTGCTGCTGCTGCACGGCCATCCGCAGACGCATGCGATGTGGCACCGCGTGGTGCCGCAGCTCGCGCAGCGGTTTCGCGTCGTCGCGATGGACCTGCGCGGGTATGGCGATTCGTCGCGGCCCGCACCCGACGACGCGCATGCGATGCACAGCAAGCGCGCGATGGCGCGCGATGCGGTCGACGTGATGGCGCAACTCGGCCACACGCGCTTCGCGGTGTGCGCGCACGACCGCGGCGCACGCGTGGCGCACCGGCTCGCGCTCGATCATCCGCAAGCGGTGTCGCGGCTGCTGCTGCTCGACATCGCGCCGACGCTTGCGATGTACGAAGGCACGACCGATGCCTTCGCACGCGCCTACTGGCATTGGTTCACGCTGATCCAGCCGGCGCCGCTGCCGGAGCGGATGATCGGCCACGACCCGGTGTTCTACCTGCGCAGCGTGATGGGGCGGCGCCATGCCGGGCTGGCCGCGTTCGATGCGGCGGCACTCGCCGAATACGAGCGCTGCATCGCGCTGCCGGGCAGCGTGGCGTCGATCTGCGAAGACTACCGGGCCTCCGCCACCATCGACCTCGACCATGACGGCGCCGACCGCGCGGCGGGGCGCCGCATCGAGGTGCCGTTGCGCGTGCTGTGGGCCGAGCACGGTGCCGTCGGGCGCTGCTTCGACGTGCTCGCGCTGTGGCGCGATGCCGCGCGAGACGTGAGTGGCCGGGCCGTGCCCTGCGGCCACTACATCGCCGAAGAATTGCCCGAGCTGCTGCTCGCCGAGATGAACGATTTCCTGAAGGACTGAACGATGAACGCGCCGCACAAGAAGACCCACCGCATCGCCGTGATCGCCGGCGACGGCATCGGCAAGGAGACCGTGCCCGAAGGGCTGCGCGTGCTCGAGGCCGTGGCCGGCCGCTTCGGCATCGGGCTGCAGTTCGACCATTTCGATTTCGCGAGCTGGGACTGGTACGAGCGCCACGGCCAGATGCTGCCGGACGACTGGAAGGACCAGATCGGCGGTCACGATGCGATCTTCTTCGGCGCGGTCGGCTGGCCGCAGAAGATCCCCGACCACGTCTCGCTGTGGGGCTCGCTGCTGAAGTTCCGCCGCGAGTTCGACCAGTACGTGAACCTGCGGCCGGCGCGGCTGATGCCCGGCATCCGCTCGCCGCTGGTGGGTCGCGACGGCCGGCCGCGCGCGCCCGGCGAGATCGACATGATGATCGTGCGCGAGAACACCGAGGGCGAGTACTCCAGCATCGGCGGGCGCATGTACGAAGGCAGCGAGCGCGAGATCGTGATCCAGGAGACGGTGATGTCGCGCGTCGGCGTCGACCGCGTGCTGAAGTTCGCGTTCGACCTGGCGCAGTCGCGGCCGCGCCGCAAGCTGACCTCGGCCACCAAGTCGAACGGCATCTCGATCACGATGCCCTACTGGGACGAGCGCGTCGAGGCGATGGCCCGCACCTATCCCGGCGTGGCGGTCGATCGCTTCCACATCGACATCCTGACGGCGCACTTCGTGCAGCGCCCCGAGGTGTTCGACGTGGTGGTCGCGAGCAACCTGTTCGGCGACATCCTGTCGGACCTCGGACCGGCCTGCACCGGCACCATCGGCATCGCGCCGTCGGCCAACCTGAACCCCGCGGGCACGCACCCGTCGCTGTTCGAGCCGGTGCACGGCTCGGCGCCCGACATCGCCGGACGCGGCATCGCGAACCCGATCGGGCAGATCTGGTCGGGTGCGATGATGCTCGACCACCTGGGCCACCGCGACGCGCACGATGCGGTGCTGCGCGCGATCGAGACGGTGCTCGAGCCGTCGTCCGGTGCGCCGCGCACCCCCGACCTGGGCGGTGCGGCCCGCACCGCCGACCTGGGCCGCGCGATCGCCGAAAGCATGTGACACCGCATGACAGGCGGGGCGGCCGACACGGCTGGAACCCGCGCCGAATATGACGCGGACAGCCTATTGTCAAGCGAGGAAGCACGCTCGCGGACGCTGCCTTCGGATGCAGCTGATTACGCATAGAATCCGCTTCCGCGCTTGACACTGTCGGTGCCTGAGGCTGTAATCGTTCGAGCCGATGGCCCCATACCGCGCGGCCCGGATCCAGGCTCCACACCCATCCAGATTCTTTTCAAGACACCTTTTTTTGAGGGGGTACCTTCGTGAACAAATCCGAACTGATTGAGCACATCGCCAAGCAGGCCGACATCTCCAAAGCAGCAGCGACGCGCGCGCTCGAAGCTCTGATCGGCGGCGTGAAATCCACGCTGAAGAAAAACAACAGCGTGTCGCTCGTTGGCTTCGGCACCTTCAGCGTCAGCAAGCGTGCCGCACGTGCCGGCCGCAACCCGCGCACCGGCGCCACCATCAAGATCAAGGCCGCCAAGGTGCCGAAGTTCCGTCCGGGCAAGGCCCTGAAAGACGCGGTCAACTGAAGACCGCGGGCGACCGGAAGCATCCGGGTGCTTAGCTCAGTTGGTAGAGCGGCGCCCTTACAAGGCGTAGGTCGGGGGTTCGAGCCCCTCAGCACCCACCACGGAACACCGTTGCGCAAACGCTAGAATCCGCGCCGTGTCCACCCCCAAAGGCGAACCCAGGTTCGCCTTTGTTGCATTTGAAGCAGCGCCGTCCGGCTGCACAGCGATCACCGTTCGAGGCCATCGATGTTTGAATTTGTTCGCACGCACAACCGCCTGTTCCAGTTCCTGCTGCTGATACTGGTCGTCCCCGCCTTCGTGCTGACCGGGGCTTACCAGGGCTATCGATCGATGGCCGGCAGCGGCGGCGTCGCGAGCGTCGACGGTCACAAGATCACACAAGTCGAGTGGGATGCCGCGCAACGCGAGCAGGTCGACCGCATCCGCCGCCAGGCCCCGAACGTCGACATCCGCATGTTCGACACGCCGGCGATGCGCCTGCAGACGCTGGACAACCTGGTGCGCGAACGCGTGCTGCAGACCGCGGCCGCGAAGGCGAACTTCACCGCCACGCCCGATCGCGTGCTGAACGTCTACATGAACGATCCGCAGTTCGCGCAGTTCCGCGGCCCCGGCGGTGGCTTCGACAAGGAGGCGCTGACGGTCGCACTGTCGGCGCAGGGCATGACGGTGGCCGGCTTCGAGCAGACGCTGCGCCAGCAACTGGAGATGCGCCAGGTGATGTTCGGCATCGGCGGCACGGTGTTCGCACCGGCCGCGGCGGCGTCGAGCGCGATCGACGCGATGTTCCAGCAGCGCGAGTTCCAGCAGCAGCGCTTCGACACCAAGGACTACCTCGCGAAGGTGTCGCCGACCGATGCCGAGATCCAGGCCTACTACAAGGATCCGGCGAACGCCTCGCAGTTCATGTCGCCGGAGCAGGCCAGCATCGAGTACGTGGTGCTCGACGTCGACGCGATCAAGAAGACGCTGACGGTGCCCGAAGACAAGCTGCGCGAGTACTACAAGGAAAACGAGAAGCGCTTTGCCGTCGCCGAAGAGCGCCGCGCGAGCCACATCCTGATCAAGGCCGACAAGTCGGCGCCGGCCGCCGAGCGTGCGCAGGCCAAGGCGAAGGCCGAAGCCCTGCTGGCCGAGGTCAAGAAGAACCCGGCGAGCTTCGCCGACGTGGCCCGCAAGAATTCGCAGGACACCGGCTCGGCGGTGAACGGTGGCGACCTCGACTTCTTCGGCCGCGGCGCGATGGTCAAGCCCTTCGAGGACGCGGCATTCGCGCTGAAGCCGGGCGGCATCAGCGGTGTGGTCGAAAGCGATTTCGGCTACCACATCATCCAGGTGACGCAGGCCCGCGGCGGCGAGACGAAGAGCTTCGAGCAGGTGCGCCCCGAGATCGAGGACGAGGTCAAGAAGCAGCTCGCGCAGGCCAGGTTCTCCGAGGCGGCGGTCGAGTTCACCAACACGGTCTACGAGCAGCCGGACAGCCTGAAGCCGGTGGCCGACAAGCTGAAGCTGACGGTGCAGACCGCGCAGGGCGTGACCCGCACGGCCGGCCCGGCGGCCAAGGGCCCGCTCGCATCGCCGAAGTTCCTCGAAGCGCTGTTCGGCAACGACGCGCTGCGCAACAAGAAGAACACCGAAGCGGTCGATGCCGGTTCGAGCCAGTTGATTTCGGGCCGCATCGTGACCTACAGCCCGGCCGCGATGAAGCCGCTGCCCGACGTCACTGCAAGCGTGAAGGAAAAGCTGGTGGCACGGCAGGCTGCGGCACTGGCGCGCAAGGAAGGCGAGGCCCGCTTGGCCGAGCTGCGCAAGGCGCCCGAGACGGCGCTGGCCAATCCGGCGCAACTGGTGTCGCGCGCGCAATCGCGCGACCTGCCGAAGCCGCTGATCGATGCCGTTCTGAAGGCACCGGCCACCAAGCTGCCGGCGGTCGAAGGTGTCGACCTGGGCGACCAGGGCTACGTGGTCGTGAAGGTCACCAAGGTGCTGGGTCGCGACCCGGTGGCCGCTGATCCCGCACGCTCGCAAAGCCAGTACGCGCAGGCGTGGGCCGCGGCCGAGGCGCAGGCGTACTACGTCGCGTTGAAGAGCCGCTTCAAGGTCGACGTGCACCCGGCGGCCGGTGCGGCCGAAGAAGCTGCAGCGAGCAACGCCGCCAACTGATCGAATGGCCTGCGGATGAGGCTATACTCCGAGATTCTGCGGTGGCTGTAGCTCAGTTGGTAGAGTCCAGGATTGTGATTCCTGTCGTCGTGGGTTCGAGTCCCATCAGCCACCCCACATGAAGCCCGCTTGCAGCGGGCTTTTTCTTTGTAGCGCCCGCTAACGAGCACATGTTGCAGAGGCTCCTTATTTCCCACGGTGGGAAATGGGGGCCAACCCGCAGCTGGCGCTACAGCGCTCCAGCACTCCCTGACGGGCGCATACTCACGAAGATGAACTCTCGCCGAGATTGCGCCTCCGCGGGGCGCCGGCTTTGATGTCTAGCCGTCGCTTGTTCGTGGGCCTCATGGCCGACGACCGCATGCGCGATGCGGTGGACGCGCTGCGGTCGACGTGGGTCTGGCCGCCTGGCGCGCACATGGTGCCACGGCACAATCTCCACCTAACGCTGCACTTCCTCGGGGACGTCGACCTGATCGACGAGGCGAGTTTGGTCGAGGCGCTCGCCGCCGTGCCGGTGCCCGAACTGCAACTCTCGATGCAGTCGAACGCGATTTGGAACGACGGCACCGTGGTGTTGCTGGCCGAAGGCACGCCGGCGCTAGACGACCTGCGGCGCGACACCGGCGTTGCGGTGGCCGCCGCCGGCCTGGCGACCGAGCCTCGGTGGACGCCTCACATGACGCTGGCCAGGCACGCAGGTGCGGCGCAGGCGCCGGCAGCAATCGGTCCGATCCTCTGGGCGCCGCGCGAAGTGGCTCTGGTCTGGTCGCGGCGTGAGGCCGCGGGTTATGAGGTGGTGCGGGCGTGGCCGACGATCACGGGCTGAGGAGACGGATGGCGGCAGTGATGCCGCCCAGGTCGCAATTCTTGCGCTGCTGCCCGGGTCTTCCGCGATCACGTCACCATTTATCCCCTCGCGAGCCCGAGCACTACAGCGCGCCGCGCTTCACTTCCTTCGACCGGTCATATACCCGCGCCGTGGTTGCCGGGTTCGCATGCAGATCCGGCAACACCCCGTGCTCCAGCTTGTAATGCGTCGTGTAGTAAGCCCGCAGGTCGTGAAATGTGATGCGCGTGTGCAACACGCCGGCCTTCAGCGCCGCAGCCATCAATCGCGACCAGGCCGACTTGAATCCTCGCTCCGTATGGGGGTTCCCGTCGCGATTGGGAAAGACGGCGCCGACTTCGGCGTCGAGGGCCAAGCCTCGTAGCCTCTGGAGAAGATCGGCGAGGCGTACGCTGATACCGACGGCCTCGATGGTCACTCGACCTCGTTGCTTCGCGCGTTTCAGGCGCACCACCTCAGCTTCGACATCAGTCCAGTGCAGCTGCCTGAACTCGATGCGTCGATTGCCGGCCAGCGCTGCGTACTCTGCCATCGCCGCCAACACCGCCGACTGCCCGCCTCGCGCACGCGCCCACTCCAGGAAGCGCGTCAGGTCCGCGGTCTCCGGCACTACGTCCCGAGGACGCTCCTTGTTCCGGCGTACCTGCTTGCAGGGGTTCACATCGATGTCACCGCGGTTGATGGCGAGGTTCATCAGGTTCGAGAGAAGCGCCATCTCACGATTGGCTCGGACGGGCGACTGGACCCGCTCCACCCGCAGATACCTGGATCGCAACCACGACCTGGTTGTCGGCGCGCTTGACGTGCTGGTCAACAACACGGTGGGGGCACAAGGTATCGGTGTTGAGTTCCAACCCCGCACCGCGACCGGCGAGATTCACACCGAGTACGCGGCGGCGCTGTCTGCGGCTTGGCGGGATTGGCAGCGTCGACCTGAGGTGCGTTGGCAGTACAGCTATCCGCGCTGCCAGCGGTTGCTCGCGCGGACGTTGTACCGTGATGGAGAGGCTTTCGCACAACGCCTGCGGGGCCGGGTTCCGGGCCTCGACCACGGCACGCAGGTACCCTACTCGTTGGAGCTGCTGGAGCCGGACATGGTCCCGATGGATCTGGTCGACGAGGCCCGCGGTATCCGTCAAGGCATCCAGCGCAACGCGTGGGGCCGCCCGACCGGCTACTGGGTGCACAAGGATCACCCGGGTGAGGCCACCCGCCTCCAGCCCAATCTGAAGGTGATCCTCGCCGAGGACATGCTGCACCTGGCTCACTTGTCACGCATCGGTCAGTTGCGTGGCGTGACGCGCTTCGCGAGCGTCATCGGTCGCATCGAGGACATAAAGGACTACGAGGAGTCCGAGCGGATCGCGGCGAAGGTGGCAGCGATGCTGACCGGCTACGTGAAGCGCCAGGCGCCCGACGGCGGCGGCTACGAGGGCCCGCTGAAGGACGACAACGGCAACGATTTGCCGCGCCAAGTGTCGCTGTCGCCGGGCACCATCATCGACACGCTCGCCGTGGGCGAAGAGATCGGCCTCATCGACAGCAAGCGGCCGAACCCGAACCTGATCACCTTCCGCAACGGCCAGCTGCGGGCCTTCGCCGCGGGCATCAGCGCGAGTTATTCCAGCGTCAGCCGCAACTACGATGGGACGTACAGCAGCCAGCGGCAGGAGCTCGTCGAGCAGTGGGTGCACTACGCCTGCTTGACCGACGACTTCGTGACCATGGCGGTGCAGCCTACCGTGGAGGATTTCATCAAGACGGCCGAGGCCTACCAGGTGGTGCCGAGGCCAAAGGATGTACTGGCCGGCACGGAGGACGACGTGCTCTATGTCGCCCCGTCCATGCCCTGGATTGACATGGCGAAGGAGGCCACCGCCTGGCTGACGTTGAGCCAAGCCGGCTTCATCAGCGAGGTCGAGGTGATCCGCAAGGCCGGCCGCAACCCCGACACCGTGCTGGAGCAGGTCGCCGAGTGGCGCCGCAAGGTCAAGGAGAAAGACCTGCGCTTCAGCAGCGACGTGACGAACCAGAACGCGAGCGGCCTGCCCAGTCCACCGAAGCAGAGTGCCGCGCCAACCCAATCCAACAACGACGACCAGGAGGACAACGCCGATGAGTGACACCCGCACCTTGACCGATGCCGACATGCAGCGCATCGCCGAGAAGCTCGCTGCCCAGCTCGTGACCCAGCTCGGTGACGAGCGCACCGCGCAGCGCCTGGTCGATGTCTGGGGCGGCTACGTCGATCGCCAGCTCGGCAAGGGCCTGCGGCGTTTTGCGATGTACGCGGTGATGGCGTTGCTCGGACTGGGGGCTATCAAATTTGATTGGTTCAGCCGCCTGCTCAGCAAGTGACCGGCAGCCCGGCTCCGCACTCCTCACGATGACAACCGGAAGGACCGCAACAATGAGCTTTGAGACCGCATTCGACCAGGTGCTCGGCAAGGAAGCCGGCTTCAGCGACGACCCGCGCGACAGTGGCGGCCAGACGAAATACGGCATCACCGAGGCGGTGGCGCGTGCGTTCGGCTACGCCGGCCCGATGAACCTGCTCAGTCTCGACCAAGCCAAGGCGATCTATCGCAGCCGGTACTGGGACGCGCTGCAGCTCGACCAGATTGCGAGTGCAGCGCCGGCCGTGGCCGGCGAGCTGTTCGACACCGCGGTGAATCAGGGCACCGACCAGGCGGCCACCTTCCTACAGCGCACGCTGAACGTGCTGAACAAGGAAGGCGCCTGGTCCCCCGACGTGAAGGCCGACGGTCGCATCGGCCCGATGACGATCGCCGCGCTGCGGGAGTACATGCGCCGCCGCGGCGCCGAGGGGCAAGTGGTGCTATTGCGCGCGCTCAACGCGCTGCAGGGGGCCTTCTACGTTGAGCTGGCCGAGCGCCGCGCGAAGGATAAAGCCTTCGTCTACGGCTGGCTGCTGAACCGCGTGGAGATCGCTGCCGCGGCGGGAGGCAAGGCCTGATGGATCCGATCAGCACCGCCTTCGCGCTCGCGCAGTTCGTGCCGGGCATCCTGAAGTGGATCACCGGCAGCGACCAGGCCGAGCAGGCCGCCAGCGTCGTCATCGACATCGCCAAGCAGGTCACCGGCAAGGACACCAGCCAAGCCGCGCTGAGCGCAATCCAGGCCGATCCTGCCGCTCTGCTTGCCTTCCGCCAGGCGGTGATCGCGGCCGAGGCCGATCTCGACAAGGCCTTCCTCGCCGATCGGCAGGACGCCCGCAAGCGCGACGTGCAGCTCGCCCAGCTCGGTAGGACGACCAAGCGCGCGGACCTGATGATTGTCGGGGACGTGGTGGGCATGCTCGCCTGCCTGTCGGCGATGGTCTTCGTGACCTGGCTGGGCGTGACGAAGGGGGGCGACGTGAACCCGCTGATCATGGCGCTCAATGGACCGCTCGGCATGCTGACCCAGCAGTTCGCCAATGGCCTGCGCGATGCGCACCAGTTCGAATTCGGATCGAGCCGTGGCTCGGCCGAGAAGACCGAGCTTCTGGCTCGGGCGCCGGCTGTGAAGTAGTCGCCGGCCGCCATCCCCGGGCAGTGCAGGCGTCTGCACAGCCTTAAAAAAGACAGGGCGACCGCCGTTGTGTTGGAGCACTCCGGCGGTCTCCTAGACGCTTGCGCACGGCGATGCGCCATTGCATTGCTGAACTCATCACCGAGACGCCTGCGACGTTATGGCTCCGGACCTGAGCGCCGGACAACTCGCTACGAGATGTCACTCGAATCGGTCTGAACTTGCATCCAGTTGCATAGCGTCTCGCCGCGCCAACTCTGCACGTGGCTTTCGTCGGTTCGTCACAACTTCATCAGTTTCGCCTCGTGTCGCGCCCCACACAATCTCACCGGGATACGAGAGCGTGGCACGTCGAACGAGATGCGCGCGCCGCACTTTGACGCAATAGGAACTTCTCGATGAGCATGCCAAGCCAACGCCCGACACGTACCGCTGCAGCAAGCGCACTTCTGTGCGCACTGATGTTGTCAGCCTGTGGGGGCAGCAATGACTCGGGCACCCCATCGCCGCCCGTCGGCTCAGCACCAGCACCAGCACCTGCACCTGCACCAGCACCTGCACCAGCACCAGCACCAGCACCTGCACCAGCACCTGCACCAGCACCAGCACCTGCACCTGCTCCAGCTCCAGCTCCAGCTCCAGCCCAGGCCACCACCTGGAGGAGCGTGAAGTGGGGCGGCGGGGGCTATGTCACCGGCCTCGTCCTCCATCCAACCACCGCCAACCTGCTGTACGCGCGCACCGATGTCGGCGGCGCCTACCGCTGGAACCAAGGCACGACGTCCTGGACGCCCATCACCGACGGCCTGGGGTTCGGCGGAGGCGAGGAACGGTTCCACGGCATCGAAAGCATCGCCGTCGATCCGAACAACGACCAGCTCGTCTACCTGGCCGCCGGCATGTACACGTCCGGGGCCAACGGCCGCCTGTCCATCTCCAGCGACCGGGGTGACCACTGGACCCACGTCGCCCTGCCTTTTCCCCTGGGCGGCAACAACCCAGGCCGGGCCATCGGTGAACGTCTGATGGCCGATCCCAACAAGCCGTCCACGCTGTTCTACGGCTCGCGCACGGCCGGCCTGTGGAAGAGCGCCGACTCCGGCCTCACCTGGGCGCAAGTCACGTCGCTGTCCAGCGCCAAGCTGACCCAGGACCAGGTCAATGCCTTGGGCGGGGGCAGCGCAATAGGCGTCGAGACGGTCGTCTATGACACCGGCACCAAGGGCAGCGGCACGGCCACGCAGACGATCTACGCGCCCATCGCGCCGGACTACGTCCAGACAGCCGGCCTGGCCTCGAACCTGTACAGGTCGACCAACGGCGGCGTCACGTGGACGCAGGTCTCGGTGCCGATCTCCGGATATCACATCCCGCACATGGTGCGCGCCGCAGACGGCATGTTCTATGTGGTCTTCACCAAGGACGCCGGTCCCGGCTCCGCCGGTCCCGCCCGTCTGTACAAGTTCGACGGCAGCAACTGGACCTTGCTCAGGAGCGACGACTCGGTCGGCTACGGTGGCGTGTCCGTCTCAGGCACCGGCGCGACGACGCGCATTGCGCTGGGGGTGACCAACACCTGGGGCAACTTCCCCGGCCAGCAAATCCTCCAGCTGTCCGACGATGCAGGCCGGAACTGGCGCGAGATCGAAGCGATGACGCCGGGCGAGGTCTCCTGGGGCTGGATCGACGATGTCGAGATCGATCCCTTCGACCGCAATCACATCCTGCACGTCTCCGGCGGCGTCATGGAGACACGCGACGCCTCCTCGGCCACGCCAACCTGGGCCATGACGGTCAACGGCATCGAGGAGACCGCCGTCCTGGGCCTGGCCACGTCGCCGGCCGGCGCCACCTACACCGTCATCAACAGTTCGGGCGACGTCGGCGCTTGGGTGCACACCAACCTCGCGACCAAGCCGACGCTGACGCCGGCCACCGACTGGAGCAACAGCTTCGCCGCCGACATGGCGTGGTCCGATCCGCAGTACATGGCCACCATCGGCGTGTACCTGGGCAACAACACGGGCTTTGGCATGTGGTCTGGTGACGGCGGCAAGACCTGGGCGAAGTTCGCCAGCTACCCGACGGGCGTCGCGGACAACACGGGTGGGGAAGCGAGCATCGCCATCACCGGGCGCAACAAGGCGATCTGGGCGCCCGGCTATTCGGTGCCCTCGTACACGACGGACAACGGCGCCACCTGGGTGCCCACCAATCTGCCGGCGATCAACAGCGTCTTCCCCCGCGCCTACCACCTGGTCGCGGATCGCAAGAACCCGAACAAGGTCTATGCCTACGATTCCGGTGGCCACTGGTGGGGCACGCCGGGCAAGGTGTACGTGTCCACGGATGGCGGCCACACCTTCACGCTGAGCCAGGGCTCGGTGAACGCAGGGCTGGCGCCGACCTACTTCGGGAACACGTCGCTCGCGGTCAACCCCAACGCCGAGGGCGACCTTTGGCTGGCCGATGGCAATGCCGTGTACCACTCGCTGGATTCGGGGGCGACCTGGACCAAGCTGAGCCAGTTTGCGTCGATCACGAGCAGCAACCCGTGGCCTGACGTGCAGGGTGCCACCCTGGTGGCATCGGGCAAGGCCAAGCCCGGCGCTGCGTACTCGGCAGCGGTTTACGTGGTGGGCGTGGTGAAGGGCGTGTGGGGTGTGTACCGCTCCGACGACGCCGGCGTGACCTGGACACGCTTCAACGACGACGCTCACCAGTTCGGCGGCATGGGCGTCATGGCGGCCGATCAGAACGTCTATGGCAGGATCTACGTCAGCGGCACCGGCAGAGGCTTGATTTACAGCAACTGAAACCCATCCGTTCATCCGTGCATCGCTCATTAACAAGCCAACGGCGTTGAGCACCTTGCCCGATGGGCCGGCACGCCGCGGCTTCGTGCCCGCCGAACGAGGGGGCACATAGCGCCGCCAAGCCGAGAAGGGGGGCGGTGCCGCTGGACCATGATGGCCGCTGCAGTCGCGTCGTTCCTTTGAGGGCATCCATCCGCCCCCTGTGGTGGTCGTCTTGCTCGCGATGCGTCACTCTGGCTGACTCTAAGCGCAGGTCGTAGTTCAAGATTGGCCCGATTCGAAGCCAAAGTGACTCGATCATCCGCAGCATGGGGCATACCCGCCTGGCTGTAGATGGCGAAATGCAACTCCTTCAAGGCGATCAACCGCGTCTTGTCCGGGCGCTTCAACGACATCTCGCGAGAAAAGCGCTCATGCATCGCCAAAGCTACCGAGCACATCCTGCAATGCCGAACTTCCATCCGTGCGATGCGTCGGCATTGGCGGAAGAGTTGCAGCGGTCGTCGCAGAATCTGCCCCCGTCCGACGCGGTGAGGTTCTTCTTTCGGCAGCTGCGGCCGCAGAGAGGGCCCGTGGACTGACTCGGCGTCCGGTCACTGCATTGAGCCCCCTAAAAAGGCGGGGCGGATGAGGCTGCCCCCGACCACGGCAGCCTGCAGCCGCACCCCGGGAACCCCGGTCCCGGGCCGAGGCTGCAGGCATTCGACCACGAGGCGCGAATGTGAGCAATGGTCGCAGTGCAGCCCGCCGAGGCCGAAATCCGGAGCATGACCGGCGTGCCGATGCGTCTAACCGAGGTCTCGCACCCCGCGCGAGGCTTGGGCGTTCGCCCTGGCCCAAAGTTAGACAACTGGCCGGCGCGCCCGCTCTCGCACTGAATCGACGGCCAGACTTCTAAGCAGTTGGTCAGCTGAGCGATGGCATGGCAAGACCCAACTGGCGCGGGAAGCGCTCCGCTGGATGCGAACGCTGGAGCGATTCAGTGGGCTAGAGTTTTTCCCACGATTGAGCTGGCCGGCCGCGCCAACGCTCACTTCTCACCCAAGATTGTGATTCCTGTCGTCGTGGGTTCGAGTCCCATCAGCCACCCCACCCAATTTCATAGGAGCCGCGAGGCTCCTATTTTGCTTTTGGGGAAGTATCGGGGAAGTATTCGATCCCGAGAGGTCGGAGCGACCTTGTCCCCGAGCGGTTGAGCCAGTCTTCGAATGCGTTGACTTCCCGCTCGCCCTGCACCTGGGCCTCGGCGTGGCGCTGGTGTTGCCATTCGGATGGCGCTGGCCGCGTGGCCGGCGTCGCAGAGCGGCTTGAGTCGCTATCCGGCTCGCTCCGAGGCGCACGCATTCAGTGCAGCGGCGGTGGTACCGTTGGAGCAGGCGGCGACCGGTCGACAGGACGGCACCCGTCGACGGCCGGATGCAGCGTCCACAGGTTGTGCGGTTCGTTCTGTGCCGCCAGTGTCGCCGCTGCGGCCGGAACATCCTGCGGCCGGCTGGTGCCCACCGACGGTGGGCCGCGTCGCGGTGCGCCCTCGTCCATCGGTGTTTCGGCCAGACGCTCGCACCAGCGATGCAGGAACGCCTTGAAATCCGCGGGATCGGTCGGCACTGCATCGACGCGCTGCACGATGCGCACGCCGTGGATCTCGTTCCAACCTTGGTGACCCGTGTCGTAGACCCACGCCCCGCGCACGATCACTCTGTCCTTGGGTCCGATGGTGCCGCCATCGACGAGCGCGCCGTCCGTCGAGCCTTCCGTGTTGCGCGCCCAGGCCAGCGCCACGGCAGCGAGTACCACCGGCGCCAGGATCGCTGACACGATGCGGCAGACCAACTTCGTGAACCAGTTCTTCTTGCAGAACGACCCGCCGAACGGAAAGCCTTCCAGGGCGGCCAGCATGTCGTGAGGGCGTGAGCCTTCGAACTCGCAGTGCAGTACCGGGGCTGAGAACTTCTCAGGACGGAGGGCCGCGTTCTTGAGTACGTAGTCCAGCCAGCGAGCGTGCTCGTCGGGGCCCGCCAGAGGCGTTCCAGAATCGCGGCCCACGACCTCCGTCCATGGCAGGTAGCTGCCGTTCGAATGCATCACCATGGTCCGCAAGTAGCCGAACTCCGCCAGTTCGCCGTGGGCGTTCTGGCGTCGGGTCAGCAGGTCGGCCTGGACACGGGTCGGCAGCGTGGCGATGGCCATCAAACCCTGGAGGTACGTGCGAAAGCCATCGGAATAGGTGCGCTTGGTGCCTCGCAGAACCGTCTCGGGCGCGACGTAGCCACGCGCAGCGAAGTCGCCCATCTGCAGCGGAAACAGTGCGAGGTTGATGGCGAAGTCGTCGTCGATGTCCTCGATCGGATTCTTGTCCTGACCGACCGCTTCGGTATCGACGATCTCGCCGATGGCGCACACCGTGAGTGCCGGAGCTCCGCCACAGGCGCAGTCGGCATTGGCCTGACGGTGCAGGCAGATGAGCTTGCCGTGGACGAGCCAGTTCAGCACGTACCGCAGTGCCTCGAGAAATGCAGCGAGCGCGACCAGGCCACCGAAACCGGCCGACAGCACTGCGAAGATTCCGCCACCACTGGTCACGGCCAGCAGCAGTGCGATGTAGGCGTAGTTCAGCCCGCTGTAGTCCTTCTCTTCGACGCAGGAGGTGTATTGCGGACCCATGCTCGGCGCCTCAGCTGTGCACTCGCAAGGTCACGCCGCCGATCAGGCGCTCGCCATCGAATGCATTGACGTTGATGTCCTGCTCGCCGATGAAACCGTCGGCAGCCGTGACCTTCACCGTCACGGCGCGTTCTTCATCGGGCTTCATCGCGTTGTCGTCGTGGCCGGTGATCGCCAGGCGCCAACCAGGGGGCAGTGCGTTCGATGCGGGCAAGTGCTTTTGCAGCCGATCCGTCGGAGGCCGCGCGGCGTCGGTGCTGCAGGGTTCGAGCGCCGGCAGGCGATAGGCGTCCGCAGCCAGGCGGATGCGTGCCGGGTGCAGGCCGTCGTTGCGCAGGGCGAAGGTAAAGCTCGCATTCGGCGAGTTCAGTGCCTTCACGTCGAGGTTGGTTTGCCCGAGGTTGTTGCCGGGGTCGGCATCGTCGCTCCAGACCAGCTCGACCTGCACGCAATAGTGGCCCGCCGTTGGCGGCGTCGTCCAGGTCATCTCGGCAATGCGCGGCAATCCGCTGGCACCCTTTACCGGCAGGTCTGGCAACAGCACCTCGCCGATGATGTTGCGCCGGGCTCCAATGCCGAACGACAGGTATGAAAAACGAACCAGCAGATTGACAGCCGGCGCCTCCACCGAGCCATTCCAGATGCGCGCGCGGATGAGGTGCGGGCGATTTGGCACGAGCGCATGCGCCTGCGCGGGCTTGGGCGGCAGGCCTGCCCCTTGCAATTCGAGCAAGGCGATGTCGGGGTTGTCCCACGTGACCGAGAAGCCGCGCGCGAGCAACCAGGCCTGGCTGTAGAGCAGCGGATCGGGCCGCTTGTAGATCGTGGCCGGTACCCGCACCGGTCCCCCGGCGGGATGGCCGGCCGATCCGGAACCCTTGGGGTCTGCCCGCCACTTCCAGCACAACTTGATGAGCACGCGCCGCAGAAGAAGCGCCAATGCGGCGATGCCGAGAAGACCGATCAACCCGAGATAGGCGGCAAGCAGGACCCACAGCCACGCTCGCCCTGCCCACAGCGAAACGAGCAGCAGCAGTGCCAGCAGGGCAAGAACCTCGGGCCTTGCCACGCGCCGACACAACACACAGTTGGTGTCCATGCCTGCTCCGAACCCATGCCGCCTGTGCGCTCAGGCCTGCCTGGAAAGCCGCAGGCGGCGCCAGTCCCGCGTCGCGGCGGCACCAGCTGCGAGAGTCGCGATGGCGAGTGCCAGGGTAAGCCCCCATTCGCTGCTGCCGTCGCCTCCGTCCGGCTCGAATCCGAAGACGTCCTCGATCCACTGAGGCCAGGCAAGCGTCAGCGCAAGCGCACAGGCACTGACGGCGGCGAGCGTCGCTTCCACGACGAAGCGAACCTGCAATTGAGGCATACCACTCCTTCGCCGGCATTCCAGCTGTCGCTCCGCATCCACCGGCATGAACTGCTTCTCGTGAAGAGGCCGGCGACTCTGTGCCGCCGCTGCTGGCTTGACGGGGCAGGGCACTTGCAGCGCAGAGTAGGGTCGTGGGTCGCGGGCCGTAAGCCTGCGAACTAGGGGGCCCTCGCAAATCGGCTTGACACCATACCGACTGGTTGGTATTGTCTAGATACCGACCAATCGGTATGGAGCGCAAGATGATGGAACTCGCCGAAGGCCCCAAGAGAAAGCTGCTCGACGCGGCTCTGCACGTGATTCGCCTGCAGGGGTATGCCGGCAGTTCGGTCGATGACATCTGCCGCGAAGCAGGCGTCACCAAGGGCAGCTTCTTCCACCACTTCAAGGGCAAGGACGACCTGGCCGTCGCCGCCACCGAGCACTGGACCGGCGTCACCGGCAACCTCTTCGAAACTGCCCCGTTCCGCAGCGTGGCCGATCCGCGTGAGCGCGTGCTGGCCTACATTGATTTCCGCGCTTCGCTGATCCAGGGCGATCTGCCCGACTTCACCTGCCTGCTGGGCACCATGGTGCAGGAGACCTTCAGCACGCACCCCGACATCCGCGATGCCTGCAACCGGGCCATCCTTTTTCACGCTCGAACCGTTGCAGCCGACCTGGCCGAGGCCAAGCGCCTGCATGCACCCAAGGCGAAGTGGGATCCGCTGGATGTCGCGCTCTTCGCGCAAGCCGCCATCCAGGGCGCCTTCATCCTGGCCAAGGCCCAGCACGATGCCGACGCGGCGCGGCGCGCCATCGCGCACCTCCACCAGTACGTGGCGTCGCTGCTCCCCGCAGCGGCCCTTGTGAGCACGTCCCGTTCCCGTCCGTCCCGCCCGGCTGCACGGCGCGTTCGCGCCTGAGCCTTCAACCACCCAAGGAGACATCCATGCAAAAGCTGACCCCCTGCCTCTGGTTCAATTTCAACGCCGACGAAGCCGTCGAGCACTACCTGTCCGTCTTCAAGAACGGCAAGGTGCTCGAGGTGTCGCACTATGGTGACGCCGTGCCCTCGCTCAAGGGCAAGGTGCTGACGATGCGCTTCGTCATCGAGGGGCAGGAGTTCCTGGCCCTCAACGCCGGCCCGCAGTTTCCGTTCACCGAGGCGATCTCGATCTCGGTGGACTGTGCCGACCAGGCCGAGGTCGACCGCCTGTGGGCCCGCCTGAGCGAAGGCGGCTCCACCGGCCAGTGCGGCTGGCTGAAGGACAAGTTCGGTCTCTCGTGGCAGATCGTGCCGCGCGCCATGATCGACATGCTGAAGAGCCCCGACGGTGCCGGGGCGCAGCGCGCAATGGCCGCGATGATGCAGATGACCAAGCTCGACATCGCGGCCCTGCAAGCCGCCTTCGACGGCAAGTGAGGCCGCGATGAACCGCCGCACGAGCCTCGTACTGGTCGTCATGACGCTGGCCGTGCTGGCGTCCTGGTTCCCGGCCCCGTCCGACGAGACGGCGCTCACGGTGGCCGCCTGGACGGACACCGTCCTTGCGGTCGAAGGAGTCTTCAGTGACTGAACCCAGGATCCTGATGACCGGCATCGTCTTCGGCGAGCAGCCGCGCTGGCACGAGGACCGTCTGTGGTTCTCCGACTGGGGCTCGCGCGAGGTCATTGCCGTTGACCTCGACGGCAACAGCGAGGTCGTCCTGCGGGCGCCCTCGTTTCCATGCTGTGTCGACTGGTTGCCGGATGGGCGTCTGCTCGTTGTTTCGGCACGAGACGGCCTACTGCTCCGCAGGGAGCGGGATGGCACGCTGGTGACGCACGGAGACATGAGCCAGGTCTCAAGGGTTCCACCGGGAAACGAACTGGTCGTGGACGGCCGCGGCCATGCCTATGTCAACGGTATCGGCTTCGACCTCATGGCCGGCGAGCCTTTCGCGCCCGGCATCGTCGCGCTGGTCCGCCCTGATGGATCGGCGCGCCTGGTGGCGGAGGGCCTCGCGTTTCCGAACGGCATGCTCGTCACGCCCGACAACGCGACGCTGATCGTCGCCGAGTCGTACGCGAAACGGCTCTCTGCCTTCGACATCGGCGCGGACGGCAGCCTGTCCAGGCGGCGTGTGTGGGCGGATCTCGGCGATGGCGTCCCGGACGGCATCTGCCTCGACGCCGACGGTGCCGTCTGGTACGCGGATGTCCCCAACCAACGTTGCGTGCGCGTTCGAGAAGGCGGTGAGGTGCTGCAGCGCGTCGAGACCGACAGAGGCTGCTTCGCCTGCGCACTGGGCGGGGCGGACAGGCGCACCTTGTTCATGATGGCGACCACATGGAAGGGGCCCGCCGGCATGTTCGCCGAGCCGCGCACGGGTCAGGTCCTCACCGTCGAGGCTCCGGCACCCGGTGTCGGCTGGCCCTAGGATGAGGTGTCGATCGGGCGGGCCCGGAGTGCCGTGCGCGAGATATTTTGTCCGGAGGCGCGCCGAGAGCGCGCCGAAATTGGGCTGAGCGGTCGGTAGGCAAGTACAGATGCAGACTTTCGTCCACGACCTGAGGGATCAATCCGTTGCACCGGCGGTGCCGGCTTATGCATGGACGGTCGAGCTTCACTGGAAGCCCGCTTCAGGCTGGTTGCGATCGGTCGGCACCGAGCGGAGGGCCGTCGGCTCTCAGCGAAAGGAGACCTTCGTCTCACCTCGCGTCGAGCCTTCGCAACACGCCGGGTCGTTCGTTCAGCATCGGCCCATCGGATGCGGTCGCCATGCCGGCGATGACCTAGTCGAAAGGCTGCTCTTGCGAGCCGCGAGTCGGAGCTAACGACCCTTCTGCGACACTCGTATCGAAGAATTCGTCGCCAGAGAGCAGCCTTTCGTACGGCGACCGTGCACAGGACGCGAAATGCGAATAAAAGAGCCCACGTTCCCGCTAACCAGGAATGCCTTTGCCGCCGCTCTGCGGACAGGGCATGGCCGTGCAAGGCAGCAAATTGATAGTTATGGAACCGAAGGCCTAGAAGAGGAGATCATCAAGGCGTGCTTGTCGTGCCTCACCTACGATCCCCAGTGCGAGGCGGAGCGGGCGCCGTGGCTGTTCTCAATCGTTGAACACGCGAAGCTCAATGCGAAGGTGGTGCAAGCGATCGAGTCGACAATTCAGGAGCGGCCTCCCGAAGTCCATCGCGACATGGATCAGCGCAGTGCGATCCTGAAAGAGCTCGCTGCCGCTGGCTCGAGCGACGCGAGGCGGTTGCTGTATTCGTCGTTGGTGCGCTTGTCGCATACGTCGGATGTGATCGGAGCCGAACAGATCGTGGCCCTGGACGGCGTAGATGGACTGATACGCGTTGCTGGCCAACTCGGACGCTGGTTGCAGGACGATCCAGATTTCTGGGTTGATGATTGGCTCGGTGCGCAGTTCGATGCAGCCACGGGAATTGAGGGTGGACTTGCGACGTTGGAACGCGAAGCCCAGGTCGATCCGGATGTCGCAAGCTACCTTGCAGGTATGCGCAGGACACGCGAGAGCCAGAGCGCCTCATCGAGTCGTTTCGACGTCACGGCCTATACAGGCGCCGAGATCGTGGCGCACGTCAAAAAGAGTCCGAAGGATCATTGCCATTGGTTCAAGCGGTGGGGCGCGCAAGCGGCCAGCGAGCAGCGTGAGACGGTCTTCGCGGCGCTGCTGTCGTCGGAAGAGCCCGAGCTTGTCAAGCGGCTGTTCAGATGCTTTGCGAAGACGGGCGTCCCTCGATTCGACAGTCGACTGCTTCGATGGCTTGACCATCCTGATGAACAGGTTCAGTGGGCCGCGGTGAAAGCAGTGGCGCCCACCAAGCACATCGAATTGCGGCAAATGGCCATGCGCCTGATCGCCGATGGCAACATGGCGAACGGTATCGCACTTCTCGTTAACAACTTTGAGGGGAGCGATTTCGCGTTGTGTGCCGAGCATCTGGAACAGCTAGACGACCCGGACGAAGCCCACCATCTCGTCGGGGAACTGCTGGACTTGTGTGAAGCACACCCGGGCGACGATGCGCTCGACTGCCTTCTTTACGTCTACGAGCTATCGCCGTGCTCGGCGTGCCGCAGACGGGCCGTGAGGGCATTGACGGAGATGAACACCGCTCCAGCTTGGGTGCTGGAAGAACCGATGTTCGACGCCGACCCCGATACCCGGGCACTGGTCTCAACGGATGCTTGTCGCACGGAAAAGTGAGTGGTTTGCGCTTCATTGGTCTACCGAAAGCTGACGCTCGCGACAGGCAGGTAGTGGCCGACTGTTGTCGGTCAGGAACACTTGGGATCAACTTGGCTCGCGAGCCAGGCCACCGCCACACCACGCGGCGTACTGAAATTCATCGGGATGCTTGAGTAGACGAAGAGAGCGAACGCGCCACGATTGCAGCCGCTGGCTCTTGGCCTCGGAGGCAAGATCTATGAAGCCGCGGATCACGGGCTCGGGGACTGACCGGTACTTGCTGCGCACAGCATTGCCGACGATGAAGTAGAGGATATGAAGAAAGTAGTCGGAGTTCGGGCAGCGTGGGTCTGCAGCAAACTCAAGATAATCTCGCTCGTGTCTGGCCCACAACAGGGAAAGATCCCAATCCTCGCAGGGCGCTATCGCGCCTGCTGTGTACGCCCAGGCTCGTACTTCAGTGCTCGATGGATTCCAAGGGTCGGAGAACATGGTGCTCGAGGGGCGTCGGCGCTACTAGATGCGGCTGTTGATTGCGTCGTCAGTGCCGGGGTCGACCGCAGAGCCCTCATTCTGCCCGCCATGCTGCAGAGCGGTCACCCGCGCGCGTCTGCTTGTGGCCGATCAGCGACCTCGGCCCAGATGGCAACGTTCAATCCCCATCCGAGCTGTGCACCGAACCATGGACAGCTCAGGCCGTCACGCAGAATTCAAGCAGCCAGAGGCAATGCGCTCGAATCGGATCATTCGCCGCGTTCGCCAATTTAGTCAGTTCCGACCTGGCCTCGAATGGGAACAGGGCGGGAATCTCAAGGAGGGCCGCGGTGAACCCATCGTTGTCATGCCCCTCCTCAAAGCCCTTCTGGTACGCAGAAAGCAACTCCCTCAGGTGACCGGCGCCGGAAATCTCTGCAAGCGGCCAGGCAGCTGCTTCACGCTCAAAAAAGTCCCCAGTCTCCAGCAGTCCTAGAAGGGCCGGCACATCCTCAAGAGTCGAGTCCTTTTGAAGACGCGCCGCAGCAGCCACGCATGTTTCGGCATCTCGACTTTTGAGGGCGGCGACAGTTTCTGACCAAGCGGCGGCGTTCATGAGGTCGAAATCATAGGCCTTCCGGTGCAGGCATGTCGCGTTCAGCTTTCCTAGAAACGGACGTTGGCGACCGGCAGATGTTGGCCGACAGTGCCCCTTCGGTCGCGGCCCTGCAAGCGGTCGCCCAGTGAGGCGGCACAGCCTCCGACCGACTGCTCGCAAGCGAGGCGGCGAACATGCCCTGTCGGCCACCAGCTGCCGGTCGCCAACGGCAGCTTTCGGATAGGCTATCGGCTTGTCGGGCAGGGCAGACGTCGCGAATGCAGGCTTGGTGGCATACAACTGTCGAACTACTTCAGAGCGGTCGGCGTAGCGAGGCAATCGAACTCGCGCGTCGAATCGCGGCAAACGGTGACCTTGCCGCAAGTGTCAGGCTCGCAATCTTTGGGGGAGAAGCTGGCATCACGGCCGAACAGGCAGATCTCATCATTGAGAGGGCTACGGCCGCGGCTGTCGATGACGACGAGACTGTCCACTGGGCTCTTCGAGGTGCCTACGATTTACGATTGGGGACCTGCGACTACGAGGAAAAGTCACGTCGTGCCCTCAAACACCTCGAGGCATTCGCCAAGATAACCGGCAGCGCGGCTGCGGTCATCTCCGTCGCAAGAACTTACGCCACCGGAGGCATAGGCATTCCAGCAGATCTCGAGGCTGCTGTGGAGTGGTATCACTTTGCCATCGCGCTTGGTGAGCCGGGTGCCGACGCTGAATTGCAGCGATTGCTTGTGGCCTGATGGTTTCAGTGAGAGGAATTCGTGGGGATGGCGTTCTTGCGCCATCGCTCATTCCAGACAACGGGAGATAGTCTCCTGCGTCAAGACCTGCTGCATGGATGTCGGGATGGCGGCGTTTCTAGGCTACCGGGAACTGAGTCCGAGCGTCTTCAGCCGGCCACAACCGGCCGACCACCAACGACGGCTTGCGGGTACTCTACGCATCATGGAAGACTTGGACTACCTCCTGGAGGTCATCAAGCCGTGGATCAGCAAGTACCTTAGCCATGGCGCGGAATCACTTTCACAGGTGGAGGCAGTAGGTGTAGGCGTCTGGCTGCTCGATGCCGAGGTCAACAACGGTGGGTTTGATCAGTATTACTTCAACACTCGCGGCGTGCTCGCTCTCAAGACAGTGCAAGCGCTCCGCGCCATTGGAGCCGGTGAAGCAGCATCTTTGCTTGAGGCTGCGAACAAAGACGTTCCCATCCTTCCGTTGCCGGACGACCGCGAGGAGCGAATCGTGAAGCTCGAAGAGATTGCGGAATCGTCCAGATTTGCCAGCCTGGAGACTGAGTACTACAGCGGCCGAGAAGACCGCATTGCTCTTCTAGCGGAGTACCTGCGGAAGTCGATTGATCGGTGAAACGAGGTCCTCTGCCACAAGCCGACGGCCGCGAAGGGCGGCTTCGGGTCAGCCGAGAAAGCGCCTGATGAAGTCGATTCTCGGATTGTCGGAGTCGATCTCGGTGATTTCGTCAGCCTGCTTGCCGTCACCAGCACCGATGACAAAGTTACAGCTGAACAGAGGCCGTGAACGGGCGCAGAACATGGCAACCGCTGCTACATCTTCGAACCACCCCGGAAGCTCAGAGCCTGGGTCTGGAAGCACCATGTTCAGTCCAACATCAGCGGTATCGCCAGTGCCTTGGTTAACGGGCCAAACCTCCGGACAAGTCCACTTGCGGCTAGCAATGAAACTCTGCATGGCCACTATCAAGCGGTCGACATCGAGGGGTGCTGCTGTCGGTAGTGCGTAGGCGTAAAGGGTGTGTTTGGCCATATCCCGTGATGCTAGACGCTTCTGTCGAACGTCGGATTTCGGGCGTCGAGTTCGAAGGATTGAAGGATGGCAACGGGTCGATAGCTCCGCTTCGCAGCTCGTGAGAGCGGGCGTTCAACGGAGTTTGGACGGGGAAGATCGCGGGCGTCAGCCGCGCGATGGCGCCGCGGCAGTTTGCCGTGCTGTCGCCGGCGCAGCGCACCGGCCGCTTTGCCGCATCAAGCGGACACTCGTCGATTGCGATCGACCGGCAGCAAACGCTGCACAGCTGTTGTCGACTTCCTTCTGGTGTCTGGGCAGCAGGGCTCGGTCGGACGATGGTCTCCGCTGCCCGTCGTCTCAAGGGCTCATTGCCGGCGAGGCTGTTGGGAAGATGGGTGGGATGAATCCACTCGATCAAGCTCCAGCCGGCACAGGGCCTCCCAAGGGGGAATAGGGCGCCGAAATGCTGAGCTATACCGTGGAGCGGGCTCGATTCCCTTCACCCTCAGGCACGCGCAAGCCCGGACCTCCGGGGAAGAATTTCGCCACGACACGTTGTGAAAAGCAAGTTGCCAAGCCTCACCGATGGCTGGCAATCCGCAAGTGGCGTGTCTCGATAATTCGAGCCTCCCCAGCCATTGGCAAGTGCCGTGCACCTCATGAGAAATACAAGGAATGTCCGGAGGCTGATGGCCTTGGTGGCGCTGTGTGCCAACAGCGTGTTCGTCGCGGGCTGCGGTGGCGGCACGGATGACGCTCCGCAACAGAGCGGCCCTGCTCCCTCACCGGCAGCGACGCCAGCACCTGCACCTGCACCTGCACCTGCACCTGCACCTGCACCTGCACCTGCACCCGCACCCGCACCCGCACCCGCACCCGCACCTGCGCCCGCGCCCGCGCCCGCGCCCACGGCGTCCGCGCAATTCACCGCGACCACTGCCGAGATACCGAACCCCGAGCGCGGCTTCTACCGCTGGGCCTGGTCGGACCTGAGCCAGTTCAGCAAGGCCGACGGTGCCGACGCGTACGCGAACGGTTTCCGCGTGCTGTACGCGATGGTCCGGCTCGACGCCTACAAGGACGCGGCGCTGCCCGCCAGCCTGCTGGACGGGCTGCGCGCCGGCTTCGCCAACGCCAGGCAATCGGGCGTGAAGCTCATCCCGCGCTTCGTCTACAACTACCCCGACGGCGAGACCGAGTACCGCAATGCCACCGATGCATCGCTCAGCCGCGTGCTCGCCCACATCGCCCAGCTCAAGCCGGTGCTGCAGGAGAACGCCGATGTCATCGCCTACCTGCAGGCGGGCTTCATCGGGGCCTGGGGCGAGTGGCACACCTCGTCGAACGGGCTGACCAGCGCGAGCAGCCGCACGAGCATCCGCGATGCCTTGCTCGATGCATTGCCTCGGGAGCAGTTCGTCCAGTTCCGCTACCCGCCGTACGTGATGGAGTGGTTCGCGGCGCCGCCGACGGAATCGACCGCCTTCGACGGATCGGCCGGATCGCGCTCGGGCGTGCACAACGACTGCTTCCTGGCCAGCGCAACCGACGTCGGCACCTACAGCGACAACGTCACGACGAGGCAGCAGCAGCGCAACTACACGATGGCCCTCGCCAGGGTGACGCCGTTCGGCGGCGAGACCTGCAACCCGGCCGACGACGCCGGTGCGCAGCCGCGGACCAGCTGCGCAGACATCCTCGCCGAAGGCAGGCAGTTCTCACTGACCTACCTGAACAACGACTACTACACCGAAGCCTTCCATTCCCGCTGGAAGCAGGACGGCTGCTACGACGAGGTCAAGCGCCTGATGGGCTATCGGCTCGAGTTCGTCTCGGCCGAACACGCAGCCAGCGCGACGGCGGGCGCCGCGTGGTCGGTGAGATTCACCGTGCGCAACGTCGGCTGGGCCAGGCCGTTCAAGGCCCGCCCGGTCAGCCTGCTGCTGAAGCATCGAAGCACCGGCAACGTCGTGAAGCTGGCGACATCCGTCGATCCCCGTACCTGGACCGCGGGCAACACCTTCACCCACGAGGTGTCGCTGACCGTCCCGGCGGGCACGCCGACCGGCGAGCACGACGTCTACATCGCGCTGCCCGATGGCGCGGGGCAGCTCGGCAGCGACGCACGTTATGCAGTGCGGCCGGCCAATGCAGACAACGCAGCCAGCCGGCAGGCCTGGGACGCGTCATTGGGGGCTTTCCGCCTGGGCACCGCGCTGGCGGTGAAGTAAGGTGCGGCGCCCTTGAGGGCGGCTGGCGCGCTCAACGCCCCACCAGGTTCGCCACCACCAGCACCAGCTCGGTCACGTCGAACGGCTTGGCCAGGTGGGCCTGGTAACCGGCGAGGAGCGATTTCTTGCGGTCTTCGGCGCGCGCGAACGCCGTCAGCGCGAGTGCCGGAATGCGGTCGTTGCGCGTTTCGCCGGCACGCAGCGAGCGCATGAACTGGTAGCCATCCATCGTCGGCATGCCGATGTCGCTGACGATGACGGCCGGGCGGCTCTGCTGAAGCGCCGCCAGCGCGTCGTGCGCCGACGCGAAGACCGTCACCTGCGCGCCCTGGTCCTCGAACACGCGCCGCAGCAGCTCGCGTGCATCGGCCTCGTCGTCGAGGATGAACGCATGCACGCCGCCGAGCCGGGGCAGCGCCTGCGAATCCGCCGGCGCCGGCTGCATGGCCGGTGGCTCGCACTGCGCCGCTTCGGCTTCCAGCTGCACATGGGCCATCGGCAGGTCGACCACGAAAGTCGCCCCCAGCCCTTCGCCGGCGCTGGCCGCCTTGATCGTGCCGCCGTGCAGTTCCACCAGCTGCCTGCAGATCGCGAGCCCGAGGCCCAGGCCACCGAAGGCCCGCGTGGTCGAGCTGTCGTTCTGCGAGAAGCGGTCGAACACATGCGGCAGGAAGCTCGCCGGAATGCCGATGCCGGTGTCGCTGACGGTCAGCTCCGCCCGCGGCCCGACCCGCTTGAGGTCGACCTGCACCTGGCCGCCGTCCGGCGTGAACTTGATGGCGTTGGTGAGCAGGTTCCACACCACCTGCTGCAGGCGCCCGCTGTCGCCGAGCACGGTCGACGCGGCCGGGTCGAGCCGCGCAGCGAGGCGCAGGTTCTTGGCCTCCGCCGCTGGCCGGGCCGAATCGACGGCCGCCTGCACCACGTCCAGCAGCGGGGTCGGTTGCGCATCGATCCGCACCTTGCCCGCCATGATCCGGCTCAGGTCGAGCAGGTCGTCGATCAGCTTGACCTGCGCGCGCGCGTTGCGCTCGATCACGTCGACGGCCCGTTCCAGGTCGACCGGCCTGCCACTGCCGCCGGCCCGCCGCAGCACCTGCGTCCAGCCGAGGATGGCGCTCAGCGGCGTGCGCAGTTCGTGCGACAGCGTCGCGAGGAACTCGTCCTTCATGCGGGTCGCGCGCTGCGCTTCCATGCGGGCGCCGCGTTCGGCCTGCAGCAGTTCGTCGCGTTGCCGGCCGGCCGCTTCGGCCGCCTCGGCCTGCCGGCGCTCGGTTAGGTCGCGCGTCAGCTTCGCGAAGCCGAGCAACCGGCCGTCGTCGTCGCGCAGCGCGGTGATCGTGACGTTGGCCCAGAACATCGAGCCGTCCCGGCGCACTCGCCATCCCTCGTCGACGAAGCTCCCCTTCTCGCTGGCCACCAGCAGTTCGTGGTCGGGCCAGCCGCTCGCGCGCGCCTCGTCGGGGTAGAAGACCGAGAAGTGCTTGCCGATGATCTGCGCGGCGGTGTAGCCCTTGATGCGTTCGGCACCGACGTTCCACGTGGCGACCATGCCGTTGGCATCGAGCATGAAGATGGCGTAGTCGGCCACACCCTCGACCAGCAGGCGAAACCGCTCCTCGCTGCGGCGCAGGGCTTCCTCGTGGCCACGGCGCTGCGTGAGGTCGCGCGTGACCTTGGCGAAGCCGACCAGCCGGCCGTCGGGCGTGCGCATCGCGGTGATGACGACGTTGGCCCAGAACAGCGAGCCGTCCTTGCGGACACGCCAGCCTTCGTCCTCGAACGAGCCGTCGGCGGCGGCCACCTCGAGTTCGTGGGCGGGCAGGCCGCGCGCGAGGGCGTCTGCCGGATAGAAGCGCGAGAAGTGCTCGCCGATGATCTCGTGCGCGCGGTAACCCTTGAAGCGCTCCGCGCCGGCGTTCCAGGTGATCACCCGGCCCTCGGGGCTCAGCATGAAGATGGCGTAATCCCGGACGCTCTCGACGAGCAACCGGAAACGTTCTTCGCTGTGATGTTCGGGGTCCGCAGGCGGGTCGGCGGTCATCCCTCAACCCTAGCACAGCGATCGAGCGCCGCGCCCTTCGGGCAGTTGCCGAGGCGGTCGACCTTGGTCTTCACCCGTCTGCCAGCCGCCGGACGATCCGTCCGTTCTCGTCGCAGCATGTAACGATCAGCGGCCTGGCGTCAATGCCTTTCCGACAGCTGGCGGATCGTCACCCGGCAGCGGATCCCGAGCGCGCCGGCCTCCTTCCATTCGACCTCGCCGCCCAGTTGCTTCACCCGCTTGCGCACGCCGCCCAGCCCGAGGCCGTGGGCCCAGGCCTGCGGGTTGCGGCCGATGCCGTTGTCGGTGATGGTCAGCTCCAGCCGGTCTTGCAGCAGGTGAAACTCGATGTCGACGCGGCGTGCCTTCGCATGCGCGATCGCGTTGCTCACCAGCTCGCGCATCACGCGCGTCAGCGCCGACCACTGCACCACCGTCAGCGAGATGTCGCGGTCGAAGCTCAGGTTCCAGCCGAGCTCGATGTGGGCCGCGGTCAGGCGCTGCGTCAGGTCGGCCTTCCATTCGGCCGCCGCATGCGACAGCGGATGGTTCGGCGCGGCGAGCCCGCGCGTCAGCGTCTTCAGGTCCTGCAGCGTGTGCCGCACGTACTCTTCCATCTCCGGCGACTGCGCCTTGTACATCAGAGTCAGCAGCCGGGCGCCGATGTCGTCGTGCAGGTCTTGTGCGAGGCGCAGCCGCTCCTCGCTGCGGCCCTGTTCGACGGCCTTGTCGAACGCGATCGCCCGGCGCAACTGCTCGAGGATGCGCTCGGCCAGCCGCGCGTCTTCCGACGTGAAGAGCCGCCGCCCGCGGTGCGCGAAACGTAGCACCACCGAGCACGGCAGGCCGTCGCCGACGCCGGGCAGCTGCGGCACCGGCACCACCAGCGTCGAGCCGTCGCCGGCGACGCGCGCGCTGCGCGTCGCTTTCTCGACCACCACCGCCTCCATCGGCTCGAACAGCTCGCGCAGCAGCTGCATCAGCATGTCGGAGGCGCGCTCGGGATGCGTCTCGACCTCGCGCGCCATGCGGTAGAGCTTCTCGAACATGCGCTCGGTCGTCAGCACGTTGCTGCCGAGCAGCTGGTTCAGGATCCACTGCCGCGCGCCGGAGTAGATGCCCAGCGACAGGAACAGTGCCAGCGTCACCGAAGCGAACTGGCCGAGCGAGAACACCGCGACGAACAGCAGGTCGAGCGAGGTCGCGATGGTGCTCACCGCCGCCAGCAGCGAGAACTCGCGCATCACCTGCTGCGATTTCGACAGGAAGGGCACCAACAGCAGCAGCGACGCGAAGAACACGTACCAGACCGCCGGGCCGATGCTGGCCACCTGCTGGTGCACCGCCGGCATCCGGTGGCCGGCGGCGATCGCGATCGTCAGCAGCAGCCAGGTGCTGATCGCCATCACGCCGAAGCGGCGCATCACGACCGCGAACGGATGCGGCTCGCGCCGGTACGACCAGCTCAGCAGCCCGAGCGCTGCGAGCCCCAGCAGCAGGACGCCGCCCTGTGCCCACCACCATGCGCCGCGCAGCGACCCACCGGCGCACAGCACTGCGAGCAGCAGCGCGATGCCCCAGCCGGCCCACGCGATGCGCCGCCCGCCGGCCGGTGGCTGTTGCGCGGGGCAGGCGGCGTGCACCAGCGCGGCGGCGGTGAGCAGGTCGAAGGCCAGGCGCAGCGGCATGTCCCAGCGCAGGAGGCCGAGCGGCAGCCCGAGCTGCAGCGTCGACTCGACGGCCATGAACGCGAGGCTGCCCGCCTGGCACAGCGAGGCCACGGCATACAGCAGGTTGCGCATCGACGGCTTGGCCAGCAGCACCACCATCGCCACCAGGTACAGCGTCAGGCTCAGTGCCGACAGCACCCAGAACATCGTGCCGAGCCGCGTCAGCCCGCGCGGCTGCAGCGCCAGCTCGACCTGCCGGCCGCCGATGAAGAACACCCGCACCGTGCTGCCGCCCATCACCGCGGCGACCTGCTGGTGCTGGTCGACCTGCCGCTCGCGCTGCGCGTCGCTGGTGATCCAGCGCGGCGAGCGCTGCAGCGCCAGGCCATCGACGATCGCGACCTGCCCGTTGTCGTTCAGCAGGCCGACCAGCGCGCGGCCTTCGAGCGGCTTCAGTGCCGCGTCGTCGGTGCGCACCAGTTCGATCTCCCCCTGCGCGCCGACGCGCCAGTCGGCCGGCAGGTGCGGTTGCGCGGCCAGCCAGCGGGCGGTCATCACGAGCGCGACGCAGCCGAGCAGCGCAGCCACCACCAGCAGCCGCAGCCGCCAGCCCATCCAGCGAGACAGGCGCTGGTCGTCGCCCAGCGCGTGGTCGATCAGCCCGGAATCGAGTGCGGAGTCGGTGTGCAGGCTCGCCGGCCGCGTCGCGGGGTTGTCCATGCGCGGTGGTCAGCCCCGGCGGGCCGGAGTTCTAGACCAGGCCTTGCTTGCTGGCCAGCACGGCAGCTTCGGCACGGCTGGACACGTTGAGCTTCTTGTAGATCGACTTGATGTGGTCGTTGACGGTGAACCACTTGATGCCCATCAGGTTCGCGATCTCCTTGATCGTGAAGCCCTTGCTGAGGTAGGTCAGCACCTCGCTCTCGCGCGGTGTCAGGCGCTCGTGGTCGAGCGGCGCGCCGCGGCCGAGCGGCATCGGCCGGCTGCTCTGGAAGCCCGACGGTGCCGGCTCGGACAGCCCGCCCATGCCGCCCGGGCCCTGCCGGAAGTGGCCGAGCAGGCGCCGCGCGATGGCCGGCGACAGCGGCGGCTGGCCGCGCACGATCTTCTGCAGTTCTTCGACCAGCACCTCGAAGCGGTCTTCCTTCAGCAGGTAGCCGTCGGCACCGCACTGCAGCGCGGGGAACAGGTGGTCGTCGTCGGAGTAGAGCGTGGTGACGATCTTGGTGGCCGGGTAGCGGGCCAGCTCGGCCAGCAGTTCCATGCCGTTGCCGTCGGGCAGTTCGAGGTCGACCAGGATCAGCTTGAACGGGTCGGTCGCTGCGTCGACCTTCTGGTGGTCGGGCAAGCCGATGTGGCGGCGGGCGCTCTCGAGGTCGCCGGCTTCGGTGATCGCGATCGTGTCGCTGAAGCTTTCGCGCACCACACGGCACAGGAAGCTGCGGGCGACCGGGTTGTCTTCAACGATCAGGACCTTGATTGCCATGCCATGTGCCGGAGAGCGTGCGCGACCTGCGATCGTAGCGCACTCGCCCTGCAACAAGCTGTGTCCAGCGGTGTATCACACGGTCCTGGGGCCCCTCGGTTGGGGGGCGGTGGCAGGCGCGGCGGGCCGAGCGCCGGGCCGCCCCAAGCCTGTCCTGAGCCTGTCGAAGGGCCGGCCCGCGCAAGCCGCGAGACGCGGCTTGCACTCTGGCCGTCCAAGCCCGCGCAGGCGGGCTTGGAGCCGCGGCCATCGTTCCCCTCGGGGGATCGGTCGACGTACCCGTCGACCGAGGGGTCGTCATTCATGTCAGCAGCACGATCTTGCCCTGCACCTGCCGGCTGCCCATGCGGGCGAAGGCATCCGACAGCCCGCTCATCGGCAGCCTGCAGTCGATGGCCGGCTTGATCTTGCCCTGCGCATACCAGCCGGCCAGCTCGGCCAGCGCGCGGGCGTTGTGCTTCGGCTCGCGGCGGGCGAACTCGCCCCAGAACACGCCGACGATGGAGGCGCCCTTCAGCAGCGCCAGGTTCAGCGGCAGCGCCGGGATGCTGCCCTGCGCGAAGCCGATCACCAGGTAGCGGCCGCGCCACGCGATCGAACGGAACACCGGCTCGGCGAGGTCGCCGCCGACCGGGTCGTAGACCACGTCGGGCCCCAGGCCCTTCGTCAGCGCCTTCAGTTCCTCGCGCAGCTGGCCGCGGCTGTAGTTGATGGTCTCGTCGGCACCGAGCTGCTTGCAGAAGCTGCATTTCTCGTCGGTGGATGCGGCGGCGATCACCCGCGCGCCGGCCGCCTTCGCGATCTGGATCGCCGCGCTGCCGACGCCGCCGGCCGCGCCCAGCACCAGCACCGTCTCGCCGGGTTGCAGCGCTGCGCGGTCCATCAGCGCGTGGTGGGTGGTGCCGTAGGTGCACAGGAACGCCGCCGCGTCGTCGAACGCGAAGCCCGGCGGCAGCGGCATCAGCAGCGCCGCGTTCACGCACGCATGCGTCGCGAAGCCGCCGGTGCCGGCGAACGCGGCGACCGCATCGCCGACCTTCAGGTGCCTGACGCCTTCGCCGACCGCATCGACCACGCCGGCGTATTCGGCGCCCGGCACGAAGGGCGGCGGCGGCTTGATCTGGTACTTGTTCTGGACGATCAGCAGGTCCGGGAAGTTCAGGCTCGCGGCGCGGATCGCGACGCGCACCTCGCCGGCGGCCGGCTGCGGTGTCGGCAGCTCGGTCCAGGTCAGCGCTTCGGGGCCGACGGGGTTCTCGCACAACCAGGCTTGCATCGTGTCGTCTCCTTGGGTGACGCGGGGGGTGGGCGCCGGATGATAGGCAGGCCGGCCGCCTGCATGCGTCGCGCAGGTGACGCGTCCCTACATCCCTACAATCGCCCGATGCGCATTCTCATCGCCAACGACGACGGCTACCTCGCCCCCGGCCTCGCGGCCCTGGTGAAAGCCTGCGAAGGGCTGGGCGAGATCGACGTGGTGGCCCCGGAGCAGAACGCGAGCGGCACCTCGAACTCGCTGACGCTGCACCGGCCGCTGTCGGCCTTCACCGCGGCCAACGGCTTCCGCTACATCAACGGCACGCCGTCCGATTGTGTCCACGTGGCGCTGACCGGGCTGCTGCCGCGCAAGCCCGACCTGGTGCTGTCGGGCATCAACAACGGCGCCAACATGGGCGACGACACGCTGTATTCGGGCACCGTCGCGGCCGCGATGGAGGGCTTCCTGTTCGGCATCCCGTCGATCGCGTTCTCGCAGGTGGACAAGGGCTGGGCCCAGGTCGATGCCGCCGCCCGGCTCGCACGCTCGCTGGTCGAGCAGGTGCTCGCGAACCCGCCGGCGCCCGGCGCCTGGCTGCTCAACGTCAACATTCCGAACCGGCCCGATGCGGTCGAGCTGCCGCGCCGCGTCACGCGGCTGGGCCGCCGCCATGCGAGCGAGCCGGTGATCTGCCAGCAGAACCCGCGCGGCGAACCCATCTACTGGATCGGGCCGGCCGGCGATGTCCGCGAAGCGGGCGAGGGCACCGATTTCCATGCCACCGCGAACGGCTGCGTGTCGATCACGCCGCTGCAGGTCGACCTGACCGACCATGCCCGGCTGCCCGCGTGGCGGCAGTGGTCGCAAGCGGCGGGTACATGAGCGAAGCCCCGAAGCGACCGAAGTTCCCGCTGCAACTCGACCGGCTCGCGCCACCCGCCAAGGGCCGCGAGCCGTTGCGGCCGCAGCGGCCGGTGCAGCAGGCGGCCGCGGCCGGCACCGCTTCGGCGCGCAGCGTGGTGCCCACCGGGCTCGGCCTCGATTCGGCCGGCGTGCGCCAGCGCATGGTCGACCGGCTGCGCAGCGGCGGCGTGCGCGACGAACTGGTGCTCGGTGCGATGAGTCGCGTGCCGCGCCACGCGTTCGTCGACAGCGCGCTGGTCAACCAGGCGTATGAAGACACCAGCCTGCCGATCGGCCTCGGGCAGACCATCTCGAAGCCGTCGGTGGTAGCCCGCATGATCGAGCTGCTGATGGCCAGCCCCGCCGCGCGCACGCGTCGCACGCTGGGCCGCACGCTCGAGATCGGCACCGGCTGCGGCTACCAGGCGGCGGTGCTCGCGCAGTTGTCGCGGCAGGTGCTGTCGGTCGAGCGGCTCAAGCCGCTGCACGACAAGGCGCGCGAGTTGCTCGCGCCGCTGCGTCTGACGGACATCAGGCTGGTGTATGGTGACGGGATGCGGGGACACCCGCCGAACGCGCCGTACGACAGCATCATCTCGGCCGCCGGCGGCGACAATCTGCCACAGGCCTGGCTCGATCAACTGGCGGTCGGGGGCCGCCTGGTGGCCCCGGTGCAGCGGGCCGCAGGGCAGGGCCAGGTGCTGGTGGTGGTCGACAGAACAGAGGGTGGCTACGAGCGCACGGTCCATGAGGCGGTGTTGTTCGTCCCCCTAAAATCAGGAACGGATTGATGACAGTGGCAGTGATGGCAAGCATCTCGACTCCTGCGGCAACGCGTCGCCGCCCGGCCCGCCCCCGATCGATCGCCATCGTGCTGGCGGCGCTCGTCCTCGGGGCCTGTTCGTCGCCGAAGATCAAGGCACCGGTCGAGGACCGCGGTGGTCCGCGCGCGCCGGTCGCGACGGCCGGTGGAACGCAGGGTGCGCAGGGCACGCCGGGCGCCACGCCCGCACCGCTCGGCATGCCCGAAGGCGTGAAGCCGCTGCCGGGTGCCGAAAACGCCGGCAAGCCGGGCTTCTACACGGTGAAGCCGGGCGACACGATGATCCGCGTCGGGCTCGAGACCGGCCAGAACTGGAAAGACCTGATCAAGTGGAACAACCTCGACAACCCGAACGTCATCGAGGTCGGCCAGGTGCTGCGCGTCGTGCCGCCGGGTGCGGACCCGAACGCCGTGGCGACGCGCGGCGTGACCGCCGCGAAGGTCGACGTGAAGCCGCTCGATGCGCCGCGCGCCGCGTCGGGTGCATCGGGGGTGTCGGTCGCGTCGGCAACCTCGACGCCGGTTGCGCTGCCGCCCGCGGCAGCGGCCACGCCGCGCGATGACGACGACGTCAATTGGCAGTGGCCTGCCACCGGTGCGGTGGTGGCCGGCTTCGACGACGTGCGCAGCAAGGGCCTGTCGATCTCCGGCAAGGCCGGCGACCCGGTGCTGGCGGCCGCCGACGGGCGGGTCGTGTACGCCGGCTCCGGCCTGCGCGGCTACGGCAACCTGGTGATCCTGAAGCACAACAGCACCTTCCTGACGGCCTACGCGCACAACCAGGCGCTGCTGGTCAAGGAAGACCAGACCGTGCGCCGCGGCCAGAAGATCGCCGAGATGGGCTCTTCCGATTCCGATCGGGTGCTGCTGCATTTCGAGATCCGCAAGCTCGGCAGGCCGATCGATCCGGCCAAACTGCTGCCGCCGCGCTGAGGCGCGGCCCACCTTCCTCCCGCCCGGACAACAGCATGGCCAAGAAGCGCAGCACACTGAACGGGCATGCGCTGGGGCAGGAGGCCGCGGTGAGGCCGCCGCTGCCGGCGCTGAGGATGGACGACACACCGCCGGTGGGGGCTGCCGAGCCCACCGAACCCACCGAACCCCCACCCGACGGCGACACGCACGAGCAGGCCGAGGCCTCGTCCGATGACGCGCGTCCGGCGATCGAGATCGCCGTCGGCGATGGCGAGGTCGGCAACACGCTGCAGACCTACCTGCGCGACATCCGGCGCGCGCCGCTGCTGACGCCCCAGGAAGAATTCGACACCGCCACCAAGGCGCGTGCCGGCGACTTTGGCGCGCGCCAGCTGATGATCGAGCGCAACCTGCGGCTGGTGGTCAGCATCGCGAAGAACTACCTGGGCCGCGGCCTGCCGATGACCGACCTGATCGAGGAGGGCAACCTCGGGCTGATGCACGCCATCGGCAAGTTCGAGCCGGAGCGCGGCTTCCGCTTCTCGACCTACTCGTCGTGGTGGATCCGCCAGAGCATCGAGCGCGCGATCATGCACCAGGCCCGGCTGGTGCGGCTGCCGGTGCACGTGGTGCGCGAGCTGAACCACGTGGTGAAGGCGCGCCGCGCGCTCGAGGCCGACGGCCTGCATGGCGACGGCACCGACAAGCCGGTGCGGGTCGAGGACATCGCGCTGCGTGTCGGCCGGCCGGTGCAGGAGGTCAGCGACCTGCTGAAATTCGCCGAGCTGCCGGCCTCGCTTGACGCGCCGATCGACCGCGAGAACTCCGAATCGATGATCGACAGCGTGGCCGACGAGGGCGCGAGCGATCCGCTGTCGACGACGCTGAACCACGAGATCGACGTGCTGCTGCAGCACGGGCTCGACGAGCTGAACGACCGCGAGCGCGAGGTGCTGTCGGGCCGCTACGGCCTGCGCGACCGCGAGCCCGAGACGCTGGAGGTGCTGGCCGAGCGGCTCGGCCTAACGCGCGAGCGCATCCGCCAGATCCAGCAGGAGGCGCTGGTGAAGCTGAAGCGCCGCATGGCGCGCAGCGGGGTCGACCGCGATTCGATCTTCTGACCGCGGCGCCGGAAACGGTGCTGGCGGCCTGAGACAATCGCCGGATGACAGCAAGCGATGAATGGCTGACGGTCGAGTCCCTCGACCTCGAAGCGCACGGTGTGGCGCACAACGCCGAAGGCAAGGTGGTGTTCATCGAGGGCGCCTTGCCCGGTGAGCAGGTCCAGGTCAGCGTGGGGCGCCGCAAGAACAACTGGGAGCAGGCGACGATGACGGCGCTGCGCCGCGAGAGCTCGCAGCGCGTGACGCCGGGCTGCCGGCATTTCGGCACCTGTGGCGGCTGCAAGATGCAGCACTTCCACGTCGGCGCGCAGGTCGCGACCAAGCAGCGGGCGCTCGAAGACGCGCTGTGGCACCTCGGCAAGACCAAGGCCGAGCGCGTGCTGCGGCCGATCGAGGGGCCCGCGTGGGGCTACCGCTACCGGGCGCGGCTGTCGGTGCGGCATGTCGTCAAGAAGGGCACGGTGCTGGTGGGCTTCCACGAGCGCAAGTCCAGCTACGTGGCCGACATGGACAGCTGCGAAGTGCTGCCGCGCCACCTGAGCGACCTGCTGCTGCCGCTGCGCACGCTGATCACCGCGATGGACCAGCGCGACCGGTTGCCGCAGATCGAGGTGGCGATCGGCAGCGAGGTCACGGCGCTGGTGCTGCGGCACCTCGAGCCGCTGAGCGACGGCGACCTGCAACGGCTGCGCGAGTTCGCTGCGGCGAACGCCATCCAGTGGTGGCTGCAGCCCAAGGGGCCGGACACGGTGCACCTGCTCGACGAAGGCGGCCCGCCGCTCGCCTACGGGCTGCCGGAATTCGGCATCACGATGCCGTTCAAGCCGACCGACTTCACGCAGGTCAACCACCAGATCAACCAGGTGCTGGTGTCGCGGGCGTTGAAGCTGCTCGCGGCCCGGCCGGACGAGCGGGTGATCGACTGGTTCTGCGGGCTCGGCAATTTCACGCTGCCGATCGCGACGCAGGCGCGGGAGGTGCTCGGCATCGAAGGCAGCGAGTCGCTGGTCGCACGCTCGCGCGAGAACGCGCAGGTCAACGGGCTGGCGGGCAAGACCTCGTTCGTCGCGCGCAACCTGTTCGAGATCACGCCGGCCGAGCTGGCCGGCTACGGCAATGCCGAGAAGTGGCTGGTCGATCCGCCGCGCGAGGGCGCGTTCGCGCTCGCGAAGGCGCTGGCCGACCTGCACGAGAACCCGTCGGCGGCGCCGGGCTATGTGCCGCCGAAGCGCATCGTCTACGTGAGCTGCAACCCGGCGACGCTCGCGCGCGATGCCGGGCTGCTGGTGCACCAGGGCGGCTACCGCTGCACGGCGGCGGGGGCGGTGAACATGTTCCCGCACACGGCGCATGTGGAGAGCATGGCGGTGTTCGAGCGGGGCTGAGGGCGGCGCCGATCGGGCGCCACAAAGAAAAAGGGGCCCGAGGGCCCCTTTTCGGTTCGGTCAACGGATCCGCTTATTCGCGGTCGCCGCCGAAGATGCCGAGCAGGTTCAGCAGATTCACGAACACGTTCAGCACGTCGAGGTAGATCGCGAGCGTTGCCGACACGTAGTTCGTCTCGCCGCCATCGATCACGCGCTTCATGTCGTACAGCATGTACGCCGAGAAGATCACGACCGCGAGGGTCGAGACCACCATCGAGATCGCGGTCATCTGGAAGTAGATGTTTGCCAGGCTCGCGATGATCAGCCCGATCACGCCGACGAACAGCCACTTGCCCCAGCTGGCAATGTCGCGCTTGATCGTGGTGGCCAGCGTGGCCATGCCGAAGAACACGAGGCCGGTGCCGCCGAAGGCCAGCACGATGAGCTGGGCGCCGTTGCGATAGCTGCCGAGCACGCGCCCGATCGTCAGCGACAGGATCAGGCCCATGAAGAACGTGAAGCCCAGCAGGACCGCGACACCGAGGGCCGAGTTCTGCGTGCGCTTGATCGCGAAGATGAAGCCGAAGGCGACGGCCAGGACCGCGATGAACCCGAGCAGCGGGCTGCCGACCAGCAGGGCGCCGAAATTCATCGCGACGCCGAGCCACGCGCCGAGGACGGTGGGCACCATCGACAGTGCGAGCAGCCAGTAGGTGTTGCGAAGGACCCGGTTGCGCTGTTCAGCGCTCGGAACCGAGCCGATGTAGCCGCCGTAGGCAGCTTGCAGGTGGTCGTTCATGAATCCTCCAGAGAGTCGAACCACGGGTGTGGACCCGGACGGCGCATTGTAGTTCCCGGTAACAACTGACATGGGCGGAGATGGGCCCCGGCACCGGATTGGGTTGCGCCGGCGCAGGGGTGTCCTGCGCCGGCGGGCCTTGGCCGGGTCGTCACGGTCGCACTACAGTGCGGCTTTCCCAACTCCTGCCCCTGCGCATGAACAGCAAACCCGTGTTGACCCTCGACGACGTGAAGCGCATTGCCGCCGCCGCCGAGGCCGAGGCCTTGAAGAACCAGTGGGCGGTGACGATCGCCATCGTTGACGACGGCGGGCACCTGTTGTGGCTGCAGCGGCTGGACGGCGCGGCGCCGATCTCGTCGCACATCGCCCCGGGCAAGGCACGCACCGCGGCGGTCGGCCGGCGCGAGAGCAAGGTCTACGAAGACATGATCAACCAGGGCCGCAGCGCGTTCCTGAGCGCGCCGACGCTCGAAGGCATGCTGGAAGGCGGCGTGCCGATCCTGGCGCAGGGCCAGTGTGTCGGAGCGGTGGGGGTCAGCGGGGTGAAGTCGAGCGAGGACGTGCAGATCGCGAAGGCCGGCATCGCGGCACTCTGAGTCGTTGCCGGGTCGCCGTCCGGCGCTGGCAATCGTCAGGCGGCGATCTTCAGCGGGATGATGATCCCGCCCTGTGCGGCACTGGAGGTTTCGAACACCTCGCGTGCGCAGTCTTCACATCGCCCGCAGCAGGTGGCGACGCCGGTTTCCAGCTGCAGCGAATCGAAGCTGTCGCAACCGCCCTGGACATGCCGTTCGATGTCCCGGTCGGAAACGCGTTCGCAGACACACACGATCATCAGATGCACTCCCGGCCGCCGAGCGAGGGCCGATGGGGGCATCTTAAACAAGAACGATTCGCACTTCAAGCTTGGGGGCATCCCCGCACCGCGGGGGTGCGAGGAATCGGTCACGGGGGCTCAGGCCTCGACTTCACCCATTTGTGACTGGAGGTAGTTCTGCAGGCCGACCTTGTCGACCAGGTCGAGCTGCGTCTCCAGGAAGTCGATGTGCTCCTCGGTGTCGTCGAGGATTTCCTGCAGCAGGTCGCGCGAGACGTAGTCGCGCACCGTCTCGCAGTGGGCGATGCCGTCCTTGATGGTGGCCTGGGCGCCTTGCTCGGACTTCAGGTCGCACTGCAGGATCTCGACGGTGTCTTCGCCGACCATCAGCTTGCCCAGGTCCTGCAGGTTCGGCAGCCCGTCGAGCGTGAAGATGCGCGTCATCAGCTTGTCGGCATGCTTCATCTCGCCGATCGACTCGGCGTATTCCTTGGCGGCCAGCTTGTCGAGGCCCCAGTGCTTGAGCATCCGGTAGTGCAGGAAGTATTGGTTGATCGCGGTGAGCTCGTTCTTCAGCTGCGCGTTCAGGTGTTCGATGACTTTCGGGTCGCCCTTCATGTGTGGCTCCTTCTTGTTCGGGTGAGAGGTCGGATCAGCGCGCATTATCGGAGTCGATCGGCGCGCCGCGAAACGCAAATCCGACTCCTGCGCTCGCGTTGCAAGCGGCAATCGCTCGCATTCACGAGACCCATGCGTTGCTCAGGGTCAACCCTCGAAGCTCGTCTATAATCCCGCGGTTTACCTGCAACCCGCCCGCCCCAGCGAAACCCTCGCCGTTTCCTGTCGAAAACTCCCCCAGTTTTCTCCCCGGTCCGACGCTCGATGGAGCAGAGCTGGGCGCGCACCAACGGAGATACGTGTGCCGCCCCAACTGCTGACAAACCCAGGACAGGCTCTGCTGGCACTCGCGGATGGAACGGTCTTTCAGGGCGTCTCGATCGGCGCGCCCGGCGAGACCATCGGCGAAGTGGTGTTCAACACCGCGCTGACCGGCTACCAGGAAATCCTGACCGACCCGAGCTACTGCCGCCAGATCGTCACGCTGACCTATCCGCACATCGGCAACTACGGTGTCAACGATGAAGACGTGGAAGCCAAGCGCGTGTTCGCGGCCGGCCTGATCATCAAGGACCTGCCGCTGCTCGCGTCGAACTTCCGCCAGACGATGACGCTGTCGCAGTACCTGCAGCGCGAGGGCACGGTCGCCATCGCGAACATCGACACTCGCCGCCTGACGCGCGTGCTGCGCACCCGTGGCGCGCAGAACGGCTGCATCGTCACGCTGGCCGTCGGCCAGGCCGTCACCGACGAGATCCGCAACGACGCCATCGCGAAGGCCAAGGCAGCCCCCAGCATGGCCGGCCTCGACCTGGCCAAGGTCGTCAGCGAAACCCGCCCCTACGACTGGACCGAGACCGAGTGGACGCTCGGCGAGGGCTACGGCGCGCTGAAGGATCCGCGCTTCCATGTCGTTGCGTACGACTTCGGCGTCAAGCGCAACATCCTGCGCATGCTCGCGGCACGCGGCTGCAAGGTCACCGTGGTGCCGGCGCAGACCCCGGCCGCCGACGTGCTGGCCTACAAGCCCGACGGCATCTTCCTGAGCAACGGCCCCGGCGACCCCGAGCCCTGCGACTACGCGATCGCCGCGACGCGCACGTTGATCGACACCGGCATCCCGACCTTCGGCATCTGCCTGGGCCACCAGATCCTCGCGCTCGCCTCCGGCGCGAAGACCTTCAAGATGAAGTTCGGCCACCACGGCGCGAACCACCCGGTGAAGGACCTCGACAACGGCCGCGTCAGCATCACCAGCCAGAACCACGGCTTCGCGGTCGACGAGAAGACCCTGCCTGCCAACCTGCGCCCCACGCACGTCAGCCTGTTCGACGGCACGCTGCAGGGCCTGGCGCGCACCGACAAACCCGCTTTCTGCTTTCAGGGCCATCCAGAGGCCTCCCCGGGACCCCATGACATCGGCTACCTGTTCGACCGCTTCACGGCCATGATGGAGAAGAACAATGCCTAAGCGCGCCGACCTCAAATCCATCCTCATCATCGGGGCCGGTCCGATCATCATCGGCCAGGCCTGCGAGTTCGACTACTCCGGCGCACAGGCCTGCAAGGCGCTGCGCGAAGAGGGCTACAAGGTCATCCTCGTCAACAGCAATCCGGCGACGATCATGACCGACCCGGAGATGGCCGACGTCACCTACATCGAGCCGATCACCTGGCAGGTGGTCGAGAAGATCATCGCGAAGGAGCGCCCCGATGCGGTGCTGCCGACGATGGGCGGCCAGACCGCGCTGAACTGCGCGCTCGACCTGCACAAGCACGGCGTGCTCGCGAAGTACGGCGTCGAGATGATCGGCGCGAACGAGAAGGCCATCGAGAAGGCGGAAGACCGCCTGAAGTTCAAGGACGCGATGACCGGCATCGGCCTGCATTCGGCGCGTTCGGGCATCGCCCACTCGATGGAAGAAGCGCTCGCAGTGCAGAAGCGCATCACGACCGAGATCGGCGGCACGGGCTTCCCGATGGTGATCCGCCCGAGCTTCACGCTCGGCGGCACCGGAGGCGGCATCGCCTACAACCCGGAAGAGTTCGAAGAGATCTGCAAGCGCGGCCTCGACCTGTCGCCCACCAAGGAACTGCTGATCGAGGAAAGCCTGATCGGCTGGAAAGAGTACGAGATGGAAGTCGTGCGCGACCGCGCCGACAACTGCATCATCGTCTGCTCGATCGAGAACCTCGACCCGATGGGCATCCACACCGGCGACTCGATCACCGTCGCACCGGCGCAGACGCTCTCCGACAAGGAATACCAGCTGCTGCGCAACGCCAGCATCCAGATCCTGCGCGAGATCGGCGTCGACACCGGCGGCTCGAACGTGCAGTTCTCGATCAACCCGACCAACGGCCGCATGGTCGTGATCGAGATGAACCCGCGCGTCAGCCGCTCGTCGGCGCTGGCCTCGAAGGCCACCGGCTTCCCGATCGCGAAGGTCGCGGCCAAGCTGGCGATCGGCTACACGCTCGACGAGCTGCGCAACGACATCACCGGCGGCGCGACCCCGGCGTCGTTCGAGCCGAGCATCGACTACGTCGTCACGAAGATCCCGCGCTTCGCGTTCGAGAAGTTCCCGGCCGCCGATTCGCGCCTGACGACGCAGATGAAGTCGGTGGGCGAGGTGATGGCGATGGGCCGCACGTTCCAGGAGAGTTTCCAGAAGGCGCTTCGCGGCCTCGAGACCGGCATCGACGGGCTGACCGAGCGCACCTCGTGCAAGCAGGAAGACCGCGACGAGATCATTGCCGAGATCGGCGAGGCCGGCCCGGAGCGCATCCTGTTCGTCGGCGACGCGTTCCGCATCGGCATGAGCCTGCAGGAAGTGTTCGAAGAGACCGCGATCGACCCGTGGTTCCTCGCGCAGATCCAGCAATTGGTCAAGCTCGAGCAGGCGCTCGCCGGCCGCACGGTCGCGAGCCTGTCGGCCGAGGAGCTGCGCTTCCTGAAGCAGAAGGGCTTCTCCGACAAGCGCCTGGCCAAGCTGCTCGGCACGCACCAGCACGAGGTGCGCGAGGCCCGCTGGGCGCAGAACGTGCGCCCGGTCTACAAGCGCGTCGACACCTGCGCGGCCGAGTTCTCGACGCAGACCGCGTACATGTACTCGACCTACGACGAAGAGTGCGAGGCCGAGCCGACCGACCGCAAGAAGATCATGGTGCTGGGCGGTGGCCCGAACCGCATCGGCCAGGGCATCGAGTTCGACTACTGCTGCGTGCATGCCGCGCTCGCGATGCGCGAGGACGGCTACGAGACCATCATGGTCAACTGCAACCCCGAGACCGTGTCGACCGACTACGACACCTCCGACCGCCTGTACTTCGAGCCGGTGACGCTGGAAGACGTGCTGGAGATCGTCGCGAAGGAAAAGCCGGTCGGCGTGATCGTGCAGTACGGCGGGCAGACGCCGCTGAAGCTGGCGCTCGACCTGGAACGCGCCGGCGTGCCGATCGTCGGCACCTCGCCCGACAGCATCGACATCGCCGAAGACCGCGAGCGCTTCCAGAAGCTGCTGCACGAGCTCGGCCTGAAGCAGCCGCCGAACCGCACCGCGCGTACCGAAGAGGCCGCGAAGACGCTCGCCGCCGAGATCGGCTACCCGCTGGTGGTGCGCCCGAGCTACGTGCTGGGCGGCCGCGCGATGGAGATCGTGCACGGCGAGAAAGACCTGGAGCGCTACATGCGCGAAGCGGTGAAGGTGTCGGAGAAGTCGCCGGTGCTGCTCGACCGCTTCCTCGACGACGCGATCGAGGTCGACGTCGACTGCATCAGCGACGGTGAAGAAGTGATGATCGGCGGCATCATGGAGCACGTCGAGCAGGCGGGCATCCACTCGGGCGATTCGGCCTGTTCGCTGCCGCCGTATTCGCTGCCGAAGGCGCTGCAGGACGAACTGCGCCGCCAGACGGTGCTGATGGCCAAGGCCTTGAAGGTCAAGGGCCTGATGAACACGCAGTTCGCGATCCAGGGCGAGGGCGCCGATGCGGTGGTCTACGTGCTCGAGGTCAACCCGCGCGCGTCGCGCACGGTGCCCTTCGTCTCGAAGGCCACCGGCCAGGCGCTCGCGAAGATCGCCGCGCGCTGCATGGTCGGCCAGAAGCTGTCGAGCCAGAAGGACCGCCACGGCAAGCTGCCGCGCGAGGTGATCCCGCCGTACTTCTCGGTGAAGGAAGCGGTGTTCCCGTTCAACAAGTTCCCCGGCGTCGATCCGATCCTCGGCCCGGAGATGCGCTCCACCGGCGAGGTGATGGGCGCAGGCCGCACCTTCGGCGAAGCGATGCTGAAGAGCCAGCTCGGCGCGGGTTCGCGCCTGCCCGACCGCGGCACCGTCTGCATCACCGTGAAGAACGGCGACAAGGCGCGTGCGGTGGTGGTGGCGCGCGACCTGCACGCGCTCGGCTTCCAGGTCGTCGCGACCAAGGGCACGGCCGCGGCCATCGCCGAGGGCGGCGTGCCTGTCAAGGCGGTCAACAAGGTGAAGGACGGTCGCCCCCACATCGTCGACATGGTGAAGGCCGGCGAGATCCAGCTGGTGTTCACGACGGTCGACGAGACGCGCACGGCGATCGCCGATTCGCGCCACATCCGCCAGGCGGCGCTGGCCAACCGGGTGACCTACTACACCAGCATGGCAGGCTGCGAAGCGGCGGTCGAAGGCATGAAGCACCAGGACGATCTGGTCGTGCTTTCCCTGCAAGAGCTGCACCGCGAACTGCACTAAACTTTCTGCAACACATCGGCCGCCGCCGGGCCTCCCGCAAGGGAGAGGGCGGCGGCTTCATTTTTGCCTCCAGGGTTTCACCATGACGACCATTCCCATCACCGTGCGCGGTGCCGAAAAACTCAAGGAAGAGCTGCATCGGCTGAAGACGGTGGAACGCCATTCGGTCATCCAGGCGATTGCCGAGGCGCGTGCGCAGGGCGACCTGTCGGAGAACGCCGAATACGAGGCGGCCAAGGACAAGCAGGGCTTCATCGAAGGCCGCATCCTCGAGATCGAAGGCAAGCTGGCCGCCGCGCAGATCATCGATCCGGTGTCGTTGAACGCCGAGGGCCGCGTGGTGTTCGGTGCCACCGTCGAGCTCGAAGACGAGAAGACCGGCAACCCGGTCACGTACCAGATCGTCGGCGAGGACGAAGCCGACCTGAAGGAAGGCCGCATCTCGATCGGCTCGCCGATCGCCCGCGCGTTGATCGGCAAGGTGGCCGGCGATGTGGCCGAAGTGCAGGCCCCCGGCGGCATCAAGAGCTACGAGATCATCGAAGTCCGCTACGTCTGACGCGATGACACCCCACAAGCTGCAGCGCGCGGCGGGTTGGCTGGCCGGCCTGTGGGCCGGCGTGCTGCTGGGCGTCGGCTTCATCGGCGCGCCGGCGGGATTCGCCAGCACCTTTCCCGAGACCGCGGGGCGCATCGCCGGCCGCATGTTCATGCAGGAGGCCTACCTGAGCCTCGGCCTGGCCGTGCTGCTGTTGATGATGCTGCGCCGGATCTGGCAGCAGACCGAAACCCGCGGCAGCGTGCTGGGCGCCGATGCGCTGATGCTGCTCGCGGTCGCATTCTGCACAGTGCTCGGCTGGTTCGGGCTGCAGCCGGCGATGACCGCGGCACGGGCCGGGCAGAGCGCGATGTCGTTCGGCGCGTTGCACGCCTTGTCGATGACGCTGTATGCAGTGAAGGCTGCGCTGCTGCTGGTGCTGGCCTGGCGCCTCCAAGGGAACCGGGCCTGACGGCCTGACGGTTGGACGTCGACTCAGTCGGCGGCGGTCTTCTTCAGGCTGGTGATGCGCTTCCTGGCACGCTTGATCTCTCCGCCGGCGGCGACGCGCTGGTTGCCCAGCACCTTGAGCTTCTTGACCTGCGGGCGGTGGTTGCCGCTCTTCGAGAACTTCAGGATCTTGACGGTGCGCGGACCCGGCATGCGGTCTTCGCGCTCGGCCTTTTCCTTCGGCGGCATCGGACGCCACAACACCAGCAGTTTGCCGATGTGCTGGATCGGGGCGGCGTTCAGCTGGTCGCTCAGCTGGGCGAGGATGGCCTCGCGGGTGGCGCGTTCGTCGGAGAAGACGCGGATCTTGATGAGGCCGTGGGCATTCAGCGCGGCATCGGCCTCCTTGGTCACGGCAGGGGTCAGGCCGTCACCGCCGATCAGGACGACCGGGTTCAGGTGGTGGGCTTCGGCGCGCTTGTCCTTGCGCTGGGCGGGAGTCAGTTCGATGGCAGGCATCCCGGTATTATCGGTTGCAGTGAGCGTAAGCCAATGAAAATCAAGACAAAAAGCAAGAAGGTCAACAAGGCGTGGTTGCACGACCACCTGAACGACACGTATGTCAAGCTGGCCCAGAAAGAGGGTTATCGCGCGCGTGCGGCCTACAAGCTGAAGGAAATCGACGAGGAACTGAAGCTGATCCGCCCGGGCCAGCTGGTGGTCGACCTCGGCGCGGCGCCCGGGGCCTGGAGCCAGTATGTGCGACGCAAGTTCGCACCGAAGGACGTTGTCGGCGGAGGCGCCGCGGCCGGGGCATTGAACGGCACCATCATCGCGCTCGACATCCTGCCGATCGAGCCGATTGAAGGCGTCGTCTTTTTCCAGGGCGATTTCCGCGAGGAGGCGGTGCTGGCGCAGCTGCACGACCTGGTGAATGGCCGCCCGGTCGACGTGGTGATTTCCGACATGGCGCCCAACCTGTCGGGCATCGAGAGTTCCGACGCCGCCCGCATGGAGCACCTGGTGGAACTCGCGGTCGAATTCGCGCAGAACCATCTGACGCCGAATGGGGCACTGGTCAGCAAGGTTTTCCATGGCAGCGGCCACAGCCAATTGGTCGAGATGTTCAGGAAAACCTTCCGGGTCGTGAAGCCGATCAAGCCGAAGGCATCCCGCGACAAATCGGCCGAAACCTTCCTGGTGGGGATCGGTCTCAAGAACCCTGGCGTTCAGGTCGATAAGCGTTCGTGAAGCGACGTGGGTTGCGTGGACTAGAATCGCCCCCAGATGCCGTGGATGCTGGGCACGTCCTGTGCTCGCGCTGAGGATTTATCGCAAGAAGGAGCCGCGGTGAACAATCAATGGTTCTCCAAAGTCGCTGTCTGGCTGGTGATCGCACTCGTGCTGTTCACCGTGTTCAAGCAGTTCGACAAGGGTGCAATGCAAGGCAACCAGATCGGCTACTCCGACTTCCTCGAGGAAGTTCGCAGCAAGCGGATCAAGAGCGTCCAGCTCCAGGAAGGGCCTTCCGGAACCGAGATCAAGGCCAAGACCACCGACGACAAGGACCTGCGCACCACCGCAACCTTCCTCGATCGCGGGCTGGTCGGCGACCTGATCAACAACAACGTCAAGTTCGACGTGAAGCCGCGCGAAGAGCCGTCGATCCTGTTGAGCATCCTTGGCTCATGGGGCCCGATGCTGCTGCTGATCGGCGTGTGGATCTACTTCATGCGCCAGATGCAGGGCGGCGGCAAGGGCGGCGCGTTCAGCTTCGGCAAGTCGAAGGCGCGCATGCTCGATGAAGCGAACAACACCACCACCTTCGCCGATGTCGCCGGTTGCGACGAGGCCAAGGAAGAGGTCAAGGAGTTGGTCGACTTCCTGAAAGACCCGCAGAAGTTCCAGAAGCTCGGCGGCCGCATTCCGCGCGGCGTGCTGCTGGTCGGCCCTCCGGGCACCGGCAAGACGCTGCTGGCCAAGGCGATCGCCGGCGAGGCGAAGGTGCCGTTCTTCAGCATTTCCGGCTCCGACTTCGTCGAGATGTTCGTCGGTGTCGGCGCGGCCCGCGTGCGCGACATGTTCGAGCAGGCGAAGAAGAGCGCGCCCTGCATCATCTTCGTCGACGAAATCGACGCGGTCGGCCGCCACCGCGGTGCCGGCCTCGGCGGCGGCAACGACGAGCGCGAGCAGACGCTGAACCAGATGCTGGTCGAGATGGACGGCTTCGAGACCAATCTCGGCGTCATCGTGATGGCGGCCACCAACCGGCCCGACATTCTCGATCCGGCGCTGCTGCGCCCGGGCCGTTTCGACCGCCAGGTCTACGTGACGCTGCCGGACATCCGTGGCCGCGAGCAGATCATCAACGTGCACATGCGCAAGGTGCCGGTCGGCGCCGACATCCGGGCCGACATCCTCGCGCGCGGCACCCCGGGCTTCTCGGGTGCCGATCTTGCCAACCTGGTGAACGAAGCCGCGCTGTTCGCCGCGCGCCGCAACGGCCGGGTCGTCGAGATGATCGACTTCGAGCGGGCCAAGGACAAGATCATGATGGGCGCCGAGCGCAAGTCGATGGTCATGGACGAAGAAGAGCGCCGCAACACCGCGTACCACGAGGCCGGCCACGCGCTGATCGGCCGCATGCTGCCGAAGCTCGACCCGGTGCACAAGGTCACCATCATCCCGCGCGGCCGTGCGCTGGGCGTCACGCTGTCGCTGCCCGAGAAGGACCGCTACAGCTACGACCGCGAGTACATGCTGAACAGCATCAGCATGCTGTTCGGCGGCCGCATCGCCGAAGAAGTGTTCATGCACCAGATGACCACCGGCGCGTCGAACGACTTCGAGCGTGCGACCTCGATGGCACGCGACATGGTCACCCGCTACGGCATGACCGACGAGCTGGGCCCGATGGTGTATGCCGAGAACGAGAGCGAGGTCTTCCTCGGCCGGTCGGTGACCAAGCAGGTCAACGTGTCCGAGCAGACGATGCAGAAGGTCGACGACGTGATCCGCCGCATCATCGACGAGCAGTACGCGGTCGCCCGCAAGCTGATCGAGGACAACCAGGACAAGATGCACGCGATGGCGAAGGCGCTGCTCGAATGGGAAACCATCGACGCCGACCAGATCGACGACATCATGGACAACCGCCCGCCGCGCCCGCCGAAGGACTGGGGCCCCAGCTCCGGCAAGCCGACCGGCCCGACGCCGCCCGTCAAGACGGACGGTGCACCGGCCGCGGCCTGAGCGCACTGACGGATCCAGAGGACGGGGCTTCGGCCCCGTTTTCCATGGCGGAACGGAATGCTTGAATCGAATCCTGCGAGCCTTGCGATGCACTGGCAGACCACGCGCTTCCCGATCGACCTGACGCGCCCGCGCGTGATGGGCATCGTCAACCTCACGCCCGATTCGTTCTCCGACGGCGGGCAGCATGCGACGACCCGCGCCGCGCTGGCGCACTGCGAGCAGTTGCTGAAGGAGGGCGCCGACATCCTCGACCTCGGGGCCGAGTCGAGCCGTCCGGGCGCCGATGCGGTGCCGCTGGCCGACGAACTGGCGCGGCTGCTGCCGGTGCTGCGGGAGGCGTTGCGGCTGCAGGTGCCGCTGTCGATCGACACGTACAAGGCCGAGGTGATGCGCGCCGCGCTGGACCTGGGCGCCGACATCGTGAACGACATCTTCGCGTTACAGGCGCCGGGCGCGGAGGCGGCGGTCGCCGCGCATCCGTCCTGCGGCATCTGCCTGATGCACGCGCAGGGCGAGCCGAAGTCGATGCAGGCGGCGCCGCAGTACGACGACGTGGTCGCCGACGTGCGCGGTTTTCTCGCCGCCCGCTGCGCCGCGCTCGTGCAGCAGGGTGTCGCCGCCGAGCGCATCGTGATCGATCCGGGCATCGGCTTCGGCAAGACGGTCGCGCACAACTTCACGCTGCTGGCGCGCCAGCGCGAGCTGCTGGCGCTGGGGTATCCGGTGCTTGCGGGGTGGTCGCGCAAGAGCAGCCTCGGTGCCGTCACCGGGCGCCCGGTGGAGGAGCGGCTGGCGGGCAGCCTGGCCGCGGCGCTGGCGGCCGTCCGGAACGGGGCCCGTGTGTTGCGGGTCCACGACGTTGGCCCCACGGTGGACGCCCTCAAGGTGTGGGGTGCCGCCGGCCTGATCGACGGCGATGGCCGATAGTTGCCGCAAAATCCCGTCCTGACTGATCCTGGGCGTGGAGACAAGCGAATGAGCAGAACCTATTTCGGCACCGACGGCATTCGCGGAACCGTCGGCCAATCGCCGATCACCCCCGACTTCATGCTGCGCCTCGGCCATGCCGTCGGACGCGTGCTGAAGGCCGGCATCGCCAAGCCGACGGTGCTGATCGGCAAGGACACGCGGATCTCCGGCTACATGATCGAATCGGCGCTGGAAGCCGGCTTCGCGTCGGCCGGCGTCGACGTGCTGCTCACCGGCCCGCTGCCGACGCCGGGCGTGGCCTACCTCACCCGCGCGCTGCGGCTGGACCTCGGTGTCGTGATCAGCGCGTCGCACAACGCCTACCCGGACAACGGCATCAAGTTCTTCTCGGCGCGGGGCGAGAAGCTGCCCGACGAATGGGAGCAGCGCGTCGAGGCCACGCTGCTGGAGCCGGCGCAATGGGTCGATTCGGCCCAGCTCGGCAAGGCCCGCCGGCTCGAGGCCGCACGCGGCCGCTACGTCGAGTTCTGCAAGAGCACCTTCAGCAACGACCTGTCGCTGAAGGGGCTGAAGATCGTCGTCGATGCGGCGCACGGGGCGGGCTACCAATCCGGGCCGGACGTGTTCCACGAGCTCGGTGCCGAAGTGGTCGCCATCGGCTGTGCGCCGGACGGCGTCAACATCAATGCCGGCTTCGGCGCCACCGCGCCGGCCGCGCTGGTCCAGGCGGTGCGCGAGCACAAGGCGCACTACGGTGTCGCCCTCGATGGCGATGCCGACCGCCTGCAGCTGGTCGACGCCGACGGCCGCCTCTACAACGGCGACGAACTGCTCTACGTGATGGTGGCCGACCGGCTGGCACAGGGCCAGCGCGTGCCCGGCGCGGTCGGCACGCTGATGACCAACATGGCGGTCGAGGTGGCGCTGAAGGCGCAGGACATCGAGTTCGTGCGCGCCAAGGTCGGCGACCGCTACGTGCTCGAAGAGCTGGCCGCGCGCGGCTGGCTGCTCGGCGGGGAGGGCTCGGGCCACCTGCTGGCGCTCGACAAGCACACCACCGGCGACGGCATTGTCAGCGCGCTGCAGGTGTTGCAAGCAGTGAGCCGCAGCGGCAAGTCGCTGGCCCAGCTGGTCGAGGCGGTGACGCTGTTCCCGCAGGTGCTGGTGAATGTGCGGCTGAAGCCCGGGCAGGACTGGAAGTCCGCACCGAAGCTGGCCGAGACGCAGGCTGCCGTGCAGCGCGAATTGGGCAACAACGGCCGCCTGCTGATCCGACCCTCCGGCACCGAACCGCTGGTGCGCGTGATGGTGGAAGCGCGAGACGCTGCTCAGGCCAAGGCCTGCGCTGAACGCTTGGCGGACACCTTGCGCACTTGAAGACCCAACGAACCCCGTGGAACCGGCTTTGCCGGGCCACTGGGGTTGCCCCCTTGAGGGGGAGGCGCGTGAGCGCTTCGGGGGTGGGCTTACTTTGCGGGGATGAACACGCGGTCGACGATCTGAACGACGCCGTTGGTGGCCTTCAGGTCGGCCTGTGTCACGACGGCGTCTTCGACGGTCACGAACGTACCGGACTTCGACAGCGCGAGGTTGCCGCCCTGCAGCGTCTTGGCCGGGCCGTTCTTGATGTCGGCCGAGGTCAGCTGGCCGGGCACCACGTGGTAGTTCAGCACCGCGACGAGCATCGCCTTGTCCTTGGACAGTGCCTCCATCGTCTTCGCCGGCACCGACTTGAAAGCGTCGTTGCTGGGCGCGAACACGGTGTACGGGCCGGGGCCGCTCAGCGTGGCGGTCAGGCCGGCATCGCCGATCAGCTTGTTCAGCGTCGACAGCTCCGGCGTCGTCGCGGCGACTTCGGCGATGGTCTTCGGGGCCGGCGTGGTGGCGCAGCCGGCGGCCAGCAGCGTCAGGGCGGAGGTGGCGGCGATCAGCCAGGTTCTCTTGTTCATCGAAGGTCCTTCAGGGGTTGGGATGGCTGGCCGGCAGCATATGGAGCGCATGTGACAGGGCCGTGAACCCTTCATGACAGCCCGATCTGCCGGGCGTCGGCATGGTTTCCGGGGTCGCGATCCCGATTCGATGACAGCGGTGTCACCGCCCTGTCACACAGCACTTTTACAGTCCCGGGCATTCCTCCAGCCAGTACCTGAAAGGTGCGCCCAATGAATCTCAAGTCGTTCCGGTCCGTCGCCACCCTGGTGGCCGTCAGCGCGGTCTCCTCGTTGACCTTCGCCCAAGACATCACCGGCGCCGGCGCCACGTTCCCGGCCCCGCTGTATGCCAAGTGGGCCGAGGCCTACAACAAGGCCAGCGGCGCCCGCATCAACTACCAGTCGGTCGGCTCGGGCGCAGGCCTGAAGCAGATCCGCTCGAAGACGGTCGACTTCGGCGCATCCGACATGCCGCTGAAGGACGACGAACTCGCCAAGGACGGACTGGTGCAGTTCCCCACCGTGATTGGCGGCGTCGTGCCGGTCGTCAACATCAAGGGCATCCAGCCCGGCCAGATCAAGCTGACCGGCCAGGCGCTCGGCGACATCTACCTCGGCAAGGTCACCAAGTGGAACGACCCGTCGCTGGCCGCGCTGAACCCCGGCGTGCCGCTGCCGGACGCCGCGATCTCGGTGGTGCGCCGCGCCGACGGCTCGGGCACCAGCTTCATCTTCACGAACTACCTGTCGAAGGTGAACGCCGAGTGGAAGGACAAGGTCGGTGAAGGCACCGCCGTCAACTGGCCGACCGGTGCCGGCGGCAAGGGCAACGAGGGCGTCTCGTCGTACGTGCAGCGGCTGCCGAACTCGATCGGCTACGTCGAATATGCGTACGCGAAGCAGAACAAGATGTCGTACGTGCAGCTGAAGAACAAGGACGGCAACTTCGTGTCGCCGGACGATGCCAACTTCAAAGCCGCCGCCGCTGGTGCCGACTGGAGCAAGAGCTTCTACCAGGTGCTGACCGAGCAGGCCGGCAAGGACGCGTGGCCGCTGACCGGCGCGACCTTCATCATGATGCAGAAGTCGCAGGACAAGCCGGTGCAGGCGAGCAACTCGCTGAAGTTCTTCGACTGGGCCTACGCCAATGGCGACAAGGCGGCCGCCGAACTCGAATACGTCGCGCTGCCCGACGCGGTGAAGGCACTGGTGCGCAAGCAATGGGGCGAGATCAAGGACGCTTCGGGCAAGGCTGTCGCGTTCAAGTGATTCCCTGCTAGCAACTGACGCGGCGAGCGCCTTCGGGCCTCGCCGCCCTCGCCTGGATGGAGGAAACGTGGCCGCTACACTCCCCGCATCGCACTACAACAAAGACGAGATGCAACGCTCCGACCCCCTGGGGCAGCCGCCCTCGGTCCGCCGTGCCAAACCGTGGGCCGACACGGTCTTCTCGCTGCTGGCGCATGGCGCCGCCATCCTCACGCTGCTGCTGCTGGCCGGCATCATCGTCTCGCTGGTGATCGGCGCCGCGCCGGCCATCCGCGAGTACGGGCTGAGCTTCCTGTGGCGCAGCGAATGGGATCCGGTGAAGGACCAGTACGGCGGTCTCGTGATGATCTACGGCACGCTCGCCACCTCGGTGATCGCGCTGCTGATCGCGGTGCCGGTGAGCTTCGGCATCGCGCTGTTCCTGACCGAGCTGTCGCCCAACTGGCTGCGCCGCCCGCTCGGCATCGCGATCGAACTGCTGGCCGCGGTGCCGTCCATCGTCTACGGCATGTGGGGACTGCTGGTGTTCAGCCCGGTGCTGTCCGAATACGTGCAGCAGCCGCTGCAGCGCGTGCTCGGCGACGTGCCGTTCTTCAAGGGCCTGGTCTCCGGCGCGCCGGTGGGCATCGGCATCCTGTCGGCCGGCATCATCCTCGCGATCATGATCATCCCGTTCATCGCCGCGGTGATGCGCGACGTGTTCGAGGTCACGCCGGCGATGCTGAAGGAATCGGCCTACGGGCTCGGCTCCACCACCTGGGAGGTGGTGTTCCGGGTCGTGCTGCCGTACACCAAGACCGGCGTCATCGGCGGCATCATGCTGGGCCTCGGCCGTGCGCTCGGCGAGACGATGGCGGTCACCTTCGTGATCGGCAACGCGAACCAGCTGAACGGCCCGTCGCTGTTCGAAGCGGCCAACAGCATCACCTCGGTGCTGGCCAACGAATTCGCCGAGGCGAGCGAAGGCCTGCACCAGGCCTCGCTGCTGTACCTCGCGCTGGTGCTGTTCTTCATCACCTTCGTGGTGCTGTCGATGTCCAAGCTGCTGCTCGCGCAGCTCAAGAAGGGTGAAGGGGGCCGCTCATGAGTGCCGTGATCGATGCCGGCCGCCTGGCCAAGGCGCGCAGCCGCCGCCGCGTCAACGCGGTCGCGCTGACGCTGTCGATGGCCGCGATGGCCTTCGGGCTGTTCTGGCTGATCTGGATCCTGATCGAGACCTTCCGGCTCGGCGTCGGCGGCCTCACCTGGACGGTGCTGACCGAGATGACGCCGGCCCCGCAGGCCGAGGTCGGCGGCCTCGCCAACGCGCTGTACGGCTCGCTGCTGATGGTGTCGCTGGCCACGCTGGTCGGCACGCCGATCGGCGTGCTGGCCGGCATCTACCTGGCCGAGTACGGCCAGAAGACCTGGCTGGGCAGCGTCACGCGTTTCATCAACGACATCCTGCTGTCGGCGCCGTCGATCGTGATCGGCCTGTTCATCTACGCGGTGATCGTCGCGCGCTTCAAGACCTACTCCGGCTATGCCGGCGTGCTGGCCCTGGCGCTGATCGTGATCCCGGTGGTGATCCGCACCACCGAGAACATGCTGTCGCTGATCCCGCATGCGCTGCGCGAGGCGGCCTACGCGCTCGGCACGCCGAAGTGGAAGGTGATCTCCAGCGTCACGCTGAAGGCCGCTCGCGCCGGCGTGATGACCGGCGTGCTGCTCGCCTTCGCCCGCATCGCCGGCGAGACCGCGCCGCTGCTGTTCACCGCGCTGTCGAACCAGTTCTGGTCGAGCAACCTGTCGGGGCCGATGGCCAACCTGCCGGTCACGATCTTCAAGTTCGCGATGAGCCCGTACGAGAACTGGCAGAAGCTCGCCTGGGCCGGCGTGTTCCTGATCACCCTCGGCGTGCTCGCGCTGAACATCTTTGCGCGCGTGGTCTTCCGCAACAAGCACTAGAAAACCAGAAAGCACGACATGGACGTCAAAGTCGAACTCCCGGTGACCGAGAAGGCCAAGATCTCGGTGCGCAACCTGAACTTCTACTACGGCAGCTTCCACGCACTGAAGCGCATCAACCTCGACATCCCCGAGAAGAAGGTCACCGCCTTCATCGGGCCGTCGGGTTGCGGCAAATCGACGCTGCTGCGCACCTTCAACCGCATGTTCGAGCTCTACCCCGAGCAGCGCGCCGAAGGCGAGATCCTGGTCGACGGCGAGAACGTGCTGAAGAGCAAGCAGGACGTCTCGCTGGTGCGCGCCAAGATCGGCATGGTGTTCCAGAAGCCGACCCCGTTCCCGATGTCGATCTACGACAACATCGCGTTCGGCGTGAAGCTGTTCGAGACGTTGCCGCGCGTCGAGATGGACGAGCGCGTCGAGTGGGCGCTCAAGAAGGCCGCGCTGTGGAACGAAGTGAAGGACAAGCTGAACCAGAGCGGCTCCGGCCTGTCCGGGGGTCAGCAGCAGCGGCTGTGCATCGCGCGCGGCATCGCGATCAAGCCCGAGGTGCTGCTGCTCGACGAGCCGTGCTCCGCGCTCGACCCGATCTCCACCGGCAAGATCGAGGAGCTGATCCACGAACTGAAGACCGACTACACCGTCGTGATCGTCACCCACAACATGCAGCAGGCGGCGCGTTGCTCCGACTACACCGCCTACATGTACCTCGGCGACCTGATCGAATTCGGCGTCACGTCGGACCTGTTCATGAAGCCGAAGAAGAAAGACACTGAAGACTACATCACCGGCCGGTTCGGTTGAGCGGAGGAAGCACCATGACGGACAAGCACCTTTCCACCCAGTTCGACACCGAACTCAGCGGCATCTCGACGCGCGTGCTCGAGATGGGCGGGCTGGTCGAGTCGCAGGTCGCGCAGGCGGTCTATGCGCTGACGAACTTCAGCGGCGACATCGCGAGCGACGTGTTGCGCAACGAAGAGCGCGTCAACGCGATGGAGATGGAGATCGACCGCGACCTCTCCAGCATCATCGCGCGGCGCCAGCCGACCGCGCGCGACCTGCGCCTGCTGATCGCGATCTCGAAGACCATCGCCAACCTGGAGCGCGTCGGCGACGAGGCGGCCCGCATCGCGCGCACCGTGCAGCGGCTGATCAACACCGGCGTGTCGAGCCGGCTGCGCCTGCCGGTCAACGACCTGGCCTTCGAGGCCGAGCTGGCGGTGGCCCAGCTGCGCAAGGCGCTCGATGCGTTCGCGCGGCTCGACACCGCGAAGGCCCTCGAGGTGCTGAAGCAGGACGACCAGATCGACCAGGAGTTCGACGGCCTGATGCGCAAGCTGATCACCTACATGATGGAAGACCCGCGCACCATCTCGTCGAGCATCGACCTGGTGTTCGTCGCGAAGGCGATCGAGCGCGTGGGCGACCACGCGAAGAACCTCGCCGAGGTCATCATCTACGTGGTGATGGGCACCGACGTGCGCCACAACTCGCTCGAGAACGTCGAGTCCATGGTGCGATGACGCGCACTGAAGCAGCCGGAAAAGGAAACAAGCGATGAGCCAGGTGCTGGTGGTCGAAGACGAATCGGCGATTGCCGAACTGATGTCCATCAACCTGCGCCATGCCGGCTACGAGGTGGTGGTGGCGGCCACGGCCGACGAGGCGCTGTTGCAGGTCGACCGCGTGCTGCCCGACCTGGTGGTGCTCGACTGGATGCTGCCCGGCGAATCGGGCATCACGCTCGCGAAGCGCTGGCGCTCGCAGCCGCGCACCCGCGAGCTGCCGATCATCATGCTGACCGCGCGCGCGGCCGAATCCGACAAGATCTCGGGCCTGGATGCCGGCGCCGACGACTACCTGACCAAGCCGTTCTCGACGCACGAGCTGATGGCGCGCATCCGAGCGGTGCTGCGCCGCAAGGCGCCCGAGGCGCTCGATTCGGCGGTCGAGGTCGGCCCGCTGAAGCTCGACCCGGCGACGCGCCGCGTGTCGCGCGAAGGCCAGGAAGTGCGGGTCGGCCCGACCGAATTCCGCCTGCTGCATTTCTTCATGACGCACCCGGAGCGCGTGCACAGCCGCTCGCAGCTGCTCGACCGCGTGTGGGGCGACCACGTCTTCATCGAGGAGCGCACGGTCGACGTGCACGTCAAGCGCCTGCGCGAGGCGCTGAGCCCGGTCAACTGCTCGCAGATGATCGAGACGGTCCGTGGCGCGGGCTACCGGCTGACGCAGCAGGTGCAGTCGCAGTCGCTGTCGGCCTGAGCCTGCCTTTCCTGCGACCGGACACGGGCCCGATGCGATGAACTGGCTGCTGCCGCGCTTCCTGGCCGGCGTCGTCGCGATGGCGATCGGCGGTGGGCTCGGCCGTGTGCTGGGCGAGATGGCGCATGCGCCGCTGGTCGGGCTGTGGCTCGGCACGCTGGTCGGCGCCAGCGCCGTCGCGCTGATCGACGCGGTGCGCGGCTACCGGCTGATGCGCTGGCTCAGCGGCGCGCTCGAAGGCTCGGCGCCGCGCGACACCGGCTTCTGGGGCGAGATGGGCTACCGCATCGAACGCGCCGTGGTGGCGCGCGACCGCACGCTGAGCCGCGAGCAGGGGCGTCTCGCCCATTTCCTGTCGGCCATCGAAGCCTCGCCGAACGGCGTGCTGCTGCTCGACGAGAACGACCAGATCGAATGGTGCAACTCGGTCGCCGCCGATCACTTCGGGCTCGACCCGGTGCGCGACCGCCGCCAGCGCGTGACCAACCTGGTGCGCGCGCCGGCCTTCGTCAGCTACCTGCAGGCGGGCGCCTTCGAGCAATCGGTGACGATCCCCGACCTGCGCAGCCGCGGCACGCTGTCGGTCTACATCCGCCCGTATGGCGACGGCCTGAAGCTGGTGCTGTCGCTCGACATCACCGAGCGCGAGCGCTCCGAGGGCATGCGGCGCGATTTCGTCGCCAACGTCTCGCACGAGATCCGCACGCCGCTGACGGTGCTGTCGGGCTTCATCGAGACGATGAGCAACCTGCCGCTGACCGAGGTCGAGCGCCGCCGCGTGCTGACGCTGATGGGGCAGCAGACGCAACGCATGCAGACGCTGGTGGCCGACCTGCTGACGCTGGCGCAGCTCGAAGGCAGCCCGCGTCCGCCGAGCGACCGCTGGGTGGCCGTCAGCAAGCTGTTCGGCCAGGCGCAGGCCGATGCGACCGCGCTGTCGATGGGCCGCCACCAGCTGAGCTTTGCCGGCGCCGATGCGGCCCAGCTGGCCGGCAGCGAGAGCGAGCTGATGAGCGCGGTCGGCAACCTGGTGACGAACGCGGTGCGCTACACGCCCGAAGGCGGGCGCATCGCGGTGAACTGGCGCGTCCGCGACGACGGCGCCGGCGAGGTCTCGGTCAGTGACAGCGGCCCCGGCATTGCACGCGAGCACCTGCCACGGCTGACGGAGCGCTTCTACCGTGTCGACGGCAGCCGCTCGCGCGACACCGGCGGCACCGGGCTCGGGCTGTCGATCGTCAAGCACGTGGTGCAGCGGCATGGCGGCGAGCTCGACATCCACAGCGAGATCGGCAAGGGCTCGCGCTTCTGCCTGGTGCTGCCGGCGGCGCGCGTGCGCTTCCTCGAGCCCGCGCCGGATCCGCGCCGCGCCGCGCCGCTGCTGAACGACCAGACCATCTCGTCGAGCTAGGGCGTAGCCCGGATGCCAATCCGGGTTGACTTCGACGACCGCTCCCGGATTGGCATCCGGGCTACGGCTTCGGCGGCGCGGTGCGGCGGTAGACCGCGGCCACTTCATCGCTGTCCGACGGCCGCAGCTCCCGCGTGACCAGCTGCCAGCCCTGCGGCGCAGGCGCCTGGCGGCGCAGGGTCTCCATCACCACCAGGAACTCGCACAGCGTGCGGTCCGGCATCTGCGTCGCGTCGACGCGGTAGCCGCCGAAATACTCCAGCGCCACCAGCTGCGCGCGGCTCAGGCCGGGTGCCGCGATGCAGACGTCGCTCGGCACGTTGCGCGCGATGCGGGTCACCAGCGGACGGTAGCTGCGCGCGTAGTCGAACAGCGGTAGGCCGAGCGTCATCAGCAGCGACCAGCACAGCGCAACGCCGCTGGCCGGCAGCACCAGGCTCTTCCACAGCGGATGGCGATGCCGCCCGGTGCGCCATTTCACCAGCCACAGCCAGGCCAGCGTCGCGGCGATCGCGGTCAGCAGCGCCAGCAGCGAGAAGTTCGGGATGAAGCCCGGTGCCAGCCGTGCGACGTTGGCCGCCGGCTTGGCCGGCACGCCGGTGTAGACCGACGCGTAGACGACCCAGATCGCCAGCGCCCAGACGCTGAAGAAGAACACCGAGAACCAGTCCATCGCGGCCGAGGTGCCGCGGTGCAGCGTCGGCAGCGCGAAGGCCGCCAGCACCGCGAGCGGCGGCAGGCCGAGCATCAGCGCGCGATCGGAGCCGCCCATCGCCAGGCAGGCGATGACGCTGACCAGCACGCAGCCGAGCGGCGCGGTGATGTGGCGGTTCAGCCACTGCGCGCGCCAGCGCCACAGCGTCCAGAACGCCAGCAGCCAGCCCGGCCACATGAACCAGACGAAGAGCTTGCCGAGGCTGACGAAATCGCTCGCCTCGACGTACCCGTCGAGCCGCCAGCCCCACGCGCCAAGCAGCGTCGCGACGAGCAGCCCCAGCACGCCGCCGGCGGCGATCCACAGCGCGAAGCGCCGCGCTGGCTCGTAGCTCGAGCGGCCGCAGACGATGCCGCCGGTGACGGCGAGCAGGGCACCGATCATCGGCGCGCCGCTGGCCGCGAGCGCCGGCAGCGCGACCATCACCGCCGCCTTGCTCTGCCAGCCGCGGAACGGGCAGGCCGCCAGCGCATAGAGGAACAGCGACACGCTGGCCAGCTGTGCGAGCTCGGGCGTGGTCTCGTGGCCGAGTTGCAGCAGGCCGAGGCTCGCGATCAGCGCGAGCAGCGCGCCATCGGCCACGGCGCGCGCGTAGTCGATCGGACTGGCCTCGCCGCCGAATGCGAACGGCACCGGCTGGGCGGCCTCGGTGCGTGCGAAGTGGTAGGTGCTGTACCAGGTCAGCAGCAGCGTGACGCCCAGCAGCAGCGTGAACGGGATGCGGGCCGCAAGCGGCGGGCCGAGCAGGCCGCCGAGCAGCTTGATGAAGACGGCGCCCAGCCAGTACGGCAGCAGCGCCGAATCGCTCGGGATGCCGGCGACGGTCGGCGACCACCAGCTGGTGCTGCCCTGCGCGATGTCGACCATGTAGCCGAAGGCCGTCATGTCGGCGGCCTTCCACGGGTCGCGGCCGAACAGGCCGGGCAGCAGGTAGGCCGCGCAGAACAGCAGCAGCGCCAGGCGCGGCAGGCGCTGGGCCGCACGCTGGGTGACGAGGGCAGGGGTGGGCGAGTTCAAGGGGCGGTGGCGCAGGCGCGGGTCTCGGGACGGCGACGATGATGCAGCAACTTGCGCACGAAGTTCGTGCGCGCCCATGAAAAAGGCAGCCCGTGGGCTGCCTTCGTGTCGCATCACGCCAGGGCGTGACAGTGCGGCTTACTTCGACTTGAGGTGCGCAAACTTGTTGCGGAACTTCTCGACGCGGCCGCCCAGTGAGTCGATGCTCTTCTGGGTACCGGTGTAGAACGGGTGCGATTCGCTGGTGGTTTCCAGCTTGATCAGCGGCAGCTCACGGCCATCTTCCATCTTGATGGTTTCACGCGTCTGCGCGCACGAGCGCGTGACGAACTTGAAACCGTTGGACAGGTCCACGAAGCAGATGTCGCGGTAGTTCGGGTGGATGCCTTCTTTGGCCATGAGAAACCTCTTCAGCGCTGTGATACCGGGAGCCACGCCAAACCACTTGGCGCACTTTCCGGAATGCGGAAAACCGCGGATTATAGCGTGGTTTGCGCAGGCCTCAACCGCCGCGACGCATCATGTCGAAGAAATCGTGGTTGTTCTTCGTGGATTTCATCTTGTCGAGGATGAATTCCATCGCCTCGATCTCGTCCATCGGGTACAGCAGTTTGCGAAGGATCCAGGTCTTCTGCAGGATCTCGGGCTGCAGCAGCAGTTCTTCGCGGCGCGTACCGCTCTTGTTGATCAGGATCGACGGGTAGACGCGCTTCTCGGCCATGCGGCGATCCAGGTGGATTTCGCAGTTGCCGGTGCCCTTGAACTCTTCGTAGATCAGGTCGTCCATGCGGCTGCCGGTGTCGATCAGCGCGGTGCCGATGATGGTCAGCGAGCCGCCTTCCTCGACATTGCGGGCCGCGCCGAAGAAGCGCTTCGGGCGCTGCAGCGCGTTCGAGTCCATGCCGCCGGTGAGCACCTTGCCGGACGAGGGCAGCACGTTGTTGTACGCACGGGCCAGGCGGGTGATCGAGTCGAGCAGGATGACCACATCCTTGCGCATCTCGACCAGGCGCTTGGCGCGCTCGATCACCATTTCGGCGACCTGCACGTGGCGCGCAGCCGGCTCGTCGAAGGTGGAACTGATGACCTCGCCGCGCACCGTGCGGACCATTTCGGTCACTTCCTCGGGGCGCTCGTCGACCAGCAGCACGATCAGGTAGATCTCGGGGTGGTTCGCGACCAGCGCATGCGCCAGCTGCTGCATCATCACCGTCTTGCCGGTCTTCGGCTGCGCGACGAGCAGCGCGCGCTGGCCTTTGCCGATCGGCGCGATCAGGTCGATGATGCGGCTGGTGACGTTCTCTTCGCTCTTGATGTCGCGTTCGAGCTTGAACTGTTCCTTCGGGAACAGCGGCGTCAAGTTCTCGAACATGATCTTGTGCTTGCTCTCCTCGGGCGTCAGGCCGTTGACACGGTCGACCTTGACGAGCGCGAAGTAGCGTTCGCCGTCCTTCGGGACCCGCACTTCGCCTTCGACGGCATCGCCGGTATGCAGGTTGAAGCGGCGGATCTGGCTCGGTGACAGGTAGATGTCGTCGGTCGAGGCCATGTAGCTGGCGTCGGGGGCGCGCAGGAAGCCGAAGCCGTCGGGCAGCACTTCGAGCACGCCGTCGCCGAACACCTGCTCGCCGCCTTTCGCGCGCTTCTTCATGATCGCGAACATCAGCTCCTGCTTGCGCATGCGGGCGACGTTCTCGATCTCCAGCGCCTCGCCCATCGTGATGAGCTCGGAAACGTGGAGCGCTTTCAGTTCAGACAAATGCATGGGCAGTGCCCCTGGAAAGAGTGCAAGCAGGGTCCCTGAAGACGGACCGAAATCGATCGCTGCGACAAGTTTCGCGAGCAACCCGACATCAGGCTGCAAGATCACTTGGCACCGCTTTCGCGACGACAAATACGCTGGGGTTTTGGGCCGGACCTGCGCGCCGCAGCCTTGGCGGCTTTGGGTGAGGTGGCAATCTTCAGGTGGTGGCTTCAGTCCGTCCGGGGAGAACGGGGCCCGAGGCCACCACGATTCGGCGGATTATAGATGACCGTCGAGGAAGGCCGTCAACTGGGCCTTCGAAAGTGCGCCGACCTTGGTGGCGGCGAGCTGGCCGCCCTTGAACAGCATCAGGGTCGGGATGCCGCGGATGCCGAACTTGGCAGGCACGTCGCGGTTGTCGTCGACGTTCAGCTTGGCGATCTGCAGGCGGCCGCTGTAGTCCTTCGACACTTCGTCGAGGATCGGGGCGATCATCTTGCAGGGACCGCACCACTCGGCCCAGTAATCGACCAGGACCGGCTTGTCGGCCTGCAGGACGTCGCTGTCGAACGACGCGTCGGTGGTGTGCTTGATCAGTTCGCTGCTCATGGGATTTGTCCTTGGACATGTGCCACCCGTTGCGAGTGGCAAGGCACAATGATTCTGACACAAAGCCCCTGTTCGCGCGGCGCCCCTCGACCTCACCACGGCTATGGCTTCGATAGCCGCAACGCCCTCGCAAAGCCACCTTGAGCGACCTTGAAACCCCGGTGATCGACACCATGCCGGCCGCTGCGCTCGACGGGCCGGGCCTCGTCGCGCAGGTGCGCGCGTGGATCGTGCGCGCGGGCATCGAGGCACGCGGCTGCGTGGTGCTGGTGCCGTTCGCGCAGCAGCTCGGCCCGGCACGGGCCGCCTGGGCGCAGGCCGGCGGCTGGATGCCGGAGATCGAGACGACGCAGACGCTCGCGCAGCGCCTCGGGCCGCCGCCCATCGCGCAAGAAGCCCAGATCACGTTCGACGTCCACCTCGACCGGCTCGCGGCCGCGCGCCTCCTGCGCAGCCAGGCGCGGCTGCAGGCCTGGGGCCGCAGCGATCCGCGGGCGTTCGACGATGCGGTGGCCGGCTTCGTGCGGCTCTCGCACGGGCTGGCGCGGGCCGCGGCGGCCATCGAGCCGTCCGGCCGCGAGGCGCATTGGCGACAGGCGCGCGCACTACTGGCGGCTGGCGACGGTCCCGGGCTCACCGAGCGTCAGATCGCGGCGATCGCGGTCGAATGGGCTGCCGCCGCCGCGCCGCCGCACACCGATGCGCTGTTCGCGCTGCGGCCCGCGGCCTGGATCGCCGTCCGTGTCGGCGGCAGCGACCCGCTGACCGACGCGCTGCTGCGCGCCGCGCGCGTGCCCGCGGTCGTCATCGACACCGATGCGGCCGCGCTGCGCCTGCCGTCGCGCTCGCCGGCCGTCGCGCTGTGCGAAGGCTTCGAGGACGAGGCCCAGTGCACCGCCGCGCAGGTGCTGGCGCATGTGCAGCGCGGCGAGTTGCCGGTGGCGCTGGTTGCGCAGGACCGGCTGCTGGTGCGCCGCGTGCATGCGCTGCTGGCGCGGCAGTCGGTCGCGGTGCTCGACGAAACCGGCTGGAAGCTGTCGACCACCCGTGCCGCGGCGCAACTGATGGGCCTGCTGCGCGCGGTCGGTGCGTCGAGCGCCGATGCGACGCTCGACGCGCTGAAATCGCTGACCGCGCCGTGGCCGGGCCTCGGCCCGGTGGCCGCGCTGACGCAGTCGCTCGAAGCGACCTGCCGCCGCCAGGGGTGGCGCCGCACTTCGCAGATCGATGCCGAACGGCTGCAGCCCGGAGAAGCTCGGCTGTGGGCCGCGCTGAGCGACGCGCTGGCGCCGCTCGCCGAGCCCGGCCGTCGCCCGTTGCGCGACTGGTGCGGCGCCCTGCAAGGCCTGCTCGGCGCGGCCGGCCTGGCCGATGCACTGGCCGACGATGCGGCCGGTGCGCAGGTGCTGGCCGCGCTGTGGCTGTCCGAAGGCCGCGGCTGGCCGGCGCAGGCGGGCCAGACCTCGATGACGCTCGACCAGTTTCGCCAGTGGGTCGACGGCGTGCTCGAAGAATCGTCGTTCGTGCCGCCGGCGCCGGCGCAGCCGGCGGTCGTGATCACGCCGCTTGCGCATGCCACGCTGCGGCCGTTTGCCGCGCTGGTGCTGCCCGGGGCCGACGAGCGCCACCTGGGCGCCGGCGTCGACCCGCTGCCGTTCATCAGCGACACGCAGGCGGTGGCGCTCGGCCTGCCCAGCGCGGCCAGCCGCCGCGAGCGCGAGGCCTTGTCGTTCGCGCATGCGATGCATGCGGCGCAGGTCACGCTGCTGCGCCGCCATGTCGACGGCAGCGAGCCGCTGTCGGCCAGCCCGCTGGTCGAGCGGCTGTCGCTCGCGCTGCAGAAGGTGTCGCGCGGCCTCGAAGCGTGGACCGACCCGCGCTCGTCGCAGGCGGTCGAGCCGCAGCCGGTCTTCATGCCGGCACCGTCGGCCGGCGCCTTGCTGCCGGACCGGCTGTCGGCGAGCGCCTGCGAAGCGCTGCGCGCCTGCCCGTACCGCTTCCATGCGCTGCACATGCTGAAGCTGCGCGAGCCCGGCGAGCTCGACGAAGAGGTCGAGAAGCGGGACTACGGCAACTGGCTGCATGCGGTGCTGCAGGCCTTCCACGAGACGCGCAGCGAGCCCGGCACGCCGGCCGACGAGACCACCCGCCTGCTGCACCTGGGCCGCACGATGCAGGACCGCGCCGGCCTGGCCGACGAGGAGTTCCTGCCGTACGACGCCAGCTTCGAGCAGCTCGCGCCGCGCTACATCGCATGGCTGCACGAGCGCGATGCGCAGGGCATCGCCTGGGCCGAAGGCGAGCAGGCGCACGAGATCGAGCTGCCGGCGCCGGCGGCGGTCACGCTGCATGGCCGCATCGACCGCGCCGACAAGCGCCGCGACGACGGTGCCGAGGTGCTGGAGCTGATCGACTACAAGACCGGCAGCGAAGCCGCGCTGCGCCAGCAGGTGCGCCAGCCGCTCGAAGACACGCAGCTCGCGTTCTACGCCGCGCTGATGCGCCCGCACACCGATGCCGGCCTGCAGGCCGTCTACCTGCTGCTCGACGCCGGCCACGAGATCCGCCAGGTGCCGCACCCCGAGGTCGAGGCGAGCGCGCAGGCGCTGGTCGAGGGCCTGTCCGGCGAACTGGCCCGCATCCGCGCCGGCGAGGGCCTGCCGGCGCTCGGCGAGGGCCGCGTCTGCGATTTCTGCGAGGCGCGCGGCTTGTGCCGCAAGGACCAATGGAGTTCGCGTTGAACGCCCCGGCTTACCAGGCGGACGGCGCACCGGTCTCTCGCGAGGCGTTCTACACGATCGCCTGCGACCCGCAGCGCAGCGTTGCCGTCGAAGCCTGCGCCGGCGCCGGCAAGACCTGGATGCTGGTGTCGCGCATCGTGCGCGCGCTGCTCGACGGCGCGCGCCCGCAGGAGATCCTCGCGATCACCTTCACCCGCAAGGCGGCCGGCGAGATGCGGGAGCGGCTCAACCAGTGGCTGGCCGATTTCGCGTCGCCGCAGGCCGACGATGCGAAGCGCGCTGCCGAGCTGGTCGCGCGCGGCGTGCCGCCGGCGCAGGCGGCCGGGCTCGCCGCCAGGCTGGCCGGGTTGCACGAGCAGGTGCTGGCCAGCGGCCGGCCGGTCGAGATCCGCACCTTCCACGCCTGGTTCTCGCAGCTGCTGAAGACCGCGCCGCTCGACCTGCTGGCGGCACTCGGGCTGCAGCCCGGCATGAGCCTGATCGAGGACATCGACGAGCATCTCGGCGAGATCTTCCGGCGCTTCCATGCGGCCCTGCTCGACGACGCGGCGCTGCACGCCGACTACCGCGCGCTGATCGAGCGGCGCGGCCGTTCGCAGACCGCGAAGTGGCTGGCGACGGTGCTCGACAAGCGCGTCGAGATCGAGCTGGCCGACGAGGCCGGCGTGCTCGACGACAGCGTGCCGTCGGCCGCGCAGCTGTGGCCGGCGCTGGCGGCGCTGCCGCATCCGGCGCACCGGCTGCACGACGCCGAGGCGCGCGGCCTGCTGCTGCGCGTGGCCGCCGCGCTCGGTGCGCAGGCCAAGGCGACGCCGCGCAAGCAGGGCAGCCTGCTCGAGCAGGCGCTCGCGCTCGAAGATGTCGAGGCTGCGCTGCAGGCCGCGCGCAGCGCCTTGCTCAACAGCAGCGGCCAGTTGCGCGCGCACCTGGCCGCACCCGAGCTCGACGATGCGGTCGCGCTGCTCGACGCCATCCACCATGCCGCGCGCCAGCAGGCGGCGCACGACGAACACCTGCGCATGGCGCGGCTGTCGCGCGTGCTGCTCGCGCAGTTCGCTGCGTTCAAGCGCCTGCGCGGGCTGGCCGACATGGCCGACCTGGAACGCTGCGCGCTCGCGCTGCTGCGCGATGCCGACCTCTCCGGCTGGGTGCAGGAGCGGCTCGATTCACGCGTGCGCCATGTGCTGATCGACGAGTTCCAGGACACCAGCCCGCTGCAGTGGCATGCGCTGCACAGCTGGCTGTCGGCCTATGCCGGCGCCGGCGGCGGCGCGAGCGGTCAGCGGCCGCCGTCGGTCTTCATCGTCGGCGACCCGAAGCAGAGCATCTACCGCTTCCGCCGCGCCGAGCCGCGGGTGTTCGCCGCGGCGAGCGACTTCGTGGCCGACGGGCTGGGCGGCCACGTGCTGGCCTGCGACCACACGCGGCGCAATGCGCCCGAGGTGATTGCCGCGCTGAACCGGGTGTTCGAGGCGGCGCAGCGCGACGGCGACTACAGCGACTACCGCGCGCACAGCACCGAGATCGCGCCGCTCGCCGGCGCCGGCGTGCGCGCGCTGCCGCCGGTGCCGCGCCCGCCGCGCGAATCCGCGGCGCGTGACGAAGGCCGGCTGCTGTGGCGCGACAGCCTGGTCACGCCGCGCCACGAGCCGGAAGAGGTGCTGCGCGAACAGGAGGCGCGCTGGGTCGCGCAGGCGGCCGGCGAGCTGGTCGCGGGCGGCAGCGTCGCGCCGGGCGAGATCTTCGTGCTGTGCCGCAAGCGCGCCTCGCTGCGGCTGGTCGCGCAGGCGCTGCAGGCGCGGCACCTGCCGGCCGCCGCGGTCGAAGACCAGTCGCTGATGGACGCGCCCGAGGTGCGCGACCTGATCGCGATGCTCGATGCGCTGGCCTCGCCGCAGCACCGGCTGTCGCTCGCGCAGGCGCTGCGCAGCCCGCTGTTCGGTGCGGCCGACGACGAACTGATCGCGCTGGCGCAGGCCGCTGACGGTGGCGACTGGTTCGGTGCGCTGCTGCGCGGGTCGCACGATGGCCGGCCGGCCTTGCAGCGGGCGCAGCGGCTGCTGCCGGCGTGGCTGCAGGCCGCGCGCGAGCTGCCGCCGCACGACCTGCTGGACCGCATCGTCGCGGAAAGCGCCTACCGCGAGCGTGTCGCAGCGACCGTGCCGCCGGAGCAGCGTGCCGCGGCGCTGAACGCGATCGACGCGTTGCTCGGGCAGGCGCTGACGCTCGACGGCGCGCGCTATGCGACGCCGTACAACTTCGTGCGGGCCCTGAAGCGCCGCGCACTGAAGGTGGCGCCGCCGGCGCAGCGCAACGCGGTGCAGCTGCTGACGGTGCACGGCGCCAAGGGCCTGGAGGCGCGTGTCGTCTTCATCATGGACAGCTCGCCCGAGCGGGCCGGCACCGACACCGCGACCGTGCTGGTCGACTGGCCGGTCGAGCTGGACCGGCCGGCGCGCTGCGCCTTCGTCTACTCCGAAGGCGACGTGCCGCCGTCGCTCGCGCCGGCGATGCTGGCCGAGCTGGCGGCGCGGCAGCGCGAGGAGCTCAACGGCCTGTACGTCGCGATGACGCGGGCCCGCGAGCAGGTGGTGTTCAGCCGCACCGAACCGCACATCGCTGCGCCCGGTGCGTCGTGGTGGCAGCGGGTCGAGGCGCTCGCGCAGCCGTGGCTGCCGGCCGACGTGGCCTCGGCGGCGGCGGGGCAGGGGGCGTTCGCGTTGCCGGGCCTGCCGGCGCTGCCGCCGGTCGCTGTGGCCGATCCGGCGCCGGCCGCGTTCGCGGCCCGCGACGACCGCGCGTCGCGCCTCGGCCAGGCGGTGCACCGCACGCTGGAATGGGCGACCGCGGATCGAGCGACCGGCGAAGCCCTGGAAGTACTCGCCACCGCCGCTGCCAGCGCGTTCGACAGCCCGCCGCGCGAGGTGCTGCGCATCGCGTCGACGATGCTGCAGCATGCCAGCGGCCGTCGCTTCTTCGACCGCGCCGGGCTGCTGTGGGCCGGCAACGAGGTGGCGGTGGCGCAGGGCGCGCAGGCGTTGCGCATCGACCGGCTGGTGGCGCTGGACGAAGGCGGCCGGCGCGTCTGGTGGGTGCTCGACTACAAGCTGGCCCACAAGCCGCAGGCGCAGCAGGAGTACCGGCAGCAGATGCAGCGCTACCGCGACGCGGTGCAGGCGCTGCAGCCCGGCGAGCGCGTGCGCTGCGCGCTGATCGCCGGCACCGGCGAGGTGGTCGAGCTCGACATCTGACGCGCGAAAAGCAGCCACCCCGGCTGAAAATGACACGGCTTTTCCGGGTTCATCTGCGCACCACGATGCAGCATTCGGTCGTCCAATAAGGCAACTTCGTCACATCGCGCCCTTCGCCCATGTCCGTTCCGGAGACTCCTGCCGCCAAGACCGCGCCGACGCGTGCGTTCGGGCGCTACCAGCTGCGCCAGCTGCTGGGCAAGAGCGACCGCAGCATGGTCTGGCTGGCCTTCGATCCGCGCGCGTCGCAGGAGGTGATGCTGACACTGCCGCGCGTGCAGCCGGCCGATGCGGCCGGTCTGGAAGCCTGGACGCGTGACGCCAAGCTCGCCGCCCGGCTCGACCACCCGAACCTGGCCCACGTGATCGAGGTCGGCGTGCAGGACCACTGGCCGTATGTCGCGGTCGATCGCGCGCTCGGCAGCACGCTGGCCGAGCGGCTGGCCGCCACGCCCGGGCTGACCGCGAACGAAGCGGTCGGCTGGATGATCCAGGCGCTCGAAGGCCTGGCCTTCGCGCACGAAGCCGGCGTGGCGCACCGCGACCTGCAACTGCACCATGTGCTGCTCAGCGAGCAGGGCACGGTGCGCGTGATGGCGCTGGCCGTCGCGTCGACGGTGGCCGCGGCGGCCGGCGAACCGGCGCCCGCCGACCGCGCCCATGACCGGGCCCACGACCGCGCGATGCCGATGGACCCGAACCAGCTGCGCGCCGCCCGCGTCGCGGCCGAACGCGACGTGCTGTGTGCCGGCCTGGTGCTGCACCAGCTGCTGTCGGGCCAGCCGGCGCTCGACGAACCCGACACCGCCCGCGTCATCGATCGCCTGCCGCCGGTCGGCCGCGACATCATCCGCCTGCCCTGGGGCACGCCGAAGCCGATTCCCGACGCGCTGCGCGCCATCGCCAACCGCGCCACCGACCGCCAGGAGCGCCAGCGCTACCACAGTGCCCGCACGATGCTGCGCGCGATGTCGGGCTGGCGCGAGACCGATGCGCAGGACAGCGGCGGCGCGATCGCGCTGCTGATCGACCGCATGCGCAGCATCGGCCACCTGCCGGCCGCGCCCGGCGTCGCGCAGCGCGTCGGCCGGCTCGCGATGGCCGAGGGACAGCGCACCGACGAGATCGCGCAGCAGATCCTGCAGGACATGGCGCTCAGCTTCGAACTGCTGCGCACCGTCAATTCGGCGCAGGTGCAGGGCACGCAGATTTCGGGCAACGGCCCGGTGCTGACGATCCGCCGCGCGGTCGCGCTGGTCGGGCTGAAGGGCGTGCGCAGTGCCGCCGCGGTGCTGCGGCCGTGGCCCGGGCCGCTGGCGCCGGCGCATGCCGACGCCTTGCAGAAGCTGATGGACCGCGTGCGCCTGGCCGGCCACGCCGCGCAGGTGCTGCGCCCGGCCGGCTACGACCCCGAGGTGGTCTACCTGATCGCGACGCTGCAGAACCTGGGCCGGCTGATGGTGCAGTACCACTTCCCCGATGAAGCCGAACAGATCCGCCAGCTGATGCAGCCGATTCCGCCCGCCGAGCCGGGCGAGGCCGAGCAGCCGGGCATGACCGAAGAGGGCGCATCGCTGGCGGTGCTCGGCGTCGACAGCGAACTGCTGGGCGCGGCCGTGGCGCGCCACTGGGGCCTGAACGACGAGGTGCTGCACATGGCGCGCCGGCTGCCTGTCGGCCGGCCGGTGCGCACCGCCGACAGCGACGGCGACGTGCTGCGCATTACCGCGAGCGCCGCCAACGAGGCGGTCGACGTGGTGAACCAGTCGCCGCCGGCGCGCGTGGCCGCCGGCCTGGCCGTGGTGGCGCAGCGCTACGCGCGGCCGCTCGAGGTGACGGCGCGCGACATCGGCGAAGCGCTGCAGAACGCGCGCCAGGCGATGACCACCGGCGGCGTGGCGGCATCGTCGCGCCACGTGGCCACCGACGATGCGACGCCGACGCCTGCGGGTGGGCTGCGCGGCCTGGCCGCGGCGCGTTCGCGTCCTCAGTAAGCCCGATCCGGATCGATGCCCGCTGCCGCCATGGCCACGCGCCCCGCCACCCTGGGCCGCTTCGAACTGCGGCGGATGCTCGGCAAGGGCGCGCAGGCCACCGTGTGGCTGGCCCACGACCCGCGGCTGGAGCGCGAGGTCGCCGTCAAGCTGATGCGCCCCGGGGCCGACACCGTGGAGGTTGGCCATTGGCTGCAGGAAGCGCGCAGCGTCAGCCGGCTGACGCACCCGCACATCGTGCCGGTGTTCGAGGCCGATGTGCACGAGCAGCAGCCGTACCTGGTCTTCGAATACGTGGCCGGCCCGACGCTGGCCGAGCAATTGCGCGCGAAGGGCGCGATGCCGGCGCGCGATGCGGTCGAGATGATGCTGGGCGTGCTGGACGCGCTGAGCGCAGCGCATGCCGCCGGCGTGATCCACCGCGACCTGAAGCCATCGAACATCCTGGTCGACGCCGAGGGGCGGGCGCGCGTGATGGACTTCGGCATTGCCGCGAGCGTCGATGCGCAGCATGTGCAGCAGGTGGTCGGCACGCCGGGCTACATGTCGCCCGAGGCGACGCACGGGCTGAAGCCGGCGCCGGCGATGGACTTGTTCTCGGCCGCGCTGGTGCTGGCCGAGATGCTGTGCGGGCGGCAGCTGCTGATCGAGAAGGATCCGTTCCGCGCGATGTACCGTGTGGCGCACGAAGACATGGCGTGGCCGAAGGATGGCGCCGGCGATGCCGACGATGCGCTGCGCGCGATCGTGATGCGCAGCCTGGCGCGGGATCCGGGGCAGCGGCATGCCGATGTGGCGGCGTTCCGCAAGGCCTTGCAGGAGTGGCTGGTCCCGGCGGCCGACGCGCCGGCAGGGCAGGCCGCGCAGCCGGCCCAGTCGGGCAGCGGCACGCTGGAGTTCCTGCTGCGCCGCATGCGCCACAAGAGCGACTTTCCGGCGATGTCGGATTCGGTGGTGCGCATCCAGCGCGTCGCCAATTCGGAGACCGAGAGCCTGGCCAGCCTGTCGAGCGAGATCCTGAAGGACGTCGCGCTGACCAACAAGCTGCTGCGGCTGGTGAACACCGCGCACTACACGCAGTCGGGCGGCGGCAGCATCAGCACCGTGTCGCGCGCGGTCGCGTTGATCGGCTTCGCCGGCATCCGCAACATCGCGCTGAGCCTGGTGCTGCTGGAGCACATGCACGACAAGGGGCATGCGAACCAGCTGAAGGAAGAGTTCCTGCGCTCGTTGATGGCCGGCTCGCTGGCCAACGAACTGCTGCCGGCGTCGAAGGACGGCGAGGAGGCCTTCATCGGCGCGATGTTCCAGAACCTCGGCCGGCTGCTGACGGAGTTCTACTTTCCGGACGAAGCGCGCCAGGTGCGCAAGCTGACCGGCACCAAGGGCGTCGGCGGCTCGACGATGGGCGAGCATGCGGCGTCGATCAGCGTGCTGGGGCTGAGTTTCGAGGAGCTGGGGCTGGGCATCGCGAAGGCCTGGGGGTTCCCCGAGAGCCTGCAGCGCTGCATGCGCCGGCCGGTGGGCGATTTCCCGTCGCGGCCCTGCGAGAAGGCCGACCGGATGCGCTGGATCGCGCTGGCCGCCAACGACGTGACCGATGCGATGCTGCAGGCCGAGCCGGGCCGCGCGAGCAGCGCGATCGCCGCGGTGGCGCAGCGCTATGCGCGCGTGCTGGAGATCAGCCCGCGCGACATGCAGGCCGCTGCGCTGCTGGCGCAGCAGCGGCTGGCGGGGCTGGCCCAGGCCATGAGCCTGAGCGTGCAGCCCGGCTCGCCGGTGCGGCGCCTGCTGGAGCAGCCGGGCGGCAACGGCACCGCGAAGACCATCGCGAGCGATGCCGACAGCCTGGCGGGGCATGAGCTGCAGGCGACGATCGCGATCGACATGACCATTCCGCTCGAGAGGCCGGCCGAGAAGCCGTTCGACCAGGACGCCGCGGCCGCGATGCTGGGCGCGGGGATCCAGGACATCACGAACACGATGGTCGAGGATTTCAAGCTCAACGACGTGCTGCGGATGATCCTGGAGACGATGCTGCGTGCGCTGGGGTTCCGGCGCATCGTGTTCTGCCTGCGCGACCCGAAGACCGAGACGCTGACCGGCCGCTTCGGCATGGGCGAAGACGTCGACAGCGCGAGCAAGCAGTTCAAGGTGGCGCTGAAGCCGGCGCCGGGCAGTGCGCCCGACCTGTTCAGCGCGGTGTGCCTGAAGGGGGCGGACACGCTGATCTCGGACGCGACGGTGCCGAACATCGCGGCGCGCTTGCCGGCGTGGTACCGGCAGCAGGTGAATGCCCCGGCGTTCTTGCTGCTGCCGCTGCTGATGAAGGGCGCGCCGTTCGCGCTGATCTATGCCGACAAGGCGCAGCCGGGCGGCATCGAGCTGGGAGAGCGGGAGCTCTCGCTGCTGCGCACGCTGCGGAACCAAGCGGTGATGGCGTTCAAGCAGTCGCGGTGAGGGTGGCTTGAACGGTGTGGCCGGTGCGACGTAGCATCGGCCGCATGCGTACTTACCTCGTTCCGTATGTGGCAGCGCTTGTCGTGCTGCTGGCGCTCGATGGCCTGTGGCTCGGACTGATCGCGATGGATTGGTACCGCGCGGGGATCGGGCACCTGATGGCGCAGCAGGTCAACGTCGTGGCGGCGGGGCTGTTCTACCTGCTGTTTCCGGTCGGGATCGTGGTGTTCGCGGTGATGCCGGCGCGGGATGCGTGGCATGCGGCGAGGCTGGGCGGGTTGCTGGGATTGCTTTGCTATGCGACGTATGACTTGACGAACTTGGCGACGTTGAGGGGGTGGCCGGTCGGGATCACGGCGGTGGACATGGGGTGGGGAGCGCTGGTTGGAGCGTTGTCGGCGGGCGTCGCCCGTCTGTGTTCCATGCGGCCTGGGTGAGGATACCAAGCACCGCGACACGGTACAAAAATCTGAGCGAGAGAAGGAACGGAGCTTCGTCGACTGTCACTCAAGCACGGGAAATTAAATTGTTGTTTGAGGTTAAAAGTGCAGCCTGACCCAGTACATAGCAAGCTTACTCAGATCAGCGGAAAGCAGACGGCAGGGCAACGTCGAACGTATTTCGATTGCGCACTTCTCAAGCGTCAACGCGCCGGCGAGGCAATTTCTGAGGCTGTGCTTGCAGAGTCTCTTAACCGTCTTTTGAGGCAGCGAAAGCCAAACCAGAAGTTGGATGTCATGAGCGTGCAGATCAATGGCACGCAACATATAAAAGTGCTTTATCTTGTTGATCGCAAAAGCAACTCGATCGAGCGACGAATATTCAGGCCTGGATTATTGCACAAGCTGGCCAGCTCCAAAGCGAAGGAATACATCAGTAATATAATAAATATTGAATATCCGGCCACCGGATCTGTCGCAGGTCAAATTACTGAAATCCGTGCGAAGACAGAGCCAATGATTCGTGAGGCGCAGAGGATTCAAGCTCAGAAGCACGCAGATTTAGTCGATCCCCCAAGATATGGAATTTCTTCTTTTCAAAAGGTCCGGTTTACAGGCAATGGAATAAAATTCGGCTTGAAGGAATTTTCCTTCAGTGACGGGGGTGGATTTTCTGCTGCCTCCAACGAACTCAAGTTGATTATCGGCTCGAATGGAAAAAAATATGTCCTGAAAAAAATGCCGGATGGAACACGTGCACGAAATGAGATCGGATTGATTCGGGGTTTGCACGAAAACCGGAAGACCGGCACCCATATCGTCACTTTCCAGCAGGTCGGGATCAGCGGCAAGGATCTGTACGTTGTCATGCCGTACATGGACGGGCCCGACTGTTCCAAACTCATTGAGAAACTGCAACGGCAGGAAGCGAGAGAGCTTTCCCGGGTCGGCGCCCGAGGGCTTCTGATGTCACTCGGAACGCACCGGCTGCGGGAAACCCGCACGAAGGAGATCAAGCAGGCGTACCTGAAAGACAAAATCCTCTTGTGTCAGATGGCCGTTCGGTCGGTTCGTCCTCTGAGCGATCAGGGCATCGTTCATAACGACATGAAATGGGAGAACATTCTCTACGGCAACGGCAAGACTTGCGTCACGGATCTGGAGCTCGCCAAATTGACGACGGAGGATTTGATTAAAGGACATAGGCTCCGTGACAATCCGAGACTCAAGGCGCCTGAAATCGTGCTTGCCGAGAACGAAGTGTTGGATTGGAAACATCCGCAGAAATTTACCATCACCCCCGCAGTCGATGTGTGGTCGCTGGGGATCATGTTCTGCGAGCTTTTGCTTGGCACAAATCCATTCGATCGAGATGGGACACCGTTTGGTACAGATATTGAAGCTGAAATCGGGGGGCATAGAGCTGGTGCTTTGAATTCGGCCTTGTTCGATTGCTTGACGGATGACGTGAGGCAAGACGCAGAGGTGCTGATAAATTCCATGTTGAACCCTGATCCGAAGGAGAGGATCACAATAGAGAAGGTGCTTGAGAGTTCCTTGTTTTCTCTGGTGGCCGGAAAAGAGAAGGAAGGGAAGGCTCGCCTTCACCGTATATCCACTGGCACAGTTTGGTCTGGTGAAGCGCAAAGGAGGAGGCCTCTGCGAAATCATCAGACGATGATTGGGAAACGGCTCAAAGCCTGAGCGGGTTTCCGATGAATCCAATTGATGGTTGCCACGCGTTGCGCTGAATCCTGGGCAACATGGGTCAGAGGTGTCCTACTGCATGGCGCGGGATCTGACGACGGAAGATTGCGCAAGGCACCGAGGTGACATGCAATCCGGCACGGCTACCTTTCATTCACGTTGACGAAGGAGCCTTCCATGAGCAAGCAGCAGAAGCCGGTACAAACGAGCAAGCCGTCACCCCAAGCCGACCTGACCCAAGTCCAAGGCGAAGGCGACTACGAAGCCGGTCGCCACTACGACGAGAAGACCCGCGAGTTCGTCAAGTCCGGCAAGGTCGAGGACGCGGCGCGCAACGCGCACCCGAAGTCGCCCCGCGAGCAGCAGGAAATGCAGAAAGCCGAGGAGATCGGCAAGTCGCGCTCGAAGGGCGAAGACCCGCACGGCTGACGGTGCAGGGGCGCGCGACCGCGTCAGCGCCCGTCGACCAGCTTCGCAAACTCCGCCGCGCGAAACCGCTCCGTCACGAAATCGACGAACGCCCGCGTCTTTGCCGGCAGTTGGCTGCGGCTCGGGTAGTACAGCGACAGCGGGCCCGCGTCGCTGTACCACCCCGGCAGCAGCCGCACGAGCTCCCCGCTGGCGATCGGCGCAAAGGCGAACGGCATCGGCAGCAGCGCGACGCCGAGTCCCAACTTGGCGGCCTCGGCAATCGCCTCCGGGTCGCTGAAGATCAGCCGCGGTTTGCAAGGCACCGCCTGCTCGGCATGGCGCTTCGTCCGTAGCGTCCATGGCCGCACCCGGCCGGTCGGTGACGAGCGCCGCATGATGCCGTCGAACGCGGCCAGGTCCTCCGGCGTGCGTGGCGCCTGTCGCCCGCCCAGGTAGCCCGGCGAAGCGACCGCGACAATGTGAACCGGCGCCAGTTCGCGCGCCACCACGCCGGGCGCCAGTTCGAAGCCGCCGCCGATCGCCGCATCGAAGCCCTCGCCGACGATGTCGACCTGCCGGTTGTCGAAATGCCAGTCCGGCAGCACCGCCGGATACCGCGCGAGGAAGTCTCCCAGCAGCGGCACCAGGAAGTGCCGCCCGAACGCCTGCCCCATGCTGACCTTCAACGTGCCGGCCGGCGCTTCATCGCCGCGCTGAACGCTGGAGATGGCCGCTTGAAGCGACGTCAGCGGGTCGTTCACCTGCTGCAGGAAGCGCTCGCCGCTTTCGGTCAGCGCCAGCCGGCGCGTGCTGCGGTGGAAGAGCCGCGCGCCGAGATCGGCTTCGAGCCGCGCCACGTTCTTGCTGACGCCGGCGGGCGTCAACCCCAGCACCCGCGCCGCGGCCGAGAAGCTGCCGTGCTCCGCCGTGTGAACGAACGACACCAGGTGCTGCAGGTAGGTCATGTCCGATCTTAAACCGATGGTTGAAGCTGATTGCGTCCGTTTCCGGCTAGTCGGTTCAAGCCGGTTTCAAGACACTGGCGACAGCTGTTCCTCATCCACCCCACGGAGATCACCATGCGAACCCTGCTTTCCCTTGCCCTGGCATCCCTCACGCTGATGGCCGTTCCCGCATCGGCCTCGGCCCAATCCCAGGCCCTCAAGTACCCGGCGACGTTCTCGACCCGCGAGGTCACGACGAACGGCGCGACCATCCACGTCCGCTCCGGCGGCAAGGGCCCAGCCGTCGTGCTGCTGCACGGCTACGGCGAGACCGGCGACATGTGGGTACCGCTCGCGGCAGACCTGGCGCGCGACCACACGGTGATCGTGCCGGACCTGCGTGGCCTCGGGCTGTCGTCCAAGCCGGCAGGCGGCTTCGACAAGAAGACGCAGGCCGGCGACGTCAGCGGCGTGCTGGCGGCCTACGGCGTGCAACAGGCCGACGTCGTCGCGCACGACATCGGCAACATGGTCGCCTTCCAGTTCGCGGCACAGCACCCGGAGCAGGTGCGTCGCCTGGTGCTGATCGACGCGCCGGTGCCCGGTGTCGGCCCGTGGGAAGAGATCCTGAAGAACCCGCTGCTGTGGCACTTCCGCTTCGGCGGGCCGGACATGGAGCGCCTCGTCGCCGGTCGCGAACGGATCTACCTCGATCGCTTCTGGAACGAGTTCTCGGCCACGCCCGCGCGCTTCAGCGAGACCGCGCGCCAGCACTACGCGAAGCTCTATGCACGCCCCGGTGCGATGCATTCCGGCTTTGCGCAGTTCGCCGCGTTCGACCAGGATGCCGTCGACAACCGCGCGTTCGTTGCCAACAACCGGTTGAAGATGCCGCTGCTGGCGCTGGGCGGCGAGAAATCGTTCGGGCTGCAGATGGCCGCCGTGATGCGCGCCGGCGCCGAGGACGTCACCGAAGGCGTCGTCCCCGGCTCAGGCCACTGGATCATGGAAGAGAACCCCTCCGCAACGGGCAAGCTGGTGCGCGACTTCATCAGCAAGTGAGCTCGTGGCGGGCAACGGCCATGCCCGCCGTAATGAGTATTTAACCTAGTGAAATATGTCGTCAAGATCTCCTAGAGTCCGCGCAGCATTGAAATGGAAACGGTTCCATTCCCTGCATACAAGAGACATATCAAGGAGACGACAAGATGAAACGGTGGCTCACGATGGGGCTGACGGCGCTCACGCTCGGCCTGAGCGGTTGCGGTGGTGGTGACGACGATGCACCGCCCGCACCGCCGCCGTCTCCCCCTGAGAACAAGCCACTGGACGACTGGCCCGCGATTCACAGCGCGATCCCGCAGGACGCTTCGCAGGAAGCGCAGATCAAGGGCCTGGTCGCCAACATGACGCTGGCACAGAAGGTCGGGCAGATGACGCAGCCCGACATCCGCAGCATCACGCCCGACGAGGTGCGGCAGTACTGCATCGGCTCGGTGCTGAACGGCGGCGGCGCCTGGCCCGGCAACAAGAAGGATGCGAGCGTGGCCGACTGGCTCGCGCTGGCCGATGCCTACTGGCAGGCGTCGATGGACACCGACCTGGCCGTCAAGATCCCGGTGATCTGGGGGACCGATGCGGTGCATGGCCACGGCAACGTCCATGGCGCCACGCTGTTTCCGCAGAACATCGGACTGGGTGCGGCGAACGACCCGGAACTGATCGAGCGCATCGGCGAAGCCGTCGCGATGCAGGTCCACGCGACCGGCATCGACTGGACCTTCGCACCGACGCTCGCGGTGGTGCGCGACGACCGCTGGGGCCGCACCTACGAAGGCTTTTCCGAAGATCCGGCCATCGTCGCCAGCTACGGCGGGCGCTACACCACCGGGCTGCAGGGCAGCTTCGCGGCCTCGGGCCGGCCGACCGTGGTGGCCACCGCCAAGCACTTCATGGGCGACGGCGGCACCGACCTCGGCAAGGACCAGGGCGAGAACAAGGCGACGCTGGCCGAGATGATCAACATCCACGGCGCGGGCTACTACACCTCGCTGGCGGCGGGTGCGCAGACCGTGATGGCCTCGTTCAACAGCTGGACCTTCCAGGGCACCACGAAGGACGGCCTGGCGCTGGACTTCGCCAACGCGAAGATGCATGGCAACAAGTACCTGCTGACCGACGTGTTGAAGACGAAGATGGGCTTCGACGGCCTGATCGTCTCCGACTGGAACGGCATCGGCCAGGTGAAGTACACCGACGCCAACGGCGTGACGAAGACCTGCACCAACTCGTCGTGCCCGCCGTCGATCAACGCCGGCATGGACCTGATCATGGTGCCGGACGACTGGAAGGCCTTCATCGACAACACCATCGCGTCGGTGAACGCCGGTGAGATCCCGATGGCCCGCATCGACGACGCGGTGACGCGCATCCTGCGCGTGAAGCTGCGCTCCGGGCTGATGACGCTGGAGGGCGGCGCGACGGTCTCGACCAGGCCTTCGCTGCGCCCTGGCGCCGGCGACCCGGCCGCATTGCAACACCGCGAACTGGCGCGCGAGGCGGCCCGCAAATCGCTGGTCTTGCTGAAGAACGATGGTGGCGTGCTGCCGCTGAAGCGCGGCGAGAAGCTGCTGGTGGTGGGCCGCAGCGCCGACAGCATGTCGAACCAGACGGGCGGCTGGTCGCTGACCTGGCAGGGCACGTCGAACACGAACGCCGATTTCCCGAACGGCGACACCGTGCTGGCCGGGATCCGCGAGGCGGCGGGCGATGGCAATGTGACCTTCTCGGTCGATGCAGCCAACGTCAACGTGGCCGACTACAAGGCGGTGATCGCGGTGATCGGCGAAACGCCGTATGCCGAAGGCGCCGGCGACATCGGCAAGACCGGCACGCTGGAACACGCCAGGCGCTACCCGGCCGACCTGGCGGTGCTGGAGGCGGTGAAGGGCAAGGGCGTGCCGGTGGTGACGGTGCTGATGAGCGGCCGGCCGCTGTGGGTCAACAAGGAGCTGAACCGCAGCGATGCGTTCGTCGCGGCCTGGTTGCCGGGCACTGAAGGCAAGGGCGTGGCCGACGTGCTGTTCCGCAAGGCCGATGGTTCGGTGAACTTCGACTTCCAGGGGCGGCTGTCGTTCTCGTGGCCGAAGGAGGCCTGCCAGACGGTGCTGAACCGCGGAGACGCGACCTATGCACCGCTGTTCGCTTACGGCTACGGCCTGGGCTATGCGGCGGCGGGCACGCCGCTGGGAAACACGCTGGACGAGACCACGCCGACGCTCGGCTGCGGGCAGGGCGCCAACACCGGTCCGGCCGCGACCGAGCCGCTGGAGGTGTTCAACCTCGTCGAGGACTCGACCTTCCCGCTGTTCATCGGCTCGTCGCCGAACTGGATGATCCCGGTCGGCGCCGACCTGAACGCGACCGTGGTCACGCAAGACGGCACGCTGACGCTGCAGACCGCGCAGGTCAACGTGCAGCAGGACGGCAAGAAGCTGACCTGGACCGGCCTCGGCGAGTTCAAGGCGATCGCGTCGGACCCGGCCAGCACCAGCGTGCGCAACCCGCAGAACCTGGAGAGCTATGTGCACCCCGATGCGAAGGCGGTGCTGGCCTTCGACGTCGTGGTCGACCAGGCGCCGCAGGGCAGCGTGAAGATCCGCATCGATTGCGGCTACCCATGCCGCGGCGAGCTCGACGGCACCGCGGTGCTGGCGGCGCTGCCGCTGGGCACGAAGGCGACGGTGAAGATCCCGCTGTCGTGCTTTGCAGATGCCGGCGCGGATTTCTCGGCGATCGACACCGCGTTCCTGGTGCAGACCGACAAGCCGTTCAGCGCGAGCTTTGCGAACATCCGCTGGCTGGTGAATGCGAGCGGCGATGCCGACACGCACACCTGCGCCGAGCTGGCACCCCCGCCGCCGCAGACCATCGAGCCGCTGCCGGGCACCAGCGCGACGCTGCTGGGCACGGAGGGGCTGCGCGCCGGCCTGGCGACCGGCATGTACACGTCGACACCGACGCACGTGGTGGCGAGCGTGGCGAACGGCGAGGCCGACCTGCAGTTCGCGGCCGACGGCGGCAACGGCACGTTCTACTTCACCGGCAGCGGGCTGAACCTGAGCGGCTATGCCGGCGGCACGCTGCAGTTCGAGCTGGCGGTCAGCAGCTACGGGACCAACACCAAGGGATTGGCGATCAAGATGGAGAGCCCCGGCGACGGCTGCCGCAATGTCGACTACCTGATCCCCGACGCGATGAAGCCGCCGGCCGATGGCGCCTTCCACGCGGTCACGCTGAACGTGGCGGACGTGATCGCGGTGAAGAACGCACCGTGCTTCACGCTCGACAACATCACCGTGCCGTTCGGGATCTTCCCGGTGTGGGACGACCAGCAGGGCGTGAGCTTCAAGGTGAGGAACGTGAAGCTGGTGCAGTGAGATGGGTCTCGATGGGCGCGTGCACCGGGCTCGCGGCCAGCTGCCGAGCTCCGGCTACCGCGTCAGCCACAGGCCCACTGCCAGCAGGGCCGCCTGGGCGGCCATTGCCACGTAGAGCGGGGTGCGCGAAGGCGTGGCGGCCTGCTTCAGCGTCTGGTCGATGCGCTGCCCGAGCAGGGCGCGCAAGGCTGGGTCAGGTGCTCCGGGTTCGACGGCCGCTTCGGTCGCGCGGCCCTGCTGCCATTGCGCCATCAGGTCGGCCAGCGGCAGGCGGTTCACCGCGAACTTGACCATGCCGCGCACAGCCCGGCCCTGGCCCAGCACCGGCGCCAGCTGCTGACTGATGGCATCGGCGGACACCGCCTCCGACACTTTTTCCAGCGCGCCTTTGGTCCGCGGCATGGCTTCGATGCGTCCGGCAATCGCGTCCGTCAGGCGTTGCGACAGGGCCTCTCCATGGCCTGCCACGACCTGCTGGATGGCGCGGCTGCGGCCACGTGCCACGCCCAGCATCAGGTAGATCGGCACGAAGGCCAGCAGCAGCATGCCGACCAGCAACGACGGTGAGAACAGCAAGGCGAGGATGGCACCGGCGCCGCCCGCATGCGCCCCGGCGGGCATGCCCGGGCCCGACAGCCGGCTCAGGTAGAAGAAGAACACGCCGCCACCCAGCAGCAATGCCATCAAACCGCCCATGGCGACAGAGCTGGCAAACGCCACACCCGCTTTGGCGCCGGTGCGCACCAGGGATGACGCGGTGGATGCAGTTGAAGACATGAAGGGGCGCCTGAAAAAAGAACGCATGATAAGTGGCGCTGCCATTGCAATTCAGCGTTGAGCAGGCGCTGGTTCGCTGCACCGCGACCGTAGACTGCGCGACCATGACTGACCACGCGCATCCCGCCGATACCGGCACCCCTTTCACTGCTGCCTTGCATGCATCCGCTTCGGAGGCAGGCCCATGGCGCTGACGGCTGCGGGCCAGATCCTGCTTGCCAGCAGCGCGGTCTTTCTCGGGGCTGCGATCTGGCTGGGGCGGGGCGTCTCGCGGCGCATACGGCCCGGGACAGGAACCAACGTGCTGGTGGTGGTCATCCTCTTTGCGGTGATTGCCTTGTTCGTGCCCTTCAGCTATTGGGCCGGCCAGGCGCTTTACTCCCTTGCGACCAAACCGAGGTACAGCGCGACGGTGGTGGGGTACACCTCCGAATACCGTGACTATCAGGAGAAGGACTCCCGGGACCGCACCGTCGTCCGGCAGCGCTTGATGCACACCGCCCACGTGCGGTTCGTCGGTCCCGATGGTGAGCCGGTGGAGTTGCCCAGCTCGGTGGCATCGAGCGAGATCCCGGTCGAGGGGGCACAGGTGACGGTGGTGTACGCACCGGGGGATCGGGTGGCCGCCGAGCTCAGTGCCCGCAGCGTCGGGTTGTGGCTTGGGGCGAGCGTCATGCTGTTCATGCTCGGCTACTGTCTGTGGGCCGCGGTCTGGTACGCCATGGGGCGTCCGATGGCCGGCGTGGCGGCCTTCGGCATGGCATTCGTGTTCCGCGCTCTGCTGCCCGGCATCACGTTGCTGATGATGCTGGCCCTGGGCTACGCGGCGCTCAAGTACTTCGCCTTGGGCAACCCGGACGGGTATCCGCTCTGGGTCGCCTGCTTGTGCACGCTGTTCACGTTGGCGCTGTTGCCTCTGCTGGTGACGCTGCTCACGCCGAGCAGAAGGCGATCACGATGAAGGGCGCTTCGAATCCGCTTCCGCCTGATATGGTCGCTGCGCCGTGGGCCGGCATTTCCAGGCTCGTCATCGGCATTGTCGCGATGAGCGTCATGGCGCCGGCGTTTGCCACCAGGCAGTGCCCACCCGAATTCGGCAAGAAGTCCGACGGGTTCATGGCGGTCGGTTGGAGCTTGCTGCTGCTGGCGCTGGTGGCTGGCGTTGCGCTGATGTACCTCGTGGTCAAGCGCACGCGCGGCTGGAAACTCCGGCACCGGCTTCCCGCGCTGCTGTTGGGTGTGGCTGCGATGCTGGCTGTCTGGACCGGGGGACTCGCGATTTTCTTCGGCGGTTTCGTGTTCGTGTGCTGATGCGGCGGCGTGACAGTTCTGTCACTTGGTGGGCAGCGGGTTGATCGGGAACAGGTGGCTGGTGCCGGTGCTGGTGGTCGACGAATGGCAGCCGAAGCAGCCCATCGACGCCGACTTGTTCGGGATCACCACCTGGTGGTAGGTCTCCATCGTGGTGTTGGCCAGCAGCAGCGAGCCGCGCAGTGCCGGCGAGGTCGGGCCGGAGGGGATGGAGCCGTCGCTGGTCCACACCGCGCCGATCTGCGTGTAGTTGCCGCGCACGTCGCCCACCAGGCCGAGCATCACGTCGATGTCGAGGTTCAGCGAGATCAGCTGGCTGTTGTTGACGGCCGAGGCTGCGGTGGGTGCGTTGCCCCATGGGTTGACGCGGTAGACGTTGTTCTGGCGGATCGAGTTGCCATTGGTCGCGACGACGTTGCCGGTGGCCGGATCGATCGTCATCTGCGGCACCAGCGCGCCACTCTGCGAGCCGCCGCTGGTCATGAAGGACCAGGTGCCGGTCGAGTTGTACGGCACCTGCACCGTGCTGCCGAAGAGGGTGTTGAAGTAGAAGGAATTGTCCGGCGCGTTGTTGCGGTGCTCGAAGGTGGCCCAGACCATCTCGGGGTGGCCCTGCACCGCGCCGACGATGTGGATGCCGACCAGCGCCAGCGTCTTCGCGACCGTGGGCGACTGCTTGTTGATCGTCCACAGCGTGCTGCTCGTCTTCACGTAGTTGGGCACGGTGGCGTCGATGGTGACGTAGTCGGCCGCGTTGGGCACGGTGGCGGCATCGACCCAGGCGGTCTTCAGCTCCAGGCCGAGGGCGTTGGCATCGGGCAGCGAAGCGCCCTGGCTCGATGCGTAGCTCACCACCGATGCGAGCCCGGACTGCGTGTTGGGGAAGGGCGCGGTCGTCGGGATGGCCTTGTTCGACACCGCGGTGTTGAACCAGGCGTAGACGTCGTTCGCGTGCACGCCGAAGTAGACCAGCGAGCCGTTCATCGACAGCACGGTGTCGCCGCCCCCGGCCTGGCCGCCCGGCTGGATGCTTTGCGGCTTGGTGCCGCGCACCGCGAAGCTGTGGCGCACGACGCCTGCCGCGTTGGGAATGTAGTGACCGCCCGAGTTGTCGAAGTTGATGTCGAAGAAGGTGGGTGACTCCAGCACGATGCCGCCCGCGGCCGGCGACGAGATCCACAGGAACATCTGGTGCGCCCACTTGTAGAAGTCGCAGGTGGTGTTCTGCTGCGGGAAGCCGATGCTGTTGGCGAAGGTGACGAGCCCGCCCTTGGTGATGCGGCCGGAGGCGAACCAGTGGCTCAGTTCCTTCGGGGAGAGCGAGCAGGCGCCGTTGGGGTATTGCAGGTTGGCGGGGAAGGCGCGGACCTGGGCCTGGGCGGGGGCCAGCGTGAATGCCGCGATGGCGGCGGCGAGCAGTCGGTGGGTGATTCGCATGGGGGCTCCCTGGTGGTGGGTGCCGCCCTTGGCGGTACTGCTGGCTGTTGGGCTGGCGTGATGGGGATCAGACCAGTGAAGGGAGCCTGGGGGAATCAGCGCTGGGCTGATTCGGGGTGGGCGGAAATCCTAGCTCGACCTTCGCAGCCCGGATTTCCATGCGATCGATCTCGGGGCGCTCGCGGGCGAGCCACTTCAGGATGCCGTCTCCTTGGGTTGAAGCTCCCTTCCCGACGCCTTCCATGCGTCGATGCCGCCACGCAGAAAGCGCGCCTTCAGACCGGCTGCACGAAGCCTCATCGCCGTCGAGCGTCCCACCTCATGACCGTAGACGCAGTAGACGATGACCTCGCGGTCGGCAGGCAGTTCGCCTGCCCACGTGGCGACTTTCGCGGGATCTCTCCAGCGGGCACCGGGAAGCAGCGCGTCAGCTTGCTCGAACACCCCGGCGCGCCGCACGTCCATCAACACGGCGCCGGCCGCGTCGTCCAGGCAGGCGCCGAACGGCTCGCTCGCGCCATGCACTGCGAACTGATATCGCTCGTACACGGGCGTCCAGTTGATGTTGTCCATGAACGCGTCGACATAGGCCGCGGCGTTCGCACCGAAGTCCATGTGGTACGAGTGCTCGTACATGTCGAGCGCGAGGATGGGGATGGCGCCCGCGAGCGCGTGCAGGTGGTCGGCCGCCCATTGGTTGACGAGCGTCCCGTCGCGCGGCTGGAAGGCGAGCAACACCCAACCGGAACCCCCGCCCTGGGCCTTGCCCATCGCCACGAACTCTTCGCGCCAGCGAGCGACGCTGCCGAAGTTCGCGTCGAGCGCCAGGGCCATCGCCGGCGTCATCGCGTGGCCGTCGCCGCCGAGGCAGCCGAAATACAACTCGTGCAGCAGCATCGAGTTGGCTGCGGCGAGTTCCTCGCGCTTCAGGCCGTTGACCTGGTAACCCGGTGCCGACGCGAACGGCAGATCGAACAGTTGCGAGCGGATGGCGTTCAGGCGTTTGACCGCGCCGCCATAGTTGTTCTGATGATGGCTGCGCAGCAGCTTCTCGGAAATGCCGCGCAAGGCCGAGGGATCGAAGCACAGCTCTTGAATTCTTGAATCCATGTTGATTCCTCAGACGGTGGTGAACATGGCGGCATGCGCCAGGCGGTAGGCCAGGCCGCCGATGCCCGACCCCAGCACGACCGGAATGACGCCAAGCTTGAAGCGGAACAGCGCCACGGCCGCAGCGAGGCCGATGACTGCCGAAGGCCACTCGAAGGGCCCGGCAAGTCCGTGGGGCCACAGCACGTGGTACGCGAAGAAGACCGCCAGGTTCACGATGACGCCGACGACGGCGGCGGTGATGCCGGTCAACGGCGCCGTGAACTTCAGGTTGCCGTGTGTCGACTCGATGAACGGCGCCCCCAGCAGGATGAAGAAGAACGACGGCAAGAAGGTGAAGAAGGTCACCACGACCGCAGCCACCGCGCCGGAAAGCAGCAGCGAGTCGGTGCCGAAGATGGCCCCGGTCCAGCCACCGACAAAGCCGACGAAGGACACCACCATGATGAGCGGCCCGGGGGTCGTCTCGCCCAGGGCCAGCCCGTCGATCATCTGCGTCGGCGTGAGCCAGTGGAAGGTGTCGACCGCGCCCTGGTAGACATACGGCAGCACCGCGTACGCGCCCCCGAACGTCAGCAGTGCTGCCTTGGTGAAGAACCAGGCCATCTGCGTGAGCACCGCGTCCCACCCGAAGGCCACGGTGAGGGCGCCGATCGCCGCGGCCCACAGGGCCAGGAAGCCGACCAGCACCCTGCGAAACCGCGCCCAGGTGAACAGCGCGTGGTGGGGCGTGGGCGTGTCGTCGTCGATGAGTGCCGGGCCGAACCCCGCGGCGGCCTTGCCATGGCCACCCCCGGCCTTGAACTTGTCGGGCGCGTACCTGCCGCCGACGTAGCCGACGAGACCCGCAGCCAGGACGATGATCGGAAAGGGAACCCTCGCGGCAAAGATGGCAATGAACGCCGCCGCGGCAATGCCCCACAGCCAGCGATTCTTCAGCGCACGCAATCCCACCCGGTACGCGGCATGGACGACCAGCGCCGTGACGGCAGGCTTGATGCCATAGAAGAGGCCAGCGATGACCGGCACATTGCCGAAGGCCATGTAGACCCAGGACAGCGCGATGAGAATGAACAGGGACGGCAACACGAAGAGGCCGCCCGCCACGATGCCGCCGACGGTGCGGTGCATCAGCCATCCGAGGTAGGTCGCCAGCTGCTGCGCTTCGGGGCCGGGCAACAGCATGCAGTAGTTCAGCGCGTGGAGGAATCGGCTTTCCGATATCCAACGCCGTCGCTCGACGAGTTCCTCGTGCATCAGGGCGATCTGCCCGGCGGGCCCGCCGAAACTGATGAGGCCCAGCTTGAACCAGTAGGAGAAGGCCTGGGCGCGAGTCGGTGGCTCGGGCGCCTGCAGCGTCGGGGCTTCAGCGGTCATGGGACTCCTGCATGGCTGCATGCATGGCGTTGAACAACGGTATCGCTGCGGCAAGCAGCGCGTCGTCGGTGTCGTGCGTGGCCTGCAGGCCACGCACGAGCATCTCGACGCCCGCGGCCTCGTCGACGGCAGTGCCGCCGATGTCGATGCAGTGGACGAGCCCGGCGAAACGCCGAACGGCTGGATCCGCCATCAGGCCGAAACTCTCGGCAACCACCTCGAAGGTCACTTTGTCGCCCACGTGGGTGAAGGTCGCGCCGTCGAAGTCGTACCCGAGGGCGGTCTTCGGGCACTTCTTCGTGTTGGCCAGCCAGGTGAATGTGGGCGATCGGTCAATGAAGCGCTGCACGAGCCAGGCCGTCGCGAGGCGGTCGACCCATGGCCGCTTGCGGGTCGCCCAGGTGCGGCCCTGGTAGTCGACGATGAGACGCGATGCAACCGCTGCCTGCGTCGGCGCCGGTTCGTCGGGCGACAAGTGCAGTTCGACCTCGCGCCGCAATGCGGTGAGGGCGTCGGCGGCCTTCCGGCTGCCGGTGCCGGCAAAGAAATCGCCAGCCTGGATGGTCTGCAGCTGCTGTTCCAGCGTCCGCAGGCCCCTGTGCAGTTCTGCCTCCGTTGCCCTCTTGATGCTGCCGCGATCCTCCTTGATCGACTGGAGCAGCTCTGCGTAGAGGTCCGACCGGTCGAACAAGCCGCGGAACGCCTTGTCTTGTGCCTCGTCACGGGCCGGCACCACCAGCATGTGGGCCTCGGCGCCTGCCCCGGAGATCGTTCGTTCCAGGTCCCACAGCGCCTGCGCGGTCGACGCGTGTTCCGGAAGGATGTAGACGCCCTCGCGCAGCGTGCCGGCGCCCGTGGCCTTCAGGGCGCGCCAGACCCTGACGCGCAAAGCGCTGGGCTTGGTCGGAAGTGTCGCGGTCAGGATCAGCCAATTGATCATGAAGCAAATATCACACATGGCGATGATTGCTACAAGGACTGTTTCGCTGGACGTCCTGGCCCTCGCAGATGTGCTCCACTGATGCCCGTGTCCCTCCGCTCCGCCTTGCCCGCCCTGGCCGCAGCCTTGCTGTTCGGCGCCAGCACGCCGTTCGCCAAGGTGCTGATCGGGAACATGCAGCCGTTGTTGCTGGCAGGGCTTCTCTACGTAAGAGCTTCTTGATAGCGCCACTGTTCGGCGTCGTCATTTCGCTGGTGCTTTGGCCGGAGCCTCCGTCCGCATCGTTCTGGGCAGCGTCAGCGCTGATGGGTGTCGGCGTCTGGCTGCATGTTCGCGAACGGCACGAACACGAACACACGCATGAGCCGCTCGAGCACGCGCATCCGCATCGACACGACGCGCACCATGAGCACGAGCATGACTTTCCGTGGGACGGGAGCGAGCCGCATGTGCACCCACATCGGCATGGCGTTCTGTCGCACAGGCACGCGCACTTTCCTGACATCCACCACCGGCACGGGCATTCGCACTGAGCTCCGTGCGACGCCGGGAAGCGGCGATGCAGGTTTGCGCCGATGCGCGCCATGGCGAGCATGCTGCGCTTGCGACACTGACACACGGAACCGCCGCAGACTCGCATTCCTGCAGGAACCCGCGTGGAGACTGGCTTTGGGGATGGGGAGGGTGACGAGCCTTACCCCCGGCACTGGTCGCGACAGTTAGGGCTGCTTCGTTCCCGACCTGACCCGGTTGGCCGTGCTTCCATGCGGGGAGGCCCGTCGCGGCGGATTGTAGGCGACGGGGAATGGCCTTCTCAGCGCAGCTGCAAAGAATCGTCGCCGAACTCGATGTTCAGCGGCTCGATCAGCAGCCGCTTCGGCCCGGCTTCGACCGCGCCCGCCACCATCGCCTTCACGCCTGCGGCCTCGGCCACCTCCACCGTGCGCTGCGCATCTTCCGCCTTCACGAAGATCGCGAAGCCCGCGCCCATGTTCAGCGTGCTGTACGCCTCCTGGTCGTCCTGCTTCGCATGCTGCTGGATGAACTTCAGCACCGGCGTCACCTCGGGCACGCTGTGGATGCGGTACGTGTGCGTCGCCGGGTGCCGCAGCAGCTTGCGCCAGCCGTGGCCGGTGATGTTGGCGCAGTAGTGCGGCTGGATGCCGGCCTTGTACAGCGCCTCGGTCACCGGCGAATACAGCACCGTCGGGGCCAGCAGCGCCTCGCCGTAGCTCAGCCCCGGCGACACTTCCGTCAGGTAACCCTGCGGCAGCCGCTCCACCAGCTTGCGCGCCAGGCTCAGCCCGTTCGCATGGATGCCGCTCGACGCCAGCAGCACGATCGCATCGCCCGGCGCCAGCTTGTCGCCGACCGACAGCCGTTCCTTGGGGTTGATCAGCCCGGTGCAGCTCGCCGCCAGGTCGATGCGGCCTTCGGCCACGATGCCGGCCAGCGCCGGCGTCTCGCCGCCGCCCCAGGCCACCTGGCAGGTGTCGCACGCGGCCTTCCAGCCTTCCACCAGCGCCTGCGCGCGCTGCGCGTCGGAGAACCAGTCGGAGCCGCCCGCGGCCCAGTAGGCCTGCACCACCAGCGGCGTCGCGCCGACGGTGATCAGGTCGTTGATCGCCATCGCGATCGTGTCCTGCGCAATGCCGGCGTAGTAGCTCTTGCCGGTCAGCGCCTTCATCTCGTCGGCCACCAGCGCCTTCGAGCCCAGGCATTCGACGATCGATGCCAGATAGAACGGCCCGACGTCGACCACATAGGCCGATTCGCCGCGCGAGGCCTCGACCTCGGTGAACCCGTGGGCGGCCAGGTGGGCGCCGGTCGCCTTCGCGGCGCGCTGGGCGGCCACCTTCAGCGGGTCGATCAGGTCGTAGTTGACGCCGGCCTGTTCGTAGCTGAGCGTGTCGGGGGAAGCAGGGGTGGATTTCATCGGGGCAGCAAGGTCGGTCGCGGGTCGGCCGCAGGGCCGAAACCGCGATTATCGGATACCACCGGCCCGCACTCGTCCGACCCCCGGCCGGGGCTGTCAGGCCCCCGTAGAATGCCCCGATGTCTTACCTCGTCCTGGCCCGCAAATACCGCCCGCGTGACTTCGAAGGCCTCGTCGGCCAGGAGCACGTCGTGCAGGCGCTGGCCAACGCGCTGACGCAGCAACGCCTGCACCACGCCTACCTGTTCACCGGCACGCGCGGCGTCGGCAAGACCACCGTCTCGCGCATCCTCGCCAAATCGCTCAACTGCACCGGTGCCGACGGGCAGGGCACCATCACCGCCCACCCCTGCGGCGTCTGCGATGCCTGCCGCGACATCGACAGCGGCCGCTTCGTCGACTACGTCGAGCTCGATGCGGCCTCCAATCGCGGCGTCGAAGAGATCTCGCAGCTGCTCGACCAGGCCGTCTACAAGCCGGTGGTCGGCCGCTTCAAGGTCTACATGATCGACGAAGTCCACATGCTGTCGAACACCGCGTTCAACGCGATGCTGAAGACGCTCGAGGAACCGCCCGATTACCTGAAGTTCGTCCTCGCGACGACCGATCCGCAGAAGGTGCCGCCGACCGTGTTGTCGCGCTGCCTGCAGTTCAACCTTCGGCCGATGGCGCCGCAGACGGTGCAGGAACACCTCGCGACGGTGCTGAACGCCGAGCAGATCGAAGCCGAGCCCGGCGCGCTGCGCCTGCTGGCGCGTGCCGCCCGCGGCTCGATGCGCGATGCGCTGTCGCTCACCGACCAGGCCATCGCGTTCGGCGCCGGCGCGCTGCTCGAGGCCGGAGTGCGCCAGATGCTCGGCGCGGTCGACCGCAGCCATGCGGTGCGGCTGGTCGAGGCGCTGGCCGCCGGCGACGGCGCCGAGGTGGTCGCCACGGTCGACGGGCTGCGCTCGCTCGGCCTGTCGTGCAGCGGCACGCTCGAAGAGATCGCGACGCTGCTGCAGCAGATGGCGGTGCTGCAGGCGGTGCCGGGCGCCGCCGACGAGAGCGATCCCGACACGCCGGCCGTGCAGCGCCTGGCCGGGCTGCTGGCGCCCGACGAGACGCAGCTGCTGTACAGCATCGTGCTGCATGGCCGCGCCGAGCTGGGCCTGGCGCCCGACGAATACAGCGGCCTCGTGATGGTGTTGCTGCGCCTGCTGGCCTTCAAGCCGGGCGGCACGCCGGCCCCGCGCCGCGAAGCGCCGGCGATGGTCAGCGGCCGCAGCAGCGCGGCCGCGGTGCCGGCGGCAGCGGCCGCGGCGCCTGTGCGGCGTCCGCCGCCGATCGTCGCGGCACCGCCTGCGCGGCCCATGGCTGCGCCGCCGGTCCCGTCATCCGTTGCAAGGCCGCCTGCCGCGCCAGCGCCGGTGCAGGCACGCCCGGCAGCGCGCCCCGAGGTTCGAGACAGCGAGCCGCCGCCGTGGCTCGATGTGCCCTTCGACGACGATCCCGCCGGGTCGTCGGCCCCGATGCCCGAGCCCGACGACGAGCCGCGTGCGCGCAGCGCGCCGTCCGCGCCCGTTCCGGTGCCGATGGCCGCGTCGCCGGTACCGGGCTTCGACCGCACGCCGCTCGGCGACCGCTGGAACGACACCGTCGTGCAGATGGTGCAGGCCAACGCCATCGGCGCGCTGGTGCGCGAACTCGCGCTGCAAGGCCAGTGCATCGCGGTCGACGAGCAGGGCGCCGAGCAGGTCTGGCGCCTGCGCGTCGAGCGCGAGACGCTGCGCGCCGACGTGCAGCGCAACAAGCTGCAGGCCGCATTGGCCACGCAGCTCGGCCGGCCGGTGCGCATCGAGGTCGAACCCGGCGTGCCGACCGATTCGCCGGCCTTGCGCGCCGCCGCCGAGCGCGCGCGCCGCCAGGCCGAAGCCGAACAGATCATCCACAACGACCCGCTGGTGCAGGCCCTGATGCAGCAGTTCAAGACGGCGCGCATCGTGCCCGGCTCGGTCAAACCCCACTGAAACACGAGGACCCCACACCATGATGAAGAACCAACTCGCCGGTCTGATGAAGCAGGCCCAGGCGATGCAGGACAACCTGAAGAAGGCGCAGGACGAGCTCGCGCACATCGAGGTCGAAGGCCAGTCCGGCGCCGGCCTGGTGAAGGTCACGATGACCTGCAAGCACGACGTGAAGCGCATCGCGATCGACCCGAGCCTGCTGGCCGACGACAAGGACATGCTCGAAGACCTGGTCGCCGCCGCCTTCAACGACGGCATCCGCCGTGCCGAAGAGGTGTCGGCCGAGAAGATGGGCAAGCTGACCGCCGGCATGCCGCTGCCCCCGGGCATGAAGTTCCCCTTCTAGGAATGTTGACCCCCAGGCTTGCGGCTGCGCCGCTTCTCCACCCCCCGAGGGGGCTCGCCCGCCTTGGGGCGGCCCGGCGGCGGGCGTGATGGCCGAACCTGCACTCGACGGACTGATCGAAGCGCTGCGCCGGCTGCCCGGCGTCGGGCAGAAGTCTGCGCAGCGCATGGCCTTCCACCTGCTGCAGCACGACCGCGACGGCGCGGCGCGCATCGCGGCATCGCTGCAACGGGCGATGGCGAATGTGCGCCACTGCGAGCGCTGCCACACCTTCACCGAAGGCCCGGTCTGCAGCACCTGCGCCGATGAGCGGCGCGATGCGCGGCTGCTGTGCGTCGTCGAGACGCCGGCCGACCAGGCGGCGCTCGAGCGCACCGGCAGCTACAAGGGGCTGTACTTCGTGCTGATGGGGCGGCTGAGCCCGCTCGACGGCGTCGGCGCACGCGACATCGGCCTCGCGCAGTTGATCGAGCGCGCGGGCGATGGGTCGGTCGAGGAAGTGATCGTCGCGACCAACTTCACCGCCGAAGGCGAAGCCACCGCGCACGTGATCGGCGAGACGCTCAAATCACGTGGATTGCGCGTGACGCGGCTGGCGCGTGGCGTGCCGATCGGCAGCGAACTCGAATACGTCGACCTGGGCACGATCGCGCATGCGCTGAGCGATCGGCGATAGGGGCTGCGGGTCAGCGCTTCGCGACCCGCGAACTCCGCTTCGCCGCCGGCCGGTGTGCCTTCGATGCGGTGCGCACCGACGACTTGCGCGCCGTCGTCGACTTGCTCGCGACGAACACGTACACCGTCTGCCCCGGCTTGAAGTTCGCGCCGACCGTCGTCTTGTTCCACAGCGCGACCTGCGCCGCGCTCACGCGGTAGCGCTGCGCGACCGTCGCCACGCTCTCGCGCTTGCCGGCCTTCAGCGCCATGCGACGCAACGGCGGCGATTCGGACACCAGCGACATCATCGCGTTGTCGGCCAGGTGCTCCGACACATCGGTCAGCCGGCTTTCGGCGCGCGGCACCAGCAGCGTCGACCCGGCCCGCACCAGCATGCGCGGCGGGATGTTGTTGACCTCGCGCAGCTGCGCCTCGGTCATGCCGACCTGCTTGGCCGCATCGGCCGGACGCAGCGTGCGCGGCGCGACCCAGGCGGTCCACGTGGCCAGCGGGCCGCGGTGCTCGCCGATGCTGCGCACGAACTGCGCCGCGTTGTCGTACGGCAGCAGCAACTGCGGCGTGCCGGCCGCCAGGATCACCGGGCGGTTCATCTGCGGGTTCAGCGTCTGGAACTCGTCGTGCGACACGCCGGCCAGCCGCACCGCCAGCGCGACGTCGATGTCGCGCTCGATCGGCACGCTGAGGAAGTACGGGTGGTTGTCCAGCGACGGCAGCGTCAGCAGGTATTCCTCCGGGTGCAGCACGATGTTCTTGACCGCCTGCAGCTTGGGCACGTAGTACGCCGTCTCGTTCGGCATCTTCAGGCTGAGGTAGTCGGTCGGCTTGCCGGCGCGCCGGTTGCGCGCGATGGCGCGCTGCACGTTGCCTTCGCCCCAGTTGTAGGCGGCCAGCGCCAGGTGCCAGTCGCCGAACATGTCGTGCAGGCGGGCCAGGTAGTCGAGCGCGGCGCGCGTCGAATCGAGCACCGAGCGGCGGTCGTCGCGGAACACGTTCTGCTTCAGCGAGAAGGTGCTGCCGGTGGCCGGCATGAACTGCCACATGCCCGAGGCCTTGGCCGACGACACCGCCTGCGGGTTGAACGCGCTCTCGACGAAAGGCAGCAGCGCCAGCTCGGTCGGCATGCCGCGGCGCTCGACCTCTTCGACGATGTGGAACAGGTAGCGGCTGCCGCGCTCGGTCATGCGCTGCACGTAGTCGGGTCGCGACGCATACCAGCGCTCGGCGGTGCGCACCTGGTCGGTGTCGAGGTCGGGCATCGCGTAGCCGTGGCGCAGCCGCGCCCACAGGTCGATGGTCGCGGTGGGCGCGTCCAGGTCGACCTTCTCTTCGGGACGCAGCGGATCGATCGGCGGCGCGACGGCCGGGCCTTCGGCGACCGTGCTGTCCGGGGCCGAGGCGGCCGATGCCGCGCCGGCCGGCGCGCTGGCCGCGGCCGACGCCTCGGGGGCCGAAGCCGCCGAGGCCGCGCCGGCCACGCCGCCATCGGTGGTGGTCGCGCAGGCGGCCAGCAGGGTCAGCAAGGCGATCAGGCCGAGGCTGCAGCCTCGTCGCACGGTGTGGGTCAAGGACAAGGGCAGCGTCGAACTCAGGTCAATCATCAGAAGTTGTTTTTCCAGTGGCGCAGCGCAGCCAGCACGTCGACTTCGTCGTCGGGCCGGGCGCCGTGGGTGGCGGCGGCAGTGGCCACCTCGGGTTGCGCACAGCGCATGAAGGGATTGATGAGGCGCTCCTGCGCGATCGAACTCGGCAGCGTCGCACGGCCGTCGGCGCGCAACGATTCGCAGCGCGCGGTGTAGTCGAGCAGGTCGGCGTTGTGCGGCTCGACGGCCCGCGCGAACTTCAGGTTCGACAGCGTGTACTCGTGCGCGCAGCACACCCGCGTGTCGCCGGGCAGCGCGGCCAGGCGCGACAGCGAGCGGTGCATCTGCGCCGGCGTGCCCTCGAAGAGCCGCCCGCAGCCGCCGGAGAAGAGCGTGTCACCGCAGAACAGGATCGGCGCCTCGCCGTCGCGTGCCGCGCTGAAGTACGCGATGTGGCCGGCGGTGTGGCCCGGCACGTCGATCACGTCGAAGCGCTGGCCGAGCCAGTCGACGGCATCGCCGTCGTGCAACGGGGTGAACGGGTTCGGGATCTTCTCGCGCGCCGGTCCGTAGACGGGACCTTGCAGCCGGGGCCGCAGCGCATCGACGCCGCCGACGTGGTCGCCATGGTGATGGGTCACTAGAATCGCCGACAGCTTCAGGCCCTGTGCGTCCAGCGCTTGCTCCACCGGTGCCGATTCCCCCGGATCGACGACGAGAGCCTGCCGGCCGTCGTGAAGCATCCAGATGTAGTTATCGGCGAAGGCCGGCAGGGCAAGCAGTTTCATGACACAAGTCGGCGGGATTATAGGTTTGGCACAGTGGCTGGAGAGCCCCCCGGGGCGCTACCTGCTGGCATGGGAACAGGCCCAGACGGATCGAAGCGTGGCCGATGTGTTCGGATTTCACGCTTTGCAGCTCGGCATGACCGAACTCGACGGCCTGCGTGCCAACCGCATGCCGCACCGCTGGCTCGCCCTCGACGCGCACGGCGTGGACGCGCCAAGGCCGGTGGTGGAGGGCGATCCGGCCGCAGAAGTTCCCGCCGATCGCGTGGCCGTGGTGCTGCGCTGCGATTTCGATGCGCTGCCGTTCGATTCGCAAAGCCTGGACCTGGTCGTGCTGCCGCACACGCTGGAACTCGCCCGCGACCCGCACCTGGCGCTCGGCGAGGTCGAGCGCGTGCTGCGGCCCGAAGGGCGCATCGTGATCCTCGGCTTCAACCCGACCAGCCTGTGGGGGCTGCGCCAGCGGCTCGGCCGCCTGCTGCGCTACATCGGCTTCTCGCGCAACAAGCCGCTTTTCCTGCCGAGCGCCGGCGAGTTCCTCGGGTACTGGCGGCTGCGCGACTGGTTGCGGCTGCTCAGCTTCGAGGTGGAGGGCGGTCGCTTCGGCTGTTATCGTCCGCCCCTCAAGACCGATGCGTGGCTGGCGCGCTATGGCTGGACCGAACGCATCGGCGAACGCTGGTGGCCGGTGCTCGGCAGCGTCTACCTGCTGGTCGCGGTGAAGCGCGTGCGCGGCATGCGGCTGGTCGGCCTGATCCGGCAGCAGCGCACCGCGGGCCAGCGCGCCGCGACGGTCGCGAGCCACCGTGCGCACCAGCAAGCCCAGCAGGGCGCCCATTCTTCTTCCGAGACCCCATGACCGACGCCTCTCCCGCCGCACCCGCCGCACCGCCGCAGATCAAGCGCCCGCAGGTCCTCATCTACACCGACGGTGCCTGCAAGGGCAACCCCGGCCCCGGCGGCTGGGGCGCGTGGCTGCGCACCGGCGAGCACGAGAAAGAGATGTTCGGCGGCGAGCGCCAGACCACCAACAACCGCATGGAGCTGACGGCGGTGATCGAGGCGCTGGCGTCGTTGAAGCGCACCTGCGACGTGATCCTCTACACCGACAGCGAGTACGTGCGCAAAGGCATCACCGAGTGGATCCACGGCTGGAAGACGCGTGGCTGGAAGACCGCCGACAAGAAGCCGGTGAAGAACGCCGAGCTGTGGCAGCGGCTCGACGGGCTGCGCAACCTGCACCACGTCGACTGGCGCTGGGTGAAGGGCCACGCGGGCGACCCGGGCAACGAGCGGGCAGACCAGCTCGCGAACAAGGGCGTCGAGAGCGTGAGGTGAGATCCCGGACGCCGATCCGGGGGGCCGTTCACACCAAGCCGTCGAACGGCATGATCTCGACCACGCTGCCCGCCGGCACGTCACCTTGCTCGTGCGCCAGCACCACCAGCCCGTTCGCCTCGCTCATGCTGCGCAGCACGCCCGAGCCCTGCGAACCGGTGATCGCGACCTGCCACGTGCCATCGGCAGCGCGCGACACGATGCCGCGCTGGTACTCGGTGCGCCCCGGCCGCTTGCGGATCGCCGCCGTGCAGCGCGCCTGCAGCATCGGCAGCGGCCGGACCACCGCGCCCGACATCGCGAGCAGCGCGTCGCGCACGAAGGTGTAGAAGCCGACCATCACCGCGACCGGGTTGCCCGGCAGCCCGAACAGCACCGCCTCGCGGCCCTGGCTCGCGATGCGGCCCACCGCCATCGGCCGGCCCGGCCGCATCGCGATGCGCCAGAACAGCACCTCGCCGAGCCGCGCCATCACCGCGCGCGTGTGGTCGGCCTCGCCGACGCTGACGCCGCCGGAGGTGATCACCACGTCGGCGTTCTCGACCGCATGCCGCAACGTGGCCTCGAGCGCCGCGGGCTCGTCGCGCACGATGCCCAGGTCGAGCACCTCGACGCCGAGCCGCTGCAGCATGCCCCACAGCGTGTAGCGGTTGCTGTCGTAGACGCAGCCTTCGTCGAGCGCCTCGCCGACCGAGCGCAGTTCGTTGCCGGTGGAGAAGAAGGCCACGCGCGGGCGGCGCCACACCGGCAGCTCGCCGCGGCCGAGCGACGCGACCAGGCCCAGGTCGGCCGGCCGCAACGCGCGGCCGGCGTGCAGCGCGATGCTGCCGCGCGCCAGGTCTTCGCCGGCCAGCCGGCGGTTCGCGCCCGGCTTCACCGCGCCGGCGGGGATGGCGATGCGGTCGCCGTCGCGCTGCACCAGTTCCTGCGGCACGACGGTGTCGAGCCCGGCCGGCATCACCGCGCCGGTCATGATGCGGGCGCAGTGGCCGGCGCCGATGGCGTGCCCGACGACCTGGCCGGCCAGGCCGACGCCGGCCACCGTCAGCACGGTGGCTTCGCCGGCGCGCAGCTCGTCGCCGCGGAAGGCATAGCCGTCCATCGCCGCGTTGTCCTGCGGCGGCACGGCGATCGTCGAGACGATGTCCTGCGCCAGCACGCGGCCGAGGCTCGAGCGCAGCGACAGGTGCTCCACCGCCTGCACGCGCGGCAGCATGCGCGCAATGAAGGCGCGCGCGACGTCGACCGGCAGGTCGTCGGCGTCGTAGCCCGGCAGCCCGAGGGCGAGGTCGTTCAGTGTCGGCATGGGGAGGGGCGTCAGCGCGGCGCGGTCGAGGTCGGCAGCGGCAGCGTCAGCGACATCAGGTCCTTGTCATGGTAGACGCCGTCGAGCTTGATCGCGCGCTTCAGCGTGCCGTAGCGCTCGAAGCCGGCGCCTTCGTAGAGCCGCACCGCGCGCTGGTTGCTCGACGTGACCGACAGCGTCAGCAGCTCGATGCCGTCGGCCGCCTGCGCCTGCTCGATGCACGCCGCCAGCAGCGCGCGGCCGATGCCGCGGCCGGCCGCTTGCGCCTGCACCATCATCCCGACCACGTGGCCGATGTGGCGCACCTTGCTGCGGTTCTCGCGCTCGCAGGTGAGGGCGCCCAGCAGCTCGCCGTCGTCCCAGGCGCCGAGCGTGAACTGCCCGCCGCCGGCGTGGCCCAGCCCGAACCGCGGCAGGTAGACCTCGGCCGGCTTGCGCGATTCGGTGAGCGCGTCGGAGGTGAAGGCGTCGGGGAAGGCGTGCAGCATGCCGTCGCGCAAGGCCTTGTAGGCGGGCAGGTCGGCGACGCCGAGCGCACGGATCACCAGCAGCTCAGGGGCCGCGCGGCGCGCGGAGTCGGTCAAGGTCATCGAGGGTGTTGGCATTGGCGAAGGCCCCGGGTTCATCGAACACCGCCTCGGCGAGGCGGTGCTGTGCAGCCCAGGTGCGCACCCGGCGTTGGCCGGACTGCATGAACGCCCGCAGGCTGTTGGCAAGGCCGACCCGGATCAGGCAGAAGGTCGGCTCGGGCTGAAGGCTATCACCGTCGCGGCTCACCGCCATCGCGATCTCGGCATCGGCGGCGGTCATCGCGTCGGACAGGCGCAGCACCAGGTCGAGCGGGAAGTGCGGCGTGTCGCAGGGCACGGTCGCCAGCAGCGGTGTCTCGCAGTGCAGCAGTCCGGCCAGCACGCCGGCCAGCGGCCCGGCGTACTCGGGCAGCGCAGCGGGCCGTGCATCGGGCCAGACCGGCACGCCGAGCTTGCGGTAGTCGTCGAGGTGGCGGTTCGCGCTGAGCATCGTGCGGCCGACCTGCGGCGCGAGCCGCAGCAGCGCATGCTGCGCGAGCGTGGCGCCGGCGAAGGCCTGCAGGCCCTTGTCCACCCCGCCCATGCGTCGGCCTTGCCCGCCGGCCAGCACCAGGCCGGTGATCAGCGCCGGGTTCATCCGCCGATGTAGTGCATCTCGACGCGGCGCTCGGCCGGCGCGGACGACGGCTGCGCACCGGCTTCGCTGCGCAGTTCGGAATAGCGGTCGGCACGGCGGTTCCACACACCGCCGATCGCCGCCGAGATCTCGGCGTCGGTGCGGCCCTCGCGCAGCAGCGCGCGCAGGTCGTGGCCGCGGTTCGCGAACAGGCACAGGTAGAGCTTGCCTTCGGTCGACAGCCGCGCGCGGTTGCAGTCGCTGCAGAAGGCCTGCGTCACGCTCGAGATCACGCCGATCTCGCCGCCGCCGTCGGCATAGCGCCAGCGTTGCGCGGTCTCGCCGGCCTGCTGTGCATCGAGCGGCTGCAGCGGGAAGGCCGCGGCGACGCGCGCGACGACCTCGGCCGACGGCAGCACCTCGTCCATGCGCCAGCCGTTGGTGGCGCCGACGTCCATGTACTCGATGAAGCGCAGCACCACGCCGGTGTGCCGGAAGTGCCGTGCCATCGCGACGATCTGGTCGTCGTTGGTGCCGCGCTTGACCACCATGTTGACCTTGATCGGGCCGAGCCCCACGCGCTGCGCGGCGTCGATGCCGGCCAGCACGTCGGCGACCGGGAAATCAGCGTCGTTCATGCGGCGGAACACCGCGTCGTCGAGCGCGTCGAGGCTGACGGTGATGCGCTGCAGGCCGGCATCCTTCAGCGCCTGCGCCTTGCGGGCAAGCACCGAGCCGTTGGTGGTCAGCGTCAGGTCGAGCGGGGTGCCGTCGACGGTGCGCAACGCTGCCAGCATCCCGACCAGCCGCTCCAGGTTCTTGCGCAGCAGCGGCTCGCCGCCGGTCAGGCGGATCTTGTGCGTGCCGTGCGCGACGAACACGCCGGCCAGCCGCGCGATCTCCTCGAAGCTCAGCAGCGAGCTGTGCGGCAGGAACTCGTAGTGCTTGTCGAAGACTTCCTTCGGCATGCAGTAGCTGCAGCGGAAGTTGCAGCGGTCGGTCACCGAGATGCGCAGGTCGCGCAGCGGTCGGCCGAGCGTGTCGGCCAGCAGGCCGGTCGGGGCCGTCGAATGCTGGGGCACCGCCGGCACGCTGGACGCGTAGCGGAGGTCTGCCAGCGGGATCACTTTGTCGGCCATGGGCGGATTGTGCCCGGCCGGTATGTGTCGGATGGGCGTGGGGCGATTCGATCGCGCGTTCTGTTGATTCAGGCCTTGACGGCTTTCGCGGCGGGCTTGCGGCGGGTCTTGTGCGCGGCCTTGCGCGTCGCCGGCGGGCTGGCCGGCTTCAGCACCTCGGGCACCGCGGCGGCGAGGGGCGCTGCCGCGGTGGCGGCGGCCGTCGCGACGTTGTCGACCGCGGAGGTCACCGCGCCGCCGTCGGGCAGCGATTCGACGGTGGTCGCCGCGTCGGACGCCGGTGCCTCGGCCTGCTCGGCCCGGCGGGCGCCGGTGAAGCGCTTGGCCCAGTAGGCGAAGCGCATGTCCTCGACCCGCACCTCGCCGCCGGGCTTCGGCGCGTGGATGAACTTGCCTTCGCCGATGTAGATGCCGACGTGCGAGAAGGTGCGGCGCAGCGTGTTGAAGAACACCAGGTCGCCGGGCTTCAGGTCATCGCGCTTGACGGTGAGCAAGCCCTTGGCCCGGGCCTGCTCGTCGGCGCGGCGCGGCAGCACCAGGCCCAGGCTGCTCTCGAAGATGTGGCGGGTGAAGCCGCTGCAGTCGAAGCCGGAATCGGCATCGTTGCCGCCGCGGCGGTAGCGCACGCCCAGGAAGTTCATCGCGGTCAGCACCATGTCGGACGCCTTCTGGCGGACGTGCTGCGTGAAGCTTTCGGGGGCGGCTGCAGGGGGTGTCGCGACCGGCGCCGCGGTGGCGGCAGGCGTCGGTTCGGCGGGCGGCGCTGCGGCCGGCGTGCTGGCGGCACCGCCCGGGGCGATCAGGCCCTTGTCGCTCAGCAGGCGGGTGATCTGGTCGGTGTCGGCCCAGGCGCTGCCGCCGGCCACAGCCAGCGCCACCAGGGAAGCGCGCACGAAAAAGGGGACGACCAACCGCAACATGGCGCGCAGCATAAAAGAGTCAACGGGCAGCGTCAACGGCAAAAGTCCTTTCAAAACCGGCACTTAGCACGTTCTTTTCAGGCTTTTCCTGGGTTGTTGCGGAGGTGTTTCTGTGGTGTAACCGAGGTATGGGTTCCTACCGAGATTTTCACGCGCGCTCGCTGACCGACCGCGACGGCTTCTGGTCCGAACAGGCGGCCTTGATCGACTGGGAGCGGCCGTTCGAGCAGGTCTGCGATGCCAGTCACCCGCCATTCGCGCGCTGGTTCGTCGGCGGGCGGACCAACCTGTGCCACAACGCGGTCGACCGCCACCTGGCTGCGCGCGCCGACCAGCCCGCGCTGATCTACGTGTCGAGCGAGACCGGCGACGAGCGGCGCTACACCTTTCGCGAACTGCATGCCGAGGTGCAGCGCATGGCGGCCATCCTGCTGTCGCTCGGCGTGAAGCAGGGCGACCGCGTGCTGGTCTACCTGCCGATGATTCCGGAGGCGGCGTTCGCGATGCTGGCCTGCGCCCGCATCGGCGCGATCCATTCGGTGGTGTTCGGCGGCTTTGCCAGCGCGAGCCTGGCCAGCCGCATCGACGACGCGCAGCCGACGCTGATCGTGAGCGCCGATGCCGGCAGCCGCGGTGGCAAGCTCGTCGCGTACAAGCCCCTGCTCGACGAGGCGATGCGGCTGGCCGATCACAAGACGCCGCGCACGCTGATGATCGACCGCGGGCTCGCGCCGATGCAGCTCGACGCGCAGCGCGATGCGTCGTACGAGGCGCTGCGGGCCGAGCATTTCGAGGCGGCCGTGCCCTGCACCTGGGTCGAGTCCACGCAGCCGAGCTACACGCTGTACACCAGCGGCACCACCGGCCGGCCCAAGGGCGTGCAGCGCGACACCGGCGGCTACGCGGTGGCCCTGGCCGCGAGCATGAAGCACATCTTCCAGGGACGTGCCGGCGAGACCTTCTTCTGCACCAGCGACATCGGCTGGGTGGTCGGCCACAGCTACATCGTCTACGGACCGTTGATCGCCGGCATGGCGACGCTGATGTACGAGGGGCTGCCGGTCCGGCCGGACGCGGCGGTGTGGTGGCGCCTGGTCGAGACGTACCGCGTCAGCGTGATGTTCAGCTCGCCGACCGCGGTGCGGGTGCTGAAGAAGCACGATGCCGCATTGCTGAAGCGGCACGACCTGTCGAGCCTGCGCGCACTGTTCCTGGCCGGCGAGCCGCTCGACGAGCCGACCGCGCACTGGATCGCCGACGGCATCGGCAAGCCGGTCATCGACAACTACTGGCAGACGGAGACCGGCTGGCCGATATTGACGATCGCGAACGGCGTGGAGCGGACGGCGGGGCGCTTCGGCAGCCCGGGCGTCGCGATGTACGGCTACGACGTGAAGCTGGTCGACGAGCTGAGCGGCGAGGAGCTGACGCAGCCGAACCGGAAGGGCGTGCTGGTCATCGAAGGGCCGCTGCCGCCCGGGTGCATGCAGACGGTGTGGCGCGACGATGCGCGCTTCGTCGAGACCTACTGGAAGACGATTCCCGGGCGCATGGTCTACAGCACCTTCGACTGGGGCGTGCGCGACGAGGACGGCTACTACTTCATCCTCGGCCGCACCGACGACGTGATCAACGTGGCCGGGCATCGGCTCGGCACGCGCGAGATCGAGGAGAGCATCAGCAGCCACCCGGCGGTGGCCGAGGTGGCGGTGGTGGGTGTGGCCGACCCGCTGAAGGGCCAGGCGGCCATGGCCTTCGTCGTGCTGCGCGATGCCGGCCTCGCGGGCGACGAAGCCGGCCGGCTGCGGCTGGAAGGCGAGGTGATGAAGACGGTCGAGCAGGGGCTCGGCGCGATCGCGCGGCCGTCGCGCGTGCACGTCGTCGGCGCGCTGCCGAAGACACGCTCCGGCAAGCTGCTGCGCCGCGCGATCCAGGCGGTGTGCGAGCACCGCGACCCGGGCGACTTGACGACGATCGAGGACCCGACCGCGCTGCAGCAGATCCGCGAGCGGGTGGAACCCCGTTCGGGCTGAGCCTGGCGAAGCCTGCGAGCAGCGCTTCGACGAGCTCAGGGCGAGCGGGGGAGCGTCAGAGCACCTCGGACGCGAAGTCCGCGAGGCGCGAACGCTCGCCACGCGCCAGGGTGACGTGCCCCGAGTGCGGCCAGCCCTTGAAGCGGTCAACCGCGAAGGTCAGCCCGGAGCTGCCTTCGGTCAGGTACGGCGTGTCGATCTGCGCGAGGTTGCCCAGGCACACGATCTTCGTGCCGGGGCCGGCGCGGGTGATCAGTGTCTTCATCTGCTTGGGCGTCAGGTTCTGCGCCTCGTCGATGATCACGAACTTGTTCAGGAAGGTGCGCCCGCGCATGAAGTTCAGGCTCTTGATCTTGATCTTGCTGCGCACCAGGTCGTTGGTGGCCGCGCGGCCCCATTCGCCGGCCGCGCCGTCGGTCTTCGACAGCACCTCGAGGTTGTCGTCGAGCGCGCCCATCCACGGCGACATCTTTTCTTCCTCGGTGCCCGGCAGGAAGCCGATGTCCTCGCCCACCGGCACCGTCACGCGGGTCACGATGATCTCGGTGTAGCGGCGGTCGTCCATCACCTGCGACAGCCCGGCCGCCAGCGTCATCAGCGTCTTGCCGGTGCCGGCGGTGCCGGTCAGCGTGATGAAGTCGCAGTCGGGGTCCATCAGCAGGTTCAGCGCGAAGTTCTGCTCGCGGTTGCGTGCGGTGACGCCCCACACCGCATTCTTCTGGTGGGTGTACTCGCGCAGCGTGCGCAGCACCGCGGTCTTGCCGGTGATCTCGGTGACCTTGGCGTACAGCGGCGCGGCACCCGGGGCTTCGAGGTAGACGAACTGGTTGACGAGCAGCGCCGGCACCATCGGCCCGCTGATGCGGTAGTAGGTGAGGCCGCCCTGGTTCCAGCTCTCCATGGTCTTGCCATGGCGGTCCCAAAAGTCGGCCGGCAGCGCCAGCACGCCGGTGTAGAGCAGGTCGCCGTCTTCCAGCGTCTTGTCGTTGGTGTAGTCCTCGGCGGCCAGGCCCAGCGCGCGCGCCTTGATGCGCATGTTGATGTCCTTGGACACCAGCACCACCTCGCGGCCTTGCTGCTGGTCGCGGAGCGCCTGCACGACGCCCAGGATCTGGTTGTCGGCCTTGCCCTGCGGCAACCCTTGCGGCAGCGTCACGTTGACCAGCGTGGTCTGGAAGAACAGCTTGCCGCCGGCCTCGCGGTGGCCGGTGCCCGCCAGCGGCAGGCCTTCGGCCATGTCGCGTCCGGGCTGGTCGGACAGGCCGCCGGCCAGCGCGTCGAGGTCGCGGCTCACCTGGCGTGCGTTGCGGGCGACTTCGGACATGCCTTTCTTGTGATCGTCGAGCTCCTCGAGCGTGATCATCGGCAGGTAGACGTCGTGTTCCTCGAAGCGGAACAGGCAGGTCGGGTCGTGCATCAGCACGTTGGTGTCGAGCACGAACAGCTTGGCCGGGCCGGTGCCGCGCGGCTTGCGCAGCTTCGGCTCGGGGCTCGGACGGCGTGCCGCGGTGGCGACCGGGGCCGGGGCCGAAGGCGGCATCACCGGCGCGATGGGCTTGGCCTTGGCCGTGACCACCGGCGCGGCTTCGCGCGGGGCATCGAACAGGTCGAGGACCGCCGGCGAGGCGGGCTCCTCGCTGCGTTTGCTCTGCGTGCGTTTGCCGGGTTTGGGAGCGGCCTGCGATTCGAAATCGGCGGGGGTGAGGAGGGCGGCGCGTTTGGCAGGCGGCTTGGGCAGTGGCATGGGTGTGTGTCGGGTGGGCTTGGAGGTCAGGTGGGGGAGGCGAGGGCAACAAAAAAGCCGCGCGGTTGCCCGAGCGGCTTGATGATGACTGGCTGTCTGAATTCACAACTCACAGGCATGACCCATTATGCACATCCACGACGACACCTCAACAAAACTCCCGTCGTCGTGGATTTCGCGGATCAGCCTGCCTTCTTCAGGCCCTTGACCGCCTTCAGCACTTCGTCGACGTGGCCGGCGACCTTGAGGCCGCGCCATTCGACCCGCAGCACGCCTTCGGCGTCGATCAGGAAGGTGCTGCGCTCGATGCCCTTGACCTTCTTGCCGTACATGATCTTGTTCTTGACGACGCCGAACATGTGGCACAACTTCTCTTCGGTGTCGGCGATCAGCTCGAACGGCAGTTCAAGGTTCTGCTTGAACTTGTCGTGCGAACTCATGTTGTCGCGCGAGACGCCAAAAACCACCGCGCCGGCCTTGACGAAATCCTTGTGCCGATCGCGAAACTGCATGGCCTCGGTGGTACAACCGGGCGTGTTGTCCTTCGGGTAGAAGTAGAGAACGACGATCTGCCCCGCGAAGGCGGCGGGCGTGAACTTCACGCCACCGGTTGCGAGCGCTTCAAATTCCGGGAGGGGTTTGTTGAGGGCTGGCGTCATGAAGAATTCTGGGGAGTTGCGCCGCGGGAGGCGTAGCCGTTGATTATAAGGCCACGGCCATTGCGCTCCGGCGCCCCATCAGCCACCCAGCAGCAGGCCGACCACCGCGCGGCGCCCTTCCGAGACCAGCACGTTGTAAGTGCGGCAGGCCGCCGCGGTGTCCATCGTCTCGATGCCGATGCGCTGGTCGATCAACGGGCGCAGCAGCGCCGGCGACGGGAAGCGGATGCGGTCCCCGCTGCCGAAGATCACCAGCTCGGGCGACAGCGCCGCGATCGCGCCGAAATGTTCGGCCGTCAGGTCTTCGAAGCGCTCGACGTTCCATTCGACGACCTCGCCCTGCCAGGGCACGACGATGCTGCGCCGATGCACGACGCCGTTGATCGAGATGGCTCCCGGGATCAGCCCGGAGACGGCGTTGACGCCTTCGATGCGGTCAGGTTGAAGCTTCATGTGGAAATTCTCTTCTATCTGGCTCGCTTTTGAAGATGGCGGTATCTCGAAATTGCATGGGACGACTGCGTCGCGAACGTCACGAAGCGAAGGTCCAAGGCCACATCCCTACGCCAGCAATGACGACCCAGCAAGCCGAACGCGCAATGAAGCAGGTGAGGGTGGCATGCCGCCGCTTCAACAGGTTGATCGCCGATCTGCACGACTGCCTGGCGTTGCCGATGCCCGACGGGTTTCCGGCCCCACCGTGCGGGCCGGTCCAGGTGGAACTGGCGTTGCGAGGCGTGCGGTTCCGTATCGGACACGATCCGGCACTCGACGCCGGTTCGCTGGTCGTGCAGTGCTTCTTCGGCACGCCCCTGCAGGACCTGCGCCCGGCGCCGGAAGCCCCCACGTGGCGCACGTCTGACGCTGCCGCCGGGAGACAGGGATGCACCATGTCCGCCATGCGGCGAATCGGACGCGCCGCGCTTTTCCGGGCGCTTCGACCGAGACCGACCGCAGCTCGAGCCGGAACCGGCACCTTCCCATGAGCACGACGGGCCGCGTGGCGCCGCAGCGCACGCCCGTGTGCTCGGCAATCCGCTGGCGTGGATCCTGGGGTGCACGAGCCGGGCATCCGGCGGATCCGGCCGGACGAGGTCCACGAGGTCCACGCAGACGCAGCCCGGTTCGGAGCACGAAAGCCGGTCCGACATCGAGTCGGCGGATGGCAACGCGAGTTCCGAGGGGTCGAGCGAGAGCGGCCCCGTGCTGCGAGAAGCGCCTGCGGCTCGTTCGGTGGCGGACTCGATCCCGCTGGGGTTGCACGCGGCGTTCAACTTCGTGCGCGAAGGCGGCAGCCAGTTCGCGGGGCGGCTCCCCGTCGTCTGGGGTCTCGGCTGGGCGGCGCGGGAATGCATGCAGCTGTCCCCGATCGGGACCCTGGCTGCATGCGGTGCGGTCGACATGGCATTCACCGTGGGCAACCACTGGTACCTCACGCGGCGCCAGGGCCGCGCCGATCCCGCGGCCGACGACGAAGACTCGGTGTCGGACGACACACGGCAGGCCGTGCAGCTGCCGGGCGACTCGTTGACCTTCCGGTGCGTTCGGGTCATGGCGATCGCGCTGCCCCTGACGGCCGTTCCGGTGTTCCTGGGTGGTGCCGCTTACGCCAGCGCGAATGAGTTGAGCGACGAGATGATCTGGAACCTCACGGCCGTCGGGCCGGAGTGCGCGCAGAAGTACGGCGTCTCCGGCGGCCCCTGGGCCTACGGAGCGCACCTCGCGATGACCGTCGTGCTTCAGCCCATCCTCGTGGGCAAGTTCGCGCGGATCCTGCGCCAGCTGATCCAGTCGCTCAGTCGCTCGCCGATCACGTCGGGGTGTGTCGTGGGCTACGAGTTTCCGGACGGAAGCTTCTTGCGCCTGACCGACCACGACCAGGAGATGCTCAACACGCTGAGGGATTCGAAGTACGTGGTGTCGACCTTCGTCTTCCTGTACTGCTTCTCGATGTGGGCCAAGGGCTTGTCCAACGCCATCGATACCGCGTTGTGCGCCGAGATGATCGAGCTGGGCCTGGACCTGGACAGCCCGGTCTGGGGCTCCGTCAACGAAGGTTTCGACGGCGCCTTCCCGGTTCTCTCCGGCCTGCTGTTCAGCAACTTTCCGCAGTGGTTCGGGGCAACGCCGGAGACGGCGCACATGATTCGCTGCCGGGTGGAGCGCCAGCCCGGCATCGTCGACGGCCTGCAAGGCTTCATCGACGACTTCAAGCGGCACACCAGCGCGCGCCTGACCACCGGGGCGGCCGGCGCCGACGTGCCGAGCGTGCTGGCGACATTGCTGGACCTGACGGGCGTCAAATGGCCGGGGCACGTGGTTCGGGCCGCAGGCACGGTCTGGACCGGAACCGTCTGCGCCGCCCGGGCACGCTACCTCGCGTACTGGGAGGAGAAGTCCGAAACGCCGCGGCCCGGGCGTGGGCTCCCGGGCGGTGAAGAGCCTGCGGACATCGATGCGCAGCCTCTCCGGCGGCAGCGTCCCCAGCCTCGACCTCGACGACAAGCCGATGACGCCGCGCGAGAAGCCGATCAGGCGCAAGCTCGATGCATGGACGCCGCGCACGCCGCCCCGATCCGATGAATCCGTTTCACCGGCCTCCGTTGAATCCTCGCGATGTTCTTCGAATGACAACCCGGTTTGAGCGACCGCCGCGATGCCTGTGCGAAAATTTCCGTCCCGCCACCGCAGCGTGCCGTGCAGCGCTTCGCACGGCCCCTGCGACCCCGACCCGGAGCCCCCGTTGAAACCCATCGCCAAGTCCAGCAAGCTTGCCAGCGTCTGCTACGACATCCGCGGGCCCGTGCTCGAGAAGGCCCGGCAGATGGAGGAAGAGGGCCAGAAGATCATCAAGCTGAACATCGGCAACCTCGCGGTGTTCGGCCTCGAACCGCCGGACGAGATCGTGCAGGACATGATCCGCAACCTGCCGCATTCGGCCGGCTACACCGATTCGAAGGGCCTGTTCGCCCCGCGCAAGGCGGTGGTGCACTACTCGCAAGAGAAGAACATCGCCGGCGTCACCGTCGACGACGTCTACCTCGGCAACGGCGCGTCCGAGCTGATCGCGATGAGCATGAACGCGCTGCTCAACGATGGGGATGAAGTGCTGGTGCCGGCGCCCGACTACCCGCTGTGGACCGCGTCGGTCGCGCTGTCGGGCGGCACCGCGGTGCACTACGTCTGCGACGAGCAGAGCGACTGGTACCCCGACATCGCCGACATCAAGGCGAAGATCACGCCGAACACCAAGGCCATCGTCGTGATCAACCCGAACAACCCGACCGGCGCGCTGTACCCCGACAGCCTGCTGCAGGAGATCGTCGAGCTCGCGCGCCAGCACCAGCTGATCGTCTTCGCCGACGAGATCTACGACAAGACGCTGTACGACGGCAACACCCACACCAGCATCGCGTCGCTCGCGACCGACGTGCTGTTCGTCACCTTCAACGGCCTGAGCAAGAACTACCGCTCGTGCGGCTACCGGGCCGGCTGGATGATCGTCTCCGGCGAGAAGCGCCATGCGCGCGACTACATCGAGGGGCTGAACATGCTCGCGTCGATGCGCCTGTGCTCGAACACGCCCGGCCAGCTCGCGATCCAGACCGCGCTCGGCGGCTACCAGAGCATCAAGGACCTGGTCGCGCCCGGCGGCCGGCTGTGCCGCCAGCGCGACCTCGCGCACCAGCTGCTGACGCAGATCCCCGGCGTCAGCTGCGTGAAGCCGAAGGCGGCGCTGTACATGTTCCCGCGCCTCGACCCGAAGCTGTACCCGATCGCCGACGACCAGCAGTTCGCCTACGACCTGCTGGCCGACGAGAAGGTGCTGATCGTGCAGGGCACCGGCTTCAACTGGCTGCAGCCGGATCACTTCCGGCTGGTGTTCCTGCCGAACTCCGACGATCTTTCCGACGCGATCGGCCGCATCGCGCGTTTCCTCGACCATTACCGCAAGCGTCATTCGCACTGAGTTCCTGATCCCTTCGCTTTCACTCCAGCCCGTGCAGGGCGTTCTCCCACCATGAAACCCATCCAAGTCGGTTTGCTCGGCCTCGGTACCGTCGGCAGCGGCACGTTCAACGTGCTGCAGCGCAATCAGGAGGAAATTCGGCGTCGCGCCGGCCGCAGCATTCAGATCACGATGGTGGCGGCCCGCAACGTCGAACGTGCGAAGGGCATCGTCGGCGATGCGGCCAGGGTGGTGGCCGATGCGCGCGAAGTCATCGCGAACCCGGCGATCGACATCGTCGTCGAGTTGATCGGCGGCTACGACGTCGCGAAGACGCTGGTGATGGAGGCCATCGCGGCCGGCAAGCACGTGGTCACCGCCAACAAGGCGCTGCTCGCGGTGCATGGCACCGAGATCTTCGCGGCCGCGCATGCCAAGGGCGTGATGGTCGCGTTCGAGGCCGCGGTGGCCGGCGGCATCCCGATCATCAAGTCGCTGCGCGAAGGCCTGTCGGCCAACCGCATCGAATGGATCGCCGGCATCATCAACGGCACCACCAACTTCATCCTGTCGGAGATGCGGGCCAAGGGCCTCGATTTCGACGCGGTGCTGAAGGAAGCGCAGCGCCTGGGCTACGCCGAGGCCGACCCGACCTTCGACATCGAAGGCGTCGACGCCGCGCACAAGCTGACCATCATGAGCGCGATCGCGTTCGGCACGCCGGTGCAGTTCGAGCGCGCCCACGTCGAGGGCATCACGAAGCTGCAGGCGGCCGACATCACCTATGCCGAGCAGCTGGGCTACCGCATCAAGCTGCTGGGCATCACGAAGCGGCGCGACGACCTCGGCCGCAACGCCGGCATCGAGCTGCGCGTGCACCCGACGCTGGTGCCGACCAAGCGGCTGATCGCCAACGTCGAAGGCGCGATGAACGCCGTCGTCGTGCACGGCGACGCGGTCGGCACGACACTGTCGTACGGCAAGGGAGCCGGCTCCGAGCCGACCGCATCGGCGGTGGTCGCCGACCTGGTCGACATCACGCGGCTGCACACCGCCGACCCCGACCACCGCGTGCCGCACCTGGCCTTCCAGCCGGACCAGCTCTCCGACACGCCGATCCTCGACATCGGGCAGGTCGTCACGTCGTTCTACCTGCGGCTGCAGGTGGCCGACCAGGCCGGCGTGCTGGCGCGCATCACCGGCATCCTGGCCGAGCACGCGATCTCGATCGACGCACTGCTGCAACGGGAGTCTGCCGAAGGCGAAGCCCACACCGACGTGATCATCCTGACCCACGACACCGTCGAGGGCGAGATGAACAAGGCGCTGGCGCAGATGCAGGCACTGCCCACCGTGCTGGCGCCGATCGTGCGCATCCGCAAGGAAGAGCTGTCGTGAAATACATCAGCACCCGTGGCGATGCCACCCAGCGCGGCTTCTCCGACATCCTGCTCGAAGGCCTCGCGCCCGACGGCGGGCTCTACCTGCCCACGCACTACCCGCAGGTCGATGCACCGACGCTCGCGCGCTGGCGCGAGCTGCCGTACCACGAGCTGGCGTTCGAGATCCTGTCGCTCTACATCGACGACATTCCGGCCGCCGACCTGCGCGGCCTGGCGGCGAAGACCTACACCCCCGCGGTGTTCGGCAGCACCGAGATCGCACCGATCACCGCTCTGCGCCCCGGCCTGTACCTGCAAGGCCTGTCGAACGGCCCGACGCTCGCGTTCAAGGACATGGCGATGCAGCTGCTCGGCAACCTGTTCGAGTACGAACTGGGCCGCCGCGGCGAGACGCTGAACATCCTCGGCGCGACCTCGGGCGACACCGGCAGCGCGGCCGAGCATGCGATGCGCGGGAAAAAAGGCATCAACGTCTTCATGCTGAGCCCGCACGGCCGCATGAGCCCGTTCCAGCAGGCGCAGATGTTCAGCCTGCAGGACGCCAACATCCACAACATCGCGATCGAAGGCGTGTTCGACGACTGCCAGGACATCGTCAAGGCGGTGTCCAACGACCTCGCGTTCAAGCGCGCGAACCGCATCGGCACCGTCAACTCGATCAACTGGGCGCGGCTGCTGGCGCAGGTGGTGTACTACTTCGCCGGCTGGCTCCAGGCCACGCGCGATGGCGCCAGGGAAGTCAGCTTCGCGGTGCCGTCGGGCAACTTCGGCAACATCTGCGCCGGCCATGTCGCGCGCAGCATGGGGCTGCCGATCCGGCAGTTGGTGCTGGCCACCAACGAGAACCGGGTGCTCGACGAGTTCTTCCGCAGCGGCACCTACCGGGTGCGTGCCGGCAGCGAGACCTTCGAGACTTCGAGCCCGTCGATGGACATCTCGAAGGCGTCGAACTTCGAGCGTTTCGTGTTCGACCTGCTGGGGCGCGACGGCGAGCGCACCCGCGCGCTGTTCAAGACCGCGATCGAGCAGCACGGCCGCTTCGAGATCACGCCGGATGAATTCGCGCGCATCGCCGGCTACGGCTTCGTGTCGGGCCACAGCACGCATGCCGACCGGCTCGCGACGATCCGGCTCGCATACGAGCGCTTCGGCGCGATGATCGACACGCACACCGCCGACGGGCTGAAGGTCGCGCTCGAGCACCTCGACCCGGCGGTGCCGATGATCGTGCTCGAGACGGCGCTGCCGGCCAAGTTCGCCGACACCATCATCGAGGCGCTGAACCGCGAGCCGGCTCGGCCGTACCAGCTGCAAGGCATCGAAGACCTGCCGAAGCGCTTCGTCGTGATGCCGGTCGATGCCGACGCGGTCAAGCAGTACATCACCGCGCACCCGTGAACGTCATCGGCTTCAGCGGGTATTCGGGCGCTGGCAAGACCACGCTGGTCGAGCAGCTGATCCCGCTGCTGCGCGCGGCCGGCCAGCGGGTGTCGGTGGTCAAGCATGCGCACCACGATTTCGACATCGACCAGCCGGGCAAGGATTCGTACCGCCACCGCCAGGCCGGCGCGTTCGAGATCGTGATCGCCTCCGACCGGCGGCTGGCCAAGATCCGCGAGTACGAGCAGCTGGCCGAGCCGACGGTGCACCAGCTGATCGCCGAGCTGGTCGACTGCGACTGGGTGCTGGTCGAAGGCTTCAAGCATGCCGACCTGCCGAAGATCGAGGTCTGGCGCGCGGCCACCGGCAAGCAGGCGAACTACCCGACCGATCCGTTCATCGTCGCGATCGCGACCGACAGTGCCGATCGCTTGCCCGAACCGACCTCGCGCCCGGTGCTCGACCTGAATGACCCTGCGGCGGCAGCCGCTTTCCTGCTGGCCGATGCTTCGCGCTATGACTACCAGCCTCCCGCTTTCCCCTGAACGTCCGGCGCCTGCGCGTTCGCCGCTGCTGTCGCTCGACGACGCGCTGGCGCGCCTGCTGGCCGCGGTGCAGCCGCTGCCGGCCACCGAGGCCGAAAGCCTGTCGACCTTCGACGCACTCGGCCGCGTGCTGGCCACCGACGTGCACGCGCAGCTCGACGTGCCGCCGCTCGACAACACCGCGATGGACGGCTATGCGCTGCGCAGCGCCGACGTGCCGGCGGCCAGCACGCTGCTGCCGGTGAGCCAGCGCATTCCGGCCGGCAGCCTGCCGGTCGCGTTGCAACCGGGCAGCGCGGCGCGCATCTTCACCGGCGCACCGATCCCGCCCGGTGCCGATGCGGTCGTGATGCAGGAGCAGTGCGAGGCCATCGGCAGCCAGGTGCGCATCGACGAGGTGCCGAAGGCCGGCCAATGGGTGCGCCGCCGCGGCGAGGACGTGCGGCACGGCAGCGTCGTGCTGACGCAGGGTCAGCGCCTGACCCCGCAGGCGCTCGGCCTGGCCGCCTCGGTGGGCGCGGCGACGCTGTCGGTGATGCGCCGGCCGCGCGTCGCGCTGTTTTCCACCGGCGATGAGCTGGTGATGCCGGGCGAGCCGCTGCGCCCCGGCGCGATCTACAACTCCAACCGCTACACGCTGCGGGCGCTGATCCAGGCGCTGGGCGGCGACGTGACCGACCTCGGCATCGTGCCCGACCGGCTCGACGCGACGCGCGATGCGCTGATGCGGGCGGCGCAAGGCCACGACCTGATCGTCACCAGCGGCGGCGTGTCGGTCGGTGAAGAAGACCACCTGCGCCCGGCGGTGCAGGCCGAAGGGCAGCTCGACCTGTGGCAGATCGCGGTCAAGCCGGGCAAGCCGCTGGCGTTCGGCAGCGTGCGCCGCGGCGATTCCTCCGCGGCCTGGTTCATCGGGCTGCCGGGCAACCCGGTGTCGAGCTTCATCACCTTCTTGCTCGCGGTGCGTCCGGTGCTGCTGCGGCTGCAGGGCGTCGCGGCCGAGCTGCCGCGCGGGCTGCCGATGCGGGCCGATTTCGCCTGGCCGAAGCCCGACCGGCGGCGCGAGTTCCTGCGCGTGCGCCGCAATGCCGACGGCGGGCTGGACCTGTTCGCGAACCAGGGGTCGGGCGTGCTGAGCTCGGCGGTGTGGGGCGACGGCGTGGTCGACAACCCGCCCGGCCAGGCCATCGCGGCCGGCGACACGGTGCGCTACGTGCCGTTCTCGGAGTGGCTCGCATGAAGCTGCGGATCCGCTATTTCGCATCGTTGCGCGAAGCCTTGGGCAGCAGCGAGTCGCTGGAGCTGCCGGCCGGTGCCGACGTGGCGGCGGCGCGCGATGCGCTGATCGCGCGCAGCGAGCGCCACGCGGCGGCGCTGGCGCGCACGCGGGCCTTGCGCTGCGCGCTCGACCAGGCGCTGTGCGACGAAGCCACGTTGCTGCACGACGATGCGGAACTCGCGTTCTTCCCGCCGGTGACCGGAGGCTGACATGAGCGCTGCGCGTGTCTCGATCCAGACCGACGACTTCGACCTCGGCGCCGAGGTGGCCCGGCTGCGTGCCGGCGATGGTGGCGTCGGCGCGGTGGTCGCGTTCGTCGGCACGGTGCGCGACCGCAGCGACGGCGCCGACGTCAGCCGCATGGAGCTCGAGCACTACCCCGGCATGACCGAGACATCGATCGACGCGATGATCGATGCCGCGACGGCCCGCTTCGACATCCGCGCCGCGCGCGTGATCCACCGCGTCGGCATGCTCGATGCGCAGGACCAGATCGTGCTCGTGGCGGTCACGTCGGCCCACCGTGGCCAAGCCTTCGAAGCCTGTGAGTTCCTGATGGATTACCTGAAGACGCAAGCGCCGTTCTGGAAGAAGGAGCACACGCCGCAAGGCGCGCGCTGGGTCGATGCCCGCAGCCACGACGATGCCGCGCTGCGGCGCTGGGGCATCGACAGCGGGAACCTTGCGCCATGACGGCCGGCATCACCGGGCTGCAGGTGCTGGCGGTCGCGACCGGCGCCGTCTTCGGCGCGCTGCTGCGCTGGTGGGCGGGGCTGTGGCTGAACGCGCAATGGGCGGGGTTTCCGCTCGGCACGCTGCTCGTCAATTGTGCCGGCGGGCTGCTGATCGGCGTCGCGCTGTACTGGTTCCAGCGCAGCCCGAACGAACTGCTGCGGCTGCTGGCGGTGACCGGCTTTCTCGGCGGGCTGACCACCTTCTCGTCGTTCTCCGGCGAATCGCTCGCGCTGATCCAGCGCAACGAATGGGTGCTCGCCGTCGGCCACACTCTGGCCCATGTCCTGGGGTCGCTGGCCTGTGCGGGCATCGGATACAAGCTGGCGAGGGTTGTTCTCGCTTAGCTTGAAATCCGGGACGATCCCCTCAAATCCCCTGCAATCGGAGGATTCGTCCCATGCGACTCGACAAGCTCACCACCAAGTTCCAGGAAGCGCTCGGCGAGGCCCAGAGCCTCGCGCTGAACCGCGACAACCCCTATATCGAGCCGGCCCACCTGCTGGCCGCGATGCTCGCCCAGACCGACGGGCCGAAGGCCTTGCTCGACCGCGCTGGCGTCAACACCGGCCGTCTGCAGGCCGCGCTCGACACCGAGCTGCGCAAGCTGCCGCAGGTGCAGGGCGGCGAGCAGGTGCAGGCCAGCCGCGAGCTCGGCGCACTGCTGCAGGCGTCTGAAAAAGAGGCCACCAAGCGCGGCGACCAGTTCATCGCCAGCGAGATGTTCCTGCTGGCCGCGACCGACGCCAAGTCGTCGATCGGCCCGTTCGTCAAGGAGCACGGCCTGACCCGCAAGGCGTTCGAAGCCGCGATCGACGCGGTGCGCGGCGGCCAGAAGGTCGACAACGCCGATGCCGAAGGCCAGCGCGAGGCGCTGAAGAAGTACACCCTCGACCTGACCGAGCGCGCCCGCAACGGCAAGCTCGACCCGGTGATCGGCCGCGACGACGAGATCCGCCGCGCGATCCAGGTGCTGCAGCGCCGCAGCAAGAACAACCCGGTGCTGATCGGCGAGCCGGGCGTCGGCAAGACCGCCATCGTCGAAGGCCTGGCGCAGCGCATCGTCGCCGGCGAGGTGCCCGATTCGCTGAAGAGCAAGCGGGTGCTGGTGCTCGACATGGCGCTGCTGCTGGCCGGTGCCAAGTTCCGCGGCGAGTTCGAGGAACGGCTGAAGTCGGTGCTGAAGGAAGTCGCGCAGGACGAAGGCCAGACCATCGTCTTCATCGACGAGATCCACACGATGGTCGGCGCCGGCAAGGCCGAAGGCGCGATCGACGCCGGCAACATGCTGAAGCCGGCGCTCGCGCGCGGCGAGCTGCACTGCATCGGCGCGACCACGCTGGACGAGTACCGCAAGTACATCGAGAAGGACGCCGCGCTGGAGCGCCGCTTCCAGAAGATCCTGGTCGGCGAGCCGACGGTCGAGGCCACCATCGCGATCCTGCGCGGGCTGCAGGAGAAGTACGAGGTGCACCACGGCGTCGAGATCACCGACCCGGCGATCGTCGCCGCGGCCGAGCTGAGCCACCGCTACATCACCGACCGCTTCCTGCCCGACAAGGCGATCGACCTGATCGACGAGGCAGCCGCCAAGATCAAGATCGAGATCGACTCCAAGCCGGAGGCGATGGACAAGCTCGACCGCCGGCTGATCCAGCTGCAGATCGAGCGCGAGGCCGTCAAGCGCGAGAAGGACGAAGCCTCGCAGAAGCGCCTCGGGCTGATCCAGGAAGAGATCGAGCGCCTGCAGCGCGAGGCTGCCGACCTCGAGGAGATCTGGAAGGCCGAGAAGGCCGCGGCCCAGGGCTCGGCCCATGTGAAGGAAGAGATCGACCGCATCCGCTTCCAGATCGAGGAGTTCAAGCGCAAGGGCGATTTCAACAAGGTCGCCGAGCTGCAGTACGGCAAGCTTCCGGAGCTGGAGAAGGCGCTGAAGGATGCGCAGGCCACCGAAGTGAAGAAGGGCGCCGACGCGAGCCGCCCGCAGCTGCTGCGCACGATGGTCGGCGCCGAGGAGATCGCCGAGGTGGTCGCGCGCGCCACCGGGATCCCGGTGTCCAAGCTGATGCAGGGCGAGCGCGAGAAGCTGCTGCAGATGGAAGGCAAGCTGCACGAGCGCGTGGTCGGGCAGGACGAGGCGATCACCGCGGTGGCCGATGCGATCCGCCGTTCGCGTGCCGGCCTGTCGGACCCGAACCGGCCGACCGGCTCGTTCCTGTTCCTCGGGCCGACCGGCGTCGGCAAGACCGAGCTGTGCAAGGCGCTGGCCGGCTTCCTGTTCGACAGCGAAGACCACCTGATCCGCGTCGACATGAGCGAGTTCATGGAGAAGCATTCGGTGAGCCGGCTGATCGGCGCGCCGCCCGGCTACGTCGGCTACGACGAGGGCGGCTACCTGACCGAGGCGGTGCGCCGCAAGCCCTACAGCGTGCTGCTGCTCGACGAGGTCGAGAAGGCGCACCCGGACGTCTTCAACGTGCTGCTGCAGGTGCTCGACGATGGCCGCCTGACCGACGGCCAGGGCCGCACGGTGGACTTCAAGAACACGGTGATCGTGATGACGTCCAACCTGGGCTCGCACCAGATCATGCAGATGGCCGGGCAGGACCCCGAGGCCATCCGCGAGGCGGTGTGGGCCGAGGTGAAGCAGCATTTCCGCCCGGAGTTCCTGAACCGCATCGACGAGACGGTGGTGTTCCATTCGCTGGACGCGAAGAACATCGAGGCGATCGCGCGCATCCAGCTGAAGACGCTGGAGCTGCGGCTGGACAAGCTGGAGATGAAGCTCGACGTGTCGCCGGCCGCGCTGGCCGCGCTGGCCCAGGTCGGCTTCGACCCGGTGTTCGGTGCGCGGCCGCTGAAGCGGGCGATCCAGCAGAAGATCGAGAACCCGGTCTCGAAGCTGATCCTCGAGGGCCGGTTCGGGCCGAAGGACGTGATCCCGGTTGATGTTGCCGGCACCGAGTTCAGCTTCGAACGAGTCGTGCATTGATCAAGCAACGCCCGCGGAACCGGCTTTGCCGGGCCGCCGGGTGGCGCCCCTCGGGGGCAGGAGCGAAAGCGACTGGGGGGCCGTCAACCCTCAAGCAGGTTGTCCATTCGCACGACCTGCAGCCGCACCAGCGTCAGGTTCGCGTGCGTCTTGTCGAGCACCGCATGCAGCGCGAGGCCGGGATGGTTCGGCACCGCGCGCAGCAGCAGGTGGTGGGACCCCAGCGTGATCGCGGCCTCCGGCATCGCATGGCCGAGGCCCATCGTGCGTGCGGTCGCCGTCATCGCGCCGAGCAGCGCTGCCCCATGCTGGGCCAGCGTGTCGGCCGAAGGCCGCGCGCCGGCGTGCACCAGGTCGCGGCCGCTGGCGATGTCGAACACGCAGCAGCTGACCATGCCGGTCAGCTCGATCAGCTGGTTCACGTAGCGCTGCAGCGGTGAATCGGCCTGCGTCGACGCGACCGGCCGGGTCGGCGGCATCGGCGCGTACGAGGTCGGGTAGGCCACCGCGGGCGGCGTGGCCAGCGGCAAGGTCGGCGTCGGTGCGGCCGGCGGCGGCGGCACCGACGGCGAGAACGACCCGATCGGCCGCGGCGCCATCGGCGACATCGACGTCGGCCCGGGCGCCGGTGCCGGCCGGGCGGGGCGCGCGCCGACGCCTTGCTCGCGCAGCTTGTTCCAGGTGCCGCTGATGAAACCCCAGGCGTCGGCCGGTCGCGTGACCTGCGGCGTCGTGCGCACGTTCACGCCGGTGCCGCGGCCCATGTCGGTGGCGAAGCTCGTCAGCGTGGCGGTGGCCGCCGTCAGCGGCAGCAGCAGCATGTGCCGGTTGAACCACGGGCCGGTGACCATCGCCTCGTGCAGCGGCTTCAGCGTCGATTCGAGCAGGTGGGCCGGCAGCGCGCCGACCATCAGCACCGCCAGCTGGCTGTAGCCCATCAGCACGCGCGCGAGCGCCTGGCGCGCCACGGTGTCGGCATCGGCCTGCGTGGTGTACAGCCGCAGCAGGCTGCCGTCGGCGCCGGGGAAATCGACGAACTCGAGCGTCGCGAGCGGCGTGCCGTAGCCCTGGCGGCGGATCACGAGCTTCTGCAGCGTGCGGTTGCTCGCGGTGGCCACGCCGGCCAGCAGCTTGCGCGACGACACGGTGCCCACGTCGTGCAGTGCGATGTAGTCGGGCTGCAGCAGCTCGAACTGCTGCTGCAGCGCCTCGGCCGGATCGCACGAGACGAACAGCTCGCGCTGGTCGGCGCCGACCTGGCGGCCGATGTCGCGCTGTTCGTCGGGCGACTCGTCGTCGGCGTCGGCGAGCAGCTCGGTGGCCACCGAGGTCTGCGCCCGCGTCGCCTGCCAGCCGTCGTCGGCGCCTCCACCCTGGGGATCGCTGCCGGTGGAAAAGGGGGGAATGCTCGACATGGGCCTGCTCTGTGTTTCACCAACGGCCCGTCGACGTCAACAGGCGTGCGTGGCAGTGTAGGAGCTTGTTTCAGGATGTGACAGGGGCAAACGTCGCAAAAAACCGCTCCTTCCTCCGTCAACTTCGGGGCTTGACGCGCGGACGGCCCTTTGCCATGCGCGCGACGGGTGCAGGGGCGCGCCGATAGAATCGCCCACCTCCCACTTTGCGTCCGCCTCATGGCCCCGTCGCGCGCTGAAGCTGTTTCTTCCCTGCCGGTCGTGATCGTCGGCGCGGGCCTCGCGGGGTTGACCGTCGCGCTGCACATCGCGCAGAGCCGGCCGGTCGTGGTGCTCGCCAAGCGCAACCTCGACGAGGCCGCGACCGCCTGGGCCCAGGGCGGCATCGTCGGCGTGCTCGGTACCGACGACAGCATCGAGTCGCACGTGCGCGACACGCAGGACGCCGGCGCCGGGCTGGTCGACGAGCACACCGCGCGCTTCATCGCGCAGCACAGTGCGAAGGCGATCGAATGGCTGGTCGAGCGCGGCGTGCCGTTCTCGCCCGACCCGGAAGGCCCGCTGGGCCTGCACCTGACGCGCGAAGGCGGCCATGCGGTGCGCCGCATCGCGCATGCCGCCGACGCGACCGGCAAGGCCATCCACGACGTGCTGCTCGACGAGGTGAAGCGCCACCCGAACATCCGCCTGCTGGAGCGCTGGATGGCGGTCGACCTGATCACCTCCCGCCACCTGAAGCGCGACGAGCTGCCGCGCTGCTACGGCATCTACGCGCTCGACATCGACCAGCAGCGCGTCGAGACGCTGGCGGCGTCGGCGGTCGTGATGGCCACCGGCGGTGCCGGCAAGGTGTACCGCTACACGACCAACCCCGACACCTCCACCGGCGACGGCATCGCGATGGCCTGGCGGGCCGGCTGCCGCGTCGGCAACATGGAGTTCATCCAGTTCCACCCGACCTGCCTGTACCACCCGCAGGAGCGCAGCTTCCTGATCACCGAGGCGCTGCGCGGCGAGGGCGGCCACCTGCTGCTGCCCGACGGCACCCGCTTCATGCAGGCGCACGACCCGCGCGGCGAGCTGGCGCCGCGCGACATCGTGGCCCGCGCGATCGACTTCGAGATGAAGAAGCACGGGGTCGACTACGTGCTGCTGGACGCGACCCACCTGGGCGCCGAGTTCCTGAAGGAGCACTTCCCGACCATCTACGCCCGCTGCCTGAAGCTCGGCATCGACATCACGACCCAGCCGATCCCGGTGGTGCCGGCGGCGCACTACACCTGCGGCGGCGTCGTCAGCGACCTGCACGGGCGCAGCGACCTGCCGGGGCTGTATGCGGTCGGCGAGACCACCTACACCGGCCTGCACGGCGCGAACCGGCTGGCCAGCAATTCGCTGCTGGAATGCGTGGTGCTCGGCAAGACCTGCGCCGACCACATCCTGGAACACGCACCGAGCGAGCAGCCGGGGCTGCCGGCCTGGGACGAGAGCCAGGTCGAGAACGCCGACGAGCAGGTGGTGATCGCGCACAACTGGGACGAGCTGCGCCTGCTGATGTGGAATTACGTCGGCATCGTGCGCACCACCAAGCGGCTGGAGCGGGCGCTGCACCGCATCGACCTGCTGCGCAGCGAGATCGACGACTACTACGCGAACTTCCGCGTCACCCGCGATCTGCTGGAGCTGCGCAACCTGGTCGATTGCGCCGAGCTGATCGTGCGCTCGGCGCTGATGCGGCACGAAAGCCGCGGGCTGCATTTCAGCCGCGATTTCCCGCGCACGCTGCCGGTGAGCTTCCCGTCGATCCTGGTGCGCCCCGCGGCCAGCCGAAGCTAGTTCCGCGCTTTCATCGCGGTGCGGGCCAGCACGAACTGGAACGCGAAATCGACTGCCTCGGTGATCGCCACCTCGATCACGTGGCGCTCCTTCTCGCTCAGGTAGAACGAGAAATCGACCGCATGCCGGATGTAGCGCGGCGGCAGCCGGTTCAGCGCAACGCAGGCGATGTCGGCGAGCAGCTCGCTGCCATGCAGGTGCGGGTGCTGGGTGGCGGCCGCGGCCACCGCCTCGAAGACGGCGCGCTCGTGGTAGTTGAAGATCGTGTCGAAGTCTGCGCTCATGGGGTCCGCCGTTCGGTCAGGATGTCCCATCGACTGTAGTCAGTGCGGGCCGCGCCGGCCATCCCGAGAGTGCGGCAAAAGTCCGCGCCGACGCGGACTCTCACCCGCAGTCAGATCCGCTCCAGCACCCGCATCGAGTAGTCGGTGGCCCGCACGTCCTTGGTCAGCCGGCCGATCGAGATGCGGTCGACGCCGGTCTCGGCGATGCCGCGCACCTGGTCGAGCTGCACGTTGCCCGAGACCTCGAGCAGCGCGCGCCCGGCCGTCACGGCCACCGCCTCGCGCATCAGCGCCTCGTCGAAGTTGTCGAGCAGCACGCTGACCGCGCCGGCGTCCAGCGCCTCGCGCAGCTGTGCGATGTCCTCGACCTCGATCTGGATGTCGACGCCGGCCTTCAGCGCCTGCGCATTGCGCAACGCGGCCGCCACGCCGCCGGCCGCGGCGATGTGGTTCTCCTTGATCAGGATGCCGTGCCACAGCGCGAGCCGCTGGTTCTGGCCGCCGCCGATGCGCACCGCGTACTTCTGCGCCAGGCGCAGCCCGGGCAGCGTCTTGCGGGTGTCGAGGATCGCGCAGCCGCGCGGGTTCGGCGACGCGCCGGCGATCGCGTCGACATGGCGGCGCGTGACCGTCGCGGTGGCCGACAGCAGCTGCAGGAAGTTCAGCGCCGGCCGCTCGGCCGACAGCAGCGCGCGCGCGTCGGCCTCGATGTGGCAGGCCAGCGTGTCGGGCGCCATGCGCGCGCCTTCGTCGACGTGCCAGTCGATCGCGGCCTGCGGGTCGAGCGCACGCACGCAGCCGTCGAACCAGTCGCGGCCGCACAGCACCGCGTCCTCGCGCACCAGCACGCGGGCGCGCACGCGGCGGCCGGCCGGCACGAGCTGCGCGGTCCAGTCGCCGCGGCCGATGTCTTCGGCCAGCGCATCGCGGATGTTGCGGGCGCGGGCCTGTTCCAGCGTTTCGTCGGATTCGAAGGCGATCGTCATGCGGCACCGATGTTCTTGACCATGCCGAGCTTCTGCGTGCTCGACGGGTTGGCTTTCACGAAGTCGAGCATGCGGTCGATGCAGCCCAGCGCCTGGCTGCGCACCGGCTCGTCGACATGGATCTCGCCGCTGCCGTGCTCCAGGCACGCGACAACGCCTTGCAGCGCGTTCATTGCCATCCACGGGCAGTGCGCGCAGCTCTTGCAGGTGGCGCTGCTGCCGGCGGTCGGCGCTTCGACCAGCACCTTGCCGGGCGCGAGCTGGCGCATGCGGTGCAGGATGCCGTTGTCGGTGGCGACGATGAAGTGCTTCGCATCCATCTGCAGCACCGCGTTCAGCAGCTGCGACGTGGAGCCGACCACGTCGGCCTGCTCGACCACCGACTTCGGCGACTCCGGGTGCACCAGCACCTTCGCGCCGGGGTATTCGGCCTTCAGCAGGTCGAGTTCCAGGCCCTTGAACTCGTCGTGCACGATGCACGCGCCGTTCCACATCAGCATGTCGGCGCCGGTCTCTTCCTGGATGTAGCGGCCGAGGTGGCGGTCGGGCGCCCACAGCACCTTCTCGCCGCGGTCCTTCAGGTGGCGCACGATCGCGAGCGCGCAGGAGCTGGTGACCATCCAGTCGGCGCGCGCCTTCACCGCGGCGCTGGTGTTGGCGTAGACGACGACCTTGCGGTCGGGGTGGGCGTCGCAGAAGCGGGCGAAGTCGTCGGGCGGGCAGCCGAGGTCGAGCGAGCAGGTCGCGTCGAGGTCGGGCATCAGCACGCGCTTGTCGGGGCTCAGGATCTTCGCGGTCTCGCCCATGAAGCGCACGCCGGCGACCACCAGCGTCTTGCTCGGGTGGTCGCGGCCGAAGCGCGCCATCTCGAGCGAATCGGCGACCAGGCCGCCGGTTTCGAGTGCCAGGTCCTGCAGGTCGCCGTCGACGTAGTAGTGGGCGACCAGCACCGCGTCGTGCTGGGCCAGCAGCGCTTTCGCGCGGGCCTTGTAATCGGCACGGCCGGCGGGCGTCAGCGGTTCGGGCACCTTGGCCCAGGCGTGGGCGGTGCAGGTGGCGCCGGCTGCGTCTTGCAGCGGGTAGTCGAAGAGGACGTCTTGGCTCATCCCCGGATGTTATCGAAGCCCCGCAACCCTTCTCAGGACAGGCTTTGCTCCGCCTCCATCAGCTTGTAGCGCGCCAGCGCCAGGTTGCTGCGCTGCTTGTCGAGCAGCGCGAACAGGAACAGCCCGCCGTGCCGCGACAGCGAGCGGATCAGGTGGTGGCGCGTCGGCGTGCTGGTCATGATCTCGTGCACCGCATCGGACAGGCCCATGTCGCGCGCGTGGCGGTCGTGCACGCGCAGCACCTGGGTGCAGGCGGCGGCGGCCAGCTCGATGTCGACCGGGTGCTCGTCGCGCACCTTGTGCGTGACGACCAGGCCGGTCGCGGTGTCGACGACCGCGCAGCCCATCAGGCCGTCGACCAGCAGCATCGCGTCGAGCGCATGCGCCGCGCGCTGCGGGTCGAGCAGCGGGCGCACCGGCGCCTTCAGCACTGCATTGCTGCGGGTCGCCTCGCTCGTTGCGGCCGCCGCGGCAGCCGCGTCGAGGTCGGCCACCTTGATCGGGAAGCCGTCCGGTCCCTGTACCGATGCCAGCGCGGCGACCGGCGGCGGGCCCCAGACCGGCTCGGTCTTCACGCGGTTCCACTGGCCCAGCAGCGCGTTCCACACCGCCGACGCGCTCGACAGCGATTCGTTGAGCACCTGCACCTTCAGCCGCTGCGGCCACTGGATCATGCCGATCTTGTTGGCGATCCAGACGCCGTTCGGCGGCAGCATGAAGAGCAGCGTCGGGCAGCGCCAGCCGGGCTGGTTCACCGCGCCGTACAGCGTGTTCAGCATGCCGTCGACCGCGTGCGGCTGCATCGCGCCGACGATCACCGCGGTCATGTGGCTGCGCTCCATCAGCGCGATCGGGATCGCCGCGTTGTCGGGGCCCGGCGCGCGCACGTCGGCGTGGTAGATGCGCAGCAGGCCTTCGTCGCGCCGTTCGAGCGTGGTGCGCTCGATCATCGCCAGCGTGCGCAGCGTGGTGTGCTCGCGCAGGTGCAGCCGCTCGATGGGCCGGCCGCTCGCGTCCGACAGCGCCTTCACGACCGCGCTGGCCCAGACGCCGGTCGGGTCGTGCAGCGCGATGTGGCGGGAGGCGGTCTCCAGGTCGGCGCGGGTGGCCGCGAAGTGCTCGCGGATCGCCTGGGCCGACGAGCCGGTGACGACCAGGTCGCGCAGGTGGCGGTCGACCATCTGCCCCTGGTCGTTCACCTCGGTCGCGATGGTCTCCATGATCGACGTGGCGGCGAAACCGGGGGAACGGGGCTCGCCGCCGTCGGACGCCACCACCTGGCCGGGCAGCGCGGGTTCGTCCCGGCCGTCGCCCTTGAGGTCTCGCAGGTCTCCGAACAGCGATGACAACATGGGTGCTCCCGGCAGTTGAGTGCTGTGCAGTCTAGGGTGCTGCCTGCCCGCGGGCATCCCCACATTGACTACCCCTTTCGAGGGCAGGGATTGCCCGCCCGTCGCCGGCGTCAGCTGAAGAAACGGCTCGGCGGCGCGCCGACCGAGCGCCGCACCATCGCGCTGAAGGCGCTCGCGCTCGCGTAGCCCAGTTCGGCGGCGATCACGCCCATCGGCTGCTTGCGCGCCGCCATCGACAAGGCCTTGGCCAGCAGCACCTGCTGGCGCCACTGCACGAAGGTCGTGCCGAGCTGCTGGCGGAACAGCCGCGCGACGGTGCGCGGGCTGGCGCCGGTGTCGCGCGCCCAGCCGTCGAGCGTGGCATGGCGGGTCGGATCGTCGAGCACCGCCTCGCACAGCGTGCGCAGCCGCTTGTCGGCCGGCAGGTCGACGCCCAGCCGCACCGGGCGGGCGCGCCGCAGCTCGTCCAGCACCAGCGCGCTGATCCGCTGTTCGCGCCGCAGCGCGTCGGGGCCCAGCGGCGGGCCGCCGCCGTCGGGCTGCACGTTCATCTCGAGCACCAGCGCGCGCAGCAGCTCCGAAACCTCCAGCACCCGGCATTGCCGCCACGGCGCCTGCTCGGCTGGCGCGACGCCCGGGCCGCTGCGCCCGCGCGGCTGCAGCAGGTACAGCGTGCGCAGGTCGGCATCCTCGACGACGCTGACGGCATGCTCCATGCCGGCCGGGATCCACAGCGCGCGCGACGGCGGCACGAGGTAGGTGCCGTGCTCCATCGTCAGCCGCACGACGCCGGTCGACGACAGCGCGACCTGCGCCCACGGGTGGTCGTGCGGCACGACCCGGGTGTCGGTGCTCAGGTGGTGCTTCTTCGCGCGCAGCGGGCGCTGCGGCGTCGGCGTGTAGAGGTGCGGCGTCAGCGGACCGATCGGCGGCGTGGGGGTGGACATGGGTGAGCGGCCCGGGTTGGCAGGATCTCGACAGGGATTGACAGGCTATCGCAATCCGGCCGCTTCGTCACTGCCTACCATCGGGGCTCGACTCCACCTGCCGAACTCCTGCATGAACACCCTGGCCGCCCCGGCACCCGCCTTGCGCAAGGACGCCACCGTCATCGGCCTCGTCGGCCTGGCGCACAGCATCAGTCACTTCAGCCAGCTGCTGCTGGCGCCGCTGTTCCCGTGGCTGAAGGACGCCTTCAACGTCGGCTATGCCGAGCTCGGGCTGCTGATGTCGATCTTCTTCGTCGTTTCGTGCATCACGCAGGCGCTGTCGGGCTTCATCGTCGACCGCTTCGGGCCGCGGCCGATCCTGTTCGCCGGGCTGGCGCTGCTGGGGCTGGCGGCCTTCGGCTTCTCGATCAGCACCGGCTGGTGGATGCTGGCGGCGTTCTCGGTGCTGGCGGGCATCGGCAACGGGGTGTTCCACCCGGTCGACTTCACGCTGCTGAACCGCAAGGTGCACCCGTCGCGGCTCGGCCATGCGTTCAGCGTGCACGGCATCACCGGCAGCCTGGGCTGGGCGCTCGCGCCGGCGATGCTGGTGCCGCTGACGCTGGCGTACTCGTGGCGCGTCGCGCTGGCCTGTGCCGGCGTGCTGGCGTTCGCGGTGCTGATCGTGCTGTGGTTCAACCGCGAGAAGCTGGCGCTCGACACGGTGGCGCCGGCGAAGGCGGCCGCAGCCCAGCCGGTGGGCGGCAGCCTCGACTTCCTGCAGATCCCGGCGGTCTGGATGTGCTTCGCGTTCTTCTTTTTCTATGCGATGGCGCTGAGCGGCGTGCAGGCCTTCGCGCCCGAGGCGGCCCGGCTGCTGCACGACGTGCCGACGCAGCTGGCGGCGATCTGCCTGACGGTCTACATGGTGTGCAGTGCCGGCGGCATGGTGGTCGGCGGCTTCCTGGTGACCGACCCGGCGCGCTGCGAGCGCATCGTCGGGGCCGGCTTCGGCGTCGCGGCGGCGCTCGCGCTGGTGCTGGGCTTCGCGACGATCCCGGCGCTGGCGGTGCCGGTGCTGTTCGGTGCGATGGGCTTCGCGGCCGGCATCGCCGGGCCGTCGCGCGACCTGATCGTCAAGCGCTCGGCGCCCGACAACGCGACCGGCCGCGTCTATGGCGTCGTTTACTCGGGCCTGGACATCGGCCAGGCGATTGCGCCGCTGCTGTTCGGCACGCTGATGGACCTGCACCGGCCGGCGCAGGTGTGGCTGGGCATCGCGGTGGTGCAGGGCGTGCTGATCGCGAGCGCGTTCAACGTGCGGCGGGTTCGGCGGACGGTGCTGGCGGCGGCCTGAGCTCGCGCGACAGCATCTGCGAGTGCGTGAGGAAGGCCTGCGCGTCCTGCGATGCCAGGTCGTCCGCGAGCTGCGCCACGTTCGCCTCCAGCTGCGCCAGCGTCTGCGCGAAGGTGTCGAGCGCGGTCTTGCCGTTCGACAACACGCGCGTGCGGGCATACGACGGTGGGATCGACAGGTAGGCGTTCAACGCCTCCGGCAGGTGGACGATCGCGATGCGGCGTGCGTCGAAGCCGTCGTCGAGCGACAGGTGGCCGCGCGAGCGCTCCCACTGCCGGCGCAGCGCGTCCAGCGCCTTGCACAGCTCCAGCACGCGGGTCTGCAGGCTCGCGGGCAGGCGGTCGTCGGGGTTGTACTGCGTCAGCCCGCGCACGCCCTGCAGCGCACGCTCCATCGCCTCGCGCGTATCACCGTCGTCGCTGAACTGCAGGGCCTCCCAGCCGGGCCGCGACAGCGACGGGAACCCCAGCCACAGCCCGCCGGCCACGAACCCGGCTGCGTAGCCGAGCACCGCCAGCGGCAGCGCGGCATGGCCGAGCAGGCCGAGCCCCTTCAGCACCAGCGCGATGCTTGCGAGCCCGAGACCGATCCAGTTCGGTGCCGACGCGAGCACGCCCAGCAGGCGGTTGCCGAGCGAGCTACTGGTAGGCACGGATGTCCTTGAACACGCCGTACAGCGGCGTCTTGCGCGCATCGAACAGCCGGCCGCCGGTCACCTTCACCAGTTCGCGCAGCTGCTTCTCGTTGGCGTCGCCGAACAGCACCATGAAGACCGGGATCGACCGGGCGTCTTCCGGCAACTGCTCGTAGTCGCGCCTGAACTCCTCGAAGGTGCGGCCCTTGTTGCTCTCGCCGTCGGTGAACGCCACCACCGAATACTGGTAGCCGGGGTGCTTCTGCTTCTCGTCGGCCATGTTCTTCAGCGACTTCAGCACCGCGTCGAACAAGGCGGTGCCGCCGCGCATGTTCAAGCCGGCCGCGAAGGCTCGCACCTGCGCCAGCGCCTTCTGCTTGGCCTCGCTGTCCTCGATCACCTGCACGCCGCGGGCCGCCGGGGCGCCGGCCGGGATCTCGAAGCGCTGCAGGTCGTAGGGGTTGTCCGAGAACGGCTGCATCCACAGCCGCTCGCGGTTCGTCAGCCGCGCGATGCGCCCGGTCAGCGAGCGGTCGACGCCGGCGATGTAGTCGAGCGCCTGGATCAGCTGTTGCTGGCGGCCGTCGCGCTCCATGCTGCCGCTGGTGTCCAGCACGAACGTCGACGCGATCGGCCGGCGGAACTCGTTCAGGTAGGCGTCGATCAGGCCGTCGGCCAGCGCGCGGTCGGGCGAGAACGGCAGCTCGATGCGCATCGCGTCGCGCGGCAGGATGTCGGCCACTTTCTCGGCCACCTCGGGCACCACCGGCCGCCGCAGCGTCTGGCGCGCGAGCCAGGTCTGCGCCGCCTCGCCCTTCAGGTACGCGACCACCTTCAGGTAGTCGTCGCGCCGGGCATCGTTCAGCAGCAGCAGCGGGTAGTCGGCGGTGCTCACCCCTTCGTGCGGGTAGACGAGCAGCAGTTTCTCGCGCAGCTTGCCCGATTGGTTCAGGCCCAGCAGCCAGCTCTCGTAGTTGATGAAGGCGTTGACGTCGACGCCCTGGCGCTCGATGAACTTCTCCGAGAGGTAGGTGGAGTTGTCGCCGGGCAGCCGGTAGCCCTTCAGGAAGGCTGCGATGGCGCCGCGGTCGACGTCGGCCGCGCCGAGTCCGTCGGTCTTCTGGGCGGCGCTCGCCACCACGCCCAGCAAGGCCATGAAACCCTGGTTCGAGGTGGCCGGGTTGGACAGCGCGTAGCTCAGCTTGCCGGCCTTCGCGGCGGCGGCGATGTCCTTCCAGGTCACCTTGGCGGCGCGCTCCGGCCGGTCCCAGCCCAGTTGGCGGGCCGCCGATTCGCTGAGGCCGAGCGCGATCGGCGACAACATGATCTTCTCCTGCAGCTTCACGCGCGACTGGCCCTGCGCGTCGGACAGCAGGTACTTGGCGTTGGCGAACCACGCGAGGTCGGCACCCGACTGGCCGTTCAGCACCGCCTCGGTGCTTTCCATCGTGCCGCCGAAGCGGAACTGCAGGTTCACGCCGGTCGCCTTCAGCACCATCTGCTGCAGCGGCTCGATGTCGCGCAGGTCGGTGGTGGCCAGCACCTGCAGCGCCGGGGCCGCGGGTGGTGGTGGTGGCGGCGCGGCCGCCGTGTCGACCGCGGGCCGGTCGCAGCCGGCCAGCGCCATGCACAACAGCGCCAGAAGCGAAACTCGCAGGGCAAACCTCATTGACCCATCTCCTTGGTCACCACGTCGATCATTTCCGCCATCAGTTCGAACGAGGGCGGATCCACCACCTGCGTGAGGCGGGTCTCCACCGCCAGGCCGGTCGGCTGCACGGCCTTCGCGAAGCGCTCGGCATCGGCGATGCGAAAGCCGTGCTGCAGTGCGATGCCCTGCAACTCGGCATCGTTCGACAACAGCGCACCGAGCGCCTTGGCACGTTCGCTGGTGGCGACGAACACCAGCTTGTTGGTGATGGTGGGCTGCGGGTACAGCAGCACCATGCCGCCGCCGATGCCGCCCTTGGCAAGCGCATGGCCGACGATCTGGTTCTCGTAGATCCACGCGAGCGGCGTCTTGCCGATGCCCTGGGACACGTAGTCCTCGAAATTGCCATTGACGTAGTTCTCCTGGTAGCCCTGGCGCTTGAACAGCTCGGCCAGCCGCAGCGCGGTGCGGCGCGCGGTGTCGCGGTCGCTGACGGTGTCTCCGTTCACGGCGTTGCTGGCCAGCGCGAGGAACATCGCCGCCGAGTTGCTGCGCCGCACGTCGGTGGTCGATACCAGCACGCTGCGGCTCACGTCGTAGGCCGCGGCGTGCTTCAGGTCCTTCCAGCGCTTGCGCGCCAGCATCAGCTGCGTGAGCTTGTCCATGTCGACGCCGTACACCTGCGGCTGCAGCGGGCGGGCGATGCCGTTGTCGACCAGGATCTTCGCGATCGGCTCCCAGGAAGCGATCACCAGCGGCGTGTGGAACGGCGAGTACGACGCGGTGGCGATGCCGGCCTTGCGGCCCGCCTCGGTCACCTGGGTCGCCGCCACCACGCCGGACGGGAAGAAGAAATCGAGGGTGGCGCCGGGCAGCACCCGGGCGGCCATGTCGCGGCTGCCGATGCGGGTCACCTGCACCGGCAAGCGGTGCGCGGCCAGCACCTGCACGACGCGCGGATTCTTGAAGAAGTCCTCGACGTCGACCGCGATCAGCCCGTTCAGCTCGGTCGCCGCGACCGCCTCGGCGGTGGCCTGCTGCGCCGGGTGGCCGCGCAGCGAGAACCAGAGTGCAGCGCCAAAACCTCCCAGCAGTGCGAGCGTGACCAGGAGCTTGGCCGTTTTGTTCATGAAGACGCAACCGTCAGTGCAGACGGCGCGAGTCTAGGGCACGCGCCCGGGCTTTCGATCCGGGTTTTCAGACGACGCTGCGGTGCCGCGCGATGCAGGTGTCCAGCACCTCGCCGCCCGGCCGCTTCCACCAGTCCTCGCTGGAGAAGATCTCGACCTCGCTGTAGCCCGCGTAGCCGGCGGCTTCGACCCAGCCGCGGATGCGCGGGATGTCGATCACGCCGTCGCCCATCATCGCGCGGTCGTTCAGCAGGTCGCGTGTCGGCAACCGCCAGTCGCAGACGTGGAAGGCCATCAGCCGCTCGCGGCCGGCGCGTTCGACCTGCGATTGCAGCTTCGGGTCCCACCACACGTGGTAGACGTCGAGCGCCACCCCCAGCGCGCCGCTGCGGTCGGGGTCGAGCGCATCGCACAGGTCCAGCGCCTGCTCCATCGTGTTGACGCAGGCGCGGTCGGCCGCGTACATCGGGTGCAGCGGTTCGATCGCCAGCGGCATGCCGGCACGGCGTGAATGCTCGAGCGTCGCGGCGATGCCGTCGTGCACCTCGGCCCGCGCGGCGCCGAGGTCCTTGTGCGCGGCCCGGCCCGCCAGCGCGCCCGGCAGCCCGCCGACCACCAGCACCAGGCAGCGGGCGTTCAGCGCCACGGCCTCGTCGATGGCACGCCGGTTGTCGTCCAGCGCGCGCTGCCGCCCCGGCGCGTCCTCCGCCGGGAACATGCCGCCGCGGCAGTACCCGGACAACTCGATGCCGGTGTCCCGCACCAGGCCCGCGACCTTGTCGAGCCCCGCCGCGGCCACCTGGTCGCGCCATGGCGAGATCGCGCGGATGCCCCGGGTCGCACACTCCAGCACGATGCGGTCGAGCGGCCACTGCGCCCGCACCGTCGCGGTGTTGATCGACAGCCAGCGGTGGTCGGCGCTGAAGTCCCTCATGCGGTGTTCACCTCAGGCATCCACGCCATGCAGGCCCAGCAGATACCGCATGCGCCGCGCCGCCAGCTCCGGCTGCTCGACCAGCCCGGCCGCGTCCGCCAGCCGCAGCAGCTCCGCCAGGTGCGGCAGCGAACGCGTGCTCTGCTGCCCGCCGACCATCGCGAAATGATCCTGGTGCCCGTTGATCCACGCCATGAAGACGACGCCGGTCTTGTAGAAGCGGGTCGGCGCCTTGAAGATGTGGCGCGACAGCGGCACCGTCGGCGCGAGGATCGCGTGGAAGCGACTGCGGTCGTGCGCGGCCAGCGCGGCCAGCGCCGCGCTCGCGGCCGGCGCGATCGCGTCGAAGATGCCGAGCAGCGCATCGCTCTGCCGCTGCGTCGGCGCGCTGCCGACACCGTCGCCGGCGATCAGCTCCGCATAGTTGAAGTCGTCGCCGGTGTACATGCGCACGCCGGGCGGCAGGCGGCGCCGCATCGCGATCTCGCGGTCCTTGTCGAGCAGCGAGATCTTGATGCCGTCGACCTGGGCCGGGTTGGCCTCGATCACCGCGAGCGCGGTGTCCATCGCGCGGTCGACGTCGGCGCTGCCCCAGTAGCCGGCCAGCGCCGGATCGAACATGTCGCCCAGCCAGTGCAGGATCACCGGCTCGCGCGCCTGGCGCAGCAGCCGGCCGTAGACCTGCAGGTAGTCGTCCGGGCCGCGCGCGACGCGGGCCAGCGCGCGGCTGGCCATCAGGATCAGCCGGCCTCCGAGCTTCTCGATCGCGGCCATCTGCTCCTCGTAGGCGCGGACCACGTCGTCGACGCCGCGCGCCGCGTCGGGCGCGAGCTGGTCGGTGCCGCAGCCGCTCGCGACGCGCGCGCCCGGCACGTCGCGCGCTGCATCGAGCGAGCGCGCGATCAGTTCCAGCGAGGTCGGCCAATCGAGCCCCATGCCGCGCTGCGCGGTGTCCATCGCCTCGGCCACGCCCAGCCCCATGCGCCACAGCCGCTGGCGGTACGCGATGGTGCGGTCCCAGTCGATCGCGCACTGCAGCCACGGGTCGACCGGCGCGAGCGCATCGGCCACCACATGCGCCGCCGAGTACGCGATGCGGTTGAAGGCCGGTTGCTCCGGCGCGCGCCACGGCTCGCGCGCCGACAGCGTGTAACGCGCGAGGCCGCCGTCGGGCTGCGGCAGCTGCAGGGTCAAGTTCGGGGTCAGGCTCATTGCGTTGCCTTTTGTCGTCAGAGCGCCAGCGCCGGCACGTCGACCCAGCGCCGCTCCTTCCAGCTTTTCAGCGCCGCCTCCACCAGCTGCACACCCTTGGCCCCTTCGGGCAGCGTGAAGCGGTACGGCGCGTCCTCGGCCACGTGGCGCAGGAACTGCTCCCACTGCAGCTTGAAGCCGTTGTCGTACGGCTGGGTGTCGGGCACCTCCTGCCATTGATCGAGGAACGGCATGGTCTGGCGGGTGTCCGGGTTCCACACCGGGCGCGGCGTGTTGACGCGCGCCTGGCTGCGGCAATCGGTCAGCCCGGCCACCGCCGACCCGTGCGTGCCGTCGACGTGGAAGGTCACCAGGTCGTCGCGCCGCACCCGCGTCACCCACGAGCTGTTGACCTGCGCGATCACGCCGCCGGCCAGCTGGAAGGTCGCGTAGACGGCGTCGTCGGCCGTCGCGCGGTAGGGCTGGCCGGCTTCGTCGAAGCGCTCGGGGATGTGCGTGGTGCCGAGGCACGACACCGACTGCACCTCGCCGAACAGGTTGTCCAGCACGTAGCGCCAGTGGCAGACCATGTCGAGGATGATGCCGCCGCCGTCTTCCTGCCGGTAGTTCCACGACGGCCGCTGGATCGGCTGCAGGTCGCCTTCGAACACCCAGTAGCCGAACTCGATGCGCACCGACAGGATGCGGCCGAAGAAGCCGGCGCGCTTCAGCATCTCGAGCTTGCGCAGCCCGGGCAGGAACAGCTTGTCCTGCACGGCGCCGTGCTTCACGCCGGCCGCTTGCGCGAGCCGGCACACCTCCAGCGCCTCGGACAGGTTGGTCGCGATCGGCTTCTCGCAGTAGACGTGCTTGCCGGCGCGGATCGCCTGCGCCAGCAGCGTCGGGCGCATCTGCGTCGTGCCGGCGTCGAAGAACACCGTGTCGTTGCGGTCGGCCATCGCGCCGTCGAGGTTGGTGCCCCAGCGCGCGATGCCGTGCGCCTTCGCGAGCGCCTCGATCTTGCCGGCATCGCGGCCGATCAGCACCGGGTCCGGCATCAGCCGGTCGCCGTTGGCAAGCGCCACGCCGCCCTGCTGGCGGATCGCGACGATGGAGCGGATCAGGTGCTGGTTCATGCCCATGCGGCCGGTGACGCCGTGCATGATCAGACCGAGTCGTTGGGTGGCCATGGAAATCCTTGCGGGTCAGACGAGTGAAGTGGCTTGCGACAGCGGCTGCATCGCCGACCCGTCCGGCGTGGCGGTGTGCGCGTAGCCGGGCGCGGCGAGCGAATGGAGGTCGATGCGGCCGCCGGCGATGCGCAGGCGGCCGTCGGCGTCGTACAGGTCGGGATGGGCCCGCACGAAGGCCTGGCGTTCGACGTCGGGTGCGGCCCCGAAGCCATCGGCATAGTGGTGGCCATTGCGCTCGGCATGCGACAGGCCGAGCAGCGCGGCCAGCGCCAGGTCCTGCTGCACCGCGAGGCCGGCCTGGCAGGTCAGGTCCTCGGCCGACATGAACCATGCGGGCTCCTGGCCGTCGCGCTGTGCCGCCTGGTTCCAGCGCTCGCAGCGCGCGCGGTTGACCAGCGACTTGTAGAAGCCCTTGCAGCCCTTGCTCGACACGCCGTGCCAGCCGGCGTCGCGGCCGCGCACGAAGGCATCGAGCGTGCCGTCGGCCTCGTCCATCAACAAGGGACAGGGCAGTGAGGGCAATGGGCCGTCGAACGAGCGGTCGCGCGGCAGCGGTTGTTCGAGGTACAGCAGCGCATCCGGCCGCGCGGCGTAGGCCGGCAGCGACGCGAGCCGCGCGAACAGGTCGGACAGCGCCGCGCCATCGCCGTACTGCTCGTTGCCGTCCAGCGTGTAGCGGTGGCCGGGCGCGTCGCGGTCGAGCACCGACAGCACCTCGGCCAGGCGTTGCACATCGGCCTGCGGATCGCCGCCGAGCTTGATCTTGAAGACGCGGTGTCCGTGGCGCGCGATCACCGCCGGCAGGCTCACCGGCAGCGCGCCGGCGTCGTCGGGCACGGGCTGCAGTGCATCGAGCAGGCCGACGGTGTGGCGGGCTTCGATGTGTTGCCGCGGCACCAGCGTCGGCAGCCAGCCGTTCCAGTCGAAGCCGCGCAGGTCGGGCAGCAGCGGACTCGGCTGCAGGCCGATTGCGTTGCGCGCGACCGCATCGAACATCGACAGGCCGAGCGCACGGCACAGCGCGTCGATCACCGCGCGATCGACCACCGCCGGGCCGAAGGCGCTCGCCAGCTCGGTCGCGCCGGCGCGGCGGCCGGCCTCCGCCAGCGCGGTCGCATGGCGCTGGAACAGCTCGAACGCGCTGGCCGACGCATCGCCGGCATAGGCCTGCACCGTGCGCTCGACCGCGGCGGCGAGCTGGCCGACGTTGTCGGCATGCGTCAGGCCAGGGCGCTTGTCGAACCACTTCGGCACCATCAGCTCGGCTGCATGGCCTTGCCAGCTGCCGCGGCCGGCCACCTCGACGGTGGCGCGCACGAACAGCTGCGGGCAGCGTGCCAGCGTGACCGCGCCGAAGCGGAACGGCAGGCGCAGCGACACCGGCCGCACGCCGCAGTCGACCGCCCGCACGACCAGCAGGATGCCTTCGCTTCTCACGCGCGCTTTCCGGGTTCAATGCGCATCGAGCGACCCCTGCGCGTAGAAGTGCGCGCGCAGCGTCTTCGCGTACGCGGCGAAGGCCTCGCTGCCCATCACGTCGAGCGAGCGCGGCCGCGGCAGCGCGATGTCGTACACCGCGGCGATGGCGCCCGGCCGTTCGGTCATCACGACCACCCGGTCCGACAGGAAGATCGCCTCCGGGATGCTGTGCGTGATCAGCAGCACCGTCTTGCCGGACGCGCCCCAGATGCGCTGCAGCTCGAGGTTCATGCGCTCGCGCGTCATCGCGTCGAGCGCGCCGAAGGGCTCGTCCATCAGCAGCACCGGCGGGTCGTGCAGCAGCGCGCGCAGGATGGCCACCCGCTGCTGCATGCCGCCCGACAGCTGCCACGGGTACTTGTTCTCGAAGCCGCGCAGCCCGGCCATCTCGATCAGCTGCTGCGCGCGCTCGCGGGCCGCCGCCATCGGCAGGCCGCGGATCTCGGCCTGCAGCAGGATGTTGTCGATGACGCGCCGCCACGGCAGCAGCAGCGCGTTCTGGAACACGATGCCGACATCGGTCTGCGGGCCGTGCACCGCGCGGCCGGACAGCGTCAGTTCACCACCGCTGGCCGGCAGCAGCCCGGCCACCAGCTTCATCAGCGTGCTCTTGCCGCAGCCCGACGGGCCGACCACCGAGACGAACTCGCCGGCGCGGATCGCGAGGTCGAGCGGGCGCAGCGTCTCGACGTCGCCATCCTGCGTGCGGTAGGTCTTGCGCAGCCCGCGCACCTCGATCAGCACCGGCGACGTTGCGGCCGACTCGACGGGTTTCAGCACGGCGCTCATCGGCGGCACATCACGGCAGGTGGTCCAGCGAGACGTAGTCTTCCGGCTTGCCGCGGGTGGCCGGGTCCATGCCGCCGTACTGCACCAGCAGGTCCAGCGATTCGCCGACGTTCTTCATCGACACCCGCAGCGGCCGCAGCGCCCGCGTGTCGTCGGTGTGGTACAGCGCGGTCGTCAGCTTCAGGCCCACCAGCATCGTGTCGCGCTGGCCCGACTTCGGGTTGGCCTTCAGCGTTGCGTCGACCGCGGCCTCGGGGTTCTTCTCGGCCTCTTCGAGCGCGCGCGTGGTGGCGCGCAGGAAGCGCTTCACCAGGTCGGGCTTGGCGGCCAGCGTGTCCTTGTGGGCGACGATGCCGGAGCTGATCAGGTTGACGCCGTAGTCGGCGAAGCGCACCAGCTGCACCGGCTTCTTCGTCGCGTCCTGCAGCTTGATGTTCTGGTCCATCACATAGCCGAGCAGCAGGTCGGCCTGGCCGTTGATCACCGCGTTCAGCTTGGTCTGCGCATCGCCCGAGACGGTCTTGAACTGGCCTTCCTGCAGCCCGGTCTTCTTCAGGAACAGCGGCCAGATCTGGCTCATCGAATCGCCCGGCGTCATCGCGACGGTCTTGCCGGCGATGTCCTTCGCGGCCTTCACGCCCTTGTCGGCGAAGCCCATCACCGACATCGGGCTCACCTGCAGCGCGACGCCGACCGCCTTCACCGGCGCACCCTTGGCGGCGGCCTTCATCATCGTCGGCACGTCGACATACCCGAAGGTGGCCGAGCCCGCCGCCACCGCCTGGATCGACACCGCCGAGCCGCGGCCTTCCTGGATCTCCAGGTCGATGTTCTCGGCCTCGTAGAAGCCTTTCTCCTTGCCGATGAAGAAGGGCGCGTGCTCGCTGTACACGTACCAGTTCAGCAGCAGCACGACCTTGTCGCGCGACTGGGCGAAGGCCGGCAGCGCCAGCGTGGCGCCCAGCGCGGAAAGTGCTGCAGCGCGGGCCAGGGTGCGTCGTCTCATGCGTGTCTCCTTCGTTGTGTGTGTAGCGTCAGTGCATCGGCTGCTGCCCGCTGCGCTGCGACGCATGCCACGGCATCAGCCAGCGTTCGACCCCTTCGATCGCGAGGAACAGCAGCACGCCGACCAGCGACAGCAGCACCAGCGCGGCGAACATCAGCGGCAGGTCGAAGCTGCCGGTGGCCTTCTGCAGCACGTAGCCGATGCCGGAGTTCGAGCCGACGAACTCGCCGACCACCGCGCCCACCACCGCCAGCGTCACCGACACCTTCAGGCCGCTGAAGATCGACGGCAGCGCGGTCGGCAGCCGGAACTTGATGAACACCTTCCACGGGCTCGCGCCCATCGAGCGCGCCAGGTCGATCACGTCGGCCTCGACCGACTTGAAGCCCTGCACCGTGGCCACCACCACCGGGAAGAAGCCGAGCAGGAAGGCCGCGATCACCTTGGGCACGATGCCGAAGCCGAACCACACGACGAACAGCGGCGCCACCGCGACCTTCGGGATCGACTGCGAGAACACCAGCAGCGGGTACACGAAGCTCTCGACCAGCCGCGACGACGCGATCCACATCGCGATCGGCACGCCGAACAGCGCCGACAGCGCGAAGCCGGCCAGCGTGGCGGCCAATGTCGGCAGCGTCTCGCGCAGCAGCATCGGCCCTTCGGCGACCAGCTGGTGGGCCACCGACCACGGCGTCGGGATCAGGTAGGGCGGGATGCGGAACACCCGCACCGCCAGGTCCCACAGCACCAGCAACGCCAGCAGCAGCCAGGCCGGGCGCAGCGCGGGAGACAGGAGCCAGCGTTTCATCGTGCCGTCCTTCTTCACCAGTTGGTGAATTGTGTGGGCCTGCAGTCAGTCCCGCAGGACATAGCCCATCACCACCTCGGTGATGTGCGACAGGCGCTCCGACAAGGCCTTCGGCGCCATCAGGTCGCGCCCGAAGATGGTCGACAGCGTGTGGTTGTTCGACAGGTAGAAGTACGCGAGGCCGGCGATCGAGATGTAGAGCTGCACCGCGTCGACGCCGCCGCGGAACACGCCGTCGCGGCGGCCGCGCTCGAGCACCTCGCCGAGCGTCTGCACCAGCGGCGAGTTCATCTCGAGGATGCGCTTCGACGCCTTCAGGTGGCGGGCGCGGTGCAGGTTCTCGCTGTTCAGCAGCGTCAGGAATTCCGGGTGCGCGAGGTAGTGTTCCCAGGTGAACGACACCAGCCGGCGCACCGCGTCGGGCGGGCTCAGGCGTTCGAGGTGCAGTTCGCGCTCGGCGTCGCGGATGTCGGCATAGGTCTGCTCGAGCACCGCGAGGAACAGCTCGTCCTTGCCGCCGAAGTAGTAGTAGATCAGTCGCTTGTTGACGCCGGCGCGCTCGGCGATGCCGTCGATGCGGGCGCCGCCCAGGCCGCGCTCGGCGAACTCGTGCATCGCGGCGCGCAGGATCTCCTGCTGCGTGCGCTCGGCGTCACGCGTGCGCAGCTCGACGACGTTGGTGGCAGGCGACGGCATGGCGCCCATAATTCAACGGACGGTGAATTATGGGCATCCGGTTGAACCCCTAGATGGTATTGCGAGCCTGGATGGCGGTCTCACTTCGGCAGGCGCAGCCCCATCAGGCTGTCGATCGCGCTGCGGCCGATGGTGTTCGGCAGTGCCGGCACGATGGCCTTCAACGCCGCCGGGATCGCGCCGGGGTGGACCATCGCCACCTGCACCGCGCGCGACTGCTCGTCGAGCAGCACCAGGTAGTAGCGGTCGTCCACCGGCCGGCGCCACACCGGGCCGGCACTGCCGCGGTTGTTGGCGTCGATCACGGCACCCTGCTTCATCACCGTCAGGCTGTTGGCGTCGAGCAGGTCGGCATCGGCCGCGAAGTGGTCCATCGTGCAGCCCTTGACGCCGCAGGTGGAACCGCCCAGCGAGCCCACCTGGTACGAGCGGATGCCGGTGCTGATGATGTCGCGGTTGCCGTACTGCGTGCCTTGCGATTCGGAGACGACCTCGAGGATGTTGATCTGGCCGCAGCCGTCGCCGAGCCCGGCGTTGCCCGGGGTGTTGCTGAAGCAGTGGCAGGGGCTGTAGCCGGACCAGCCGTCGCGGTACAGCTCCGACGGAGCGACGGCCAGCCACGGCGAGTCTTCGGCCTTCTCGTCCTTGCCGTCGGTGACGCAGCTCAGCGGCTTCATCGACGGGTCGTCGGCGTAGGGCATGCCGGCCAGCATCACGACCAGCTTCGAGCCCTTCCAGCCGACGAAGTCGAGGTCGGAGCCGGGGCAGTACGGGTCGCTGCCGGGGCCGCACTTGAACGGCTTCTCCTGCGAAGCGAAGACGGTGCAGCTGTTGCCGAGCTCACTGGGCAGCACCAAGGACTTGTTGGGGCCGGAGAAGTGGAAGTTGTACGGCTTGTCGGGCGTGCGACGGTCCCAGAACGAGCGGATCGCCCAGTTGCCGTCGGTGGTGGTCAGCGGCTGGTAGACGACCAGCTGCTTGATGCGCAACGGGCCGTCGAGCACCAGCCCGAGCTCTTCGTTGAACGGGCTGATCCTGTCGCTGGTCACCTCGTGCTTCGTGCGGCAGCAGGATTCGTCGCCCCACGGGAACTTGATGACCTCCGACTGCACGTTGCAGCTCGCGCTGCCGGCCTGCGCCTCGATGCGGCGGCCCCAGTAGCCCTTGGCGCCGATGTTGGTGAAGGTCAGCGTGCCGCCGAGCGTCGGCGTGCCGTTGTTGCTCGTCGGCGACGCGGTGTGGGCCGGCGCCTGGGTGTTGCCGAGGTCGGGCCAGGTGTTGGCCGACGGGGCCGGTGCGGGGGCCGGGCTGGGTGCGGGGGCGGGGGCCGGTGCCGGGGAGGGCGCCGGGCTCGGTGCGGGACTGGGTGCCGGGGCCGGGCTCGGCGCGGGTGCAGGACTGGGTGACGGGCTCGGTGCGGGCGCCGGCGCGGGAGCCGGGGCCGGCGAGGGTGCGGCCCCGACGGGCGAAGGGGCGGCGCTGTCGCCACCGCTGCCGCTGCCGCTGCAGGCGGCGAGGGCAGCGGTCGCGAAGAGGGCGGCCAGCAGGGAGGTCTTTGTCATGCCGCGAAACGGGCAAGTTGCGGACCATCCCGGTGGGCCGCCACCGTGTGATGGCGCGGCCCGGGAGCGTGCCGTCAGCCCGCACCGGCGCTGCGTTCGCGCGACCCATCGGCGCGGCGCATGCCCACCATTCGTGCCAACGCAGACGCCGATTGCGTCGCCGACGGACACTTCCTGTTCGACGCTGCCGCGAATCGTCAGCGCACGAGGCACACTGGGCGCTTCATTCCGCTTCCCGTGCCGCGCCGACATGACCGACTCTCCGTCCCATTCGCCACGCCCGCAACGACTGGCCGGCCACGTGCTGGTCGAAGCGCTGATCGCGCAAGGCATCGACACCGTCTTCGGCGTGCCCGGCGAGAGCTACCTGGCCGTGCTCGACGGCTTCCACGAGCACGCCGACAAGATCCGCTTCATCGCCTGCCGGCAGGAGGGCGGTGCCGCCTTCATGGCCGAGGCGCAGGGCAAGCTGACCGGCCGCCCGGGCGTCTGCTTCGTGACGCGCGGCCCCGGCGCCACCAACGCCAGCATCGGGCTGCACACGGCCTTCCAGGACAGCACGCCGATGGTGCTGTTCATCGGCCAGGTGGCCAGCGACCAGCGCGACCGCGAGGCCTTCCAGGAGCTGGACTACCGGCAGGTGTTCGGCCCCGGCACGCTCGGGTTCGCGAAGTGGGTCGGCGAGGTGCACGACCCGGCGCGGCTGCCCGAATACATCTCGCGCGCCTTCCACACCGCGCTGCAGGGCCGGCCCGGGCCGGTGGTGCTGGTGCTGCCGGAAGACATGCTGACGCAGGCCACCGACGCACCGGTGCTGCCGCGCGCCGAGCCGGCCCACGCCTGGCCCGCGCCGGGCGGCCTGCGCGACCTGCGGGCGTTGCTGATGGCCGCCGAGCGGCCGTTCGTGATCGCCGGCGGCAGCGGCTGGGATGCGGCCGCCTGCGCCGCGCTGCAGCGCTTCGCCGAGAACTGGAACCTGCCGGTCGGCTGCGCGTTCCGCTTCCAGGACCTGTTCGACAACCGGCATGCCAACTACGCCGGCGATGTCGGCATCGGCATCAACCCAGCGCTCGCGCGGCGCATCGGCGAAGCCGACCTGGTGATCGCCGTCGGCGCGCGGCTGGGCGAGATGACGACCGGGGGCTACACGCTGCTGAAGGCGCCGCGGCCGCTGCAGAAGCTGGTGCACATCCACGCCGGGCCGGAGGAACTCGGCCGCGTCTATGTCGCCGACCTGCTGCTGCAGTCGTCGATGGCCGCCGCGGCGAAGGCGCTCGAAGCGCTGGCCGCGCCCACCCGGCCCGCCTGGGGCGACTGGACGGCCGCCGCGCATGCCGACTACGAAGCGAATCACGTCGCCGCCGCGGTGCAGCCGCTCGACATGGCCGAGGTCATCAAGACCATCCAGCGCCTCGCACCGGCCGACACCGTCTACACCAACGGCGCCGGCAACTACAGCGGCTGGCTGCACCGCTTCTGCCGCTACCACGGCCTGCAGCACGCCGGCCGCACGCAGCTCGCGCCGACCGCCGGTGCGATGGGCTACGGCGTGCCGGCGGCGGTGGCCGCGGCGCTGCTGTACCCCGAGCGCACCGTCGTCAACATTGCCGGCGACGGCGATTTCCTGATGACCGGGCAGGAGCTCGCGACCGCCACCGGCTACGGCGCGAAGCGGCTGATCAGCGTCGTCGTCGACAACGGCACCTACGGGACGATCCGCATGCACCAGGAGCGCGAGTACCCCGGGCGCGTCAGCGGCAGCGACCTGTTCAACCCGGACTTCGCGGCGCTGGCCGAAGCCTTCGGCTGGCGCGCGGCGCGTGTCTCGGACACTGCCGGCTTCGAGCCGGCGTTTGCCGCCGCGCTCGACAGCGGCCGCCCGACGCTGCTGCACCTGAAGCTCGATGCCGACGTCAGCACCAGCCGCAGCAGCCTGCAGGCGATCCGCGACGCGGCAAAGCGCCGGCTGGGCCAGGCATGACAGACCGGATCGCCCTGCAGGCCGAAGGGTGCCGTCGGATGACTTGTTCAAGACAATGTCATCCCCGCGGTGTCGTACCAACGATATATTGCCGACGATGAACAAAGTGCTTCCCGTCAATCCCGTGCCGGCGCCGACGCCGGCAGAGCGCTGGGTGTGGCGGGCCTGCCTCGCGGTGTCGCTGGTGTGGCTGGCGGCGGCCTGGGCCGGGCAGGCGCGCTGGTGGCCGGGGGCCTTGCTGCTCGCGTTGAGCCTGTTGCCGCCGCTGCTGCGATCGCAGCGCCGCCAGGTGGCGATGCCGGGCTACGACACGCTGGACGTCGGTCCGTGGGGCCTGGTGCACCGCAGCGGCCTGCCCGACGATCCGCAGGAGCCGTCGACCCGGCGCCTGGCCTGGTCCGACATCCGTCAGGTCGACGTGCTGACCACCGAAGACGGCCCGCTCGGCGAAGACCTGTTCTTCGTGCTGATGACGCAGCCCGACAGCGACGCCGATGCGCTGGCCGTCTCGAACGCGCAGGCGGTGCCGACCAGGCTGCTCGATGCGATGGCGCAGCACCTCGGGCCGCTGGACCAGGCGCAATTGCTGAAGGCCGTCAGCACGCGCGAGCTGAAGCGGTTCACGCTGTGGCGGCGCGAGGCTGCTGCCATCGCGCAGCGCTAGCCGGCGTCAGGGCATGTCCTGAAGGGGCCAGACTTCAACGACGCCGTGTGCAACGGCGCAGGGCGTCTTCGACACCAACGCAATGGCTTCCTGCAGGCTCGTCGCGTCGATCACGGCAAACCCCGCAATCGGCAGGTCGCTTCGCAGGAAGGGGCCGGCAGTCGTCTGAACACCCGCGGCGTCGTGGTTTCGCACCTGCACCGGCGTGCCCGCCACGCCGATCAATGCACCACCGGCACGCATCGATGCGTCGTGAGCGTGCGCCGCGTCTCTCACCGCGGCGGCGGTCCGGTCGTAGCCGGCTTCATCGCCATATCCGATCGTGATGAACTTGGCCATGTCGGCTCTCCTGTTCCAGGAACATGCCGTCACGGCGGGCAAACGGGGCGCCCGCCTGATGGCAAGGCGGCGCGTCTCGTCACCTTGCCTTCTTCCAGAGCAGCAGCACGACCCCGGCGAGCACCACGCCGGCCGCGGCCCACTCGTAGTGCGTGACGGTCTCGCCGGCCACCGCGACGCCCAGCAGCATCGCGATCACCGGGTTGACGAAGGTGTAGCTCGACGCGAGCCCGGCGCTCGCCTTCGACAGCAGCACCATGTAGGCGTTGAACGCGATCAGCGAGCCGAACACCACCAGGTAGAACCAGGCGCCGACCGCCTTCGGCTCGGGCGGCCACTGCATCTGCTCGCCGGTCACGGCGGCCAGCAGCAACAGCACCACGCCGCCGCAGATCATCTCGCTCGCGAAGCCGGTCGCGCCCGGGGCCAGCGGCAGGCTGCGCTGGCTCAGCACGCTGCCGATCGACCAGGTCAGGCAGGCGGTGGCGATGGCGGCCAGGCCGATCGGCGAGGCCTGGAAGCCGGCGCCCTGCGTCAGCATCAGCACGCCGGCCAGGCCGACGGCGATGCCGAGCAGTTCGATGCGGCTCGGCACCACGCGCCACAGCAGGTTCAGCCCGGCGATCATCAGCGGCACCACCGCGATGAACGCGACCACCAGGCCCGAGCCCACCGTCTGTTCCGAGTAGGCGGTGCAGCCCATGCCGCCGCCCAGCATCAGCGCGCCGACGACCAGCGCATTGCGCCATTGCACGCGGCTCGGCCACGGCGCACCGCGCCAGCGCATCCAGGCCATCAGCAGCACGCCGGCGAACAGGAAGCGCGAGCCCATCTGCAGGAAGGGCGGGAAGCTGACCAGCGCGAACTTGATCGCGAGGTAGGTGGAGCCCCAGACCAGCCAGGTGGCGGCCAGGCACAGCAGGATCAGCGCTTGCGGGCCGCGGTCGGGCTGCATCGCGACGGTGGGTGAAGAGGCGGACATGGCAGGCTCGATGAAAAATCAGCTCGACATCGTACGAAGGCAAGCGCTGCAATGGAATGCGAAAAGCAATGTCGTCCGATGCGCCGCATGCTATGTTTGAAGGACTTTCGGAGGTTTTGCCTTGAACGCTGAAATCGATGCCCACGACACGCGCATCCTCGCCGAACTGCAGGCCGATGCGCGGCTGACGATGGCCGAACTGGGCCGCCGCGTGCACCTGAGCCAGCCGGCGGTGACCGAACGGGTGCGCAAGCTGGAGGCGGCCGGCGTGATCACCGGCTACCGCGCGACGGTCGACCTCGGCAAGCTCGGCTACGGCATCCGCGCGGTGATGCGGGTCGGGCGCGCCGAGTACGCGCGGGTCGTGAAGCTGGTGCAGCAGAGCCCCGAGGTCGTCAATGCCTACAACGTGACCGGCGAGGACAGCTGGATGCTGGAGATCGCGGTGATCGACGTGGCCCACCTCGACGCCGTCGTCACCAAGTTCTGCCTGCTGACCGAAACCTCGACCGCGATCATCCTGAACACCCCGCGCGAGCACCAGACCATGCTGCCGCCGCGGCGCGAAGATGTGAAACCCCCGATCAAGAAGGTCACTGCATGAGCACCGAGCACACGATCGATTTCGCCACCTGCGACCTGTGCGATGCGCACAAGAACGACACCGACGGCGCGTTCCGCGTGCTGCCGCCGGTGTTCCGCGATTTCGGCGGCCGGGCTAAGTTCAGCGGGCTGGTCAGCACGGTGAAGTGCTTCGAGGACAACTCGCTGGTGAAGGCGGCGGTCGATTCGCCGGGGCAGGGCCGGGTGCTGGTGGTCGACGGCGGTGGCTCGCTGCGGCGCGCGCTGGTCGGCGGCAACCTCGCGGCGGCCGCGGCGCGCAACGGCTGGGCCGGGCTGGTGGTCGACGGTTGCGTGCGCGACGTGGCGGAACTGGCGGCCTGCGATGTCGGCATCCGCGCGCTGGCGCCTATGCCGCTGCCGACCGAGAAGCGCAACGAAGGGCAGCGCGACGTCGCGGTGCAGGTGCAGGGTGTGTGGGTGCGGCCGGGCGAGTGGCTTTATGCGGATGCGGACGGGATCGTGGTGATGCCGGCGTAGGGGTCGACGCGGTTGGTGTCGTCGGCGAGCAGGCGCATCAGGCGTGGGTGGATGAACAGCCGTTCCTTGCCGGCGTGAACCTCTCTCAGCACACCGATGTCGACGAGGGCCTTCAGGTAGCGAGACGCCGCCTGGCGCTGCGCGACGTCCTTGTCGATCAGGTTGGCGATGCGGCAATACGGCTGTTCGAAGATGACGTCGACCAACTCTCGGCTGTAGATCTTCGGGAGCCGCGCTCGCACATGGGCTGCGGTGACTTCCGACAGCGCGCGGATCGCCGCGATCTTGGCGGTCGTCCAGTTCGCCGTTTCTTCGACGGCACGCAGCATGTACAGCAGCCACGGCTCCCAGGCCTGCTTCCGCGTCACATCGAGCAGCAGCCGGTAGTAGTCGGCCTTGTTCCTGATGACGTAGCGGCTCAGGTAGAGGATCGGCAACGTCAGCAGCTCCTCCTGGATCAGGAACAGGATGTTGAGTACGCGCCCGGTCCGGCCGTTGCCGTCGCTGAACGGGTGGATGGCTTCGAATTGGTAGTGGCCCGCGGCCATGCGAACCAGTGGATCGAGATCGCGCTGCTCGTGCAGGAAGCGTTCCCAATTGGCCAGCAGGTCGCGCAGCCGGCTCTCGCCATCGGGCGGTGTGTAAACGACGGCGCCAGAATTCGCATGGGCCAGCTTGGTCCCGGGCACACGGCGCACGTCGATGTCGGCTGCCTTGATGGTTTGACAGATCTCGACTGCAGTTGCCGTCGACAGAGGACGTATCGCCAGCGATTTGAAGCCCGCATACAGCGCGGTGCGATAGCGCAATGCCTCCTTCGTTGCTGGATCGGCGCCTGCGTCGCCGCCCTGGGCGTACTGGAACAAGCGGTCGGCTGTGGTGACGATGTTCTCGATCTCCGAGCTGTCCTTTGCCTCCAGCAGCGGCAACGTGTTGATCAGCATCGTCTGGTTCGGGATCAACGCCGCAGCCTGTTTCAAGGCCGCCAGCGCCGACCGTGCCAGCACGCACTGCTTCAGGACCGGCTTGGTTTCAAGCTCGACCGCTGGAGGCAGTGGCGGCAGACCGTTGAAAGGCTGATCTGCCTGCCACGTGTACTCAAAACTCGATTCTTGCGACATGTTTTGAGGATATGTCGCTGGCAGCGACACGTCAACGAAACGCGTCGCTGAAATCGATTTTCAGCGACATGAGTCAGAAAACTTCCAGCAACCGGTCCAATCCGCCCGCATTGATCGCCACCATCGCCTGCGCCCGCACCGCCGGCTTCGCGTGGTAGGCCACCGAGAGCCCGGCCACGCCCATCATCGGCAGGTCGTTTGCGCCGTCGCCCATCGCGATGGCTTGTGATGGCGCAATACCCAGTTGCGCGCAGGTCGCGAGCAGCATGCGGCGCTTCTCGTCGCCGTCGCAGATGTCGCCCCACGGTTGATCAACCATGCGGCCGGTCAGCGCGCCGTCGGCGACCTCCAGCACGTTGGAGCGGGTGAAGTCGATCTTCAGGCGGTCGCGCACGTGGTCGGTGAAAAAGGTGAAGCCCCCCGACACCAGCAGCGTCTTCATCCCCACCGCCTGGCAGGCCTGCACCAGCGACGCGGCACCGGGGTTCAGCTGCAGCCGCTGGTCGAGCACCAGCTGCATCGCGGCCACCGGCACGCCCTTCAGCAGCGCGACGCGCCGGCGCAGGCTGTCCTTGTAGTCGGCGATCTCGCCGCGCATCGCGGCCTCGGTGATCGCCGCCACCTCGGCCTTGCGGCCGGCCGCGTCGGCGATCTCGTCGACGCATTCGATGTTGATCAGCGTCGAATCCATGTCGAACGCGATCAGCTTGAAGTCCGCGAGCCGCAGCGGCGGCGTGAAGCGCTGGAGGACGAGGCCGGGGGCGAATTCAGAGGTCATGGGTCAGGCAGGTTGCTTCGGGGTGCCGAGCGAACGCAGCACGTCGCGGATCAGCTGCGCGCGGTCCTTCGGCTCGGGGGTCTGGCGCTCGATGCGCAGCTTGTCGTTGCCGGCCAGCTTGATGTGGCGATTCTTCTGCACCAGCTCGATGATGCGCATCGCGTCGACCGGCGGGTTGGGCCGGAAGCTGATCACCATCAACCCCGGCGCCGCATCGATCTTCATCACGCCGTACGGCTTGGCCAGCACGCGCAGCCGGTGCACGTCGAACAGCGTCTGGCCCTGCGGCGGCAGCTTGCCGAAGCGGTCGGTGATCTCCTCGAGCATGGTGTCGATCTGCTCCGGCTTCTCGGCCGTGCCCAGGCGCTTGTACAGGCTGAGGCGGGTGTGCACATCGCCGCAGTAGGCGTCGGGCAGCAGGGCAGGGGCGTGCAGGTTGATCTCGGTGGTGGCCGACAGCGGCGACAGCAGGTCGGGCTCGCGCCCGGCCTTCAGCGAACGCACCGCTTCGCTCAGCATCTCGTTGTAGAGCTGGAAGCCGACCTCCATCATGTTGCCGCTCTGGTTGTCGCCCAGCACCTCGCCGGCGCCGCGGATCTCCAGGTCGTGCATCGCGAGGTAGAAGCCCGAGCCGAGCTCCTCCATGTTCTGGATCGCCTCCAGCCGCATCGCCGCCTGCTTGGTCAGGCCTTCGACCTCGGGCACCAGCAGGTAGGCATACGCCTGGTGGTGCGAGCGGCCGACGCGTCCGCGCAGCTGGTGCAGCTGCGCCAGGCCGAACTTGTCGGCGCGGCTGATCACGATGGTGTTCGCGCTCGGCACGTCGATGCCGGTCTCGATGATGGTCGAGCACAGCAGCACGTTGTGGCGCTGCGCGACGAAATCGCGCATCACGTGTTCCAGCTGCCGCTCGGCCATCTGGCCGTGCGCGACCGCGATGCGCGCCTCGGGCAGCAGCTCCTGCAGCTTCTCGCGCCGGTTCTCGATCGTCTCGACCTCGTTGTGCAGGAAGTAGACCTGCCCGCCGCGCTTCAGCTCGCGCAGCACCGCCTCGCGGATGGTACCGGTGCTCTCGTTGCGCACGAAGGTCTTGATCGCCAGGCGCCGCTGCGGGGCGGTCGCGATCACGCTCAGGTCGCGCAGGCCTTCGAGCGCCATGCCCAGGGTTCTCGGGATCGGCGTGGCCGTCAACGTCAGCACGTCGACCTCGGCGCGCATCGCCTTGATCGCCTCCTTGTGGCGCACGCCGAAGCGGTGCTCCTCGTCGATCACCAGCAGCCCGAGGCGCTTGAACTTGACGCTCTGGCTGATCAGCTTGTGGGTGCCGATCACGATGTCGACCGTGCCGTCCTCGATGCCTTCGAGCGCCGCCTTCACCTCCTTCGGCGAGCGGAAGCGCGACAGCTCGGCCACCTTCACCGGCCACTTGCCGAAGCGGTCGGAGATGTTCTGGAAATGCTGCTCGGCCAGCAGCGTGGTCGGCGCGAGGATCGCCACCTGCTTGCCGCCGGTCACCGCGACGAAGGCCGCGCGCAACGCGACTTCGGTCTTGCCGAAGCCGACGTCGCCGCACACGAGGCGATCCATCGGCTTCGGGCTCACCATGTCCTGGATCACCGCATGGATCGCGGCCTTCTGGTCGGGCGTCTCCTCGAAGCCGAAGCTCGCGGCGAAGGCCTCGTAGTCGTGCGGCGAGAAGCGGAACGCGAAGCCCTCGCGCGCGGCGCGGCGGGCGTACAGGTTCAGCAGCTCGGCCGCGGTGTCGCGCACCTGCTCGGCGGCCTTGCGCTTCGCCTTGTCCCACTGGCCGGAACCGAGCCGGTGCAGCGGCGCCTCTTCGGCGCTGACACCGGTGTAGCGGCTGATCAGGTGCAGCTGCGCGACCGGCACGTACAGCGTCGCCTTGTCGGCGTATTCGAGGTGCAGGAATTCGCTCGGGCCCTCGCCGAGGTCGATGTTCATCAGCCCCACGTAGCGCCCGATGCCGTGGTTCACATGCACCACCGGGTCGCCGACCTTCAGCTCCGACAGGTCCTTGATCAGCGCATTGACGTCGCTGACCTGCTCCTGCTTGCGCTTGCGCCGGCCGGTGGGCGAGGTCGCGAACAGCTCGGTCTCGGTGATGAACTGGATCGCCTTGCCGTGCTCGGTGTCGTGCCAGAAGAAGCCCTCGGCCAGCGGCGCGACCGCGATCGCGAAGCGCTCGTCGCCTTGCTCGAACTCCACCAGGCTCTTGACCGACGGTGGCTCGATGCGGTTGTCGCGCAGCAACTCGAGCAGGCTTTCGCGCCGGCCTTCGCTTTCGGCGACGATCAGCACGCGGTGGGCCGTGGTGCCGACGTGCAGCTGCAGCTTCTTCAGCGGTTCCGGCGCGCCGCGGTCGACGCTCAGGTCGGGCAGCGGGCGGGCCCAGTCTGTCTCTTCCTTGCCGCGCACCGACAGCACCGGGTGTGCATTCGCGATCGCGAAGAAGTCTTCGGCGCGCAGGAAGATGTCTTCCGGCGGCAGGATCGGCCGTTCCTTGTCGTGCTGGAGAAAGCGGTGCCGTTCGCGGGTGTCGACCCAGAAGCGCTTCAGTGCGTCGTCGACCTCGCCGTGCAGCGCGATCGCGGCGTGCTCGCCCAGGTAGTCGAAGATGGTCGCGACGCTGTCGAAGAACAGCGGCAGGTAGTACTCGATGCCGGCGGTGGCGATGCCGCTGCCGATGTCCTTGTAGAGCCGCACCTTGGTCGGGTCGCCGTCCACCTTCTCGCGCCAGCGGGCGCGGAATGCGGTGCGCGAATCCTCGTCCATCGGGAACTCGCGGCCCGGCAGCAGCCGCACCTCGGGCACCGGGAACAGGCTGCGCTGGCTGTCGGGGTCGAAGGTGCGGATGCTGTCGACCTCGTCGCCGAACAGGTCGACGCGGTACGGCACCAGCGAGCCCATCGGGAACAGGTCGATCAGCCCGCCGCGCACCGCGTACTCGCCGGGCGACACCACCTGGCTCACATGGGTGTAGCCGGCCAAGGTGAGCTGGGCCTTCAGCGCGGCTTCGTTGAGCTTTTCCTTCTGGCGGAAATTGAAGGTGTAGGCCGCGAGGAAGCTGGGAGGCGCGAGCCGCACCAGCGCGGTCGAGGCCGGCAGCAGCACCACGTCGACCTCGCCGCGCTGGATGCGCCACAGCGTGGCCAGCCGCTCGGAGATCAGGTCCTGGTGCGGCGAGAAGGTGTCGTAGGGCAGCGTTTCCCAGTCGGGGAACACCGCGATGCGCAGCTCGGGCGCGAAGAACGCGAGCTCGCCTTCGAGGCGCTGCGTGTCGGCCGGCTCCGCGCTGACGATCGCGGTGAGCTGCTTCTGGGCCGTGCGTGCCTGCGCAAAGCGGGCCAGCAGCAGCGCATCAGCCGAACCGATCGGACGGGGCAGCGTGAAGCGTTTTCCGGGAGACAGGCTGGGAAGGTGCATGGACACAGGCAACACGGGCGGCGCGGGCGGCGCGACAAAATCAAATCGCCCCGCGCGGCGTGGCGGCGGGGCGATCAAGCAGTGCCGATTATAGAATTCGGCCACTTTTTCGCGCCCCATGCCGACTTCATCTCCCTCCAGGTTGTTCGCCCTCGTGCCCTGCGCCGGTGTCGGCGAACGCGCCGCGGCCAACGGGCCGAAGCAGTACGCGGCGCTGGCCGGTGCGAGCGTCGTCTCGCACACGCTGGCGGCACTCGCGCAGGTGGTGCGGCTCACGCAGGTGCTGGTGGTGCTGAGCCCGTCCGACGACGCGTTCGAATCGCATGCGCCGGCCTTCACCGGCTGGGCCGCGCGCGTCGGTGGCGAGACCCGCGCGCAGACCGTTGCCAACGGCCTGGCCGAACTGCTGGCGCGCGGTGCTCATGCCGACGACTGGGTGCTGGTGCACGACGCCGCGCGCTGCCTGGTGCGCCCGGAATGGATCGACCGGCTGATCGACGTGTGCCTGCACGATGCCGTCGGCGGGCTGCTCGCGCTGCCGCTGGCCGACACGCTGAAGCACGAGGTGCAGGGCCGCAGCGAGGCCACGCTCGAGCGCCGCCACAAGTGGCAGGCGCAGACGCCGCAGATGTTCCGCATCGGCCGGCTGCGCGACGCGCTGGCGCAGGCCGGCGACCATGTCACCGATGAAGCGAGCGCGATCGAGGCGCTGGGCCGCTCGCCGCTGCTGGTGCGCGGCGCGCTGGAGAACCTGAAGATCACCTACCCGGACGACTTCGCGTTGGCCGAACGACTGCTGAGGACGCGCTGATGAACCCGAACCGCAACAAGCTGCCGGAGATGCGCGTCGGCGAAGGCTGGGACACGCACCAGCTGGTGGCCGACCGCAAGCTGGTGCTGGGCGGCGTCGAGATCCCGCACACGCACGGGCTGCTCGGCCATTCCGATGCCGACGCGCTGTGCCATGCGCTGACCGATGCACTGTTCGGCGCGGCCGCGCTGGGCGACATCGGCAAGCATTTCCCCGACACCGATCCGCAATTCCACGGCGCCGATTCGCTGGCGCTGCTGGCCGAGGCGGCGCGCCGCGTGCGGCTGGCCGGCTGGGAGATCGCCAACGTCGACAGCACCATCGTCGCGCAGCAGCCGAAGATGGCGCCGCACATCCTGACGATGCGCCAGCGGCTGGCCGGCGCGCTCGGCCTCGACGTCGACCGCGTCAACGTGAAGGCCAAGACGGCCGAGAAGATGGGCCCGGTCGGCCGCCTCGAAGCCATCGAGGCGCGCGCCGTCTGCCTGCTGGTCAAGCCTTGAGGTTGGCGCGGCGGCGCCACACCACCCACCCCAACCCGCACGCCATCATCAGCACGACGGCCGGCTCCGGCACCGGCGTCACCAGGAACGCGCGGCTGCCGAGCGTCGTGACGACGAACTGCCCGCGGTCGTTGATTTCGCTCGCGTACAGGAAGAGGTCGTTGAACGACGGATCGGCATTGACGAACGTCAGGTCGTTGACGTCGACCGGGTCGCTGCCGTTCGGGCCGGTGATGAAGGCGTGGGAGAAGAGGTTGGGCGAGTACGTGAATCTGCCCGCGATCTGGCCGAGGTTGTTGATCGCGCTGGCTCCGGCATAGAACTCCGTTCGCTCTCCCCCCGTGGGGAACTTGACCAGCTGCCCCAGCTCGATCTTCTTCACGGCACCGCTGGCTTCAGTGAGGTAGACGCCACCGTCCGGGCCATAGAAGCGCGCGGCACCGCTCAGCACCTGACCGCGGTCGTTGATGTCCGCAACGCCCGAGATCGTGTCGATGTTGTCGTAGTCGTAGCCGGGAACCTTCACCTCGGTCAGCGCCTGGTTGCTCGCGTCGGCCAGCGCACCGCGCGAGCGCACCGGCTCCGTCGGGTCGCCGCGCATGCGGTTCTCTGCATTGACCGCCACCGTGCCGGCGGCATTGATGCCGTTGGCCGTCGAGGTCGCGCCGCCCAGCGTGCCGATCGGCTGGAGGGCGCCGGCGCCCGGCTTGGTGACGAATCCGCGCTGCAGCCCGTCGGCGTTGATGAAGCTGCCGGTGACCTGGCCGCCGGCATTGATCTTCGACGCCGTGCTGTTGCCGGCCGACCCGAGGCTGCGCGGCGTGGCGCCGGCGCCCGGCATCACGAAGGCGCGGGTGTCGTCCGGTGCGTCGCCGTTGTCGGGGCTGATCGACGAGGTGCCGACGACCCAGCCCTGGTCGTTGATGGCGGTCGCCCTGTTCCAGCTGCCGCCCAGCGTCGGGATGCTGGTCAGGCCGACGCCGTTGGCGCCGGTCACGAAGGCCATGTAGGTGTCGTCGGACGACCAGCCGTTGTTGCCGCGCGCATAGGCATAGCCGACCACCTGGCCGCTGTTGTTCAGGCCGGCGGCGACCATGCCGATCCAGTCGCCGCCGAAGCCGCCGAGGTCGGTGAGCTTGTATTCGACGGCCTGCGCGAGCGGCGCGGCGGCCAGCAAGGCGCCGGAGGTGCCCAGTGCCGCCAGCAGGCGGACCAGGTGGTGCTTCATCGTGTGCTTCATGGGATCTCCTTTCGTGGGGACTGCTTCTGCCGCCAGGCCAGCAGGCCCAGGCCTGCCAGCAGCATCGAGACGACGGCCGGCTCGGGCACCGGCGAGATCAGGTAGACGTGGCCATTGCTGCTGGCACTCGCGATGATCTGCCCCGCATCGTTGATGGCGAGCGCATCGCCGAACTGCGGCAGCGGCGCGCCGAGCCCGGTGAAGGCCTGCTGGTCCAGCAGCATCGGGTTGCTGCCGTCGGGTCCGGTGACGAACAGCCCCATCTCGAGACCCATGAAGTAGTAGCCGACGGCCTGGCCCGACGCGTTCAGCCCGGTGGCCCAGCTGTTCAGGTAGGGCGGTGCCTCGCCGCCCGGCGGCGCGATGGGCAGATGCAGGAGCCGGCCGCTGCCGTCGGCCTCGGCGAAGAACGCATCGCGGTAGTAGTGGAATGGCGTCATCTGCCCGACCGTCTGCCCGCGCGCGTTGATGGCGAAGACCTGGCCGGGGGTGCCCGGATCCGCGCCGGCGACGGTGATCTCGCGCATCGACGTGCCGTTCGGTCCGGTGATGAAGGGGCGCTCCGTGTCGTCCAGCCCCTGGTTGGTCGCGCGGCTCATCCCGGCGACCTGCCCGGCCGCGTTGATGGCCGTGGGGACGCTCATCGCGGTGGGGCTGCTTTCGTGCAGGCTGCCCAGGTCGTGCAGGTTGCCGGCCTGCGCATCGCTGATGTAGCCGCGCTGCAGGCCAGCGGCCGTCGTGCTGGTGCCCACCACCTGGCCGCTGGCGTTGATGGCCGCTGCGGTGCTGGTGGTACCGCCCAGCGTGCCGAGCTCGCGCGGCGACGTGCTGCCCGGACCCGTCACGAACGCACGCTCGTTGCCGCCGGCGTTCAGCGACGTGCCGACCACCCACCCTGCATCGTTGATGCCGGTGGCCCGGTTCCAGGCGCCGCCCAGTGTCGGGATGGCGGTCATGCCGATGCCGTTGGCACCGGTGACCCAGGCCTGCGTCGTCTCGATCCATTCGCCCTGGGCGTCCATCGAGAAGTGGGACGCATAGCCGACCACCTGGCCGCTGTTGTTGAGGCCGGTGGCGTGCAGCGTCTGCCACTGGCCGGGCGGGCCCAGCGTGCCCAGGTCGAACAGCGTGTACAAGGTGGCGTTCGCCACCGCAGGCGTGCCGGCCAGGCCCGCAACGGCGCACAGCGCCGCGAAGAAGCGCATCAGTGTCTTGTCCATGCTCGACTCCTTCGGTCAACCATGGATGCTCGCGCGGCGACGCCACACGAGCCAGCCCAGTCCGCACACCATCATCAGCACCGCCGCCGGCTCGGGCACCGGCGTCACCAGGTAGGCGTGGCCGTTGCTGCCGTTGGTGATGAACTGGCCCGAATCGTTGATGCCGGTGGCGTCGAAGAACAGCCAGTCGCGCGCACCGGCCGCGAGGTTCGTGAAGCTCAGCGTGTTGACGTCGACCAGCCCGAAGCCGTCGGCGCCGGTGATGAACGCATGGCTCATCATGTTGCTGGTGAAGTAGTAGCTGCCGACGACCTGGCCGAGGCGGTTGAGTCCGAGCGCCTGGCTCGTCAGCTGCCACGCGCCATGCATCTCGAACGTGCCCATGTCGTACAGGTTCAGCACGCGCCCGATGCCGTCGCGCCCGGCGATGAACGCCCGCCCGGCGTCGCCGACGAACGCGGACGACCGGCCGACCACCGTGCCCTCCTCGTTGATCGCGTAGGCCACCGAATTGGTGTCGCGGTCCGTCATGTCGTAGCCGGCCACCGCGATGGGCATCATCACGTCGCCGGCGCGGCCGGTCATGAAGGCACGTTCGCGTGGCGTGTCGACGCTGTTGTAGCTGCGGTACTCGGCGCTGCCGACCACCTGGCCGGCCTGGTTGACGCCGTAGGCGGTCGAGCTGGAGCCGCCCAGCGTGCCGATGTCGTGCATCGCGCCGCCGTTCGCATCGGTCAGGTAGGCGCGCTGCGTGCTGGCCGGGCTGGTGTAGGCGCCGACGATGCGGCCGTCGGCGCCGATGCCGTTCGCGGTGCTCGGCCCGGCCAGCGTGCCGAGGCTGCGCGGCGCCGCGCCGGCGCGTTCCATCACGAAGCCGCGGGTGTCGCCGCCCGGTGTCGAGGTGGTGGTGGCCGAGGTGCCGACGACCCAGCCGTTGTCGTTGATGCCGGTCGCCTTGTTCCAGCTGCCGCCGAGCGTCGGGATCGCCGTCATGCCGTGGCCGTCGGCACCGGTGACGAAGGCCTGGTAGCGGTCGGTGAACGAGGTGCCGTTGTAGCCGTCGTTGAAGGCATGGCCGACCACCTGCCCGCTGGCGTTGATGCCGGTCGCGTAGGTGTTGCTCCAACCGCTGCCGAGCAGGCCGAGGTCGGTGAGGCTGTACTCGGTGGCGTGGGCGGGAGCGAGGGCGCCCCACAGGCAGGCGCTGGTGCCCAGCGCCGCGAGGGCGCGTGCGATGCGAGTCTTCATGGTGTCCCCCTGGCATGCGACGAGAACCGTCGACGCAGCTTTTGTACGGCCGCTGTGTGACGTTTGATGTCGTTTTCACGCACACCCGCGAGAAGCGCAGGGGCATGCGGCCACCATCCGTCGGATGGGCCGCGCGCGGGATGTCAGAAGCTCAGCACGTCGATGGTCGGCGGCACGCGAAAGCGGATCGGCAGCTTGTCGATGCCGACGCCCGGGGTCACGTAGACGCGGGCGTTCTTCAGCTCGTACAGGCCCTGGCGGAAACCGCCGTCGGTGGCATGCGCCAGCAGGTGCGCCGTGAAGACCGGGATGTCGATCTGCCCGCCGTGCGTGTGGCCGGCCAGCAGCAGTGCGGCCTCGTCGGGTTCGAGGTCGAACACCGTGTCGGGGTTGTGCGTCAGCATCACGCGGTGCGCGCGGTCGACGCGCCACGGCTCGCGGCGCGAGCCGGCGAGGTCGCGCTCGGCCGAACCGGCGCTGCGGTCGCCGAGGCCTTGCAGCTCGCAGCGGCCGAGCGGCACGCGCCTGCCGTCGATCGGCTCGACATGCGCGGCCGCCAGCGCCTGCTGCAGGGCATCGCGCAGCGGCGGGCCGGGCCGCTGCTCGTCGTGGTTGCCCAGCACCGACAGCGTGCGGTGGCGCAGCCCGGCCAGCGGCGCGAAGGTGCTGCGCAGGTCGTGGTCCGGCTCGAAGGTCCAGTCGCCGGCCACCAGCACCGCGTCGACCTGCAGCGTGTTGAGGCGGTCGACCAGGCGCTGCAGGTCGGGTTCGCGCACGAACAGGCCGACGTGCAGGTCGGAGATCAGCGCGACCCGCACGCCGCAGGCGGTGCCGAGCGTGGTCTCGCGCACCTGCAGCGCGTTCGGCTCGATGAAGCGGGCCCAGGTGAAGCAGCCGCACAGAGCGACGGCGACGATGCCGGCGACGGTGGCCGCCGGCTTGCGGCGGCGCGCGGTGCGCCAGGTCTCGCGCGCGAGCAGCAGCAGCGCCGGCCACAGCAGCCACGAGAACCAGTAGATCGCGAGCTTGGCGATCACGCGATGGCGGTCGCCTTCTTCGTACCACGCGCCCTGGAAATCGTGCGCCACCAGCGCGCCGAACAGCACGACGATGGCGACGCCCGACAGCACGCGCCACCCGCGGCTGCCGGCGCGGGCGATCGGAAACCCGAGCTTCATGGCGCGCGCTTCAGCCTGACGTGCGCGACGAGGCCGCCGTCGGACGCATTCGACAGCTCGAAGTTGCCGCCCATGCGCTGCACGGCTTTCTCGACGATGGCCAGGCCCAGGCCGGCGCCGGTGGCGGCGGTGCGCGCGGCATCGCCGCGGAAGAAGGGGGTGGTGAGCTGCTTCAATTTGTCGTGCGAGACGCCGGGTCCATGGTCGCGAACGCTCAGGATCACCCACGGGCCGGTGCGCGCGTAGCTGACATGCACGCGGGCGACGCCGGAGTCGGTGGAGCGGCCGTAGCGGCGTGCATTCTCGAACAGGTTCTGGAACACGCGGCCGAGCTCGATCTCGTCGGCCATCACCTTGGTGTCGATCGCCACCCGCGAGACGATGCGGATCTGGCTCGGGTCGCGGAAGCCCTGCATCTCGCGCTCGACCAGGCTGCTGACGTGCACCGGCACCAGCTTGGTCTCGCCGGGGCGGGCGTAGTCCATGAACTTGTCGATGATGGCGTCGAGCTGGTCGATGTCGAGCGCCATGTTGCGCTTGGCTTCCTCATCGTGCACGCTCATCTCGGCCTCGAGCCGCAGCCGCGCGAGCGGGGTGCGCAGGTCGTGCGAGATGCCGGCGAGCATCACCGCGCGGTCTTCTTCCACCTTGGCCAGTTCGCGCGCCATGCGGTTGAAGCCCATGTTGACCTGGCGGATCTCGCTGGTCAGCGTGTTCTCGTCGAGCTGCGATTCGTATTCGCCGTCGCGGATGCGGCTGGCGGCGAACGACAGATCGCGCAGCGGCTGGTTGATCAGCCGCGCGATCGCGGCCGAGCCGACCACGGTGGCCAGCAGCGCGATGCTGACCCACAGCAGCCAGGTGCTGCCAGCCAGCGGGCGCACGCGGGTCGGGTCGGCCTGCAGCCAGTACGGATCCTTCTCGATCGAGAAGCCGACCCACAGGCCGCCGTTGCCGTTGACCGAGGTCGCGACGATGGTGTCGGGGCCGAGGCGGGTGCGCAGCTCCTGGCCGATCGCGCGCGAGAAGCGGTCGACCTCGAAGGCCTCCCACTTGTCGCCGGGCTCGCGCGGCAGCACGCGCACCGCTTCCTGGTCGGACATGGTCTTGACCAGCGTGACGCGGTTGATGCCGTCGGCATAGCGCAGCGCGGCGCGCGACAGGTTCACCAGGCTCGCGATCTGCTGCGCCGCCTGCACCGCGCGCGGCTCGAATTCGAGCGCGCGGAAGGTCTGCACCCACGCGAAGATGCCGCCGGTCAGCAGCACGGCCAGCAGGAAGAAGGTGCGCCAGAAAAGGCTCAGCGCTACCGCATTGCGCGCCATCCAGTATCAGGCCGTGCCGTCCGGAACGAAGACGTAGCCGACGCCCCACACGGTCTGGATGTAGCGCGGTTGGGCCGGATCGGGTTCGATCATTTTCCGCAGGCGCGAGATCTGCACGTCGAGGCTGCGGTCGAAGGGTTCGAATTCGCGCCCGCGGGCCAGCTGGGCCAGCTTGTCGCGCGACAGCGGCTGGCGCGGGTGGCGGACCAGCGCCTTCAGCATCGAGAACTCGCCGGTCGTCAGCGCGATCTGCTCGCCGTCCTTCGACAGGCGGCGCAGCGCGAGGTCGAACTCGAACGGGCCGAAGGTGACGGTCTGCGCGTCCTTCGCCGGGGCGCCCGGGGCTTCCATCGCCGGGCGGCGGCGCAGCACCGCGTGGATGCGGGCCAGCAGTTCTCGCGGGTTGAACGGCTTCGGCAGGTAGTCGTCGGCACCGACCTCCAGGCCGACGATGCGGTCGACGTCTTCGACCTTGGCCGTCAGCATGATGATCGGCGTCACGTCGCTCGCGGCCCGCAGCCGGCGGCAGATCGACAGGCCGTCTTCGCCCGGCAGCATCAGGTCCAGCACGATCAGGTCGACGGTCTCGCGCGTCAGCACGCGGTTCAGGGCCTTCGCGTCTTCCGCCAGCAGGACTTCGAAGCCTTCCTGGGTCAGATAACGGCGCAGCAGGTCGCGGATCCGGGCATCGTCATCGACCACGACAACACGGTCGGGACGGGCAGTGGCAGTGGGCGTCATCGACGGCTCCGTTGATTTGTAACAGCCGAGATTGTGCGCAGGTTCGGTCGAGGATTTCGAGCGCCGGGACCATCTGTTACAAATCTTGCGACACGCCTTTTCCGGTTTGGCAAGTGAAGGTTTGTGAAGGGCGGCAAGAGTTGTCGGCGAAGCTCGCGGCCGGTTCGTTGGGGACCGAGCGCCCTCGGAGACACGCATGACGTTGAACGAAAGCGATGCCCGCCACCTGCTGACCCGCACCGGTTTCGCGCCGTCGCCGCAGCAGCTCGCCCCGTGGGTCGGCCTGAGTGCCGAGGCCGCGGTCGACCGGCTGATCGATGCGGCGCGCGCGGCCCGCTTCATGCACCCGCCGCCCGACTTCACCCGCGAGCCGATCCGCACGCCGCTCGGCCAGCTGCCCGACGACGATGCGCGCAAGGCCGCGCGGCAGCAGGCGCGGCGCGACACGCTCGACCTCGCGGCCTGGTGGCTGCAGGAGATGCGCGACACGCCGGCGCCGCTGGCCGAGCGCATGGTGCTGTTCTGGCACAACCACTTCGCGACCTCGGTGCAGAAGGTGCAGAACCCGCAGGGCATGTTCATCCAGCAGCAGCTGTTTCGCACGCATGCACTCGGGTCGTTCTCCGAGCTGCTGCACGGCATCGCGCGCGATCCGGCGATGCTGATCTACCTCGACGGCGCGGCCAACAAGGCGCAGGCGCCGAACGAGAACTTCGCGCGCGAGGTGATGGAGCTGTTCACGCTCGGCGAAGGGCAGTACCGCGAGCAGGACATCAAGGAAGCGGCGCGGGCCTTCTCGGGCTGGACCGTCGACCGCGCCGACTGGAGTGCCCGGCCGCGCCCGCGGCTGCATGACGGCGGCAGCAAGACGCTGCTCGGCCGCAGCGCGGCCTTCGACAGCGACGGCGCGCTCGACCAGATGCTCGCGCAGCCGGCCGCGGCGCGCTTCATCGCCGGCAAGCTGTGGCGCGAGTTCGTCTCGCCGGTGCCGGAGGCGGCGGCACTCGATCGCGTGGCGGCCCGGCTGCGCGACAGCGGCTGGCGCATCGACGCGGCGCTGCGCGAGCTGCTGCTGGCCGATGCATTCTGGGCGCCGGCCACGCGCGCGGCGCTGATCAAGTCGCCGGTGGAGTTGACGGTCGGCACGCTGCGCCAGTTCGACGTGCAGCTCGATTCGATGCTGCCGATCGCACGCGCCAGCGCGAAACTCGGCCAGAGCCTGTTCGTGCCACCGAACGTGAAGGGTTGGCCGGGCTACACCAACTGGATCGACAGCACGACGCTGCTCGAGCGCAAGCGCTTCACCGAGCGCTTGTTCCGCGGGGTCGAGATGGGGAACGGCGGACTGCGCTTCGATGCGGATGCCTGGCTGTCGCCGCTCGGCGCGCATGCCGACCGCGAGCCGGATGCCGCGACGAAGGTGCGCATCGAGATGGCGGTGCTGGCCGCGCCGCCGGTCAATCCGCTGCCGGCCGGCACGGTCGGGCTGTCGATGCTGCGGGCGCTGAGCCTGGACCCTGCGTTTCAACTGAAGTGACCCGGAGGCCACGATGCAATCCACCCGCCGAGAATTCATGCGCCTGTCGGGCGCGGTCGCCGCCTGCAGCGGCCTCGCGCTGCCGGGCATCCCGGGCGCCGCGTGGGCGCAGGGCCGCAACGGGCTGCTGCAGCCCGCCGCATCGGCCGCCGACCGCGTGCTGGTGCTGGTCGAGCTGAAGGGCGGCAACGACGGGCTGAACACCGTCGTGCCGTATGCCGACCCGGCCTATGCGGCGCTGCGGCCGACGCTCGCGCTGCCGGCCACCGACCTGCTGCGGCTCGACGGCGCGCTCGGGCTGCACCCGTCGCTCGCGCCGCTGCTGCCGCTGTGGGAGAAGCGCGAACTCGCGCTGCTGCTCGGTCTCGGCTATCCGCAGCCCAACCTGTCGCACTTCCGCTCGATCGAGATCTGGGACACCGCGTCGGCGTCGCGCGAGTACCTCGACGAAGGCTGGGTCGCGCGCGCCTTCGATGCCGGGCTGCGCGAGCGCGGCCGCTTCACCGCCGAGGGCGTCGCGGTCGGCACCGCGGGGCTCGGCGCGCTGAGCGGCGCGCGCGCGGTGTCGCTGACCAGCGCCGAGGCCTTCGTCAACGAATCGCGGCTGGCGCGGCCGGCGGCGCTGCAGGGCAATGCGGCGCTCGCGCATGTGCTGAAGGTCGAGGCCGGCGTGCTGCAGGCGGCCGAAGGCCTGCGCAACCCGGGCGCGCCGGCGTTGCGCACCGAGTTCCCGACGCACGGCTTCGGCCAGGCGGTGCGCGCCTGCTGCGCGATCGTCGCCGGCCAGGCCGGGCGCGGCGGCGTGCCGGTGTTCCACCTGACGCACGGCAGCTTCGACACGCACCGCGGCCAGTTGCCGACGCATGCGGCGCTGCTGAAGCAACTGGCCGAAGGCCTGGCCGCGTTGCGCGAAGGCCTGGTCGAGGCCGGCGCGTGGGACCGCACGCTGGTGCTGACGTATTCGGAGTTCGGCCGCCGCGCGCGCCAGAACCAGAGCGGCGGCACCGACCACGGCACCGCGGCGCCGCACTTCGCACTGGGCGGTGCGGTGCGCGGCGGCGTGATCGGCCGCATGCCCGACCTGCAGCGGCTCGACGAGAGCCAGAACCTGGTGCACACAGCCGATTTCCGCCAGGTCTATGCGACCATCGCGCAGCGCTGGTGGGGTGTCGACGCGCAGGCGGTGCTGAACGGGCGCTTCGATGCGCTGCCGTTCATTGCTGCCTGAACGACGACACGCCGACGGCGCGCCACTCACAAGGAGGATCCATGACGATTCAATCGAAGCTCTCGCCCCTGGCCGCCGTGGCGGCCTTTGCCGCCGCGCTGGCGGCCGAACCCGCGCTCGCCAACGAGCCGCCGCTGCAGAACGTGGTGAGCCTGTCGGCCAGCGCCACCGTCGAGGTCAACAAGGACTTGTTGAACGTGACGCTCAGCACCACCCGCGAGGGCACCGATGCCGGCGCCGTGCAGGCGCAACTGAAGCAGGCGCTCGACGCCGCGCTGGCCGAAGCCAAGCGCGTCGCGAAGCCGGGCGACATCGAGGTGCACACCGGCAACTTCTCGCTGTTCCCGCGCTACAGCCAGAAGGGCGGCATCAACGGCTGGCAGGGCACGGCCGAGCTGGTGGTCGAGGGCAAGGACATCCCCGGCATCGCCGCGCTGACCGCGAAGATCAGCACGCTGACGATCGCCCGCGTCGGCAGCAACCTGTCGCGCGAGCAGCGCGAGAAGGTCGAGGCCGACGTCGCCGCGCAGGCCATCGCGCGCTACCGCGCGAAGGCGGCCGAATACGCGAAGCAGTTCGGTTTCAGCAGCTACATGCTGCGCGAGGTCAACATCGGCAGCAACGAGCCGGTGATGTACGCCGCCGCGCCGATGGCCCGCATGAAGACGATGGGCGCGGCCGACGAGTCGCTGCCGGTCGAGCTGGGCAAGGGCAGCGTGACGGTCAGCGTCAACGGCTCGGTGCAGATGACCAAATAGATGACCAAATAGTCACTGCGCCGTCCAGCCGCCGTCCACGGCCCAGGCCACGCCGCGCACGTTGTCGGCGGCGGCCGAGCACAGGAACACCGCCAGGTCGCCCAGCTGCTGCGGCGTGACGAACTGCAGCGACGGCTGCTTCTCGCCGAGCAGCTCGCGCTGCGCCTGCTCCACCGCAATGCCTTCGCGCGCCGCGCGGTCGTCGATCTGCTTCTGCACCAGCGGCGTCAGCACCCAGCCCGGGCAGATCGCGTTCGACGTGATGCCGGTCTGCGCGGTCTCCAGCGCGATCGACTTGGTGAAGCCGACGATGCCGTGCTTGGCCGCCACGTAGGCCGATTTCTGCGCCGACGCGACCAGCCCGTGCGCCGACGCGATGTTGACGATGCGGCCCCAGTTGCGCGCGCGCATGCCGGGGATCGCGAGCCGCGTGGTGTGGAAGGCCGAGCTCAGGTTGATCGCGATGATCGCGTCCCATTTGGCGGCCGGGAATTCCTCGACCGCGGCCACGTGCTGGATGCCGGCGTTGTTGACCAGGATGTCGACGCCGCCGAACTCGGCCTGCGCATAGGCCATCATCGCCTCGATCTCGGCCGGCTTGCTCATGTCGGCTCCGTGGTAGCCGGTCTTCACGCCCAGCGCGGCCACCTCGGCGCGCGCCGCCTCGGCTTCTCCGAAGCCGTTGAGCACCACATTGGCGCCCTGGCGCGCCAGGCACAGCGCGATGCCGTGGCCGATGCCGCTGGTGGAGCCGGTGACGAGGGCGGTTTTTCCTTTGAGCACGGTGGAGACCTCCAGGTTGATACAGTCCATTATCGAAGAGGAAGCCCGGCCCATGCATGAACCCCGCCTGAACCACGTGCAATGCCTCGACACCCGCGGCCTGCACCGCATGGCGTGGTGGGAGTGGGGCGACGCCGCCAACCCGCGCGTGCTGGTCTGCGTGCACGGCCTGTCGCGCCAGGGCCGCGACTTCGACACCTTCGCGCAGGCGATGCAGGGCGACTACCGCGTGGTGTGCCCCGACGTCGTCGGCCGCGGCGAATCCGACCGGCTCGCCGACCCGATGGGCTACCAGATCCCCGCCTACGTGGCCGACATGGTCACGCTGCTGGCGCGGCTGAACGCCGGCACGCTGCACTGGGTCGGCACCTCGATGGGCGGACTGATCGGCCTCGGGCTCGCGGCGCTGAAGAATTCCCCGGTGTCGAAGCTGGTGCTGAACGACGTCGGTCCGAGCATCGAGCCGTCGGCGCTGGCGCGCATCGGCACCTACCTCGGCCAGCCGGCCCGCTGGCGCAGCCTCGAGGAGGCGGCCGATGCGCTGTGGAGCATCTCGCAGGGTTTCGGCCCGCACACCCGCGAGCAATGGCTTGCGCTGACGCGGCCGATGCTGCGCCCCGACCCTGACGCGAGCGGCAGCGGCTTCGTGCCGCACTACGACCCGCAGATCGCGCTGCCGTTCCGCGCGATTACGCCCGAGGCGGCGCGCGCCGGCGAGGCGGTGCTGTGGGGCATGTACGACGCCATCGCGTGCCCGACGCTGCTGCTGCGCGGCGCCGACTCCGACCTGCTGAACCGCGCCACCGCGCAGGCGATGACGCAGCGCGGCCCGCGCGCGCTGCTGCGCGAGTTTGCCGGCGTGGGCCATGCGCCGATGCTGACCTCGCCGGAGCAGATCGCGGCCGTCCGGGAGTTCCTGCTCGCGGCATGAAGACCGGACTGCTTTCGACACCGGACCCGCAGCACGACGCGGCACCCATCGTCCAGCTGGCCGACGAGTCCGGCCGCCAGGACGACCGCGACGCCGAACTCGCGCAGCTCGCCCGCGCGCGCGCTTTCGCCGAGCCGCTGCTCGACGGCCAGGGCCTCGACACCGGCGAGGACGCGCTCGTGCATGCCGATGGCGTGGCGGCGATCCTGCAGGGCATCGGCGCGGCGCCGTCGATGCGCGCCGCCGCCTACCTGGTCTACGCGAGCGACTACCTCAGCAAGCCGGAAGAGGTCGTCAGCAAGGCCTTCGGCGCGTCGTACGCCAGCCTGGTGCTGCACACCCGCAAGCTGGTGCAGATCCAGCGCGCGGCGCGCGAGGCCCGGGTGCATGCCGAACAGCGCGCCGAGCAGACCGAGCGGGTGCGCAAGATGCTGCTGGCGTTCTCGCGCGACCTGCGCGTCGTGCTGCTGCGGCTGGCGTCGCGGCTGCAGACGCTGCGCCACTTCGCGAGCAGCAAGCAGCCGTGCCCGGCGGTGCTGGCGCGCGAATCGCTGCAGGTGTTCGCGCCACTCGCCAACCGGCTCGGCATCTGGCAGATCAAGTGGGAGATGGAAGACCTGTCGTTCCGCTTCCTCGAGCCGGTGCAGTACAAGACCGTCGCGCACCTGCTCGACGAGAAGCGCGTCGAGCGCGAGCAGGGCGTCGAGGCCTTCCGCTGCCGGCTCGGCGACGCGCTGGCCGCCGCCGGGCTGCGCGCCGAGGTGCAGGGCCGGCCCAAGCACCTGTACAGCATCTGGAAGAAGATGCGCGGCAAGGGGCTGGACATCGACCGGGTGTTCGACGTGCGCGCGATGCGCGTGATCGTCGCCGACGTGCCCGACTGCTATGCGGTGCTGAGCCGCGTGCACGAGCTGTGGCCGCCGGTGCCGGGCGAGTTCGACGACTACATTGCGCGGCCCAAGGTGAACGGCTACCAGTCGCTGCACACCGTGGTGCAGGACGAGCAGGGGCGGGCGGTCGAGGTGCAGATCCGCACCCGCGCGATGCACGAGCATGCCGAGCACGGCGTGGCGGCGCACTGGGCCTACAAGGAGGCCGGCACCAAGGGCTATGCCGGCGTCAGCGCGAGCGGCGATTTCGATGCGCAGGTGGCCGAGGCGCGCAAGGCGGTGCTGCGGCAGCTGCTGGCGTGGGAGCGCGAGTTCGTCGAAAGCGGCGACGAGGGCGGTGTCGAGCAGCGCAGCGAGCGGGCGGCGCCCGGTGCGGTGTTCGACGACCGCATCTACGTCTTCACGCCCGATGCCGCGGTGATCGAGCTGCCGGCCGGCGCGACGCCGATCGACTTCGCCTACACCGTGCACACCGACCTCGGCCACCGCTGCCGCGGCGCCAAGGTCGACGGCACGATGGTGCCGCTGAACACCCCGCTGCAGAGCGGCCAGACCGTCGAGGTGACGACGATCAAGGAAGGCGGGCCGTCGCTCGACTGGCTGAACGACAACCTCGGCTACCTGCAGAGTTCGCGCTCGAAGGCCAAGGTGCGGGCCTGGTTCAACGCGCTCGCGCTGCGCGACACCATCGCGCGCGGCCGCGAGGCGGTCGAGAAGCTGCTGCAGCGCGAAGGCCGCACGTCGATGAAGCTCGACGACCTGGCGGCGCAGCTCGGCTTCCGCCATGCCGAGGCGCTGTTCGAGGTGGTCGGCAAGGACGAGTTCTCGCTGCGCAACATCGAGGCGCTGCTGCGCCCGCCCGAGCCGCAGCCCGACCCCGATGCGGTGATCACGCAGCGCCTGACGCGCCCCGAGGGCGAGGCGCCGAAGGGCGGCGTGCTGGTGGTCGGGGTCGAGTCGCTGATGACCAGCCTGTCGCGCTGCTGTCGGCCGGCGCCGCCGGACGCGATCGGCGGCTACGTGACGCGCGGCCGCGGCGTGGCCATCCACCGCGGCGACTGCAGCAACTTCCGGCAGATGGCGGCGCGCAGCCCCGAGCGGGTGATCCCCGTCGCGTGGGGCGAGCGGCGCGGCGACAAGCCCTCGCTTTACCCGGTCGACGTGCTGGTCGAGGCGGCCGACCGGCAGGGCCTGCTGCGCGACATCTCCGAGGTGTTCGCGAAGGAGAAGATGAACGTGACCGGCGTCAACACGCAGACGGTGAAGGACGCGCGCGGCGGCACCGCGTGGATGACCTTCACGGTCGAGGTCGCCGATTCGGCGCGGCTGAGCCAGGTGCTGGTCGCGGTGGACCGCATCGGCGGCGTGCGAAGCGCACGCCGGAAGTGAGCCGCTCGATGAAGAAAATTGCGCGGCCGGACTGAACCCGAAAAAAGTAATGCTATAGTCACAGGCTCGGGCGATTAGCTCAGTGGTAGAGCGCCTCTTTGACGTGGAGGATGTCGGGAGTTCGACCCTCTCATCGCCCACCAAAAACGTCTGGAAATCAGGGCCTGTCTCGAAAGGGACAGGCCCTTTTTCCATGGGTTTTTCCAATCTGCCCCAGGAGAATCCGTCATGGAGATGACTCCCCGCCGTCGCGAGCTGATCGATGCGCACGTCGCCGACACGCACGCGCAGATGACCGAGCTGGCATTCGAGCTGAACGACCTCGTGCGCTTCACGCTGTCGGCTGCGAAGCCGAAGGGCAACAAGGTCTACTACCCGATGGACCCGGTGAACGAGGGCATCCGCAACTGGCGCGACCTGCAGCGCAAGCTCGCGAAGCTGACCGCGCGCGTCGACCAGGCCGCAGCGCGGCTGGGCGTGCAGCCCTTCGATCCGGAAGCGCCGGCGCAGGACGACGTGCCGGCGGGTTGAGCGGCGCCGGCGTGCGTGAAGGGCCGCATGAACCCGCGGTATCCTCGCCCTCTTTACTCCAAAGGATCGACATGGCACTGTCAAAGAAGAAGCGCGTGGGCAAGAGAACCATTTCTGCCAAGCAGGTCAGGAAGACGGCAAGCGGCAGGAAGCGCCGCAAGTCCGACGGCACCCAGCCGCCGAAGGCGGTGACTACCTCGACGCCAGCGGCGTCCTGACGGTTCGGGCCAGCTCTTTGCCAGACCCCTCGCCACTTGCGGCGCTGCGCGAACGCCGCTTCGGCCAGCGCCCGGCCACGGTGTGGATGACCGGGCTGAGCGGTGCCGGAAAGTCGACGCTTGCGGCCGCGCTCGAACACGCGCTGCTGCTGGCCGGCCGGCCGGTGCTGGTGCTCGACGGCGATGTCGTGCGCGAAGGGCTGAACCGCGGGCTCGGCTTCTCGACCGCCGACCGCGAAGAGAACGTCCGCCGCGTCGCCGAGGTCGCGCGGCTCGCCAACGAGGCCGGGCTGCTGGTGCTGGCCGCGCTGATCTCGCCGCTGGCCGCGCAGCGCGCGCTGGCGCGTGGCATCGTCGGCGGCGAACGCTTCGTCGAGGTGCACCTCAGCACCACGCTGGCGGTGTGTGCCGGACGCGATCCGAAGGGGCTGTACGCGAAGGCGATGGCCGGCGGGCTCGCGGACTTCACCGGCATCGGGGCCGCGTACGAGCCGCCGCAGCAGCCCGACCTGCGCATCGATGCCGGCAGCGCCAGCCCCGCGGCGGCGGCATCGGCGGTGCTGGACCTGCTGCATGCGCGCGGCTTCCTGCTCGATCAGGGCCGCGACGGGTAGAGGCCTTCCATCGCGTTGCAGACGCCGACCGGGCTGCGGCCCTGCAGGTCCGGCAGGTTGAAGGTGGTGGTGCCGTTGCCGCCGTACCTTCAGGCCGTGCTGCGCGGTCGCGGCCCCGCCGGTAACATTCGCGCCGCATGGACGTCCCCCACGAGAGTGCCGAGCCCGGCAACGCATCCCCGTCGACGCTGCCGGAAACGCCGCTGACGCGTTTCCTGCGCGCGGTGCTGTGGGGCGCCGCGATCCTGCCGCTGGCGGGTTTCATCGCCGCCAGCTGGTGGGCCTGGCGGCACGCCGATGACGACGTGCACGACACTCTGGTGCGCACCAGCGATGTCGCGGCGCGGCACGCGTTGCGGGTGTTCGAGTCGTCGCAGCGGGTGGGCGAGAAATCGCTGGCCTTCCTCGGCGTATCCGACGACGAGGTGCGGGCGAACGAAGCCGCGCTGCGCGTGCGCCTGCAAGACATCGTCATCGGCATGACCGGCGTGCGCTCGATCTCGCTGTGGGATGCGCAGGGGCGCCACCTGGTCGGCACCGGCTTCCCGGTCGGGTCGGGCGATGTCTCGATCGCCGACCGCAACTACTTCCAGCAGATGAAGGCCACGCAGGCGCCGCTGGTGATCGGCGACATCGTGCTCGGCCGCGCCTCCGGCATGCCGGCGTTGAGCATCGCGGTGCGCCGCACCTTGCCCGACGGCCGCTTCGGCGGCGCGGTCGTGATCGCGCTGCAGCCGGCGGTGTTCGAGGAGTTCTACCGCTCGATCTCGCTCGAGGAGGCGGGTGTCAGCACCTTCAACCTGTTCAAGGCCGACGGCACGCTGCTGACGCGCTGGCCGGTGCTGCCGGACGGCCGGGCGCGCCTGCCGGACGACAGCCCGGTGCTGGCCGCGGTGCGGCGCGGTGAGCATGCGGGCGTGCTGAGTTTTCGTTCCAGCTTCGACGGCATGCTGCGCACGGTGAGCTTCCAGCAGGTGCACGACCTGCCGGTCTACGTCAGCAGCTCGCTGCGCAACGACGCGGTGCTGGCCGACTGGAAACGCTTCGTGATGCTGCTCGCGGCGATCACGCTGCCGGTGACGATCGGCCTGGTGTCGGTGGCCTGGCTGGCGCTGCGCAAGACGCAGCTCGAACAGCGCATGGCGAACGAGTTCAATGCCGAGGCGCGCAAGCGGGCGCTGGCCGAGAAGGCGCTGCTGCAATCGCAGAAGCTGGAGGCGCTGGCCCAGCTGACCGGCGGCGTCGCGCACGACTTCAACAACCTGCTGGCGATCGTCAACAGCAACCTGCACGTCGTGAAGAAGCTGCGGCCCGATGTGGCCGAGATGAAGCAGATCGGCGCGATCTCGCGCGCGGTCGGCTCGGGCGCGCGGCTGACGCGCCAGCTGCTGTCGTTCTCGCGGCGCCAGGCGCTGAAGCCTGAGCGGGTCGACCTCGCGACCTGGCTGCCGGCGGTGGAGGAGCTGCTGAAGGCGACGCTGGGCAGCAGCGTCGCGCTGTCGCTCGAAGTGGCGCCGGAGGTGCCGCCGATCCGCGTCGATGTCGGCGAACTGGAGCTTGCGCTGATCAACCTCGCGTCGAATGCGCGCGATGCGATGCCGGGCGGTGGCCGCCTGACGATCGAGGCGAGCCGGGAGCCGGTGGGCGACGGCGAGCCGGAACGCGTGCTGATCCGGGCCACCGACACCGGCACCGGCATCGACCCGGCGCTGCTCGGCAAGGTGCTCGAACCCTTCTTCACGACCAAGCCGGCCAGCAAGGGCAGCGGCCTCGGCCTGAGCCAGGTGCATGGCTTCTGCGTGCAGGCGGGCGGCAGCGTCGAGGTGCGCTCCGAGCCGGGGCAGGGCACGTCGATCCTGATGCGGCTGCCGGCGCGGCCCGGTACCCCGTCGGACACGGTGCCGGCGTCGCTGGCCGAGCCGGCGGTCGTCAGCGGCCGGGTGCTGCTGGTCGACGACAACGCCGAAGTCGTCGACGCCACCGCCGAAATGCTGCAGGCCTGCGGGCTGCAGGTGCACAGCGTGCGCTCGGCCATTGCCGCGCTCGATGCGCTTGCCGGCGCGTCGCAGCCGCCCGACCTGGTGTTCTCCGATGTCTCGATGCCCGGCGAGATGGACGGCATCCAGCTCGCCCACGAGATCCGCCGCCGCTGGCCCGCACTGCCGGTCGTCCTGCTGACGGGCTACGCGACGCGCGTGCACGACGCGACCGAAGCGGGCTTTCGCGTGCTCGGCAAGCCGGTCGGCGCGCAGGCGCTGCTCGACGAGTTCATGCGCGCGACGCGCGGCGGCTGAGCACCGCGCATCGCGCCGGCGTCAATGGCGCCGCGCGTCATCCTCCGCGGTTTCGTCTTCGTCCTCTTCGGCGTCGTCGGCGATCCCCTCGACGTCGTCGGAGGCGAACGGCCGGCCCGCCGCATTGGTGTCCCACGTCGGATTCGCCACCAGGTGGTCGGGCAGGATGTCGGCCGCATCGTCGCGACCGTCGCCGGTGGCCGAGCCGCGCTCGCCGGTGCCGCTCGCATCGCTGTCGCTGTCGCTGTCGCGGTTCACCGGCAGCGCGCCGAGTTCGCCCGGGTTGTCGGCATCGGTGGGCATCGTGCGTTCGCCTTGCACGTCGCTGCCGCTGTCGGAACTGTCGCTCGGACCGAGCGCGTCCACGTCGCGCCCGATGGCACGGGGGGCGGCGCGTTCGCCGCCGAGGATGCTGCTGTTCGACATGGGGTCCTTTCGAAGCGGTGGCGCGGGGTGCGCCACCCATGGGTCCAGACTAGGCTGCACACCGCGTGGCGTCTGTAGGGCAGGGCGTGGCGGGCCGTAGGACATGGTCGTGCCTTCGAGCGGGAAAACCCTTCGCGGCCCCCGGCAGCGCGCTCCTAGAATCGTTGTGCACCCGCACAATGACCCATCACGCGACCCCACCGGGTCCCACAAGGAGTTTGCCGAATGGCCCCGACTCGCCGCCCTTCCGCCAAGACGGAAGGCGCCTCTCCCGACGCTGCCGACGAGTCCGCCAAGGCCGCCGGCAAGGGGGCCGGCAGCACGACGCGCGTGCTGAAGAAGTACCCGAACCGCCGCCTCTACGACACGCAGAACAGCAGCTACATCACGCTGGCCGACGTGAAGGCGATGGTGCTGGCCGCGCAGGATTTCGTCGTGCGCGACGCGAAGACCTCCGAAGACCTGACGCGCAGCATCCTGCTGCAGATCATCCTCGAGGAAGAGACCGGCGGCGTGCCGATGTTCTCGTCGCAGATGCTGGCGCAGATCATCCGGTTCTACGGCCACTCGATGCAGGGGATGATGGGCAGCTACCTCGAGAAGAACCTGCAGGCCTTCGCCGACATGCAGGCCCGCGTGGCCGAGCAGTCGAAGGGCCTGAACCCCGAGCTGTGGACGCAGTTCCTGAACGGCCAGGCGCCGGGCATGCAGGGGGTGATGGGCAACTACCTGGAGCAATCGCGCCACATGTTCGAGCAGATGGCCAAGCAAGCCGAGGCCTTGTTCCCGGGAATGCCCGGTTTCGTGCCCCCGAAGCGCTGATTCGAGCCCGTCCGGGCCCGCGGGCCTTCGCCAATCGGCGAAAATCCGCGGATGACACAAGACACCCTGGCGCCAGCCACCCCTTCGGCCGCTGCGTCCCCCAAGATCGGCTTCGTCTCCCTCGGCTGCCCGAAGGCGCTGACCGATTCCGAGCTGATCCTCACGCAACTGCGCGCCGAGGGCTACGACACCTCGAAGACCTTCGCCGGCGCCGACCTGGTGATCGTCAACACCTGCGGCTTCATTGACGACGCCGTCAAGGAAAGCCTGGACACCATCGGCGAGGCGCTGGCCGAGAACGGCAAGGTCATCGTGACCGGCTGCCTGGGTGCCAAGGCCGGCGACGGCGGCGGCAACCTGGTGCGCCAGATGCACCCGAGCGTGCTGGCCGTCACCGGGCCGCATGCCACGAACGAGGTGATGGACGCGGTGCACCTGCACGTGCCGAAGCCGCACGACCCGTTCATCGACCTGGTGCCGGCGCAAGGCATCAAGCTGACGCCGCGCCACTACGCCTACCTGAAGATCAGCGAAGGCTGCAACCACCGCTGCAGCTTCTGCATCATCCCGAGCATGCGCGGCGACCTGGTCTCGCGCCCGGTCGGCGATGTGCTCGGCGAGGCGCAGCGGCTGTTCGAATCCGGCGTCAAGGAGCTGCTGGTGATCAGCCAGGACACCAGCGCCTATGGCGTCGACGTGAAGTACCGCACCGGCTTCTGGGACGGCAAGCCGGTGCGCACCCGCATGCTCGACTTGTGCGAGAAGCTCGGCGAGCTGGCCGAGCGCCACGGGGCCTGGGTGCGGTTGCATTACGTGTACCCGTATCCGCATGTCGACGAGGTGCTGCCGCTGATGGCCCAGGGCCGCGTGCTGCCCTACCTCGACGTGCCGTTCCAGCATTCGCACCCCGACGTGCTGAAGCGCATGAAGCGCCCGGCCAACGGCGAGAAGAACCTCGACCGCCTGCAGCGCTGGCGCGAGATCTGCCCCGAGCTGGTGGTGCGCAGCACCTTCATCGCCGGCTTCCCGGGCGAGACCGAGTCCGAGTTCGAGCACCTGCTCGACTTCATGCGAGAAGCGCGCATCGACCGCGCCGGCTGCTTCGCCTATTCGCCGGTCGAGGGCGCGACGGCCAATGCGCTGCCCGACGCGGTGCCGGCCGAGCTGCGCGAAGAGCGCCGCGCCCGCTTCATGGCGGTGGCCGAGGAGGTGTCGGCCGCCAAGCTGCGCGAGCGCGTCGGCGCGACGATGCAGGTGCTGGTCGATTCGGCGCCGGCGCTCGGCCGCAAGGGCGGTGTCGGCCGCAGCTATGCCGATGCGCCCGAGATCGATGGCGTCGTGAAGCTGCTGCCGCCCGAGAAGGCGTCGAAGACGCTGAAGGTCGGCGAGTTCACGAAGGCGCGCATCGTCGGCACGCAGGGCCACGACCTCGTCGCGCAACCGATCTGAGATGGCCGGCGACGACAGCAAGCTCGATCAACGCACCGCGCTGATCCACCACCCGTACACGCCGCCGGCCGGCTTCGACGCGGTGGCGCCGGGCGTCCACAAGGCGTCGACGGTGATCTTCCCGAGCACCGCGGCGCTGCATGCACGCACCTGGCGCGAGAAGACCGGCTACACCTATGGCCTGCACGGCACGCCGACCAGCTTCACGCTGGAAGAGCGCATCGCGACGCTCGAAGGCGGGCTGCAGACGCTGTTGGTGCCGAGCGGCCTCGCGGCGATCACGCTGGTCGACCTGGCCTTGCTGAAGACCGGCGACGAGCTGCTGATCCCCGACAACGCCTACGGGCCCAGCAAGGAGCTGGCGCGCAACGAGCTGGCGCGCTGGGGCATTGCGCACCGCTTCTACGATGCGATGGACCCGGCCTCGCTGAAGGCCGCGATCGGCCCGGCGACGAAACTGGTGTGGCTGGAGGCCGCCGGTTCGGTGACGATGGAGTTCCCGGACCTGCCGGCGCTGATCGGCATCGCGCGAGACGCCGGCGTGCCGTGCGCGCTCGACAACACCTGGGGCGCCGGGCTGGCCTTCGATCCGTTCGCGCTCGGCGTCGACATCTCGATCCAGGCGCTGACCAAGTACCCGTCCGGCGGGGCCGACGTGCTGATGGGCTCGGTCACCACCCGCGACGAGCCGCTGCACCTGAAGCTGAAGTTCGCGCACATGCGCATGGGCTGGGGCGTCGGCGCGAACGATGTGGAGTTCGTGCTGCGTGCGCTGCCGTCGCTCGCGCTGCGCTACGACGCGCAGGACCAGGCGAGCCGCACGCTCGCGCGCTGGTGGGCGGCGCGGCCGGAGGTGGCGCAGGTGCTGCACCCGGCGCTGCCGGGGTCGCCCGGGCACGCGGCCTGGCAGGCGCTGTGCACGCGGGCGGCGGGGCTCTTCTCGGTGGTGTTCGACGCGCGGTATTCGATCGCGCAGGTCGAGGCGGTGGCCGATGCGCTGCGGCTGCACAAGATCGGCTATTCGTGGGCCGGGCCGGTCAGCCTGGTGGTGCCGTACGACCTGGCGGCGATCCGCGCGAAGCCGGCCTGGCAGGGCGCCCTGCTGCGCTTCTCGGTGGGGCTGGAGGCGGTCGACGACCTGATCGCCGACTGCGCGCAGGCGCTCGCGGCGCTGAAGACCGACTGACGGACTGGCGAACCGACGCTCAGTCCCTGGGCGACGAGACCTTGTGCCGCATCAGCCGGCCCTTCTCGCGCTCCCAGTCCTTTTCCTTCTCGGCGTGGCGCTTGTCGTGCTCGGCCTTGCCCTTGGCCAGCGCGATCTCGGCCTTCACGAGGCCGCCCTTGTAGTGCAGGTTCAGCGGCACCAGCGTGAAGCCGCGCTGCTCGACCTTGCCGACCAGGCGCTTGATCTCTTCCTTGCGCATCAGCAGCTTCTTCGTGCGGTCGGCCTCGGGGTTCACGTGGGTCGACGCGCTGCGCAGCGCATTGATGCGGCAGCCGATCAGGTAGAGCTCGCCGTCGCGGATCAGCACGTAGCCGTCGGTCAGCTGGACCTGGCCGGCGCGGATCGCCTTGATCTCCCAGCCGTGCAGCACCATGCCGGCCTCGTAGCGTTCCTCGAGGTGGTAGTCGTGATGGGCTCGGCGGTTTTCGGCAATCGACATGGCGTCCAGATGAGGCGCGTGGCGCTCAATACAATCCGGCGATTGTATGAAGCATGTCAAGAAGTCCGTCCTCCTTTGGTATTCGCCGCACGAGATGTATTCGCTCGTGACCGATATTCCGAGCTATCCGCAGTTCCTGCCGTGGTGCGAACGCGCCGAGGTGCTGAGCGAGGACGCCGGCGGCGTGACCGCCCGGCTCCAGCTGTCGTTCGCCGGTGTCGGCCAGGCGTTCACCACCCGCAATGAGCACGTGCCCGACGAAAGCGTCCACATGACGCTGGTCGACGGCCCGTTCTCGACCCTCGACGGCACCTGGCGCTTCCTGCCGCTGGCCGCGCCGGGCCAGAACGGGCAGGCGGCCTGCAAGATCGAGTTCGAGTTGCGCTACGAGTTCGCCAACGGCGCGCTCGAGCTGGTGATCAGCCCGGTGTTCGACCGCATCGCCAACACGCTGGTCGATTCCTTCGTCAAGCGGGCGGAACAGGTGCATGGCGCCCGCTGAACCTGCCGGACCCGCTGCCATGCTCGCGATCGAGGTGGCCTGGAGCCCGCAGGCAGGCGAGGTGAGGGTGGTGCCGCTGCAACTGCCCGCCGGCAGCACGGTGCGCGAGGCGCTGCGGCAGGCCGGGGTGCTGGAAGCGAGTGCGGGGCTGGACCTGACGCAATGCCGCGTCGGCGTGTGGGGGCACCTGCGCGAGCTGTCCGACGGCTTGCGGGACCGCGACCGGGTGGAGGTCTGGCGCGCGCTGCGCGTCGATCCGAAGGAGGCCCGGCGGCAGCGTTCCCGCCGGGGGTGAACCCGAGCTGCAGTCCGCCTTACTTGCAGTCCGACGCGACGATGTCGCGGGTGCGCCTGGTTTCTTCGGCGCGGGCCTTGTCGTCGAGGATCTCGTGCTCGCCGCTGGCCGACGTGCGCGACATGCGGATGCCGTCTTCGAGCGCCTTCAACTGGCCCTTGGCCCGGTTGCAGTTGTCGGCGCGCGCGGCAGCGACCTTGTCCTCTTCGGCCTTGCGCTTGGCCGCTTCGTCCTGCTCGGTCTTGCGGCGCTTGGCTTCGAGGTCCGGATCGACCAGCTTCGGGCCGCTGGCCGCGCCGGAGGCCGGTGCAGCTTCGGCCGGCGCGCCCTGCATCGGCGCGCGGCGGGCGCTGCCGGCCGGGCGCTGCAGGATGTCCGAGTCGGCGACGTTGCCCGGCGGCGGGATGTCGCTGTACTGCACGTGGCCTTTGCCGTCGCGCCACTTCCATTGGGCGAATGCGGCGTTGTGCAGGCCGATCGACAACAGCGCGAGGAGGGCGCAGGCACCGAGCCTGGCGGACGTGCGGGAAGGAAGAAATTGCATGGCCGAAAGTGTAGTTGCCTTGACATGTGTGCAGGCGCGGTGCTCTGTCACCTTTTGTATGGCGACGCCCGGTTGGCCGAAGATGGCCGTGAACTATTACCGCTTTGGCGCGACTCGCTCCGGCCGCCCCGATCGCTCGCGGCGAGACCCGCGCCGTGAACGGTCCGTCTGACATCCGTATAATTCGCTTTTGCGTCAGGAGTTTTTCTCATGCGCCTTCTTGGCAAAGCGCTCACCTTCGACGATGTGTTGTTGGTGCCAGCCTTCTCCCAGGTCCTTCCCCGCGACACCTCGCTCGCGACCCAGCTCTCCCGAAACATCCGCCTGAACCTTCCGCTCGTGTCCGCTGCGATGGACACCGTGACGGAGGCTCGCCTCGCGATCGCGATCGCGCAGGAAGGCGGCATCGGGATCGTCCACAAGAACCTCTCGCCGAAGCAGCAGGCTGCCGAGGTGGCGCGCGTCAAGCGCTACGAGTCGGGCGTGCTGCGCGACCCGATCACCATCTCGCCCGGCGTGCCGGTGCGCGACGTGATCAACCTGTCGCGCCAGCACGGCATCTCGGGCTTCCCGGTGCTCGAAGACGGCAAGGTGGTCGGCATCGTGACCGGCCGCGACCTGCGCTTCGAGACACGCATGGACATCCCGGTGCGCGAGATCATGACCCCGCGCGAGCGCCTGATCACGGTGCGCGACGGTGCCTCGCTCGCCGACGCCAAGGCGCTGATGCACAAGCACAAGCTCGAGCGCGTGGTGGTCGTCAACGACGCCTTCGAGCTGCGCGGCCTGTTCACCGTCAAGGACATCACCAAGCAGACCAACTTCCCGAATGCCGCGCGCGATTCGCACGGCAAGCTGCGCGTCGGCGCGGCGGTGGGCGTCGGCGAAGACACCGACGAGCGCCTCGAGCTGCTGGTGAAGGCCGGCGTCGACGCGGTTGTCGTCGACACCGCGCACGGCCACAGCGCCGGCGTGCTCGACCGGGTGCGCTGGGTCAAGAAGAACTACCCGCAGATCGACGTCATCGGCGGCAACATCGCCACCGGCGCGGCGGCGCTGGCGCTGGTCGAAGCCGGTGCCGACGGCGTCAAGGTCGGCATCGGCCCGGGCTCGATCTGCACCACGCGCATCGTCGCCGGTGTCGGCGTGCCGCAGATCACCGCGATCGACAACGTGGCCACCGCGCTGAAGGGCACCGGCGTTCCGCTGATCGCCGACGGCGGCGTGCGCTACTCGGGCGACATCGCGAAGGCCATCGCGGCCGGCGCCTGCACCGTGATGATGGGCGGCATGTTCGCCGGCACCGAAGAGGCGCCGGGCGAGATCGTGCTGTTCCAGGGCCGCAGCTACAAGAGCTACCGCGGCATGGGCTCGATCGGTGCCATGCAGCAGGGCTCGGCCGACCGCTACTTCCAGGACAACACCGGCGCCAACCCCAACGCCGACAAGCTGGTCCCGGAAGGCATCGAAGGCCGCGTGCCGTACAAGGGCTCGATGGTCAGCATCGTGTTCCAGATGGCCGGCGGCCTGCGCGCCTCGATGGGCTACTGCGGCTGCCCGACGATCGACGACATGCGCGACCGCGCCGAGTTCGTCGAGATCACGTCGGCCGGCATCCGCGAGAGCCACGTGCACGACGTGCAGATCACGAAGGAAGCCCCCAACTACCGCATGGAGTGACGCCCGCACCCCGGGCGCCAGCACCCTTGACGACGAGTCCCACGACTTCGCCTGCGCAGCCGCCCGTCGGCCGCCCGGCGGCGATGCGCTTCATCCTGCTGACGGTGCTGATCGACATGATGGCGATCGGCCTGATCGTGCCGGTGCTGCCGGTGCTGGTCGGCGGCTTCACCGCCAACCCGGCCGAGCAGGCGTTCTGGTACGGCGCGGTCGCGTTCACCTTCGGCTTCGCGAACTTCTTCAGTTCGCCGGTGCTCGGGGCGCTGTCCGACCGCTACGGCCGCCGGCCGGTGCTGCTGCTCGGCTTCTGCGGCTTCGCGTTCAGCTTCTTCGCGACTGCGCTCGCGACGCAGCTGTGGGTGCTGGTCGCGGTGCGGCTGGTCAGCGGCGCGCTGCAGGCCAACGCGGCAGTCGCCAACGCCTACGTGGCCGACATCACGGCGCCGCAAGACCGCGCGAAGCGCTTCGGCCAGCTGGGCGCGATGTTCGGCATCGGCTTCATCCTCGGGCCGGTGATGGGCGGGCTGCTCGGTGCCATCGACATCCACTACCCGTTCTTCGCGGCCGGCACGCTGGCGCTGGTGAACCTGGTCTACGGGTACTTCGTGCTGCCGGAATCGCTGCCGCCGGAGCGCCGCAACAAGGCGTCGATGCGCTCGCTGAACCCGGTGGCCGCGCTGATGCACCTGGGCAGCCTGAAGGGCGTCGGCGGGCTGATCGCGGTGTCGGGCCTGTGCACGCTGGCGCAGTTCGTGTTGCACACCTCGTGGGTGCTGTACACCGGGCTGCGCTTCGACTGGGGCCCGCGCGAGAACGGCTGGTCGCTGTTCACCGTCGGTGTCGCGTCGGCCATCGTGCAGGGCATGCTGCTGCAGCGGCTGCTGAAGCGCTTCGGCGCGACGCGTCTGGCCACCATCGGCCTGGTGTCGAGCACGCTGGCCAACCTGGGCTGGGCGCTCGCGACCGAGGGCTGGATGATGTACGCGGTGATCGGCTTCAACCTGTTCGGCTTCACGGTGGCGGCGGCCATCCAGAGCATCGTTTCGAACGCGGCCGACCAGCGCACGCAAGGCCAGACCATGGGCGCGATGGCCGCGCTGACCAGCCTGACCGCGGTGATCGCACCGGTGATCGGCGCGCCGCTGCTGGGCGTCGTGTCGCACCTGCCGCACAACGACTGGCGCGTCGGTGCGCCGTTCTTCTTCTGCAGCGCGTTGCTGGCCGCGGCCACCGTCGTCGCGATCCGCCATTTCTCTCGCCAGACCCTGTCGACCGCGCCGGCCACCGCCGCGCCGGCCGATGCCACCTGAAGACACCCGACATCCGCTTCACCATGCACGACAAGATCCTCATCCTCGATTTCGGCTCCCAGGTCACGCAGCTGATTGCGCGCCGCGTGCGCGAGGCCCACGTGTACTGCGAGATCCACCCGAACGATGTCAGCGACGCGTTCATCCGCGAGTTCGCGCCGAAGGGCATCATCCTGTCGGGCAGCCACGCCAGCACCTACGAAGAGCACGAGCTGCGCGCGCCGCAGGCGGTGTGGGACCTGGGCGTGCCGGTGCTGGGCATCTGCTACGGCATGTTCACGATGGCGGTGCAGCAGGGCGGCCAGGTCGAGGCCAGCACGCACCGCGAGTTCGGCTATGCCGAGGTGAGGGCGCATGGCCACACCGCACTGCTGAAGGGCATCGAGGACTTCAGCACCCCCGAAGGCCACGGCATGCTGAAGGTGTGGATGAGCCACGGCGACAAGATCACCGCGCTGCCGCCCGGCTTCAAGCTGATGGCGTCGACGCCGAGCTGCCCGATCGCCGGCATGGCCGACGAATCGCGCGGCTACTACGGCGTGCAGTTCCACCCCGAGGTCACGCACACCGTGCAGGGCCGCGAGCTGCTGAACCGCTTCGTGCTCGACATCGCGAAGGCGAAGCAGGACTGGGTGATGGGCGACTACATCACCGAAGCGGTGGCGCGCATCCGCGAGCAGGTCGGCCGCGAAGAGGTGATCCTCGGGCTGTCGGGCGGTGTCGATTCGAGCGTGGCCGCGGCGCTGATCCACCGTGCCATCGGCGACCAGCTGACCTGCGTGTTCGTCGACCACGGCCTGCTGCGGCTCGCCGAAGGCCGCATGGTGATGGAGATGTTTGCCGGCCGGCTGCATGCGAAGGTGATCCATGTCGATGCGAGCGAGCAGTTCCTCGGCCACCTGAAGGGCGTGACCGACCCCGAAGCCAAGCGCAAGATCATCGGCCGTGAGTTCGTCGAGGTGTTCCAGGCCGAGGCGAAGAAGCTGAAGAGCGCCAAGTGGCTGGCGCAGGGCACGATCTACCCCGACGTGATCGAGAGCGGCGGCGCCAAGACGAAGAAGGCGGTGACGATCAAGAGCCACCACAACGTCGGCGGGCTGCCCGAGACGCTGGGGCTGAAGCTGCTGGAGCCGCTGCGCGAGCTGTTTAAGGATGAAGTGCGCGAGCTGGGCGTGGCGCTCGGCCTGCCGCCCGAGATGGTGTACCGCCACCCGTTCCCCGGGCCGGGGCTGGGCGTGCGCATCCTCGGCGAGGTGAAGAAGGAGTTTGCCGACCTGCTGCGCAGGGCGGACGCGATCTTCATCGAAGAGCTGCGCAACGCGCGCGATGCCGAGACCGGCAAGACCTGGTACGAGCTGACGAGCCAGGCCTTCACGGTGTTCCTGCCGGTGAAGAGCGTCGGCGTGATGGGCGACGGCCGCACCTACGACTACGTGGTGGCGCTGCGCGCGGTGCAGACCAGCGACTTCATGACGGCCGACTGGGCCGAGCTGCCGTACAGCCTGCTGAAGAAGGTGTCGGGGCGAATCATCAACGAGGTGCGCGGCATCAACCGGGTGACGTACGACGTGTCGAGCAAGCCGCCGGCGACGATCGAGTGGGAGTGATTCGGGGCGGATTGGTGTGCTCTTGAACTGTTCGCGATTCGTTGGATTTCCTGAGTGATATCAAGGGCTTATGTGCGTTGATCGTTCATCGAAGGCCGGCTTGAGCGGTGCCTTGAAGTCGGTATTGGCGACGGTCTAAAAGTTGGTACTCTGCGCCGCTTGAGAATGTACCGTCAGAGGGGCTGACGGTATCTATCGATGGCACGGAGACCAACATAGCAGCCACCACTGAATCCGCTGCGGGCGGCGCAGCTCGAAGGACAGACCTCACCGATCTCAAGCTCAGAGGGTTGAGGCCGCGCGACAAGACATACAAGGTGACGGACCGAGATGGGATGTACGTCGCCGTCTCCCCTGCCGGCGCACTGTCCTTTCGATACGACTACCGGATGAGCGGTCGACGCGAGACGCTCACGATCGGTCGATACGACCCTGACATCGGCGCGAAGCGCGGTCGCGATCCCGACGACCTCGACTACGGCATGAGCTTGTCACTGGCGGAAGCGCGGCTGTTGCTCGCGCGCGCCAGGCGCCTTGTCGAGCATGGTGAATCACCGTCGCGTGCAAAGGTCGAAAAGCGGACCGAGGCCGCTGACGCGCTCACTTTCGGCGCGTGGGCCGACAAGTACTTCGAGTTCAAGGCCGATCCAAAGAGTGGGGGACTCCAGCTGGCGGATAGCACGCTGACGATGCGAAAGTCCACCTACCGCCGCGCGCTCTCTGAGCCGTTTGGCAAGCAGCTGCTCCATGAGATCTCGCATCAGCGGTTGGCGGCCCTTTGCGACAAGCTGAAGGCTGAGCGAGGACCTGCTGTGGCGGTGCATGCCCGTGAGATCGTCCTTCTCGTCTACCGCTTCGCGATCAGTAAGGGCGCGGATGTCTCCAACCCGGCCGAGAAAATCAGGCCAGGGGACATCGCAACCTTCAAGCCGCGGGATCGTTGTCTTGGTCCGGGAGAGCTGCGCACGTTTTTCAATGCGCTGGATGCCACAGCGACCACACCAACGCTGCGACTTGCAGTCAAGTTCGTGCTCCTCACGATGGTGCGCAAGAGCGAGTTCACGGGTGCCCAATGGAGCGAGATTGACTGGGAGACGGAGACTTGGCTCATCGGCAAGGAGCGCATGAAGGCCGATGTTCCCCATGCGATTCCGCTGTCGCAGCAAGCGCTCGACATCTTGACGACGTTCAAGACCTGTTTCGCGTCCAGCACACACCTGCACCCCGGACGCTATGAGACGGAAGTGCCGATCTCCGATGCGACGCTCAACAGGGTGATCGATGCAACGATCGAGCGGATCAACAAGTCAATGCCTGAAGGGGCTGAGCCCTTCGCGGCATTCTCGGTGCACGACCTGCGGCGGACTGCCTCCTCGCTGCTGAATGAGGCCGGGTTTGACGAGCGGTGGATCGAGATGTCCCTCGCACACAGCCGCAAGAACACGATTGCCGGGGTCTACAACCACGCGCAATATCTCGCGCCGAGGCGTGTGATGCTTCAGTGCTGGGCCGACATGCTCGATGCATGGATCGCTGGCAGGTCTGCCGACGAGATCCGGATCAAAGGCCGGCGTGCAGCGCTCGACGCTGAGTTGGAGATGGCCTGACGGGCCGTATCAAGGCAATCGGGGTGGTGCATTCCCATGCACCACCCCTCTACTCACATGCTCTTGCCGCGGCCCGGCGTGGATCGTCGCAGCGCAACGTTCGGCAGCGGGGCATATGCCGCAGGTGAGGCCAGGCGATCGAGCAACCACTGGTCCACTTCGCTCTCAATCCAAACTGCGCAACGCGGGGTGAGGAGTCGATGTTGAGGGAACTTGCCGGCGGCTTCGAGGTTGTGGAGCGTCGTGCGGCTGAGCCCTGTCTTGCTCATGACCTCGCGCCGTCGGATCGCACGCAGTGGTTGGGACGCGGCCTGCTGCCGCTGCGTGTAGATCGACTGCGCCAATGCGTCCCGGCCAGTGAACGGAGGATGGGCGCTCGTGGTTCTGGGCCAGTGCCTGGTCTTCCATCTCCTCGTCCGGCACCGACAGCGGATCCTTGGCGGACGGCATCTCGTCGGCGAGGAGTTCGACCTCCTGCCCGATCGGCGCGTTGATCAGCGCGGCCAGCTCGAAGCGGGCGGTTGCCAGGTCCTGCTCGATGTATTCGAGCAGACGCATGTTCTCGGTGAGCTGGCGCTGGTAGCGCAGGGTGTCCAGCGGAGAGCGCAGGTTTTCCTGCTGGGCGGCGCGCGAGTCGCTCATCGCCTCGTCAGCGAGCGTCAATGCATCCCGCACGTCCTGGCGCAGCTTCTGCGCGCTTGCGGCACGCCAGTAGGCGCCACGCACATCCTGCACCAGCAGGTGCGTGGCCTTGCGCCGGCGCTCGGCGGCGGCCAGCAGCCGGTCGCCGGCCTGGCGCGCGTTGTACGACGCGAGGCCGTAGTCGAGCAGGCTCCAGCTCAGCGTCAGGGAGCTCAGCGTGTGGTTGCGATCCTGCGAGATCGACGGATTGGCCAGCGACGGAGCACCCGTGACGGAATCGATGCTGTTGGCGACACGGTCCTTGTCGCGCGACGTGTAGCCCGCCGCGGCCACGAGCTTGGGCAGGCGGTCATGTCCGGCCTCCTCGAATTGGCGCAGTGCGAGGGCTTCCTCGAACTGGCGGGCACGGCGGTCCAGGTTGTACTTGAGTGCGCGCGCAATGGCTTCGTCCAGGCCGAGACGGCTGCCCAGGGGTTCGACGTCCTGTCGAATCGCCTGGCGGTCAGCGCGGCTGGTCTGGGCGAGGTCGAGAGGTTCCAGGCGGGCCGGCGGCGTCGAGCAAGCGGACAGGATTCCCAGTTGCAGGAAGAGGGCAGGCAGGATACAGGCGCGGATGTTCATGCAGGATCTGGTGGGCTGGCCCGGGCTGGCAGCCGCCACACACGAACCCGTATCGCATGCAGCGTGCACGGCGCGAAGAACCGCGACGTGCCGATGGGCATATCGGCACTATGTCCCGTGGCCTGGAGGCATGACCCGGCGAGTAGTCGAGACAAAGCGCCGCTTTTCTCTTGCATGACCGCATCGGATTCGATTGACTCATTTGAGATTTGGGATAAAAATCCCAAATATGAACCAGACGATTGCCGTGCAGAACGCGGTCGCCAGCGCCATCACCCGCGTCTTGCGGCCCTTGGTGCGGCTGCTGCTTCGCCATTCGATCCCCTTTGCGGCCTTCCAGGAGCTGGCGAAGCACGTCTACGTCGAGGTGGTACTCCAGGAGTTCGCGCTGCCGGGCAAGAAGGCGTCGATCTCTCGCGCGTCGATCCTGACGGGCCTCTCCCGCAAGGATGTCCAGCGGCTGCTGGAAAGCGACGGCCCGGACAGTGCCGCCACCGCGCAGGAATACAACCGCGCGGCCCGCGTTCTCACAGGGTGGATCCGGGATGCGGAATACCTCGACCGCTCTGGCGAGCCCTTGCCCATCGAATTCGAGGGAGAGCGTAGCTTTGCCACGCTGGTCAAGCGATACAGCGGCGACATGCCGGCCCGCGCCGTGCTCGATGAGCTGCTGCGCGTCGGTGCGATCGGCAGGCGCGAAGACGGGCTCATCGAGCCGTTGCAGCGCGCCTACGTGCCGCAGGCCGGCGTGCTGGAAAAACTGAGCATCCTCGGGCGCGACACGTCCGACCTGATTGACACCATCGACCACAACATCCAGCACGGCTCGACCGACCCGCGGTACCAGCGCAAGGTCATGTACGACGGCATTCCGTCCCGCGACCTGGGGGCGTTCCGCAAGCTCAGTGCGGCGAAGGCGCAAGCCTTGCTCGAGACCTTGGACAGCTGGCTCGCCGCGCACGACGTCGACGATGAGCCCGGGGAACCCTCCGTCCCTCGATCTCGCGTCGGGCTGGGCATCTACTACTTCGAGGAGCCGCTGACGGCTCCCGACACGCAAAGAGGTTCGACATGAAGACACTCAGAATCGCTGGCGCCAGTCTTGTGGCATCTGTCCTGATCGCCGCGGGCTGTGGCGGCAGTGGCGGTGGCATCGGCGGAACGGGACAGGACGAGGGCACGATGCGGGTGTCGATAGGCGATGCACCGGCGTGCGGGTACGACGCGGTGAACGTCACCATAGAGCGGGTTCGGGTGAACAAGAGCGCAACTGCAGGGGATGACGATGCCGGCTGGTCGGAGGTGGTGCTGTCGCCGGCACGCCGCATCGATTTGCTCACGCTGACCAACGGCGTGCTGGAAGACCTTGGGCAGACCTCGTTGCCGGCGGGCAAGTACACCCAGCTTCGGCTGGTGCTGGCGTCGAACGACGCGGCGCTTCCGCTTGCCAATTCGGTGGTGCCGACAGGTGGCCACGAGACCGCGCTCGAGACGCCGAGCGCCCAGCAGACCGGCCTCAAGCTGAACCTCGATGTGGATGTTCCCGCCGGGAAGGTGGTCGACGTCGCCCTCGACTTCGACGCATGCAGGTCCGTCGTTCGACTCGGCAACTCCGGCCGCTACAACCTGAAGCCTGTGTTGTCCGCGACGACGGTGTTGTCGGACGCCGGGCAGCGGGTGGTGGGCTACGTGGACCCGACCATCTCGGTCGCCGGGACGATCGTGTCGCTGCAAAGCGGCGGCACCGTGGTCAAGGCCACCGCGGCGGACACGACCGGAAAGTTCGTGCTGTACCCCGTCCCCACCGGAAGCTACGACCTCGTGGTCAGCACCACGGGACGTGTGACGGCAGTGATGACCGGCGTGCCCGTGAGCACCACGGCATACACCTACGTCGGCAGCGCCAGTGCCCCGCTTGCTCCGCCCGTCTCGACGCCCGCAGACCGGCTCGTGAGCGGAACGGTGACGCCGGCCACGGCCGCCGTTCGCGCGCTCCAGACGCTCGGCGGCAACGTCACCGTCGAGGTGCGCAGCGGCATCGTCGACGGTCTCAACGGTGGCTTCCAACTGCTGTTGCCCAACGGCGCCCCTGTCGTGTCGCCGTATGCCGCAGATCCCCTTTTGCTGAACTTCAAGGCGGACGCAGGAGCGGCAAGCCGTTACGTCGTGGAAGCCACTTCCTCTGGCGTCTCGAAGACACAGGCGGTGGATACGTCCGCACCCGTCGCTGACTTGAACTTCACATTCCCCTGAAGCCTGCAAAGATGTCGAAGCCCAAGACAACCGCCCAGCGATTGCAATCCCGAGCCTTCACGCCGGGGTGGGGTCCACTCTCCACCGCGATGTGGGAAGACGGGAAGGACAGCGACTTCATGAGGTACCGCCCGACCTGCCTCTCCGTGATTGCCATCGGAGGGGAGAACAGGTCGGACCTCGAAGGCCTGCTGATGGAATGCAACGTGGAACTGACGGTCGTGGAAAAGTCAGCCGCAGTCATCGAAGACCTCAAGCAGCGTTTCGGCACGCTTTCCAAGTACGTCGCGTGGAAGGTGGGTGACGTCGTCGACCTCGATCTTCCCGATCACGCCTACGATCTCTGGTTCGATGCGAGGCACTACGGAACGATGCTTTGCGAAACGCAGCGAGCCAAGTATGTGGACAAGATGCGCCGCTGCGTGCGTGCGGGTGGAACGACCATGGTGGCAGGGCATCCAGCCACCTGTCGCGGCAAGTAGACAGGGGGCTGGTCGAGGCGTTGGTATTCGCTGCCGCAGTTCGGAAGCTCGCTATCAATGCCGATGCGCATGGTGCTCGTCGGGGACGTGAGCATGCGTGTGACGAACGGCCACATGGCGATGGACGTGGCTGTGCGAATCGTGCAGCTCGGGATCGTGGCCGTGGTCATGGTGGCCATCGTCGTGCGAGTGCGCGTGCTCGTGCTCAATTTCTTCGTGCTCGTGGACATGCTCATGCCCTTCGACCAGGTGCAGCACGATCCCGGCAATCATGAGCAACGCGCCGCCGAACATCCATGCTGTTGAGCCGCGCTCGCCGAGTGCCGCGGCGACCGCCGCACCCACGAACGGAGCGAACGCGAACACGGAGCCGGTTCTGGCTGCGCCAAATGCGCGTTGCGCCACCAGGTAGAAGCGCAAGCTCAACCCGTAGCCCGTTGCACCGACGCCCAGTAGTGCGGCCGCGGCCCAAAGCTGAGGCAGTGGCTCGCGGAACGCGAGCGCCAGCAGGCTCGTCGCGCACGCGCCCAATGCAGCTTTGACCATCACGACCTGGCCGGGGTCGCGCTCGGCGACGCTGCGCGAAAGCATGTTGTCGACGCCCCAGGCCACCGTCGCGGCCGTGACGGCGAGCAGGCCGATCACCTGCGTTGCACCCGTCTGAGCGCGGTCGAGCACCAGCGCCATGCCGCCGAGCGTCAGCAGCGTCATCGCAAGCATCACGCGTCGATCGAGTGTCTCGCGATACCAGAAGCGGGCGAGAATGGCGGTAAAGACGGCCTCCAACGAGAGCATCAGCGAGGCACTGGTTCCACTTGTTTGCTGCAGGCCCCAGGCCAGCGCCACCGGGCCGATCACCGCGCCGGAAAGCGCCATCAGCACGATCCGCTTCGCGTCGCTCTTCTGAAGCCGCGCTTCCTGCTCTGCGGGTTTGCGGACGAGCGCGCCGACAAGCGCCGCGCCGGCATAGAGCAGCGCCGCAGTCGAGAAGCTGCCCACGCCGGCCCCAAAGCGCTGCACCATCGGCGTGCTGACGCCGAAGAGGAAAGCAGCAGTCAATGCAAAAAGCCCACCACGAAGGGCTGGGAGAGCTGTCGAGTTCGCCATGAGTGGGATGCTACCGAGGACACTGGAGACGTTGCCTCACCATTCCGACGGCCCTAGTGTCGACCCCGGACTGAGGTATCGCGAGCCAGCATCGAATCTGCGTTGTTCTGTGCGAGCTCGTTGGTGCTGGCGATGATGATCACTTCAGACTGCAAGCCGTAGGAGGCGACCCAGCCATCAGAAGACCGCTTGCAGAGGAACCGGTCATTCAATTCAGCTTCTGCTGCAGGGACTGTGCGACCTGCCTCGCACCGAGATGCAAAGGACGAATAACACGGTCGGCAGTCGGTCTAGTTGGTCAAACAAGCAGTCAACCCGAACAACCAAAGGAAGGTCGTTTGGATAACATCGCCGACACTGCAGCGATAATCGTCTCGTGGCGCGCCGATCATCCAGCGCCTAAGATCGCCGTCGCTCTCGACTTATCGATCCGCAAAGAGGGGCAAGGTGTTTGCGCCCTTGGCAACCAGCTTCTGAACAGTCGCAGTCCGTCCGCTTGGGTCTTCTTGCCCGCCACGCGTCTGACTGGCACTTGGCCACGCTCAATCGCGAACTTCGCATCGGACCTTTGACGCTGAACTACTGTTCGCTCGACGTTAGGCATCGCTTTCAAGAAAGGTTCGCCAGAAACCGAGATCTAGCCTGCCTGCGCGTTCCGCCCCACGGCATTACACGCGTGGCGGGGTAGCTCAGATAGAGAAGACGCTTGGATCTGGTGACCGCCACGAACGCGTTGCGGACCTCCTCGGCCTGTTCTTTCGCGCCTGAGGCTCTCCAATCGGGGAACGTTCCTTCGGCCATCCCAGCCAGAAACACCACGTCGAACTCCAGGCCCTTGGAAGAGTGGACCGTGAGAAGAGCAACGCCTTCGCGAGCCGCCTTCTGCGTGTTGCCCAGCGCTTTGCTGCTAAGAAATGCCGTGAGCGAAATCGACCCGCTTGCCGCCCTGAGATACTGATCCCACTCATGTCGGAACACGACGGTGTCTTCGTAGATCGCCAGTCGATCGGGCTCGTCCAAGTTGTCTGCGTGATCTTCCAGACGCTTGAGCGCGGGCATTAGGTCCAAACGCGCTTGGCCCGCGCTCATCGTGTCGAGGGCCTCGCAGACCGTCACGGCGTTCCGCGACTGCGTCGCCTGCGCGATGGCTCGGAGCGATTGCAGGTAGCCGTCGGGGGTCGATGACGGCTCCGCAGCCTTCCACTTTTTCGCCAACGCCGACATGTGAAGGCGGTCCTTCGGGTTGGCCAGCACGCGCAGCGCAAGTTGAAACTCCTCGACCAAGGCCGACTCGTTCTCGTGATTGGCCGATAGGCGTTTGTAGTGGGCGATGCTGCGCTCTTTGAGCTCGGCTTCAATCGCCAACAGCGCGAATCGAGTGCGGCCCAGGATGGCGCACTTCGACGGCTCGACGCCGCCCTCGACATCGGGGTGTCCTTCGGCGAAGAGCCTTTGCAACTCGTTGGCCACCTGTCGCGCTTCGTCCTGCTCGTCGAGCCCCATGATGATTTGGACCGCTCCCTCAATGGGAAGCTGCATCGCCACCATGTAGTTGGGATCGAGCCTCTGAGCCAGCCCGACGACCGCCTTGGACGACCTGTAGTTCGCCGTGAGCGCGACCCGCTTGGCCCCGAACTCGACGCCGAAGCGTTCCATGTATTCCGGGCTCGACGTGTTGAAGCCGTAGATGGATTGGCGCGGATCACCAACCAACATCACGTTCTTGTATCCGTTGCCGCACAACGCGCAAATCACGGCGTATTGGGCCTCATTCATGTCTTGGGCCTCGTCGATGCAAACGAAGCGATAGAGGCGCCGATACAAGTCCGCGAGCTTTGGATTTCCGACCAAGAGGCGATACGTCAGGAGCAGAAGATCGTCGAAGTCGTAGGCGTTGCACGCTCGCATGCCCGCCTCGTATGCGTCGAGAGCACGCTTGACCAGCTCATCTTCGATCACAGCGCAAGTAATCGGGTGTGACTTCACGTGGGAGATGCCCGTCAGCCACTTGTCGACCTGTCGGTTCCGCTCTTTGGCGTCTTCGATTTGTCCGATCGCGTCCGAAAGGAACGGGTCTTCGTCGATCGCCTTGAGCAACACGTCTTTGCGGTCCTTGAACTGCTCGAAGATGTTGGGGACGCCTTCGATGCCGACGAGCCTGCCCCGCTCGGTGAGCAGGTCCAGGCAAAAGCTGTGCAACGTGCCGATAAAGGCGCGCTCGCGCTCGTCGCCCAGATCTTGCAGCCGATCCTTCATCTCGTCGGCCGCCTTGTTGGTGAAGGTCAGAGCCAACACGCGGAAGTGTCCGCGAACGCTCGTGAGGAGATTGCGGATGCGTTCGGTTAGAACGCGGGTTTTGCCCGACCCGGGGCCGGCCTCGACCAGCAGCGGGCCATCTACATGCTCGACAACTTCCCTCTGCTCCGCGGAGAGCCTGGCATTGAACGGCGCATTCATTTCTTGGCCTCCGCAATCTTCAATTTGTGCGCATCCCCGACAATTTTGAACAGCGCTTCGATGGTCTTCGGGAATCGGCGCACGGGGTCCTTGTGGGCGGTGATGACGTACCCAAGGTGCTTGGACACGCTGGTCTTCGCTGCGGACAACGCGTCGAACGCCGCGCGCTCGCGTCCTCCGGCGGACTGGTAGTCACGAACGACCCCCTTCTTGCCCTTCTGCCCGTGCTTCTCCTTGATGTATTCGTCAAGATAGCCCATCCGTCCGCTCATCTCGTCCAAAGCCATCTCGATCTCGGCCATGTAACCCTCGTCGATGAGTTGCGACTCGAAATTCTTGCCCTTCGGGTGGACGACCACATTGGGGTGGCTGGCCGAATCCGCTTCCCCCGCCTTCTTCAACGCGCTGTCGAGGTCCTTCACAGGCTGCTCCTCCCCGTCGGCGAAGACGTACCAAGGAATGCTCAGCGCCTTGGCGAGCCAGATGAAAGGGAAGTAGTCGGTGCCATTGGTCCGCACGAAGCAGAAGCCCAGCTCGTGAATCGTGCTGCCCCAATACTCCTGCGCCCAAATCGGCAGGGCTTGCTCCTCGGTCTGGCCCTCGAAGAGGACCACCCCGCGCGAGAAAAGGATGTCGCCGCGAGTGTCGATGACCGTCTCTTGCAGCTTGCGCACGTCGTTGGGGTCGGTGAGCGGAGTCAAGTCGATCCGCGTGACAATCGTGTCGCCACCCTTCTTCATGAAGAGACGCAGCTCTTCGAGTTGCGCCTGCCCCGCGAAGTAAGGCGAGTGCGTGCTGACGATGCGCTGACCGGGAATCTGCTTGATGTGGGAGAAGAGCGAGCGCTGAGCCTGCGGGTGCAGGTGCGATTCGGGTTCTTCGAGCCCCAGAAGCGAGTGCACCTTGTCGCCGCCTTTGGTCGCCTGCTTGTTGCGCCAGGAGGCGAAGGCGCGAAACACGAGCAGAGACGCCAGGCTGCGAGTGCCCATGCCATGCCGCGCAAGCGGGAAGGACTGGGCCCCAGCCGTGCTGAACGACACGTCCACGCCCTTCGACAGGTCCCGAAGCTTGCGAGCGACCGGCGCGATGTCCACGCTGCCGCTGTCGGACGACACCACGTTCTGCAAGCCCGCCAAACTTTCCTTGAGGTGTTTGAGGATCTCGCTCTTGTCGACGATCGTCTGGTTGATCTCCGACAGCGTCGTCTCCATCGCGGCGATGTCCGTCGCGCTCAGGCCCAGGTCCTCCGTGAGCCGCCTCCAGAACGACCCGGGGCGGCGCAAGTCGTCGTCAAGGTCCCGCTTGGCGTCCACGTAGTGCAGGGCGATGGGCTCCATCTGGGCCGCGCTGACCAGCCGGTCGTGGACTGCCGCGTTGGTCCAGTCCGCGAAGTCGCGCCACTCCTTCAAGAACTTGCGTTCCATCACGTATTCACCCTTCACCGCACTCCATTTGAGCGTCGTGCGGATGGGGGTGAACTCCTTGAACTCCGCGTCTACCGCGATGCCCGGCGTCCCCCAAAGACCCGTCCAGAAGCTGCCGGCGGGGTAGGCGTCGAGGACCTTGCCGTCGTCGCCTACCGGGCGGAGCTTCACGTCGATCACTATCTCCCGGGTCTTGGGGGCCGTGGCCTCGGCGGGCTCCAACCTCACGTCGTCCACGGATAGAAGCTTCCTCCCGGCACCGATCGCGGCGAACAGCGCATCCAAGAAGCTCGTCTTGCCGGCGTTGTTGGCCCCGATGACGACCGTGAGGTCGCCCAGCTCGACTTCGACGTTCGCGAGGGAACGGAAGTTCAGCACCCGAACGGTGGTGACTGCGATTCCGCTGTCTTTGCCGAAAATGGCCATTTTGGAACGGAGGAAAGGTTGGTTCTTCCATTCTCGCCTGAGAGGGCGCAGGCTGCCCTCCGCCCCCGCTTCTTGCGAAAAGCTTCACCAAGATTCGATCAACGAGACCCCCGCCCTCAGCCGCCGAAAGAATCAAGGGGATCGATCGGCGCGGGTCGTTGCGCCTGCGTCTGTAAACTGCCCCCCTCGCTGCACGAGGAGCTGCTAAGTGATCGTTTTGAATCAAGGCAAGGAGCTTGTCCGCGTCGAGTCGTGGGACGACATCGTGGGCAGGCCCGGCTTCAACGGAAACCTCAACCCGGCCGAGCACGTGCTGAGCGGAATCATTGGTCAGTACGCGTTCGCGGACAGGATCCGCTGCGGCCTGTCGGACTGCCACAGACCGCACGGTCGCGGCTACCTGGTGGTCACGAAATCCGGGGTGGAGACCAACATCGGCAAGGACTGCGGGAAGAACTACTTCGGTGTGGACTTCGAGACGATGGCCACGCAGTTCGACCGAGACATGCGGGACAAGCAGGCGCGCGAGCGGCTGTGGGACTTCACGTTCAAGTTGGACGAACTCAAGCAACGCATCAAGGCGCTGCGCACCGGTGAGCGCGGGGCTGACTGGGTGTACAAGAACTCCCGGCCGCTCGTAGAAAGCGGCAAGGGCGTGCCCGGCGTCGTCATCCGACGAATCGCTGATCTGCTGCGGACCGGCGACAGCGTACTCACGACCGAGCGTGAGCCCACCGAGCGCGAGATCGACCTCGCTCGCGTGCAAGGTAGTCGGCCACCACGCGTAATCGTCGAGAAGGTCGCCGACATCCGCGGGCTGGAGGCGCTGCAGAGCCAGAACGACTTGCGACAGATCATGGTGGTCGACCTTGAGGAAGGCATCAAGGAGTTCGAGCCGCTCGACGTCGACACGATGAAATCCACCGAGCTGAGCCGCTGGTCGAAGTGGGTGGGCCGCATCGAGCAGAAGCTCGACAGCGCCGCGGCGGCGATCTCCAGCGGCCAAGCGCTGCTGGCGCCGGCCAACCTTCAGCCGTTCGCGATTCTTATTCCCAACTTCGAAGCCCCCGAGACCTTCCGGGCCTACCTCAAGACGCTCGCCTGACGGCTAGCCCTGGATGGGCTCGGAACGCTCAGCGACCGCGTGGCCATCCGCATCGGCGGCGGCTGCAGCCGCGCGGCGAACCTCCAGTTCGCGCATCATCGACCCGGCCATCCCGACGCAGTACCGGGTCGCGAGTTCGGTCTGGTCGATCGTCCTCAGCTCATCGCTGTTCGGTGCCGCCTGCATCCAGTCCAGGAGCTTGTCCCTGTCGGTCTTCCGGTAGCTCTCCCACAGGAAATCGAAGTGGTCCATGGCTGTGACGACCTGCTTTCGCCCGGCGTTCCGGTCGATCGTGCCGAAGAAGGTGCAGGGGTGCTGCCTGTAGGCCTCCAGTTCGGCATCGGTCAGCGGCACCGTGTTCATGAACCGGTTTCGTCACGTGCATTGATCAGCAGTTCCCTAGCCGCCATTGAGGATGTCCGCAGCAGCCATGGCACCGTCGCGCTTTAGTGCGAGAACATCGTCTCGGATGGCGCCTAGTCGCGCATTCTCGAACGCGTTGACCCGCCAAGGAAAGAAGGCGAGGATCCGCTCTAACTTCTGAAGGACCTCTGAGACATCCTCACACAGCGAATCGATCTCAACGATCTGGTCCAAGTCGAAGAATCGGACGATGCCCTGCGGTAGCCTCGCGAAGCGGCGCTCGAGTTCCTGAAACAGTGGCAGTATCTCTTTCGACTCCGCTGGGTGAACGAGCTTCTCCAGCAACGGTCTTGCCTGCGGAGAAATCAAGTCCACTTCACGATCGAAGGTCACCTTTCGCGATTGGCCACGCGAGCGAAATGCTTCGGTCGCGGTGATCTGCCTCCAGTAGACCTTCTCCTGAGAGAGGTCGACGCAGCATACGATTACCGGTAGACAGAAGCGCTGCCAATAATCGATGTGTCGTTCATCAACATAAATGGCAAGCTCGGGCTTGGTCTTTTCCGGCTGCATCGTTTTGATCTGTACCTTGACGATGTCCCCACGTGAGACGCCCTGGTCATCAAGGATTTCGAGTTCAGCATCGACACCCAAGTCGACACCATAGAGGCGGCAGGGCCAGCCCAGCGCTTTCGTGAGGGAGTACGCTGCAAGGTACTCGCCGGCGTCGCCATTGGCAGATCTTTTGGGATATTCCATCTGGTCCTCGTATTGCACAAGCTAAGCCGAGCCTAGTCCCAGCACAGCCAGCCCGCTGCGGCGTTGCGTCGCCATGGTGTCATTTGTTCACGAAAGTACCTATGTCATTGGGCTGTTCAGCTCAATCAGGTACGAGCAGACTTCATGCCCTGACTCATCCCGACAGGGGGGCGCATGTCGCAGTACCAGTCGATACCCGCGATGGATCCAAGCGAGTTCCTCCAAAAATGGGGGCCGCGCGGACAGGCGCACCGGTTAAATGAGCGGGCCGGCGCGCAGCCACATTTCTTAGATCTTTGTCGCGTGCTCGGCGTCTCAGAGCCTACCGATCCAGATAGCTATTGCTTCGAGCGCAGTTTCCATCGTACGAATACAGCTCTTGGCTTCGCCGACGTTTGGAAGCGGGGATTCTTTGCGTGGGAGTACAAATCTCCAGGCGCATCGCTAAGCGATGCGCTCGACCAGTTGATGCAGTATGCGATGCCCCTGGAGAACCCTCCGCTGCTGGTCGTGAGCGATCGCATTTTTTTTCAGATCCACACGCACTTTACGGGCTATGCCAGCGAGTGCATTGCCTTCGGGCACAACGAAATTATTCAGCCCGAAACGCGGAGAACACTTCGCGCGGTTTTCTCTGATCCGTATAGCTTCAGGCCTAATCGTTCGAGTATCGAGATCACACAAGATGCGGCGAAGAGTTTCGCGGCCATTGCTGAGCGGATGCAAGCGCGAGGAACTCCTCCACATCAAGCAGCCCATTTCTTAACGCAATGCCTCTTCTGCATGTTTGCTCAGGATGCCGGCCTGCTGAGAACAGACTTGTTCAAATCGCTGACGGAAAACAAGCATGATCCCGAAGGGTTGCGTCGAGGCCTTGATCGCCTGTTTGCGGTTATGCGCACCGGAGGCGACTTTGGCATAGAGAATATTGCTTGGTTCAACGGTGGGTTGTTCGAGGTCGTGGACGTTCCTGTGCTGACGGAGGAGGATTTGAGCGCATTACGGGCCGCAGCATGTCTAGATTGGCGAGGCTTGGATCCCGGCATCTTTGGTACTCTGTTCGAGAGGGGCCTTGATCCACGCAAACGCAGGCAACTCGGCGCACATTACACAGATCCTGCCACCATCTCGAAGCTGGTGATCCCGGTTGTTGAGCGACCGTTGCTGGCGGCCTGGTCGACGGTCAAGGTTGAAATTGAGCAGCTCATGGGGAGTCGCGATTCTCTGCGAGAAGCTGCGGAGAGAATCCCTAGTACGACTAGAGCTGAGCAGGCGAAGCACTCCCGCACGCGCGGGCTTGCCAAAGTGGCAGAAGAACAAGCTCAGAGCCTATTCAATGAGTACCTGGAGCATCTTCGTGATTTTCGTGTACTCGATCCTGCATGTGGAAGCGGAAACTTTCTTTACGTAGCACTTCGAACGCTAAAAGACATCGAGCACCGTGTGAACTTGGAGGCTGAAGGCTTGGGCTTGCACCGCCAGCTGCCTTTTACCGGTCCGCAGAACGTTTTAGGTCTTGAGGTCAATGCGTATGCCGCTGAACTGTCACGAGTTACTATTTGGATCGGCGAGCTGCAATGGCGGATGCAGCGCGGCTTTGGTTGGAAATCGAATCCAATCCTTGATCCGCTCGATCAGATCGAATGTCGAGACGCGCTAGTCAACCCCGATGGGAGTGAGGCGGAGTGGCCTACTGCAAACGTGATTGTTGGAAATCCTCCATTCGTTGGAGACAAGAAAATGCGTGGTGAGCTAGGAGATACGGAAACAACTAATCTCCGTCGGGTCTACGCTGGCCGTGTTCCTGGCGGTGCCGATCTGGTCTGCTACTGGTTTGAAAAGGCTCGTGGGCAAATTGAGCGTGCTGGCCTCGGTGCGGCAGGACTAGTTGCAACGAACTCCATCCGTGGAGGCAAGAATCGAGAGGTGCTGGGAAACGTTGTGCGCACCACCAGGATATTCGAGGCGTGGAGTGACGAGCCGTGGGTCAACGAAGGCGCATCCGTTCGTGTGTCCCTCATCGCGTTTGGGCGAGATGGTGGCCTTGCCAGTCTGAACGGGAAGCCCGTTGAGAATATTGGCTCTGACCTCTCTCCACTCGCGGGCAAAGTTGACTCTGGGGCTCCCGCAGCGCGGGCCCTGCTTGAGAACAATGCCTGTGCATTTCAGGGCCCAACAAAGGGCGGAAGCTTTGATGTGCCTGGAGCCCTTGCTCGGCAGTGGCTGAGCGAGCCGGCGCTTGACAGTGCGTCAAATTCCAGCGTGCTTCTGCCTTGGGCGAATGGGGCGGCGGTCACGGGCCGCTGGCCGGATCGTTGGATCATCGACTTCGGCGAGCGAGACCTGACTCAGGCTGCTGTTCACGAGGGGCCGTTTCGTCACGTTCACGAGGTGGTTCGGCCGGAGCGATTGAGCAACGCGGAGAAGGGAACGCGAGAGCGGTACTGGCTGTTCAAGCGATCAGGGTCCGACTACAAGGTGGCGATCCAGAACTTAGGGCGGTACTTGGCGACGCCTGAGGTATCAAAGCATCGCATCTTCGTTTGGTTGCCCTGCACAGTTGCCGCAGACAAAAATTTGGTGGTCATTGCAAGAGAGGACGACACAACCTTTGGTGTATTGCAAAGTCGACTGCATACCGTATGGTCACTCAAGCTTGGAACCAGTTTGGAGGATCGGCCGCGCTACACGTCCATCTCGACGTTTCGAACGTTCCCCTTCCCGATTGGCTTTACGCCTGCCGATACTTCGCACCAGCAGACGGAGAGAGTTCTTGAATCCAATGCACTGATTCCCGCGATGCTGCAGGGCGCCGTGCGCTCAACGGCGGAAGTCATTGCGAGCGCGGCGCGTCGTCTTGTTCTGCTGCGTGATGCATGGCTCAACCCATCGGACTGGACGGAGAAGGAAGCCGAGATAGCGCCGATCGGTTTCACACGGTCTCCATATCCAGATCGCGTCAGGGCGAGGGCCGGCTTCGAGGCACAGCTGGCATCGCGGACGCTCACCAAGCTCTACAACCAAATGCCGATGTGGCTTGTGCAGGCTCATCAGGCATTGGACGTAGCTGTGGCGGTTGCATATGGATGGAACGACTACTCGCCGAAGATGCCTGACGAGGAAATATTGAGACGCCTGCTCGCGGAGAATCTTCAGCGAGCTCAACGTCAAGCAGGTGCACAAATCGCGCTGCCGCTCCTCTCGCCTATCCGCGGGTCTGCGGCAACGTCAAACGACGACGGACTCGTGGAACCGCAGGCAGCCGCTGGCAAGGGGAAGCTACGGCGGCAGGCCTAGCGGACTAGTACTGGGGGCGTTGCTCATGCGTTCTGGACACGGAAAACGGTGGTCGAGTCGTGGCGGTACACGCGACGGTATTCTCTCCAGGTGAGCGATGCCGACCACCTCTCCACAGAGGTGCGGGCTGCCCCCATTGATCATCGAGTGGGAGTGATCCGGGGCGGATCGGTTGAGCGCGGTCAGTCACCATCGCGCGTCAAGGTCGAGAAGCGAGCCAAGGCTGCTGGCGCGCCCACTTTCGGCGCTGGGCCGACAAGTACTTTGAGTTCAAGGCTGACCCGCGTGACCTGAGATCCCACCCGGACCTCGAGGCCGCGCCCTACACGCTGCCTGCAGCCTGGCCTGCGAGGGTGCGGATGACGTGCATGAAGGCCTGCACTGAGGTGCTGGGCTGCTCACCTTGCAGTGTGATCATCCCGAAGTCGGGCATGCGGTCTGGAAGCTCTGAGGCGATGCGCGCAAGAAGCCCACGCCGCACGTACTTGTCGACAAGCGCTGCGGGCTGCAGCGACAGCATGTTCGTGCTCTGCAGGAGCTCCAGCGCGAACAGGAATGACGGGGTCTCCACGATCCCGGAGGTGAGCGACAGGCCGGTGCTGCTGAAGATGTCATCCGACACCTTGCGCAGCGCCGTAGACGTCGGATAGAGGATCCAGGGCCAGTGCGACAGTTCCACCCACCCAGGTGCGTGGTTTCCGCGCAGCGGGTGGTGCACACCCGCCGTGATCTGCAGGCCCTCGTCGGAGAGCTTCTCGTACTGGAACTGGGCGCGCTGCGACTCGTCGGTGAAGCGGCCGATCATGATGTCGATCTTGCGTTCGGCGAGCCAGGTGATCAGCTGGTCGCTGCTCTGCTCGAGCACCTTCACGACGAGCAGCGGCCTCAGGCGCTGAAGCTCGGCAACCGCGGCAATCAGCAGGTGTGCGGCCGAACCCGAGATGGCGCCGATCGACAAGTGGCCATGGCCACCCTGCTTGAGCGTGCTGAACTCGTCGACGAACTTGCGATGGCCGTCCAGGGCCGCGTGCGCATAGCGCAAGGTGAAGAGGCCCAGCTCATTCGGCCGCATGCCGCGCGGCAGGCGATCGAACAGGCGCGACTCCAGCATCTCCTCGATGTCCATCAACACCTTGGTCGCGGCCGGCTGGGTGATGTGCATCTGCTCGGCCGTCAGGCGCAGATTTCGCGTCTTTCCGAGGATGTCGAGGAACTGCAGGTGCCGGAAACGCAGTCGCGAGACCTGCGCCAGCGCCAAGGGTTTCCCAGAAGGCTTGTCCGAACTCATCAGCATTTGGAATGAATGCTAGCGAAAAAGTCAGTGGACCGTGAACGGGGACTCTCCTAGCCTTCAGCCCCATCAAGAACCGCCCAACAGAGGGCCGGCGCGTCACAGCAAGGTGGGCGCGCCTGACGTACAACCTTTCGGAGACATCATGAAAATGCAATCACTTTGCGTGGCCGCAGCATTGCTGGCCACGCTGGCGGGCCCCGCTTCGGCACAGGTCAAGGACCACGTGTTCAAGGTTGGTACCGGCCTGAGCGAAGACCACCCCCAGGCAAAGGCGCTCAAGTACTTCGCGGACCAGCTGGCGGCCAGGAGCGGCGGCAAGATGACGGCGAGGGTCTTCACCAGCGGCTCGCTGGGCAACGACATCAGCATGACGTCCGCGTTGCGGGGCGGCACGCTCGAGATGACCATCCCCGACAGTTCCACGCTGGTGTCGCTGATCAAGCCCTTCGGCGTGCTGAACCTGCCATTGACCTTCAACAACGAGAAGGAGGCCGATGCGGTGCTGGACGGACCCTTCGGCCAGAAGCTGCTGGCCACGTTGCCGGACAAGGGACTGATCGGTCTGGGCTTCTGGGAGAACGGCTTCCGGCACGTCACCAACTCGCGCCGCCCGGTGCTGCGCGCGGAGGACCTCGCTGGCCTGAAGCTGCGCGTCATCCAGAGCCCGCTGTTCCTGGACACCTTCAACACCTTGGGTGCCAATGCAACCCCCATGCCCTTCACGGAGCTGTACACCGCGATGGAGCAGGCGGCGGTGGATGGGCAGGAGAACCCGGCAGCGACCATCCTCGCCAGCAAGTTCTACGAGGTGCAGAAGCACATGGTGCTGTCGCGCCACATGTACAGCGCCTGGGTGCTGCTGTTGTCCAAGAAAACCTGGGACGGCCTCTCGGCCGACGAACGCAAGATCGTGCAGGACGCGGCCCGAGACGCCACGTTGCATGAGCGCAAGACCATCCGCGCATTTTCCGAGACGGCCCTGGCCGACCTCAAGAAGGCCGGCATGCAGGTCACCGAGCTGCCGCCGACTGAACACGCGAAGATGCAGGCCAAGCTGCAGCCCGTGCTGGCCAAGTTCAGCAAGGAGTTCGGCGAGGACACGACGGCCGAGCTGAACGGTGAGCTGGCCAAGGTTCGCGGCGGCACGACTGCCGCGAAGTAGCCCGTACCTCGTGGGGGCGGCGCGGCCGCCCTCCACTGACAACGCCGAGGAAACCAGAATGAGTTCAACGACAACGGCGCTGCCGGTGCGCGCCGATGGCCTGCACGCCGTGCTGCCGCAGGACGGCCTGGCCGGCACGCTGGTAGGGCGTGTCTGGCGCGCTGGCGCGCCGGCCGGCCCGTCCGTGGTGGTGCTGCGGCCGGAGGGTGTCTTCGACCTGAGCCGGCACTTCCCCACCATGAGCACGCTGCTCGACACGGCCCAGCCGGCGCAAGCCGTCCGGTCGGTGCCCGGGGAGTTGCTCTGCAGCGTCGAGGGGTTGCTCGACAACAGCGGTTCCGCTCGCCGGGACGACTCGGCGCCCTGGCTGTTGGCGCCGTGCGACCTGCAGGTGATCAAGGCCGCTGGCGTCACCTTCGCCTCGAGCATGATCGAGCGCGTGATCGAGGAGCAGGCGGGTGGCGACCCCAGCCGTGCACAGGGCCTGCGCAGCCAGGTGTTGGCGCTGATCGGCACCAGCCTGGCCGACATCCGCCCCGGCTCGCCGCAGGCGCAGGCGCTGAAGCAACTCCTGCAGCAGAAGAAGCTGTGGTCGCAGTACCTGGAAGTCGGCATCGGGCCCGATGCCGAGGTCTTTACCAAGGCCCCGGTGCTCGCGGCGGTGGGACACGGCCAGGACATCGGCATCCGCGCCGATTCGCGATGGAACAACCCGGAGCCGGAGGTGGTGCTGGCCGTCAACGGCCGCGGCGGCATCGCCGGGGCCGCGCTTGGCAACGATGTCAACCTGCGCGACATCGAGGGCCGCAGCGCGCTGCTGCTCGGCAAGGCCAAGGACAACAACGCGTCCTGTGCCATCGGCCCGTTCATCCGATTGTTCGACGACAGCTTCGGCCTGGACCAGCTGCGCCGCGAGACCGTCCACCTGCATGTCGCGGGTGATGACGGCTTCACGCTGCGCGGCATCAACACCATGGCCAGCATCAGCCGTGACCCGGTCGACCTGGTGGCGCAGACGACGGCCTGCCACCAGTACCCCGACGGTTTCATGCTGTTCCTGGGCACGCTGTTCGCGCCCACGGAAGACCGCGATGAGCCGGGCGGCGGCTTCACCCACAAGCTGGGCGACGTGGTCACCATCCACAGCCACTGGCTGGGCGGCTTGCAGAACCGGGTGACGCACTGCGAGGCCGCGCCGCCCTGGCGCTTCGGCCTGCGCGCGCTCTTCGGCAACCTGGCCGCTCGCGGCCTGCTGCAGGGGGCCCGGTTGTGATGGCCGCCTTGCACCTCGGGACGGCGCCATGATCGACGGCACCATCGATCGGTTCTGCCGCGCCTTGGACCTGCTGATCGCAGCGGCACTCGCGGTGATGGTCGTGCTCGTGTTCGGCAACGTCGTGCTGCGATACGCCTTCAACTCGGGCATCGCCATCAGCGAGGAAGTCTCGCGCTGGCTCTTCGTGTGGCTGTGCTTCATGGGCGCGGTGGTGGCGCTCAAGGAAGGTGGGCACCTCGGCACCGACATGCTGGTGTCGCGACTGCCGGTGGCTGGCAAGAAGGCCTGCCTGTTGCTGGGACACCTGCTCATGCTGTACGTGACCTGGCTGTTCCTCGACGGCAGCTGGCAGCAGGCCCGCATCAACCTCGACGTGGCAGCGCCCGTGACCGGTACCCCGATGGCGGTCTTCTATGCCTCGGGCGTGATCTTCTCGGTCTGCGCCGGCATCCTGCTGCTGTTGCAGCTCGCGCGCCTGCTGACGGGCCACCTCTCGGAGGGCGAGCTCGTGAGGATCAAGGAGTCGGAAGAGCAGGCCGAGCTCGAGACGCTGCAGGCCGAGCTGGCGCGCAACGACGCGCAGCCTGCGCACCCCCGTCCTGGTGACGTACCCCACGGGCCACGCGCATGACCGTCTTCATCTTCCTCGGCAGTCTGCTCGGCGCGATGGCGCTCGGCATTCCCATCGCCTACGCCTTGCTGGCCAGCGGCGTGGCCCTGATGTGGCACCTGGACCTGTTCGACGCGCAGATCCTGGCGCAGAACTTCATCAACGGTGCCGACAGCTTTCCCTTGCTGGCCGTGCCCTTCTTCATGCTGGCCGGCGAGATCATGAACGTCGGCGGGCTGTCGCAGCGCATCGTCAACTTCGCGCTGGCGCTCGTCGGCCACGTCAAGGGCGGGCTGGGCTACGTGGTGATCCTCGCGGCCTGCCTGCTGTCGGCCTTGTCAGGCTCGGCCGTGGCCGACGCAGCCGCGCTGACGGCGCTGCTGCTGCCCATGATGATCAAGGCGGGGCACGACAAGCGGGTCTCGGGCGGGCTGATCGCGGCGGCGGGTGTCATCGGTCCCATCATTCCGCCGAGCATCGGCTTCGTCATCTTCGGCGTTGCCGCCAACGTGTCGATCAGCAAGCTGTTCATCGCCGGGATCGTCCCCGGCATCATGATCGGCCTGGCACTGGCGTTGACCTGGTGGTGGGTGGGCCGCAAGGAGGCGCTGGTGCTCCCCCAGCGAAAGACCCGGGCCGAGATGCTGACGGCGGCACGCGAGTCTTTGTGGGCGCTGATGCTGCCCGTGTTCATCCTGGTGGGCCTGCGCATGGGCGTGTTCACGCCCACCGAAGCGGCGGTTGTCGCGGCCGTCTACGCCCTGTTCGTCTCCACGGTGGTGTACCGCGAGCTGGAGCTGCAGGCGCTGGTGCGCATCTTCGTCACGGCGGCCCGCACCACGGCGGTGGTGATGTTCCTGGTGGCGTCGGCGATGGTGTCGGCCTGGCTGATCACGGTGGCCAACCTGCCCGCGCAGGTGGTGGACCTGCTGCGCCCGCTGCTGGACAACCAGACGCTGCTCTTGATCGCCATCATGCTGCTGGTGATGCTGGTGGGCACGGCCATGGACATGACGCCCACCATCCTGATCTTGACGCCGGTGCTGATGCCTCTGATCAAGGCAGCCGGCATCGACCCCGTCTACTTCGGCGTGCTTTTCATCATCAACAACTCCATCGGCCTGGTGACGCCGCCGGTGGGCACCATCCTCAACGTCGTGGCCGGTGTCGGCCGCATGAAGATGGACGAGGTCACGCGCGGGGTGCTGCCGTTCATGGTGGCCCAGTTCGCGATGCTGTTCGTCATGGTCCTCTTCCCGCAGACGGTGCTCGTGCCGCTGCGCTGGTTCTATTGAAGTCCTGGTTCAACCCTGCGCTCGCACGAGCGCTTCCCCGTTCCACCGAACCATTGAAAGGATGGGAATGAACTCCAGCAGCCTGATCTTCAAGGGCCTCGCGGCCTTCCCGGCGGCACTGACGATGGCGGCCGCCGCCCTGGCGGCTGACCGACCCGCGAATCCCGCGGACTGGCCGGCGCTGAAGGAGGTCTACAAGAACCACTTCCTCATCGGCAGCACGAATCTCAACGCCGCGAACTTCGGCGCGAACGTCGTGCCGGGCGAGGATTCGGTCGCGGCCATGACCGTGAAGCACTTCAACGCGGTGACGCCCAGCAACGCGATGAAGCCTGAGTTCTGGAGTGGCGGCATCGCCGACCCCGCCCCGGGTTTCCTGACCAACTTCACCTCGGGCATCAACGTGGACATCGGTGCCGCCAACACGCGCGGCGTCAAGGTGACCGGCCATACGCTCCTGTGGCACAACCAGTCGGCGCAATGGCCCGCCGCCAACGTCCCGACCCCGAACGGTGGTTGGGAGACACCGTGGGACTACGCCATGGCCCGGACGAGCCTGGAGTACTACATCCGGATCGTGGCCGGCCATTTCGATCGGCCGCCCCAAAAGACCTACGCCTGGGACGTCGTCAACGAGGCGTTCAAGGACAACCCCGAGAACCCGGCGGACTGGCGCAACGCGCTGCGCACCGGCTACAACCCGGAAGAGCGGCCTTCTCGCTGGGCCCAGGCCTACGCCAAGGGCGGCAAGAGCTGGGACTACATGTACGACGCGTTCTTCCACGCCCGCCAGAACACGACGGCGCTGCTGAACTACAACGACTTCAACGACAACGAGCGGGCCTCGAAGGCCACCGCGATCGCGTCGATGGTCAAGGAGTTCAACGAACGCTACGCCGCCGAGTCGGCTGCCGGCAGGGGCCGGGTCCTGTACGACGAAAGGGGCAAGCCCAGGCCGCTGGTCGATGTCATCGGGACCCAGGGCCACTGGGACATGAGGCTCAACCTGGACGCCTTCGAGAGGACCCTCAAGACCTATCTCGAGCTCGGCGTGAGCGTCGACCTGACCGAACTCGACCTGGCGCCGACCCTGGGCCTGGACAAGGCCCAGCGCATCCAGAACGGCCCCGAGATGAACGCTCTGTTTCTTGAGCAGGGCGTGCAGTACGCGAAGCTCTTCAGCCTGCTCAAGGAGTACGCCGCCGGCCCGGGCGGTCGCCACCCGCACTACAAGGGCGGCGTGCACCGGGTCACGTGGTGGGGCATGACGGACCCGGGGTACCACACCAACGGCTATCCGTGGTCGGCCGTCGGCCAGCCCAAGGAAGCGTACTGGGCCACCACGAACCCGGAGCAGTACCTCATCGATGCAGGCTTGCCGCCGAGCGGTGTGAAGGCGACCTTCCGCTACGGCGGGGAGATCTTCAAGGCCAGGACCTGGGGCGGCAAGAGCGCGCACGCGATGCTCGACATCCACGTGCCGGTGGGAACGCGGCACGTCGCCTTCGGCGCGAACGATGTCTCCCTGCCTCCTGGGTACGCCGTCGAGAACATGAGCTTCAACCCGACCGACTGCGCCGTGGTGCCCGGCAAGCCTTGCCATGTGACGGTGACCGCGCGGGGCCCGGCGCCAGCCGCTGCCTATCGGAACGTGGGGGTGGAGAACACCGCCATCTTCGTCCTGTCCTTCGGGCACATGACCGTTTCGTGGATGGACGCGCCGAACGCCTTGGCGTCGCCCTTGTCCTATGCCGAAGTCCGGTTCAGCGATGGCGACACCCGGTTCAAGCAGTACAAGACCTATTACGCAGCCGACGGCATGGCACGGGCATCCGGTGCGCGCGACATGAAAGTGGTGCAGAAACACGGTCGCGAGACGCTCATCCTGTCGCCGCAGGATCCCATCTCCGGGCCCCTGGGACTTCGCCTGGCCAAGGACCCGTCGACCGAGAAGGCATGGCGGCTCGTGACGCGCTTCGAACCCGGCAGGACCTACATGGTGGCGTCCGCGACGACGGCACCGCATGACACCGGGGAGCTCCGGACGAACGTGCTGACGAACAGGAGCAAGCCGGCGACGGGCACCTCGCCCGAATCGCTGTCCCGCACGCCCGTCGTGCTGCGTGGCGACACGCTGCTTCCGTTGCGCAACTCGAATGCGCCGACGAGCGAGCCGGCGCTGGCCCAGGATAACCACAAGTTCGTCTTCGAGGAGTCGAAGAGCCCCGCCGCCAAACCGTATGCGGCCGAGACCGGTCACACGATGGAAAGCTACATCCACGGCTCCAACGTGTACCCGCACCTCCTGTTCAGGGGCAACGGCGCCACTGGCACGGTGGTGGCGGGCCAGTATTCGCTGATCACTCGACAGACGAACGGCCAGGAGGGTTCGCAGATCGCCGAACGGGTGTTGGACCAGGCGGTGTGGTTCAACACGCCCGTCGACCCGAGAACCGGTGAGATGAAGATGTTCCAGTACGCCGGCAGCAGCGCCAGCCCGCAGCACTACGTGCTGAACGAAGTGGTGGACGGCACCACGCCGAACCGCGACGCGAACAACGCCATCAGCCAACGGCAGGGCTCGGTGGGCGGGTTCGTCGCCCTGCAGGCGGGAAGTCCGCAGCAGGGCAGCGGCGTCAAGCTGTACGCCTTCGAGATCCAGCCGTACCTTCCGGGCGATGTGGACGGTGACGGCCAGTTGACGTGCGCCGATGCATCGGCCGCGGCAAGCTCGCTCTGGAAGCGTGCGGATCAGCATGGCTATCTCCGCAACGCCGACCTGGATCAGGATGGGTTCGTGGAGATGCGCGATGTGCTTGCTGTTCTGAGGCTGCTTCCGCCGCACATGCACTGTCGGTGAGTGGTCCTGGCGCGTGGAGACGCGGGCAGTCGTGGCCGGTTCATCGAGGAGGCGAAGCGGGCACCACTTCGCGCTGACTCAGCCTTGGCAGCCACCGTCATGGCACACGGATTGCCCGCGATCCTTTGCCACGGCAACGAGAGGTGATCGCGATGGCGATACATACCGCCCGGAGCCGTCGGGGTTTGACCGGCACGATACGTGAACACGGCGGAGGTTCCTATGTCTATGCTTAGCTGCATGAAACGCGACCTTGTGCATCACGGTCGCTTGGCCGTCGCTGCCCTGGTGCTCTTCGCTGGCTGCGGCAGTTCGGATGGCGACGATACCCGCTCGTACTTGGAGCGGACGCTGGCGCAGCGATTCGTCTCCGAGACGAGCCACCTCGTCACGCTGCAGACGTTCCGCACGGAAGACCCGCAAAGCGAGCAACTGGTGGTCGACAACCTGGCGCGCTCGCGCGACTACCTGATGGGGCTGGCCCAGGAGTTCAACCTGGGGCAGCGCACCCTGAAGCTCGAGCCGTTCGAGTGGCGCCGGGCGGGCCCGACCCAGACCCAATGGGTGTTCGGGTTCCGTCTCGGCAGCGGGCCGAAGAAGGTCGCGATCCTGGCGCACCTGGACACCGTGCCCCCCGGCAATGCGGATTGGCGGCCTTTCGAGCCGCGGGTCGAGGCGCGTGACTACCGCGGCGCGGCGCAGCCCTTCCTGGTGGGCCGAGGCGCGGCGGATGACAAGGGCCCGGCCGTCCTCGCGCTCATCGTGATGCGGGCACTGGCGAACCGTTACGACGGAACCAACGCACTCGACGGGCTGACGGTTGAACTGATCTTCGACACCTCCGAGGAGACCGACTTCTCGACCGCGTACTACTTCCAGGAGGTCGGCGTTCCCGATTTCGGCATTGTTTTCGATGCGGTCTGGACGGTCCGCGCGGAGAAGGGGATCGAGCGGCCGGTCTTCACCGTCCCGCTCGGTGCGGCGCCGAGCAACGGCATCTTCGTCGAGGCATTCAACAGCGCCCCCGGAGCCACGAATCAGATCCCGGACACGGTGACCGCGCGCATCAACGGCAACGATGAGGCCGCGCTCGACCGCCTGGCGGCCAACGTCGCCGATCTCTACCAGCAATACGGCTTCGACGATCCGCTGTATCGGCGCGCGCCGCTCGAGGTTTCGCGCGACGCAAAGGCGGTGGTCCTGACCACCAAGGTCATCGGCGCGCAACACGGGTCGGTGCCGGATCAGAACCGCGCGAACGGAGCGAGCCCGGTCGTCTCGCTCGCGAACTTCCTCGCCCACCTGGTGGACGACGCGATGCTCGCGCCGAACGGCGTCGGGCGGATGCTGCAGTTCATGGCCTGGGGTTGGGGCACGACGGTCTTCGGCGAGAAGCATCCCGACCTGCTCGAACGCCACGATCAGGTCTTCGAGCAAGGCAACGGCACGACCTACGCGCTGACGCGCGTCACGACCAGCCCCCAAGACGTGGCCCTCAGAATCGACATCCGCTATGCCCTCGGCCATCACGGCGTGGCGTGGGACGGCAAGACCGAGGGGCAGTTGCCAGGCACCAGCGTCTTCCCCGATGCCTTCGAACAACTGGTCAACCGCTTTCAGCAGGACCGGCCGGGTCAGGCCGTCACGGTGGCGACCGTGAACGGCGCTTCACCCGACGTGCGCGACCCGCAGAGTCCGCGGTTCCAACGGATCAGCGGCGCCTATGAGCGGGCGGTGGGCGCGCCGATGCCGTTGGCGGCCATCGGCGGGGGCACCGATGCAAAAGGGCAGGTCAATCTCGTCGCGGCCGGCCCGCTCTTCACCCTGGCGTTCGGGCCACCGATCAATTACCACGGCTTGAACGAGGGCGCCCCGATCGAAGACCTGCAGCTCAGCGCACGCATCCTGTACCAGATCATGCTGGACGAGATTGCAAACAAGACCACGAGATAGCCGATGTCATCCAGGTCTGCCAGAGGGTGAGTTTGGTGAAGGTCGTGACCGCGGTGTCTGCGAGGCTGAGCGGGTGCTCAGTCCCGCGGCAACGCGCGCGACTGGATGTCGAAGGGTACGCCCGTCGGCACCGGCCCGTCTTCATCCCGGCGCTTCGTCAGCAATCCGTACTTCGATTCGATGAAGTAGACGCGGTCATCCAGCACCGCACCGGATGACGGGTCGTTCAGCCCCGTCACCACGGTCAACAGGTCAAGCTTCGAGCCCTCGATGCGTGCCACGGTGATCTGTCCACCATAGGGCTTGTCGCCGAAGGCATTGCTCTCGAACAGCACCAGTCGGCCCGGCCTCCACGCACGAATCGCGTCGACGTTTTTCATCGTGCGTGGCGCCTCGATGCGCGTGACCTCACCGGCTTGTCCGTCGGTACGAAGGTCGATGCGCAGGAGGTAGGAGGCTGCAGCCACAAGGCTCACGTAAACCTCGCGCCCGCCATCAATGGCGATGCCGTTCAGCCCCGGGTAGGGTCCCGATCCCGTCAGCGCCGAATCCTCCTTCCAGACCGTGAACGCGCTCGTGCCCGGCGCGAGCCGCAGCACACGCGGGTGATAGGAGTCGGTCACGTAGATGTTGCCGCGTGCGTCCTGCGCCAAGTCGTTGCAGTAGCCCTGGTCGGGCATCCGGTAGCTCGCGCGCGGCGCGCCGGTGGTCAGGTCGTAGCGCTTGAGCGCGCTCGGCGTCTGCGGCGTCGTGGTGAAGCCGCTGTTGCCCGAGCAGACCCACAGGGCCCGGTGCTTCGCGTCGACCAGCACACCCTGAGCGTTCGCCAGGCCGTTGGCACCGGGCTTCACGAGCACCTCGGCTTTCGATGCCACCGCTGGCTTGAGCCGTGCGATCGCGCCTTGGCGCCAGCTGCCGATGTAGAACGAACCGTCTGCCCCGATGGCAACACTTTCCGGATACCAGTCCTCAGGCAGGGCCTGGGGGGCGCGCGGCGCGGCCATCGACACGGATGCACCCAGTGCGAACAGGACTCCGGCCAGCGAAGAAGCGCGCCTCATCATTCCCATACGCGATAGACGCGCCCTGTTTGTGGCCCCTCGATGCTGCGCACATAGGCCTGGGCCACGCGCGCCGCCGGCACCGACGGGTAGCCGGGGAAAAACGGGCCGAAGGTCGGCAACGACTCCGTCATCACCGTGGGACTCACCGCATTGATCCGGACACCGCGCGACAACTCGATCGCCGCGGCGCGCACGAAGCCTTCGACGGCTGCGTTGACGGCACTCGCATTGACAGCCTGAAGAATCGGCTCGTCGATGCCGCTTGTCAGCGTGATCGATCCCCCGTCGGTCAGCGCGTGCTGGCCGATCAGCGCCAGGCGAACCTGGCCCAGCAGCTTGCCTTGCAGGCCCACATCGAAATCGGCCGGACGCATCGAGGCGAGATGTCCGAAGTGCATGCCGCCCGATGTGCAGACGATCGCGTCCACCGTCCCGATGACACCGAACAACGCCTCCACGCTGGCATCGCTGGTCAGATCGACCCGGTGCTCACCGCGCGTGCGGCCCACGCGCACCACCTCGTGACCGCGGTCGGCCAGCGTTTGCGCCACCGCGCTGCCCACGGCGCCCGTGGCGCCCACAACAAGAACTCTCATGGAGAAACACCGTTCAGTGAAAGAGGACCTCATTGTTTTTGCGAACCCATGCTTTGATAAAGTGCCCGTCAGTTCGTTAATTCGAAACTACAGGTTCTCAATATGGACAAGCTTCGCGCGATGGAAGTCTTCGTGGCGGCGGTGGACACGGGCAGCTTCGCGGCCGCTGCAGAGTTGCTCGACCTGTCGGCCGTGATGGTCGGCAAGCACATCCGCACGCTCGAAAAACAGCTCGGCGCCCGCCTTCTCGAACGCACCACGCGGCGCCATGCGTTGACCGAGATCGGCGCTGCCTACCTCGATCGTTGCCGCGACGTGCTCGCGGGCGTGCACGCGGCCGACGGCGTGGCCGAATCGCTGCGCAGCGTGCCGCAGGGTGTGCTGCGTGTCACCGCGCCAGTCGCCTACGGCGCACACAAGCTCACGCCGGTGATCGGCGACTACATCGCCACGTATCCGCAGGTGCAGGTGGACCTCCACCTCAACGACCGCGTGATTGACATCGTCGAGGAGGGCTTTGACTGCGGCATCCGCTCGGGCGCTGCGGTTGACGAGAGACTCATTGCGAGACCGCTGGCGCTGGCCCGCATGTTCGCCGTGGCCAGCCCCGGCTGGGTCGCGCGCCACGGTCAGCCGAAGCACCCGTCCGAGCTCGAAGCCTTTGCGTTGCTGAGCTTCGCGGCCTGGGGCTCGAGCCATTCGTGGCGCTTCACCCGCGATGGCCAGACGGTGCACGTGCCAGTGCGTGGCCCGCTCACCACCAACAACGGCCAGGCGCTGCTGGCCTCGGCGATGGCCGGCGTCGGGGTGATCGTCCAGTCCGATGCGCTGCTGGATTTCGCCCTGGCCTCGGGGCAAGTCGTGCAACTCCTGCCCGACTGGGAGTTGCCCACACGGCAGGTTCACATCGTGCGGTTGCCCGAACCTCGGCCGAGCGCCAAGATCCGGACCTTTGTCGATTTCGTCGCCGAGAGGCTCGGTCAGCACCCGGCATCGGAGCGAGCCAACTTCTGACCGACCGAAAGGCGCTTTGGGGCGGGTGCACCAGTTCTCCTGTCGAGACAGCGGTCGTGCGCGACCCCATCAATCCTCGGCGCGCCCGCGATGCCAGCAGCGAACCCATCAGCGGTCATTGAGCTTGTGCGATCGACGCCGGCCTTTGGCCGTGGCGCGCGGTTGCAGCGTCGACACGTCGCAGCCAACGCACCAAAGCCGCAACGACTGTTGCAGGCTGCTCCAGGATCGACATGTGACCCGCCCCGGCCACCGCCACAAGCTCGGCGTCCGGCAGAAGTGACGCCATCTCCTGGCTCAGGCTGAAGGGTGTGATTTGGTCCTCACGCCCACACACCACTACGGCGGGAACGTGCATGCGAGGCAGCAGGTCACGGGTGTCGACCCGGTTCATTGCGGCCCGTTGCTGCCGGACAAAGCCCTTGCTCCCCACGCTGGAGGCCATGTCGAACAGCAGGTACAACAGTTCCCGGTCCTGCAGCCTCGACGCGTGAACGATCCGCGCGGCAAACCCTTGGGCGACCTGGCCGAAGGTGGCGGTGCCCGCGCTTTCGGCCCCGTCCACGGCTTGGATCATCCTTTCTCGGGTCTGCTTCACTTCCTCGGTGTCGGCGCGGGCGCCCGTGTCCAGGAGGCCCAGCCCGGCAATGCGGCCGCCCGCCTGGCGGCAGACCTCCTGCGCGACGTACCCACCCAGCGAGAACCCTGCGACCGCGAATGAGCCGGCTGGCATGGCCGCTATCGCATCGCGAGCCGACTCGGCGATGCTGTCGTGCAGCTGCGTGGGAGCGACATGCAACGTGCGCCCTCCGGCGATGGCGGTCGTCAGGGGATTCCAGACTCGGGCATCGTTCATCAGCCCGGGAAGGAGAAGTAGGGGCGTCGCGTGGTTCATGGCCAAGGTTATAACTATGCAGTTGGATGCATAGTCAATACGGGGTACCCGACAGATGTGGATCGCTGAATTCGCGCGCCGCGCAGGAGTGAGGCAGACGACCGTCAGGCACTACCTGCGGGAAGGCCTCCTGTCTCCGCGCACAGGGCCCGCTGGCGGGGCGCGGCCTTACCTGGAGTTCACCGAATCCGAGCTGCGCCTGCTCTCGGCCATCCGCGCGGGCCAGGCTCTGGGCCTCTCACTCCAGGAGATCAAGCTGCTCATCGGGGAGCGGCGTTCAGGGAGCGGACAGGCGCGGATGCTCAAGGCCTTGACCGCGCAGCGTGACAAGTTGCGCGGCAGGGCTCTGGAATTGCAGGCGATGCTCACCTTCCTCGAACGCAAAATAGCTTGGCTCGAAACGGGCGCGAAGGCGCCGCCGCCTCACATGCAGCCACCCATGCCGCGAAGAGATGAGGTGAGGTGAGGATGCAATGTCAGAGCCTGACCGGCTGTGGCCCTTCGTTCGTGGCCCTGCAAGCGGTCGCCCGAGGCGGCAGGGCCTCCGACCGACTGCTCGCGGGCGATACGGCGAACATTCACTGTCGGCAGAAGTTGTCTTTCGGAGGCGTCCGCATTCGAGCAACACGTTGAGCGGCTTCGATGCCGCCTGGAGCGTCGAAGAGGTAGACGCACGTCGAGATGCATATAGCGCCACGCCAAGGCGTACTTTGGGATGAGACACTCCGTTCGATGAGCCTGCCGTTCTCGATCGACCCGCTGCACTCGGATGCCTTTGATCCGTTCGCAGCCTACCTCGCCGATCATGTCGCCGACAACGGCCGCGACGGGTTGCCTCTGTTCCAGCCGCTGGCCCGAGCGGAGTCGCGCTTCGACGGCGAACGTGCGCGGGCCTTTCGGGACGCACTCGACGTGTCACTGTTCGAACCTGGCTGGCGACGTGCTTGGGTGGCACGCCTCGCCGACGGCCTCATCATCGGCCATGTTGATCTCCGCGCCCGACCTGAAGCCCATACGACCCACCGCTGCATTCTGGGCATGGGCGTCGACCCTGCGCGGCGCCGCGCGGGTGTCGGCGCCGGACTTCTGGCGCATGCGCGCGATTGGGCAAGGTCGCAGCCTGCGCTCGACTGGATCGACTTGCAGGTTCTGTCCTCCAACGATTCGGCGATCCGCCTGTACCGGCGCTCGGGCTTTGTCGATACTGGAGAGCTCGTCGACCTGTTTCGTATCGAGGGACGGTCGATGGGATTCCGATCGATGGCGTTGAGGCTGATGCGCGACGGACACTGAGCTGAGCCCGAACGTCGCTAGCCGGGCACTTTCAGCCGTTCAGGAACGACCGCATCTAGGCAGGCTGATGAATGCCGAAAGCGAAGGTTAGGGTTTGGCGCCCGTCATGTGATCGCGCAGGAGAACAGGACCATGTTCAACCTTGAATCCCTTCCGCCGCTCTCTGAACGGATTGTCGTCCAGACATGGCGATTGACCATGCCGCCCGTCAATGGAACGCGATCGCTGGAGTACGTGGGAGACAGGGCCTTCATCGTCGCACGCACAACCGACAACGAAGGTCAGCCGTTTGGAGGGACCGAGGGGCAGGAGGTAGTACGCCATGGGCCATCAGAATGGCATGGTTTGACAACCGGCATCATCTGGAGCGTGGGCCCGGATGGGGGCCTTGAAGGCAGCAAAGATTCGGAACTGGTGTTTGCTGGGGTGCCATGCGCAACCCTTTGGGGATGACACCTTGGGTCAGCCGAGTCATGCTGTCGCCCAACGCCCATGACGCGACCAGCTGAGGTCGGCCACGAGCAGACGGTCACGAATGGCGGGTTTCGAGCAGCCTCTTGTTCATCAAACGTCCGCCAGGTCACAGCGGATGCCGTGCGCAATTTCAGTGCTGTTCTCTCTGGGCAAAGCCATGACATCTTCGACGCTCGACTATGAACAGATGATCCTGCTGGACGCCGAGAATCTGGCCGAGGCGGGCATCGGACAAGCCTACGAGACAATCCTTCCAGGGCTTGCGCGGTTGGTGAGCAATCCGGCGCAACTGGAGGAGCACGCTGACGGCGATACCGGGCGCTACGCAATCAAGGCTCTAGGGACCGAGTACCTGATCTATGCCCCAGAGCTTGACGATTCTGAGGGCCGAAGCTGGGGGCGCGCTACGTGGGCTCTATTTTCCATCGTCAACAGCCAGCTGGAGAACTCCTCGGTGCGGCTTTACGCTATCAACGGCGGCAACGATCTTGGAGGAATGTTTCTGACGGCGAGCCAGGTTGAGCAGGCAAAGGCCTCTCTGAAGAACAAGACGGACTGGCCTTACCTGCCGACCGATCGGCACCCGCGGTACGGACAACATCATTGAAGTCCGGAGACGAAGCGCGCCCACGGATGGAGCGTGTGGTCGACGAGCGTCTTCGGCCACATGCAGTCGGCCGCAAACGGCAGGTTCGAAGCAGGCCGCAGCCAGCTACCCCACAGATCCTGACCACAGTTGCAAAAGAATCGACAAGTAATGATCGCCCTCGGTTTCATCATCGGCGCGCTGGCAGTCGGCCTCGTGCTTTACCTTCCGTTTTTTCTCTGGTTCAGGTTTCGCCGCCCGAACGCACGTGGCATGGTCGCGCTCGACGTGGAGGTCAGCCTGCACATGGCCTTCGTCGCTGCCCGCAAGCTGCGCTACGAGACGATCTCGCTGGAGCAGTTGCTGCTCGCGCTGCTCGATAACCCGCGCGCCGCGGACGTGCTGCGCTCGTGCGCGGTCGACATTGAGGCCATTCGCGCCGACATTTCGGCGATCGTTCGGGACTCAAGTCCCGTCGCCCCAGGCACTGGGGCCGTCGAGCCTGCGGCGTCGCCTGAGCTCCAGCGTGTGCTCCAACGCGCAATCGCCCGCGTCCTGGCGCTCAGGCGATCGCCGGGGCAGCGCCCCAACGCGTCGAAGGCCACTTCATGGGTTCCTGCCTTCCTTCGGAAGTCGGCCGGCCGGCCGGCCGTCGATGGCAGGGATGTCCTGGCGGCGCTTCTGGAAGAGCCCGAAGGCGGAGCCGTGGAGGAACTGCAACGACACGGCGTGACGCGCCTGACCGTGACCCGTGTCATTGCCCACGGCATCACGGGCACCGATCCCGACGCGACGTCGCCGCTCCAGGTGGATGGAACGGCGTCGATGGCGATCGTGCTTGAGAACGACGACTTCACCCCGATGGAATTTGTCGTTGAAGTGTTGCAGGAGCACCTAGGCCTGGCCCGCGAATCTGCCGTTCGGGTCATGCTCCAGGTACATCACGAAGGCCGCGCGATCGCCGGCCGTTTCCCTGTCGATGTGTCGATGGACAAGGCCGAGCGACTGCGCGCCGCGGCGAGGCAGGCCGGGCATCCGTTTCGATGCGTCGTCGAGGCGGACAACACTCTTCGTTGAGGTGGACGTCGACATGTAGCGCAGCCGAAGAGGTTGGGCTTCAGTCATGGACGGTACGCGCGACGGCATTGGTCGCTGTGGCGCTGTACCGGCCTCCTATGTTCAGAGGGAAACGCCGAGCCGATTGATCATCGAGTGGGCGTGATCCGGAGCGGATCGGAGCGGTCTTCGGCTGCTCGCGATCCGTTGGGTTTCCCGAGTGATATCAAGGGCTCATGTGCGTTGATCGTTCATCGGTGGCCCTCCTGAACTGGCCCTCAACGTCGGCATTCCCGACGGCCTGAAAGCGTTCTCTGTCCGCGACCTGAAGCGGAGCGCCTGGCCAGGCAGCATGGCGCCGGTACGTTGTCGCGCATCCTGCAGGGCGGTCACACGATCGAGCGAACAACCCCCCCATCGACTCTCAGCGAAGAGCCGGTCGTGCCGGAAGACTGCGCCGAACACACGTAGACCACCAGGTTTGCTACTTCTTCGGTTGTTGCAAAGCGGTTGATCAAGGTGGAGGGACGGGTCGTATCCAGGAAGTTCTGCTCGGCTTCGTGCTGGGTGATGCCCTGCTCCTTCGCGGCCGACTTCATCCAGTTGCCCATGATCTCGGAGCGAGTGGGGCCGGGCAGGACGGCGTTGACGGTAACGCCCGTCCCCTTGGCCAGTTCGGCCAGCCCTCTCGACAAGGCGAGCTGAGCCGTCTTCGTGACGCCGTAGTCGATCATCTCCTTGGGCACGGCGATGGCAGACTCACTGCTGATGAACACCACGCGTCCCCAGCCTCGCTGCATCATGCCGGGCATGTAGAACCGTGAAGCGCGAACTCCGCTCATGACGTTGAGTTGGTACAGGTCCAGCCAGTCGGCATCGTTCTGCTCGAAAAAGCCCTTCGGATACGCCGTGCCCGCATTGTTGACGAGGATGTCGACGTCCTTGACCTGGGCTGCCAGGTAGGCAGAGCCTTCAGCTGTCGAAACATCCGCCGCAACGCCGACGAATTCAGCGGTTGGCAGCAGGGACCGCAGCTCCTTGATGGCGGCTTGCACGCGCTCTTCAGTACGACCGTTGATGACAACGGAAGCGCCGGCACGGGCAAGCCCCTCGGCAATTGCTCGGCCGATGCCCGCGGTGGATCCAGTGACGAGGGCCTTGCGGCCAGTGAGTTCGATCTTCATGAGCTTTCTCTGGGTGATCACTGCTCGGCAGCGAGGGCCGCAGTGTCCCGCCTCGTCAGGACCGCCAGAAGCCAGGGTCGCCGCATAGGGCCTATGCTTCAATCGAACGGAATCTCGAATGAATTCACGTTGATCACAACCATCTATGCTGAGGCGGCATCAAAATGCACGGAAAAGAGCCAACGGCGCCCGCGCGGCCCACCCGCGCCTCACTGCATGAAGTTCAGGGCGGCGATGCAGGTCGGCAGACCGGCAAGCTGCTGTGGATGCAGTGCTTCGTGCGAGCGGTCGAAACCGGCAGCTTCTCCGCGACGGCGCGTGAATTGGGCATCGGGCAGCCCAACGTCAGTCGACACATCGGCTCGCTCGAATCGCATCTCGGTCTGCGGCTGTTGCATCGGACCACGCGCAAGCTGTCGCCGACGATCGAGGGGGAGCGCTATTACATCGAAGCCCGGCGCGCGCTCGACACGATCGCCGAGGCCGAATCGGTGGCTCGGGGTGAAGACGAGCCGCGTGGCCTTCTGCGCGTCAGCTGCTCGATGGTCGTTGGTTTGCTGCATGTGCAGCCATTGATTGCGCCTCTGCTCATGCGACATCCGCAACTGGAAGTCGAATTGCATCTGTCCGACGAATACGTCGATCTCGTCGCAGAGCGCTTCGACCTGGCCGTACGCGTCGGCGCCTTGAAAAGCAGCATGCTGGTCGCGAGACAAGTTGGCGTTTCCGAGCGTGCCGTGTTCGCGAGCACTGAATACCTCGAACGCCGAGGTGAGCCTGCAACGCCACGAGACTTGATGCTCCACGACTGCATACTGAATACGCGACTGCCAACCGGGGGTCTCTGGCCTTTCCTCGGTGAGGAGGTCACCGTGCAGGGTCGCTACCGCCTCAACAACCACGAAGCGATCGTGAGCGCAGTGCGCCAGGGGGTCGGCATCGGCCTCGCACCGGCCTGGGTCTTCGAAGAAGATCTTCGAGCTGGGCGCGTCAAAGCCTTGCTGCCACACCATCCGCTCCCTGCCGGCGACGTCCACTTGGTCTATCCAGACCGCAGATTGATCGCCAAGCGTACGCGCCTGGTCATGGATGCGATCGACACGGCATTCGCCGGGGATGCACGCATGCAACCCGGCTACCTGGATTCCCTCCGGAGAGCCGTGGTCTCTCCACCGGGTTAGGCGACGAGATTTCCGAAGTCGTCTTGCAGGACCGGCCTCTCCCGCAAGGATGTTCAACGCTTGCTGGATGGCGAAGGCCTCGACAGCGCCGCCACCGCGCAGGAGTACAACCGCGCGGCCCGCGTCCTCACCGGATGGATCCGCGATGCGGACTACCTCGACCCCTCCGGTGAGCCCTTGCCGGTTCAATTCGACGGCGAGCGCAGCTTTGCGACGCTTGTCAAACGGTACAGCGGCGACATGCCTGCCCGGGCCGTGCTCGACGAATTGCTGCGCGTCGGCGCGATCGGCCGGCGCGAAGACGGGCTCATCGAGCCCTTGCAGCGCGCCTACGTGCCCCAGGCCGGCGTGCTGGAAAAGCTGAGCATCCTGGGGCGCGACACCTCCGACCTGATCGACACCATCGATCACAACATCCAGCACGGCTCGACCGACCCGCGGTACCAGCGCAAGGTGATGTACGACAGCATCCCGTCGCGCGATCTGGGGGCGTTCCGCAAGCTCAGTGCCGCGAAGGCTCAAGCCTTGCTCGAGACCCTGGACGGCTGGCTTGCGGCGCATGACGTCGACGACGTGCCGGGCCAGCTCCCCGTCCCTCGATCCCGCGTCGGGCTGGGCATCTATTACTTCGAGGAGCCGGTGACGGCTCCCGACACGCCAAGAGGTTCGACATGAAGACACTCAGAATCGCCGGTGCCAGTCTTGTGGCGTCCGTCCTGATCGCTGCGGGCTGTGGCGGTGGCGGCGGCATCGGCGGGACGGGACAGGACGCAGGCACGATGCGGGTGTCGATCGGCGACGCCCCGGCGTGCGGGTACGAAGCGGTGAACGTGACCATCGAGCGGGTTCGGGTGAACAAGAGCCCGACTGCCGGTGAAGGCGACGCAGGCTGGTCGGAGGTGGTGCTGTCGCCAGCCCGTCGCATCGACCTGCTCACGCTCACCAACGGCGTACTGGAAGACCTCGGGCAGACCACGTTGCCGGCCGGCCGGTACACCCAGCTTCGGCTGGTGCTGGCGACCAACGATGCGACGCATCCGCTCGCCAACTCGGTGGTGCCGTCGGGTGGCCACGAGACGGCGCTCGAGACGCCCAGCGCTGAGCAGAGCGGTCTCAAGCTGAACCTCGACGTGGACGTCCCGGTCGGGAAGGTCGTCGACGTGGCTCTCGACTTCGACGCGTGCAGGTCGATCGTTCGACTCGGCAACTCCGGCCGCTACAACCTGAAGCCCGTCCTCTCCGCGACGACGGTCCTGTCGGACGCCGGGCAGCGGGTTGTCGGCTACGTGGACCCCGCCGCGTCGATCGCCGGAACGACGGTGTCGCTGCAAAGCGGCGGCACCGTGGTGAAGGCCGCTGCGCCGGACGCGACCGGAAAGTTCGTGCTGTACCCCGTCCCTGTCGGAAGCTACGACCTCGTGGTCAGCGCCACGGGCCGCGTGACGGCGGTGATGACGGGGGTGCCCGTGACCGTCGCCGCGTACACGTACGTCGCCAGTGCCAGTGCACCGATTGCTCCGCCGGTCTCCACGCCGGCCGACCGGCCGGTGGGCGGAACGGTGACGCCGGCACCGGCCACGGTCCGTGCGCTTCAAACGCTCGGCGGCACCACCACCGTCGAAGTCCGCGGCGGCAACGTCGATGGCCTCACGGGCGCCTTCCAGCTGCTGCTGCCCAACGGCGCGCCCGTCGCATCGCCCTACGCCGCCGATCCCCTGTCGCTGAACTTCAAGGCGGACGCGGGCGCCGCGGGTCACTACGTCGTGGAGGCCACGTCCTTCGGCGTCTCGAAGACGCAGGCGGTGGACACATCGGTCCCCGTCGCAGAGTTGAATTTCACATTCCCCTGAATCCCGCAACGATGCCGCACACCAAAGCAAACGACTCGCGTTCCCAGGCTCGCGCCTTTACGCCGGGATGGGGGTTTCTCTCCGTGGCCATGTGGGAGCACGGCGAGGGCGGCCGCGCCATGAGGCTTCGCCCGACCCGCCTGTCCGTGATTGCCATCGGAGGGGAGAGCAGGGCGGATCTTGAAGACCTGCTGATGGAATGCGATGTGGAACTGACGGTCGTCGAACGATCCGCCGCCGTCATCGAAGACCTCAAGCAGCGTTTCGGCACGCTTTCGAAGTACGTCGCGTGGAAGGTGGGGGACGTCGTCGACCTCGACCTGCCCCACCACGCCTACGATCTCTGGTTCGATGCGAGGCACTACCGGACGATGCTCTGCGAAGCGCAGCGAGCCAGGTATGTGGACAAGATGCGCCGTTGCGTGCGCTCGGGCGGCACCACGATGGTGGCGGGGCATCCGGCCAGCCGGCGCGGCGAGTAGGCGAGGGCCGATCGAGACGTCGAGGTTCGTTGCTGCAGACGCAGGCGGGCTGATGTCCGCTCAGCCCAGCTTCATCGCGTACTCCACCCGCGACGCCAGCTGCGGATCGCTCGGCTTCTCGAAGCTGTTGCAGAAGGCCGCGGTGGCGCCGGCCACGTCGTTCGTGCCCTTCACCGCGTCGATCGCGCCCTTGTAGTCGCCCTGCAGCTCCTGCTTCAGGTAGCCGTAGTTGGCGGCCTGGCTCGACGGATCGATGTTGTTGGCCTTGGCGAAGTCGATCAGGCCCTGCTTGCGCACCCCGCCCCACTGGGCGATGCCGTAGCCGTTGCCGTTGTCGTCGGCCATGTTGCCGTTCGGCCCGCCGATGCCGCCGCCTTGCGTGATGCCGGAATTCATGCCGCCGCTCTCGTGCCACAGGTTGCCGACGATGCCGGCGGCCTGGGCGTCGTTGAGGCCGAAGTCCTTCTTCAGGTTGTCCTTCCACTGCTGCGCGACCTGCAGGCTCTCGCCCGGCTGCAGCGCCTGGGTCTGGGCGGCGCCGCTCAGCGGGCCGGCATCGCCGCCGCCGCTGGCCGGCTGGGCCGCCTGGGCCGGCGTTTCGGTCACCGCGGCAGGGCCCTGCTCGGGCTGCGGCATCGCCTGCGCACCGGGGTTTGCCCCTTCCACCGGTGCGGCTGCCACGGCCTCGCCGCCGCCCCACCCGCCGCCCCCGCCACCCCCCACGCCGCCGAGGCCCGAGAGACTGCCGCCGCCCTCTCCGCCGCCGCCGTCCGGCGAGGGGTTCTGCTGGAAGGCCGCCATGAACTGCATCATCATGTACGCCAGCATCTCCAGCAGCTGCGGGTTCATCGTGGTGGCGTTCGGGTCCATCTCGCCATCCTGGCCGTCGGCACCGCAGGCGCCTTCGACCGACGGATCCTCGCTCGGCAGCTCGGTGCTCAGTTGCAGGTCGGCCGACTCGTCGACAGGATGGCAGCCACCGGCATGCGTGGCGCCCGGAGATCCCATGTGGCCCATCGAACCATAGTGACCCATCGGTCCGAAGTGGGACATCGGCGACATGACGCCTACGCTCATGGGGATCTCCTTCAGGCTGGCAAGCGGTGTGGTGGTGTCCGCGATGCTCGGCCCGCCACGTCCCTCGCGAGGGCGGCGGCGCGAAGTGCCGTGCGGCCATGCGAAGCCCCTGTCGGCCGGCACGGCACCGCCGGACTCACGGCTGCAGGGCCCGCCGCGCGCAGGCTCAGGCCGCTGCGCCGATCGCCTGGCGCTGCGGCAGCCGCGTGAATGCCAGCGCCGACAGGAAGGCCCCGATGCCCAGCGAGAACGCGCCGACGAAGAGCCACAGGTAGCTCGACAACGTGTCGTAGATCAGCCCGCCCAGCACCGGCCCGAGCGCCATGCCGAGGCTGCTGGCCATCGTGATGCCGCCGATCACCGTGCCCATCATGCGCAACGGAAAATTCTCGCGCGCCAGCACTGCGAACAGCGGCATCACGCCCGCGTAGGTGAAGCCGAACAGCGCGGCGACGGTGTAGAAACTCCCGAGCTCGCGCGCGAACACATACCCCAGCACCACGAGCGCCTGGGCGAGCAGCGCCAGCACCAGCACGCGCGCGGCTCCGAAGCGGTCGCCGAGCAGCCCGAACACGAGGCGGCCGCCCAGGCCGGCGAGTCCTTCCAGGCTGTAGATCGACACCGCCGCCATCAGCGGGATGCCGCAGGTGACGGCGTAGCTCACCGTGTGGAAGATCGGCCCGGAGTGGGTGGCGCAGCTCAGGAAGCTGGTCGAGACCAGGATCAGGAACGGCGCGGAGCGCATGGCCTTCCCGACGGACGTGGCCGGTTCGGGCGTCGCGCCCGGTGCCGCGGCGGATGCGGCCGGCGCGAGCGCCGGCGGGCGACGCACCAGCAACGCCACCGGCACCATGATCGCCACGGCCAGGGCCGCGATGAGCTGCAGCGAGGTTCGCCAGCCGTGCCCCTGCACCAGCCAGGCCGCCAGCGGCGACATGGTCATCGGCGCCATGCCCATGCCGGCCGACACCAGCGACACCGCCAGGCTGCGCCGCGTGTCGAACCACCCGGTGACGCAGGCCATCATTGGTGCAAAGATCGCCGCCGCGCCGAAGCCGACGACCGCGCCGAACGACAGCTGGAACGCGAGCAGCGATGTCGCCAGGCTGGACAGCGCGAGACCGGCGGCCAGCAGCAAGGCGCCGGCCAGCACCACGCTGCGCGGACCCACGCGGTCGCTGAGGTGGCCCCAGGCGATGCTGCCGACCGCGAGCGCCGCGAAGGCCAGCGTCATCGCGGCGGAGATCCCGGTGGTGGACCAGCCCGCGTCCTGTGCGATCGGCCGCAGGAACACCGGCAGCGAGAACAGCCCGCCGATCGCCACGCAACCGAGCACGCCGCCGGCGGCCACGATGATCCAGCGGTAATGAGCGCGCAGCGCGTCGGTCCAGGAAGGCATGGTTCGGCCCCTTGTCGGTGGGTGGGCAGCGGAACGATTCCGCCGCCTCACCTCCACGACGAACGGGGACCGGCCGAATCGACAGCTCAGCCCGCCAGCGCCTTCATCTGCGCGTACAGGTCCGCCTTCCCCTCGAAGCCGATCCCCGGCAGCTCCGGCAGGGTGACATACCCGTTGTCGACCTTCACGCCATCGGGGAAGCCGCCATAGGGCTGGAACAGGTCCGGGTACGACTCGTTGCCGCCCAGCCCCAGCCCGGCCGCGATGGCCAGCGACATCTGGTGCCCGCCATGCGGCACGCAGCGCGATGCCGACCAGCCGTGCGCCTTCAGCATCTCCAGCGTGCGCAGGTATTCGACCAGCCCGTAGCTCAGCGCGCAGTCGAACTGCAACCAGTCGCGGTCGGGCCGCATGCCGCCGTAGCGGATCAGGTTGCGCGCATCCTGCATCGAGAACAGGTTCTCGCCGGTGGCCATCGGGCCGGCATAGTGCTGCGCCAGCTCGGCCTGCAGCGCATAGTCGAGCGGGTCGCCGGCTTCCTCGTACCAGAACAGGTCGTACTGCGACAGCGCCTTCGCATACGCGATCGCGGTCTTCAGGTCGAAGCGCCCGTTCGCGTCGACCGCCAGCTTCTGCCCCGGCCCGAGAAGGCGCAGCACGGCCTCGATGCGCTTGCAGTCTTCGGCCAGCGACGCGCCGCCGATCTTCTTCTTCACCACCGAGTAGCCGCGGTCGAGGTAGCTGCGCATCTCGCGCTCCAGCCCTTCCAGGCCCTGGCCCGGCCAGTAGTAGCCGCCGGCGGCGTAGACGAACACCTTGCGGTTGGCGTGGCCGGTGCCGTAGCGCTCGGCCAGCAGCTGGAACAGCGGCTTGCCCTCGATCTTCGCGACCGCGTCCCACACCGCCATGTCGATGGTGCCGACCGCCACCGAGCGTTCGCCATGTCCGCCGGGCTTCTCGTTGGTCATCATCGTGGCCCACACCTTGTGCGGATCGATGTTGTCGCGTTCCGCATCGCGCAGGTTCGCCGGATCGGCCTCGAGGATGCGCGGCAGGAAGCGTTCGCGCATCAGCGCGCCCTGGCCGTAGCGGCCGTTGGAATTGAAGCCGTAGCCGATCACCGGCTTGCCGTCGCGGACCACGTCGGTGACGACGGCGACCAGGCTCAGCGTCATCTTCGAGAAGTCGATGTACGCGTTGCGGATGCTGGACTGGATGGGCTTGGTCTGTTCGCGGATCTCGATGATCTTCATGGTGGTTTCCTGGGGAGTGTCAGCGCGGCAGCGAGGCGCCACCGCAGATCTGGATGTCCTGGCCGGTGATGGCGGCCGCAGCGGGAGAGAGCAGGAAGCCGACCATCGCCGCGATCTCGTCGGGACGGATGAGCCGGCCGATCGGCGGCAGCACCGGCGCGGCGGCCTGCCGGGCAGGGTCGTTGGTCATCGCGGTCTGCGTGGCCGCGGGCGACACCACGTTGACCGTCACCCCGTGCGCCACCACCTCGGCAGCCCAGCTGCGCGACAGGCCGGCCAGCGCCGCCTTGGTCGCCGCGTACTGGCTGCGGCCGGCCTTGCCCTGCGCGACGCGGCTGCCGATCAGCACGACGCGGCCGTGCCCCGCGGCCGCCATCGCCGGCAGCAGCCGGTTGCCGATGCGCTCGGCGGCATCGACGTGCAGTCGCCACATCAGTTCGCCGTCGGCCGGCTGCAGGCTGCCGAGGCTGCCCACGCGCAGAACGCCGGCGGCATGCACGAAGGCCTGGGCGACGGCCAGGTGCTGCAGCGCGGCGTCGGTCGCCGCACCGTCGGCCAGGTCGACGCGCAGTGCGTGGAAATGCAGGTGGTCGAGGGTGGCCGGCCCGAGGTCGAGGCCGCTGACGAGCCAGCCGTCTTCGAGCAAGGCCTGCGCGATGGCCCGCCCGATCCCGGAGCTGCTGCCGGTCACGACCGCATGGCGTTCACTCGGCACGGATCTTCCCCTCGGTGACGATGCGCTGCGACAGCGCCATGTCGTCCTTCTGGAAGCGCACGAAGTCGTCGATCGAACCCGGCGTCAGCAGCAGCCCCTGCGGCGTCAGCTGCTCGCGCATGTCGGTGCCCAGCGCCTTGTTGACCTCGGCGTTCAGGCGCACCGCGATCTCCTTCGGCAGGCTGGCCGGACCCCACAGGCCGTACCAGCTGTAGAACTCGTAGCCCGGCACCGTCTCGCCGACGGTCGGCAGCTCGGGCTGGCTGGGCACGCGGTTCTTCGACGTGACGGCCAGCACCTTCAGCTGGCCTGCCTTCGCGAACGAGGCCGAGCCGAGGATCGGGTCGATGAACGCATCGACGCTGCCGCCGATCAGGTCCTGGTAGGCCGGTGCCGATCCCTTGTACGGCACGATCAGGTATTCCATCTGGCCGGCGCGGCGCAGCATCTCGGTGCTCAGGTGCCCGGCCGAGCCGGTCGAGCCGATCGCGAACGTCAGCTTGCCCGGGTGGGCGCGCGCATAGGTCAGCAGGCCCTTGACGTCGTTGAAGGGCAGGTTCTTGTTGACCGCGATCGCCAGCGGCGCCTTCGCCACCAACGCCACTGGCGCGAAGTCCTTCACCACGTCGTAGGCCGCGGTCTTCTGCGTCATCGGCGTGGTGGTGAAGGTGGACGCGCTGAACAGCAGCGTGTAGCCGTCGCCTGGCGCGCGGGCCACCGCCGAGGCGCCGATGGTGCCGGCACCGCCCGCGCGGTTGTCCACGATGACCGTCTGGCCGAGCTGCTGGCCCAGCTTCTGCGCCAGCAGGCGGCCCACCACGTCGAGCGTGCCGCCGGGCGGAAAGGGGATGATCATCGTGATGGGCTTGGCGGGCCAGGGTTCGGCGCGGGCGCCGGTGCTGGTGCCAAGGGCGAGCAGCGCGGCGGTCGCGGCGCACAGGAGGAAACGTTGGCGGTTCATGTTCGTCTCCTCAGCGCTTGAGCAGGCCGGCCTGGGCAACAGCGGCGCGCAGCGCGGCCATCTCGGCCTCGTTGGGCGCTTCGGTGGGCGGGCGCACGGTCGGCGAGTCCAGCACGCCGGCCAGGTACATCCCCATCTTCATGCGCGCGTGGGCCTCGCCGGTCGGTTCGCCGCCGCCGTAGACGGCATCCTTCAGCGGCGTGATGACGGCCTGCACCGCGACGGCCCGCTTCAGGTCGCCGGCCTTCACGGCTTCCCACAGGTCGTTGATCAGGCTCGGGATGAAGGTCGCGAAGCCGACCAGCGCGCCATCGACGCCTTGCACCATCGAGGCCAGCAGGTATTCGTCGTGGCAGGTGAGGATCGCCTTGCTCGCATCGGCCTGGCGGATCGCGGCGATGTCGGCGGCGTACTTGTTCATGTCGCGCTGCCCGACCTTGAAGGCGGCGACGGCGGGCAGGCGGGCCAGTTCCGCGAGCGTCGCCGACGAGTACGACGCGCGCGTCCACGCCGGGTAGACGTGCGCCACCAGGTCGAGCCCGACCGACGCGATGGCCTCGAAGTAGCGCGTCACGTGATCCGGCCGGAAGCCGAAGCGCAGCCAGTGGTGCGGCGGCATCACGTCCAGCGCCTTGGCGCCCGCTTCGCGTGCCATCGCGGCCTGCTCGGTGGCGTCGCGCGTGCCTTCGCAGACGATCGACGAGATCACCGGCAGCCGGCCCTTCAATTCGTCGGCGACGATGCGCGTCACCTCGGCGCGCTCGCGCGGCAGCAGCGAGAACACCTCGCCGGTGTGGCCGTTGGTCATCACCGCCACCACGCCGGGCTGCGTGGCCAGCCACGAGGCATGCTTGCGCAGCGCGGGCTCGTCGATGCGGTGGTCGCTGGTGAACGGGCAGGCGATCGCGGGGATGAGGCCGCGGTAGTTCTGGATCGTGCGCATGGGTCGTGTCTCCTGTTGTTTGTTGAACAATCGCCATGGATCTTGCGCGCCGAGGCCGTCCGTGACCAATGCCGCTTGGGTCTTCTTCCATGCCTTGTGAGCACCACCCATGAACCTGATCTGGCTCGACGATTTCCTGACCCTGGCGGCCAGCGGCAACTTCTCGCGCGCGGCGCAGGAGCGGCACATGACGCAGCCGGCCTTCAGCCGCCGCGTGCGGGCGCTGGAAGACTGGCTGGGCGTGGTGCTGTTCGACCGCAGCACCCAGCCGGCCACGCTGACCGAGGCCGGCGAATGGTTTCGCGCGGTGGCGCAGGAACTGCTCACGCGCGTCGCGGGCATCCCGGACCAGGCGCGCGCGGTGGCCGATGCGAGCTCGGCCACGCTGCGCATCGCGTCCACCCATGCGCTGTCGTTCAGCTTCCTGCCGGGCTGGCTGAGGGGGCTGGAGTCGCGGCTGGCGACATGGCCAGGGCAGGGGTCAGGGCAGGGATCGGGGCAGGGGCCGGGTCCGGTGCAGCTGATCTCCGACGTGATGCAGCAATGCGAGGCGCTGATGCAGCAGGGTCGCGTGCAGTTCCTGCTGTGCCATGGCCATGAGCAGGTGCCGAGCCGGCTGGACCCGGCATCGCACCACTGGGCCGTGGTCGGTCACGACGCGTTGTTGCCGGTGTCGGCGCCCGATGCGTCCGGCCGGCCGCGCCATTCGCTGGACGGCGCCGCCGGCCGACCGGTGCCGCTGCTCGAGTACAGCGCCGAGTCCGGCATCGGCCGCCTGGTGCGTGCCTTGCGGGGCGGCGCGCTGGCCGACGCCCCAACGCAGTCGGCGCTGACGGCGCACCTGGCCAGCGTGCTGAAGACGATGGCGCTGGACGGCCGCGGCGTGGCCTGGCTGCCGCGCAGCCTGATCGCCGACGACCTGGCCGCCGGCCGCCTGGTCGCCGCCGGCGGCGTGCCGTGGGCGATCGAGGTCGAGATCCGGCTGTTCCGGCCGCGCGCGCCGTTGCCGCGGGCGGCCGAACGCTTCTGGGCCGTGGTCGAGGAGGCGAGTCCGGCTTGACGCGCCGTTCGGCATGCCGTCCACCAAGTGGATGATGCCGATCTCGTCGTCGAGGTGCTCTACTGGGCAAAGCCAAGGCTCTGACGAGGAGATGCATGTGGCCATGCGGTTTCCATCCATCCGATGAGGCCCGATCTCATCGATCCGGTCCCGTCTGCGTCCGGTTGCGAAGTCTCTCGGCCATGAGCCGCGTGCGATCTCTGCGAGCCATCGGTGCCGTGGCGCTCGGCCTGGTCGGCTGCGCCACCTCACCTGCGGAGCATGGCAACCGCGCATGCATCGTCCAGACCCGCCTGACTTCGGCGCTCGAGCGATGCATGGGAACCCTGGATGTGGTGTACAGCTACCGGAATCCACCTCATCCGGGCATTGCGAATGGCGGACCTGTCGAGTTTCGACGGATTCACCACGAGTGGGTTTCCGGAACGGCAGAAGCACAGGGCGACGAGAACTCTTGCTATGCCGCTGCGCTCGTGTCGTCATTTGCCGCGCTGGAGGTGAAGTATCGCCAAGCGCAGTTTCGCCAGGCCATATCGGACGAGTGTTTCGGACAAGGATCGCTGCCGCTGACCTTTTCGCAGATCGTCTTTGCGGCGACGAAGGTTCACCTCAACAGTGGAGGAGTCTGGTACGTCGATCTCGACGGCGCGCCTCAGTCCCGATTTCTCAACATGCTGGCGACTCGCGCAGCGCCGGTGGTTCAAGTTGATCCGAACGCGAGCGTCGACAACGGAGCGCTGTACCGCCACGTGGAGGTGTGCCAGGGCAGCGACGGGTGGTCGAAGTCGTGGAACTGGTCGCAACTCAATCTCAACCTCGCGGCCATGGTGAAGTCGAAGATCGGGTTCTGGGCCGCATCGGAGGCCGAGCCGCAACAGGTCTTCCATTGGGCAGGCCTGCCGGTCTCTCGTGACATCTACGAACTGTTGAAGATGGACTTGTACCGAGGCGTCGAGTGGCAGAACAGCGGTCAACCAAAAGGAAAGGTGGGTGGCATCTATCCTATTCGCCACAGCGGTCACCTGGCGCACGAAGTGGCAATGAACGTTCCGGTTCTGGCTGGACTCAAGGATGACGGCTATGGGCACGTCGTGCTGGTGTCGGGCGTCAGCTTCCATGGCGGCAAGCTGGACCATCTCGTCGGGCGCGAGCAAGCTGGACACGTCCCCGACGACAACACCTACATCGAATGGGTGGAAGTCGTCGATCCGGCACGACTGGATCGATCGCCGTACAAGATCAGCGGCGACGAGTTCCTCTTGAAATCGCAGTTCTTGTTCAGCATGTATCACCCCCGATGAGATGCGCTCTTCTCGTCAGTCTCGGGATCGCGCTGTTCGGCGGTCTGCAAGCTTGCTCCACTCGCTATGGACATGCCATGCAGCAGTCGACCGTCCTCGTCACGACCCTGCCGCCAGGGAAAACGTACTACGTCGTTCCTCTGGCAAAGTTGGAGGGGCTCGTGCGCCCCGGAAGTTCAGACGTGCCGATGGCGCAGGCGGCGGGTTTGCGCAAGGTTCTTGCCACCCAGGTCAGCGATCGCGCCAATGGCTCGGGCTTTCTGCACCAGACGGGAGACTTCGCCTTGATCGTCGAGTGCACGTCGTTGTTCAAGATTCGCCTGGTCCAGGTCTTGGCAGAAGGTGCCAACAAGTTCAATCTGAGTTGTGAGTCATGAGCGAGGCGGGCATCGTCGAAAGGTTCCTCGGCTTCGATCCGATTGCGATCGTGGCGTATCCATCCGGATACGGGCTGCTGTACACGGTGGGGATCCTGCTGGCCGTCGCGCTGGGGTTCGGCGTCGGGATCCGCATACCGGATCTGAAGACGGCTCGACGTGCGCGCGGCTGGCTGCTCGGCGCCGTGCTGGTCTCCGTGCTTGGATACTCGGTCATCCGGCAATCCCTGGTGGTCGAGTATGGCGGACAGGGCATGCCCGTCACAGGCGAGCCTGAAAACGGCAATCTGGTGGTACCGCTTCCATTCCCCGGACTGCGGTCTGCTGCCTTTGCGGCAAGCTACTCGCCTGGGGAGGCCTTCTATTCAAGGACACCGGGAGCGGCGATGCATTCAATCGTGTTTGCCCCCGAGAACCTGTTTGGAACGTGGGTGACGATGCTTCTGCATCTTCTGTCATTCGGCGTGCTTCTCTTCTCGCTTTGCGCGCTGTTGGTGCTGGGCCCCAGGTTCCTTTTTCACCATTTCACGGGGCGGTTCTGAGCACATCGTCATTCGTTCGCAATGCACGCCGATGAACATGTCCGAAAGCGGCCAGCGCTTGTGCGGACGCCGTTCATCATCCGCGGCTTCCAACGGGAGAAACCGATGCAGCAGGATGAAGCCGAAGACTTCGTGGCGCGATTTGCCCGCGCGTGGGCCACGAAGGACGGGGATGCATTCCTGGCCCTGTGGCATCCGGATGGCAAGTTGCATTCGCCGATCTACGACCGGGTGATCCACGGCCGCGAACTCGGGCGGCTGAACGAGCTGCAACGCAAGGCCACGCCCGCCCTCGTGTGGGAGCTGTTGTCGTGGACCTGCCAGGGCGACGTCGTCCACATCGAATGGAAAAGCTCGAACCGCTACGGCGAGCGGGTGGTCTCCTGGTGCGGCGTGGACAGGATGACGCTCGAGAACGGGCGGATCCGGGAGGAGATCGTCTACGTGGACACCGCCCCGTTGCAGGCGATGAAGATGGGCATCTCGCTGCAGCCGCTGATGCACGTGCCAGGCTGATGACGCACCTGCCCGGCCCACCGGCTTCGCCGGCTGGAACGTCCACGCTTTTGAAGTGAAGCGTGGCTCGATCGGTGCACGGGAACGCCGATTGCCGCTTCCCGGCATCCATTCAGGAGCTGAGAACATGGAACCGACAACCGAAGCCGACCGCTCTGCGATCACCGGTCACTGCCTCTGCGGCGCCGTGACGATCACGGTGGCGGGCGAACACGACGAGCGCGTCGGAGCGTGCCACTGCAGGATGTGCCAGCGATGGACGGGAGGACTGTTCCTGTGCTTCGAGGCCGACGCGGCGGCCGTGACCGTCGCCGGCGAGGTCGCGCGCTACCGATCTTCCGCGTTCGCGGAGCGCGCCTTCTGCCCGCGCTGCGGCTCGCACCTGTGGTTCAACGACGTGGAAGAGGGGGCCGAGCCTCGGCGCTACGAGTTGATGCCCGGCCTTTTCGATGCGGCTCGCAGCTGGCCGCTTCGATCCGAGATCTACGTGGACCGTGCGATGGCCTCGGTCCCTCTCCTCGGTGACCACCGCCGGAAGAGCCGCGCCGACTACGAGGCCGAGAATCCCTTCATCGAGGGCGACATGGCGTGACCGGTCCCGCGCGCCTTTCGATGGATCCCCGCATCGATGCAGGCCTGCGCAGTCTCACCGCGACGCCGCTTGCGTGAGCCGGTAGATCAGCAGGGCCGCCCGGATGGCGCCCCGCTCGATCGATGCGATTTCGAGGTCTTCGTCGTCCGTGTGCGCGCCGCGCCCCTGCGCGCCGAGACCGTCGATGCCGACGGTGTAGGGCGCGACGAACTGCACGTCGCCCGCGCCGCGCAGCGACGGATCCAGCGTGTCGATGCGACCCAGGCCGGCGTCCACGCTGGCGGTCGAGTAGAGCTCGACCAGCTGGCGGCCCGCCTCGGTCGGCGGCATCGGCGGGTAGCTCTCGCTGAAGCTGATCGTCGCCGAGGTGCCGGGCAGGTTGCCCGACGACACGATGGCCTGCATCTTCTGGCGGGCGCGTTCGCCCTGCTCGGGCGACAGGTAGCGCAGGTCGCCCAACACCTCCGCGTCGCGCGCGATCACGTTCGACTTGCCGAAGGCGCTCGCCGTCGCCGTGTCGTCGGCATACGAGACATTGGTGCCGCCGAAGACGAGGCCTGGGTTGAACGTCAGGCTGGGTTCGATCACCTGCTCGCGAAACGCGTTGAGGATGCGCGCCGTCTCGTAGATGGCGCCGTATCCCGATTGCGGCGAGAACACGCCCATCGAATGCGCTGCCTTGCCCTTGACGTGCAAGGTCCAGCCGCCCGACGAGCGGCGCGCGATGCTGGCGGTGTCCACGCCGTCGTGCTTGTTGCTGCCCTCGAACGACAGCGCGTAGTCGGCGCGCTTGCCCATCGCCACCATGTCGGCACGGGCCGTCTGCAGCGGCTTGCCGCCACGCTCCTCGTCGCCGGTGAACATGATCTCGACGTTGGCACGCTCCAGCGCACCCACGCTCTGCAGCGCGCGCAGGGCTTCGATCAGGATCACGTCGCCGCCCTTCATGTCGTTCACGCCCTGGCCGCGCACCCGGTCGCCACGGCGTTCCCACAGCGGCACGGCGCTGCCCTGCTCGAACACCGTGTCCAGGTGCCCCAGCAGCAGCACGCGCTTGCCCTGGCCGCCTTCGTGCGCCGCGACCAGGTGCCCCGCGCGCTTCATCGCGGGCGGCATGTCGATCCAGCGGGTCTTGAAGCCCAGGGCATCCAGCTCGCCGCGGTAGATCTCGCCGACGGCACGCACGCCGTCGGGATTCAGCGTGCCGCTGTTGATGCGCACCGATTTCTCGAGCAACTCCAGCGCCGCGGTCGTGCGCTGCTTGACCGCAGCGACGATCCGCTGCTCGGTTTCTGAAAGCTGCGCGTGCGCGGTCCCGGTCAGCGCAAGGAAGACGGTGGCGCCAGCGATGGCTCGTGTGAACATCGGTTGTCTCCAGATCATGGTGTGGGGGTCGGCAGACCGTTGCGGGGAAATGAAGCAGCCAGTGTGTCCCATGGTTCGGTCGGCAGGCCACTCGTCATCGCCTCGCCCGCAGCCTGCTCGGCCTCGAACCGCGCCACCCCCAGCGCTGCCCGGGACGCCGCCATCAGCGGCGAGATGAACGCCTCGTCCACCGGGTCGGCTCGCTCTCCATCCTCGCGCCGTGCCGCCAACGCCACCCCGAACAGCCTGGCCGCCTGCGCATGGTCCCCCAGCGCCGATGCCAGGCCCGCGGCCGCTTCCGCCAGCCGCGGTCCCATCTTCGGCAGGCCATCGCGCAGCACCAGCGGCCACAGCACCCGCAGCGTCTCGCGTGCCGCCTGCAACTGCCCGGTGGTGACCTGCACCTGCGCCAGGTTGCACTGCAGCTGCCCGATCACCGACGATGGCAGCCCGAGCCGCTGCGCCAGCGCGATGGCCTCGTCGTACAGCGCTTGCGCCTGCGCATGGCGGCCGACGCCCCGGTGGATCTCGGCGATGTTGTTCAGGCTGACCACCAGGCGGATGTCGGGCACACCGCGCGAGCGCAGCAGCTCGGTCGCCTGCTTATAGGCGGACAAGGCCTCGTCGGCGCGCCCGAGCGCATGCCATGCGTTGGCGCGCAGGCTCAGGGCCACCGCGGTGCGCTCGGCGTCGTCGGCCGATGCGGCGAGCTCGCCGCCCTGGTCGGCGCAGCGCAAGGCCTCGTCGTAGAAGCCGCGCTTGTAGGCGACGTGCGACATCGCCAGCAGCGCCTTGCCGCGCACTGCGTCGTCGAGTCCCTGCGCACCCCGTGCCAGCGCGATGGTGCCCAGGCGGTAGCCCGCATCGAGCGGGCCGGCAAAGGTCCAGTAACGGCCGAGCGCTGCCACGAAACGCACGACCATGATCCGCACGCTCTCGCGCCGATCGACACCATCGCGCTTCGCGATGGATCACTGCTGGGGCGCTGCCGCTCAACGCGAAGCCGAGGCCGATGGCGACAGCCTGCGGCTCTATGTCGATGGCCGCTTCGAAGGCTGGATCGACGGCGTGGCGCGCCTGTAGCGTCAACACGCCGTCATGGGCGAGCCGCACAGTCCGCCGGCCATCCACTCCGTGTCCAACCATGACGCACCGTTTCTTCTCTGCGGCCCCCCTGAAGGTCGTTGCCATTGCCCTCATCGCGGTGAACGCGCTCGCGGCCCGCGCCGACGAGCTGCCGCGCTGGGACACCGCCATCACGAAGTACAACGAGAAGCAGGTCCGCGACTTCCATCCGATGTTCGACTTCGATTCCGACGGCTGCTACCCGGCGACGCCGTTCAACCGCAACAACAACCTGAGCCAGAACCCGGGCCTGAACGCCACCGGCACGGTGCAGGGCGCCTGCCGCGACGGCGGCTGGGGAAACCATGCCAACACCCTCCATCGCCAGCTCTGCCGCGAGACGGTGGAGGGCAGCGACCGCATCGAGCGCTGCGCGCACTTGTACGAGCTGTACTTCGAGAAGGACCAGGCGATCGGGCTGAGCTTCCTGGGTGGCCACCGGCACGATGTCGAGACGGTGATCGTCTGGACCGGCAAGAAGAACGGCGGCGGCGACTTCATCTCGCACGTGTCGGTCAGCGCCCACGGCAACTACACCACCCGTCCGATGGCCGGGCTGGAGAACCACTGGGGCCACCCGCTGGTCGTGTACCACAAGGACGGCGCCGGCACGCACGCCTTCCGCTTCGCCAATGCCGACGACCATGCGCATGTGGAGTTCATCGGCAACTGGGGCGAGTTCTACGCGCCGGACATCATCAGCCACTACAGCGCCGTCGCGCAGTGGAACGGCGACGAGTGGACGCGCTACCAGGCCAACCGCAACTACCGCATCGCGCTGGAGAACTCGAACTTCGGCAGCGCGAGCTTCAAGACCCGCAACGACGGCGAGATCATGAACCAGGTCAACAACGCCGCGCCGCGCGGCGATGCGTTCTGGGCCAATGTCTGGTTCCTGTGGGACGACGTGTGGGCCACGCGCGCGAAGGAGTTCCAAGCGAACTATCCGCAGACGTACACGCGGATCAGCGAGTGAGCAGCAGCGAATGGCGCAGGCGTTCCGACCGGCCGACGCATCCTAGAACGTGACCACCACCGACTCCGCGCTGCGTTTCGCCTCGCCGTGGAACACCGCCTCGATGTTGTTGCCGTCGGGGTCGAGCAGGAACGCGGCGTAGTAGCCGGGGTGGTACGGCCGCTCGCCCGGCTTGCCGTTGTCGCGGCCGCCGGCTTCCAGGCCCGCGCGGTAGAACGCCTCCACCATCTTGCGGTCGCGCGCCTGGAAGGCGAGGTGGTGGCGGCCGGTCAGGTGGCCTTGCGCGGCCTGGCTGAGTTCGGCCGCCGCGCGGAGTTCCGGCCTGCCCGGAGTCGATGGGCGCACCGCCAGCGCAGGCTGCAGTTGGCGAAGGCGAGCGCAGAAGCCTGTATCGTCGGCGGATCGATCCCGATGGAGATGAGCGGCAGATGCGAACGAAGAAGATGACTGAGACCGGACCGGAGCAAATCGGCCTGCCGGGATTCGACGAGCCGCCGACACCTCCGCCCGCGAAACCCGGCCGCAGCTCGCCCGAAGCGCCCCACCTGAGCCTGTTCTTCGCGCTGCGTCCCCCGCCCGAAGTCGCAGCGCGCATCGGCGAACTCGCGGCACGCCTGCGCGGCGAGCACGGCCTGACCGGCAAGCTGCTGGCGCCCGAGCGCCTGCACGTCACGCTGCGCCCGATGGTCGACGACGAAGCGCAGCTCGAATCGGCGATGCGCGCCGGCGCCAGCCTGGTGCATGCAGGCCTCGATGTTTCATTCGACCGCGCGATCAGCTTTCCCGGCAGCGGCGCCTTCGTGCTGCGCAGCAGCGACAACCTGCCGGCGCTCGGCGCGTTCCGCCGCCAACTGAACCTCGCGATGGGCGACACCGAGGCTCAGGCCTCGCGCAGCGCCACACCGCACATGACGCTGCTGTACGACAAGCACAGCATCGCCGAGCATCCGATCGAACCGATCGGCTGGCGCGCTGGCGAGTTCGTGCTGGTTCGCAGCCACGTCGGCTTCGGCCGCCACGAGACGCTGGCCGCCTGGCCGCTCGCGTGAATGCCGTCACCGGGCGCCGTTCCACGACACCCGGCTGTCGCTCCCGCCCGACCACCGGTACGCGCCGCCCGCTGAGGTACGATGCCGACCGCCCCGAACCCGGCTACCCTGCGGCCCGCAGGCCCGGACTGGCATCGGGCGGGGATGACAGATGAAAGCCACCTTCGGATTCGTGTCGTTGCTGATCGCGCTGGCGATCATCGGCATCGTGATCAACAAGCAGTTGAAGGCCGTCGGCAAGGTGCCGGTGGTGGCCGCCGACGGCAGCGTGTCGCAGGGCGGCGGCGCCGCGAGCGGCACGGCGCGCGAGCAATCGCAGCAGCTGCAGCAGAAGGTGCGCAACGACGTCGCCAAGGCGCTGGAGCAGGGCGCACAAGGCGCCGCCCGCCAGGACGATTCCGCCAAGTGATCTCGCCCACCGCGTCGGCCGCCGACGAACACGCGATGCGCATCGCGCTCGACCAGGCCCGCAATGCGTGGCTGGTCGGCGAGGTGCCGGTGGGCGCGGTGATCATGCGCGCCGGCCAGGTCATCGCCACCGGCTACAACCGGCCGATCACCGAGCACGATCCGACCGCGCATGCGGAGATCGTCGCGTTGCGCCATGCCGCGACGCTGCTCGCGAACTACCGCCTGCCCGAATGCGAGCTCTACGTGACGCTCGAGCCCTGCGCGATGTGCGCGATGGCCCTGATGCATGCGCGCTTCAAGCGCGTGGTGTTCGGCGCGCGCGACCCGAAGACCGGTGCGGCCGGGTCGGTGATCGACCTGTTTGCCGAAGCGAAACTGAACCACCACACGCAGGTCGAAGGCGGCGTGCTGGCCGACGACTGCGGCGGCGTGCTGCGCGAGTTCTTCGCCGAGCGCCGCGAGCTGTACCGGCAGCGTCGCGCCGGCCTGCAGATCCCATCCCCCGAGCCGGCTGACGAGCCGTCCGGCATCCCCACCGGAGAGGTACTCGAGATTGAGCCCGCACCAGCCCCAACACCAGCACCATCCTTCACACCTCCACTCGCACCATCATCACCATCACGATGATGAGCCGGCAGGCCGCTCGCTGACGATCCTGTCGCCGGCCGGCGTGGTCGCGAGCGCGGCACCGCTGCGTCGCGCGGTCAAGCGCCTGACGGCGCTCGGCTTCGAGGTGAGCGTCGACGAATCGGCGCTCGCGAAGCATCAACGTTTTGCCGGCGACGACGACCTGCGCCTGGCCGCGATGCACCGCGTGGCCCGCCAGGCGCCGTCGATCGCGATGGCGGCGCGTGGCGGCTACGGCCTCACGCGGCTGCTCGACCGCATCGACTGGAAGCTGCTCGCGCACAGCGTCGAGCACGGCACCCGCTGGGTCGGCTACAGCGACATGACGGCGCTGCAGCTCGGCCTGCTGGCGCACGCCAAGGCCGCCAGCTGGGCCGGCCCGATGGCCTGCGGCGACTTCGGCGCCGACGTGCTCGACGAGGTGACGCCCGACTGCTTCTCCGAAGCAATGACCGGCGAACTGGAGGCGGTCGGCTTCCGCACCGAAGCCGGCTTCGACGGGTTGGAGCTCAAAGGCACGCTGTGGGGCGGCAACCTGTGCGTGCTGAACGCGCTGCTGGGCACGCCGCATTTCCCGAAGGTCAAGGGTGGCATCCTGTTCGTCGAGGACGTCAACGAGCACCCGTACCGGATCGAGCGCAGCCTGCTGCAGCTGCACCAGGCCGGTGTGCTCGGCGCCCAGAAAGCGGTTGTCCTCGGCGCCTTCACCGAATTCCGCAAGTCGCCGCTGGACCGGGGCTACTCGCTGAAAAGCATGGTCGAGCACCTGCGAAGCGTGACGAAAGTCCCGATCCTGACCGGTTTGCCCTTCGGACACGTGCCGACCAAGCTGACACTCCCGGTCGGCCGCAAGGTCACCTTGCTGGTCGACGGCCGCAACGTGCTCATCGGGTGGTGATCCGGCAAGTTTCTTGCTAGCACCGAATGCCCTGCGGCCTTGCGCAGGGAATGCCTGTGGAAACCCCTGGCAAACCGGCCGCTCGCCGGGCTTTATCATTGCCGACTGCCTCGCGGCGACCTGGCCACAAGCCGGGTTGTGTGAGGCTCTTGTTTTTTGTCCGGCCCGTGCTTACCCGCACGCGCCGCTTGTCTGCTGTCGAAGGAGTGCGCGGGATGCGGGGATCTGGATCGTGGCTGGGCCGTGGGCTTGCAGCCCTGCTCACCACCTGCGCCGTGCTGGCCGGTTGCGACAACAGCCCGCAGCCCAAGGGTGCCGCGCTGACGAACACGATGTTCACCGCGTACCAGGAACGCTCGCCGCGCTACCTGGACCCGACCGCCTCGTACGCCAACAACGAGACGCCGATCGTCTTCCAGGTCTACGACCCGCTGTACGGCTACGACTACCTGAAGCGCCCGTTCCAGCTGGTGCCGAAGCTGGCCGAGGAAATCGCGCAACCGAAGTTCCTCGACAAGAACGGCCAGCCGCTGCCCGATGACGCACCCGGCGAGCTGGTGGCCGAGAGCATCTACGACGTCAAGATCAAGCACGGTGTCCTGTATGCGCCGCACCCGGCGTTCGCCAAGGACGACAAGGGCGCCTACCTGTACCACGACCTGAAGGCGGCCGACACCGAGGGCAAGCGTTCGCCGTGGGACTTCGCGAAGACCGGCACGCGCGAACTGGTCGCCGACGACTTCGTCTATGCGCTGAAGCGCCACACCACCCCGCGCATCGAGGCGCCGATCTACGGCATCTTCTCCGAGTACGTGATCGGCCTGAAGGAATACAGCACGCTGATCAAGTCCGAGGACGCGAAGCTGCGCCAGGGCCTGGACCCGGCCTCGCTCGACAAGCCGTTCCTCGATTTCCGCAAGTGGCCGCTGGCCGGCGCCACCGCGCTGGACGACCACACGCTGCGCATCCGTGTGAGGGGCAAGTACCCGCAGTGGAAGTACTGGATGGCGATGCCCTTCATCGCGCCGGTGCCGTGGGAGGCCGACAAGTTCTATGCTCAGCCCGGCATGGCGAAGAACGGCCTGGCGATGACGCGCTGGCCGGTCGGCACCGGGCCGTACATGCTGACCGAGTACGTGCAGGACCGCCGCCACGTGCTGACGCGCAACCCGAACTACCGCCAGGACCTGTACCCCTGCGAAGGCGAGCCGCAGGATGCGGCCGCCGGCCTGCTGAAGGATTGCGGCAAGCCGATGCCCTTCATCGACAAGGTCGTCTTCACGAGCGAGAAGGAGAAGGTGCCGTACAAGGCCAAGTTCGTGCAGGGCTACCTCGACATCCCCGAGGTCGAGCGCGTCGACTGGGGCCCCGATTTCCTGGCCGATGCGAACGACTCCGACGAGGTGAAGAAGCGCTACGAGGAGCGTGCGTTCCAGTTCCCGCAGACGGTCGACATCTCGATCTGGTACCTGGGCTTCAACATGCTCGACCCGGTGGTCGGCAAGGGCGCCACGCCGGAAGAGGACGAGCGCCACCGCAAGCTGCGCCAGGCCGTCTCGATCGCGATCGACTGGGAAGAAGGCTACGGCCGCATCTTCATCCAGAAGGGCGGCGTCGCGGCGCACAGCCCGATCCCGAGTGGCCTGTTCGGCTCGCGCCACGGCAAGCCCGACGGCTACAACCCCATCACCCACAAGATGGTCGACGGCAAGCCGGTGCGCCGCTCGATCGACGAGGCGAAGCAGCTGCTGGCCGAGGCCGGCTACCCCGACGGCCGCGATGCGAAGACCGGGCGCCCGCTGGTGCTGAACTACGACTTCCAGCGCGCGATCACGCCCGAGTTCCGCGCCGAGCTCGACTGGATGGTCAAGCAGTTCGCGAAGATCGGCGTGCAGCTCGAGATCCGCGCGACCGACTTCAACCAGTACCAGGACAAGACGCTGAAGGGCAAGCACCAGATCTTCTGGGCAGGCTGGCTCGCCGACTACCCCGATGCGGAGAACTTCCTGTTCCTGCTGTACGGCCCCAACTCGAAGAGCCGGCACGAGGGCGAGAACATCGCCAACTACGAGAACCCCGAGTACGACAAGCGCTACAAGCAGCTGCAGCTGCTCGAAGACGGCCCGCAGAAGCAGAAGGTGATCGACGAGATGGTCGACATCGTGCGCAAGGATGCGGTGTGGTCGTTCGGCTACTACCCGTATGCCGCCGGTGCCTACCAGCAGTGGGTCTACAACGGCAAGCCGACCATCATGATCCGCGACATGGTGCGCTACCACCGGCTCGACCCGGCGCTGCGCGCCGAGAAGCAGGTCGAGTGGAACCACCCGGTGTACTGGCCGCTGCTGCTGATCGCGGCGGCGCTCGCGCTGCTCGCCTGGATCGCGCGGCGCGGCTTCATCGCGCGCGAACGCGCCAACGCCCTGGCCGGCGTCGCCACCCGTCCCGCGAAAGCCTGACCGATGCTGAACTACGTGATCCGCCGTGGCTTCTACGGCTTCCTGATCCTGCTCGGGGTCAACCTGTTCACCTTCCTGCTGTTCTTCACCGTCAACACGCCCGACGACATGGCGCGCCTGAACATCGGCGGCAAGCGCGTCACGCAGGAGCAGATCGAGAAGTGGAAGACCGAGCGCGGCTACGACAAGCCGCTGTACGTCAACGACAAGGCGAGCGGCGTCGAGCGCTTCACCGACACGGTGTTCTGGGACCGCTCGGTCTCGCTGCTGGCGCTGAAGTTCGGCCGCTCGGATGCGCGCAGCGCGACCGACATCGGCCACGAGATCCGCACCCGCATGTGGGTCAGCCTGCAGCTCGCGGTGCCGCTGTTCCTGCTGCAGGTCTTCGCGAGCGTCGGCTTCGCGCTGCTGCTGGTGTTCTTCAAGAACTCGCGCATCGACTTCTGGGGCGTGGTGGCCTGCGTGCTGATGCTGTCCATCAGCAGCCTGTTCTACATCATCGTCGGGCAGTTCCTGTTCTCGCGCATGTTCCGGCTGGTGCCGATCTCGGGCTTCGCACCGGGGCTCGACGCAGTGCGCTTCCTGATCCTGCCGGTGATCCTGTCGCTGCTGTCGCGCCTGGGTGGGGAAGGGCGCCTGTACCGCGCGATGTTCCTCGAGGAGATCGGCCGCGACTACGTGCGCACTGCGCGCGCGAAGGGCCTGAGCGAGCCGCGCGTGCTGTTCCGCCACGTGCTGCCGAACGCGCTGATCCCGATCATCACCAGCGCCGGCAGCTACCTGCCCTACGTGTTCCTCGGCAGCCTGGTGTTCGAGAGCTTCTTCGGCATCCCGGGCCTCGGCGCCTACGTGATCGATGCGATCTCGGGCCAGGATTTCGCGATCCTGCGCTCCATCGTCTTCATCGGCTCGCTGCTGTACATCGGCACCTACATCCTCATCGACATCGCGTACACCTGGGTCGATCCCCGGGTCCGCCTGAGCTGATCATGCCCAAGATTGTTTTCCTGTGGTCGGACGTGGTGGTGATGCTGCTCGTGCTGGCATTGCTGGTGTACGGCTGGCGCATCCACCGCAGCCCGAACCTGCGCGCGTCGTGGCTGAAGGTGTTCCGCGACCCGCCGGCGATGTGCTCGGCGGTGATCCTGCTGGTGTTCCTCGGCGTCGCGGTGGTCGACAGCGTGCACTTCCGGCGTGCGCTGCAGAATGCCGCTGGCGCCGGCGCACAGCAGGCGCAGGCCTACGGCACGCGCACCGAATCGCTGCTCGACGTGATCCTCGCGACCCAGGTCGACGGCCGCGAGACCACCTACTCGGCGCCGCTCGCGACGCGCGCCTTCACGAAGGATTCGCGCGAGGTCAACGGCCGCACCGAGCGCATCTTCCCGCGGCTCGACCATGGCGGCGCGCACCTGAAGGACGACGCGGCCGAGTGGGCCGGCGACGTGGTGGCGCGTGCGCTGCTCGGGCTGGCGGCCGGCCTGCTGGTCGGACTGGCCATCGTGTCGGCGGTGGCGGCGGTGGTGGCGCGCGTCAACGGCTGGACCTGGCGCCAGGCATGGCACCAGCTGCTGCACAACCACACCGACCTGCCGCTGCGCGCCGGGCTGACCACCGTGCTCGCGCTGTGCGCGGTCTTCGGGCCGGTGTTCGCGCTGGCGACGCAGTACCACGTGTTCGGCACCGACCGCACCGGCAACGACGTGCTGTACCAGGCCTTCAAGAGCATCCGCACCGCATTCGTGATCGGCAGCCTGTCGACGGTGGCAACGCTCCCGCTCGCGGTCGCGCTCGGCATCCTGGCCGGCTATTTCAAGGGCTGGATCGACGAGGTGATCCAGTACCTCTACACCACGCTGTCGTCGGTGCCCAACGTGCTGCTGATCGCCGCCTGCGTGCTGATGATGCAGGTCTTCATCGACACCCACCCGGACCTGTTCGAGACCGGCGCCGAGCGGGCCGACGTGCGCCTCTTCCTGCTGTGCGTGATCCTCGGGCTGACCGGCTGGGCCACGCTGTGCCGGCTGCTGCGCGCCGAGACGATGAAGCTGCGCGAGCTCGACTACGTGCAGGCCGCCACCGCATTCGGCGTCAGCTCGTGGCGCATCATGGTGCGCCACATCTTCCCGAACGTCGTGCACCTGATCATCATCACGACGGTGCTCGACTTCTCGGCGCTGATCCTCTACGAAGCGGTGCTGTCGTATGTCGGCGTCGGCGTCGATCCGTCGATGAACAGCTTCGGCGGCATGATCAACCTGGCGCGCAACGAGATGTCGCGCGACCCGGTGGTCTGGTGGTCGTTCGCCGCGGCGTTCAGCTTCATGGTCGCGCTGGTGCTGGCGGCCAACCTGTTCGCCGACGGCGTGCGCGATGCCTTCGATCCGCGTGCGCGCAGCTTCCGTCCGCGCCGCAACCCGCTGGGCCGCCTGGCCCGCGTGGACCGTTCCTCCCGCTGAGCCGCCGCCATGCTGCAAGTCCATGATCTGAAGGTGGCGCTCGACGCCGAGGCCGGCCTGGTGAAGGCCATCGACGGGCTGCGCCTGACCATTGCGCGCGGCGAGACCTTCGCGCTGGTCGGCGAGTCCGGCTGCGGCAAGAGCATGACGGCGCTCGCGCTGATGCGCCTGCTGCCCGACAACGGCCGCGTGACCGAAGGCTCGCTGCACGTCGAAGGCGAAGACGTGTTCGCGCTGCCCGAGTCGCGCATGCGCAGCGTGCGCGGCGGCAAGATCGGCATGATCTTCCAGGAGCCGTCGACCAGCCTGAACCCGGTCAAGCGCGTCGGCGAGCAGATCGTCGAGGCGATCGAGGCGCACACCGAACTGCGCGGCCCCGCGGCGCGCGCCAAGGCCATCGAGTGGCTCGGCAAGGTCGGCATCCCCGAGCCGGAGCGCCGCATCGACGAGTACCCGTTCCGCCTGAGCGGCGGCCAGAAGCAGCGCGTGATGATCGCGATGACGCTGGCGGCCGAGCCCGATTTCCTGATCGCCGACGAGCCGACCACCGCGCTCGACGTGACGATCCAGGCGCAGATCCTCGACCTGCTGAAGCGCCTGCAGAGCGAGCAGGGCATGGGCCTGCTGCTGATCACGCACGACCTCGCGGTGGTGGCCGGCATGGCGCACCGCGTGGCGCTGATGTACGCCGGGCAGATCATCGAAGAGGCCACCAGCGACGAGTTCTTCCGCGCGCCCAAGCATCCGTACGCGAAGCTGCTGCTGCGCGCGTTGCCCGACGCCGACAAGCGCGGCGGCCGGCTCGCGGCGATCCCCGGTACCGTGCCGCCGCTGTGGCAGGAGTTCACCGGCTGCCGCTTCGCGCCGCGCTGCGACCGCGTGATGCCCGAGTGCCACACGACGATCCCCGAGCTGATCGACCTCGGCGCGCGGCGCAACGTGCGTTGCATCCTGTATCGCGATGGTGCGATGCCGCTCGATGCCGCCCCGATCCAGGGCGAGCCGGTCGCTGCGCTGCCTGAAAAGCGCACCGAGACTGGTCTAGACCAGCCACTGCTGCTGGATGTGAAGCAGCTGGCGGTGCGCTTCCCGATCCGCCGCGGCCTGCTGCAGCGTGCGCACGGGCACTTCAATGCGGTCGACGGCATCTCGTTCGCGATCCGTCCCGGCGAGACGCTGGCGCTGGTCGGCGAATCGGGCTGCGGCAAGACGACCACCGGCAAGGCCATCGTGCAGCTGCTGCGCCACCAGGCGGTGATCGAGGGCCAGGCGGTGTTCCAGGGCCACGACCTGTTCACGCTGCAGGGCGATGCGCTGCGCGATGCGCGGCGTGCGGTGCAGATCATTTTCCAGGACCCGTTCGCGTCGCTGAACCCGCGCATGCGGGTGTTCGACGTGCTCGAAGAAGGCCTGCTGGCGCTGCGCCCCGAGCTCGACCCGAGCGCGCGGCGCGCGCTGCTCGAGAAGCTGGTCGACCAGGTCGGCCTGCGGCGCGATGCGCTGCAGCGCTACCCGCACGAGTTCTCCGGCGGCCAGCGCCAGCGCATCGCGATCGCGCGGGCCCTGGCGGTCAACCCGAAGCTGATCGTCTGCGACGAGCCGACCTCGGCCCTCGACGTGTCGGTGCAGGCGCAGATCCTGAACCTGCTGCGCGAGCTGCAGCGCGAGCTGGGTGTGTCGTACCTCTTCATCACCCACAACATCGGTGTCGTCGAGTACATCGCCGACCACGTCGCGGTGATGCAGAAGGGGCGCATCGAGGAAGCGGGCACCACCGAATCGGTGCTCTCGTCACCGCAATCGAGCTACACGCGCACCTTGCTCGCGGCGGTGCCCCGGATCAGGGCCGAACTCAGCGCCTGATTCGTCGTCGACGCACATCGATGGCATCGCGCCATCGATGAGGAAGAGCCCGCTTTCAGCGGGCCGGGCGGAGCCACGTTCATCGACGACCGGAGGCTGTTGCACAGGGCCAACGACTGCGCGATTCGAAGCTAGGGATGTGCGCCTAAGCGCGCGTCGAAGTGTGTCACCGCATGAGCGAACGACTCTCGATGCACCGCCCGCAAACCCGCATGGATGCTGGGTTTTCTGACAAGGGCCTTGGCGCGCGACGAGCACGCGCGGCACCTGCACGCGCGAGCCTTCTGAAGCGATCAAGGAATACCCTAAAGGGACCACTTATCCCTTAAGTGACAATTCTTTTACATGTCTTAGCAGACAGGTCATGGCAGGTTCATGAAGCCGGCACATGACTTGCTGTGAGAGTGGGTTTATCGATCAACCTTTCAGTGTTTTAGGAGATCACATGTTTAGAAGAACGAAGGTCTGCACCGGCCTGATGTTGGCATTCGGCGGCAGCCTCGCGCTCAGCTCGTTGCCCGCTCTCGCACAACAGCAGATGGAAAAGGTCGAGATCACCGGTTCGTCGATCAAGCGGATCGATGCCGAAACGGCACTGCCGGTCCAGGTGCTGACGCGTGAAGACATCGCACGCACCGGCGCCACCACGGTCGAGCAGCTGCTGCAGACCGTCAGCGCGGTGAGCAGCTCGGGCGGCCTGACGGCCTCGTCGGGTTCCGGCGCCACCACCGGCGGCATCTCGTCGACCTCGCTGCGTGGCCTGTCGTCGACCCGCACGCTGGTGCTGTTGAACGGCCGCCGCATTGCGCCGTACGGCATCGGCTTCACGAACGACTCGGTGTCGGTCGACGTGAACAGCATCCCGCTGTCGGCGATCGAGCGCGTTGAAGTGCTGAAGGACGGCGCCTCCGCCGTCTACGGCTCCGACGCCATTGCCGGGGTGATCAACTTCATCCTGAAGCGCGATTTCCAGGGCACTGAAATCAGCGCCGAGTACGGCACCCCGACCCGCGGCAGCGCCGGCGACTCGAAGCGCGCCAGCATCAGCTGGGGCATGGGCAACCTGGCGACCGATCGCTACAACGTGATGCTGGTCGGTTCGGTCCAGAAGGAATCGGCGATCTACGGTCGTGACCGCGGCTTCGCGAGCCACTCGTACAACGAGGCCAACCAGGTCACCACGACCTCGGGCAACACCTTCCCGGCGAACGTTTCTTCGGTTCCTGGTTCAGTGAACGCGGTGTCGGGCAACCCGACCAACGCACAAGGCTGCGTGGCGCCTTACTCGTCGATCGACCCGGTGTTCGGTCCGGGGGTGTGCCGTTTCGACCCAGCGTCGATGGTGGCCCTGCTGCCTGATAGCGAGCGCACCAGCATCTTCGGTTCGGCCAAGTTCCAGTTGAGCGACAACATCGAAGGCTTCGTCGAAGCGTCGTTCAACAAGAACAAGACGAACACCATCATCCAGCCGGTGCCGCTGTCGGACCAGTTCACGATTCCGCTGAGCAACCCGCTGGCCAACCAAGCGCCGTACAACCAGTACACGACCTTCCCGTCGTCGACGATCATCCTGAAGCCGTTGTTGAACGGCGTGGCAAATCCGAACTACCCTAAGGATTGGGTGGAGAGCAAGATTGGCGTCGGGGCCGTCCTGCCGGACCTGCGCGTTCGCTACCGCGCTGCGCTTAGCGGCAACCGTGACCTCACCGACACCGCCGAAGCACCGCGCCTGACCTTCGGCGTCAAGGGGTCGGCCGCCGGGTGGGACTTCGATGTTGCTGCACTGCACAGCCAGAGCAAGGTGCGCGAGACGATCAACGACGGTTACCCGATCTACTCGAAGATCTTGCCGCTGCTGAACAGCGGCACCGTGAACTTCTTCGGCCCCAACAGTGCCGACACGCTGGCACAGATTCGTGCCGCCAACTTCAATGGCGATGCGTTCAAGGTCACGTCGACCTTGCAGAGCCTGAGCGGCCATGCCTCGCGTGAAATTGCGCAACTCGACGCCGGTCCGGTGGCGATCGCCGTGGGCACTGAGTTCCGCAAGGAGAAGTACAAGTTCGACCCGAGCCAGGAGATCGCGCAAGGCGACATCTCCGGCTACGGTGGCAACCTGGGCGCGGTCGACAAGTCGCGCAACGTGACCTCGGTGTTCGGTGAACTCGTGCTGCCGATCGTCAAGAACCTGGAAGCCGACGCAGCGGTCCGCTACGACAAGTACGAAGGCTCGGGCAATTCGACAACGCCGAAGCTCAGCCTGCGGTGGCAGCCGAGCAACCAGTTCCTGATGCGCGGCTCCGTCAGCAAGGGCTTCCGTGCCCCGAGCCTGGCCGACCTGTACTCGCCGTCCACGACGGGTGTCTCGCAGACTGGCCTGACCGACCCGGTGCGCTGCCCAGTCACCGGCGACGGCGTGAAGGACTGCGAGACGCAATTCCCGACCACCAACGGCGGCAAGACCACGCTGTCTTCCGAGAAGTCGACCAACTTCACGACGGGCATCGTGCTCGAGCCGACGAAGAACTTCTCCGCCAGCCTGGACTACTTCCACATCAAGCTGAAGGACACGATCTCCAACGGCCTGCCGCAAGCGGTCATCCTCGGCAACCTCGCCAAGTACGGCAGCTACGTCACCCGCGGTCCGGACGAAGTCGTCAACGGTGTGACGATCCCGGGCGCGATCATCAACATCGACCAGACGAACCTGAACACCGGCGAGACCAAGCTGTCGGGTGTGGACATCGACCTGAAATGGCGCCTGCCCACGCAGAGCTACGGTCGCGTCACGCTGGGCTTCAGCGGCACGTACTTCATCAAGTACGACACGCAGAACCCGGACGGCACGTTCTCGCCGAACGTCGGCAACCTGGAGAACGCGACGACCGGCGGCGTGATCCCGCGCCTGAAGACCTACCAGTTCGTGAACTGGGCGAATGGTCCGTGGGATGTGACCCTCGGCCTGAACTGGCAGAGTGGTTACCACGACGTGCCGGGCTCGGACGCAAACGGCGACCCTCTGCCGCGCCGCGTGAGCCCGTACGAGATCTATGACGCACAAGTCACCTGGTCGGGCATCAAGGGCTTGCGCCTGACGCTGGGCGCGAAGAACCTGATGGATTCGGATCCCCCGTACACCAACCAGAGCTTCTCGTTCCAGTCGGGCTACGACCCGCAGTACGCCGACCCGCGCGGTCGCTTCGTGTACGTGCGCGCCGCGTACGCCTTCTGATCGACCCACCGGTTGATCCGATAGACGAAGTCGTCGACTGAAAGAGACCCTCGCACGAGGGTCTCTTCCCCATTGCCCGCAGGCCACAAGCCGGCGGGCATTTTTGTTAACCTCGAACGTTTGCGTTTCCACACTGGAGATCCCAGCGTATGGACTTTTCCAAGCGACAACGCGATCCCCGGCGGCATGTCGTCGGGATCGGCTTTGTCATTTTGTTTCACGCGGCGATCGTGTATGCGCTGCTGACCGGGCTGGCCAAGAAGGTGGTCGACGTGGTTCGCGCGCCGATCGAGACGAAGGTGATCCCGCCCGAGGTCCGGCAGTCGNGAAGCTGGGCATCCAGCATTGCGTCAACGGGGCCCTTTATCTGCACAGGAGTTCGCGACCGATGAATTTTTCGCAGCGACAACGCGATCCCCGGCGGCATGTCGTCGGGATCGGCTTTGTCATTTTGTTTCACGCGGCGATCGTGTATGCGCTGCTGACCGGGCTGGCCAAGAAGGTGGTCGACGTGGTTCGCGCGCCGATCGAGACGAAGGTGATCGAGGAGATCAAGAAGCCGCCGCCGCCGCCGGAGGTGGTGGTGCCGCCGCCGCCGAAGCTGGAGGCGCCGCCGCCGCCGTTCATTCCGCCGCCGGAGGTGCAGGTGGCGGTGCCGCCGCCGGYGCAGCCGACGATCACGGCGAGCACGCCGGTGCCYCCGCCTGCGGCGCCGATGGCGCCGGTGGCCCCGCCTGCAGCGGCGCCCGCGCCGGCAGCGCCGCCSGCGCCGGTGTCGGCCGCGGTGGTGTGCTCGAACTTCTCGACGGTGATGGGCGACTCGGTGTTCCCGCGCGAAGCGGTGCGCCAGGGCATCGAGAAGGGCGAGGCGCTGATCCAGTTCACGCTGAGCGCCAACGGCGAGGTCAAGGACGTGAAGGTGCTGAGGTCGTCGCACCCGATCTTTGCGCGCAACAGCATGCGGCTGGTCAGCGAATACAAGTGCCAGGGCCAGGGCCGCGACGTGCTGGTGCAGGTGCCGTTTGGCTACAAGATGGACTGAGCCCTGCGTCGATCCGCCCCGTCACACCTTTCATTGCTTTCATCGAGTCGGTGCCCTACCCGGGCCGTGAACTCGCATCTATTTCTCTAGAGATTGGAAACACCATGTCTTTGATTTCTCTGCGCTCGCTGACCGCCATGCTGAGCCTGGCCGTTGCCTCCGCCGCGTTCGTGGCCCCTGAAGTCGTGCACGCCCAGGCGTCGGCCCCGGCGGCCGAAGCGCCGGCGGCACCGGCSCCTGCGGCCGCGCCGGCCCCGGTGGCCGTGCCGGGGGCGGTGACCAAGGAGTCCGTGGACAACCCGTATGGCTTGAGCGCACTGTGGGCGCAGGGCGACTTCGTCGCGCGCGGCACGCTGATCATCCTGGTGATCATGAGCATGGGCAGCTGGTACATCCTGGTGACCAAGCTGTTCGAGAGCTTCAAGATCAGCGGCGAGGCGCGCGCGGCACGCAAGAGCTTCTTCAAGTCGGCGAGCCTGAACGACGGCGTGGCGACGCTGAAGGACGGCAGCGCGTTCCGCTTCATCGCCGAGACGGCGATCGAGGCGGGCGACCACCACGAGGGCGAGCTGACGGCCAACATCGACCGCAACACCTGGGTGGGCGTGAGCGTGCAGCGCGCGATCGACAACGTGCAAAGCCGCCTGCAGGACGGCYTGGCCTTCCTCGCGACGGTGGGYTCGACGGCGCCGTTCGTGGGCCTGTTCGGCACGGTGTGGGGCATCTATCACGCGCTGACGGCGATCGGCATTGCGGGGCAGGCGTCGATCGACAAGGTGGCCGGCCCGGTGGGCGAGGCGCTGATCATGACGGCCATCGGCCTGGCGGTCGCGGTGCCGGCGGTGCTGGGCTACAACTGGCTGGTGCGCCGCAACAAGGTGACGATGGAGTCGGTGCGCAGCTTCGGCGCGGACCTGCACGGCGTGCTGCTGGGCAGCCGCTCGACGCTGCGYGGCGGCAGCCGCTGATCGCGCATTGACTCCTGAGCGAAGGAGAACGCAATGGCGATGAACGTGGGTAGTGGCGACGGGGACGACGACGAGGTCGTCTCCAGCATCAACACGACGCCGCTGGTGGACGTGATGCTGGTGCTGCTGATCATCTTCCTGATCACGGTGCCKGTGGTGACGCAGACGGCGCCGGTGAGCCTGCCGAAGGAGACCAACATCGCGCGGGTGACGAAGCCGGAGAACATCGAGATCTCGGTGACGAAGGACGGCGACGTGTTCTGGAACGCGCAGGCGGTGGCGGACAACAACGCGCTGGTGGAGCGGCTGAAGAAGGTGTCGGTGTTGACGCCGCAGCCGGAGATCCACATCCGCGGCGACGAGAAGAGCCGCTACGAATCGGTGGGTCGGGTGGTGTTCGCGTGCCAGCGCGCGGGCATCCAGAAGATCTCGTTCGTGACCGAGCCGCCGCCGCGCGGCTAGAGCCGACGAACCCAAGAGAAGGACCAAGCAAATGGGAATGAACGTAGGCTCCGGGGGCGGCAGTGGCGACCCCGACGTGATGGTGGAGATGAACACGACGCCGCTGATCGACGTGATGCTGGTGCTGCTGATCATGCTGATCATCACGATCCCGATCCAGCTGCACTCGGTGAACCTGAACATGCCCACGGGCAGTCCGCCGCCGCCGCTGCGCGACCCGGTGGTGGTGACGATCGACATCGACTTCGACGGCACGATCCTGTGGAACGGTGAAGTSGTGCCCGACCGCACGGTGCTGGAGACGAAGCTGGCGGCGACSGCGGCGGTCGCGGATCAACCCGAGGTGCACATCCGCCCGAACAAGCTGGTGGAGTACAAGTCGGTGGCGATGGTGCTGGCCAGTGCGCAGCGGCTCGGGGTGAGCAAGCTGGGCATGGTGGGCAACGAGCAGTTCATCAAGTGAGCATGGCCATGAAGTTGAAACCCCTGGNGTGCTGGCCAGTGCGCAGCGGCTCGGGGTGAGCAAGCTGGGCATGGTGGGCAACGAGCAGTTCATCAAGTGAGCATGGCCATGAAGTTGAAACCCCTGGTGGCTGCGCTCGTGTTGGGCGCGGCACTCGGCGCGAACGCACAAGAGGCGGTGCGCCCCGACGTGGGCAAGCCGCTGCAGGCGGCGGGCGACCTGATCAAGGCCGGCAAGTACAAGGAAGCGCTGGCCAAGGTGCGCGACGCCGACGCGGTGCCGAACAAGAACGCGAGCGAGAGCTACACGATCGAGCGCATGCGCATCGCAGCGGCCTCGGGCGCGGGCGATGCCGACACCGCGGGCAAGTCGTTCGAGGCGCTGGCGGCCACCGGCAAGCTGGCGCAGGCCGACAAGCAGCGCATGCTCGAATCGCTGGCGGGCACGGCCTATCGGGCCAAGGACTACGCGAAGACGATGCAGTGGGGCCAGCGCTACTTCAAGGAAGGTGGCACCAGCGGCACGGTGCGCACGCTGCTGATCCAGAGCCAGTACCTGGGCGGTGACTTCGCCGGTGCGGCGCGCGAGCTGCAGGTGGAGATCAATGCGTCGGAGAAGGCCGGGCAGGCCCCGGCCGAAGACCGGCTGAAGCTGCTGGCCAATGCGACGCAGCGCATGAACGACACCAACGCGTATGTGTGGGCGGTCGAGAAGCTGGTGACGTACTACCCGCAGAAGCAGTACTGGACCGACCTGCTGGGGCGGCTGCAGCGCAAGCCGAACTTCAGCGACCGGCTGGCGCTGGACACCTAC
>NZ_LMDM01000024.1 GCF_001425825.1 Rhizobacter sp. Root1238
GAACCAATTCGCTGTGGTCTACGAGGAGCGATTCACACTGCCGGCGCACGGCAGTCGATAAGCGAGTCGGCCAATAGCCAATTCAGCTCAACCGCCTCGCACACAGAAATCCTGACAGCCCCTCTCAACGAGGAGGCTCTTCAAGCACCAACGACGCAGAATGGATTTCTGTTTGTGGCATTGGCGGCGCCAGGGTTCCTCAGGGAGAACACTCCATGCATCCGCAGGTATCTCGGTATAGGCGGGCATGAAATCGGCAAGTCACAAAGCAAAACAGCCCTCGCGTTGAGGGCTGTTTTTGCTTTGTGGACCGTTCGTCCCTACTTCCTCATCAACGTACTCTTCCCGAACAACGACTCGATCAGGTCCACCGCCACCTCTGCCGTCCGGTTGCGTACATCCAGCGCCGGGTTCAGCTCCATCACGTCGAGCGACCCGAGCCGCCCGGTGTCGGCGATCATCTCCATGCACAGCTGCGCCTCGCGATACGTCGGCCCGCCGCGCACCGTGGTGCCGACACCCGGCGCCACGTCCGGATCAAGAAAGTCGACGTCGAAGCTCACGTGCAAATGCGTGTTCGCATCCAGCGTCGCCAGCGCCAGCTCCATCGCATGCCGCATCCCCATCTCGTCGATGTAGCGCATGTCGAAGACCTCCAGGTCCATCTCGTGCACGAAGCGCTTCTCGCCCTCGTCGACGCTGCGGATGCCGATCTGCCGGATCCACTTCGGGTTGATCGCCGGCACGTGCCCGCCGATCTCGATCAGCTCCTTCGGGCCGTGGCCGCACAGGCAGGCCACCGGCATGCCGTGCAGGTTGCCGCTCGGCGTCAGGATGTTGGTGTTGAAGTCGGCATGCGCATCGAGCCACAGGATGCGCAGCTTCCTGCCCGTCTCGCGGCAGTGCCGCGACACCGCGCTGATCGACCCCAGCCCCAAGCAGTGGTCGCCGCCCAGCAGGATCGGCAGCCGCCCCAGTACCAGCTCGGCATGCACCGCGTTGTGCACCGACTGGTTCCAGGCCACCACCTCGTGCAGGTGGCGGTAGCCGTCGGTCGGCGGTAGCCACGGGTTCGACGGGCCGGTCAGGTTGCCGCGGTCGGCCACCTCCAGCCCGTGCCCTTCGAGCACCGGCACGATGTTGGCCACGCGCAAGGCCTCCGGCCCCATGCTGGAGCCGCGGGTGCCGGCGCCGATGTCGGTCGGGGCGCCGATGATGCTGATCTGTTTGCTCATGGTGTGTGCAAGAAGGTGTGGTTGCAGGCAGCTCGTGACCGGTGCAACGGGTTCGTCGGCGAGCTCAGGTGTCGATCTCGAAGTGGTTCTTGTCGTCGGGGTCGATGTCGCGCAGCTCGAAGCCGTACTCCGCCTCCAGCAGGCTCCACGCCTCTTCGGCCGTCTCGACGAAACGGAACAGCTGCAGGTCGACCTCGCTGATCATGCCGGTCTGCACCAGCAGGTCGAAGTTGATCAGCTGCGTCCAGAACTCGCGCCCGAACAGCAGGATCGGCCGGCGCCGGCACTTGCCGGTCTGGATCAGCGTCAGCGCCTCGAACATCTCGTCGAGCGTGCCGAAGCCGCCGGGGAAGCACACCAGCCCGATGCTGCGCATCAGGAAGTGCATCTTGCGCATGCCGAAGTAGTGGAACTGGAAGCACAGCTCCGGCGTGATGTAGGGGTTCGGCGCCTGCTCGTGCGGCAGCACGATGTTCAGCCCGATGCTCTTGCCGCCGATCTCGTGCGCGCCGCGGTTGCCGGCTTCCATGATGCCGGGGCCGCCGCCGGTCACGACGTAGATCGGCGTGCTCAGCGCCTTCGATTTCAGCGTGACGATCTCGGCGAAGCGGCGCGCTTCTTCGTAGAAGCGCGACATTGCCATGTGCCGCTCGGCGATGCGCAGCGCGGTGGCGTCGCCGGCCGCCCGGGCATCGCTCAGCAGGCGCTGCGCGACATCGGGCGACACGATGCGCGCGCTGCCGAAGATCACGATCGTCGACTCGATGCCCTGCTCGGTCTGCACCAGCTCGGGCTTCAGCAGCTCCAGCTGCATGCGCACCGGGCGCAACTCTTCGCGCAGCAGGAAGGTGGTGTCGGTGAACGCCAGCCGGTAGGCGCTTTCGGGGCCGTCGTACAGGTTCGGGGCGTTCGGTTTGGCGGCCTCCTGGCGGGCCGAAGGGAAGTTGCGGGCGGTGAGGTCGGTTCGCTTGTCCATGGCGCGCAGCTTAACGCCGTCCCGGGGCTGAAATCGGCCGGGAATCACCCCGTCGGCGACAGCAGCGCATCGAAGGCATCGCGCATCGCCGGCGTGCTGGCGGCGAGCGAGCGGCTCTCGAGCAGCGGCAGCCCGTCGCGCGCGACGATGCCGGCCCCCGCTTCCTGCAGCAGCACGATGCCGGCGGCGGCATCCCAGGCACCCATGTCGTGCTCCCAGAACGCGTCGATCCGGCCGGCAGCCAGGTAGGCCAGCTCCAATGCCATCGAGCCCGAGCGCCGCACGCCGCCGAAGCTGCGCAGCACCCGGCCGAACTCGCCCAGGTAGCTCGCCATGCGCGGCGAGGTGGGCTTCGGAAACACCGTCGCGGCCAGCGCGTCGATCGGCCGGGCCCGGTCGGCGCATTGCAGCGCTGCGCCGTTCAGCCGCGCGCCGCGTCCGCGGATGGCCGCGAAGAACTCGTTGCGACAGGGGTCGAAGATGGTGCCCAGCACCGGCGCGCCGTCGACCACCAGCGCGATCGACACCGCGTACTGCGGGTAGCCGCGCAGGTAGTTGGCCGTGCCGTCCAGCGGGTCGACGACCCACAGCGGCGGTTCGCCATCGCCGGCCACGGCCGCCTCGCGCCGGCCGGTCTCTTCGCCGAGGAAGGCATGGCCCGGGTAGGCGCGGCGCACCACGTCGAGGATCTGCTGCTCGGCCTCGTGGTCGATCTCGCTGGCCAGGTCGCCTGGCTGCTTGCGCAGCAGCGCCACCGCGTTCAGCCGCGAGCGCGAAGCCTGCAGATGGGCACCGGCCGCGCGGGCCGCGCGTTCGGCCACTTGGTAAGCGGCGAGCAGGTCGAGGGAGCCGGTCAGAGCAGTCATCGGGCGGCATCCTTTCGGGACAACAGGCTGACGTAGTCGTGCTGCGCGGTGTTGATGATCGATTCGCGGTGCTCCACCGGCTTGTCGCCGAAGGTCAGCGCGACGCGGTGCACCTGCATCACCGGCAGACCGGCTGCGATGCCGAGCACCCGCGACGCATGGCGGTCGGCGGCCGCGGCGCGGGCACGCTCGCGCGCATGCACGACGGTGATGCCGAACTCGCTCTGGTACAGCTGGTACAGCGTGCTCGGCCGCTCGCGCAGGCGCTTTTCGGTCAGGCCCTTGAAGAGGCCGGCCGGCAGCGTCAGCCGGTCGAGGATCACCGCGCGGCCCTGCAGTGCGAGCCGGTTCTCGAACTGGAACGCGGCATCGCCGGCGCGCAGGTTCAGCGCCTCGGCCTGCGCGTCGTCCAGCTTCACGCGGTCGAACGACAGCAGCTCGACCGACGGCGCCTCGCGCAACCCGTCGGCGCGCTCGACGTAGAAGAACTGGAACAGGAAGCGGTCGGGCGAGTGCGTCGCAACGAAGGTGCCGCGGCCCTGGCGCCGCACCAGGATGTGCTCGGCCGACAGCTCGTCGACCGCCTTGCGCAGCGTGCCGATCGACACGCCGAACGCCTGCGCCAGCTCGGTCTCGCTGGGCAGCGTGCTGCCGGGGGCCCAGGTGCCGCCCTCGATCGCCTGCAGCAGTGCGCGCTTGACGACGCGGTACAGCGGCATGCCGGCCGCCTCGGGCGCGATGGCGGCGAAGTGCTGGCTGGCGGGCATCCGGGGATTCTACGTCCAGGTGATCCAGGTCAATCAAGTCATATGGATGACTCGTTTGACAGCCAGGAAGCGCCGGTCGATATTCGCCGCCATCGATGCAGGCAGCCGCCGTTGCGCGGCAGGAGGTTCCGGATGATTCATTTCGTATTGCACGACGCCCACGACAGCGTCGCGGTGGTGGTGGTCGAAGGCGTGAAGGCCGGCATGCCGCTGGCCGGCTGGATCATGGACGAGGACCGCATGACCGAGCTGGTCGCGCGGCAGGACATCCCGATCGGCCACAAGGTCGCGCTGCGCGACATGGCGGTCGGCGACACGGTGCTGAAGTACGGCATCGACATGGGCAAGGTGGTCGCGCCGATCAAGGCCGGCGAGCATGCGCATGTGCAGAACATCAAGACCAAACGCTGGTAACGGGATCCACCATGGCAGTCATTTCAAAGAACACCACCTTCCTCGGCTACCGCCGCGAAAACGGCCGTGTCGGTGTCCGCAACCACGTGATCATCCTGCCGCTCGACGACCTGTCGAACGCCGCGGCCGAGGCCGTCGCCCACAACATCAAGGGCACGATGGCGATCCCGCACCCATACGGCCGGTTGCAGTTCGGCGCCGACCTCGACCTGCACTTCCGCACGCTGATCGGTGCCGGCTGCAACCCGAACGTCGCGGCGGTCGTCGTGATCGGCATCGAGGACGGCTGGACGAAGAAGGTGGTCGACGGCATCGCCGCCACCGGCAAGCCGGTCACAGGCTTCGGCATCGAAGGCCACGGCGACCACGACACCATCCTGCGCGCCTCGCGCATCGCCCGCGAATACGTGCAGTGGGCGAGCGAGAAGCAGCGCGAAGCCTGCGCCATCAGCGAGCTGTGGGTGTCGACCAAGTGCGGCGAATCCGACACCACCTCCGGCTGCGGCGCAAACCCGACGGTGGGCAACGCCTTCGACAAGCTGCACCCGCTGGGCAGCACGCTGTGCTTCGGCGAAACGTCCGAGATCACCGGTGGCGAGCAGATCGTCGCGGCGCGCTGTGCGACCGATGCGGTGCGCGAGCGCTTCATGTTCATGTTCAACCGCTACCAGGACATGATCAACCGCCACAAGACCAGCGACCTCTCCGACAGCCAGCCGACCAAGGGCAACATCGCCGGCGGGCTGACGACGATCGAGGAGAAGGCGCTCGGCAACATCCAGAAGATCGGCAAGGTCTGCACCGTCGACGGCGTGATCGACAAGGCCGAGATCCCGACGCACCCCGGCCTGTGGTTCATGGATTCGTCGTCGGCCGCGGCCGAGATGGTGACGCTGTGCGCCGCGTCGGGCTTTGCAGTGCACTTCTTCCCGACCGGCCAGGGCAACGTGATCGGCAACCCGATCGTGCCGGTGATCAAGATCTGCGCGAACCCGCGCACCGTGCGGCTGATGGGCGAGCACATCGACGTCGACACCTCGGGGCTGCTCCAGCGCGAGATCACGCTCGACCAGGCGGGCGACCAATTGCTCGAATCGATGCTGCGCACCGCGAACGGCCGGCTCACGTCGGCCGAAGCGCTCGGCCACCGCGAGTTCGTTCTCACCCGCCTCTTCGAGAGCGCATGATCCGGCGATGAAGATCCTCATCACCGAATTCATGGACGCGCCGGCGGTGGCGCGGCTGTCGTCGCGTCACGAGGTCATCCACGAGGCGACGCTGGTCGACGACACGCCGCGCCTGCTGAAGCTCGCCGCGAGCGCCGATGCGATCATCGTGCGCAACCGCACGCAGGTGCGCGGCGAGCTGCTGGCGGCGCTCGCGCGCTGCAAGGTGGTCGGTCGGCTCGGCGTCGGGCTCGACAACATCGACCTGGCCGGCTGCGAGGCGCGCGGCATCCGCGTGATCCCGGCCACCGGCGCCAATGCGCAGAGCGTGGCCGAGTACGTCGTCGCGACCGCGATGCTGCTGCTGCGCGGCGCCTACGGCGCGACCGCCGAGGTGGCGGCAGGCCAGTGGCCGCGCGCCGCGCTGACCAACGGTCGCGAGATCGGCGGCAAGACGCTGGGGCTGGTCGGCTATGGCTCGATCGGGCAGCTGACCGGGCGCCTGGCACGCCTGCTGGGCATGCAGGTCGTCGCGCACGATGCGGCGATGCCGGCCGGCGCCGACGTGCCGTCGCTCGCGCTCGACGCACTGCTGGCGCAGGCCGATGTCGTCAGCCTGCATGTGCCGCTGCTCGACAGCACGCGCCACCTGATCGACGCACGGCGCCTGACCGCGATGAAGCCCGGCGCGGTGCTGATCAACACCGCGCGCGGCGGCGTCGTCGACGAGGCAGCACTGGCCGAGGCGCTGCGCGACGGGCACCTCGCGGGCGCGGCGCTCGATGTGTTCGAGACCGAGCCGCTGCCCGCCGGCAGCCCGCTCGCCGGCTGCCCGAACCTGCTGCTGACGCCGCACATCGCCGGCGTCACCGCCGAGGCCAACGAGCGCGTGTCGTCATTGATCGCCGACAAGGTGCTGGAGGCCCTGGCATGACGGTGATGACGATGGACGACGCGCGCCGGCGCGTCGCGGCCGCGCTGCAGCGCGCCGGTGCCAACGCCGCGATGGCCGAATCGACCGCCCGCGCGCTGGTGCTGGCCGAGGCGCAGGGCCTCGCGTCGCACGGGCTGAGCCGCGTCGCGCAGTACAGCGGCCACCTGCGCTGCGACCGCGTCAACGGCGCGGCGCAGCCGCAGGTCGTCAAGCGCAAGGGTGCCGCGCTGGTCGTGGATGCGCAGGAGGGGCTCGCGTTCCCGGCCTGCGACCTGGCCATCGCCGAGGCGATCCGCACGGCCGGCGAGCTCGGCATCTGCATCGTCGGCGTCGTCAACAGCCACCACTGCGGCGTCGTCGTCGACCACCTGCGCGCGGTCACCGCGGCCGGCATGGCGGGGCTCGGTTTCTCGAACTCGCCGTCGGCGATGCCGGCGGCCGGCGGAAAGCACCCGATCTTCGGCACCAACCCGGTGGCCGCCGCCTTCCCCCGGCGTGGCGCCGACCCGCTGCTGATCGACCTGAGCCTCAGCGAGGTCGCGCGCGGCAAGCTGATGGTGGCCGCGAAGGAAGGCCGCAGCATCCCGCTCGGCTGGGCGCTCGACGCGAACGGCGAGCCCACCACCGACCCGAAGGCCGGCATGGAAGGCTCGATGCTCGCGATCGGCGCGGCCAGCAGCCCGAAGGGCGCGATGCTGGCGCTGGTGGTCGAGCTGCTGGTCACGGCGCTGATCGGCGCGAACTTCGGCTTCGAGGCGTCGAGCTTCTTCGTCGACGAAGGCAACCGGCCGCACCTGGGCCAGACCTTCATCGTGATCGACCCGGGCGCGCTGGCCGGGCGCGAGATGTTCCTGGACCGGCTGGAGGTGCTGGTGCACGAGATGCTGCGCGACGACGGCGTGCGACTGCCCGGCGCGCGGCGCGAGCAGCTGCGGCGCGCCGCGGAGCGCGATGGACTGAACGTGTCGGAGGCGCTAGCGCAACAGCTGTCCTGAAGCTACGACTTTCCGCGCATATCGATAGGTTTGCAGCGAACCCGCGTCGCGGGCAGCATGCCGGCCATTTGAAGGAGACGAGCGTGAAGCGACGAGCAGTACTGATCGGTGCCGCGGGCCTGTGGCCTGCGCTGGGGTTCTCGCAAGCCGGCGACTACCCGAAGCCCGGTGCCACGATCCGCTACGTGGTGCCGTTTCCGCCCGGCGGCCTGACCGACGTGATGGCGCGCCTGGTCGGCCAGCAGCTCGGCGAGCGCTGGAAGGTCAGCGTGGTGATCGACAACAAGCCGGGCAGCGGTGGGCAGATCGGTGCCGACATCGCGGCGAAATCGCCCGGCGACGGCAACACGCTGCTCGCGATCACGCTGACGCATGCGGCCAACGTCACGCTGTTCCCGAAGGCGGCCTACAGCTTCACGAAAGACCTGCGCCCGGTCGCGCTGCTGGCCGGCTCGCCGATCCTGATCGTGGTGCCGGCCGCGAGCCCGATCCAGAGCCTGAAGGAGCTGACCGCCGCCGCGAAGGCGCGCAACCTGAACGCCGGCTCCAGCGGCAACGGCACGCCGCCGCACCTGACGCTCGCGCTGTTCAACGAGCTGAGCAAGACCAGCATCCAGCACGTGCCGTACAAGGGCGGCTCGCCGGCGATGACCGACCTGATCGGCGGCCAGCTCGACGTGGTGTTCTCGAACTTCCCCGAGAGCATCGGCCACGTGAAGTCGGGCAAGCTGCGCGCGATCGCCATCGCCAGTGCCGCCCGCCACCCGCTGGTGCCCGACGTGCCGACCACCGCCGAGGCCGGCCTGCCGGAGCTGCTGACCGAGAACTGGACCGGGCTGATGGCGCCGGCCTCGATGCCCGATGCCGCGGTGAAGAAACTCGCCGCCGAGGTCGTGCGCATCATGCAGACGCCCGAGCTCGAGGAGCGAGCGCGCACGCAGGGCTTTCGCATCGATGCGCGCGGACCGGAGGCCTTCGCGGCCTTCCTTCACGACGAGGTCGCGCGCTGGGCGAAGGTGATTCAGTCCGCCAACATCAAACCCGATTGATGACCCACCCCCGAAGCGCCTTCGGCGCTTCCCCCTCAAGGGGGCGCCGCCAGCGGCCCGGCAAAGCCGGTTCCGCGGCGGCCGCTTGATCCTCCGCATACCGGGCAGCCGGCTTGGCGGGCGAGGCGGATCTCGGTCCATTCCATCGTGCGGGCGTCCAGCATCTGCAGCCGCCCGGCCAGCGAACTGCCGATGCCGGCCAGCAGCTTCAGCGCCTCGGCGGCCTGCATGCTGCCGATGATGCCGACCAGCGGCGCGAGCACGCCCATCGTCGAGCAGGCGACCTCCTCGAACGCGACATCGGGCGGGAACAGGCAGGCATAGCAGGGCGCGGTGTCGCTGCGGGTGTCGTAGACCGAGATCTGCCCGTCGAAGCCGATCGCGGCGCCCGACACCAGCGGCCGGGCGTGGCGGACGCACGCGGCGTTGACGGCGTGGCGGGTCGCGAAGTTGTCGCTGCAGTCGATCACCACGTCGGCGTCGGCGACCAGCGTGTCCAGGCGCTGCGCGTCGGCACGCTCGGCCAGCGCGTGCACCCGCACGTCGGGGTTGATGGCCGCGATGGAGCGCGCGGCCGAAGCCGCCTTCGGCTGGCCGACGCGCGACAGGTCATGCGCGATCTGGCGCTGCAGGTTGGTCAGGTCGACGGTGTCGTGGTCGACGATCGTCAGCGTGCCGACGCCCGAGGTCGCGAGGTACAGCGCCACCGGCGAGCCCAGCCCGCCGGCGCCGATCACCAGCGCATGCGAATCGAGCAGCCGCTGCTGGCCGGCGATGTCGAGCTCGTCGAGCAGGATGTGGCGGGAGTAGCGCAGCAGCTGGTCGTCGTTCATGACGGGATGGTAGTTGCCCCGTTCGCCCCGAGCGTGTCGAAGGGCCGGGCCGAGCCTGCCGAAGCCCTCGCACCAAGCAAAACGCCCGCGCAAGGCGGGCGTTCGGAAGGAAGCGAAGGGCGGATCAGTTCGTCGCCGGCGCCTCGGCATGCCGTTCGACGACCGACTTCGAGACGACGACCGGCTTGCCCTTCAGGCGGTTGATCGCCTGGGCCAGCGGGAAGTCTTCTTCGCTGCCGAACTCCGGCAGCGGCTTCAGCGGGTTCTTCTTGGCCGCCTCTTCCTCGAACTTCTTGCGCGCTTCCTCGCGCGCCTTCTCGCGGGCTTCGTCCTTCTGCTCGGCACCCTGGCCGCTGCCGATGTGCTTTTCCAGGTCGGCTTCGCGCACGCGCAGCGCCGAGAACAGGTTGCCGTCGGCGGTTTCGTCGATCATCACGTCGGGCACGATGCCCTTGGCCTGGATCGAGCGGCCGCTCGGCGTGTAGTAGCGCGCGGTCGTGATCTTCAGCGCGGTCTCGGGCGACAGCTGGCGCACGGTCTGCACCGAGCCCTTGCCGAAGGTCTGCGTGCCCATGATGGTGGCGCGCTGGTGGTCTTGCAGCGCACCGGCGACGATCTCGCTGGCCGACGCCGATCCTTCGTTGACCAGCACGACCAGCGGCACCTTCTTCAGCGCCTCGGGCAGCTTGCGCAGCGGGTCGCCGCCGCCACGGCGCAGGTAGTCGCTCGGCGAGGCCTTGAACGATTGCTTCGATTCGGCGATCTGGCCGTTGGTGGTCACGACCACCGCATCGACCGGCAGGAAGGCGGCCGACACCGCGACCGACGCTTCGAGCAGGCCGCCCGGGTCGTTGCGCAGGTCGAGCACCAGGCCCTTCAGGTTGGGTTCCTGCTTGTAGATGTCTTCGAGCTTGCGCGCGAAATCGTCGACCGTGCGGTCCTGGAACTGGCTGACGCGCAGCCAGGCGTAGCCCGGCTCGACGATCTTCGAGCGCACGCTCTGCACGCGGATTTCTTCGCGGGTGATCGTGACCGGGAAGGTGCGGCTTTCGGACTTGCGGAAGATGGTCAGCAGCACCTTGGTGCTCGGCTCGCCGCGCATGCGCTTGACGGCCTGATCCATCGTCAGGCCCTTGACGACGGTGTCGTCGATCTTGGTGATCAGGTCGCCGCTCTTCAGGCCGGCGCGGAAGGCCGGGGAGCCCTCGATCGGCGAGACGATCTTGACGAGACCGTCTTCCATGCCGATCTCGATGCCGACGCCGACGAAGCGGCCGGTCGTGCCTTCACGGAATTCCTTGAAGGTCTTCTTGTCGAAATACTGGGAGTGCGGGTCGAGGCCGGCCACCATGCCGCCGATGGCGTCGGTGATCAGCTTCTTTTCGTCGACCGGTTCGACGTAATCGCTCTTGACCATCCCGAAGACGGCGGCGAGCTGCTGGAGTTCTTCCAGCGGGAGTTGCGCGGCGGTGTTGCGGGCGGTCGCCTGCAACTGCATGGTGGTGAGCGCGCCAGCGACGGCCCCCAGCGTGATCCAGCCTGCGACCTTGAGTTTGGCACCCATCATTGACCCACTTCCTGCCTGATATGAAGACTTCACGCGAACCCAGTATAGAGCTGTGACCGGGCTTGGAGCTGCAGAGCTGCAGGAAGTTTCAAGGCTATTTCGGCGCTTTGACCGGCATGGTGTCAGGACGTGACGCGGGGTTTTCCCGCGTCGGTGTCAGACACGCATGCCGTGCGTCGCCGCCCGATCACTGCTTCGTGGCCGCCCAGGTGCCGGTGGCCGACGCGCTCGGGCGCGACCAGGTGCCCGAGCCGGTGGCGGCGCCGAGCGTGCCGGTGAAGCTGGCGTCGCTGCTGGTGCTGCCCACCGACAGGCCGCCGACGGCATCGACCGTGCCGCTGACGATGAAGCTGCCGCCCACGCCGGACGAGGTGCAGGTGCCGATCACGTGGGCCGCGGCGTTGACCGACAGCGCGGTGCAGCTGCCGGTGTCGCCGCCGGCGTAGGTGACGCTCCAGGTGCCGGCCGTGGTCGCCGGATGGGCGGGAATGACCGGCGGCGTGACGCCCAGGCTCGCGGCAAGCGCCTCGAACGCGACCTTGTTGAGGCGGGTCTGCTTCGTCATCACGGCCGGCTTGTCCTGGAAACCCAGGTAGACGTGGCCGCCGCGCTGCACGAAGACGCGGGTGAAGGTCTGGATGGACACGGCGGCCGGCAGGCCGCTGAAGGTCATGATCGGCGTGGCACCGTCCAGCGCGGTGGTCGACTGGTAGCTCGCGGTGCCGATGCTGCTGCAGTTGGAGAACACACCGGACACCGTGTCGAGGTCGCACAGGTGCAGGCTCACGGTGCCGTCGGCGTTGAAGCTGCCGCGCATCCGCTCCTGCAGGCAGACCTGGGCCCCGCAGCCGTTGCTGCCGTGCAGGTTGCCCATCGACACGGTGTTGGCCGTCGACACCGCCGCGGCGTTCGACACCGCCGGGTAGCTGGTGACCAGGCCCGCCAGCGTCGTCACGTTGTTGCCGACGAAGCCGTCGGTCAGCCGGTAGCCGACCGGGGTGAGGCTCTCGGTGTTCGAGATCGAGCGGATCTTCGCGCCGGCCGGCATCACGCCGGTCAGGTTCGCTGCGGTGACGCCGACGATGGTGGACGAGGTGTTGGTGCCCAGGTCCTGCGCCTTGGCCACCACGCTCGCGATCGTCTGGCCGGCCACGTCGGTGTCGGCCGAGGTCGATTGGCCGATGTAGCCGTGGTTGTAGTCGTAGGCGCCGTTCGGGCCGCTGTGGTTGGGCGTGGCGCCGTCCAGCGGCGTGTGCCAGCCCTCGGCGGTGACGAACTGGACGGTGTCGTACACCACCACCGCCGGCTTGCCGCCCGACTGGGCCTCGCGCACGTCGTAGTAGGTGCCGCGGCCGGTCGAGTCGACGACGTTGTCGGAGTAGTAGTAGCGCAACACATGGTTGCCGGCCGAGGTGTACGTGAAGGTGCGGGCCCAGTAGCTCGCCGTTGCGGGTGCAGGCGCAGGAGCGGGAGCCGGTGCGGGTGCAGGTCCGGGTGCCGGTGCCGGTGCCGGCGGGGTGCCCGCGACCGGGGCCGGGGCAGGCGAGCCACTGTCGCCCCCACCGCCGCAGGCGGCCAGCGTGGACAGCGAAACGGCCAGGGCAGACGCCCACAGGGCGCGCGTGGAAGCAGTGATCATGGATCTCCCTCGTGACATGACGTTCTTGATCGTTGTGATCCGGCGTGCGATCTCGGTCGCGCCCGGCAGCGGCGGATTCTGTCGGAGAGCCCAGCTGTCCTACAAGCCCCAAGGTTGATGAGCCGGCGTTCGCATGTGTGTCATGCGCGACATGAACCGGCCCCGGCGGGTCAGCCGCAGCTGCCGATGTGCCCGCAGGCGGTGCAGAACTCGCAGCCATCCTTGTGGATGACCGCGTGGTTGCCGCATTCGGGGCAGGCCGTGCCGGCCAGCGGCGCGCTCGCGGCGGCTTCGTCCGGGCCGGGCGGCTGCAGGATGCCCATGTCGCGCAGCGGATAGCCTTCTTCGTTCAGCACGCCCAGCATCGTGTAGCGGTGGATCACCAGCCGCGCCAGGTAGGCCACCGTCGACGGCCAGGTCTGCTGGCGCTGCTGGCCGGGCGCGAGCCCCGGCACGAAGGCCATGAAGTGGCCGAGCGGCTCGGCGTAGCTCAGCAGCTTGCGCAGCTTCATGCCGATCCAGGCCGGGTCGAGCACCCGCATGTCCAGCGACAGGATGCGCGCCAGGCCGTCCATCGCGCGCGGGTAGTTGCCCGACAGGCCCATCGCGCATGGCAGCGTGACAGCCGCGCCCTGGCCGCCCAACCCCTCCGGCAGCTGCACCTCCTTCAGCGACAGCGTGAAGGCTTCGTCGCTGGCCGGGTTGTGGATGTCGACCGACCAGGCGAGCGTGCCGTTCGGGCCGGTCAGCGGCTCCTGGCGGCTGAACATCGCGTCGATCACCGGGGTGGAGGCGGGCGCGCCGTCGGCGCCCGACCACAGCCCGAGCTGCTCGCAGCGCCAGCGGATCACCGCGGCGGTGGCCGCCACCACGCCCGGAAAGCGGCGAGGCGCGCCATCGGGCGGGAACGGCATGTCGAACGCGCGCTCCTCCTGCACCGTCGCCAGCGCGTCGAGCTTCAGCCGCACCCAGGCCGGGTCCTTCGCACGCAGGTCCATCGACAGCGTCTTCGCGAGCGCGCCCAGCCCGCGCGGCTGCTCGGCGCCGTTCACCCACACCTCGAACGGCGCGCTGCGGCCGTCCTGCGGCAGCTCGCCGATGAACAGCGCGAACTCCCCATGCGGGTGCCGGATCATGTAGGTCCACGCGGCGTTGCCGGCCGTCAGCTCGGGCCGGCCCGGCCAGCGCAGCGAGGCCAGCACCGGCTGCGGCGGCCGTTCGATCGCCAGGCGCTGGTTGGCGTGCACGGCCGGTGCCAGCTGCAGCGGCAACGCGGTCTGCTCCGCGCCTCCCGCGCTCAGCACCGAGCCGAGCACCGCGTTCGGCCGGTACGTCGCGAGGCCCTTCAGCCCCGAGGTCCACGCCCGCAGGTACAGGTCCTGGAAGTCCTCGTACGGGTAGTCGGCCGGCACGTTGACCGTCTTCGAGATCGCGGTGTCGACGAAGGGCGAGACCGCGGCCACCATCTCCTCGTGCGCCTGCGCGCTCATCTCGAGCGCGGTGACGAAGGCGTTGGTCAGCGGCGCCTGCGGTCCCCGCGCATGGCGAAACAGCCGCCACGCATGGTCTTCCACCGGGTACTGCTTCATGCTGCCGTCGGCCATGCGCTTCTTGCGCTGGTAGCGCCACGAGAACGCCGGCTCGATGCCGTTGCTCGCGTTGTCGGCGAAGGCCAGGCTGATGGTGCCGGTCGGCGCGATCGACAGCAGGTGCGAATTGCGCAGGCCCTGCTTGCGGATGCGCTCCTTCAGCGACCCGGGCAGGCGCGACGCGAAGGTGCCGCGGCTCAGGTACAGGTCGGCATTGAAGAGCGGGAACGCGCCGCGCTCGGCCGCGAGATCGCAGGACGCGGCATACGCGGTGTCGCGCAGCAGCGTGGCGATGCGGCGCGCTTCGTCGCGGGCCGCTGCGCTGTCGTAGCGCAGGTTCAGCATCACCAGCGCATCGCCCAGGCCGGTGAAGCCGAGGCCGATGCGGCGCTTGTTGCGGGCCTCGCGGGCCTGTGCGTCGAGCGGCCAGAAGCTGATGTCGAGCACGTTGTCGAGCATGCGCACCGCCAGCGTCGCGAGGCGGGCGAAGCCGGCGTCGTCGAAGCGGGCCGCGTCGTCGAACGGTGCCCGCACGAAGCGCGTCAGGTCGATCGAGCCGAGGCAGCAGCAGCCGTAGGCCGGCAGCGGTTGCTCGCCGCACGGGTTGGTGGCGGTGATGGTCTCGCAGTACGACAGGTTGTTGTCGAGGTTGATGCGGTCGAGGAACAGCACGCCCGGTTCGGCATGGTCGTAGGTGGACCGCATGATCTGCTCCCACAGCGCGCGCGCCGGCAGGCTGCGGTAGACCCACAACCCGTCGCTGCGCTGGTGCGCGCCGGCGGCCACCTGCTGCGGCCCGGCCGCGGCGCGGTGCACCAGGTCGACCGGGGCGTCGCGTTGCACCGCTTCCATGAAGTCGTCGGTCAGGCCGACCGAGATGTTGAAGTTGCTGAGGTCGCCCTTGTCCTTGGCATGGATGAACTCCTCGATGTCGGGGTGGTCGCAGCGCAGCACGCCCATCTGCGCACCGCGCCGCGCGCCGGCCGATTCGACGGTCTCGCAGGAACGGTCGAACACCCGCATGTACGAGACCGGCCCCGACGCGCTCGCCTGCGTGCTGGCGACCCACGCGCCGCGCGGGCGGATGCGCGAGAAGTCGTAGCCGACGCCGCCGCCGCGGCGCATCGTCTCGGCCGCCTCGGTCAGCGCGGTGTAGATGCCGGGGTGGCCGTCTTCCTCCTGCGCGATCGCATCGCCCACCGGCTGCACGAAGCAGTTGATCAGCGTCGCGGTGAGCTCGGTTCCGGCCGCCGAGTTGATGCGGCCGGCCGGGATGAAGCCGGCCTGCAATGCATCGAGGAAGCGCGCTTCCCACGACGCGCGCGCCTCGGCCGGCTCGGCCTGCGCGATCGCGCGCGCGACGCGCCGGCGCACGTCGTCCGGCGTGCGCTCGTCGCCCTTCGCGTATTTCTCGAGCAGCACCTCGGTGCTGATGTCCTGGGGGAGGAGGGCGGCGATCCGGGTGTCGGCCGGGGTGTCGGTGCTCATCGGGCTCCTTCGGGGCAGGTCCGTCGGTGGACGGCGCCATCGTGACCCAGCCACCCGCGCGCGTAAAGCGGCTGCGTGCGGATCCATGACGGCAGCAATGTTGACGCGGCGCAAGCCACGGCGAACCTGGCGCTCCTAGAGTCGCCGGCTCCCACTCGAAACGACACGATGCCGACAGAACTCTTCCATGCCGACGGGCACCAGTGCCTGATGTTCACCGACCTCTGCGACGAGGATGGCGACGCGGTGCAGTCGAACCAGTTCCTGATCGTCGACCGCGGCACCGGCGCGATCATCGACCCGGGCGGCACGCTCGCCTACAACGAGCTGTACATGGCGATGACGCGCCATTTCGCGCCGCACGAGCTGTCGGCGATCGTCGCCTCGCATGCCGATCCGGACATCATCGCGTCGCTCGACCGCTGGATGACGGCGACCCCCAGCGCGAAGCTGTACATCTCGCGCGTGTGGGAGCGCTTCGTGCCGCATTTCTGCAAGGCCGGCAAGGTGAAGGGGCGCATCGTCGGCATCCCCGACGCCGGGCAGCGCATCCCGATCGGGCGCCACGAGCTGATCGCGCTGCCGGCGCACTTCCTGCACGCCGAGGGCAACTTCCAGTTCTACGACCCGGTGAGCCGCATCCTGTTCTCGGGCGACCTCGGCGCGTCGATGGGTTCGGGCGCCCAGGCGCAGCAGCCGGTCACGTCGCTCGCCGCGGTGCTGCCGCGGATGGAGGGGTTCCACCGGCGCTACATGGTGTCGAACAAGGTGCTGCGGCTGTGGGCGCAGATGGTGCGCCCGCTGCGCATCGACATGATGGTGCCGCAGCATGGCGCGCCGCTGGCCGGCCCGGCGGTGAAGGAGTTCATCGCGTGGGCCGAGGGCCTGAGCTGCGGCATCGACCTGATGACCGAGCGCGACTACCAGGTCCCGGCCTGAATGACGGCCCCTCGCCCGGCGAGTACACCGGTCGATCCCCCATGGGGATGCGGGCCGGCTTGGGGCGGCCCGGCGCTCGGCTCGCGCGTGCCGGTCAGAAGCGCCAGCCGAGGCCGACGCCGACCAGCAGCGGGTCGACCTTGAAGGTGCCGAGGTTCGTCCCGGCGGCACTCACGTCGGTGCGGATCTGCACCTTCTTCACGTCGATGTTGAGCGACAGCTTGCCTTGCAGCGGGATGTCCACGCCCGCCTGCAGCGCGAGGCCGACGCTGTGGCGGTCGATGTCGACGCCCGCGGGCAGCTCGACGGCCGAGAACTGCGTGAAGTTGACGCCGGCACCGAGGTAGGGCTTGAAGCCGTTCAGGCCGGTGAAGTGGTATTGGGCCAGCAGCGTCGGCGGCAGGTGCTTCAGCGAGCCGATGACCGTGCCGCCGGCCTTCACGTCGTGCTTCTGCGGCCAGGTCAGCACCAGCTCGGTGGCGATCTCGGGGGTGAAGAAGTACGAGATGTCGACCTCGGGGATCACCTTGCTGTTGATGCTCAGGTCAAGGCCGGTGTCGTCCTTGTTGGCGCTGTCCAGGTAGACGGCGCGCAGGCGCACCAGCCATGGGCCGGAAGCCTGGGTCTGCGCCTGGGCGGCGAATGGCACGGCGGTGAAGGCGGCAACCGCGGCCAGCGCCAGCGCGGCGCGGGCGAACATCGAGCGGGGAGTCATGGTCTCTTTCCTGTGGCTGTGGGGTCGTGTGCGGGGAACATCCCCGGCACGCCATTGCAGCGCGACCCGAGCGGGCGGACCTTGCCGCCGCGCAAGCTCGTGGCCGACGGGCGGGGTCGACGAAGGCGCGGGCTGACGCGGCTCAATCGTGGCGTTTGCCCGGACCATCGCCGCATCGAGCGGGCGCCGGACGCTGCCCGGCGGCCGGACCGCGTCGGCCTACCTTGCTGTCAGGCCGGCCCGCCCGTCGCCAGCGACCGGCGCTGTCGCCAGCCGGGCGCCGACGTGTTGAACAAGGGCTGGCCTGGGCGCAGCACGGCACGGTGCAGCGCTGCGGCCGAGCGATGCCGCTGGAAGCCGTCACGCAGCACGTGAAGGCAGTTTTCGGCGTTTGCCACGCCGCCGACGAAGAAGCGTCGGCCCGGCGGAAAGCGATGCTGCTCGGTGTTCCACCACGATCGCAGGCGAGACGTGTCCGGCCACAGAAGCCCGTCGTCCTCGTCGCTCGCCGTCTCGTCGTCCGGAACTTGCTCGGGCGGACGTTTCAGGCCGAGCGAGGCGAGGTCCGCACCGGTGATGAAGCACAGGGCCTCGGCTGCGATGCGCGCGTGTCGATCGTCTGTCATGCGCTCGAAAAGCCAGGGCACCACCTGGGTGTCGCCCGTCCAGGCCGCGGCCTTCATCATCGTTCGCATGTCCGCAGGCGCATCGGCGAGTTGCCGCACCAGCCGCCGTGCCTCGTCGGGCGCGGCCGCGACCAGTGATACCAGAAGCGCCTGCTGCGACATCGGGTCGTCTGCCATGGCCACTGCGTGCAAGCGTTCATGCACCGCCGGGCCCTTTCCGAGCAGCACCGCGGACCGCGCAGCTTCGAATCGGCAACGTGCATCGTCGTCGGCCAGGCCGTGCATGCACAGGGCGGCCCGTGCTTCGAGACCGACATCGCCGACGGCGCGCAGGCCCTGCGCACGCACCCGCGGATCGGGGTCCGCCAGCGCCTGCACCAACGCGTCGCCCGGATCCACGCGATGCTGCGCGCAGACCGCGATGCCGAGGGAACGGACAATGCCGACCCCGTGGGCCAGCAGCCGAGGCACCAGGCCGCGCAGCAGTGGTGCCGAGCTCCATCCGAAGGCGGACGCCATGGCCGGGCTCGCGTCGGGAACGACCTCGACCAGCGACAGCAGGCGATCGATCGTCCCGGCATCGCGATGCTGGACGGCCAGGCTCGTGGCGACGAAGATGGATCCGGCATCCGGTTCGGCCAGGCCCTGCCGGGCCAGCCTGATGGCGTGGTCTCCCGCGAGGTACAGGCCGTCGAGATGCGCCAGCAGGCGGTCGTCGTGCCGGATCACGTCCTTCAACCGGATGTGCGGGGCGCGAACCATGCGCTTGCGCTGCCCGCGCAACGAGACCGCATCGTCCCAGTGCTGCTCGGCCATCCCCGGCAGCACGCCGTCGTTCGCCAGTCGTTCGGTCTCCGTCATGACAGCGAGCGCCTGTTCACGCGCCGCCGATCAGGTCGAGCACGAGATACCCCGAGGTCGTCTCGATCAGCCGCCCACTTGACCGCTGCGCTTCGACCTCGCGACGCTGCACGGCCTCGCGTCGAACCCCGGCCAGCTGAAAAGGCCAACGCCGGATGACGTCGAAGGTCGGCGCAGCCAGCCACTCGACGACATCCGCGGAACTCAGCTCAGCGGCCAGGTCGGAGAGGTCGTCGACGCGCTTCAATCCGAAGGCGGCCGGTGCAAAGCTCTCGACGGCCAGCAGCAGAAACGACACGAAGTCCTTCTTGACGGCCTCGTCGACGATCTTGTCGACAGGGTCGCGGTCGCTGTGCAGCGCATCCCAGATCGATGCATCGAACAGCACGGACAGCGCGGCCTCTCGGGCACCGGTTGGGTGGACGAACAGGTGGACGACATGCAAGCGGCCTTCGATGTCGATGTCGCCCCCGGCGCGGAACCATCGATAAGGCTGTCGCATCGATTCTGCGACGTCATGGGTCAGGCCCGACTCGACGAACGCCTGCCAACGCGCCTCGCCGTCGGCCAGGCTGCCGCGGTAGGCGTCGATCTCTTCGTCCGACGCTTCGCGACGCTCCTTGAACCCGTATTGCGTCAGGTAGGTCCTCAGTCGGGCGAAGGCCGCATCACAACTCGTCGTCGGGATTCCCGTGGTCAGAAGGCAGGTGTCCATGGCGGTCAATGAGGTTGGATCTGGAAGTCCTTGCCCGGCTTCAGGCCCTGGCCGGCGGCAGAGTCTCGCAATTGCCTGACCTTGTCGCCCGGGATGGCCTGGTGGACGCCCTTGAACGCACTGCCCAGCAATGCCGGACCTGCAATCGCGTACTTCTTGACCTGTTCGGCCTTGACCGTCCCGGGTCGCTTGCATTCCTTGATGACGCCGTTGGGCATCACGATGTCGATCTCACCGGACAGCTTGCAGTGCTTGCACTTGTACTTGATGTTGGTCCACATTGCATTCACGTCGCTGGCCACCTTTTGCTCGAATGCCTTGTCTTCGGCGTATCCCTCGGCGTCGAGGGCGGTCTGCATCAGTGCCGCCGCGTCGACGCCGGTCTTGCGCCCGTAGGCGGCCTTCGGTCGCCCCGTCCTGTCATGGTAGGCCGCCAGGCGGGCCGCCTCGTCGCGTTTGGCGAGGTCCTTCTGCCTGGCCGCTTCCAGTTCCTGTCGGCGCTGCGCCTCGGCCTCGTCGGTCAGTTCCGAGAATTCGATCTCGTGGCCGGGGCAGTCGTCGATCTCCCGCTCGGACTGGTCGACGCCGGCCATCGTCGCGCCGGTGTTCGGCGGGCTGCCGCCCGGACCGCAGTTGTTCAGCATCGGCTCGCCGAGCAGATGCACCGACTTGCCTTCGATCTTCACCGTCATCGAGCCCGGCGTGATGAACTTCGCCGGGCCGTGGGTATTGGCCGACACGAGGCCTCCGCCGGTGCCCTTGCTGGCCATGTCGCCGATGCTTTCGAACGTGGCGCCGCGGATGGCGACGGCATGTCCTTCGATGGTGACGCTCGTCGAATAGCCTTGCGGCGACAGATTGGACTTGGCGATGTTCGGAAGCGGCGTGGGAATGAACGGCGCCGGCGGGGCCGGCATCTTGCAGATGTTCGGCAGCGTCGCCTTGGCCATGCCGAGGCTGCCTTCGGTGACCGGTGTCTTGGGCGGATGGATGGCGACGCTGTTCATCTCAACGAGTCCTCGCGGCAGAGGGGGAATCGAGCACGGCGGCAGCCCTCACGCCGTCGTCCGAGGCAGCCCAGAGGAGCGTTCGAGGTCCACGGGCGTACCCGCGCGCCATCGCCTGGCAAGCGAGCACGGCGAAGAGCGGGCCCGACGCGGCACCGGTGTCTCCCCAGCCATCCGCAGGCGACCAGTAGTCGGTCGGGTCGTCGAAGGCTGCGCCGTGCCGCAAGCAGACGAAGCCCCATTCCTCGCTGCGATGGCGCTCTCCGTTGATGTCGCAGATGACCGCGTCGAAGCGTCCCGGCCGCGACGACAGGCGCTCGAGGATCGCGCCGATGGTCGAACCGAGCCCTTCTCCAAGGCACGGGTCGTTGCTCGCCGCCGCGTGCGTTTCCCGCCCGACGGCGCTGGCGACCAGGCACGCCTGCGAATGCAGGCCCGAGGTGTCCATGGCCGATTCGCTCATCAGCAGCACGAAGGCTGCCGCCTCGCCCGGCACGAAACCCAGGCGCGTCGACGCATCGGACAGGCGTCGGTCGTCGGCGAGCCACTGCATCGTGGCGCCGTCGGCGTAGCTGTCGACGCCGCCCACCAGGCACAGCGGGAACTCGCCGGACGCGATGCGCCGCGCGGCCGCACCGATCAGCGCCAGACCGCCGGCATGCCCCCGGTCGGGCACCGTCGATTCGAGCCGGCACAGGCGCAGGTCCTCGCCCGACCCGATGGCGGATCGGACGGCGTCGGCCCGGGCCTCGTCCCAGCCCGGTCGGACCCCGGGAAGCGCCACCATCAGCGGAACCTCCTGTCCGCGCGGAAGCGAGGCCGCTGCGCGGGCCTCGCGCAGCGCCGTGTCGGCCAGCGCCAGGCACCGCGCGGTCCCCGCGGCATCGACGTCCAGGACCTGGTCGAACGCCGTGATCAAGCCGTTGCCCTTGGCGTCGCGGAAATGCGGGTGCTCGCGTGCCGCGCTGAGGCCGGCCCGATAGGCCGCCGCACTCGACGCGGCGCGCAGCCCGAGGGACGTGCGGGCGCCGCAGGCGACGATGTGCACCGGGCGGTTCATGGCGCGGCGAACGCCTCGTGAACGGTGGTCCGGTCGAGATCCTCGGGCACGCCGTGGTAGGTCAGCGCCGTCGTCCACAGCATGGTCAGGCGCGCCTGCTCCGGCTCCAGCAGCACCGTGGACAGGTGCGCCGCATGCTGTTCGACACCGCGGCCGGCGATGCAGGTCGAGAACACGAAGTCGGCGCGCGGCAGGTCGAACTGCACCCGGCCCGACGGCGTCAGGTTGAGCAGGTCGACCGGTTCGCCGCCCCGCAGGGGCTCGCGGGCTTGCTGGTCGAGCGGTGCGCATTGAAGCGAGCGTGGGTGCCACTCCTCGGCGAGCAGTGGCGCGCGGTGCGCCCGCCAGGCGTCGTCGTAGGTGCCCATGGCTTCACGGCGCGGCGACCAGTGTCCGTCGATCGGTCCGAAGCAGGCCGGTCCCGTCTTCTCGACATCGCCGTCGGGATACTCGAAGTTGGGCAGGCGATGGCCGCTTCGATCGCCACCGGGGGCCGCCAGTCCGCAGCCGACCGGGTTGCGTGGGTCGTAGACATGCCGGGACGGGTCGTCGGACGTCAGGTCCTGCCCGCCGAAGCAGCGTTCGTAGACGATCGGCACCTGCATCACCGGCACCGCGGCAGAAGCCCTGGCCCCCCATCGCCCGTCCACCCAGGTGCGGTCGCCGCGGACGGTCAGCGCCTTTCGCACGGCGCCAAGCCGGAACGCGACGTGGAACTCGGTGCTCGGCCGGTGGCCCGGCGCATGCGCGATCCCCTGGATCAGGACGTCGGTCAGCGGCTTGGGCTCGGTCAGGTCGGCTGCGTAGCGCAGGCTCGAAGCGCCCGGGTCGCCGTGGTATTCGGGCGCGATCAGCGGCGGGACTTGCCGGTCGGAGCGTCGCAGTCGACCGTCCGCATCCCAATCGAACGAGGCCTTCACGGCGACGATCCACTGGTGGATGCCGTTCCTGTCCCGGCCCCAGGTCTTGCCCACGGCGTACGGCGTCCGGTTGCGAAGGGTCCACATGCGTCGTCTCAGGTGGCGTGATCCATGCGCTGGTGATGGCGCGTGGTGGCGTAGCCTCGCCCGGCTTCCCAGCGGACCAGCGGTTGCGATTCGGCGACCGCTTCATTGAAGGCGGGCAAACGCAGGTCGACGAGTCCGTTGCGGTGCAGCAGCAGCAGGTCCTCCATCGCGCCGGCGACGTCGTCGAACAGGGCTGCGACCGGGGCCCCGCCCGGCCACGCGGCCTGCAGGCGGCGCAACGCGGGCTCCATCGCCAGCCCCGATGTCTCGACCTGCACACGGGTCGTCGGGTGCTCGAACAGGGCCGACCCCGCCGCGGTTCGCTGCCCGGTCGGCGCCAGGCAGGAGGCCATCTCGAGCGCCTCGCATTCCCCGGGCGTCAACGGCACCGGCTCGAACGCGCCGAAGGACAGGATGGGCGAATGCAGTTGCCGATGGAGCAGCAGGTCGACCGTGTCCTCGATGGATCGGCCGACCAGCCCGGCGTGGCGGAGCTCGTCCTCCAGGCCCGGGCGAACGCGGCCCGACGCATGGTTGAAATCGGCATCGCCGACGGCGTGGAAGTCCCTCGAACGCAGCATCGACAGGAACTCGCTGCGCCAGTAGGCACGGTTGTGTTCGCTCAGGTATTCGTGGGCGATGTAGGACGAGTCGTGGCGCAACAGGAAGCGGAATTCGTCGGCGAGCAGGCGGGCATACGGCGGTGCCGCGCTGTCGGCGACGCCGGACGTGCCGGCGATGCAGGCCGCGGCGCGCCGGGCGAACTCGGCCCGGTCGCGCAACGTGCCGTGCCCCGCCGTCTGCGCCAGCAGGAAGTCGCGCACCAGCCCGCGCACCGACCACCCGGGCAGCGTGTTGTAGTTCAGGTAGAGGAGCCCGTTCTTGCGCAGGCATCGCTGTGCGATGTCGAGCAACCGGTCGCGCGCCTCGTCGTCGATCCACGAGAACACCCCGTGGCCGATGACGTAGTCGAACCTGCCTTCGATCCGCTCGCCGGCCTGCTTGAAATCGGCATGGATGAACCGGACGTTGCGAAGGCCCAGGCGCGCTGCCGTGTCGCTCGCGACACGGACCTGGCTCGCGGCGCCATCGACGCCGACGAAGGTCGAACGCGGACGGTGGAAGGCCATCGGCAGCAGGTTGCCGCCATCGCCGCAGCCGAGTTCGAGCACGTCGCACCGGTTCGACGGCGCCCGCGGGCCGCCGTGCAGCATCGACGTCAACGACAGGCGTTCCGGCGCGGTCCACTCGATCGGACTGCAGCGGTAGACGACATCGTCGTAGGGGTTGCCCATGCGGTTGAGTCTCGAGCCCGGACGACTCACAGGATCGGCCCATTCTGAAGCGCGGCGGCCGCTTGACCATCCTCAAGGTTGCCGATGGCGCTCTTGTCTCGTCACGCGTCCCGCACCCTCACCGGCGCGTGCTGCGTCATCAGCTCGGCGATCCAGTCGATGAACACCCGCAGCCTGGCGCTCACATGGCGGTTCGACGGGAACGCGACGTAAAGCGGCATCGGGTCGAAGCGCCAACCGGGGAACAGCGGCACCAGCTCGCCGCTCGCCCGGTGGGCCTGCGACATGTAGTCCGGAAGCCAGAGCGCGCCCAGGCCCGCCAGACCGGCCGCGAGGTAGGCGTTGCCGTCGTCCATCGCGACCACGTAGCGCCCCAGCACCTCGACGCGCTCGCCGTCGCGCTGCATCGCGTAGGGCAGGACCTTGCCGGTGCGCGCGCTCTTGTAACCCACGATGCGGTGATGCGTGCCTTCGAGATCCCGCGGATGCGCCGGCGTGCCCGCGCGCTCCAGGTAGCTCGGCGCCGCGCAGACCCGGGCCTGGAGATCGCCGACGCGGCGCGCCATCAGCGACAGGTCGGTGAGTTCGCCGCCGCGCACGACGCAATCCACCTTGTCGCCGATCAGGTCCACCATCCGGTCGCTGACGCCCAGGTCGAGCTGGATGTCGGGGTAGCGCGCGTGGAAGGCCGGCAGCGCCGGCACCAGGATGATGCTGGCCAGCGGCGTCGGCACGTCGACGCGCAACCGGCCCCGCGGCGCGGACGCGGCGCTCGACAGGCTGCTCTCGGCATCGTCCATGTCGGCCAGCAGCCGCAGCACGTGCTCGTAGTAGACCGCGCCGTCGGCCGTCACGTTGACCTTGCGCGTCGTGCGGTTCAGCAGCTTCACGCGCAATCGCGCCTCCAGCTGCTGCACCAGCTGCGTCACGCTGGTCTTGCTCAGGTGAAGGGTGTCGGCAGCCTTCGTGAAGCTGCCGGCTTCCACCACGCGGGCGAACGCCTGCATTGCATCGAAACGGTCCATCGCGGCGCCTCCCGGGAAGTCGATTGTTTGCTTTGCGCAAACAGTGATTGTCGACCGGCCTCGTTGATCCGCGCGGCACGGCTGCCTAGAGTCCCTGCATCGCAATCAAACGGGTCGGCTTCGACCCTCCAAGGACGCAAACATGGGCCAACGTGATGTGGTTTTCCCCGCCGGGCGGCAGGCGCTCTACGACAGGAATCGCTATTCGCCGGCGATCCGCTCCGGCGGCTTCCTGTTCGTGTCGGGGCAGGTCGGCAGCCGGCCCGACGGCTCGCCCGAACCGGACCTGCAGGCCCAGGCGCGGCTCGCCTTCGAGAACCTGAATGCGGTGCTGGCGGCGGCCGGCTGCACGTTCGACGACGTGGTCGACGTGACGGTCTTCCTCGTCGACCCGGAGTCGACCTTCGAGACGGTCTGGAAGATCGTGCCGGAGTACTGGGGCGACGCGCCCCATCCGACGCTCACCGGCGTCGGGGTCACCTGGCTCTACGGCTTCCAGTTCGAGATCAAGGTGATCGCGAAGCTGCCGGAGGCCGTGGCGGGCTGAAGGGCTGGGCGACGGCGCTCAGACGCCGACGATCAGCACCTCGTTCTCGGCCGCCACGCGGGTCGCGTGGCGCGCCTCGCTGCGGCTCTTCGCGGTTGCCGGCGGGGTGCGTTGCAGGCCGGGAGCGCGTTGCGGTGCATCGCTGCGCGAGGCGGATTCGGCTTGCGGGCGTTGCGTGGTGGGCCGCGGCGTCGCGGTGGAAGAGCGTTCGTTCATCGTGGACTCCTGTGATTCAAGCAATTCCGATGGTGGTCGTTGATTGATCGCTGGTAAAGCGATCTTTATTGGCCGATGACAGCAATAATCTTGCATTCAAGGCAGGCATCGGGGGCTCCGTGGACGTCACGTTGGCACGCACGTTTCTCGACATCGTCGACACCGGCAGCTTCGTGCGGGCCGCCGAGAGGCTGCATGTCACGCAGACCGCGGTCAGCGCACGCGTGAAGGCGCTCGAGGAAGCGGTCGGCGCCACCTTGTTCGTGCGCAGCAAGGCCGGCGCGTCGCTGACGCCGGCCGGCGAGCGCTTCGTGCGCCATGCGTCGATGATGGTGCAGGTGTGGGAGCGGGCGCGCCACCAGGTGGCGGTGCCGGCCGGCCACGAATCGGTGCTGACGATCGGCTGCGAGATGAGCCTGTGGGATCCGCTGCTGCTCGACTGGCTGCTGTGGATGCGCAACGCGGCACCGCACCTCGCGCTGCGCACCGAGGTCGGCGTCGCCGGCGAGCTGATGGACCGCGTGGCGTCCGGCATGCTCGACATCGCCGTCGTCTATGCGCCGCAGCGCCGCCCCGGCCTGCGCATCGAGTTGCTGATCGAGGAGAAGCTGGTGCTGGTCACCACGCACAAACCCACGAACAAGCGGGCGCGCAAGCTCGACCCGGCCGACTACGTCTACGTCGACTGGGGCCCGGAGTTCGCGCAGCAGCACAGCCTGGCCTTCCCGCAGCTCGGCCATGCGGCGGTGTCGGCCGGGCTCGGGCCGCTGGGCCGCGAGTTCGTGCTGGCCAACGGAGGGTCCGGCTACTTCCGGCAGGCGGTCGTCCGCAAGCACCTCGACAGCGGCCGGCTGCACCGCGTGAAGGGCGCGCCGGAGTTCCTGTACCCGGCCTATGCGGTGTTCGCCGAAGAGTCCGATGCGTCGGTCGTGCAGCCGGCGCTCGACGGGCTGCGCCACGCGGCCGGCGGCACGACGGCCGACCACGAATAGCGCCAGGCCTTAGCCCACCGGCACCCGGTCGGCTTCGAGCTCGCGCTCGGCGCGCAGGCTCGCCAGGTCCCGCCCGATCGTCACGACCGCGAGCACCCGGCCGCCCAGCCGGTAGCGCACGCGGCAGTCGTGTTCCGCGAGCGAGCCGTCGATCTCGATCGCATCCCAGCGTTCGGCATGGCCGACGTACTGCAGCGTCACGTCGTAGTGCTGGCTCCAGAAGAACGGGCTGATGTCGAAGGCGCGGCGCTGGCCGAGCATGTTCAGCGCGGCGACCTGGCCCTGGCGCTCGGCCAGCGCCCAGTGCTCGACGCGGATGCGCTGGCCCGAATGCGGGTCGGGCCAGCGCGCGATGTCGCCGGCCGCGAAGATGCCCGGCGCGCTGGTCTGCAGCCAGGCGTCGACGCTGACGCCGCGGTCGGTGGCGAGCCCGGCCTGCTCGGCCAGCGCGAGCGCCGGCCTCACGCCGACGCCGGCGACGACCAGGTCGGCCGCGAGCACCGTGCCGTCGGCCAGCCGGGCCTGCGTGCCGTCGAGCCGTTCGAGTGTCGTGCCGAGGTGGAACACCACGCCGTGCGAGGCATGCAGGTCGCGCACGAAGGCGCCGAGGTCCGGGCCGAGCACGCGCTGCATCGGCACCGCATCGGGCGCGACGACGTGCACCTCGAGCCCGCGCGTGCGCAGCGACGCCGCGACCTCGAGGCCGATGAAGCTCGCGCCGATCACCAGCGCCGTGCGAGCCGACGCCGCCCGCGCGACGATCGCGCGGCTGTCGGCGAAGCTGCGCAGGTGCAGCACCTGGCCGGGCGCGGCACCGGGCACGTCGAGCCGCACCGGGTCGGCGCCGGTGGCGAGCAGCAGCGCGCCGAACGGCCGCGTCGCGCCGCCGGCCAGTCGCAGCCGGCGTGCGGCCACGTCGATCGCGTCGACCCGCGTGTCCAGCAGCAGCTCGATGCGGCGCTCGGTGTACCAGCTGTCCGGCCGCAGCGGCATCCAGTCGGCCTCGGCCGTGCCGGCGAGGAAGTCCTTCGACAGGTTCGGCCGGTCGACCGGCGGGTCGGTGTCGGCGCTGAGGATCGCGAGCCGGCCGTCGTAGCCCTCGCGGCGCAGCGTGTCGGCGGCGGCCAGGCCGGCCGCGCCGCCGCCGACGATGACGACGTCGTCGAGCGCGTCGGCCGGTGCCTGCCGGCGGGACCGCGGCGCGGCGACGATGCGTTCGCGCGCGAACACCTGGCCGCCGCGCTGCTCGACGCGCCAGCACGGCAGGTCGTCGAGCGCCGGCGCACAGAGCGCCGTGCCGCTGCGGATGTCGAACTGCGCATGGTGCATCGGGCAGTGCAGCACGTGCCCGTCGAGCAGGCCGTCGGCCAGCGCCGCGTGGTAGTGGGTGCACTGCGCGCCGACCGCGTAGACCGCATCGCCCTGGCGCACCAGCAGCGCGTCTTCGCCGTCGATCCGGCCGGCGAGCATCGCACCGTCGGCGATCCGTTCGAGCGGGATGCCGGCCTTCAGGTCGGGCGGGGTGGTGTCGCTCATGGGTCGCTCCGGTGGTTGCGGCCGGACATCGTGGCACGAATCCGCCCCGCCGCCGGTCCCTCGGTGACATCCATCACCCAGGGCCGCCTTCGGTCACCGCGCGACATGCTTTTCCGGCGATCGGCCCGGCGGGCGATGAGAACAATTCACTCATCGCAACCCGCACACCACGCACCATGCACATCGCCCGCCCCGCCGGCAACCTGCCGACCCCTGCGCTCCCGAAGGCCGCCGCCAACCCGCCCGCCGCGGCGCCGGGTGGATTCGGTTCCAGCCTGAAGCCGGCAGCCACTTCGGCTGCGGCGCCCGATGCGTCCGAGCCCGCACCGGCGGCCGCATCGCATGCGCCGCCGAAGCCGGACCTCGCGAGCCAGCTGTCGACGCTGTCGCTGGCCGCGACGACCACGCCGCGCCCGGCGGCCTGATACCCGGCATCCGGCCCGGCGGCGGCCCAGACCGCGCCGGGCGATTTCGCGAGGGAGAACCCATGGAACACACCGCTTCGATCGGCGCCGGTGCGCCTGCCGCGCATGCGCCGGCCCCGGCCTCGGCACCGCACGGCACGCACGGCGCCGCGGCCCACCCGCCATCGGCGGCATCGCCCGGCGACGCCAGCAGCACGCTGGTGTCGCTCAGCGACGCCGGCCGGGCGCGTGCCGACGACGACACGCCCGACATGGCCGATGCGGCGCGGGTGGCCGCCCATGTCGCACTGGCCGTGCTCGGCGAGCCCGACGGGCTGGTCGCCGATGTGGCCCAGGCCGCCGCGGGCTATGCGGCACAGGCCGGGCTCGACCTGGCCGGCCGCATCGACGAGATCGCCTGAGGCCGTGGTGTCGACACGATTGCCGAACCGATTCGCCGTCGTGGCGACGGCGGCCTGCAGCGGCCTCGCCGGCTGCTCGCTGCTGAGCCCGGCGCCGACCTGGGAGCTGGTGAAGGCGACCGGCAGCGTGACCGCGCAGGCGATCGGCCGCTCGCCATCGCATGCGAGCGACACCGTGCACTACGGCGATGCGCCGGTGAAGCGGCTGTGCATCGAGTTCAACCGCAACGCGCCGCTGCCCGACCTGGTGCCGGCGCTGCAGGCGGAGCTGCGCAGCATCGGCGTCGCGAGCCGCGTCTACGAGGCCGGCGCCGGTGCGGGCACCGGTGCCGACGACTGCGAGGTCTGGCTGCGCTACGCCGCCTCGGTCGACTGGGACATGCCGCCGTTCGGCGACACGACCCGGCCGTACCTCAGCGCGGCGTCGATGAGCCTGCAGCGATCGGGCGGCGCGCTGCTCGCGAGCAGCGGCTACCGCGTCGACGACGCCGGCTTCGGCACCAGCAAGTGGGCCACGACAAGAACCAAGCTCGCACCGGTGGTGCGGGCGCTCATCCAAGGATTCGAATGAAACCCCCGAAGTACGCGGTACGTGGTGCGGCAGCGGCCAGTGTGCTGATGCTGACGCTGGCACTGGCGGCCTGCGCGAGCCCGCCGCCCAGCCTGGTGCCCGGCCCGGTCAGCGCCGCGCCGCCGCTGGCGCCGATGTTCATCGAACGCCGCAGCAACGGTGCGATCTGGCAGCCGCAGCTCGAAGCGGCCTCGCTGTTCTCCGGCGAGCGCCGGCCGCAGGCGGTGGGCGACACGATGAAGGTCGACATCGCCGAAAGCCTGAAGGCCTCGCAGAAGCGCGCGACCGACACCAGCCGCGACAACAAGCAGGCGGTCAGAGGTCCGGGCAACGGAGACAAGAACGGCGGCCTGTTCGACAAGATCCTGAACGTCGACGCGAACGCCGGCAGCAGCGATTCGTTCAAGGGCAGCGGCAGCACCGAAGTCGCGACCGAGTTCAGCGCGCAGCTCACCGTCTCGGTGATCAACGTGCTGCCGAACGGCCACCTGGTGGTGGCCGGCGAGCGCCGCATCGGCGTCAACGGCGGTGCGAGCGCGCTGCGCTTCTCCGGCGTCGTGAACCCGCAGGACATCCGGCTGGGCAACATCGTCAACTCGCGCGACGTGGCCAATGCCGCTCTGGAGAGCGCCGGCAGCGGCGATGTGTCCGAGGCGGCGTCGCGCAGCTGGCTGCAGCGCGTGATGGCCAAGACGCTCGCGGTGTGGTGATGCCGGCGCACTGGATCGACGATGCGGTGGAGCAGGTCTTCCGCCGCGGGCAGGCCATCGTGCGGGCCGGCGGCGAGCTGGCCGACTGGATGGCGATCCGCCAGGGCGCGGTCAGCCTGCACATCCGCGTGGCCGCGGGCACCGAGGTCGGCGTCGCGGTGTTGTGGGGCGGCGACGTGATCGGCTGGGGCTCGCCGCTCGGGCAGGACCGCGCGCTGTATGACGTGACGGCGCTGATCGATGTCGTGGCCGTCAAGGTGCCGGCGGCCACCGTGCGGGCCGCGCGCGATGCCGGCGACCGCGGGCCGGGCGACGACATCGGCCGCCTGCATTCCGCGACCGCGCTGCGCATGCAGGAGCAGCTCGCGCTGCGGCTCGCCGGCAGCGGCTTCCAGCGGCTGGTGAACGTGCTGGCGACCTTTGCGGCGGCCTTCGCGCCGACGCAGGCGCGCGCCCGCGGGCTGCACATCGGGTTGCCGGTGTCGCAGGCCTTCATGGGGCAGCTGGCCGGGCTGTCGAGGCGCCAGACCTGGATCTACCTCGGCCAGCTGGCCGATGCGGGCTGGGTGCGCACCGAGCGCGCGCAGGTGATGCTGGAGGCGCCGGCCGCGTGGCTGCAACTGCCGGCGCATGTCGAGCGCGAAGGGCTGGAGTGCATCGCGACGGCCGAGGACTGCAGCGCGACGCTCGGGCTGCTGTGCCTGGCCGCAGCGTCGGGCCGGTCGGACGGCGGCGTCGCCTCGACGCGCTGACCGATGGCGTCCGCCCGCGCGCCGGCCTTCACCGGGCGGCGCTCGCGGCGGGCTCGATCGCCGTCACGGCGAACGCCCCGTTCACCCGCTCCGCGCTGAAGCGCACGGTGTCGCCTTCGCGAAGGTTCTCGAGCAGCCGCGGGTCCGACACCTTGAACACCATCGTCATGCCCGGCATCTCGAGGTTGGCGATCGGCCCGTGGCGCAGCGTGAGCTTGCCCTGGGCCTTGTCGATTCGGCGCACCTCGCCCTGCGTCATCGCGGGCGCGTCGCCGGCCACCAGCACCCGGCCGAGCATGCCGGCCTCGAAGTGGCCGGGCTGCAGGCAGGCGAACTGGAAGTCGCCGGCCTTCGTGAACTGCCAGACGATCTCGCCGCTGGCGCCGGGCTTCACATGCGCCATGTTCGGACTCGCATGCTCCATCTCCGGAAACTTCTGCATCAGCGCCGCGTGGGCCTTCAGGTCGGCCGGTGTGCCCAGCACCATCTCGTGCAGCAGCCGGCCGTCGTTGCGCACGACGAACTTCACCGTCTCGCCACGCTGCACGGTGATGTCGGCCGGCGTGAAGCGCATCGCATCGCTCATGCCGAGCGGGATCACGCGGCGCACTTTCGCCGGATCGCCCTCGTGGCCGAACGAGGTCTCCTCGACCTTGGCGGCGTCATAGCGGCGCGGCGCGGCATGGTCTTCGTCGCCGTGGGCCGACGCGGGAGCCGCATGCAGGGCCAGCGCGGCGGCCACCAGGGTCATCGGGGTCGTCAGGAATCGGGTGTTCATCGTTGAAATCCTTCGTGTCGTGTCGTGTGGATGGGAGTCAGTGGCCGGAATGGCCGTGCGGCTTGCGGACCTGCAGCGTGCCGGCATCGGGCTGCGCCGCCGGGGCGCGCAGTGCGGCATCGACCTCGCCGGTGAATTCATGGGCCAGCGTCCCCGGCGGGTGCCGGTACGGTCCGGGGTCGCGGTGGTCGCCGCGGGCCAGGTCGTCGCGCACCTTCACCACGCTGAACATGCCGCCCATGCCGATCGGGCCGAACGGGCCGGTGCCGGTCATCATCGGCAGCGTGTTGTCGGGCAGCGGCATCTCCATCGCCGCCATGTCGTGCATGCCCTTGTCGCCCATCACCATGTAGTCGGGCACCAGGTTCGCGATCTTCTGCGCCACCTCGCGGTGGTCGACGCCGATCATCGTCGGCACCGCATGCCCCATCGCGTTCATCGTGTGGTGCGACTTGTGGCAATGGATCGCCCAGTCGCCGGCCAGCGCATCGAACTCGAAGGCACGCATCTGGCCGACGCCGATGTCGGTCGTCACCTCCGGCCAGCGCGCCGACTTCGGCACCCAGCCGCCGTCGGTGCCGGTCACCTCGAAGTGCGGGCCGTGCATGTGGATCGGGTGATTGGTCATCGTCAGGTTGCCGACGCGGATGCGCACCCGCTCGCCGGTGCGCGCGACGATCGGATCGATGCCGGGGAACGCGCGGCTGTTCCAGGTCCACAGGTTGAAGTCGAGCATCGTGTTGACGCGCGGCGTCGCGGCCCCCGGCTCCACGTCGTAGGCGTTCAGGATGAAGCCGTAGTCGCGGTCGGCGCGCAGTTGCCGCGGGTCCTTCGGGTGGACGATGAACAGGCCCATCATCCCCATCGCCATCTGCGTCATCTCGTCGGCATGCGGGTGGTACATGAAGGTGCCCGAGCGCTGCAGCACGAACTCGTAGACGAAGGTCTTGCCGACCGCGATCGGCGGCTGGGTCAGCCCCGTCACGCCGTCCATGCCCGACGGCAGCAGGATGCCGTGCCAGTGCACGCTGGTGACCTCGGGCAGCCGGTTGGTCACGAAGATGCGCACCCGGTCGCCTTCGACCGCCTCGATCGTCGGCCCCGGGCTCTGGCCGTTGTAGCCCCACAGGTTGGCCTTCATGCCGGGGGCGATCTCGCGCACCACCGGCTCGGCCAGCAGGTGGAACTCCTTGACGCCGTCCTTCATGCGCCACGGCAGCGACCAGCCGTTGAGCGTGACGATCGGGTTGAACGGCCGGCCGGTGGGCGGTGGCGGCGGCGCTTGCAGCGTCGCGCTCGACTGCGTGACCGCCTCGGGCAGCGAGGCCGCGCCGACGCGGCTGACGGTGGCAGCGCCGAGCAGCGTCGCGCCGGCGGCCTTGAAGAAATTTCTGCGTTGGGTCATGGCTGGCTCCGTCCGGCGATCGCCGTCTGCAACGAGGTCTCGGCGATCCAGTGGTCGCGCAGCGACTCGACCGCGCCGGTCACGCCGGCGATCTGCTCGCGCGCATCGGCCAGCAGCTCGAACACGCTGCCGAGCATGCCGTTGTAGCGAAGCATCTGTTCGTCGGAGATGCGCTTGCGCAGCGGCACCACTTCGTCGCGGTAGTGCTTCGCCAGCTCGTACGCGCTGAGGTAGGCCGAGTGCGACTCGCGCACCTCGGAGCGTGCCTGCAGCGCGAGCTGCGCGACGCGGTCGACCGACTGCCGGTAGGTGGCCTCGGCGCGCGCGACGCGGGTGCTGCCGGCATCGAACAGCGGCAGCTCGAACTCGATCTCGTAGCCGTTGCGGCGCGGTTCGCCGCCGGCGTCGCTGCGGCTGCTCTGGTTCTGGTAGCCGACGTCGAGCACGTTGATGAAGCGCGTCGTCTTCGTCAGGCCGAGCGAGGCGGCGGTCGATTCGGCGCTGCGCCGGGCCATCAGCAGGTCGAGGCGCTTGTCCATCGCCGTCTGCTCGGCGTTGCGGGCGTCGACCGGCGCGGCCGGCAGCTCGGGCAGGCGCTCGGGCAGCGTGAACGGCGGCAGGTCGTCGGCCAGGCCGAGCGCGCGCGCCAGGCGTTCGCGCCCGGTCACCGCCTGGTGGCGCGCGCGCAGCCATTGCGCCAGCGCGTCGGCCTCGAACGCCTGCTCGCGCATCTGCTCCAGACCGCTGAAGTTGCCGACGGCCCGCATGCGTCGGGCGAGCTCGCCCGACGCGTCGGCGGCCTCCTTCACCTGCCCGGCATAGCCCAGCAACTGCTGCGCGGCGACCGCGTCGAAGAACGCGCGCCGCGCCTCGGCGGCCAGGCCCACCGCGTCGGCGGCGGCCTGCAGCTGGGCGATCTCGAAGCGGTCGCGTTCGATGCGCGACGCGGTCGGCATCGACAGCAGCCCCAGCACGTCGAAGATCACCGCGCGGTCGATCTCGACGCTGCCGCCGCCGGCCAGCCGGCCGAAGCGCAGCGAGGGGTTGTGCAGGCGGCCGGCACGCACCAGGTCGGCCTCGGCGATGCCGAGCTCGGCGAAGCTCGCGCGCAGCCCGCGGTGGTTCAGCAGTGCGATCTCGACGGCGGCATCGGGCGTCAGCGGGTGTTGCAGCAGTTCGGTGGTGCGGATGCGGGCCGCGTCGGACGCCTTGGCATCGCGCGGCGAGAGCGGCGCGATGCCGGTGCGCTCGCGCGTCAGCGACGCGACGCGGTCGAAGCCGCCGTCGGGCGAGAAGGACGCGCAGCCGGTCAGCGCCAGCAGCGACAAGGCGCCGGCCACCTTCGACAGGTTCAGGTTCATGGTTCGAAGTCGATTGAATCGCCGGCGCCCGCGGAACGGGGTCGGCAACAGCCTGCGCGGCGGACGCGCAGGCACCCTCGGGCCCGGTCGACGGGCCCCGCGGGGTCAGCGGCTTCGGGGAGGACGGTCGGGGCCGTCGGACTGGAAACTCGGGGCCGGCGCGCGCAGCGCCGGGAAGCTCAGCGTGGCCGCGAGCATCGACGGCTCGACCGTCGGTGCGCTGCTCGGCAGCGGGGTCATCGAGCAGAAGCTCGCGCAGAGGTTGCAGCCGCCGTCGTGCGCGTGGGACGCGGGGGACGGCGGCGCGGCGTCGTGGTGCATGCCCTCGTGATGTGCCTGCGCGGTGGCCGAGTCGTCGTACCTGTGGGGGTGCGGCTCGTGCTGTTGGTGGGACACCGCGTCGCCCCCCGTCGGGCACAGCATCGCCCCCGCGACTGCGGCCCGCAGGGGCATCAACAGCGCAAGGACGATCAGGAGGAGGGCGCGGGCGGTTCTCAAGGCAGTGGGGTATTCAGGCTGGCCGCGAGTCTATGGGCTTCCACGGTGGCAATGTCAAGCGATGACCCGCCTCCTCAAACCGTGATTTTTCCCACTGAATGCCGACGGGGGCGCCCTGGATTCGCGATTTGGATCTCTAGACTTGTACGACAAGTGGAACCTTTCCACTCCAAGGGAGCTTGAATGCAGATGTGGAAGAGTGTGCTGGCGTTGACCGCCAGCCTGATGGCGTTGGCACCGGTCCACGCCCAGATCCGGATCGGCCAGACGGCCGGCTTCACCGGCCCGGTCGCGGCCGGCGTGCGCGACATGACCGCGGGCGCGACCCTCTACTTCGACACCATCAACAACCGCGGCGGCATCGACGGGCAGCGCCTCGAGCTGGTGTCGCTCGACGACCAGTTCCAGCCGCCGCTGGCCGCGAAGAACGCGAAGACGCTGGCCGCCGACCCGAAGGTGGTCGCGCTGTTCCTGAGCCGCGGCACGCCGCAGACGCAGGCGATGCTGCCGGTGCTCGAGCAATCGAAGATCGCGCTGGTGGCGCCGCTGACCGGCGCCGCGGTGCTGCGCAAGCCGGTGCAGCCGTATGTGTTCAACGTGCGCGCGTCGTCGTCGCGCGAGGCGCAGCGGGCGATCGAGCACCTGATGGGCGTCGGCGTCAGCCGCATCGCCGTCGTGACGCCGGAGGATTCGTCGGGGCTCGATGCGCTGGCCGGTGCCAACGCCGGCTTCGAGGCCGGCCACATCAAGCCGGTGTTCGCCGGGCAGTTCAACCAGCAGAAGCCGGAGTTCGGGGCGACGGTCGAGGCCTTGAAGAAGGTCGAGCCGCAGGCGATCCTGTTCGTCGGCTCGGCGCAGGCGGTGGCCGGCGGCACCGCGCTGATCCGCGCGGCGGGGCTGCAGTCGCAGATCGTCACGCTGTCGAACAACGCGTCGAAGGGCTTCATCGACCTGATGGCGTCCAACGCGCACGGCACGATCATCGCGCAGGTGTTCCCGAACGAGCGGGCGATCTCGTCGCCGCTGATCAAGGAGGTGCTCGAGTTCGCGAAGGCCGCGAAAGTCGAGAACGTCACGCCGGCGCTGGTCGAAGGGTTCGCCGACGCGAAGGTGCTGGTCGAGGCGATCCGCCGCGCCGGCCGCGCGCCGAACCGCGCGTCGGTGCTGGCCGCGCTGAACGGCATGTCCGCCTACGACCTCGGCGGCCTGCGCATCAACTACAGCCCGGGCGACCACACCGGGCTCGATTTCGTCGACCTGTCGATCGTCGATTCGACCGGGCGGCTGCGCCGCTGAGCCGCTCAGCCCGCCGCTTTCTTCGCGGCGGGCTTCGGTCGGCACACGCGTGCCGCGATCTTCAGGAACTCCTTCGCGGCCGGCGAAGCCTGCCGCAAGCTGCGCACCGCGAGGCCGATCTGGCGGCGGGCGACCGGCCGCAGCGGCCGCGCCACCACGCCCGGGTAGTGGCTGTCGAGCCGGTCGGGCAGCGCATGCTCGGCGACGATCGAGACGCCTTCGCCGCGGTCGACCATCGACAGGATCGTGACCATCTGCGAGACGCGGTGGCGGATGTCGGGGCGCAGCCCCAGCGCGCTGAAGCGGCTCTCGACCAGCGACGAGCTGCCCGCCTGCGTCAGGATGAACGGCACGCCGACCAGGTCGGCCGGCGCGATGCTGCGCGCCTTCGACAGCGGGTGGGCCGCGGGGACCAGCGCCATCAGTTCGTCGACCAGCAGCGGCGTGGTGTCGAAGCGCTCGTCGGGCAGCACCACGAAGCCGACGTCGACGCGGCCTTCGAGGATCCAGCGCGCGACGACGCTGTCCTCGCCTTCGTCGACACGCACCTCGATGCCCGGAAAGCCGTGGCGAAACTCGGCCAGGATGCCGGGCAGCAGCCGCACCGACGAGGTGGGCCCGAACGAGCCGATGCGCAACACGCCCCGGCTGAGCCCGCCGGCCGCCGCGGCCTCCTGCTTCAGCGCCTCGGCCAGGTTCAGGATCTCGCGCGCGCGCAGCAGCACCTGCCGGCCGACCTCGGTCGGCTTCAGCGCCGTCGGGTGGCGCGAGATCAGCGAGACGCGCAGTTCCTTCTCGAGCGCCTTCAGCGCATGCGAGGCGGCCGACTGGCCGATGCCCAGGCGCGACGCCGCGGCGGTGAAGCCGCCGAGCTCGGCGACGAGCGCGAAGATCTCGAGCTGGGTGAAGGTCATCGGCGGCTCCGGGGAGGGTATGAGCGTTTGCTCATTTGACCATGACCCCTCATGAAAACTAGCATTCGCGCCGAACCACGATCCCTCGCCCCGCCATGACCGCCGTTCCCGTTCCCGTTGCCGTCCCCGCTCTGCCGCCGCGCGAGCAGCCGAACCTTTCCCTCGTCTACGCCAGGCTGGTGATGGTCGCGCTGTTCTGGGGCGGCACCTTCATCGCCGGCAAGGCGCTTGCGCAGGCGATGCCGCCGACGGTCGCGGCGGTGCTGCGCTTCGGCGTTGCGGTGTCGCTGTTGCTGCCGCTGGCCTGGCGCTCGGCCGGCGGGCTGACCCGGCTGAGCTGGCGGCAGGCGCTGGCCACCGCGGGGCTCGGGCTCACCGGCATCTTCCTGTACAACCTGTGCTTCTTCTCGGCGCTCTCGCGCATGCCGGCCGGCCGCACCGCGCTGTTCGTCGCGCTGAACCCGGTCGTCACGGCCATCGCCGCGAGCCTCGTGTTTCGCGAGCGGCTGCGGCCGCTGCAATGGGGGGGCATCGCGCTGGCGCTGACCGGCGCCGTGGTCGTGATCACGCGCGGCAGCCCGTTGGCCGCCTGGCACGACATCAGCCAATCGATCGGTGCCGGCGAGCTGCTGATGTTCGGCGCGGTGTTCAGCTGGGCCGCCTACACGGTGATCGGCCGCATCGCGTTCGCCGGGCTGAGCCCGCTGGTGGCGACGACCTGGGCCGCGCTGTGGGGCCTGTCGTTCCTGCTGCTCGGGTCGGCCGGCGATCTGGCCGAGCTCGCGTGGCGGCAGGTGCCCTGGCCGGTCTGGGCCGCGGTGGTCTACCTCGGCGCGTTCGGCACCGTGCTCGGCTTCGTCTGGTACGGCGAGGGCGTCAAGGCCATCGGCCCGTCGCGCACGGTGGTGTTCAACAACCTGGTGCCGGTGTTCGGCGTCACGCTGGCGGCGCTGCTGCTCGGCGAGAGCATCACCGTGTCGATGGGCCTCGGCGGCGCGCTGAGCGTGCTCGGCGTGATGCTGACCAATCGCAGGACCTGACCCACCCGCACCCATCGCGGGTCGCGACAATCCGGCGTCGAGGGGGTTCCTCGCCGCCTTTTCTTTTCAACAGGAGATCCGAATCGTGCAAGAACTCATCGCCCTCGCGGGCATCGTCGCCGCGCTGTCCGTCGGCGTCGTCAGCCCGGGGCCCAGTTTCGTGATGGTGGCGCGCATGGCGGTGGCCGGCTCGCGTTCGCAGGGCGTCGCGGCCGCGCTCGGCATGGGCCTCGGCGGCATGGCGTTCGCGACGATGGCCCTGCTCGGCCTGCAGGCGGTGCTGATGGCGGTGCCGACGCTGTATGTCGCGCTGAAGCTCGGCGGCGGGCTGTACCTGTGCTACCTCGGCTTCCTGATCTTCCGCGGCGCGCGCGAACCGCTGGCGCTGCAGTCCGGCGGTGCCGACGAGCCGCGGCAGTTCGGGCGTTCGCTGTGGCGAGGCCTCGCCACGCAGCTCAGCAACCCGAAGACCGCGATCGTCTACGGCAGCGTGTTCGCGGCCTTCCTGCCGCACAGCTACTCGGTCGGCTTCGGCATCGCGCTGGTCGCCGCGGTGTTCGCGGTCGAAGCCAGCTGGTACGCCTTCGTCGCGCTGCTGCTGTCGTCGCAGGGGCCGCGCAAGGTCTACCTCGGCTGCAAGACCTGGGTCGACCGGACGGCCGGGGTCGTGCTGTTCGGGCTCGGGGTCCGGCTGATCGCGACCGCGCCGGACGCGTGAGTCGGCGGTGCGCGGCCGCTTCGCCGATCTCCGCGATCAGCACCCGCGCGCCCGGTGACAGGAAACAGCCCTGGTGCCGCGCAACGCGACGAGAGCCTGTGCCGTGAAACGCACGTCAAAGGCGAGAGGGGCTCGTGCTCTAAGACGCGCTGGCTGGCGCCTTGGCCTTCCACTCTTCCAGGCCACCAGCGCCCGCGATATCGTCATCCAGTCGCCTCTGGGCTGCCTCAACGCCGCTGAACGCGCCCGGTCCGTCGAACACGAGGCGATCCTCGGGCAACAACTCTTCGCGGGTCTTCCGGATGAAGGTGCCGTCTGGGGCTTCTACAAGAAAGCTGGCGCTCATGATTCTTCTCTCCTGTATTGAAAGTGCCACTTGCCGGACAAGCGCTGCCAGGTTCGGTGAACCAGTTCGCATGCGAAATCGTTCGGATGCAGCTTATTGCAGCGAATTTCATCCCGCAGCAGCCGGTCGATCCGAACTTCCTCCCGGGCGTATTCGGCTTGGAGGTCCGCGACTTTAATCCGATCGAGATGCCCGACCATGTATCGATGGTTTCGCGTCACGACCCTGATCTCGTGAAACCTGAACTCGCATCCGATCATGACGTCGCCGACGCTGGGACCGGTGTTCCGCGGGTGGTTGTGCGTGAAGGTGGCGCCGGCACCGCCCAGGAGCTCTTGCACCGTGAACGGGACACGGTCGGTATGACCGGTGCGCTTCGCAAGAGTTGTGCCGTTCGCCGCGATCAAAGCGCCGGTCTCGATGGCGTCGTTGCGGATCAGGTTTTCGACGCTGACTGCATTGGCCCGTGCCGCCGTACTGATGTCGGGCGCCATCCGCGCGTGCCCGGCGGCACTCAAGAGATGACCTCGCCGAGGTCTGACATCGCTTGTCTCCTCGTTCTGGTTGCCGCAGACGAGCCACATGGGCCGCATCGGCCAGAGGACTTGTCCGTCCGCTTGTTCGGAGGCAGCTGGCGGATTGTGGATTCCTTCCTGCATCGAAGCAACGCCCCACGACACGATCTTGGAAAGCCTTCAACCGCGGTGGCACAGGTCCCGCATATCATCGCTTCGTCCCGGAAAGTCGAGGAGACGATCATGCACATGGCGACTCGCCTGTTGGCCTGCCTGCTATTCGCCGCCCACCTGGCCGCTTCCGCGGTGGAAGTGGTCCGCGTTCCGAAACCCGAGTTCGAAGGCGACCACCGCTACGACTATGCGCTGCAGCTGCTGGAGCTCGCGTTGTCGAAGAGCGGCACCGACTACCGCACGCAACCGGCCGAGACGCCGATGAACCAGGAGCGGCAGGTGCTCGAGATCGAGGCCGGGCGCAGCATCGACGTCGGGCCGATCCCCAGTTCCGCCGAGCGCGAGGCGCGCCTGCTGCCGGTCTACATCCCGATCAACAAGGGCCTGCTCGGCTGGCGCCTGGGCCTGATCCGCAAGGGCGACCAGGGCCGCGTCGCCGGCGTCGACACGCTGGCCGACCTGAAGCGGCTGCGGATCGCGCAGGGGCAGGAGTGGCCCGACACGCAGATCCTGCGGGCCAACGGCATCGACGTGATCACCGCCCCGAAGTACGAAGGCCTGTTCAAGATGCTGACCGGCAAGCGCTTCGACTACTTCCCGCGCAGCATGATGGAGATCTGGGAGGAGCAGGCACTCAATGCCGACACGCTGGAAGTGGAACCGCACCTCGCGCTGCACTACTTCTACGACGCCTACTTCATGGTGAACCGCAAGAACACCCGGCTCGCGCAAGACATCCGCGCGGGCCTGGAGAAGGCGATCGCCGACGGCTCGTTCGACAAGCTGTTCCAGCAGTACTTCGGCGAGTGGCTGCGCAAGGCGCAGCTCGAGACGCGCACCGTGATCGAGCTGCGCAACCCGCTGTTGACGCCGGGGACGCCGTCCGACCGGCCCGAACTCTGGTACGACGCGAAGCGCGGGCGCTGAGCGGCGCTCAGCCCAGCGCGCGCAACTCGGCCATGACCGGGCCGAGCAGCCGCTCGACCTGGCGCAGCAGCGGCTCGACACCGGCGTCGTCGATCTCGTCGATGCAGGCACGCTCGAGTTCCGCCGCCGCGTGGTGCACGCCGCGCACGGCCAGCGTGCCGGCGACGTTCTTCAGGTCGTGCGCCATGCGCATCGCGGTGGCCATCTCGCCAGCCGCGCGGGCGGCCCGGAAGCGTGGCACGAAGTCGGTCTCGCGGTCGCGGAACATGCGCATCAGGCGCCGGTACAGGTCTTCGTCGCCCATGGTCGCGGCGATGCCGGCCGCGCGATCGATCGCCGGCGCGTCGTCCCGCACCGCCGCGGCGGGATGGATCCAGCGGGCGAGGGTGGCAAACAACTGGTCGACGTTGATCGGCTTCGCGACATGGTCGTTCATGCCGGCGGCCAGCACCTTGTCGCGGTCGCCGACCAGCGCATTGGCCGTCATCGCGATCACCGGCAGCTCGCGCCATTGCGGCTGCTGGCGCAGCGCGCGCGTGGCCTCGTAGCCGTCCATCACCGGCATCTGGCAGTCCATCAGCACACCGTCGACCTGCCGGTCCGCCAGCACCTGCAGCGCCTCCCGGCCGTCGCAGGCCACGCTGACGGCGATGTCGGCGCGGCCCAGGATGCTCAGCGCGATCTCGCGGTTGATCGGGTTGTCTTCCACCAGCAGGATGCGCGCGCCGCGCAGCTGCGCCTGGTGCGCATGCAGGGCCTCCTGGCGCAGTGCCACGCGCGGTGCGCGGGGCAGCGCCAGCCCCAGCGCCTCGCCGCAGGCGTCGAACAGCGTCGACGGCGAGACCGGCTTGGTCAGCAGCGCGCCGACGCTGACCTGCTTCTGCGCGAGTTGCCGTTGCGCTTCGTCGCGGCTGAAGGCCGTCACCATCAGCACGGTCGGCGCCGCGTGGCGACGGTCTTCCTGCTGGCTCAGCAGGCGTGCGCATTCGACGCCGTCGAGCCCGGGCATCTTCCAGTCGAGCAGCACCAGGTCGTACGGCTTGCCGTCGGCGTCCGCCTGCCGCGCCATGCGCAACGCGGCGTGGCCCTCGGCAGCACTGTCGATGTCGAGGCCGAGCGCGCTGCACATGCCGGCCAGCAGCTCGCGCGCGCAGGCGTTGTCGTCGACCACCAGCGCACGCCGGCCGCGCAGCGCCGCTTCGTGCGACGCCGGCGGCTCGTCCGGCTCCGGCTGCAGCGCGAAGCGCAGCGTGAAGCGAAAACTGCTGCCCTGCTGCGGCGTGCTCCTGACGTCGATCTCGCCACCCATCAGCTCCACCAGGCGCCGGCTGATCGACAGGCCCAGGCCGGTGCCGCCGTAGCGCCGGCTGGTCGATGCGTCGCCTTGCGTGAACGGCTGGAACAGGCGCTGCTGCTGGTCGGGCGTCATGCCGATGCCGGTGTCACGCACCTCGAAGCGCAGGTCGATGGTCCCGGCATCGCGTTCGGCCACGACGATGGCGATGACCACCTCGCCGCGTTCGGTGAACTTGACGGCGTTGTAGCCCAGGTTCAGCAGCACCTGGCGCAGCCGCGAGGGGTCGCCCACCAGCGCACGCGGCAGCTTCGGCGGCAGCGCGATCAGCAGCTCCAGCCCTTTCTCTTCGGCGTTCATGCCGACCAGGTGGCCCAGGCCCTCGAGCACGTCGCCGAGGTCGAAGGGAATCGACTCGATGTCGAGCTTGCCGGCCTCGATCTTCGAGAAATCGAGGATGTCGTTGATGATCCCGAGCAGCGATTCCGCGGCCCCGTGGATCTTCTGCACCTGGTTGAGCTGTTGCGGGTCGAGCCCGCTCTGCAGGGCCAGGTACGACATGCCGAGGATCGCGTTCATCGGCGTGCGGATCTCGTGGCTCATGTTGGCCAGGAAATCGCTCTTGGCCTGGTTGGCCGCTTCGGCGGCGCGGCGCGCCACGCGGTCGGCCTCGGCCTGCTGCCGCGCGGTGATGTCGCGCGCGATGCCGACCGTGCCGATCACGCGGCCGTCGCGGTCGCGCAAGGCCGTCTTGAGGGTCTCGACCCGCGCGCTGCTGCCGTCGGCGCCGACGTGCTGCTCCTCGATGCGCTTGCTGGTGGTCGACGCCATCACCTCGGCATCGTCGAGCCGGTACGCGCGGCTGAGCTCGGGCGGATGGAGGTCCAGATCGGTCTTGCCGATCAACTGGGACGGGTGCTCGAAACCGAGCGTGGTGGCGAGCGCGCGGTTCACGGCCATGTAGCGCCCGTCGGCATCCTTCACCCACGCGAGGTCCGGAATGTTGTCGAGCAGGATCGCCATGCGGGCGTTCGCGTTGCCGAGTTCCGCGGCATGCTGGGCCAGCCGCTCGCGCATCGCGTTCAGCGCGTCGACCAGCTGGTCGAGTTCATCGCCGCGGACCTGCTTCCGGCGCAGCTGCAGCGGTGGCGCCGGCGCCTGCGGCGTGACGCGGCCGATCGACGCGACGACGTCCAGCAGGTGGCGGGTCGCGAGCCGGTGCACGACGAACAGGATGAACAGCGCGACCAGGAAGGTCTTGGCGGCGTTGCTGAGCAGGATCACGACGGCCTGCGCCGCCAAGTCGCGGTAGATGTCGGTCAGCGTGGCCTCGATGTGCAGCACGCCGATGACCTGCGGATGCGCGCCGCAGCAGGCGAGCGGGAACTCCTTCACCACCGACCGGCTGGTTTGCCGCTCGCCGCGCAGCACCGTCAGCGCATGCGAGGACGATGCCGTTTCGCGCACCTCGGCGGCGCGGATCGACGGCAGGCGCACGATGCCTTCGAGCTGCTCCTCGAGCTGCTTGGAGTCGAGCGCCCACAGGCTTTCGCTGAGGCTGCGCGAGCTGGCCTGGTCGATCTCGCCGAAGCGGCTTTCGAGGCGGGCGCGCTCGCTGCGGTAGCTCAGCGTCAGCTGCAGGATGGTCAGCACCAGCGTGACGACGGTGCTGAACAGCAGCACGCGGATCAGCAGCGCGATCGCGATGCCGCCACCCGGGATCCGGGACACCGAAGCCAGCCAGCCGCGCCGCGGGGGCGCGGAATCCGATGCAGGTTCTTGGAGGATCATCGGTGAACTCGCTCGGACCGCCGGTTCCGGCGGGTCCCGGCTTGCGGCCAGCATAGCCGCGCACGGGATCGACGACCCCGGGGTTCTCCCCAGGGCCATCGCGTCGCCGGCTGCGTCAGGCGGACCTGAGCTCGGTCTTGCGCTCGATGATCCGCGACACCAGCCCATACTCGACCGCTTCCTCGGCCGACATCCAGCGGTCGCGCTCGATGTCGGCCAGCACCGCTTCGAGCGACTTGCCGGTCTCGCGCGCGATCGTGCGGGCGATGCGCTCGCGGGCCTTGATGATCTCGACGGCCTGGATCGCGATGTCGGTGGCCGGCCCGCCGGCGCCGCCGCTGGGCTGGTGGATCAGGAAGCGCGTGTTGGGCAGGCAGTAGCGCCGCTCGCGCGGCACGGCCAGGTAGAGGTGGGTGGCGGCACTGCCGACCCAGCCGGTGCCGATCATGTTCACCGGCGCGGCGATGAAGCGCAGGATGTCGTGGATGGCATCGCCCGATTCCAGGTGGCCGCCGGGCGAGCTCACCAGCACGTCGATCGGGTCGGCGCTGTCGGCGTCGAGAGCGATGAGCCGGCGCGTCACGTCGGCGGCGGTCACGTCGGTGACGGTGCCGAAGATCAGCAGGGTGCGTGCCTTGAAGGCCTTTTCCTCCAGGTAGGAGGTGCGCGGCTCGGTGGCGCTGGAGGGCGTGGCGGGGTCGGGGGTTTCCATCGAGGGGTCCTGGTGGTTGAACTGTCTTGACGAACGAGGCGCGGCTGTCGTGACACCGGCCGGCGGCCGGGCTGTGGCAAGCTGCGCAGATGCATGATGAACGCCAGCTGGCCCTGATCGACGCCGACCGCCGCCGGCTGGTGCGTGCGGCCACCCGCCTGCTGGGACCGGCGGAGGCCGAGGACGCCGTGCAGGACGCCTGCGTCCGCGCGCTCGAGGCCGATGCGCTCGCACTGAACGCTGCCCAGGCCTGGCTGCACACCGTGGTGCGCCACCTGGCCATCGACCGCCTGAGGCGACGAGACTGGATGCAGCACTGGCTGGCGGAGAGGGCTGCCGACGACGAGACCGCAGGCGCATCGCCGTCGGCCGAGACGGAGGCGGCGCTCTCGCAAGAGGCCGCGCACGCGTTGCGACTGCTGGCCGCCGAGCTGACGCCTGCGGACGGTGCCGCCGTGCTGCTGCACGAGGTGTTCGAGGTCGGTCATGCCGAGATCGCGCGGGCCGGCGGCAGGTCCGAGGTGGGCAGCCGGCAGCAGTTGCGGCGGGCGCTGCTGCGGTTGCAGGAGGCGGCTGCTGCAGCGAAGCGCCGCGCCGCGCCGGAGCTCGATTCGAGCGAAGAGGCGGTCTTCCGCCTGTACCTGCAGTCGCTGCAGTTGCGCGATCCGCAGGCGCTGTGGGCGATCCTGCGCCAGCCGCCCGTCCGTGCGTCGACGGGGATGTCGGCCGTCGCGGCCAATGCCGCACCGGCACCGGCTGCGACCACCGCCAGCGGCGTGGTGCAGGTGGGTGGGCAACTGGGGCTGTTGCTCACGCTGGACGGCGTCACGCTGTGCGTGTTGCCGCTGGGCGTGCAACCCGAGCGCGACCTGCAGACCGCAGGGCCGTGACGGCAGGTCGTGTCGATCCGGGTCGGTGTGGTTCGTCGTGTCGATGGCAGCACACACTCGAAAGGACACACTCATGCCCAAGATCATCGTGAATGCATTTCTGACCCTGGACGGCGTCATGCAGGCTCCCGGCGGCCCCGACGAGGACCGCGAGGGGGGCTTCGAGCATGGCGGCTGGCAGGGCCCGTACACCGACGACGTCATGGGGCGGCTGATCACCGAGGGGTTCTCGGACGCCGACGGTTTCCTGCTCGGTCGCAAGACCTACGACATCTTCTCCAACTACTGGCCCAGGATCACCGACCCGGGCAACCCGATCGCGGCCGCGCTCAATTCGCGGCCGAAGCACGTGGTGTCGCGCAGCCTCGATCGTGTCGGCTGGAACAACGCCCGCCTGGTCCGGGGCGACGTGGTCGCCGAGCTGCGCAAGCTTCGCGAGCAGCCCGGGCAGACCTTGCAGACCTGGGGCAGCACCGACCTGATGCAGACGCTGCTGAAGAACGACCTGATCGACGAGTACCGGCTGTTCATCTTCCCGTTGGTGCTGGGCTCGGGCAAACGGCTCTTCGGCAGCGGCACGGTGCCGGCGGCGTTCAGGCAGGTCGAGTCGGCGACCAGCAGCAAGGGAGCGACCTACCACCGGCTCGAGCGCAGCGGGAAGCCGACCTACGGGCAGATCGGAGCCTGAGGTCGGCGACGTGATCGCGCCCCCGACCGATGACGGCGAGGGCCACTACGACGTGAAGGCCGCTCAAGGCCGCCAGGCGCTGTCGACATCGGTCGCCGGCGCGCAAGGGCGAACGAGCGCCTCTTGTCCGGCAGCGTGCACCTGCTCGAACAGGCGCTGCTTCAACGCGCTTCGACGGCGGTGCTGCGCCCTGTGCTTTGACGCGACCTCGTGTTCGGGCCTGATCTGCGGGACGGCCGGCAGTCGCCAGCATCGCTCGCTGAGGCGGCTCGCGCCGGCATCGCGCCAGACCTCGTCGTAGTCGAGCTGGATCTTGCATGCCCGACCGTAGCGGGCCGTCACGTGCCCCTTGCTCGATACCGTCATCGGGGCCGGCAGCCCCCATCCGGCGCACAGGCCTTGCAGAGCGCAGATCAGCAGCGCGCCGGGCCTGAGCTTCTGCATCGCCGCACCGATCTCGCGCACCTCGTGCTCGGTTCCTCGAACCCCCTGGAAGCCGCCGACGAGCACGGCGCTCTGCCCGGGTCGCAGGCCCTCTTCGACGAACCCGCTGACGATGCTGAAATTCGCGGACATGACGCGACGTCCGGTGAACATCAGGTCGAGGCTGAGTTCGCCTTCCCGGCTCTGCGAAGCGGAGTGACGCAGCACCAGGCTGACGCCGGGAAACTCGGGCTCGGGGAGCGGCAGCAGGATCGGGGCGCCGCGTAAAAACTCCGGCGGCAGATGGTTGTGCAGCCAGTTGAAGTGCCACACCACGCAATCGACTCGCCTGCGCACGGGCAGGTTGGCGCAGAGGTAGGGCCGCAGGGGCCTCAGGTGGAGCTCGATGGGGTACTGCTGGGCGGTCTCGGCCGACAGCGCATGGAAGTAGCGGATGCAGCTGTCGACACTGGACCGGCGCAGGGCGAGCCTGGCATAGAACTTCAGTGCCCTCCGGACGGTGGCCCAGCGCCCGCCGGCACCATCGTCGATTCGCGAGAACAGCGAACCCCCTCTCCACGTCGCAGGCGCGGCGTTCGCGAACATCTTCAGGTCTCCTCAGGCCTTGCCGTCGCATCGCGATCGGATTTTGTTCACAAAACTTTACCATGCGGCAAACTTCGTTCGCAATCTATCCTACGAACGAATCAGCGGTGGCGCGTGGTTCAAGTCACGCAGGACGGGAGCGCCTTGCCAGTGCCTTCAGTTCGACGCGACGCCCGTGCGCTTCTCAACTTCAATGGCTGGTTCGAAGCCTGGCCAACCGGGACGAGTGGTCGCCGGGTGGCTTGCGGGCCAGGCTCAGACTTCATGCCAACCGGTTTCAGCCTGGCGCTGATGGCGCCGCGGTGCGGGGGCTTCTAGATTCGCCTGCACCGTCAGCCCGCGACAAGCCCATGAAACACCCTGTGGATCCCGCCCCTGACCGCGTCCACCGGCGGCTCGACGTTCAGCGACGAACAGGCGCCGAGGCGCCGCAGTCGACGCTGAATCACAGCCCGCGGATGGTTGCCCAGCGCGAACAGATCGAATCCGCATTCGGCGCAACGGCGCAACGCGCGGAGGTCGTGCAGATGGTCCGGGAGCGCAACGTTCGGAATGTTCGCTTCGACGGCAGTGCCGACGCGCTTCGGGCGCTCATTCTGCGATGGGGGTGTCCGGCGGCCTATACCGTCACGGTGAGCCCGACGGATTTCGTCGGCGGGAACTACGACGTCAAGTTCACCCATCCCGATACTGCAATTTCCATCGTGACGGCACGGGGCTGGGTTGCCGCTGCATTGGCACGAGCAGAGCCAGATTCATCGGATGCCGAGCCGAGCTCGGAGTCCGACTGACCGGACTGGGCACCCAGTCCGTGGGGGACGCCAATGGCCTTGGCATTGGACTGCGCACTGGTCCGCCGACAGGAATCGCAGGTTGAGCGCTGAGCCGCGTGGATATTCGTGGTTTCTGCTTTCGGGTGTTTCGGTTACCCCCAAAGCTACCCCAGTGCAAGTCCATCACCTGATGGGCGTGAGATCGGCCGCCGGCCGAGCGCCCTCGATGAAGGGCTCGTGCCATGCGTTCGATTCGGATTTCTCTTCTGGCGGTCGCCGTTGGTCTATCTGCTCAGTGCAGCAGACGTTTGTCAGGGCTTTCCAACCGCTCATCCACCCGTTGAGCCATCTGACCAATCGGGCACACCTTGACCCGGCAGTGCAACAGTCCAGTGCCGCGCTGTTGCGTGGACGCCTAGCCGCGCAGGGCTGCGCGTCAATCGAGGGAAAACACCTGTCCGATCCGGCCATGCTCGCCGCTCCTCTGCTCAGGAACTCACCATGACCCTTCAAGACCTCGAACGTGCCGCCGCTTGGCTCAAGAGGCTCCACGAGCTTGGCGAGCATCTGCAGGTGGAAGGCACCGATCACTCGCCGAAGGCGATCGTCGTGCGACAGCTGCGCCCCGTGGCGCGCGAACACTTGGTCGCGGTGCTGGCGTGGTCGCGCCGCCCCGCCGAGATCCAGGCTTTGCCACCCGTGATCTCTGAGGCGCTGCGTTCGGAGGCCGAGATGCTGACGCTGTGGGAAGAGAGGGAGGCCGTCGCCAGGTACATGGCGGCCATCAACGACGTGCACGAGATCCTGGAGGCACTGCGCACGCGCTGACGCGCTGCTCGCCGAGGGGCGCCCGGTACTGCATTGGCAGTTCAAGCAGGCTTGCCGGGTCTCAACCGTGACGCTCGACCCAGCGCTCGCCCTCCGCGTATGCAGCATCCGCTGCTTCACGAGCCGTCTCGAACGTCGGCGCGTTTGGCGTCACGCGAATGTTCATCGGCGCCGCACCGTCGGCCCGCTCGATCACCACCTTCACGGCGAAGCGGCCGTCAGGTGTCCTGTCCGGCTCACAGTGATGCGTGTATCGCGGATCGATACCGGACACCTTCACGAAGGATTCGGGCATGTTGCTGCTCCCCCTGCATGAGCCCACTTGCCGGCGCGACCCGCTCACGGCTGCGTCTTCGAAGCCGCTTCGACGAATTGCACGGCAATACCGTACCCCTCATCGAACGCCTGCCGTTCATCGCGGCGTCGACGTTGCTCGTATCGACTTTCGTTAGGACATTCCCGAGATGAACATAGGCATGCACACGGTAGCCATCGCTCGCGACGTCCCAGCCTGCAACGAGGTCGATGCCGACTCCTCGATAGGCGGCGTTGGCTTCGCCGGTTGGCCGGACTGAAACTTCTGCCAGGGCATCGAGCCTCCCGGTGACTGAACCTCCGATTCTCTACACGGCTACATCGTGCGCGAGATCAACGAGGGCCGCAAGGGCTGCTCGGCAACCCCAGGCCGCCGACATGCGTCGCTCAGCGGCTGGACCAGTAGAAGATCACCAGTCGCGTTAGGTTGGTGATGGGCTTGGTCCCATCCCTCACGACCATGTGCCCGGCTTCCGCAGGAAGAACCTTGATCGAGATGACATCTTCCTCGGCAATGCCGAACTCGTCTGCCTGATCGTTGAACCCGACCAGCAGTTCGTCGACGGATACTCCGTGGACGTCGAAGCACTTCAAGTTTCGCATGCGAGCCCCTCTGCTTGAAGGAACGATCCTGTTCCAGGGCACTATGGTGCGCGCGACGCCGCCGTGCTGCAACACCGCGCGCCGCCCATTCAGTTAGATCTGCCGGCTTGCGCAGCCACATGGTCCGCGGAGGCGCCTGCGCGTAGTCGAAGCTGCAAAATCACTCAGGCATGGATGCCGAAGCTCATCAGTCGTCGCCTAACTGCTCAGGCAAGCACAGCGGTGCTCGTGTCGTCGTTGTTGTCGACAATGCCCTGAAGCACGCCCTCAACTGCCTCCAGCAAACAGCCGACATCGTTGAGGAGGTCGTCGTTCGAATTCGCTGGATCGATCCGGTATCGCCCGTTCAACTGGTAGAGGTGCGGGAACGACGAATCGTCACGTTCTGTAGACTTGATGGTTGCCATGATTCACCTGTTGTGAGGTGGGTTGCGGTAGGGCTCGCCAGGTATTCCACCACCGGGCGGGCCCGCTTTGCCTCGGGACCGCCGAGGCGCCGGCGCCTGAAGGGTCAGGCGGCCTTGAATGCGATCACGTCCGCGCCCTCGCGCAGCTTGTCGAGGTGGTCGGCATACCACTGCATCAACTTCGCGCGCTCGGCCAAGTGCTGCGCGCGGTTGTACGCGGCGCGCACCTCGTCGCGCTCCTCGTGGGCCAGCTGCTTCTCGATGATGTCGCCGCTCCAGCCGGCCTCGTTCGCGCAGGTGGAGAACAGCGTGCGCATGCCGTGCGCGGTGGCGAGCCCCTTGTAGCCCATGCGGGCGAGCGCGCTGTTGAAGGTGTTCTCGCTGAGCGGCTTCTCGGGGTAGAAGGGCGACGGGAAGACGAGGTCGCGGTGGCCGGTCAGCTCCCGCATCGACTCGACCAACGCGACGGCCTGCGTCGACAGCGGCACCACGTGCGCTGTCTGCATCTTCATGCGCTCGGCCGGAATGCGCCACAGCGCGCGCTTCAGGTCGAACTCGGCCCATCGCGCGCCGCGCAGCTCGCCCGGCCGCACAGCGGTCAGCATCAGCAGCGCGAGCGCGGCCTTCGTGTTCTGGTCGCCTTCGTATGCGTCGAGCTTGCGAAGGAACGCCGGCGCGTCTTGCTCTGAGAGCGCCGCGCGGTGGCGGGTCTTCCGCGGCTTCAGCACCTCGGATGGCTTCAGCGAGTAGGTGGGGTCGACCTCCAGCAGTTCGTGCGCGATCGCGTGCCGGAAAATGGCGCGCAGTCGCTGGAAGACGCGGCCCGCGGTTTCCGACGCGCCGGAAGCCTCGACGGCCTTCACGATGCGGCGGATGTCGCCCGGCTTTATCTCCGTGATCGGCAGCTTGCCCAGTTCGGGGAAGACGTGGTTCTCGAGCGATGCCGTGATGGCGTCGAGCGTGCCTTCGGTCCACGCGCCGGCGCGCTCCTTCAGCCAGGCACGCGACACCGCCTCCATGTGGTTCAAGGCGGCGACCGCGCGCGCGACCTTTTCGTCCTTGCGCGCCTGGCTGGGATCGGTGCCGGCCGCGAGTAGCGCGCGCGCCTCGTCGCGGGCGTCGCGCGCCTTCGCGAGGCTGCGCTCGGGGTAGGTGCCCAGTGAGAGCAGCTTCTCCTTCCCGTCGAAGCGGTACTTCAGCCGCCACCACTTCGACGAGGTGCCCGTCGACGTCGCGCGCACCTCGAGGTAGAGGCCGCGCTCGTCATAGAGCTTCAGCGGCTTCTCGCCGGCCTTGACCTTCTTGATCTGGGTGTCGTTGAGGGGCATCGGGGTAACTTTCCGGGGGTAGCGAACTGCTACCCCTGAAGTTACCCCCGTTTGTGCTCAGATTCAACTGGAGTCGCTTGGACTTCCTGAGACTTCCGATCCCTCGGAAGTGTTGATTTCCCTGGGGAAACGGGACTACACTGGATTTTATTGGACCGTGCACTGGTCCCGCCGACAGGAATCGAACCTGTATTTGCCGCTTAGGAGGCGGCCGTTCTATCCATTGAACTACGGCGAGTGGGGGTGGATTCTAGCGTTGATTTTTCGCCTCTCTCCTATGAGAGAGTCATCGCATATCATCGGCTTCAACAACCTCAGTGATACGCGGTGATACGCCGTATCACTCGCTCAAGTCTCGATGGCAAGCATCATCAAAGTGGGTGAGGGATGGCGCGCGTTGATTCGCCGCAAAGGTCATCCATCGTACTGCAAGACCTTCAAAACGAAGGCCCAGGCAGATGTCTGGGCACGCCAGGTCGAGGGCGACATTGATCGTGGCAAGGCTCCCTCTGCCACGTCTGTCATGGGCCGCACCTTGCTGCTGCGTGACGTGATCTCTGCTTATCGAGATCTGCGTGATCGGTCGAGACCCATTCCAGACACGAGCAACGAGCACTACATGCTGAAGTACCTGGTCGAAGGGCTGGGCGAGCTCGACGCCATGGTGATGACGCCGAAGGATCTGGTGGGGTACTGCCAGATGCGCCGGGACGAAGGTGCGGGACCGTACACGTGCAACATGGAGATCAGCAAGCTCGGCACCGCGATGAGGTACGCCGGCGTGGGGCTCAAGGTTGTGTTGCCCGATGTGGCTGCTGCCGCGCGTCCGCTGCTGAAGCACCTCGCGCTGATCGGTGGCGGTGGCAAGCGCGAGCGGCGGCCGACCGAAGACGAGCTGGTGCAGATCATCGCGCACCTGACCGAGGTGCGTGGCCAGCTGTTCGCCGATGTGGTTCGATTCGCGGTGGCGACGGCCATGCGACGCGGTGAGATCGCGCGCCTGCAGTGGGACGACGTGGATCGGAAGCGACGGCTTGTGCTGGTGCGGGATCGCAAGGATCCTCGGAAGAAGGAAGGCAATGACCAGTGGGTTCCTCTGCTGGGAGATGCCTGGACAATCCTGAATGGACAGCCGCAGGTTGCGGGCGAGTCGCGGATCTTCCCGATCGGCGAGTCAACCGTCAGCAAGTACTTCACCGAGGCATGCCGGACGTTGTGCATTCCGGACCTGCACTTCCACGACCTGAGGCATGAGGGAACGAGCCGACTGTTCGAGGAAGGCTTCGAGATCCAGCAGGTTGCGCTCGTGACCGGCCACAAGGATTGGCGGCACCTTCGGCGCTACACCAATCTGCGCCCTGAGGACTTGCACGCCGCGGTCATCGACTCCACGCGGTCGCGGTAGCAATCGACCGGGTCAGGTGTAGCGTAGATCCAGTCTGCGGGACCTTCGACGGCGCCGACCGCTTCGGGCTGGTTGCGGTCGGTCAGGGACGGCGGCCGAACGACAGCCCGGACTGAAAGGAGACCTTCGTCGCGAACCGCGCTGGATCTGCTCAGTCACGGCCGAGCGGACAGCGCCGCTACACCAGTGCTGACCTGGTCGAATGGCTGCTGTCGCGAGCAGCCAAGCGGAGCTATCGACCCTCAACGGACATTCGCGTCGTCAAACTTGGCGCCCGCAAGCAGACATTCGCTTCCCCAGCGTGGAGGTATCCTTCGACGCACCAGAGCTGCTACTCCTTGCCTTCTGAACGAGCATGATCGCGTATCACCCTCCCAAATCTGTTTCTCATGGTCATGGGCCAAGGGCAAGAATTCCTCGAAGGGCTTGGGAATCAGTTCAGTCCTTCCTTGATGAGCAGACGATTTCGGAGCTTGGGTCGCCGCTCAGACTGACGCTCTGGGGACCGAGCCAGTGGACCGATGCGGCGGTAGTAGAGGCGACCCGAACCCAAGCTGTCGAGGCCTTTGGGCCAGTGACAAGCATCTCTGGTGGGTTTCATAACTGGGAACTGCAGACAGATCGATTGGCGGATGCGGTTGAGTTCGCCCTTGCGGATGAGCAGCGGCCCAAGCAATCGCTTGGACCGGTCAGCCTATACGTGTCGTATTCGTTTGAGTGGAAATCGATGCCAAATCCCACGCACTGTGGGTCCAGAACCCACTTCGGACGCGGAAGCAGTCTTGGGGTGTCGATTGGCGGTCGCAAGGTGTTTCTTCAACCGACCTTCTTGTTCGGCGCATCAGATACCGATCCGGCTTTTGTCTCGCGACTTCGAATCTTGGAGGCCAAGATGCCGTTCGTTCCGAAGCCCACTCACTACTACCGAGTAGAAGCAAAGAAGACTGGACCTGGCGAAAGGATGGTCAAACTGAAGAGCGGCTGGCTGAACGCCAGCTAGATTGCCGGACGACGCGATCGTGGTCTTGCAAACCATGGTGTTCTCACATTGTCCAAAAGAGATGGCCAAGAGCCGGCAGTCGCGAGCGACCGGTTGTGGACGGCTGCAGTCTCTCAATGTTTGAGCTCGGCGGGCGGAGATGTCTTCCGGTGGAGCGCATCGGCCCAGCGCCATGCGTATGTGATCGGAAGCTTGCTGCGGTCAGCAATCTCCTCGATCAGATGCCGCTTCCCCTCGATGCTCCATTCGGACCAGTTGTCCCATTCGCACTTCAGAGTGGCGAAGCCCTTGCGCAAGCACAAGCAGTCGTAGTCGACGCCGGCGTCGAATCCCGCGTACCTCGAGCGAACTTTCCATCCGCTAGAGACCAACTGCTTGAACACAGGCTCAAACGTCTCGGCGGATACCTCCTGAATCGTCGCTAAGTTCAGAATGCGAAATCGCAAATTCGCTAGGGAGCGAAGAGCTCGTGCTGCGGAGAACATGCGGTAGCCTATCCGAAAGCTGCCGCTCACGGCCGACCGGTTCTGGCCGACTGTGCCCTTTCGACGGTCGCCCTGCAAGCGGTCGCACAGCGGAGCCGGCATGGCCAGCGACCGGCGGCTCGCTGGAGATGCGCCGAACATACACTGTCGGCCAGGTCCAGTCATTCGTCAGTGTCGGGTTTCGGGCAGCTCAAGCACGACAGAATGTCAGCATGAACTGCAGCCTCGAACTTCACGATTCCAGGGTGTCTTCCGTCCTGTCGACGGGCGGCGTTGTGACCATCAACTTCGAGGCTGCATATCTCCATCGTTCTGATGGAGTGCCTGGCAGCGACGAGGGGACGGGGTGGGTCCAACCGGGCTACCTCGAGTTCGCATCTGCGCGCCTGACCGGCGCGCCGGATATTGGAGAGGGCTGGATTGTTGACGGCTCGTTGAGGGTCGACGGCGCATGCGAACTTCGTCTGATACCCGTTCCTTTCAATGCTTCCAGCACCGTTGAAGCCCGCTTCAAGTTCAACAACGGCTGCATCGTCCGGGTGCTGGCCGAAGGTGCGCGGCTGACGATGACGGGTGAAGCTGCCTTCGTCGAAGCGTTTCCAGGTGCGTAGCCTAGCGGACGGCGCGCACGTTTCTACGGCACTTGTCGGCCACTTGCTGCCGGCAGAGAACGGCAGCTTTCGGCTGGTCTACTCGCTGAATTCGGAACTCCGAAGAGCGTTGGACGGCGTTCAACGACGAATTGCGCGCGCATTGGCAGGCGAGTGAAAACTGAACTCACGGGTCGAAAACGGGTGGTAGTCTCCATGACCATCGGAGCCCACCATGAACTTCCCCCGCACTGCCGGCGTGCACTCGATGAGCACGACGAAGCGGAGCATCTTCATGCTCATCCGCGACGTCATCCAGCGCAATCCGATCCTGCTTCCGGTCGCCTTCGTCGCGGCCCTGTCCATCGTGCTGATCGGCGAGAGCTCGTACTGGCAGTCGACGGGCGTGCTGGAACAGCTCAGCGCGCTGCGATCGGGCAAGACCACGCTGCAAGAGCTGCGAACGACGGCACTGGACAGCCAGTCGGACATTCATCGCACGCTGCTGCTCAATCGCCTTGGCGCGGGGGCATTGAGCGCTGCCGGGCTCGTGGTGCTGTTCCTGTACTTGCGCCAGGGCCTGACGCTCGAGCAAGAGAAGGAAGGTGTCAAAGACGAGCTTCAGCGCGTGGTGCAGATCGAGCGCGAGCGGCTGGAGGTCGAGGTGGCATCGCGCACCGCGCAGCTTGTCAAGCTGACCCATCACATCGAAACGGCGCGTGAAGAGGAACGCGCCCGGCTGGCGCGCGACCTGCATGACGAGATGGGCGCATTGCTCATCTCGGCCAAGCTCGATGCCGCTCGGATCAAGGCCCGTGTGACCGAGAGTGCGCCCGAGGTGGTGGAGCGCCTGGCGCACCTGGTCGACACGCTCAACAAGGGCATCGCGCTGAAACACAACATCATCGAGAACCTGCGTCCGTCGACCCTGGACAACCTGGGGCTGGCCGTCACGCTCGAAATCCTCTCGCGCGAGTTCGCCGAGCGCTCCGGCGTCAAGGTGAACTGTGCGCTCTCGGTGGTGCAGCTGGAGCCGGCTGCGGAACTGGTGGTCTACCGAGTCGTTCAGGAAGCCGTCACGAACATCAGCAAGTACGCCAAGGCGACGAGCCTCTGGCTCGATCTGGTGTCCAGCGATGGGGTGGCGGAGTTGACGGTGCGAGACGACGGCGTCGGCTTCGACACCAGTTCGCCGTCGACCTCGGCCTACGGCCTGCTCGGGATGAGGTTTCGTGTCGAAGCCGAGCACGGGACGCTCGTCGTCACGGCCGCACCGGGTCAGGGGACAACGATCCAGGTGCGGCTGCCGGAGCGCGTTGTCGAGGGATGATGCTTCGCCTCAAGCGCCGGCCATTGCGATGTCGTGATCGCCTACACGTCATCTAAGGAACCACTGATTTATTCGGGCAGATCTCGATGGCCGAATGAGCTGCGGACGGCGAGGATGGCGGCATGAAACAGACGAGCTTTGCGAGCCTGG
>NZ_LMDM01000025.1 GCF_001425825.1 Rhizobacter sp. Root1238
TGTGGTCAAACAGTCGGCGACAGTCAGTCCACGAAGCGTGCTGCGCACGCGGGCCAYGAAGCCAGCCAGCTCCGGCGCCCCCTCCTTATTGGCGCGCCACAGCCTCCCCACCCGCGCCTTTGCGAACCGCCGCGCTGTGTTTGGGGGAAAAGATTGAAGTGACCGACGAGCRTGCCGGCGYTCGCGTGCTCGTCGGTCACTTCAATCTTTTCCCCCCAACAAGAGCGGCTGGTCTCGAGCGGCGGGTGAGGGGATGGGCTGGGGGCGATTTCTGGGGCGACGGAGAAGATCGGCTTTGGGGATGGCGCGCGCCAGCGCGCTTCGTGGACTGACTCATCGGCACTGNGGGCTGGGGGCGATTTCTGGGGCGACGGAGAAGATCGGCTTTGGGGATGGCGCGCGCCAGCGCGCTTCGTGGACTGACTCATCGGCACTGTTTGACCACAACGAACGAAGTGAGTGGAGGGAGTTTGCCGATGCATCCCCAAAGCCGATCTTCTTCGTGGAGTCGACGGGCCCCCCGGGGGCCCGTCGACCGCCCCGGCATGAGCCCCCAGCCCATCCCCTCACCCGCCGCGACACGCCAAAGTCAGCGCCAACGCTTTACGCCACTCAAACTGCTCAAGTAGATCCACGTCCGCCACGCAATGAACGCCGGCGCCCACAGGATATCCAGGAAGGTCTTCACCGGCACACCGCTCAGCAGGTTGCCCGCGATGAAGTACAGCAGGTAGGCCGGCAGCAGCGCAAACGCCAGCACGAACTGCCAAGAGGCCAGCCCGCACACGGCCGCGGCCGCGACGATCGCGACGAACAGCAGGCTCAGCTGCACCGCGTGCGACGGCAGCAGGAAGTCGATCAGCAGGTTCAGCGCCGCCCCATCGCCGCTCGCACTGAAACGCGCCCACAGCGCCCGCACGCTGCGCCCGACGATCGCCGAGCGACCGCCGGCCCAGCGCCGGCGCTGCGCCGCCGCTTCTTTCGCGGTCTCGGGGATCACGCTCGACGCGCGTGCATGCTCCAGCCAATGCACCCGCTGGCCGCTGCACACCAGCTTCACCAGCATCTCCTGGTCCTCGACCATCGTGTCCGAATGCCAGGGCATGCGCTGCAGCACGTCGCGCCGGAACACCATGCCGTGACCACGCAGGTTGCAGCTCCAGCCGGCCTGGCTGCGCGCCAGTTCTTCCAGCCGGTTCTCGACCACCGCATTCATGTAGTTCAGCCGCGAGAACAGTGTGGCCTGCCAGTTGTGCACGCCGACCCGGCCCTGCAGCACCGCATGGCCTTCGTGCAGGCCCGCCGCTGCCTGCTGGAAGAACAACGGGTCGACGACGTTGTCGGCATCGAAGAACGCCACCGCATCGAGTGCCGCGCCATGCGTCGCCTCGAGCGTCGTGATGCCCTCGGCCAGGCTCGCGGTCTTGCCGCGCGCGCCGCTCTGGCGGTCCAGGCAGTCGAAACCGGCCGCCCGGATCTCGGCCACCGTCGCATCGCTGCAATGGTCGGCGACGAACAGGATCGCGAGCTGCTCGCGCGGGTAGTCCACGCGGGCCAGCGACGCGAACAACGGGCCGAGCACGCCTTCCTCGTTGTGCGCCGGCACCAGCACGCCGAAGCGCTTGTCGCGGCGTGGCGCCAGCGGCGCCGGCGCGCGCACGCCCCACAGCCCGCGGATCGCCTGGTAGAAGAAGATCGCCGCCACCGCCAGCACCAGCGCACTCGCGGCCACCGCCGCCACGATCCACAGCACGTGCATCATGCGGCGCTCCCTGCGGCACCGGCCGGCGTGCCGGGCCGCAGCAGGCCGGCTTCGTAGATCTCGACCATGCGCTTCATCCGCGCGTCGAACAGGAAACCGTCGCGCACTTTCGTCACCGCCGCCGCGCCCATCGCAGCCCGGCGTGCCGGGTCGCCGAGCAGGCTCGCGAGCGATTCGACGAAGCGCGCCAGGTCGCCCGGCGGCACCAGCAGCCCGTCGACGCCGTCGCTCACCACCTCCGGGATGCCGCCCACCGCCATCGCGACGCCCGGCACGCCGTGCAGCATCGCTTCGAGCAGCACGTTCGGCAGGCCTTCGCGCAGCGAGGCCATCGCCAACAGGTCGAGTGCCGGGTAGATCGCCGGCAGGTCGTTGCGGTGGCCGAGCAGCCGCACCGTGCCGTCGAGCTTCAGCTGCGCCACCTGCGCCTCGATCTCGGCACGCTGCGCGCCTTCGCCGGCGATCAGGAAGCGCACCTTCGGAAAGCGCGGCGCGAGCTGCGCGGCCGCGTCGACGAACAGCCGGTGCCCCTTCTCGATGCCGAGCCGGCCGACGATCGCGACGACCTGCGCATCGTCCGCCAGGCCGAGCGCCGCGCGTGCGTCGCTGCGGGCTTGCGCACCGTGTGCCTGGTACGAGCTGCGGATCGCGTTGTGCACCACGGTGATCCTGCGATCCGGCACGCCGGCCGCGACCGCCAGCTGGCGGTAGCTCTGCGACACGCAGACCACGCGGTCGAAGAAGCGCCACAGGAAGGCCTGCAGGCGTTCGTACAGCCGCACCTTCGCGTTCTCCGAGGTCCAGCCGTGCGCGGTGGTCAGCGCCGTCACCTTCGCGCGGCGCGCGGCCAGCAGCGTGTACAGGTCGGCCTTGTAGCCGTGGCTGTGCGCCACCGTGCCGGGCTGCGCCGCAAGCTTGCCGGCGAGCGCGCGGATGGCGCCCAGGTCGAGCTTGCCGGTGGACTGCAGGCATTCGTGGTCGATGCCGGCCTCGCGCAGCTTGCGCGAGATCGGCGTGTCGTCGGTGTGCCAGATGTTGATGATGCGGGCGTGCCAGTCGCTGCCGCGCAGCGCGAGGCATTCGTTGATCACGGTCTTCTCGGGGCCGAACACGTCGTCGGCGCTGATGATGTGGATGAGGGTCTTCACACGGTCTCCAGGACGCCGAAGCGCAGGCCGGCTGCGCGGGCGTTGTCCAGCAAGCGCGGCAGGGCCTGCGCGGTCACCGGGGTGTCGTCATGGAACAGCAGGATGTCGCCGTCCGTCAGGGCTTGCGGCGTGACCCGCGCTTCGAGCTCGGCCGCCTGCTGCACGAACGAGTCGCGCGTCTCGAACGACCACATCACGATCTTCACGCGGTTCAGCAGGCACCAGCCGATGCGCAGCACCGACAGTTCGCCATACGCCGGCCGGTAGCTGCGCAGCCGCACGCCGAAGCGCGCCGCCACCGCGCGCATGCGGCGCAGGTCGTCGAGCTGCTCGCGCCAGCCCATGTCGCTGCAGTGCCGGTGCGTGAAGCCGTGCATCGCGATCGCATGGCCGCGCGCGCGCACCTCGGTCACCAGCGCCGGATGGCGTTCCATCTCCTGGCCGATCATGAAGAAGGTGGCCTTCACGCCGGCCTGGTCCAGCGCATCGAGCACCTGCGGCGTGACGACCGGGTGCGGGCCGTCGTCGAAGCTCAGGTACAGGTCGGGTGCGTCGCCGCGGTAGCGCAGCACCGGGCTCAGCAGCTTGCGCAGCATCGCCTTGATCATTGCAGGCCTCCGGCGTAGAGCTGCAGGTAGCGCTGGGCGGCGCTCTCGAGCGAGAAGGCCTCGCGCTGGCGTTGCGCGGCGGCGCGGCCGAGCACGGTGCGGCGGCTCGCGTCCTGCAGCAGCGTCAGCATGGCGTCGGCGAATGCGGCCTCGTCGCCATCGGGCACCAGCAGGCCGCTCTCGCCCTGCAGCACGGTCTCGGGAATGCCGCCGACCTGGGTGCCGACGACCGGCAGCCCGGCGCGCATCGCCTCGAGGATCGCGATCGACACGCCTTCGTAGTGCGACGACATCAGGAACACGTCGGCGGCCGCGAGCAGCTCGGCGACATCGTTGCGGAAGCCGAGGAACTCGACCCGCGCGGCGACGCCGAGCGAGGCGGCCAGCGCCTCGAGGGCCGGGCGGTCGGGCCCGTCGCCGACCAGCTGCAGCCGCGAATCGGGCCGCGCGGCGGCGACGCGCGCGAACGCCCGGATCATCATCGCGTGGTTCTTCACCGCCGCCATGCGGCCGACGGTGATGAAGGTGGTGCCGCGGCGCTCGCCCGTCAGCTCGAGCCGTTCGTCGATGCCGTTGTGCACCGTCTCGACACGGCGCGCGTCGATGCCGATGTTCTCGACCACGTAGCTCTGGATCGAATGCGACACCGTGACGATGCGCTGGTGCCAGCGCGCCGCGAAGCGCTCCAGCCGGTGGCGCAGCGCGAGTTTCAGGCGCGGGATGAAGCGCCGGCCGTAGTCCTGGTAGTTGCCGTGCACCGTGTGCACCAGCGGCACGCCGGCGAGCCGGGCGGCGAGGGCCGATTCGAGGTAGACGCCCCACAGGTGCGAATGCATCACGTCGAAGCCCTGTTCGCGCACCAGCCGGGCCAGGCGCCAGGGCACGGTCAGGTCGTTGCCTTCGGTCTTGCCGAGCGAGAACACCTGCACGCCGTCGCCCAGGCGCTGCGCCAGTTCGCCGCTGTGCTTCACGCAGCAGACGGCGGGCTGGCAGCGGCCCTTGGTGGCGGCGACGAGGTCGACGACGACTTTCTCGGCGCCGCCGAAGTCCAAGGTCTCGATGACATGGAGAACTCTCATTGCTGGTTGTGGCGTGTCGCGGGGGGTGAGGGGATGGGCTGGGAGCTCATGCTGGGGCGGTCGACAGGCCCCCGGGGGCCTGTCGACTCCACGAAGAAGATCGGCTTTGGGGATGCGCCGGCAAACTCCCTCCGCTCACTTCGTTCGCTGTGGTCAAACAGTGCCGGCGAGTCAGTCCACGAAGCGCGCTGGCGCGCGCCATCCCCAAAGCCGATCTTCTTCGTCGCCCCAGAAATCGCNCGTTCGCTGTGGTCAAACAGTGCCGGCGAGTCAGTCCACGAAGCGCGCTGGCGCGCGCCATCCCCAAAGCCGATCTTCTTCGTCGCCCCAGAAATCGCCCCCAGCCCATCCCCTCACCCSYCGCGAAGAACCAGCCGTTCTTGGGGGAGGAAAAGATTGAAGTGACCGACGAGCGCGCGAGCGCCGGCACGCCCGTCGGTCTGTTCAATCTTTTCCCCCCAACAGAGCGAGCGGTGCCGGCAAAGGCGCGGGTGGGGAGGCTGTGGCGCGCCAATAAGGAGGGGGCGCCGGAGCTGGCTGGNTTCAATCTTTTCCCCCCAACASAGCGAGCGGTGCCGGCAAAGGCGCGGGTGGGGAGGCTGTGGCGCGCCAATAAGGAGGGGGCGCCGGAGCTGGCTGGCTTCGTGGCCCCGCGCGCAGCGCGTTCGTGAACTGACTGTCGCCGACTGTTTGACCACAGCGAACGAAGTGAGCGGAGGGAGTTTCGGCGACGGGCCGTGAAGCCAGCCAGCGGAGGGAAGTCCTCGGCCCCCCAGGGGGCCGAGGACCGCCCCCGACGGCGCGCCACAGCCTCCCCACCCGCGCCTTTGCCACAAGCAAGAACAACAACGCAACTCACGCCAAAACCTCCGCCCGCATCGAAGAAGCCTTCACCGGCTCGTTCTTGCACAGCCGCTCGATCTGCTGGTACATCTCCCAGGCCGTCACGTAGTGCAGCGAGAACCCCGGCCGGTCGCGAAAGCGCTTCGCAAGCTCGGTCCACATGCGCTGCATGCCGCCGTCGAGCAGCGCGCCCGCGGTGCGCTCCTCGGCGCCGTGCGTGTGCACCTTGATGAACAGGTGGTTCTCGGCACCTTCGATGCCGATGGCGGCCCGCTCCCACAGCGCAATGCGCGCCGCGGTCGGCAGCGCGTCGGCCGAGATCTCGCTCGACTCGATGCGCGGCATGATGCCGGCCTTGCGGTCGCTCCAGTTCAGCGCCAGCGGGCCCTGCACCATCAGCAGCTCCTTGCGCTGCAGCCAGTCGCCGACGCGCGCATCGCGGCCGTGGTCGTGCGACTTGCAGCAACCCGCTTCGCCGTGCGCGAAGTAGATCGAGTTGATCTTGCTCGTCTGCGTGTCGCTCGGCGCCGACGGCAGCGTCATGTCCATGCGGCAACCGGTCTCGTGCAGCACGTCCAGCTCGTTGTCCACGCCGCACCAGCGGCCGTCGGGCCGCGAGTTGTCGAGCGCCCAGTTGCCGTGGATGAAGGCGTACAGCACCTGGCCCGTCACCGGGTCCTTGCGCAGCAGGCCATGCCGCTCGTGCAGCAGCGTCGTGAAGCCGGTCAGCGTCTTGCGCAGGTTCTCCGCCGTGTCGTTGTCGTGGTGCAGGTGCACCTCCACGTCGCCGAAGCCGCGCCGGCACAGGTCGGCCAGCTGGTCGAGGATCACCTCGTCGTACTCCTCCTCGGGGTAGAAGAACGAATGCTGCGGATGGCGCCCGTTGCTGTCGGTGTGCTCGGCCGCGATCGTCGGGTAGCGGTCCATCCAGCGATCGACGCGCGCGCGCGCGGTCGCGAGGTCGGGCTTGTGCCAGAACGGCTCGTAGTGGTCGGCGAAGCAGAAGTGCACATGCGTGTGCGCTGCGTTGCGCCCACGCAGCCGGCGCGGCCATTGCCGCAGGTAGCTCGCGATCCACTGGTCCATGTGGCGCGAGCGCAGCAGGCGCCAGACCACGCCGGCCCCCGCGGCGATGACGACGACGGCTACGAGCAACACGAGCGCGACCATCATCGCTGCGCCTTTCGCCAGCTCGTGCCCTGCTTGCCGGTCACGAAGCGCACGAAGCCGAGCAGCGCGGCCAGGTTCATCGTGCAGAAATAGAAAGGCACGTACAGCGCCGTCGGCAGCGGCCCGCGCCGCAGCCTGAGCCAGCCGGCCCAGGCGGTGCCGTAGAACAGCAGCTGCAGCACCACCAGCACCTGGTAGGCCGCCTCGCCGGTCGCGGCCAGCCACAGCGAGCCGATCGCGATCGCCACCAGGAACAGCGGCACCAGGTAGCGCAGCACCTTGTGCGACACGTACGCGAGCGCGAACCACGACAGCGGCGGCAGCAGCCGGCGCCATTGCTGCGCGATGGTCTGGAAGCCGCCCGCCACCATGCGCACCTTGACGAAGAAGTCGTCCTCGATGCGGATCGACGCGTACTCGGTGGAACGCGCCGCCGGCTCGTAGAGGATGCGCTTGTGCTGGTCGACGATGTCGAAGGTGATCTGCGCGTCGTCGTTGATGATGTGCTCGGCAATCGGCCGCCACAGCCCGCGGCGCATCGCGAAGATCTCGCCGTCGGCATTGGTGATCGAGCCGATCTGCCCCTCGGCCAGCTTGATCGCCGATTCGTAGCGCCAGTACAGCCCGTCGCCGACGCTGCTCTCGCGGTCGCCGGCCTCGCGGATCTGCTTGACGCCGCAGACGCCGCCCACCGCCGGGTCGGCGAAGTGCTGCACCAGCGCCTTCAGCGCGTCGCGGTTGAAGTCGTTGTTGGCATCGGAGAACACCACGATCTCGCCGGTGGCCGCCGCGACGCCGCGGTTCAGTGCGGCCGTCTTGCCGCGCCGCGGCGCCTGGTGCATCGACACCACGCCGCGGTCGGCATGGCGCGACACGATCTGCGGCGTGCTGTCGCTCGACCCGTCGGAGACGACGATCAGCTCGATCGGGTGCGGGTAGTCGAGCGCCAGCGAGTTGAGGATCTTGCCCTCGATCACGCGCTCTTCGTTGTACGCGGCGATCAGCAACGTGACACGCGGCCATTGCGCGGCACCTTCGGGCGTCGCGGGATAACGCGCCGCGGCGCCCCGGCCGCGCCAGCGCGCGATCAGCAGCACCAGCACCGGGTAGACCGCATAGTGGTACAGCACCGCGGCAATGCTCAGCAGGACGATCGGTTTCATCTCGGGGTCGTTCTCGTCATTCGTTTCATCAGCCCAACGGGTGCGCCGCCGCGCGCGCCGCCGGCGCACCGGGCAGCACGCTGGCCAGCGCCGCCGGCATCGGCGAGCGCAGCAGCAGTTCGACACAGCTCTCGATCAGCGCATTCAGCTCGGCACTCGCCTGCGTGGACCACTGGCCGTGCCAGCGGCAGCCGATGTGGTGCACGACGACCAGCGTCCGCAGCACCGGCACCAGCCGCTCCGGCAGCCGCGTCGCGCGCCAGTACTCGGCCTCGACCGCCAGCTCGTTCGGGCTCACCCGGCCCGTCAACAGCGCGCGCGCCGCCTGCAGCCAGCTCTCGCCGCCCAGCATGCGGTTGTACGTCAGCAGGTAGGCCATGTCGATGTACGGCAGGCCGCACAGCATCGCATGCTCCCAGTCGATCACGCCGGTGATCTCGCAGGTCTGCGGGTCGTACATCACGTTCTCGATCTTGAAATCGCCGTGGCTGCAGACATCCAGCCACACATGGCCGAGCACGTGCTCGCGCATGTGCTGCGCGAGCCGCTGCAGCGCTGCAGCGGACTGCGGGTTGCGCAGCAGGGCCGAGTCGAAGATCGGTTGCAGGCTGGTCTCCCAGGCCTCGTCGTCCATCACGCGCTTCACGCAGGTCACCTCGTGCAGCGCCAGCAGGAAACGCTGCGCAGTGCGCGTCACGCGATCGAGCCCCGGCACCGGCGCATCGGCGGTCACGCCGCGCATGTGCTGCAGCACGAAGCAGTCGTTGCCGTCGAGCTTGAAGCGGTCGAGCACGCGCGGCAGCAGCACGCCCAGGTGCGCCGGCAGCATCGCATGCAGGCGGCGCAGGCTCTCGGCCTCCTGCACGCGGCGCGCCACCGCCAGCGGGTCGCGCGTGACGACGACCACGCGCGAGGTCTCGCGGTCGGAATCGGGCCGGAAGGTCGCGATCACCTTGCCGCTCAGCAGCACCAGGTACTGCACCCACTGGAACTGGCTGCCGCCGGCCTGCAGCGTCAGGGCGACCGCATCGATCAGCCCCGGCTGCGGGTCGCCGATCCAGCCCACCGCCGCCAGCGCCGGCGCGAACCAGCGCGCGGCGCGCGGGCCCCACAGCCATTGCTTGATGCGCTCGCGCGTCAGGCCCTGGTTCTTGGTCGGCAGGTAGCCGGTGGGTGCGATGGCCTCGCTGATGCCGGCGTATTCGTTCAGCAGCAGCGGGTGCACGCGCGGCGCGCGCACGCCCAGGCGGCGCAGCTGCGACGCGAGCGTGAACCACGGCCAGGCGCTCGTGCCGCGCCGCAGGCCGCTGGCCAGGCGCTCGCGGCTCAGGCCGAAGCGGTTCGGCGTGGCCAGCAGCACGAAGGCACCGTCGCGCAGCAGCGGGCGCGCATGCGCCAGCAGCCGGCCCAGGCCGCCGCGCACCTTGGCCAGCGCGCGGCCGCTCAGGTCGCTGACGACCAGGCCGTCGAACGCGATCGGCGCGGCCCGCTGCAGGTCGTCGAGCGCGATCACCTCCACATGCGACCAGCCGTGCGCCCGCACGCGCTGCGCGAGTTCGTCGGCGCTGCGGCCGTCGGCGGCCAGCACGCGCACGCGCGCGCAGCGCTGCGCCAGCGCGGTGACCGCCGGGCCGCCGTCGTCGAGGCAGACGACCGAGCGGCCGCCCAGCGGCCCGACCAGCAGCTCCCAGCCCTCTTGCCAGGGCGGGGCGTTGTGCAGGTCGGCCGGCTGCGAGATCGACGGCGACGTCAGGGGCGGGATCGCGAGCTCGGCCATCAGACGAAGATTCCGGGAAAGGTCATGCGGGCCATGAACAGGGGGTGCGGGATGTAGCGCTCGACCGCGATGCGCTTCAGCGCGAAACGGTCGGCGCAGCTCGGGTCGTTGACGCCGTCGATGTAGGCCAGCGCGGCACGGTAGCCGCATTCCTTCGCGATCGCGACGACGCGGTCGTTGAAGGTGTAGGTCTTGCCGACCGGATACGCCAGCAGGTCGGCGCTCTGGCCGGTCTCGCGGCGGATGGTCTCGCGCGACTGCGACAGCTCGAAGCGCACGCGCTCCTCGGTCTGCATCGACAGCACCGGGTGGGTGACGGTGTGCGAGCCGAACTCGATGCCGTGCCGGGTCATCTCGCGCACCTGGTCCCAGTTCAGCGCCGACGCGGGCGCCGCATCGGCCGGCGCGGCATGGTGGCCGAGCAGCGCCTCCAGCTCCTGCAGCGCGTCGCGGCGGCGGTCGTCGGCCAGGCGCTTCAGCACCGACAGCAGCCGGTCGGAGGCGGCACGGCGCGACGCCACGTCGGACAGCTGCAGCGTCACGTCGGCCAGCGGCAGCCGGAGCAGGCCGGCGGGTGCGCAGAACAGCAGCGTCGACACCCGGTCGAACCAGAACGGGTCGCGGCTGCCGATGTACAGCGTCGACAGGAAGATGGTCGCCGGCACGTTCATCTCGCGCAGCAGCGGGAAGGCGTGGGTGTAGTTGTCGAGGTGGCCGTCGTCGAAGGTGATCGCGACACTGCGCGGCGGCAGCGCCCGGCCGCGCTCGATCGCGTCCATCGCGTTCGACAGCCCGATCGGGTTCCAGTGCTCGCGCAGGAAGCTGAGCTGGCGGCGGAATTCGGCCACGCTCGCGCTGATGAGCTCGGGGTCGGCCGCGAAGCGGGATTCGTCGGCCAGGTCCTGGATGCGGTGGTACGCGAGGATGGTCAGCCCGCGCGGCCCGCTGCGCAGGCGCGCACGGGTCACCCCGGCCCTCTCCAGCCATCTCGCCAGCATTGCCTGCTTGCCGCCCATGGTGTCCCCTCGCTCCGTGACTGCTAGTAGTACCCCATGATGAACACCTTGAAGGCCATGTAGTACGCGACCTGGAAGGCCACGATGATCATGAAGTCCTTGCGGGTGAATCCCACGGGTTGTGTGGTGAAGCGGCCCACCGCGGCCGTCATTCCCAGGAGGAAATACATGATCTCCGTCTCGAGCGAGACGAAGAGCGAACTGATCAGGTAGCCGGACAGGCTCATCAGCACCGCGAGCAGCGCCTGCCGCTCGGTCGGGTCGGTGGCTTCCCTGAGCCGCACGACGATGTGCTTGATGCCCATGTAGATGACCGCGATCCACAGGAACATGCCGGGGAAGCCGGTCTCGCCCATCGCCTCCAGCGCCGAGTTGTGCGCGACCAGCTTGCGGGTGTAGATGGCGAAGTTGCCCTTGCCGACGCCGAACAGCGGGCTCTCCTGCACCATCTGCAGCCCCATCGCCCACATCTCGACGCGGCCCTGGGCCGAGTTGTTCGAATCCTTGGTCTCGGTCAGGTACGACGGCGCCGCGGCCAGCGCGATGCCGCCGCAGGCCGCCGCGAGCACCAGCTTGCCCAGGCTGATCTTGAAGCGCGACACGATGAACATGCCGACCATCGCCGCGGTGGCCAGGATGCCGCCGCGCGAGCCGGTGTAGAAGGCCGCCAGCAGCAGCGGGAAGGTCAGCCCGACGGCGGCGACCAAGCGCAGCCACAGCGCATACGGGCTCACCATGTACTGGAACGCGAACGGCGCGGCGGCGGTGAACATCACGCAGAACACGCCCGGGCCGTCGAAGATGCCGATCCAGCGGATGCGCGACTTCAGCCCGATCGACGATGCCGAGCCGTCGATCCACGCGAAGCTCTGTCCGGCCCAGCCGAGGCCCTCGGGGTTGTTCATGTGCTGGATGCCTTCGATCGCGATCAGCAGCGCGAGCGCGATCAGCGCATAGCCGGTGCGCTTCAGGTCGGTCACGTCGCTGATGGTCGCGCTGACGAGGCGGTACACCAGGAACAGCTTCGCGTAGTAGACGAGGTAGAACTGGCCGATGTCGGTCAGGCCGGCGACCATCACGCTGAGGAAGATCCAGACGTACATCAGCAGGAAGAAGTAGTCCTGCGTGCGGAAGCGGAACACCTCGCCGAAGCGGCCGCGCGACGCCAGCACGATGACCCACATCGGGTAGACGATGTAGTCGACGCGCAGCCCGAGCAGCGGCGACCACCACAGCTGCGGCGCGACCAGCAGGCTGCCGAGGAACAGCCAGATCGGGAGGACCGCGAAGCTCATGACAGCCCCTCGCCCGATGGGTACATCGGTCGATCCCCCGAGGGGATGCGGGCCGGCTTGGGAGCGGCCCGGCGCTCGGCCCGCCTCATGCTGCCGCTCCGCTCGGCCGGCCCAGGCGCTGCATCAGCTTCGCGCGCGCCGCGGCCAGCTCGGCCGGCTCGATCACGCGCGTCGCGACGATGCCGACCAGGAACGCGGCGCCGAGCACGAAGCGCAGCGGCAGGCTCCACAGCAGCGGCAGCTGGTCGGCGAGCTGGCCGGCGACCGCGACGGCGACCACCAGCGCGAGCAGCGTCGCGAGCTTGCGCCATTCGTAGTGCACCGGGAAGAAGCGCTGGCTGATGCGGTCGGTCATCACCACCGAGACGATCGAGACGCCGAGCACCGACAGGCAGGCGCCGAGGATGCCGAAGGCCCAGATCAGCGGCACGCCCAGCACCAGGCCGGCGATGCAGGCGGCGAGCGCGATGTGGAAGATGCTGCTGGATTGCTTCTGGTAGTAGATGCCGGTCTGCAGCGGGTAGGTCAGCACCTGCAGCACCGCGGCGCCGACCAGCCACGGCAGGTAGCGTGCGGCTTCCCAGTAGGCCGGCGCGGCGATCAGGCGCAGCGCGTCGCCGGCGAACAGCACGATGGCTAGCCCGATCAGCGACAGGATCACCGCCAGGTAGCGCACCACCTGGGCCTGGATGGTGCCGGCGTCGTCGCGCTCCATGATCGTGAAGCGGAACGCGCCATAGGCCCGGTTGATCGGCTCGCCGACCAGGTCGGACGCGAGCTTCGACAGCTTCAGCGCCAGCGCATAGATGCCCAGCGCCTCCAGCGACACCATCGATTGCAGCAGGAAGCGGTCGGCGGTGCTCGCGACGATGCCGACCATCGTGGTCCACAGCAGCGGCAGGCTGTAGCGCAGCACCGGCATCAGCTTGGCCCATTCGAAGCGCAGCCCGCAGTCGCGCAACGTCACCCACGACAGCACCGCGAAGCCGAGCGCGACGGTCAGGCAGTTGCCGGCCATCACGCCTTCGACGCCGGCGTTGAAGTGCATCAGCGCGACCGAGTTGGCGATCACCTGCACCACCAGCTTCACGAACGAGACGACGATGAACAGCATCGAGCGCTCGACCGCGCGCACATAGGCCAGGCCGACCTGCGACGCGAGCTCGAACACGATGGTGGCGAGCATCCAGTGCATCGCGCCGCCGAGGTTCGACAGGCCCTGGCCCTTGAACAGCCAGCCGGCCAGCGGCGTCGAGAACAGCGCGACGATGAGCACGCCGATGGTGGAGATCGCGATCGACGCCAGCAGGTTGGTGCTGACCACCGAGCGGCGGTCGGCGGCGTCCTTGTAGTCGAAGTAGAAGCGCAGCGTCGCATGCGCGATGCCGACGCCGAGCACGCCGGACACCACCGACGAGACCAGGTACAGCGTCTCGAGCGTGCCGTACTCGGCCGGCGTCAGCAGCCGGGTGTAGATCGGCAGCAGCAGGAATGCGCCGACGCGGTTCAGCGCATTCCCGATGGCATAGATGCCCGAGTGCTTGAAGAAGCGGCCGACTTCCTTGGAGGTGGAGGACATGGGAAGGGCAGGGTCAGGTCGCGACGGCGGCATGCACCGCGGGGGCGGCGGCGCGCGGCATCGGCACCTTCTTGCTCCAGCGGATGGCCGGCAGTTCGACGGCGCGGTACAGGATCCACGCGGCGACGATGCTGGTCGCGATGCCGCAGGCCATGTACAGCAGGCCGAGCGGCACGGAAGGGTGGTCGCCGAACAGCTTCTTCAGCACCGAGATCGTGCTCCAGCCGACGATCGGGTGCATCAGGTACAGGCTGTACGACAGCTTGCCGAGGAACTGGTGCACCGCGCCGTCGAGCCAGCCGCGCGCGGCCACCCAGCGGCTGGACAGCACCAGCACCAGCGCGGCCAGCACCGGCGCCAGGTGGGGCAGCGACGGCGCGCTGCCGAACACCACCGCGAGCTCCACGCCGACCAGCGCCCACCACCAGCGCCACGACAGGTCGCCGAACACGCACCAGCAGGTCAGCGCGCCCAGCGCGAACATGTGCCAGTAGCGCACGAACAGGCCGTCGACCGGCAGCTTGATCTGGCCGACCGCGAGCACCAGCGACAACGCGGCGAGCGCGGCGATCGCGAGGATCGGGCGGCTGCGCGGCTGGGCGGGATCGTGCGCGGCGGTCAGCACCAGCACCAGCACGAGGTAGAACTGCAGCTCGATGCACAGCGTCCAGAACACCGCCGAGATGTCGCCGTAGCCGAGGATGTCCTGCAGGTAGAACAGGTGCGAGACGATCTGCGCGGCGGAGAACTGGCCGCGGCCGGCGAGCTCGCTGAACAGCAGCGCCGACAGCTTGGCCATCCCGATGCACAGGATGATGGTGGCCCAGTACGGCGGGTCGAGCCGCACCGAGCGGCGCAGCGCGAACATCGCGACGTAGCGGCCCGACAGCGGCGCGTCGCGCAGGCTCATCGAGATCACGAAGCCGCTCAGCACGAAGAACACGTTGACGCCGGTGGCGCCGAAGCTGCCGATCAGCGCGTGCAGCCAGTCGGGCGTGAAGGGCCGCAGCAGCGTTTCGGTGTTGAGGTAGAGGTGGTACAGCACGACCAGCATCGCCGCGATGCCGCGCAGGCCGTCGACCGTCAGGTTGCGCGAGGGCAACGAGGCGGTGGCGGTGGGGGTGGCGGGTCGGGTCATGCGGGTCGGTGTGCGGGCAGGTCGGCGGGGTCTGGAAGCGTCCTGCCGGGGGGAAAGGCGTCGCATTGCACCATAGGGACCTGGCAGAAAACACCACCCGGGCAGGGGGTCGTCCCTCGGGCAGGGGGGACGGCGGCAGAGGGGAAAAACACGCACGGAATGTGACTTTGTCCATAATCTGCCGATGTCCTCCCGCCCGGCACACCGTCCGCCCCGCGCCTCGCCGGCGCGCCGCGAACTGCTGTGGCGGCTGGCGTCGATCGCCGCGATCTCGGCCGCCCCGGCCGGAACCCGTGCGGCCACCGACCCGTTCGTCACCTGGATGCAGATGCTGCACGACCAGTGGGCGGTGCCGGCCTACGAGACGCTGGACCGCAGCGCGGCCGGGCTGGTGACGGTGCTCGAGGCGGCGATGGCGGCCGGCGGCAAGCCGACGCCGGGCCAGCTGAAGGAAGGCCAGGCGCTGTGGCTGCAGGCGATGCTGAGCTGGCGTCGGCTGGAGGCGCTGCAGATGGGGCCGACGCTCGCGCGGCGCAGCTCGAAGGCGATCGACTTCTGGCCGACCCGGCCGAAGGTGATCCAGCAGGCCGCCACGATCACCGCGACGGCGCCGATGAGCGGTCCGGCCGCCAACGACGCGATGGAGCGCTGGGGCACCGCGGTGAAGGGGCTGCCGGCGCTCGAATGGCTGCTGTTCCCGGCCGGCGCCGAGCCCGACGCGCCGGTGCTGCGCAGCCCGGCGCTGTGTCGCTACACGCTGCGCATCGCGATGTCGCTGAAGGAAGAGGTGGGCCTGCTGCTGGCCGGCTGGCGCACCGAGGCCGACCGTTGGCGTTCGGCGACGCCGCCCGACGTGCCGGCGGCGAAGAAGCTGATCCTGAACCTGCTGGTGGGCAGCGTCGAGCTGCTGCGCGGCAAGAAGCTCGAGAAGGCGGCCCGCGCGCAGGCGCTGCAGGTGCCGGGGCAGCGCGATGCGCTGGAGAACTTCGACAGCATGCGCACGAAGCACACGCGGGAGTTCCTGCTGGCGCATGTGGATGGCGTCGCACAGCTGCTGCTCGGGCAGACGCCCGGCCTGGCCTACACGCAGGGCGGGCCGCGCTGGGGGCTGGACGACGTGCTGGCCGAACAGGGCCTTGGAAAGCCGCACGGGCCGGCGCTGCGGCGCGCGGTGGCGGCGGTGCGGCAATCGATCGCCGCGCTGCCGGTCGATGCGGCCACCTGGACGCCGGCACGCATCGCGCCGCCGCTGAAGGCGCTGGTCGCGCTGCGCGCGGTGATCGACCCGCCGATCGCGACCGCATGGAAGGTGACGATCGAATTCACCGATGCCGATGGAGATTGACCCACCCTGCAGAAAGGAGCCTCGCATGACGACCCTGACGACCCCGCGCTTCGAGCAGCGCACCGAGCAGCCCTGCATGTTCATCCGCACCGAGGTGTCGATGGGCGAGATCGGAACGAAGGTGGTGCCGCTGATCCCGCAGCTGTTCGAGTGGCTTCAGGCGCACGACGTGCCGCCGGTCGGCCCGCTGTTCTTCCGCTACAACGTGATCGACATGGCCGGGATGATGGAGATCGACGTCGGCACCATCGTCCGCAAGCCGGCCGCGGGAGACGCCCGGGTGCAGTCGGGCAGCGTCCCCGCCGGCAGCTACGTGACGATGCGCCACACCGGCCACCCCGAGGAGCTGATGCCGGCCACCGCCTACCTGCTCGCCTGGGGCCAGCAGCAGAACGTGGCATGGCGCAAGCAGCCGCGCGGCAGCGCGGAGGTGTGGGCCGGCCGCTACGAGTTCTACCTCGACGGGCCCGACACCGAACCCGACATGTCGAAGTGGCGCACCGACCTGGTGTTCGCCGCCGAGCCGCGCTGACTCAGTCGCCCGCCTCCCATTCGATCCTGGCCCCGAGCGCACACAGGTTCTCGACGAACTGCGGGTGCGCGCGCCGGATCGGCCCGGCGTTGCGGATCACCGAGCGGCCGGGGATGCTCGCGGCCAGCATCAGCAGCGCGATCGCGACGCGGATGATGTACGGGCTCTCGACCTCGGCCGGCGACAGCGGCTTGCCGCCGAAGGTGACGATGCGGTGCGGATCCGACTGGAAGGCATGCGCGCCGAACTTCGACAGCTCCGAGGTCCAGCCGAGCGCGCCGTCGTAGACCTTGTTCCAGAACATCACGCTGCCGTGCGCCCGCGTGCCGAGTGCGATGAAGATCGGCAGCAGGTCCACCGGCAGGTAGGGCCAGGGCGCGGCCTCGATCTTCGGCAGCATGTTCTGCGTGAACGGCTCGGCCACGCGCAGCGGGCCGTCGACGACGGTGCGCGACCAGCCGCCCTCGTGGACGACCTGCACGCCGAGCTTCGCGAACGTGCGGTCGATCAGCGGGAACTGGTGCGACGCGGTGTTGCGCACCCGCACGTCACCTCCGGTGATCGCGCCGAGCGCGAGGAAGGTGACCACCTCGTGGAAATCGTCGGCGAAGCTGTAGTCGGCGCCGCCGAGCGCGTCGACGCCGTGGATCGTCAGCCGCGAGGTGCCGCAGCCCTCGATGCGCGCGCCGAGCTGGCGCATGAACTCGCAGAACTCCTGCACGTGCGGCTCGGAGGCGGCGTTCATCAGCGTCGCGCTGCCTTCGGCCAGCGCGGCGCACAGCACGAAATTCTCGGTGGTGGTGACCGACGCGTAGTCGAGCCAGTGGTCGGCCGCGCGCAGCGGCCCGTCGCTGCGCACCACCAGCGCATCGAGCCGGCGCTCGACGCGCGCGCCGAAGCGCTGCAGCACCTCGACGTGCGGATCGATCTCGCGCACGCCCAGCGTGCAGCCCTGCACATCGTTCTCGATGCGGGCGACGCCGAAGCGCGCCAGCAGCGGCGGCACCAGCATGATCGACGAGCGCATCTCCTGCGGCAGTCGGTGCACCGTCTCGTCGAAGTTCGTGTGGCGGTGGTGCAGGTCGAGCAGGCCGGTCCTGAAGTCGACCTCGACCCGGCTGCCGAGCGCGCGGAAGACCTCGAGGATCTTGCGCACGTCGGTGATGTCGGGCACGCGGCGCAGGCGCACCGGCTGGCGTGTCAGCAGCGTGGCGCACAGGATCGGCAGCACCGCGTTCTTGTTGGCCGACGGGACGATGCGGCCCGACAGGGGCTGGCCGCCGTGAACGATGAGGTGGGACATGGGACAGTGCGCGAGGCGCGCGGTGGTGGGCACCGGCGCACTGTCCGCGGCGTCGTCGAACGCCGGATGAAGTCCGTGTGAAGTGGCGGCTAGCCTTCGTAGCCTTCGACTGTCTTTTCGTCGCGCACTCGCGCGCCCGACGGGTCTTCACCGAACTCCCGTTTGGCCCGGCGCTGCCGCAGCAGGTCCCAGCACTGGTCGAGCTGGTGCTCGATGTGGCGGATGCGCTCGGCGTTCTGGCCGGGCGCCTTGGCGCCGTCGCGCAGGTGCTGCTCCTCGTCGACGAGGGCGCTGATGTGGTCGAGGATCGATTTGTCGCTCATGACAGCCCCTCGTCCGATGAGTACATCGGCCGATCCCCCGAGGGGATGCCGGCCGGCTTGGGAGCGGCCCGGCGCTCGGCCGGCTTCGCGTCGAACAGTAGCGGTCTCACGGTGCGTTCTCCTGCAGTGGCGGATGGGCCGCAGCGTACGCCGGAATCAGTAGCCGACGCTGTAGCGGTAGTTCTTGTAGCGCAGCACCGCCGACTTGAGCTGGATCTGCTCCAGATGCAGGTTGGGCGCGACGATGTCGCCCTCGTGATACAGCTGGCCGTTGACGATCAGCATGCGGTTCGCGCGGCTCGCGGAGTAGGTGGCGCCGCTGATCGCGAGCGTCGGCAACTGGCGGCGCACGTCCTCGGGCAGCTCGCTCAGCGGCACGGCCTTCGGCTCGTCCGGCGGCGGGGCGCTGCGCACCGGCTCTCGCCTGGCCGGGGCCGGCGGCTTGCGCTGCGGCTTGTCGACGGCTGCGGCGACGCGCTCTGGCGCGGGTGTCGCCGGCGCGGCGGCAGCGATCGGCTCCTGCACCGGCGCCGGCGTCGGCAGCGCGGTTGCCACCGGCGCCGGCGCGACCGGCGGCGGCGCCGGCTGCACCAGCGGCGGCGGTGCCGACACGATCACCTCGATCGGCTTGTCGCGCCCGAACGCCATCCATGCGAACACGACGACCAGCGCCAGCCCCAGCAGCGACGCGACGAAGCCCCAGCGCATGCCGCCGCGGCCGTCCGGCAGGTCGTCGTCATCGGCTGCGGCGCTGCCCGGCTGGGCATGCAGCCCGGGCACGCGGCCCCGTTCGCGTTCGGAATCGGCGCGCCGCAGGGCATCGAGGATGTAGGACATCGCAATGCCTTTCAGTGGACCAGGCCGGCATCGGCCTGCAGGCGCGGCTCGTCGACGCCGGCGGCGCGGTTGAGCTGCATGAAGGTGGTCGGACCGGCGACACCGTCGGCAGCGAGGCCCCAGGCGACCTGGAAGCTGGCGAGGCGCGATTTCAGCGCGGCATTGAACGTCGAGGCGCCGCTCGGTGCGCTCGCGCCTTCGGCCCGCGCGACCAGCGCGGCCAGTGCGTCGACCACCGGCCCGCCGCTGCCTTCGTTGACCGCCGACTGGTAGCCCTCGGGCGCACGCCAGAAGGTCGCGAAATCGCCGCGCCACACCTTGGCCAGCGACAGCAGCGACACCGTCTGCGAGACGCCGCCGGCGCGCAGCGTCGCGGTCTGCGGCGTCAGCGCGGTCAGCAGCACGAACACCGACTGCCCGGCGTCGTCGCGCAGCAGCAGGATGCCGGGCCGGCTCAGCTGGCGGATCAGCGCCAGCGTCGCCACGGTGCGGAAGCACAGCAGGTTCTCGCGCTGTGCGCTGGCGCAGGGGTCGGGCAGGTCGGCGGCCAGCTTCCAGGCCGGGGCCAGTTCGCGCCAGGCTTCCTTCTCGGTGCGCCAGGCGGTCTTCAGGCCGTCGCGCAGGTCGAGCGACACCGCGCTCGCCGGCGGCGCGGCGGGCGTGGCGGCCGATGCGGCCGCGACCGCAGGCCGCGCCTTGTCGGGCGAACTGGCGGCCGACGCCGGGAACTGCGAGGCCTGCGCATCGGGGGTGCCATTGGACGGCCGCCCGAGCCGGCCGTCGACCGCCCAGGCCACCATGCCCAGCAGCGCCGCGGCACCGGCCGCGCCGAGCCCCCAGCGCGCCACATGCGGGAAGCGCGAGCCGGCCGGCAGCGTCGCGTCGTCGTCATGCGCCGAGCCGAACACCTCGGCCGCCGCCTTGTCGACGATGGCCTCGTCGACGCGCGGCTGGCCCTGCCCGTAGGCGCCCAGCAGCGCGCGGTCGCACAGCAGGTTGATGCGCCGCGGCACGCCGCGCGAGAGCTGGTAGATGCGGTGGCGCGCCGGCCGGTCGAAGGGCAGTGCGGTGCGCATGCCGGCGACCGCCATGCGGTGGCGGATGTACTGCGAGGTTTCCTTCTCGCTCAGCGCCTTCAGGTGGTAGCGGGCGATCACGCGCTGCGCGAGCTGCTCCAGCTGCGGCCGCGCCAGCATGTCGCGCAGCTCCGGCTGGCCGATCAGGATGATCTGCAGCAGCTTGCGTTCGGTGGTCTCGAGGTTGGTCAGCAGGCGCAGCTGCTCCAGCACGTCGGGCGACAGGTTCTGAGCCTCGTCGATGATCAGCACGTTGTTCAGGCCGATCGCATGCGTGCGCAGCAGGAAATCGTTCAGCGGGTCGAGGTAGTCCTTCACCGTCGGCGCGCCGGGGCCCTGGTGCTGGTACGGGATGCGGAATTCCTCGCAGACCGTCTTCAGCAGCTCGAACACCGTCAGCTTCGGGTTGAAGATGTAGGCGACGTTGCAGCGCTTCGGGATCTGCTCGAGGAAGCAGCGACAGACGGTGGTCTTGCCGGCGCCGATCTCGCCGGTCAGCAGCACGAAGCCGCCGCCGCCGCGCACGCCGTACAGCAGGTGGGCGAGCGCCTCGCGGTGCCGCTCGCTCATGAACAGGTAGCGCGGATCCGGGGCGATCGAGAAGGGCTCCTGCTTGAGCCCGAAGAATGGCGCGTACATGGGGGCGGGGTGACGGTGCGAGCGGCCGGTGCGGCCTCGCGCAGTCTATCGCCGCCCGGCGCCTTCACGGCGCCGGAGATGCACGCGATCGATCAGCGGGGAAGAGGACCGCTCAGACGAACGAATGGGCGAAGCCGACGAGGGCCATCGCGCCGGTCGCGAGCACCACCAGCACCCAGTTCGGCAGGAAGCCGTGGGGGACGGGGCGGGCGCGGTGACGTTGTTTGTCAATCATGTGAACTCCGTGTGTCCGGATCGCCCCGAAACCGCCGGAACGACCGCCCGGCGCGGGATTTCCGGCCAGGCGAGTCTCTTCAAGCGATCTTCGTGCCAGCCTTTCGGCGGCCGCGGAGCGCCGAATTCAGCGGCAGTTCACCGGCAGGAAATTGGCCGGCACATCGGTCTTGTTCAGGCCCTTGGCCGTCATCTGGGCCGGCACCGCCGAATTGCCGCAGACCCACGACACCGGCACGACCTGCGCGTCTTCGACCACCGCCGGGCGCAGCGTCAGCGTCTTGCCGCGGATCGCGCCGTTGGCCTGGTTGCCGAAGGTGATCTGGATCGCGCCCGACTCGACCGCCACCGCGCTGACCAGCGTGCTGACGATCTTGTCGCTGGCCGGCAGCCCGGCGGCGGCGTTGTCCACCGGCAGGGTCTTGGTGGTGGCCCAGGCGGCGGCCACCGGCGCCTTCGCGATGTCGGCCAGCTTGACCGCCTCGACCAGCTGCCCGCGCACCAGGCGGCCCTGCATGCTGGGCACCGCCAGCGTGGCCAGCACGGCAATGACGGCCACGACCACCATCAGTTCGATCAGCGTGAATCCGCGCGAAGGGCGGTGGGAGCGTGCGTGCATGCGGGCCTCGTAGCGATGGCGCATTCTGCCGTGGCGCGGCGGTTGCACCGGTTTCGATCGGTGACCTGCGCCGGCTTGCCCTGCGGCGGTGGCCGGGTTAGAAACCAGCCCATCCGGCACCCCTGCGCCGGCACCGCGGAGACCGCATGGCCCGATTCGACCCCGACCGCCTCGACCAGCAATACAACAACCGGGCGCGCATTCCGGAGCACCCGGAGATCTTCGAGCGCTGGGCGCGGGCATCGGCGCTGTCGCGCGACAGCATGTCGCGCCGGCTCGACGTACCCTATGGCGACGGCCCGAACGAGACGCTGGACATCTTCCCGTCGCCGCGCGCCGGCGCCCCGGTGCTGGTGTTCATCCACGGCGGCTGGTGGCGCTCGCTCGACAAGTCCGAGCATTCCTTCGTCGCGCCGACCTTCGTGCATGCCGGCGCGATGGTGGTGGTGCCGAACTACGCGCTGTGCCCGGGCACGCCCGACGCGCCGGTCGGCATCGACACGATCGCGCTGCAGATGGCCGGGGCGCTGGCCTGGGTGTGGCGCCACGCGGCGCTGTACGGTGGCGATCCGCTGCGCATCATCGTGGCCGGGCATTCGGCCGGCGGCCACCTGGCCGCGATGCTGCTGAACTGCGAATGGCGCCAGCTGGGGGCCGACCTGCCGCCGAACCTGGTGCGCGGTGCGCTGGCGATCAGCGGCGTGTTCGACCTGGAGCCGGTGCGCCGCACGCCCTTCCTGGCGGCCGACCTGCGGCTCACGCCGGCGCTGGCCGCGAAGCTGAGCCCGGTGGCGATGCCGGCGCCGAACGGCGTGCTGTGCGCCGCGGTCGGCGCCGACGAGAGCGAGGAGTTCCTGCTGCAGAACGACGCCATCCGCACCGCCTGGGGCGAGCGCGCGGTGCCGGTCTGCGAGCGCATCGCCGACGCCCATCACCTGACCGTGCTGCACGACCTGGCGTCGCCCGACGGGCGGCTCAACCACCTGACCCGCCAGTTGCTGGGGCTGGGCTGACAGGCTCGTTTACCCGCAGAAAACATAGCCGCCTGCTATGCACCGCATTGAAGCTTTGTATTTGCCGGCGAACGGCGGTCGCGCTAGGGTTCGCGGGTTCATTTCATCCACCAGCAGGAGAGCGCCATGGGATTGAAAGGATCGAAGACCGAGCAGAACCTGAAGGACGCGTTCGCCGGCGAGTCGCAGGCCAACCGCCGCTACCTCTACTTCGCGAACAAGGCCGACATCGAAGGGCAGAACGACGTGGCGGCGCTGTTCCGCTCCACCGCCGAGGGCGAGACCGGCCATGCGCACGGCCACCTGGAGTTCCTTGAAGCCGTGGGCGACCCGGCCACCGGGCTGCCGATCGGCTCGAGCCGGCAGAACCTGCTGGCCGCGGTGGCCGGCGAGACGCACGAGTACACCGACATGTACCCGGGCATGGCGCGACAGGCGCGCACCGAAGGCTTCGACGAGATCGCCGACTGGTTCGAGACGCTGGCCAAGGCCGAGCGATCGCACGCGAACCGCTACCAGAAGGCCCTGGACGCGCTGGTCGATTGACGGCATGACCCGCGAAGGGAACCTCGAAGCGCCGACACGCCATCCGGTCGACTGGAAGAACCCCTCGTTCCACGACGAGGGGGCCTGCCTCCACGAGATGGAGCGCGTCTTCGACATCTGCCATGGCTGCCGGCGCTGCGTGAGCCTGTGCCAGTCGTTCCCGACGCTGTTCGACCTGATCGACAACAGCTCGACCGGCGAGGTCGACGGCGTCGCGAAGGCCGACTACGCGAAGGTGGTCGACCAGTGCTACCTGTGCGACCTCTGCTACATGACGAAGTGCCCGTACGTGCCGCCGCACCCGTGGAACCTCGACTTCCCGCACACGATGCTGCGCGCCAAGGCCATCAAGTTCAAGCGTGGCGGGGTCGGGGCGGGCGAACGCTTCCTCGCGTCGACCGACGTGCACGGCCAGTTCGCCGGCATCCCGGTGGTGGTGCAGGTGGCGAATGCGCTGAACCGCACGAAGCCGATGCGCCGGCTGCTCGACACCACGCTGCACGTGCACCCCGAGGCCTGGCTGCCGGACCTGGCGGCGAGCCGCTTTCGCTGGAGCGCGGACAAGCGCGGCGCGGCGACCCGGGTCACGAATGGCGAGCGCACGCCGGGCAAGGTGGCGATCTTCTCGACCTGCTACGTCAACTACAACGAACCCGGCATCGGGCATGACCTGCTGAAGGTGCTGGCGCACAACGACATCCCGTACGAGATCGTCGACAAGGAGTCGTGCTGCGGCATGCCGAAGCTGGAGCTCGGCGACCTCGACGCGGTGGCGCGGCACAAGGAAGCCAACGTGCCGGTGCTGGCGCGCTACGCGAAGGACGGCTTCGCGATCCTGAGCGCGATCCCGAGCTGCACGCTGATGTTCAAGCAGGAGCTGCCGCTGCTGTTTCCCGACGACGCGGACGTGACGCTGGTGCAGCAGGCGATGTTCGACCCGTTCGAATACCTGGTGGCCCGTCACAAGGACGGCCTGCTGAAGACCGACTTCAAGCAGCCGCTCGGCAAGGTCAGCTACCACGTGCCCTGCCACGGCCGGGTGCAGAAGATCGGCCGCAAGACCGAGGAGCTGCTGAAGCTGATCGGCCAGGCGGTGACGGTGCAGCTGAACACGGTGGAGCGCTGTTCGGGGCATGCCGGCACCTATGGCGTGAAGACGCCGACCCACCCGGTCGCGATGAAGATCGGCAGGCCGGTGTTCAAGGCGATGGCGGCCAACGGGCCGGACTACATCAGCTCCGACTGCGCGCTGGCGGGGCACCACATCGCGCAGGGCATGGCGCAGCAGGGCGCGCCGGCGGCGACGCTGGCGCATCCGCTGAGCCTGGTGCGCATCGCGTACGGCCTGTGAAGGGGGGCGTCGAGATGATCACGAAAGACAGCCTGCTGACGCTGGAGGCCTACGCGAGGATCCGCCAGGCGCAGCGGCCGGCGTTCATCGCGCACCGCCGGCTGCGCTCGGTGGCGCTGGGCGAGCACGTCACCGTGCAGTTCGAGGACGAGCAGACGATCCGGCGCCAGATCCAGGAGATGCTGCACATCGAGAAGATCTTCGACGAGGACGGCATCCGCGGCGAGATCGAGGCCTACGCGCCGCTGCTGCCCGACGGCGGCAACTGGAAGGCGACGATGCTGATCGAGTACCCCGACGTGCACGAGCGCCGCCGCGAGCTGGCGCGGCTGATCGGCATCGAGGACCGCATGTTCGTCGAGGTCGAGGGCCATGCGCGCGTCTACGCGATCGCCGACGAAGACCTGGATCGCGAGACCGACGAGAAGACCTCGGCGGTGCATTTCCTGCGCTTCGAATTTCCGCCCGCTGCACGTGAAGCGCTGCGCGCCGGGGCGGCCTGCAAGCTGGGCTGCGACCACACGCACTACCCGGCGCATGTGGCGATCAGCGCGGAGACGCTGGCGTCGCTGGCCGGGGACCTGCGGTAGGCCGAAAGGGTCACTGCCGGGCGGACGGTTCGTCGATCCAGCGGCTGTGCCGTTCGCACAATTGCAGCATTTCGTCGGCCGTGAGGATGTCGAACTTTCGGCCCAGCTTCACGAGGTGCAGCATGTGCGGCCCGGTCCTCTGGGTGGAGGGCTCCTGCAGCAAGGCCAGCATGGCGTGCCGGCGCGCGGCGCGTGCGGCTGCCCAGACGGTCTTCGACACCCGGATCACGCCTTGGCAGTCCCGCATGTCGGGCGCGGCTTTCCGACCCACCAGGAACTCGGCCACCACGGGGCCGATGTCCGACACGGGCCCGAGCTGGTGTTGCGCCATGGCGGCATTGAGGAAGCTGCTGCAGGCAGGGGCCATCATCTCGACCGGCGCGACGGCGAAGCGGTCCCTGTTGGTGGCCAGCGCGGCGGACAACTCGGCGGGGAGTTCGCGCGGCAGATCGTCGCCATGGACATCGAGGAGCGTGAGGGCGCTGAAGGCGCCGTTCCGCCGGACCGCACCGATCCAGGCCTGCAGGCCCATCGCCTCGAACACATGACACGACACGGTCAGCGACGTCAGTCGCAGCAGACTGGCAATCGCCTGCGTGAGCGCCGCGGCGGTGTTGCGGGTCGCGACTTTGGGAGCGCGGTCGATGTCCACCGTCAGCGATGCCAACGGCAAGGATGAGCCGGCCCTCGACATCGTCTGGAACAGTCGCGAGAGATCGCAACCCGCCGCAAGCCTGAGCCTCAGATCCTGCAAGGCCGGCATTCGCATCAGGGGGACCGCGATCTGGTCGAAGTGATCGGCGGTCCAGGATTCGTCGATGCACAATTCCAGGCATTGCAGGTCTTGCAGGCTGGACAGGGTCTCTGACAGCACGGCGGCGATGGCGTCCGGCTGGTCGTCGGTCCAATGGCGCCACGATGAGAGGTGGTGGTGGGATCGCAATCCACGCGCGATGCTCAGGCCGACGCCGGGGTCCATGTCTTCCGGCGTGATGTGGAAGCTGCGCAGGTGGTGCGTGCTCGACAGCGCTACTTCCAGCACGGCGATGTCCTGGACTTCGGCGCTGAAGTTCTCGAGCTTCATGTCGACGATCTGCGGGCAGGCGTGGAGCAGGTGAGCGATCAACTCGGGGCTGGGGCTGATGATGTCGTGGGTCAGCGCGCCTGCGCAGAACAGCGTGGCGATGTGCGCAAAATTGTCCACCCAGTCCTCGCCGTTGCAGGTCTGAAGCAGCTTGGTGTGGTCGGGGCCATTCCATGTCGACGCAAAGCTTGCGGACGGCAACTGGGTGGCCAGGCGCCAGATGGCTTGATGGGTGTCGAGGTTCGGGTTGAACTTGCCTCCTTGCATCAGTTCGGCCATGAGCACGACGCCTGTGCAGGAAGGCTTCTGTTCGTTGGAGGCCGATGAAGATCGCAGGCGTTTCATGGTGGGCAGGCGACGAAGCGAAGTGGAAAGCCTGTGAGTGGCGATTCGCCGCATCCGGTTTCCAGACATGTGTCTGTGTCAGGGGGGCGATCGCCCGACGCCGAACAGCTCGGCCACCGCTTCCCGGTACTGCGGCTGCCCCAGGTCGTTGGTGCTGTGGTGCGATGCGCCTTCGATCAGCACGAAGCGCTTCGGCTCTCGGGCCCGCTCGAACAGCGCGCGGCCGAGCGCCGGCCGGATCAGGGTGTCGTCGCTGCCGTGCACCACCAGCACCGGCGAGCCGACGTCGGCGATGCGCGATGCGGCGTCGAAACGCTGCGTGATCAGCGGGCCGACCGGCAACCAGCCCCAGCGGAAGGTGGACACCACGTCGGGAATCGACGTGAAGCTGCCTTCGACGATCAGGCCGGCCTCGTCGGGCACCTCGGCCGCGAGCTGCACCGCGATCGCGCCGCCGAGCGAGTGGCCGAAGATGAAGCGGCGGGACTGCGGGCGCTTGTGCGCGAGCCAGTCCCAGGCGGCATGGGCGTCTTCATCGGCCAGCGCCTGCGACGGCAGCCCGGCGCTGCTGCGGCCGAAGCCGCGGTAGTCGATCGCGAGCACCGAGAACCCCAGTTCGTGCATGCGCCGCATGCGGGTCGCGCTGGTGCGCACGTCGAAGCGGGCGCCGTGCAGGTAAAGCAGCACCGGGGCCGTCGGGTCGTCTTGCGCCAGCCACAGGCCGTGCAGGCGGACCGCCTGGTCGCGCGATTCGGCGAGGGTCGAACGGTAGTCGATCCAGGCGTCGTCCATGCCCTTGGCGGCCGCGGCCCCGCCGGACCAGACGCGGTCGCCGGGCTGGAAGATCCACGCGCGCTGGCGTTCGTCGAGCGACGCGCAGCCGATCTGCAGGCCGAGCAGCAGGGCCAGGCCGGCCGCGAGGGCGGCCGGGCGGTGCCATCGGCGGAGGGACAACGGGCGCATCGGGCAAGGATGTTGCCACGCCGTCGAACAGGCGACGGCGCCGCTCGGGCTTTCCGGCCGCGCCGGGCGCTACTTGATGCTGAAGCTGTCGCCGTAGACCTTCCAGTTCAGCGGCGTGTTCAGGTCGAAGTTGCCGGCCTTCAGCCAGACGCGCTGCGCGGTGTCGACGCGCGTGGTGTCGCTGTGCGCCTCTTCGGTCTTCATCGCGGCCACGCGGGCATCGAGGAAGGCGTTCAGGTAGGCCGTCTCGTCGCCGCCTTGTGCGGGCGTCCTGGCCTTCGCCATCGCCGCCTTGCGGATGCCGCCGAAGCTGACGCCGTCGTTGCCCGGGCCGTGCATCACGATCGCGTCGTAGTAGGCGAACTGGCCGAGCGCGCGCAGCCCGTCGGTCTTCGCCTGGCTGACGGCCGGGTTGAAGTAGGTGTCGTCGCGCACGCTGTCCTGCGACTGCTGGAAGACCACGTCGGCCGCGGCGATCTTCCAGTCGCCGGTGTAGTTCGGATCGAGCCCGGCGTGCGAGTCGCTGCCGTTCACCTTCTTCAGCGCCGCCAGGTATTTGGCCAGCACGTTGTTCGGCGAGCGCTGGGTGTAGTCCTGGACGACCTCCAGCATGTCGCTGGTGCCGGAGCAGAAGCCGATGATGCCGCCGGTGTAGCCGCGGCCGTCGCCGATGTCCTGGATGTAGGCGTACTGCGCCTTCCAGTTCAGCGACGAGTTCTCGGCGCTGGACACGATCTGCATCGCGATGTCTTTCTTGCGGGCATCGGTCAGGTCGGCCGACGATGGCGCCGGAGCCGGAGCCGGGGCAGGGGCAGGGGCAGGGGCTGGAGCGGGTGCCGGTGAAGGCGCGGGTGCGGGTGCCGGCGGAGCGCCCGACACCGGCGGGGACGATTCGTCGTCCGAGCCCCCGCCGCAAGCGGAGAGGGCCATGCTCAACGACAGCAGCGCAACGCGGGTTCGACGGTTCATGATGGAAAAGTCCGGTGGAATCGTTTCCATTCTGAACGCGCGATGCCACCGCGGCGGTGCCGGGTTGTGACCAGCTGCAACCCCGCTGTCGGCGGCTTCAGGCGCGGGTGCGCCGCGCGGCCCGCCAGCCTTCCACGCTGTACACCGCCAGCGCCAGCCAGATCAACCCGAAGCCCGCCAGCCGCGCGCCGCCGAACGGCTCGCCGAACAGCCACACGCCGAGCCCGAACTGGATCGTCGGGCCGATGTACTGCATCAGCCCGAGCGTCGTCATCGAGATGCGGCGCGCGCCGGCGGCGAACAGCAGCAGCGGCACCGCGGTGATCGGCCCGGCCGCCAGCAGCCACAGGTTGGTCGCGGTGTCGGGCAGCGGGAAGAGCCCGGTGCCCTGCGCCTGCCAGAACAGCAGCGCGGCGACGGCCAGCGGTGCGAGCAGCATCGCCTCCAGCGCCAGGCCCTCCAGCGGCCCGAGCACCGCCACCTTGCGCAACAGCCCGTAGCTGCCGAAGCTCGCGGCCAGCACCAGCGCGATCCACGGCAGCTGGCCGGCCTGCACCGTCAGCCAGACCACGCCGGCGCTCGCCAGTGCGAGCGCGACCCACTGGCCGCGCCGCGGCCGCTCGTGCAGTACGGTGTAGCCGAGCAGCACATTGACGAGCGGCGTGATGAAGTAGCCGAGGCTCGCGTCGATCACATGGCCGTTGTTGACCGACCAGATGTAGGTCAGCCAGTTCACCGCCAGCAGCAGCGCGCTGGCGGCGAACGCGCCGAGCACGCGCGGCTGGCGCAGCAGCGGCCGCAGCCAGCTCCACTGGCGGCGCACGCCCAGCACCATCAGCACGAAGACCAGCGACCACACGATGCGGTGTGCCAGCACCTCGCCGGCCGGCAGCATGGCGAGCCGGCGGAAGAACAGCGGGAAGACGCCCCACAGCGCGAAGGCGAAGGCAGCGTAGAAGAGTCCGTAATTCATCCGGTGGATTGTCGCGGCTGGCCGCGGCGGGCATCATCGCGCCCATGGCCCACGTCGTGTTCACGCAGCAGCTGCGCCGCTTCATCGAGACGCCCGAGCTCGATGTCGACGCCGTCAGCCTGCGCGGCGCGCTCGACGCGGTGTTCGCCACGCACCCGCGGTTGCGCGGCTACGTGCTCGACGAGCAGGGCCACCTGCGGCCGAACGTGGTGGCCTTTGTCGACGGCGTGCGCAGCGACGACCGCGTGGCACTGGCCGATGCATTGCGGCCGGACAGCCGGATCCACGTGATGCAGGCGCTGTCCGGCGGTTGATCTTCAAGGAGTTGCCGATGTCTGACCGTGCCTGGGTCGCCACCCGCAAGGGCCTGTTCGAACTGACACGCGGTCGCGGCGGCGCCTGGGAGATCGCCCGCACCAGCTTCCTTGGCGAGCCGGTGTCGATGCTGCTGCCGCCCGGTGCCGACGGCCGCCTGCTGGCGGCGCTGAACCTCGGCCACTTCGGCGTCAAGCTGCATGCATCCGACGACCAGGGCGTCACGTGGCACGAGGTGGCGGCACCGGCTTTTCCGGCGCAGCCGGAAGGCGCGACCGGCGTGCCGTGGAAGGTGGTGCAGGTGTGGTCGCTGGAGCGCGACCACGGCACGCTGTGGCTGGGCACCTTGCCGGGCGGGCTGTTCCGCAGCGGCGACGGCGGCGATTCGTGGCAGCTGGTCGATTCGCTGTGGCAGCGGCCGGAGCGCGCCGAATGGTTCGGCGGCGGCTACGACGTGCCCGGCATCCATTCGATCTGCCCGCATCCCGCACGCGCCGGCGATCTCGTGCTGGGCATCAGCTGCGGCGGCGCCTGGGTCACGCACGACAACGGCGCGAACTGGCTGCTGCAGGCCGACGGCATGCGCGCCGCCTACATGCCGCCGGAGCAGGCCGGCTCGCCGAACACGCAGGATCCGCACCGCATCGTGCGCTGCGCCGCGCAACCGGACGTGCTGTGGACCCAGCACCACAACGGCATCTGGCGCTCGACCGATGCGTCGGCCTCGTGGCAGCAGGTGACGAGCGCGCCGCTGTCGGACTTCGGCTTCGCGGTCGCGGTGCACCCCGGCGACGCGCAGACGGCCTGGTTCGTGCCGGGCGTCGCCGACCAGCAGCGCGTGCCGGTCGGCGGGGCGCTGGCAGTCAACCGCACGCGCGACGGTGGCGCGAGCTTCGAGACGCTGCGCAGCGGCCTGCCGCAGCAGCACTGCTACGACCTGCTGTACCGCCACGGGCTCGACGTGTCGCCCGACGGCCGCAGCCTGCTGATGGGCAGCACGACCGGCCATGTGTGGGGCAGCGACGATGGCGGCGACACCTGGGCCGCGCTGCCGGCGCAGTTGCCGCCGGTGTATGCGCTGCGCTTCGGTTGATGCCGCGCCCGATTCACGCACACCGGTTGATACATCGACTGACACCTTGTGGCGCCATGTGCACACCCGGCGCGCTACCGTCCCCTTGATCTCGGGGGGACGCGTGTTGCAGCGCATGACAAGCCCACCCGCGCTCCGGACAATCGGAGCTGTCGAGGAAGCGCCGTGCCCACCACCATCACCGTCGGAGCCCGTTCCATTTTCGTCACCGCGACGGCATGGGTGTTCATGCTGCTCGGCGCACTGGCCTGTGCGTCGGCGCTGCTGCAGAACGCGATGCTGGTGTCGGGCGGGTTCCGCAGCGAAAGCCTGCAGGTCAGCGGCCTGTTCGGGCTGCTGATCGCCCACCTGCCGTGGGTGGTCAACGCCGGGCTCGTGATGTCGCTGGCCACGCTGGTGTCGGCGGTCGGCCTGCTGCTGCGGCTCAACTGGGCGCGCCGCACCTTCATCGCGCTGCTGCTGCTGGCGATCGTCGCGAACCTGCTCGGGCTGTGGCTGCAGCAGGAGGTGATGCAGTCGGTGGCCGACAGCACGCTGAGCACCGCGACGCTGCCGCCGCGGGCGCTCGGCGTGTTCGGCGGTTTCGTGACCGCGGCGCGCGTGATGGCGGTGCTGGTGACGCTCGGTGCCTGCGGGTTGCTCGGGTGGATCATCCGCCGGCTGATGTCGGCCAGCGTGCGTCAAGAATTCGCCTGATCAGAATTCCCCGTCGACGTAGAACCAGCGGCCTGCGTCGCGCACGAACCGGCTGATCTCGTGCAGCCGCTGCGCGCGGCCGCCGAGCTTGCTGCGGGCGACGAACTCCACCGTTGAGTGATCGGCATCCTGCGATGCATGCCGGCGCACCTCCAGCCCCAGCCAGCGCAGGCCCGGCGGATCGGGTTCCAACATGGCGGGCCGCGTGCTCGCGTGCCAGGTCGCCAGCAGGTAGTCCGGCAGGCCGTTGACGAAGGCGCTGTAGCGCGAGCGCATCAGCGCTTCGGCATCGGGCGCCTGCAGGTGCAGCGGGCCGGCGTGGTAGCGGCCGCAGCAGTCGGGGTAAGCGCGAGGCAGGCCGCAAGGGCAAGTCATGTCGGGGTCAGTCCAGGTCGAGGGTCCAGGTTTCTCCGACCAGATCGTGCCCGAAACTGTGGTGCGGCTCGCTCGCGACCAGCTGGTAGCCTGCTGCCGCGTAGATGCCGCGCGCGGCCAGCAGGTTGCCGTTGGTCCACAGCGTGATGCGCCGGTAGCCGGCGTGGCGTGCGAAGCGCTCGCACTCTTCGACCAGCCGGCGCCCCAGCCCCAGCCCGCGGGCCGACGGTTCGACCAGCAGCATGCGCAGCTGGGCCACGCCCTGTTGCACGGCCTGTGTGGCCTCGTCGCGCGCCTGCACCAGGAACACGCAGCCGACGTTCGCGCCGTCGCGCTCGGCGATCCAGCAGGCCTCGCGCGCCGGCTCGAAGCGCTCGATGAAGCCGGCCGCGATGCGCGCCACCAGCGCCTCGAAGGCGATGTCCCAGCGGTACTCCTGCGCATACAGCGCGCCGTGGCGCGCGATCACCCAGCCGATGTCGCCCGGGCGGTGCGGCCGCAGCAGGTAAGGCTCGCGCGAGCGGCGCACCGGGTCGTCGTCGAGCAGGCGCTGCAGCGTGCCCATCGCCTGCAGCAACTGCTGCTGCGACGGCTCGTCGAGCGCCGCGAGCAATGCCTGCACCTGCTGCTGCGAGCCGCTGTCCAGCGGCGCGAAGGCGGCCCGGCCGGCGTCGGTGAGCGACAGGTGCGATTGCCGCGCATCGCTGGCCGACGGCGTCGCCTCGATCAGCCCGCGCTCGCGCAGGCCGCGCAGCAGCCGGCTCAGGTAGCCGGGGTCGAGCTCCAATGAGCGCGCGAGCGCGCCGGCCGTCGGCTGCGCCTGGTGCGCGAACTCCCACAGCAGCCGCGATTCGGTCAGCGTGAAGCCGCTGTCGACCAGGCCCTCGCGCAGCACGCCGATGCGGCGCGTGTAGAAGCGGTTGAAGGCGCGCACCGCGTCCACGCGGGCGTTCGGATCGACGGGAGGAAGGGCGTCAGGCATCGGGACATCGTGCCGCAGATGATTGCCAAAAGCAATGATCAATGTGCCGAAGGCTTCTTCCAGGGGACTTGTAACGGCATGACCCCGTTTTCAGGTGGATCGATATACTGGATGTTCATACAGTAGTCGCCATGCCTTCCATCGCCTCCTTCGCCGCCGCCCCCGCCCGCCTGCCGCTGCCCGAGCGGCTGCACACCAGCGTCTGGCGGGGCCACCAGATGGGGCGCAGCGTCGAACGCGCGCTGCCCAGCGGCTTTGCGGCGCTCGATGCCGAGTTGCCCGGTGGCGGCTGGCCGCGCCGTGCGCTCAGCGAGCTGCTGCTGCCGCATCCCGGCCTCGGCGAGATCCGCCTGCTGGCCCCGAGCCTCGCCGCCACGCAGCGGGCCGGTCGGCTGGTGATGCTGTTCGATCCGCCGGCCGCGCTGTCGGCCTGGGCACTGATGCAGATGGGGCTGGACGCCGAGCAGCTGCTGGTGATCGACACCGGCACGCAGGGCATTCCCGGCGTCGACGGCCGGCCGCACGAGGCCGGCGTCGATGCGCGGCTGTGGGCGCTGGAGCAGGCGCTGCACAGCGGCCATGTCGGCGCGGTGCTGGCCTGGTTGCCGCCGCGCCTGCGCGCCGAGCGGCTGCGCCGCCTGCAGGTGGCGGCCCATGCGCACGACGGCCCGGCCTTCGTGCTGCGCGAGATGGCGGTACAGCAGCAGGCGAGCCCGGCGCCGCTGCGGCTGGCACTGCGGGCCGGCGGGGCCGATGCCCTGAGCGTGCGGGTGCTGAAGCGCCGGGGGCCGCCGCTGGCGCACGAGCTGCTGCTCGAGCTGCCGCCGGTGCTGTCCGCCAGCGCCACGCGCAAGGCGCGCGAACTGGCGGCGCAGGCGGTCGAGGCCACCGGCGCGGCGCCACCGCTGCGCGCCGCGACCTTCGTCAACCTGGCCTGATCCGGCACCTGCTGCAATGGGCGCGCGATGCTCTGGATCGGTCTTCACCTGCCGCTGCTGCCGCTGGAATCCTTCCTGGCGACGCTCCCGGCGGGCCACGGCGGCAGCGAGCCGGCCGTCGCGCTGGTCGAGGCGCACCGCATCGTCCACGCCAACGCGGCCGCGCAGGCGCTGGGCGTCAAGCCGGGGCTGAAGCGCGCGACCGCGCTGGCGCTCGCACCGCAGTTGCTGATCGGCCAGGCCGATGCGTTGCGCGACCGGCAGGCGCTGACCAGCGTCGCGCATGCGGCGCTGGCGTTCACGCCGGCGGTCAGTTTCGCGCTGCCGCAGGGCGTGCTGCTCGAGGTCGAGGCGAGCCTGCGCTACTTCGGCGGACGCGACGCGCTGCTGCAGCGGCTGCGCGACGCGCTGCGGCCGCTCGGCCATGCGCTGCACTGCGTCAGCACGCCGACGGCGCAGGGCGCGGCGCTGCTGTCGCGCAGCACCGACGGCCTGCATTGCGCCGATGCCGCCGCGCTGCAGCGCGCACTCGATGCCGCGCCGGTCTGGCTGCTCGGCCCGGGCCGCGAGCACTGGGAGGCGTTGCAGGGCATGGGCCTGAACACGCTGGGCGACCTGCGCAGCCTGCCGCGCGCCGGGCTGACGCGCCGCTTCGGCGAGGCGCTGCTGGTCGAGCTCGACAGCGCGCTCGGCCGCCGCCCCGACCCGCGCGTGTCGATCGAGCTGCCGGCCAGTTTCGACAGCGCGCTCGAGCTGTTCGCGCGGGCCGACACCACCGAGCAGGTGCTGCACGGCGCGCAGGTGCTGCTGGCGCGGCTGGTGGCATGGCTTGCGGCGCAGCATGCCTTCGTGCGCCGCTTCAGCCTGCAGATGAAGCACGAGCCGCGCTGGCGGCGCGACGCCGGCACGCCGCTGCACACCACGCTGGAGATCGCGCTGGCCGAGCCGTCGCGCGACCCGAAGCACTTGATGGCGCTGCTGCGCGAACGGCTGTCGCAGGTGGCCCTGCCGGCGCCGACGCTGGAACTCGCGCTGCGCGCCAGCGACATCGCACGCCAGCCGCCGCCGAATACCGAGCTGTTCCCGACGCCACGCAGCGAGCGCGAAGGGCTGACGCGCCTGCTGGAGCGGCTGCAGGCGCGGCTCGGCCGCGAGCGGGTGCAGCGGCTGGTGCCGGTGCAGGACCACCGGCCCGAATGCGCCGGCCGCATGGAAGCCGCCGCGCTGGACGGCAGCCCACCTGCCCGCACCGGGCCGCCGTTGCGCCGGGCCGAGGTGCTGGCGCGCTGCGCGGTGGCACGCCCGGTGTGGCTGCTGCCGCAGGCGCTGCCGCTGGCGCAGCGGCAGTCGAGGCCGCTGCTCGACGGCGACGCGCTGCAGCTGCTGGCAGGCCCGGAGCGCATCGAGGCCGGCTGGTGGGACGGCGATGCGGTGGAGCGCGACTATTTCATCGCGCAGCAGCCGGATGGGGCGCTGGTGTGGATCTACCGGGCGCGCATGCCGCTGTCGGCGCAGTCGGAGGGGGAGGGGTGGTTCCTGCAGGGGCGGTTCGGGTAGCCCGTGTTTCGAAGGGAAGGACGAGATGGATCGGACCAGGATCAGGCGACAGGTGGAGCGCCTGCTCGACGAGCAGGCCCAGCAGACGCTCAGCATCATCGTGCAGGGTCGGCATGAAGGCCTGCGCCAGGCCATCGTCGAGGCGGCGGAGCGTGCGATCGAGCGGCGCGCGGTGACCAATGCGGCCGACCTGCTGCCGCCGCCGGCGCAGGAGCGGCTCGCCGGCGACAAGGCCGTGGCGCGCCATGCCGCCGACGTTCACGCGTTGCGCAAGACCGGCATCAAGGCCATCGAGCCGATGCAGGAGGCGGCCTTCGTGCGGTTCTCGCGCAAGGCGAGGCGGGCGGACGAAGGCGGCCGCATGCGCGCCTTGCCGCTGGCCGGTGCGGCGGCGATGGAGATCGATCGCGACGACCTGGCACAGCTGCCCGAGGCGCTGCCGCAAGCGCTGGCCGTGTTCGCGAACCGGCGTGTTCCGGTCCCGCCGCGCATGCGTGCCACCGCCTTGCCGCCGGAAGTCGCGCAGCGTGCCACCCACGCCTGGGGCATCGAGGCCTCGGGCGCCCTGGCCAGCTGGGGTGCCTTCGAGGCCCGTGGGCAGGGTGCTCGCGTGGCGGTGCTGGACACCGGGGTGGAACCGTCCCATCCGGATCTCGCCGGCAAGGTGGCGGGGTTCGCCGAGTTCGATGCGCGAGGGCGCCTGGTCGCGCAGGGGGTCGATGCAGCCTGGGACGCCGACGGGCACGGCACCCACGTCTGCGGCACGATCGCCGGCGGCCGCGCCAGCGGGCGATGGATCGGCATGGCCCCGGAGTGCAAGCTGCTGGTGGCCAAGGTCCTCGGCAAGGCCGGGGGCACCGACGAGCAGATCCTGAAGGGCATGGAGTGGGCGGTCGCCGAAGGGGCCGACGTGATCAACATGAGCCTGGGCGGCCTGTCCTTCGAGCCTTCGGTGCTGGACACCTACACCTCGGCGCTGATCGCCGCTCGCCAGGCCGGCATTCCGTGCGTGGTGAGCGTCGGCAACGAGGGCGCCCAGACCTCGGGCTCGCCGGGCAACGATTACTTCGCGCTGGCCGTGGGTGCGATGGACGTGAACGACCGGGTCGCCGCCTTCAGTGCCGGCCGCACGCAGATCGTCGAGGAATCGGAGGCCATCGCCCCGCGCAACCTGCCGCTCGTCTACTCGAAGCCCGACCTGGGCGCGCCCGGCGTGCAGGTGTATTCCTGCATCGGCAGGCAGCGCTGGGAGCACCTGAACGGCACGTCGATGGCGGCGCCGCACGTTGCCGGGGCCATCGCGGTGCTGCTCAGCCGCACGCCGCAGGCGAAGAAGGGGGCGGCGCTGCTGAAGCTGGCCGGGTGGGACCGCTCCGACACGTTGATCCAGCTGATCGTCGGCAGCGTGGTCGACCGGGGCGAGAACGGCCCGGACCACCGGTTCGGGCATGGAAAGCTGGCGCTTCTGCCGGCTTTCGGACACGCGATCGATCGCGGGTACCTGCCCAAGGGTTGAAACCGGGCGCCGCTCGGGGTACCCTGGGTGTCCAGGCCAGATGCACGCGCGCCGCCGCGGTGGCCGATCTGGCATCCAGTCTTGGCAGTCCCGCATGACCACAACGCACAGCGCACTGAAACACGATGACCTGGTGGAATTCGCCAGCCAGTCCGGATCGCGGCGTGCGTCGGTGATCATCGAGGCCCGGCGTCCGGCGACACCGGTCGGCGGGCGGCGCGCCCCTCCCCGGATCGTGGCGCAGATGAGCGAGCTTCAGTGCGATCTGGAGCGCCTGGGGCTGGCAGCACGTGCTCGCCGCAATGACCTGGCCGGCGCGTTCGTCGTCGAGGTCACCCCGCGCCAGCTGCGTGAACTGGCGGCCACGCCGTCGGTCCAGGCCATCCGGCCGAACCAGTTCCACGGGCGGGTGGCGGCGTAGAACCGCTGCGGGGCCTGCCTCGGTTCCTGGCGAGGCTCAGCGCGGCGCCAGCGCCAGCTTCAATGCACCGCTGCGCTGCCACGCCTCCACTTCCTCGTTCAGCAGGAACAGCGTGCGCGGATGCGTCAGCACCCAGGCCTCGCTGAAGCCGAGCGTCGCCTGCCGGCCGCTCAGTTCCAGGCGCAGCGCGGTCGCATCGACCGGCCCGCGCGCATGGCACTTCAGGATCGCCAGCCGCAGGCACATCACCTGCACCGCGAAATCGGCGTTCGCGAGCTGCGGCTCGACCTTGCGCAGCCCGCCGCGCTGCGCCAGCACCAGCTCCGCCAGCCGGCGCTGCTGCGACTGCGAGAACCCCGCCGCGTCGACATTGCCCAGCACGTAGGCGCTGTGCCGGTGGTGGTCGTGGTGCGAGATCATCATGCCCATCTCGTGCAGCGCGCAGGCCCAGCGCAGCTCGCGCGCCTGGATCGGGCTGCGCTGCGGCGCGGCGCTGGCATGCAGCGCGTCGGCGACGCCCGCCACCCGCCACGCCTGCGTGGTGTCGACCTCGAAGCGCCGCTGCATCTCGACCACCGAGGCATCGCGCATGTCGTGCCCCTCGCGGTCGCGCGATTCGGCATGCAGCCGCTCGTCGAGGTCGAAGATCACGCCCTGGCGCAACGCACCGCGCGCCGGCTGCAGCAGCTGGATGCCGAAGTGCGTCGCGAGCGTGTACAGGATCGCGAGGCCGCCGGCGATCACCGCGCGGCGGTCTTCCTTCAGCCCGGGCAGGTTCAGCTTGTCGATGCGGCCGGCCTTCAGGCACTGCTCGATGCACCAGCGCAGCCCGTCGGGCGTGATCGCGCCGTCGGTGATGCCGCTCGCCTGCAGCAGCTGCGACACCGCACCGGCGGTGCCCGACGAGCCCAGCGCCTCGCGCCAGTGCTGCGGCGCGAACGGGGTCAGCGCTTCTTCGAGCTCGGCACCGGCGGCCACCTGCGCGGCGCGGAACGCGGCCTCGGTGAAACGGCCGTCGGCGAAGTAGCGCATCGACAGGCTGACGCTGCCGACCTGGAACGACTCGGCGCGCAGCGGCGTGCGGCCCTGCCCGAGGATCATCTCGGTCGAGCGCCCGCCGATGTCGATCACCAGCCGCGGGTCTTCCGACGGCTGCAGCCGCGCCACGCCGGCATAGATCAGCCGCGCTTCCTCGCGGCCCGAGATCACCTCGATCGGATGCCCCAGCACTTCTTGCGCGCGCAGCAGGAAGGCGTCGCGGTTGCGCGCCTCGCGCAGCGTCTGTGTCGCGACCGCGCGCACCTGGGCGGGCTCGTAGCCGCGCAGCCGCTGTGCGAAGCGGCCCAGGCAGGCCAGGCCGCGCAGCGTCGCGTCTTCCGTCAGCAGGCCCGACTTGTCGAGGCCGGCGCCCAGGCGCACGGTCTCCTTCAGGTAGTCGATGCGCTTGTAGCGGCCCGGGCTCAGTTCGCCGATCTCCAGGCGGAAGCTGTTGGAGCCCATGTCGATGGCCGCAAGGTGGTCGGGGAATCGGCTGGTCATCGCGCGATTCTCACTTGGTTTGCCGGCAGACCTCGTCGCGGCCAGGGCCGGCGCGCTGAAAATAGAATCGCGCCCACTCAGTCCAGACAGGGAGACCGCCATGCTCGTCACCGCAGGCCAGGGCTATGCCGCATCGGTGCAGCCGGTCACCGCGCAGGCCATCGTCACCGATGCGCACGGCCTGGCCGCCGGGCCGGTCACGATCCCGGTCGGCGATTTCGCGATGCCGGCCTACCGCGCGATGCCGGCCGGCGGCACGAAGCTGCCGGTGATCGTCGTCGTCAGCGAGATCTTCGGCGTGCACGAGCACATCGCCGACGTCGCGCGGCGCTTCGCGAAGCAGGGCTACCTCGCGATCGCGCCCGAGCTGTTCGTGCGCCAGGGCGATGCGAAGGCCTACACCGACATGACGCTGCTGGTCTCCGAGCTGATCAGCCAGGTGCCCGACGCGCAGGTGCTGAACGACCTGGATGCGACCGTCAGCTGGGCTTCGACGCAGGGCGGCGACGTGTCGCGGCTGGGCGTCACCGGCTTCTGCTGGGGTGGGCGCATCACCTGGCTGTTCGATGCGCACAACGCCGCGGTGAAGGCCGGCGTGGCCTGGTACGGCAAGCTCGCGACGCCAGCCACCGAACTGCAGCCGCGCCGCCCGGTCGACATCGCCGGCCGGCTGCACGGCCCGGTGCTCGGGCTGTACGGCGCGGCCGACACCAGCATCCCGCTTGACACGGTTGATAAGATGAAATCAGCCTTGGCCGCGGGTGCCGCTGCGTCGAAGGCTTCCGAGATCGTGCTCTACCCCGACGCGCCGCACGCCTTCCATGCCGACTACCGGCCGAGTTATCGGCCCGAGGCGGCCCAGGACGGCTGGCGGCGTTGCCTCGACTGGTTCAAGGCGCACGGCGTCGCCTGAGCAGCCCTGGCTTGTCCCGAGCCGCGCACCGCGCGGCTTTTTGTTTGATCGAGTCCCATGACCCTCTTCTACATCGTGCTCGCGACCTTTGCCGGCGGGCTGCTGTCGGTGCTGCTGGCCGCCAGCCTGACGGTCAATGTGCTGGGCCGCATCGTGCACCACCTGGTGAGCCTGTCGGCTGGCGTGCTGCTGGGCACCGCGCTGCTCAACATCCTGCCGGAGGCCTTCGAGAGCAAGGCCAGCCCGCAGAGCCTGTTCATGACGCTGCTGATCGGGCTGCTGTTCTTCTTCCTGCTCGAGAAGGCCGAGCTGTACCGCCACGGCCATCACCATGAAGGCGACGAGCACCACCACCACCACGGCTTCGACAAGCACCAGGCCGGCCGCGGCGGCTGGACCGTGCTGCTGGGCGACAGCATCCACAACTTCTGCGACGGCATCATCATCGCGGCCGCCTTCCTGACCGACACGCGGCTGGGCATGTTCACCGCGCTCGCAATCATCGCGCACGAGATCCCGCAGGAGGTGGGCGACTACATCGTGCTGCTGAACGCCGGGCTGTCACGCCGCAAGGCGCTGCTCTACAACGCGATGTCGGGCATGGCCGCGGTGGTCGGCGGCGTGGTGGGGTACGTGGTGGTCGGGCCGTGGGAGGCCCTGTTCCCGTACCTGCTCGTGATCGCGTCGAGCAGCTTCATCTACGTGGCGGTGGCCGACCTGATCCCGCAACTGCAGCACCGGCTGTCGGCGAAGGACACGGCGGCCCAGCTCGGCTGGCTGGGCGTGGGCCTGGCGATCGTGATCTTCGTCGCCAGCCACGCCCACCACCACTGAGGGCCTACCTGACGACCAGCACCGGCACCTTGCTGTGCGTCAGCACCTTCTGCGTCTCGCTGCCCAGCAGCAGCGCGCTGACGCCACGCCGGCCGTGCGAGGCCATCACGATCAGGTCGCACTCCTGTCGGCGGGCATGATCGATGATCGCCTCCCACGGGTGCAAGGCTTCCAGCGTGTGGGCCTCGCAAGGCACGCCGAGCGCGACACAGTCGTCGCGCACCGCCTTCACGCGGGTCGACGCGATGCGCTCCTGCGCGTCGAAGAACTCCTGCGGCGGCGTCGGCTGCATCTCCGAGATCGCGCTGTACGGGAACGGCTCCTTGACGCTCAGCGTGTAGACCCGCGCGTTGACCGACTTGGCCAGCGCGATGGCCGTGTCGGTCGCCTTCTTCGTGATGTCCGAACCGTCGGTCGGAACCAGGATGCGGTGGAACATGGTCACCTCCTGAGAGTGGGAACAGGATGGACTTCACCCGGAAGTCCAGTGTTCCCCAGAAGGCGTCGGCCGGGGCCGCTATCCCGCGTCAGAGACGAGGAGATTTCTCCATCGGACGGGCGCTGTCGGATGACCATTCACTCCAGGACCCCGGGTACAGCACGGCGCCGCCCAGCCCGGCCACTTCCATCGCCAGCAGGTTGTGGCAGGCGGTGACACCCGAGCCGCACTGGTTCACCACCGATTCCGGCGCGCGGCCGTCGAGCGCCGCGAGGAACTCCGAGCGCAGCTGCTCCGCCGGCTTGAAGCGGCCGTCGGGCTGCAGGTTGTCCTTGAAGAAGCGGTTCTTCGCGCCGGGGATGTGGCCGGCCACCGCATCAATCGGCTCGACCTCGCCGCGGAAGCGCTCCGGTGCGCGGGCGTCCAGCACCAGCACGTCGCCGAGGCGCTGCTGGAGCTGCACGGCGTCGATCGTCGGCCGCTGCGGGGCGGTGTCGGGGTAGCGCGCGGCCGGCACCGGCTGCGCGATGTCCTGCGACAGCGCGCCACCGGCGGCCTGCCACGCGGCGAGGCCGCCGTCGAGCACGCGCACCGTCGGATGGCCCATCCACAGCAGCACCCACCAGGCCCGCACCGCGTACATCGCGGCCTGCCGGTCGTAGACGACGATCTCGCGTCCCGGCACGAGGCCGATGTCGCCCATCCAGCGCGCATAGTCGTCGCGCCCGGCCAGCGGGTGGCGGCCGTTGCGGCCGGTCTTCGGGCCGGACAGGTCCTCGTTCAGGTTCACGTACAGCGCGCCGGGGATGTGGCCTTCGCGGTAGCTGCGCTCGCCGGCCGCGGCATCGGCGAGGTCGAAGCTGCAGTCGAGCACCAGTGGCGGCTGCGGTTGTGCAAGCGCCTGTTGCAGCTCGGCGGCAGAGATCAGCGGCGGTCGGATCATCGGGAGGCCTTTCAGCTTTCGGGCAGGACGGAAATGTCGCGTTGCGGCGGAGACTCCTGGCGCAGCCGGGTCGCGGCGAGGCCAGCCCCGACGATCAGCACCATGCCGGCCAGCGCCATCCAGGTGACCGGATCGCTGAACACCAGCACGCCGTACGCGAACGAGAACGCGATGCCCAGGTACTGCAGGCTCGCATTGACCAGCGTCCTGCCGGTGCTGTACGCCCGCGTCATCAGCAATTGCGCGGTGGTCGCCAGCAGGCCGACGGCCAGCAGCAGCGCCGCGCCGGTCCAGGTGTGGGCGTGCATGCCGGTCCACAGCATGCTGAGCGCGCCGGCCAGCACGCCGCCGAGCGAGAAGTAGAAGACGATGCGCGATTCGGGTTCGCCGGCCCGGCCGAGCGCCGAGACCTGCAGGTAGGCGGTGGCCGAGACCACGCCCGACAGCAGCCCGATCAGGCCGTGCCACAGCTGGTTCTCGGCGATCGTCGGGCGCAGGATCAGCCCGACGCCGATGAAGCCGGTGAGCACCGTCGCGATCAGCCGGCCGTCGACGCGGGCGGTGCCCAGCACCGCGGCGCCGCCGATCAGGAACAGCGTCATCCACACCGACGACATGTAGTTCAGCGTCATCGACGTGGCCAGCGGCAGGTTGCCGATCGAGTAGAACCACAGGCACAGCGCCGAGACGCCGGTCAGGCTGCGCCAGAAGTGCATGGACGGCACGTTGGTGCGCAGCGTGCCGCCGCGCCAGCGGGTGAGCCCGGCCAGCAGCAGCGTGCCGGTCAGGCCGCGGTAGAAGACGATCTCGCCGGCCGGGTAGTACGCGGAAGCGAGCTTCACGCACACGCCCATGCTGGCGAACAGGAACGACGCGAGGATCATCAGGACGGGAGCGGAACGCATCGGGTGATTTTCACTCACCGCGAGTGTCAGCCGCCGCCGGGCCGCCCTTCAGACGGCCAATTTCATCGCCTTGCGGTACCACGCATGGAACTGCTCCATGCCGTCTTCCATCGGCGTCTGGTATGGGCCGACCTCGTTGTCGCCGCGCTCGTGCAGCGCCTTGCGGCCGGCGTCCATGCGCAGCGCGATCTCGTCGTCTTCGACGCAGGTCTCGAGGTAGGCCGCCTGGTTCGCGTCGACGAACTCGCGCTCGAAGGCCGCGATCTCTTCCGGGTAGAAGAACTCGACGACGTTCAGCGTCTTCTGCGGCCCCTTCGGGTACAGCGTCGACACCACCAGCACGTGCGGGTACCACTCGACCATCACGTTCGGGTAATAGGTGAGCCAGATCGCACCGTGCTCCGGCACCGGGTTGTCGAAGCGGCCGCTTCGGAAGGCCAGCACCGCGTCGTGCCACTTGCGGTAGGTGTCGGAGCCGGCCTTCGCGAGCGCGTTCTTCGGGCCGACCGTCTGCACCGAATGGTGCCGACCGAATTCCCAGCGCAGGTCGTCGCAGCTGACGAACTGGCTCAGCCCCGGGTGGAACGGCCCGACGTGGTAGTCCTCCAGGTAGACCTCGATGAAGGTCTTCCAGTTGTAGTCGCATTCGTGCATGTGCACGCGGTCGAGCACGTAGCCGCTGAAGTCCAGGTCGGCGCGCGGGCCGAGGCCCGCCAGGTCGGCGGCCACGTCGCGGCCGTTGGCCTCGAAGACCAGGCCGTTCCAGGTCTGGGTCTTGTAGCGGTTCAGGTGCAGGCAGGGGTCGGCCGGGAAGTGCGGCGCGCCGATCAGCTGCCCCTTCAGGTCGTAGGTCCAGCGGTGCAGCGGGCACACGATGTGGCTGCCGGTGTTGCCGCGCCCGCGCAGCATCACCGCCTGCCGGTGCCGGCAGACGTTGGAGATCAGCTCGATCCCCTGCGCGGTGCGCACCAGCGCGCGGCCCTCGCCCTCCTGCGGCAGGGCGTAGTGGTCGCCGATGTCGGGAACCGCGAGTTCGTGCCCCAGGTAGCGGGGCCCGTGCTGGAAGATGAGCTCCATCTCGCGGCGATGGAGGTCGTCGTCGAAGTACGCGGAGACGGGGAGTTGCGTGTTGTGGGGGCCGGTGTGGCTGGGGGGGCTGCTTTGGCGCTCGAGCGCTGGAAGAGCGAGGCTCAGGTCGGACATGATCCCGAGGGTCTCCTATAACCGATGTGAACGTGCCACCACGGGCGCTGCCGGGGGTGGGAGGTCTCGCTGCGCACGGCGCGTTGGAACCAGCGAGGGCGGGATTGTAGCTGCGGCGCCGCACCTCGACCCTCTTTGGGGGGATGGAGAGATGAAGCGGCGGCCGGTTCGTGGATCGCGGGATGGTCGCTGACTACAATGCTTGTTTTTGTGTCACGACATGCCAAAGCCTTCTGCCACCCCTGCGCCGACCGAGGTGTCCCACCCGGCGCCCGCCAGCTACGAGGACGCGTTGTCCGAGCTCGAGCGGCTGGTCGTGGCGATGGAAGGCGGGCAGCTTCCGCTGGAGAAGCTGCTCGAAAGCTACAAGAGAGGGGCAGATCTGCTCAATTACTGCCGCGAGCGCCTGAGCGCCGTCGAGCAGCAGGTGCAGGTGCTCGAAGATGGCCAACTGAAGCCGTGGTCCGGGGGATGAGTTTGATCGAATTCGATGAATGGGCCCGCACCGAGCTGGAGTCGGTCGAAGCCGCGCTGTCGCGCTGGGTGCCGGTCGAGGCGCCGGCCGGGCTCGGCCAGACCATGCGCTACGGCGTGCTCGACGGCGGCAAGCGGCTGCGTCCGCTGCTGGTGCTGGCGGCGGCCCGCGCGGTCGACGGCCAGTGCGAGGCGGCGCTGCGCGCGGCCTGCGCGGTCGAACTGATCCACGCCTACTCGCTGATCCACGACGACATGCCCTGCATGGACAACGACGTGCTGCGCCGCGGCAAGCCGACGGTGCACGTCCAGTACGGCGAAGCGCAGGCAATGCTGGCGGGCGACGCGATGCAGGCGCTGGCCTTCGAGGTGCTGACGCCCGACGAAGGTGTCGAGCCGGTGCTGCAGGCCCGCTTGTGCTCGCTGCTGGCGCGCTCGGCCGGCCATGCCGGCATGGCCGGCGGCCAGGCGATCGACCTTGCGAGCATCGGCGCCACGCTCGACGAGCGCACGCTGCGCGACATGCACCACCGCAAGACCGGTGCGCTGCTGCAGGCCAGCGTGCTGATGGGCGCGGCCTGCGGGCGCACGAATCCGGTGGCCTGGCAGGCGCTGGCGGAGTATGGTGACGCCCTGGGCCTCGCGTTCCAGGTGGTCGACGACATCCTCGACGTGACGCAGGCCTCCGAAACCCTCGGCAAGACCGCCGGCAAGGACATGGACAACAACAAGCCGACCTACGTCAGCGTGCTGGGCCTGGAGCCTGCGCGCCGGCATGCCGCGCAGCTGCGCGACCAGGCGCATGCGGCGCTGCGGCGCAGCGGCCTCCCGAGCACCCGCCTGCTGGGCATGCTGGCCGACAAAGTGGTCGAACGTGACTCCTGAACCGCCGATGAACCACCCCCTGCTGCACACCATCCAGAGTCCGGCCGACATCCGCCGGCTGTCGCGCGTCGAGCTCAAGCAGCTGTCGAGCGAGCTGCGCGACTTCCTGCTGCACAGCGTTGCCGAGACCGGTGGGCACCTGTCATCCAACCTCGGCACGGTGGAGCTGACGGTCGCGCTGCACCATGTCTTCAACACGCCGCACGACCGGCTGGTGTGGGACGTGGGCCACCAGACCTACCCGCACAAGATCGTCACCGGCCGCCGCGAGCGCATGGCCACGCTGCGGCAACTCGGCGGGCTGTCGGGCTTCCCGCGGCGCGACGAGAGCGAGTACGACACCTTCGGCACCGCGCATTCGTCGACCTCGATCTCGGCCGCGCTCGGCATGGCGGTGGCCGCCAAGCTGAAGGGCGAGGAGCGCCGCTCGGTCGCGATCATCGGCGACGGCGCGATGACCGCCGGCATGGCCTTCGAGGCGCTGAACAACGGCGGCGTGTCGCAGGCCAACATGCTGGTGGTGCTGAACGACAACGACATGTCGATCTCGCCGCCGGTCGGTGCGCTGAACCGCTACCTGGCCCGCCTGATGAGCGGCAAGTTCTACGCCGCCGCGCGCGAAGGCGCCAAGCAGGTGCTGAAGAACGCGCCGCCGCTGTTCGAGCTGGCGCGCCGTTTCGAGGAGCATGCGAAGGGCATGGTCGTGCCCGGCACGATCTTCGAGGAATTCGGCTTCAACTACGTCGGCCCGATCGACGGGCACGACCTCGATTCGCTGATCCCGACGCTCGAGAACCTGCGCGACCGCCCGGGCCCGCAGTTCCTGCACGTCGTCACGAAGAAGGGCTACGGCTACCAGCTGGCCGAGGCCGATCCGGTCAAGTACCACGCCGCCTCCGGCAAGTTCGACCCGGCCGAGGGTTTTCCGAAAGCCAAGCCGAGCAAGCCCACCTTCACCGCCATCTTCGGCCAGTGGCTGTGCGACATGGCCGAGAAGGACAAGCGCCTGATCGGCATCACGCCGGCGATGCGCGAAGGCTCGGGCATGGTCGAGTTCGAGAAGCGCTTCCCCGATCGCTACCACGATGTCGGCATCGCCGAACAGCACGCGGTCACCTTCGCCGCCGGCCTCGCCTGCGAAGGCCTGAAGCCGGTGGTCGCGATCTACTCCACCTTCCTGCAGCGCGCCTACGACCAGCTGCTGCACGACGTCGCGATCCAGAACCTGCCGGTGGTGTTCGCGCTCGACCGCGCGGGCCTGGTCGGTGGCGACGGCGCGACGCATGCCGGTGCCTACGACATCGCGTTCCTGCGCTGCGTGCCGAACATGAGCGTGCTTGCACCGGCCGACGAGCGCGAGTGCCGCCAGCTGCTGACCACCGCGTTCGAGCAGGACCATCCGGTGGCGGTGCGCTACCCGCGCGGCGCCGGTGCCGGTGTCGCGATCGACCCCGAACTGACGTCGCTGCCCTGGGGCAAGGGCGAGGTGCGCCGCCGCGGCGAGCGCATCGCGATCCTGGCCTTCGGCACGCTGCTGTACCCGGCGCTCGCTGCCGGCGAGGCACTCGGCGCGACGGTGGCCAACATGCGCTACGTGAAGCCGCTCGACGCCGACCTGGTGGCCGAGCTCGCGCGCACGCACGATGCGATCGTCACGGTCGAAGAAGGCTGCGTGATGGGCGGTGCCGGCAGCGCAGTGCTCGAAGCCCTGCAGGCCGCGCGGCTCGAGATCCCGGTGCTGCAGCTCGGCCTGCCCGACGTGTTCGTCGAGCATGGCGATCCGGCCAAGCTGCTGGCTGCCTGCGGGCTCGATGCGGCGGGCATCGAGCAATCGATCCTGAAGCGCTTCGGCGCGCGCCCGGCGCTGGTGAGGCCGGTCGCCGGCCAAAGGGTTTGAACGGCGTCGTCAAGTCCTTTCGCGCCGTGGGCGCACTGATTCCTGTCATCCTTGCGGCTGTTGACAGATAGAAGTCCGACATGAATCACATGACGAATTTGAAAGACGCGCTGCACATTCCCGACACGCAGAGCGAGCGCGACGAGCGCCACCTGGCGATCCAGCGCGTCGGCGTGAAGGACGTGCGCTACCCGCTGCAGCTGAAGTTCGGCAAGACGGTGCAGCCGACGATCGGCCAGTGGGAGCTCGACGTGGCGCTGCCGGCCGAGCAGAAGGGCACGCACATGTCGCGCTTCGTCGCGTGGCTCGATGCGCTCGGCGAGCCGCTCGATGCCGACGGCCTGAAGCTGCGTTTCGCCGAGATGCTCGAGAAGCTGCACGCGACGCACGGCCGCGTCGAGGTGAAGTTCCCGTTCTTCATCCGCAAGCGCGCGCCGGTGTCCGGCGTCGAGAGCCTGCTCGACTACCAGGGCAGCTGGGTCGCCGAGATGCGCGACGGCAAGCCGGTCGTGTGGTCGCAGGTGCTGGTGCCGGTGAAGTCGCTGTGCCCGTGCTCGAAGGAGATCTCCGACTACGGCGCGCACAACCAGCGTTCGCACGTGACGATCCGGGCCGAGCTGCTGCAGGACGTGCCGTGGGGCGAGCTGGTGCGCTTTGCGGAGAACGCGGCGTCGAGCGAGATCTGGCCGATGCTGAAGCGCGCCGACGAGAAGTGGGTCACCGAGCATGCCTACGAGAACCCGAAGTTCGTCGAAGACCTGGTGCGCGATGTCGCGCTGGGCTTGAATGCCGACCCGCGCATCGGCCGCTACACGGTCGACGTCGAGAACTTCGAGTCGATCCACAACCACAGCGCGTTCGCCCGCATCGAACGCCTGTGACCGGTGCGATGCGGAGGGCAATCCGGGTAGCATCCCGGCACCTATGAACTGGCCCTACGAATTACAAATAGGCGTGCGCTACACGCGCGCCGGTCGCACCGGCCGTCGCAACGGCTTCATCTCCTTCATCTCCGGCGTCTCGATGCTCGGCATCGCGCTCGGCGTCGCGGCGCTGATCATCGTGCTGTCGGTGATGAACGGCTTCCAGAAGGAAGTGCGCGACCGCATGCTGTCGGTCGTCGCCCACGTCGAGGTGATGGACGGCCAGGGCCAGGCGCTGCCCGACTGGCACCTGACCGCGAAGCAGGCGCGCGAGAACCCGCAGGTGACCGGCGCCGCGCCGTTCATCGCGGCGCAGGCGCTGATCGCGCGCGGCGACGACATGCGCGGCGCGATCGTCCGCGGCATCTCGCCCGATGACGAGGCCACCGTCACCGACCTCGCCGCGAGCATCAAGGACTCGACCTTGTCGAAGCTCGTGCCCGGCGAATGGGGCATCGTGCTCGGCATCGAGCTGGCCCGTTCGCTCGGGGTGCACGAGGGCGACAAGATCACGATCGTCGCGCCCGGCGGGCAGGTCACGCCGGCCGGCGTGGTGCCGCGGTTGAAGCAGATGACGGTGGTCGGCACCTTCAACGCCGGCCACTACGAATACGACAGCGGCCTCGCGATGATCCACGTCGACGATGCCGCCAAGCTGTTCCGCACCGACGGCCCGACCGGCGTGCAGCTGCGCCTGAAAGACCTGTTCCAGGCGCGCGACGTCGCCGAGCAGCTGTCGCAGGCCTTCGGTCCGCAGTTCATCGTCAGCGACTGGACGCGGACCAACCGAAACTGGTTCTCCGCGGTGCAGCTCGAGAAGCGCCTGATGTTCATCATCCTGACGCTGATCGTCGCGGTGGCCGCCTTCAACCTCGTCTCGACCCTCGTGATGACCGTCACCGACAAGCAGGCCGACATCGCGATCCTGCGCACGCTGGGCGCGAGCCCGCGCTCGATCATGGGCATCTTCATGGTGCAGGGCGCGGCGTCCGGCATCATCGGCACGCTGTCGGGCGTCGGCTTCGGGCTGTTGATCGCGCTGAACATCGACGTGATCGTGCCGTTCATCGAGCACCTGCTGCGCACCAGCTTCCTGCCGTCGAGCATCTACCTGATCAGCCGCATGCCGAGCGACCCGCAGGCCGCCGACATCGTGCCGATCACGCTGATCTCGCTCGTGCTGTCGTTCGTCGCGACGCTCTACCCGAGCTGGCGCGCGAGCCGCGTGCAACCGGCGGAGGCGCTGCGCTATGAGTGACCCGCGCGAACTGGTGATCGATGCGCAGGCGCTGCACAAGCGCTTCAGCGAAGGCGGGCTCGACGTGCACGTGCTGCAGGGCGTGGCGCTCCACGTGCACGCCGGCGAGACGGTGGCGGTGGTCGGCGCCTCGGGCTCGGGCAAGAGCACGCTGCTGCACCTGATGGGCGGCTTGGAGGCCCCGAACAGCGGCGCGGTGCAACTGAAGGGCCGCGATTTCTCGCACATGAGCGCGACGGAGCAGGGCGCCTGGCGCAACCGGCACCTGGGCTTCGTCTACCAGTTCCACCATCTGCTGCCGGAGTTCACCGCGCTCGACAACGTCGCGATGCCGCTGCGCATTCGCCGGCTGACGCAGCCCGAGGCGCGCGAGCAGGCGCAGGCGGTGCTGGCGCAGGTGGGCCTGGCGGCGCGCGTGCACCACCGGCCGTCGGAGCTGTCGGGCGGCGAGCGCCAGCGCGTCGCGATCGCCCGCGCGCTGGCCGGCAAGCCGGCCTGCGTGCTGGCCGACGAGCCGACCGGCAACCTCGACCGCGAGACTGCCGATGGGGTGTTCGCACTGATGCTGGAGTTGGCCCGCAACCAGGGCACGGCCTTCGTGATGGTCACGCACGACGAAGGGCTGGCGAAGCGCTGCGACCGGGTGCTGCGTTTGAAGCAGGGGCGGCTGGTCGACTGAGCGGTCGGTGGAACCGAATCCGCGAAGTCGATCACTCATGAGGCGTCCAGACCGGACACCTGCGACGGGTGGCCCTGGTGCTGGCTTCCATGGTGCGAGTGCCGCCACGCGTACCGCGTGGGGCGACTGACGCCGATGCTGGCCGAGGCGGCCGGGAAAGCGTTGCGCAAGAAGCGCAGCTCTATTCGAGACCGCCTCGCAACATCCCGGCATAGATTCCGGGCGACGACCCCTCGATCACCACCGCACCCACCGTCTTCTCGTAGAACGCCTTCGGCCCGGCGCTGCCGATGACCGCGTATGCGTAGCCCAGTTCTCGCTGCGCATGCAACGCGGCCAGCAGCAGTGCCCGCCCGACGCCTTGGCCTTGCACCGCATCGAGCACGCCCTCCGGGCCGAAGAAGTTCTTGCAGGTCGCGTCATGGCACGCGAAGCCGACGATCTGCTGGTCGCGGACCGCGATGAAGCAGGCGACCGGCAGCCGCCCGATCGCGACGTCGATCTCGGCCACCCAGCCGGGGAAGTGTTCGGCCGCCCACGCCAGGATGCGCGGCTTCTCGGGGGCGAGGGCACGGCGCACCGTGATGCCATGGCGGCGGACTGCTGCCAGTGCGTCGTCGAGTGGGGGCAGCTTGTAAAGCGTGACGAGCATGTCGGACATGGCTACAGGATGGCCCGGTAAGGGGTCAGCAGTTTGGTGGTCTGGACGAGGCCTTGGCGCAGCAGGATTTCGAGATAGAGGTCCACGTCGATCGGCGGTGCCTTCAACTGCGCACGTTGGCGTTGCGCGGCGCCAATCACGACGGCAGGGTCGAGATCGAACAGGTTGTCGATGAACACGTCAGGATGCTGCGCCTCGATGCCGAGCTGGAACAGGGCCTCGTGTGGAAAATCCTTCTCGTTGAATGTCACGATGACGCTGGCGTGGCAACGGATAGCCGCAGCGAGCACGTGGCGATCGTCAGGATCCGGCAAGTGCAGGCCTGCAACGAGATGCTCGTGGCCGCTCACCAGCGCATCCGGTATCGCGCGGTCCATCAGGCCCGAGGTGCGTTCGACCTGCATGGAAGTGAGGTCGGGGCGATTGCGGAGCAGGTTGCGTCGCCACTCGTCATGAATCTGCGCACTCCAGCGCGCCCTGAAGCACCCTGACAAGCCAAGTCGCACCAGCAGGTCCCGCAACGGGGCCGGGTAGAGGACGCAGGCGTCGTACACCACCGTGAACGGCGAGTGCCTCACTCGTAGCCCATTCCCAGGTTCTGCGCCTGGCGCGCCAACTCATCGAGTGCTTCTTCGCTGTCGCGATCACGCAATTCCTTGAATGCCATCAGGTCGGCAAAGCGGATTCGTCGATGCTTGCCCGTCCGGTGGAACGGCAGCGATCCGCCTTCGAGGAGTTTTACGAGATGAGGACGCGACACATTGAGCAGGTCGGCGGCCTCCTGGGTCGTCAACTCCGCGTGGACCGGCACCACTTGCACGGCGTTCCCATCGGCGAGCTCACTGAGGATGTCAACCAGCAGGCGCAGCGCGGAGGTCGGCAACTCAACCTGATGGGCCCGGTTCTGGTCATCGAAGATCTGGATGCGCTGCGTCTCGAACTGCGTCGCCAGATACGCAGCCAATGCACGCTGCCCTTGTGCGGCAGCTTGCACCTCCCGTTCGACGGGCAACATCACTTTGGGCGCGGGCGCCATCGCGTACTCCTGATCAGCGGAGCACGACTCTATGCGAGGCGGTCGATAAACGCAATAAACGAAATGTCGGCCGTGCCGACCGCGCTACTTCGCGTTCGTCACGATCGTCACCCGCCGGTTTTCCGGCGCGGCCGGCACCGCGCGGTTCAGCAGGTCGTGGTCGCCCTTGCCCTCGGCCTTCAGCCGGTCGGCGGCGATGCTGTGGGTCGTCACCAGGTAGTCGCGCACGCTCTCGGCGCGCTGCTGCGACAGCAGCATGTTCGCGTCGGGGTTGCCGCGCGGGTCGGCATGGCCTTCGACGTTGAAGCTGTAGTCGGCCAGCCGGTCGTTCTTCAGCGCGCCGGCCACCACGTCGAGCTGCTGCTTCGCCGATTCGGTCAGCTCCGACGAATTGGTCAGGAACGTGATCAGCAGCGATGCGCTCGCCTTGCGTTCCGGCGCCGACACGCCGGCGCCGTCGCGGCTCACCTTCAGGCTGCGCGTGACGACCGGCTCCGGTGGCGGCGTCAGCGCGTCCAGCAGGTTGCTCTCGGTGACGTTCTTGCCCTTCAGCACCCGCGTGTCGCCCATGTCCTGGGCCCACAGCGGCGTCGCCACAGGAGCCGCCAGCAGCGTGGCGAGGACCAGACCGGCGACCCGGCGCAGCGAAGACGAATTGAAGCTCAGCGTGTCCATCAGGGACCTCCGTACAGATGCTGGAATGATGCCTGCGTCACGGACATCGGGAAGCGACCAAGGTCACGCCGGGTCACGGCACCCCGCGATCAAGGGGCCTTGCCCGCGCCGCCACCGATCGTGTCGTCGTCCCACAGCCCCGACATGCGCGTGGTTTCCGACGGATCGCCGATCCACACCGCGACCGCGCTGTAGTTGTCCTGCTTCGGCCTGGCGGCCGCACGGATCGCTTCGCCCATGCGGTCCAGCCAGTCCTCGGCCGAATCGGCAGCGGCGAACGCGGCCTCGATCGCCCGCTTCGAGAACAGGTCCCACCAGCCGTCGGAACACAGCAGGAAGGCGTCGCCGTCTTCGATCGGCATGTGGGTTTCGAGCGTGCTCGGCTCGACCGGGCCTTCGGTGCCCATCGCGCTGAGCAGCTGGTTCTTGTGCGGGTGGCCGACCGCTTCTTCCGGCGTCAGGTAGCCGGCATCGACCATGCGCTGCACGACGCTGTCGTCGCGCGTCACGTGGCACACGCGGCCGTGGCGCAGCATGTACAGCCGCGAATCGCCGACGTGCGTCCACAGCGCTTCCTCGCGCCGCGTGTCGATCCACAGCGCGACCAGCGTGGCATGCATGCGCTCGGCACTGCGCTTGCCCTGCTGCTGTTCGTTGATCGCCGCATGCGTGTCGCACACCAGCTGCGTCAGGTACTCGGGCGTGGCCTGCGTGGCCGACTGCAGGCCGAGCGCGGTCATCCGCACGACCATGTCGGACGCGACGTTGCCGCCACGGTGCCCGCCGGCGCCGTCGGCCAGCACGGCATAGCAGAACGGCCCGCTGACGCCGTGGCGCAGGTCGTCCTCGTTGCGGCTTCGCCCACCCACCTCGCTGCGGGCGGCGATCTCGACTTGCAGCATGGCCATGCGTCCTGTGCGGCGGCTTTGGAAACGGCGATGGATCAGGTGCCGCCGGGGTGACGCTCGGCGTCCAGGCGGTCGAGCTGGTCTTCGTAGGCCTTGATGAAGGCCTTGCCGAACAGCTCGTGGAAATCCTCCTGGGCGTCGTCGTGGATGCGCTGGTAGTGCTGCAGGTACAGCTCCCACAGCTTCGCGCGGCGGTTCATCGGCAGCACGCTGTCGAGCACGCTGTTGCCCGAGAGCTTGCCCTCGAGCTGCGACGGCTCGAAGCGCTTCAGCACGCCTTCGAGCGCGGCGCGCATGCCGACCATCGTGCCGATCGCATGGCCGACCAGGTCGTCCATCGCGTCGTGCACTGCGGCCGGGCCCACCATGAAGCCGCGCATCGGCGGCTGCAGCAGCTGCTCGATCGCGGTGCCGGCGTCCGGCGAGAACTTCAGCGGGTTGTTGTTGCGCGCCTGGATCATCGTCACGTCGGCGCGCAGCTCCTGCTTCGCGGCGGCACGCGTGGCGACCAGCTTCAGCGTGCCGTCGACCGAATGGCGAAGCACCTCGCCGATGACGCGCATCAGCGCCGGGTTCAGGCCCTGCGGCGGCTGCAGGTGGATGCCGGCGCCTTCGCAGAACGCCGCCCACAGTGCCTCGGGCGATGTGTCGCCGGCGGCATGGGCAGGCGCTGCCACGGGCGGGCGCGCAGCGACCGGCGGTGCCACCGGCGCGGGCGGCATCGGCGTCAGCGGCATCGGGGCCGAGGTCATCAGCGACGGCCGGGCCGGGCGCACGCCGGGCATCGTGGTCGTCGGGGTCAGGTCCTCGCCGCGGATTCGCGCGGCCGGCGGCGCGGCGCGCGGCGGTGCCGGCGGGCGCGGCGAGCTGACCTGCGTCATGTTGGGATCGAACGGCGGCGGCGCCACCGGGGCCGGCGGGAGGGGGCGTGCCGGCGGCGCGGCCGGCGGCGGGCTTTGCACCGCCGGCGGCACGTAGGCGCCGCGCAGCTCGGGCGTGTGGTCGAAATCGGCCGGGATCGCGGCGGCCGGCGCTGCCGGCGCGGTGCCGCCGAACATCGCCAGCGGATCGGTGTTGGCCGACGCACCGCCCGGCGCGGGCGCGGCCAGGAAGGCGGCCAGCGGATCGCCGCCGCTGCCGGCAGCCGGCGCCTGGCCCAGCCCGAACATCGCATCGAGGCTCGACGACGGCGCGGCGGTGGGCGTGCCCAGCAGGTCGCCGAGGCTGAAATCCACCGGCAGCGAGCCGCCGGACGGCGCCGGCGGCGGCGCGGAGGCCGAGCTGCCCATGAAGCCGGCCAGCGGATCGGCCGCTGCCGATCCGGACGATGGCGACGGCAAATCGGCGAACGGGTCGAAATCGTCCGGCAGCCGGCTGGCGGTGGCGGGCGGCGGCGGCGCGAAAGCCGCGGACGCGCGCGTGGCCGGCGGAGGTGGCGCGAAAGGCGGCGGCGCAAGAGGCGGTGGCGCGAACGGAGGCGGCGGAGCCACCATCGGCGCGGCGGCCGGCCGGAACGACGGCATTGTGCCGGTCGGACTCGACTCGCGGGCGCCGCCCATCAGGTCGGCGAACGGATCGCTGGCGCCCGGGCCGCTCGGGCCGCCCAGCAGGTCGCCGAACGGGTTGGCCGAATCGATCGGCGCGGGCGTGGCGCGTGGCGGCGTCGGCTGCGCGGGCGGCGGCATGGCTGCCGTCGTGCCGCCGAGCGGGCGGGGCGTCGGCGGGGCCGGCGGCATCGGCGGGCTCAGCTGCAGGCGCGGGTTGGTGCGCGATTCGACCGCCGAAGCCTTGATCACCGTGCGCGAATCGATCGGCGCCCGCTCGTCGGTGCGCGGCGTGGTCTCGGGCGCGGCCAGCGTCGCCCGCATCACATAGCCGCCGATCACCAGTTCGTCGGCATGGCCGAGCGTGCTGCCTTCGCCGGCGTTGATCGGCCGGCCGTTGACGACGATCGCATTGGCGCTGCCGACGTTGCGGATCGAGAACGAGCCGTTGCTGAACCAGACCTCGGCCTGCAGGCGCGAGATGTGGCGCTCCGGATCGGGCAGGGCCAGCGTGTTCGTGTCGGAACGGCCGATCGTGCCACCGCGTTCGTCGAAGTGGCCCGTGATCGACTGAGACAGGGTCTCGTTCTTCAGGGTATGGGCGCGTATCACCAGGATCATGAGGGCTCCGACAGCGAGGCAGGCACGCCCGCCGTGCGGGGCCGGCGCGCCTGAAGCCGGTTTATCCGCCGCGCGATCCGGATTGGCAATCAACGAAAGTCATGCGCTTGTCGCACGAGCCGTCGGAAACGTTTGCCCGCCGGGGGGAGGGACGGTGGCGAGATGACTTTCGTTCATTGAGAGTTTTGCTCCCAGCAGGCACTGTGCCGTGCCATGCCTGAAGACGACTACCCGGAACGCCCGTTCGAAGACGACGAGACCACGCGCGTCATCACCCATTCCAGCGCCAGCATCCGCACCGCCCCGCTGAACGCGGCCGCGGCCAATGCGTCGGCGGACACGCTGCCGGCCGCTGCGCTCGGAAGTGAGTCCGCGCGCCGCGCGGCGCCGGCGGCCGCCAGCCCGGCGGCGCCGCGCCAGGTCGGCCGCTACCAGATCACCGAGCGCATCGGGCGCGGCGGCATGGCGAGCGTCTACCGCGCCCACGACCCCGGCATCGACCGCACGATCGCGATCAAGTTCCTGCATGCCGCGTACTGCGAGGAAGAGGAATACCGCGCGCGCTTCCTGCGCGAGGCGCGTGCCGCCGGCATGCTGTCGCACCCGAACATCGTCACCGTGCACGACGTGGGCGAGATCGAGGGCCGTCCCTACATGGCGATGGAGCTGATCGAAGGCGAGCCGATGAACGAGCTGATGGCGCGTTCGGGCCCGATGCCGATCCGCGACACGCTGGTGATCGTGCTGCAGCTGGCCAAGGCGCTCGACTACGCGCATGCCAAGGGCATCGTGCACCGCGACATCAAGCCGTCGAACATCATGGTGCTGAAAGGCACCAGCACCGTGAAGGTGACCGACTTCGGCATCGCGCACGTGGCGAGCGGCGCGTCGTCCACTCACCAGACACGGGTCGGCGACGTGCTCGGCACGCCGCAGTACATGTCGCCGGAGCAGACCAAGGGCTCCAAGGTCGACGGCCGCTCCGACCTGTTCTCGGTCGGCATCATCCTGTACCAGATGCTCAGCGGTGCGCCGCCGTTCCAGGGCGACAGCATCGTCGCGCTGGCGATGAAGATCGCCACCGAGGAGCCGACGCCGATCGAGAAGCTGCGCCCCAACCTGCCGCCGGGCGTGCGCCGCATCGTCGAGCGCTGCCTGGCCAAGCAGCCGGAGCGTCGCTTCCAGACCGGCCAGGAGCTTGCCGCGGCGATCAGCCTGGCGATGCGCGACGCCGAAGACGATGCGCGCGAGAAGGAAAAGCCCCGCATCCTGCCGCTGCGCGTGAAGTGGGCGCTGATGATGGGCGCCATCGTGTTCGCGGTGATGGCGGTGACCGGCGCGGTCGTCAACCGGCAGCAGACCGCCGCGATGATGGGGCAGGTGACCGATTACGGTGCGTCGCTGAGCCGCTTCATCGCGGCGCAGAACGCGGTGTCGGCGCTGGCCGACGAATGGGTGGCGGTCGAGGTGTCGGTCGGCGAGGTCATGAAGACGCGCGATTTCACGAGCGTCAGCGTGGTCGACCGGGCCGGCGTCGTGCGGGCGTCGAGCGACGCCGCGAGCGTCGGCCAGCCCTACAAGGCGCGCCCTGGCGAACTGCTGGGCACGCGGGCCGGGGGCGTCAGCGTGACGCGGGTGCTCGACGACAACGACAACGTGCTGCTGTTCGAGGCGCCGATGACCTTCCAGGGCAAGGCGGTCGGGCGCGTCGCGCTGGGCGTGCCGGAGAAGCCGCTCGCGCAGGTGGCGCGGCTGAGCCTGACGCTGATGATCGTGCTGGTGATCGTCACGGTGCTGGCGGTGGCGGTGGCGATGTACTTCGTCGCGAACTGGTTCGCGCGGCCGATCAAGCTGGTCGGCGACTCGATGCGCGAGATCGCGCAGGGCCGTTTCGAGCACCGCATCCGCGAAGAGCGCACCGATGAATTCGGCCAGCTCTACAAGGGCTTCGATGCCATGGCGCAGGCCCTGCAGGAGCGCTACGTGCCGACGCAGGACACCGCGGCCGAAACGCAGCGCGTGGCCGCCAGCTTCGCCAGCACGATGGCGCCGCTGAAGCGGCCGCCGGCCGCCGATCCGAAGAAGCCTTCTTGAGGGAGCCGTCGATGCAAGCACTTCAGCGCCGCGCGCTGACCCTGGTGGCGAGCGTGGCCTGCGTGCTGGCGCTGGCCGCCTGCCAGACCCCGCCGCGCGGCGATGGCGGCACGGCCACCGTCGCCCCGAGCAGCGCCGACAAGGACGGCGTGCTCGCGCGCAGCGACCGCCTGTTGATCTACGTGCCGCAGGGCGACGACAGCTATGCGTCGATCGCGCAGCGCTTCCTCGGCAGCGCGGCGCGCGAGTGGGAGGTGGCCGATGCCAATCCCGGCATGCCGCAGGCGCGCAGCGGCCAGCCGGTGGTCGTGCCGCTGAAGCCGCTGAACCCGATGGGCGTGCGCAGCGGCCAGTACCAGACGATCCCGATCCTCTGCTACCACCGGGTGGGCCAGGGCAGCGGCAAGATGACGGTGTCGGCGTCGGGTTTCGAGCAGCAGCTCGACTGGCTGGCGGCCAACAACTTCAAGGTGATCCGCCTGAAGGACCTGATCGGTTTCCTCGAAGGCCGGCAGCCGCTGCCGAAGCGGTCGGTGGTGCTGACCTTCGACGACGGCTATGCGTCGTACTACCGCCATGCCTACCCGCTGCTGAAGAAGCATGGCTTCCCGGCGACGGTGTTCCTGTACACCGATTTCGTCGGTGCCGGCGATGCGCTCACGTGGCCGCAGATGCAGGAGATGACCGCGTCGGGGCTGATCGACATCCAGTCGCACTCGAAGACCCACTCCAACCTGATCGAGCGGGCCGCTGGTGAAAACGATGCCGCGTATGCGAAGCGGATGGATGCCGAGGCGAAGGTGCCGCGCGACGTGATCGAGAAGCGCTTGTCGAACGAGGTGCTGACGTATGCCTACCCGTTCGGCGACGTCAACGAGGTGGTGCTGGAGGCGCTGGCGCGCAACCGCTACCGGCTGGCCGGCACCGTGACGCCTGGCGGCAACCCGGCCTGGGCGCAGCCGCTGATGCTGCGCCGGACGATGATCTACGGCAGCCATGACCTGGAGGCCTTCAAGTCCAAGTTGCAGACCGTTCGCAGCTTCACGCCTTCGTCATGACGCACGCTTTCGTTTTTCGATTCACGGCGCTGGCCGCTGTCACGCTGCTGCTGGCTGCCTGTGCGGGCGTGCCCACCGGCAACCCGGGCGGCACGACCGACGCGGGTACCGGTGCGCGCAATGACCCGGTGTCCGAGTTCGAGTCGCGCCAGCGCGACCAGGCGGTGGCGCTGGAGCGCCAGGGCCAGTGGGGCGAGGCGGTGCAGGCCTGGGAGGTGCTCGCAACGCTGCGGCCTGCGCAGTACCGCGAACGGCTGGCCGAGGCGCGGCACCGCGCCGACGTGCTGGCGACCGAGCGGCTGCAGCGGGCGCGAGCCGAGTGGAAGAAGGGCGATCTGGACGCTGCGGAGCAGTCGTACCTGGGCGTGCTGGCCTTGCAGCCGGAGCAGGCCGAGGCGGCGGACGGATTGCGCGGCATCGAGCGCGCGCGCAACAAGCGCGACTACCTGGGCCAGCCGTCGCGGCTGACGTTGACGCGCAAACCGGGTGCGCGGATCGCGCCGAGCGAGCAGTCGATCGAGCTGGAGCATGCGGTGATGCTGTCCGGCCAGGGCGAATACGACGAGGCGATCGGCATGCTGCAGAAGCGGGTCGATGCCGCGCCGCGCGATGCCGCGGCACGCCGGGCGTTGGCCGACACGTTGCTGAAGAAGGCGCAGGCGCTGCAGGCGAGCGATCCGAAGGCGGCGCGGGAGGCGCTGCAGCGGTGCCTGAAGCTGGAGCCGAAGAATGCTGGGGCGTTGGCGCTGCTGAAGAAACTGCCTGTGGGATGAGTTTGGAGCTGAGCTTGAGCTGAGCTGAGCGGCAAAGGCGCGGGTGGGGAGGCTGTGGCGCGCCGTCGGGGGCGGTCCTCGGCCCCCCGGGGGGGCCGAGGACTTCCCTCCGCTGGCTGGCTTCATGGCCCGTCGCCGAAACTCCCGCCGCTCACTTTGTTCGCTGTGGTCAAACAGTCGGCGACAGTCAGTCCACGAAGCGTGCTGCGCACGCGGGCCACGAAGCCAGCCAGCTCCGGCGCCCCCTCCTTATTGGCGCGCCACAGC
>NZ_LMDM01000026.1 GCF_001425825.1 Rhizobacter sp. Root1238
GAACCAATTGAACCAATTCGCTGTGGTCTACGAGGAGCGATTCACACTGCCGGCGCACGGCAGTCGATAAGCGAGTCGGCCAATAGCCAATTCAGCTCAACCGCCTCGCACACAGAAATCCTGACAGCCCCAGACGATATGGGTGCCCGATATGAATCCCACGCCTCGCTGCAGAAAGGCTGCCAAACCGGCTATGACAGTGCCCATCCCAGCTACCACGGCCAAAATTGTTGCTGTCAATCCCTTCTGCAGGGCGGCGGGATCGACCTGAGGGCGAGAAGCGAGCTCCCGCTGAAGATCCTTCAGATGCGCTTGCAACTGAGACATGGTCATCCTTTCAAGCGTGACGTCGGCCATACGGACTCCCTGTCGAGAAGCTTGGTACCCCAAAGCATACCCAGTGGCACCCGTGGCGACATCCCCAGTAAGAAGGATTCGAGCACCGGAGACTACAGGGCGGCGGTGGGAACGAACGTCCGGTTTGTGGTCACGCGTCTTGGCCTCGCGAAGGGCAGATTCGGGTCGATTGTGTGAGCTCGTCCGGTGGCCGAACGACGGCGCTGACCGATAGGCGACCTTCGTCAGTGCTCGCTGCGAGTGACGGCTATGCGTAAGGTCGACGATCCGCGACCGACGCGATGGATCTGTCCAGAGCGATGCCGGCTGTGGCGGAACGGTCGTCCCGGAACGCCGCGCTGTGGAGCTTTCGACCCGTTGGCCCGTTCGATTCGGGTGCTTTAGGTGTGAACGACCCTGCAGCGGAATCCACAATCGCCCAAGGGGGCGGATACGATCCCTTCTCAATCAACGTTCGTCCGGGCGCCGTGAACAGCTATCTAATCGAGTACCGCACTTCTGCTCCCTTCGAGCGTCCGGAGCAATGGTGCGAGTGTGTGCTGTTGGAGGTGCACGAAGCGATCGACGGTGGATGCGCGCGGCTTTGGGTTCGCCGCTATCAAGGAGCGGACTGGGCACAATCCCCGTCGCTCGAGAGCTCAGAGGTGAGAAAGTCACCGGCGATGGACCTTCCACTAGGCGAAGCAGAGAGAGTCCTCGCCATGCTGCGGGAGACTCGCGTCGGCGTAGTCCCGCCCGTAGGTCTTGGAATCCATCCAGCGACTCACAGCCTAAGAATCCAGTCTTTCTCAAGCGAGTGTCACCTTGTATGGCTAGATGTCTTGCCCCCGCAGTGGTCCAGCTTGGAGAGCGTGGTGCAGCACCTGAAACGCCTCGGGACTGAATCTGATGAGCGAGAGCGTTCTCCATCAGCCTGAAGCCAGTCAGCCAAGTGGCGCTGGTAGAAACCGATCGCACCTGGCGCAGCAGTCGTCCAAACGTAGCATGTCTCTGGCAGAGACCGCTTGGGTGCAGTGCGACGAAAGGGCACATCCGGCCACAAGCTGTCTCTCCCCTCTGACTGCTTCCGAACGCTCCGCGGACGGCGGTCGCACCGCAAAATCGAGCCATGAAGAAGCGTTCTCCTCGACTCGTGAAGAAGCTGCATAAGCGCTGGCTAGCCGACTGCGCCATTGATGCAAGCCAATCCGCGTGGTGGCGGACGCGTCTGTTTGCTTCAAAAGCAGGCGCAGTGTTCGAGCTGTCGCGCGCCAGTCTCGAGGGGCTTTCGGGGGATGCAGCAGGTGCGATTCAGAAGCTCGGGCTGCGCTTTTCCGTGACCAGGTCTGAGTCGGAAGCCGCCGACTCGTGGCTGGAGCAGAACGGGGCGGTTGTGTTCAAGTTCTGGGCAACTGACTTTCCTGAGGTCCGCTTCCTCAGCGGCAACAACTCAGCGATCCGATAGCATCGGCCCAACGCGACGAGCTTCCCTGACCGGCCACGATCGGACCGCCGCGACCAACCGTTCTCAAGCAATCAATCTGGATACGCATGCATTGGGTTCAAGCACTGGTAGCGCCTGAGTACGTAGTCAACGAGGCACAACGGATCATTCCGCAGTTTGTCGTCTGTCCACTTTCTCAAGGGATGGCGCTCGTGCCGATGACAGCTCACGTCGAGTCAGCACTCAGAGAAAGTGAATTTCCCGCCTTGGACCCCTCTTCGCCATTGGCAGGCGACATGGTTGCTGGCATTGCGGCGCTTGCCGCTCGACTTTCAGCTCTCGGCCCTGTCGTGTATGCCGCAACATTCATTTGGGGCGGTGAGGGTAGCCAAGATGCGATCGTTTGGGAAGGCGGAGAGGTCGCCCTCGCGCTTCACGATGGCAAAGACGACCCCTCAAAGTGGCCCGATTCTGCGATCAGCCGCGCCTTGCGGAAGGTAGGGGTACGGGCCGCGGAGAGACAGGACGAATTTGATGCCATCGGCTTCGGGCTACATCGCAGCAATGATGCTTGGGCAAAGGCGCACACACGGGGCGCGTAGCAGGCGACTGCTTTCGGGCGTCGAATTCGGTGTGCCAGCTGTCCGCAACGGGTCGATAGCTCCGCTTCGCAGCTCGTGAGAGCGGACGTTCACCGGAGTTCGATCGCGCACCCGATGAGCCTGGAGAATCCAGCAATGACCGAACCCATCGTCCGCGACTTGCAGAACGTCGTCCGCGGCCACGCCCAGCTCGATGCCGACGCCCACGGCTCAGACCTCCAGCCGGTGCTCCCCCGCGGCCCACGCGACGCCGCCATCTGCTTCTTCGGCCGGGACCCCGGTGAGAAGGAAGCGAAATGCGGCATCCCCTTCGTCGGCGAATCCGGCCAGCGCCTGCGCAATGCCTTGCTGTCGTTCTACACGCCGTCAGCCTCGCAAGACGAGCAAAGCCGGCTCCGCATCGGCGAGCGGTTTTTCTGGATGAGCACGGTGCCATTCAAGCCCAAGGGCAACAAGCCCTGGAGCCAGCGGGTGCGGCTCGCGTGCCAGCCGATCCTGCTGCAATTCATGCACGCTCAGTGGAGCGGTCGCGATGTCATCACGTTCGGGAACGAAGCGTTCTTCTGGTTCGGCATCGGCCAGCCGGACGAGACCCGGCAGCGGCTCCATGCCTTCTGGGACCAGGGCGACATCAAGTACGAGCGCAGCATCGACATTCCCTTGCCCGGGCTGGCGCGTGCCGTCCGCCTGCACCCCATGCCCCATCCGTCGCCCGCCAATGCCCGCTGGCGCGCACGGTTTCCCGAGCTGCTCCAACAACGGCTGTCGATGTTGAAGTGACACCGGGTCCCGTTGCCTTCCACGGCCGCGCAGGCTCGGGCGAACGCAAGCTTGCTCAGGCCAGCGCGACTTCCGCCACTGCTGTCACGTCCGGCACCGCCAGCGCCGCGATGCCGGCCTGTGCGACCAGCGCGTCGACGTCCATCAGGATCAGCATCCGCTGGTGGCTGCTGACCAGCCGCTCCTGCGCACCGCCCGGCCGCGCGAGCGATTGCACGCGGGCGCTGGCGACCTCGAACACCGGCCCGAGCTCGTCGACCCGCATCGCGAAGCGCTGGCCGCGCGAGCCCTGGACCACCACCAGCGCCGCCTGCGGGTCGGTCGCCGTGCCGGTGCCGCGCAGCACGCCGAGGTCGACCACCGGCAGCAGCAGGCCTTCGAACTCCAGCATGCCCAGCAGATGGGCCGGCGCGTTCGGCAGCGCGGCAATGCGCGGCGGCTGCAAGGCCTGCAGCGCCGCCGTCGACGGCACGCCCAGCCACTGGCCGGCGCACAGGAAACTCGCGATCGACAGCAGCGGCTCCTTGCCGCGCGGCGGCGTGGCAGCGTTGTCGAACACCAACGGCGCCGCCGGCGCCTGCGACTGCACCGCGCCGAGCTTCAGCAGCGCCACCGAGAACAGGTCGTGGGGGCCGACGCTGCCTTCGGCGTGGTACTCGCGGTAGCCGCCGGAGACGCTGCAACCGGCGCTCCAGGCCACGCCGTCGAGGTGAATCACCGAACTGGCCGACACCCCGCGCGCCAGCGCCTGCCAGTCCGCCGGTACCGACCAGCCGCTGCCGACCGGCCAGCGCGCGGTGTTGCTGCTCGCGACCACCGTGCCGGCGCGCGTCACCAGCAGCGCCGCTGCGCCGTGCGACGGCGCGCCCTGCGCATCGAGCGGAAGCGCGTCGCGAAGCATCGCCGCGAACTGCGGTTCGCCGTCGAACACGATCGCGATGCCGCCGACCACCGCCGCGCTGCCATCGTCGGCCCGCAACGCCGCGCCATGCACGAAGGTCGGCCGCCCGCCGTACAGGTCGCTCGCCGCATGCGCCGATTCGACATGCTGCTGCGCGTCGCGAAGCGCCAGCGTCTCGCGCACCCACGGCGCGTCGAGCAGCTCGCCGCAGCGCGATTGCTCGGCCGGGTCCGACACCGCCACGATGCGGCCGTCGGTGTCGAACAGCACCAGCAGCGCATAGACCGTGTACAGGCCGTTGATCCGCTGCAGCACCGCGGCGGCGCGCGCGGCGTCGCGCTGGCCGGCCGGCTGCGACAGCACGCCGCGCAGCACGCCGTCGAGCGCCCACCAGCGGCAGTCGTTCGCGCGTTCGTAGAGGTTGCGGTCGACGATGTCGATCGCCAGCCGCGCATGGTGGCGCGCCTCGTCGAACACCGCGTTCAGCGTCGAGCGGTGCAGGTTCGCGATCGCCTGCTCGAAGACCTGGCGGATGCGCTCGCCGGTCTGCCCGACTTCGCGCAGCAGCGTGGCGGCAAAGGCATTCGACGTGCCTTCGCCGGCCGGGCGCAACCGGCCGTTCCACAGCACGCGTGACAGGTCGCGCTGGATGTGGCGCGCCTGCGTCGGGATGGTGCGCAGCGCCTCGCCGAACAGCTCGCGGGTGTCCAGTCGCGCGAGCAGGTCGTCGGCATCGGCCGCGGCGGTCATGGCGTCCTGCAACTCGGCGGTGTCGAAGGCCTGGTCCACCGGCACCAGCGCATGCGCCGACCAGCCGGGGCCGCCGTAGCCTTCGTAGCCGGTCGCGGCGGCATGCACCAGCAGGTACTCGCGGCCGGCGAAGCGGGCCAGCTGGTGGGCAGACGGCGCACCGGTGGCCGGTGGCAGCGGCGCACCGACCGGCACCTGCCACGGGTCGGACGACGCCAGCACCGCGCCACGCGCGTCCGACAGCACGATCACGCTGCGGTCGCGCGGCTCCAGCAGCTGCGAGAAGATCGCGTGCATCTCGTCGTCGAAGCGGAACGACAGGCACAGCACGCCCTCGATGCGTTCGTCGACGCGGATCGCCGCCGCATACAGCAGCGCGCGCCGGCCGCCCATCAGCGCTGATGCGCCGAAGTGCTCGACATAGGGGGCGCCCTGCAGCGCCTGCGCGAGCCAGGGTTCGCGGCCGGTGGCGCGGGCGTCGATCGAATCGTCGAGCCGCGCCAGCACGCGCCCATCCGGTGCCAGCGCGATCACGTCGTCGTACACGGTGTACTTGGCCGCGTACTCGGCGAAGCGGGCCCGCAGCGCGCGCAGCGATGCGGCGTCGATCCCCTCGGCGGACTTGCCGGCCCGCACCGCATCGCGCAGCTGCGAATCGGTGCTCAGGAATCCGATGTCGGCGGTGCGCTCGAACAGGTTGCGCACCAGGATGTCGATCGCCACCTGCGCCTGGCTGCGCATGCGCTGCGCGACGTTCGCGAGCAGCGTGCGGCCCAGGCTGTCGAGCAGGTCTTCGGACAGCGACTGGAACGCGGCGCGCGTCGCCCCGATGTCGGGCAGCGTGCCGCTCATCTGCCCGAGCATCGACAGGCTGTCCCACACCCCTTGCAGCCGCAGCAGCGACTCGCGGTATTCGTCGACCGCGGGCATGCGCGACACCAGCGGGGCCACTTCGGGCGAGAAGGGCATCCCGCGGCGCCAGATCTTTTTCATGCTTTGTCCTGAGGATTCAAGTGACTTGGTGAGACATCCGCCTCGCTCGCAGGCCCCAGCCGACACGCACGGTCTCAACTTTGAGAATCGGCCGATCCGCGGCCAGGTACACCTGCGCTTTCGTGAAACGGATCACGCTTGCGCATCACGCGACAGAAACGCGTCCGGCGCGCGTCTTGGAAGGGAGCGCAGCGTCAGCTTCGCGTCAGCCCGGGCCACGGCAGCGCGCGTTTTCGCAAGCTTGCGAATCGGCCGCGTGCGGCTTCTCGTTTTTGAGGCAAGCGGCGTGACTGAGAGTTCATGAGCTTGTTTTTTCAAGCGATCACGAGACTGAGCTGCATCGGGTCCTGCATCGGACCTTGCACCCAAAGGAGAGATCGCCATGCAGATTCAAGTCCTCACCGTCCTGGCCCGCCACGAACACACCCAGGCCCTGATGTCGTCGGTGCTCGACGGCCGCGTCCAGGAAGCCGTCTCGAAAGCCGAAGCGCTGCTGGGCGACCGCCCGGCGCACCTGAGCGAAGACACGCTGAGCGAACTCGCCCAGCTGTGCGGCGACCTGATGCTGTCGCTGGACCGTGCCGAAGAAGCCGAGGAAACCTACCGCCTGGCGGTCAAGCTGGCCGGCGGCGCGCAACGCGGCACGGTGCGCGTGGTGTCGTGCCGCGGCACCGGCTTCCTGAGCCTGTACCAGCACCGCTACGGCACCGCCGCAGCCTGCTTCGGCCGCATCGCGGTCGACGAGGCCGCGACGCCGGCGCAGAAGGTCGAGGCGCTGTGCGCGATGGCGATGGCCCGCCAGGGCCTCGGCCAGAAGGAGCGCGCGATGCAGGCGCTGGACGATGCGAGCGAGATGGCCCGCGACGACGATTCGGCCCAGCTGTCGATGCTGGTCGGGCTGGTGCGCGTGGAGCTGCTCGCACAGAGCGAGATCCGCGCGCACGACGACCTGCGCGACCACGTGTTCTGGCAATCGCCGCTGGTCGACCGCATGCCGGCCTCGGCCCAGCTGCAGCCGCTGTCGGCGATCGAGCACTGCATGAACGCGCATGGCCGCTTCCCGCTGGTGGAGCGCCGGCTGCGCCAGCTGCGCGACCTGGTGCTGGCCTCGTGCGGCGATGCCCGCGCGCAGACCGCGCTGCCCGATCACATCGCCGGCTTGCGGACGCTCGGACTCGCGACGCTCGAGCGCCAGGCGCGGCTCGACACGGCGCTGGTCGCGATCACGCTGCGCCAGGCCGAGCTGGCGCGGGCCACGCTCGAGCCGCTGCAATCGCGCGAGGCCGAGATGGGCGGGCGCCAGCGCTGGCGCATGGAGCTGTCGTACTGCCTCGCCAAGGTGTGCGCGCTGTCGGGCCGGGTCGACGAATCGATGCGCCACTACCAGCGCTATGCGCTCGAATCGATGCAGTGCGTGCGCACCGAATCGGCCTTCGACGACCGCGCGGCCCGGCCGGGCGTGGCGGCGCCGGTGGCGGTGAAGGACGACATCGAGATGCGGCTGCCGGCCAAGTACCGCCGCGCCTACCGCTACCTGCTGGAGCACCTGGACTGCGCCGAGCTGAGCGTGCGCGAGATCGCCGACGACATGGGCGTGACCGAGCGGGCGTTGCAATGGGCCTTCAAGAACCACCTCGGCATGACGCCGGGCGAGGTGATGCAGCGCTGCCGCGTCGAGCGCATCCGGGCCGACCTGCTGCGCGACGACGCGCCGGGCCACAGCGTGATCGAGACCGCGGCGCGCTGGGGCATCCGCAACCGCTCGACGCTGGTCACCTCGTACCGCAAGTACTTCCGCGAAACGCCGACCGAGACGCTGGCCCGCCGCGGCCGTGCGGACCACCTGGCGGCCGCGTACTGAGGCGGCCATGTGGACGCGTGGCGTGCGGGCGTCGATCGGCGCGCTGCTGGCGGGGGCCGCCTCGCAGGCCGGTGCGGCCTTCGACTGCACCGATCCGTTCGGCAACCGCTACCTGAGCGCGCGGCCGATCGCCGACGGCGGGGTGCAGTGCGTGCCGGTGGTGCCGCCGGTGCGGGCAGCGAAGCCGCTGACGTCGCAGGATGTGGCCGGCATCCTCGGGCTCTCGGATGCGGCGCTGGCCGACGAGGTGCAGCGCCGCGGCGGCAGCATGCTGCTGTTGCCGCCGTCGGGGGTGTCGATCTCGGTGGGTGTGCCGCCGGCCGATCGGATCACCGCCTACGACCCGATCATCGCGGCGGTGGCGCGCAGCTTCGGCACCGATGTGAACCTGCTGCGCGCGATCGTGCACGTGGAGTCGCGCTTCAACCCGAACGCGGTGTCGCCGAAGGGCGCGATCGGCTTGATGCAGGTGATGCCCGCCACCGCGCAGCGCATGGGCCTGGCCGATGCCGAGCGCAACCTGTTCGAGCCCGAGGCCAACCTGCGCACCGGCACGCGCTACCTGCGGCTGCTGCTGAACATGTTCGAAGGCCAGCCGGAACTGGCGGTGGCGGCCTACAACGCCGGCGAGGGCGCGGTGATGAAGTACGGGCGGGAGATCCCGCCGTATCCGGAGACGCAGGCGTATGTGCAGAACGTGATGGCGATCTACCGGAGCTTGGGCCGGTGAGTTCGCGCGTGGCCCCACGCACCCGACAGGGACATATCTCCAAGACCAGAGCGCCCGACATGCAGCGGCGACGGAACGCAGCGCGTGACGCGGTGACACAGCAGACACGCCCGCGGCCGCGGGCTGGCGTATCACCTGGCCTGGAGCAGTTCCGATGGATGACCCTGATCGATGGCAAAGCCTGTTCGTGCAGCGGATGCGCGCACTGTTCGAGGCGAATGGGCAGCCCGCACCTGAACTGAGCCTGGACGGCGAAGCGGCCGATGCCGTGGGGTTCACGGTGGACGGGGTCGATTTCGAGATCTCGCACGAGGCCGAGCGGCACCGGGATCGCCTACTACTCGAATGCGAGTTTGGCACCGCCCCTCGGGATGAGTGGGCGCTGAGGAAGCTGCTGCGCCTCAACCGCCGTCTGCAGCCCACGGGCCGCGGAAGCTTCGGCTGGCGGCAGGACGCCGATGCGATCACCTTCGGAATGCAGCTGCCATTGGCGCAGTGCGAGAAGGACACGATCGAAGCGGTGATGGCTGCGATCGCGCAGCAGGCCCACCACTGGCGCGCCGGGCGGAGCCTGGACGAAGCTGGATTCCCGGCGGTGGAATCCCCCGATGAGCCGTGGTCGCCGTCAGACGACGATGTGCGTTCGGAGCTGGTGCATGTGCTGCATGAGGTGTGCGATGACGAGCGCGTGGACGGTGTCGAGGAACTCGATGCGCCGCCACAGGCTTTGGCGCTTCGCTTCTCGGTCGGGGATGCCGACGTGACTCTGGTGCACGCCGAGCCGGGGTCGGTCCGGCTGACGCTGGAGTGCAAATACGGTGCGGCGCCGATCGTTCAGCCGGTCGATGTCTTGCTGGGGCTGCTGGCGTCGAACGACTCCCATGCCACCCGCGGGGCGGACGGCTTCAGTCTTGAAGAGCCTGCGGACTTGGCGGTGTACCGAAGCACCTGCCTCGGTCCGGATTGGACGAGCCAGGACCTGCTGACCGAGATCCTCGATATCGCTCGCAGCTCGACGGAATGGTTCGATGCCTGGTGGGGAAGCCGGAGTCCAACGCAGGTGCCATCGCACCCTGTGGACGAACTGGCCGACGTTTTGAATTAATGCTTTGGAGCTTGAGATGCCGAACTTTGTTGACGGTACGAGGCTGGTTCGTGGTGTGAACCCGTCTAAATCACTTCGGCGCTTTGTGGCTGATGTGCGCATGCGGGTGAAAAATGACAAGGACGAATATAGACTTCTTCCGAAAAGAAAGGAGAGGGCAATATTCAATCAAAAGCATATCTGTTAGGCGCAGGGGGCCTACGAAGATCACATCGCATCGAAGGATAAGGGTCAAACATCCGTTAGCTTTTCAAGCTGTCTTCCCGATGGCTACAAGGATTTTCCGGTCGAGGTGAAGTATGGATACTATCTGCATCCAGAGATAACTGAATTGATCGTGAATGGGTCCGCCGGCGAGTTTGTGTCTGTGGCTGCTGAGGCTGCTCGGACAGCTCGGGCCGAAGCTGCTTCAAAGGGAAGAGAGATTGATGTGGCGAAATTGCCCACCCCGGAAGACTATCCCAAGCAAGCGTTGCATAATTTCCGTAGCCTCCTTCGAGGAGAAAAATTTGATGTAGCCTCGGCAATTCTCGGGGCAAAGATGATTCTCAGGTGGGATTGGGATAATAATAACAAGTTGCCAGCAGAGCTGCATGATCTTGCGTATCGTCTTTGGTCGGCAAAGGATCGAATCAGCGAGGGAAGCAACTTTCCTTCCACCGTCGGCTTTGTGTTTGGAACCGTTGTCCACACGAACGCGCTTGAGGTTGGTGACGTGCACGTGAGGACGCCGGTAGCGGGAAAAATTGCTTTTCGTACCAAGGCAATTAATAATAATAAAACAAGATTTGGGTTTTTGAAAAAGAAGGCGCGATCCCCTGGCGCGACTGAAAGTAAGGTGAGTGCCGCATATCAGTCCCTCTACCATGCCGCACGTCTGGCAAAAAATCCAAATGATCAAACTCCCTTCTTTCTGGAGGTGAGGCCTCTTTATGGATCAACAGGCGATGGGTCGGATGCTTCCAAGGAGGCCGCTGCCAGGACTGCTTTGATGGAGGCGGTGAGATTTGTTACGATCTACCCCAATGTGAGAGTGAAGTTCGGTGGTGGTTCTAGGAGCCATAAGGCATTTCGAAAGAGTTTCGGGAGGCAATTGAATGCGATCTTTTCATATGAAATAGGGAAGCCTGTCAAGACGGCTATCAAGCTGAAAGAAAATACGAGCGTGCTAACCCATGCGAGGGGAAGTCGTGCGTCGCGTTCACTTGCCGATCTCAACGCGACTCTCACTATCGGATCCTCTTCAAATCCTAATTCGAGTGGCTCGATTTCCGAAGATGAAGGGGCGTTATCGGATTCTCAGGCTGAAAGAAGGGCGACGCGCGAGACTGGATCGTCTTCAAGTGACAGTACAGACTTCTTCCGAAGGGAGGGCTCAAAATTTCATCGTAATAGGCCGATCGAGGAAGGTAAACGCTTGGTCAACGCGGAGCGTGAGGCCGAGGAGTCGGAAGGATCTTCAAAATCAGATGATGCTTTTGGTTCGATCGAAAGTGCTGAAGTCACAGATGTCGTCACACCGGAGAAACAAGAATGTAAATCTGCGTTGCTTGATAGAGGTGCGCCTAACTCCAATGCAGAAAGTGATTCATCGAGTTATGCCAGCGAGCACACGACGGATCGTATTCCTAGGTCGCTTTCCAGTGTTGGTGGCGGTCAAGCTACCCTTGGGGTTGGGAACTCAAATTCCAAAGGAAAAGGTTCGATCCGCGTGGATCCAGTTCGCTACGAGAAGCTTGAATTACACCTGCCCGAACTTTCATTGTCGAGTGACAGTGAAACTATTCATATAAAAGGGCATGTTGAAAGGCTGATCGATAAATCTAATAAAGAGAAAAAGCCGGCTGGAAAAAATGAAAAAATAACCCCAGAGGTGAGCAAGCCTGGAAAACGGTCGGTGATAAGCCGTGGTGCCAAGCTGGCGCATGATTTTTTCTATAAAAAATCAAAGGGTAAAAAAATGGTTTGGAGGCGACGGGCAACGTGGTAGCTATCAGCGATAAGCGTGTTGTGACTGGGCAATATCAGCCTGAAGAGGTACTTGGTTTGGTTGGGCGGTTGACAGTCGGAAGGCCGTCACCAGGCGAGGTCTTTCCTGCCAAGAACGCTGAACATGAATTGGAAAAATCCAAAAAACGACTTGCGACTTTGGTACATCCGTTGCTCGACCGTTGGACGAATATTTCGGAGTCGACAGAAATAGATGCTCGTCAACTTTTAAAGGATGTCGAGGTGTTCGCGCGTTATTTGGGGCAATATCGATTGAGAGTTTCTGGTGTTAAGCCACATCCCGGCGAAGGCAGGGTTGGTGTCAATGCCGAGAAAACGTGGGTGGAACATTGTGAAATTGACATACATATCATAACGATCGGGCTTTCGGGGTATTCACTCGCAGGTGAACACGGCGGCAAGGAGGAGCTAAGAAAGGGATTGGAACGCTTCGTGAAGCTGCTCAAGGATGCCGCTGAATAAAGTGACTCAGCTTTGTCTCCGCAGGTAGTCGCTAGGCCACGCGCAGTTCCTCCTGTGGCGCATTCATGCGCCACAGGTAGCCCCCACGCGATCTGTGGCAAAGCGTGCAGCCGCGACGCCGTGCAGTGCGTCAGCGGTTCGCGCGGCTCCGATTGGTCGAACGCCATATCGTCGTAGGCTCGATGCCAATCCGAGAGCGCGTCGCGCCGCCGTCCCGGATTGGCCACCGGGCTACCTCTCCGCCGGCAACTCCAACGCCACCCGCAATTCCCCGGCCGGCGCATCCATGCGCCACAACCCCCCCTGCATCTCTCGCGCGATCTCCTCGCACAGCGTGAACCCCACGCCGCCGACTGCCGAGGCATCCGCCTCGCGGGCGGCCGACGCGAACAGCACCCGCACCGCCGAGCCGTTCATCGACAGGTGGACCTGCGGCGCCTGCGCGCCGCCGAGCCGCTCTATCTCGATCAGCAAGATGCGCAGCAGCACCGCCAGCCGCTGCGCATCGCCGCGCACCTGCGGCGGCGCCACACCGTGCAGCGCCAGCGGCTCGCGCGGCCCCGATCGGCCGATCGCCATGCCGTTCCAGGCCTCCTGCAGCGCGAGCGACAGGTCGAGCACCATCGCCTGCGGTGCCGCGCGGTACGAGAACATGCGCAGCTGCCGCGTCAGCGCGGTCGCCTCGTCGATGTGCGCGACCACGCCGCGCAGCGCCGCCGACATCTCGGTCGGCTTCAGATGGTCGGCCTGCGTGATGCACAGCGACAGCGCCTGCCGCGCCGCCACCAGCGGCGCACCCAGCGAGTGGTAGATCTGCGCCATCAGCCGCCCCACCACCGCCAGCCGCTGCGCATGCAGCAGCGCGGTCTCGCGCTCCAGCCGGCGCTCTTCGGCGTCGCGCTCCAGCGCGGCCATCCGGTAGTGCAGCCGCTCCTGCTCCGGCTGCGTGAAGCGCCGCGCCGCATGCGCCTGGCGCAGCCAGCGCAGCGCATCGGCATGGCGGCCGTTCGCGGCGTGCGCGTTGGCCAGCATCTGCATCGTGTTCGGCAGTTCGCCGTCGTGTCGGATGCTGCGCATCGCACGGATCGCCCGCTCGAACCGCGCCGCGGCCCGCCCCGGCTTGCCGGCGTGCTGGTAGTACACGCCCATCGTCAGCCACACCTGCGCCATCCAGCGCGGCGCGCGCGGCAGCTGGCGCACGCGACGCAGGAAGATCGCCGCGGTGTGGCGCGCGCCTTCGAGGTCGCCGAGCCGCGAGCGCGCGTAGATCACCATGTGCAGCGACGCCAGCGGGCTGCGGTCGCTCGCCTGCGGCAGTGCCTCGGCGGCACGCCGCCGTTCGGCCTTGGCCTCGGCCAGCCGGCCGCGCCGCTCGTGCGCATCGGCCAGGTAGGTGCGACTGAAGCCGAGCGCGGCGCGCGCGCTTTCGGCGGTGGTCGCCACCTGGCTGCGCACCGCGTCGGCTGACTTCTCTTTCGACGTCTGTTTCGACGCCTCTTTCGCAATCTCGGCCGCCACGCGCAGCACCTCTTCGCAGCAGTTCGCCGCCGCATCGAACTCATCGACGCACAGGAAGGTGCAGGCCTGGTTGAACAGCAGCCGCACCAGCAACTCCAGGTCGCCACGCGCGCGGGCGGCGGCCTGCGTCTGGCGCAGGTGCTCCAGCGCGCGGCTGAAGTCGCCGGTCTCGATGCAGATCGAGATGCAGGTGCTGTCCGCGCTCGACGCGCGCGAGGTGTCGCCGGCGCGCTGCAGCTTCTCGCTGGCCGACAGCGCCCGCGCATACGCCAGCTCGTACTCGCCGAGCTGCGCATGCAGCCGGGCCATCAGCAGCTGGATGCGGCCGAGCGTGTGGCCGTCGACACCCTCGCCGGCGGCCAGTGCCGCCGCCTGTTCGAGCAGGCCGCGGTGGCGGGCGGGGTCTTCGGCGGCTTCGAGGGTCGGCAGCGCTTCGATCACGCGCTGCAGTTCGGCCGTCGGCGGGGCGATCAGGTCGGGCATGCGCCGCATTGTGCGGGCTCATGCGGGCGCCGCGGCACGGCCGGCACGAAGCTGAACGCGCGGCGTCGGGTTTGCGCACGCCGCTTCGTGCGCGGGACCCGCCGCCGCGCACGGCCCGCCTAGCCTGTCGATGTCGGCAATCCGTCGACGCCCGTTGCATTCGGTCACGCCATGTCCGACGAAAAAACCGAAGAGCCCACAGAGCAGAAGCTGCGCAAGGCACGCGAGGAAGGCCAGGTCGCGAAGAGCCAGGACGCGGCGATCGCCGCTTCCACGCTGGCGGTCGTCGGCACGCTGATGGCCATGGCCGACAGCAGCGTCGCCCGCATGCGCACCGTGATCTCGCTCGCGCTCGACATCGGCCCCGGCGACATCCCGATGGACGTGATCTGGAAGCGCCTCGCCGCCATGGGCATGGAAGCCGGGTTGGTGATCCTGCCGCTGCTGGTGGTCGCGGCCATCGGTGCGGCCATCGGCATCGCCGCGCACGTCGGCTTCCAGCTGACGCCGAAGGCGGTGCAGCCCAAGTTCGACAGCCTGAACCCGGCCCAGGGCATCAAGAAGGTGTTCTCGGTGAAGTCGCTGATGACCTTCGCGCAGATGGTGCTGAAGGCGGTCGTCATCGGCGCGGTGATGTGGCAGGTGATCGTGCAGCTGCTGCCGCTGATCTCGGGCGCGGTGTTCCAGACGCCGATGGCGATCGGCGCCATCGCGTGGGGCGCGATCGGCAAGGTGCTGCTGTTCGCGGTCGCGCTGTTCCTGGTGCTGGCCCCGCTGGACTACGCGCTGCAGCGCCACCACTTCATGAAGGGCCAGCGCATGTCCAAGGACGAGATCAAGCGCGAGTTCAAGGGCCAGGAAGGCGACCCCGAGATCAAGGGCCAGCGCAAGCAGCTGGCGCGCGAACTGGCCGAGGAAGACCCGAAGCAGGCGGTCGGCCGCGCCGATGCGGTGATCGTCAACCCGACCCACTACGCGGTGGCGATCCGCTACCGCGCCGACGAAGCCGGCGTGCCGGTGGTGCTGGCCAAGGGCGTCGACGACGCGGCGCTGGTCATCCGCGGCCATGCCGAGGCGATGGGCGTGCCGGTGTTCGCGCATCCGCCGCTCGCGCGTGCGCTGCACAAGGTGCCGGTCGACCACGCCGTGCCCGAGGAACTCTTCGAATCGGTGGCCGTGGTGCTGCGCTGGGTGGACGAGATCGGCGCGAAGCGCGGCGATCCGGCCGCTGCCCGGCCTCCCGGCGACGACAACCCCGTTCATTGACTCTCATCACCCAGGCGGATGCCATGAAGAAATTCAAGATCAACATAGGCGGCGATGCCGCGATGGTGGCCACGATCGTGGCCATCCTCGCGCTGATGGTGCTGCCGCTGCCGACCTTCCTGATCGACGGCCTGCTGGCGGTCAACCTGACGGTCAGCACGCTGCTGCTGATGGTGACGATGTACATCCCGAGCGCGGTCTCGCTGACCTCGTTCCCGGCGCTGCTGCTGTTCACGACGCTGTTCCGGCTGTCGCTGAACATCTCGTCGACCAAGCTGATCCTGCTGCATGCGGACGCCGGCCACATCATCGAGTCGTTCGGCAACCTGGTGGTGGGCGGCAACCTGGTGGTCGGGATCGTGGTGTTCCTCATCATCACGGTGGTGCAGTTCATCGTGATCGCGAAGGGCTCGGAGCGGGTCGCCGAGGTCGGCGCGCGCTTCACGCTGGACGCGATGCCGGGCAAGCAGATGAGCATCGACGCCGACCTGCGCGCCGGCCACCTGACGGGCGACGAGGCGCGCCAGCGCCGCGCCGCGCTCGCGATGGAAAGCCAGCTGCACGGCGGCATGGACGGCGCGATGAAGTTCGTGAAGGGCGACGCGATCGCGGCGCTGATCATCACGGTGATCAACATCCTGGCCGGCATCGTGATCGGCATCACCTACCACGGCATGCCGGCGGCCGAGGCGGCGAACCGCTTCGCGATCCTGTCGATCGGCGATGCGATGGTGTCGCAGATCCCGTCGCTGCTGATCTGCGTGGCGGCCGGCGTGATGATCACCCGGGTGGCCGACGAGCACGCCGCCAAGCCGAAATCGCTGGGCGAGGAGATCACCTTCCAGCTGACGCGCAGCCCGCGCGCGCTGTACCTGGCCGCCGGCTTCCTGTGCGGCTTCGCGCTGGTGCCGGGCTTCCCGTGGTACGTGTTCCTGCTGCTGGCCGCGTCGCTCGTGATGCTGGGTCGCAAGCTGCAGGGCAAGACCGCCGGCAAGGCGACCTCGCACGAGGGGGAGACCGATGCACTGAAAGGCCTGCAGCGCGAAGGCGCGAAGGCGCGCAAGGGCGACATCCAGGCGATCGAGGACAAGGCGAGCGCGTTCACCGCGCCGCTCGCGGTGACGATGTCGCCGGCGCTGGCCGCCTCGCTGCGGCCCGACGTGCTGAACAGCGCCTTTGAGCGCGAGCGCCTGAGCCTGCAGGAGCAGCTGGGGCTGCCGTTCCCCGGCATCCGGCTGTGGACGCGCGCGACCCATGCCGACAACGAGTACGAGCTGCTGCTGCACGACGTGCCGCACGGCAGCGGCCAGCTGGCGATCGGGCCGAAGGCCGAGGGCGAGCCGTCGAACGAGGAGGTGATCGCGAAGCACGCGGTGCAGTCGCTGCACGAGCAGGCGCACCAGTTCCTCGGCATCCAGGAGGTGCAGTGGGTGCTGGAGCGGGTCGGCGCCGACTATCCCGGCCTGGTGGCCGAGATGCAGAAGGTCGTCACGGTGCAGCGCATCGCCGAGGTGCTGCGCCGGCTGCTGGAAGAGCAATTGCCGATCCGCAACATGCGGGCGATCTGCGAGAGCCTGATCAACTGGGGCCCGAAGGAAAAGGACGCGCTGATGCTGACCGAGTACGTGCGCGGCGACCTCGGGCGCTGGCTCAGCCACCGCGCGACGCAGGGCAGCGGGGCGCTGTCGGCGGTGCTGCTGGAGCCGGCGGTCGAGAAGATGATCCGCGACGCGATCAAGCCGACGCCGGCCGGCAACTACCTCGCGCTGGCGCCGGACGCGGTCGGCGCGATCGCCCGGCGCGTGAAGGAACTGGCCGGGTCGGCGCCGCGCGCCGGCATCGCGGTGGTGACCTCGATGGACATCCGCCGCTATGTGCGCCGCATCGTCGAATCCGAATCGAAGTGGCTGGCGGTGTACTCGTACCAGGAGCTGGGCGCGCAGGTGCGTGTCGAGCCGCTCGGCCGGGTGGCGCTGTGAGGAGGCCCACCCCCGTAGGCGCTTCGCGCCACCCCCTCAAGGGGGCAACCCCAGTGGCCCGGCAAAGCCGGTTCCACGGGGTTCGCTGGATTGCGTCCAACTGGCGCCGAGGTGCTGAATGAGCCGCGCTCGTCCTGTCACCTTTGAAGTGCACCGCAGCGCGCTGCCGAAGCAGCCCGCCCCGGCCGACACGCTGCGCGCGCCGAGCTTCACCGACCTGCTGCGCCAGCGCCGCCCGTCGGGCGGTGCGCGGCCGTTCGGCGAGCGGCTGCGGCCCGATGCCGAGCCGTCCTCATCGCATGCGCCTGCCGGGGACGAGCTTGCGGTCTCGGCCGAGCCCGAACACGCCGCCGCGGTCACCCGCGAGCCGGAACCCGAGCAACACGCCGAACCCGATTGGGCCGACGAGCTGGTCCCCAGCGCAGAACTGCTGCAGCCCCTGCTGCACGGCACGGCCCGCGTGGCCCGTGCCGCCGCGCCGACGCATCCGGTGGTCGCCGCGATCGCCCAGACCATCGCGCGCTTCTGCAACGAGAGCGCGGTCGACGACAGCGAAGGCTGGCAGGTGCGCATGCCGCTGCGCCCGGACGTGCTGCCCGACACCACGCTGGCGCTGTCGCTTTCGTCGTACTGGCTGCAGCTTCGCTTCGAGACCACCGACTCGAAGGCCCGCGACCTACTCTTTGCCCATCGCGACGCCCTCGCCGCAACGCTCGAAGAATCCCTGAACCGCCGGCGCGATGTCGCCATCTCCATTGACTGAATCGCCATGACCGCTGCCACCCGCATCGAACCCGTCACGCCGATCGCCGCCCACCTGGGGGCCGTCGGCGCCGCCGCCGCCAGCGCCTCGCGCCTGCTGCACGACCGCCGCCTCGGCGCGCTGTGGCGGGCGCTGGACCTGCGGCACGGCCTCACGCTCGCCGCGGCGCCGGATGCCGGCGACACCCCCCGCGGTTTCGCAAGCTACGCGCTGGAGCTCGACTGCGACGCCGGCCGCTTCAGCCTCGCGATCGCCTGCCGCGCCGATGCCGCGCTGTCGCTGGCCGCGGCGCCCGACCTGGGGGCCCCGCTGCGCGCGCTGGCCGCCGAGGCGCTGTTCGGCGAGACCACCGAGCGCCTGTCGCGCCTGGTGCTGCCCGGCGTGCAGGCGGTGGCGCTCGCGCCGCTGCCGGCCGATCAGGCGCCGCGCAGCGGCTGGTGCAGCCTGCGCCGCGACGGCGCCGAGATCGCACGCGTCGCGGTGCAACAACTTCCCGGGCCGGTGCACGACGCGCTGCGCGGCGCCGCGCGGCCGCACGGCCAGCGCAGCGCCTGGCGCACGCTGCTGCGCCTGCCTGGCGCCGTGGCGATCGCGAGCCGCGCGCTGTCGATCGACGTGCTGCGCTCGCTGCGCGTCGGCGACGTGGTGCTGCTGCCGGCCGACCTGCAGGCCCTGGAGGGGGCCGCCGCGGTGCTGCGGCTCGGGCCGCGCGGTGCGCGCTGCCTGGCGGCACCGGGACGGATTCAAGGCAATTCATGGACAGTCGAAGGAGGACTTCAGATGTTGGACGATGACCAGGACCTGCTCGCCGAACCCGGCGAACCCGCGGATGCGATCGGCGAGCTCGAGCTGCCGGTGCGTTTCGAGATCGAGACCGTGTCGGTGCCGCTGGCCGACCTGGAGGCGATCGAGCCCGGCTACGTGATCGAGCTCGCGGTGCCGGCGGCCGAGGCGCGCCTGCGCCTGGTGTCGTGCGGCCAGGTGATCGGCCACGCGGAACTGGTGGCGGTCGGATCGCGGCTGGGTGCCCGCATCACACGCATGGTGGCACGCGATGACGCAGACCACCACGGGTGAACTGCTCCCGCTGCTCGTCATCGCGTTCGCGATCGGCGTGCTGCCCTTCGTCGCGATGATGGTGACCTCGTACACCAAGATCGTCGTGGTGCTGGGCCTGCTGCGCAACGCGCTCGGCGTGCAGCAGGTGCCGCCCAACATGGTGCTGAACGGCATCGCGATCATCGTGTCGGCCTACATCATGGCGCCGCTGGTGATGGATTCGTACGACAAGATGAAGGACCAGGGCTTCGCGCCGTCGAGTGCCGGCCAGATCGGCCAGGTCCTCGAGGTCGCGAAAGAGCCGGTGCGCAAGTTCCTCGACAAGCATGCGCAGGCGCGCGAGAAGGCCTTCTTCCTGAAATCGGCGGCCGCGGTGTGGCCGCCGGAGCGGGCGAGGGCGCTGAAGGCCGACGACCTGATCGTGCTGGCCCCGGCCTTCACGCTGTCGGAGCTGACGGCGGCCTTCAAGATCGGCTTCCTGCTGTACCTGGCCTTCGTCGTCGTCGACCTGATCATCGCGAACATCCTGCTCGCGCTCGGCCTGTCGCAGGTGACGCCGACGCAGGTGGCGATCCCGTTCAAGCTGCTGCTGTTCGTGGTGATGGACGGCTGGTCGACGCTGATCCACGGCCTGGTGCTGACCTACAAGTAGCGAGCGAGCCCCCATGGACTACGACAACATCGTTCGACTGACCTCCCAGGCCATGCTGCTGTGCCTGATGGTCTCGCTGCCGGCGGTGCTGGTGGCGGCGCTGGTGGGCCTGCTGGTGTCCTTCGTGCAGGCGATCACCTCGCTGCAGGACCAGGCCATCTCGCAGGGCGCCAAGCTGATCGCGGTGGTGATCACGCTGGTGGTCGCCGCGCCGTGGGGCGCCTCGATGGTGCTCGGCTTCGCCCAGCAGGCAGTACAGGCGGCGCTGCAATGAGCATCACCCGTTCATTCACCCGGATGGCGCCGGTCGTCGCGCCGCGTGCGCCCGCGGTCGCCGCCACCGCCACGACCGCGCAGACCGCGCCGCCCGCGACGCCGCAGGCCACGCACCAGCATGGCGGCCACCATGGCCCGCACCGCTCCGGCGGGCAGGGCCGCCAGGTGGGCGGCAACCGGCCGGGCGCGCGGCCCAAGCGCTCGACGACCAGCAAGGCGCGCAAGAGCCGGCGCCGCGGTGCGAACGGCATCCAGGGCGACGACGACGATCACGATTTCCACTCGGCGGAGTCGCAGCAGACCGGCACCCAGGCCGTCGGCCTGAAGGACCAGTCGCAGGACTCCGGCGACGACCAGGACGAGGGCGGCGGCGAACGCTCGCGCCAGGACAAGCTGGCGCAGGCGCGCAGCCTGTCGCAAAAATCGGATGAACCCGGGCGCGGCGGATCGCCGCGCCGGGTGTTCGATTCGAAGATCCCGCTGCAGCGCTGCAAGAAGGGCATGCTGGGTGTCGTGCAGAAGGCCGTCATCGACCGCGAGCTGAACAAGGCGGCCGAGACCGGCAACGGCGCGCTCGCCGCGAGTGCGCTGCGCAAGCTGAACCTGGCGCTGCTCGGCAGCGCCCGGGCCGGCGCCCGGCTCGACAGCGGCGGGCTGAACGCGGTGGCCGAGTACCTGGCCGCGAACTACCTGAAGCCGGCGCTGCCCGAAGGCGGCTTCCCGCTGTCGATCAAGATGCTGCACTGGATGCTGCCGATGAAGCTGTTGCAGCTGCAGGTGCCGCGCACCGAGGAACAGTCCGCGCTGAGCATCGCGAAGATGCTGGTGCAGGCGAGGAGGAACCAGCCATGAGCGCTGTCATGAACGACGACGAGCTGCCCGAGGGCACCGAGGGCGACGCGCCCGATGGCGGCGATCCCGACCACGAGCGCTACATCGAGCTGCTGACCGCGCTGTGCGGCGAGCTCGACCTGCCGGACGTGCCGGCGGTGCTGCAGTCGCGGCGGGTCGAGGTCGAAGGCTTCAGCGTGATCGTCGACCATGTGACGAACGATCCGCAGGCGATGTACATCCAGTTCGACTACGGCATCACGACCGCCGGGCGGACGCTGTCGATCTTCCGGCTGATGCTGGAATCGAACCTGCTGGTCTATGCGCAGGACCAGGCGCAGCTCGGCCTCGACCCCGACACCGGTTCGACGCAGCTGATCGTGCGCGTGCCGATGACCGACGACATCGACGGCCCGTGGCTGATGGACACGCTGACCCACTACGCCGAGCACGGCCGCTACTGGAAGGACCACCTGCTGCAGGCGCCCGACGACATGTTCGAGGCGATCTCGGCGGGCGACTACCTCTGGCTGCGCGCTTGAATTCGTGCGGTCGCCCGCCATGAGCCGTTCGGGCTGAGCCTGTCGAAGCCGGCGCACTGCACAATCCCGCCCCATGCCCGACAGCGATCCGCACGACTTCTTCGAAGACCGCCCGACGCTCTGGCCGCACACCGCGCCGGAGCGGCTGCTGCCGTCGCAGGTCGAGCAGCGGCTGCTGAAGGCGATGGAGCGGGTCGCCGCCGACGGCCCGTATGCCGTCGCGCTGTGCGAGGAAGCGATCGCGCTGGCGCGTGCCGGAGGCGACGACGGCGAGACGGTGCGCACGCTGTTCCGCGCCGCCACCCTGGTGCTGCAGGCCCGCCGCCCGGACCGCGCCTACGTGCTGTGCCTCGAAGCGCAGCAGGCCTTCGAGCGCCGCGACGACCGCTGGCGGGCCACCCGCATCCTGCTGCTGCGCGGCCAGTGCTGGCTCGAGGTCGGCGAGCACGAACGCGCGATGACGCTGATCGCCGAAGCCACCGAACGCTTCCGGCTGATGGACCACCGTGCCGACCTGGCGCGCTGCCAGGCCGCGATGGCGATGGCGCACCGGCTGGGCGGCGACCTCGACAGCGCGATCGCGATGGCCGCCCACGCAGTCGGCACGCCCGGTGCGCCGAACGACCACCACCTCGACATCAGCCTGCGCCACAACGAGGCGCTGATGCGCCTGGAGCGCGGCCGCCAGCTGGCGCAGCAGGGCGACGTGCAGGGCGCGCAGGCCGAGTACGCACGCGCGTCGGCGGTGCTGCCCGATGCGCGCCACATCGAGTCCCCGCGCAGCCAGCCCGATGGCGGCCAGGTGCTGCAGAACATCGCGCAGGTCGCGACCGCGATCGGCGACGACGCGACGGTGCTGCTCGCACTGCGCCGGCTGGCCGACTGGGCGCGCCGCCGCGGCAGCCGGCTGGAGCGCGGCGCCGTGTGGTTGCAGATGGCCGAGCTGCAGCGTGCGCGCCACCGCAGCCGGGCAGCGGTGGCCTGCGCACGCGCGGCGGTGCGGCACCTGGTGACGCTGCCGAACGAGCCGCGGCTCGTGACCGCGCGGCTGCTGCTGGCCGACCTGCTGGAAGACCAGGGCGACTACCCCGGCGCCTACGAGGCCTACGCCGAAGGCTCGCGCGTGGCCGCCGAGCAGCAGCGCGAGGCGATCGCGCTGCGTGCCGAGATGCTGGCGCTCGACCGCGATGCCGAGCAGGTGCTGCGCAGCACCGAGCAGACGCTGGCCTATGCGCAGCGGCTGTCGAACGTCGGCCACCTGGTCGCGAGCATCAACCACGAACTGAACCAGCCGATGGCATCGATCCGGCTGGTCGCCGAGACGGCACTCGAACTGATCGACAGCGGCGAGACCGCCGAGGTGCTGGCCAGCATGCGCTCGATGCTGAAACTGTCGACCCGGCTGACCGACCTGACCGCGCAGCTGGCGGCGTTCCCGGCCCGTTCGACCGCGCAGGTGCAGCAGCTGAGCCTGCGCCAGGCGGTGCTCGAGGCGCTGGGCATGCTGCGCTCGCGGCTGGGCCAGACGCCGTGCGAGATCGTCATCGGTTTCGACGATGCGCTGGCGCACGGCTTCGAGGGCCAGCTGGTGCGGGTGATCGCGAACCTGGTCAACAACGCGCTCGACGTGCTGGAGCCGGTGCAGGGGCGCCGCATCGAATTCAGCTGCACGGCCGACGGCGAATTCGTCGTGCTCGGCGTGGCCGACAACGGCCCCGGGCTCGCGCCGGCGGTGCTGGAGCGGCTGTTCCAGCCGTTCTTCTCGACCAAGGCGGCCGGCCGCGGGCTGGGCCTGGGCCTGGCGCTGTCGCGCGACGTGATGCGCGAGATGGGCGGCGACCTGCTGGCGCGCAACGGCAGCGGCGGCGGCGCGGTCTTCGACGTGCGGCTGCCGCTGGAAGACCCGACGACGGTGCCGGGGACCTTGTAGCTGGCGAATCGAGCGTTCCGCGAGGGAACCAACTGCCGTGGCGCGGTACTCAAGCAGCTTTGAGGAGCGCGGCATGAAAAGAACCGGATCCGATTCGCCCCCCAGGCCAGCCTCGCCGCGAGCATGGCCGCAGCCGGCGCGCACGCCGGAGACGGACGAGACGGAAAGCTTCGAAGACTCGAGCGACGACCCTCTCGAGCAGGCCTGGGCGTGCATGGAGGACCTTTCCAGTCCCGCCGCGGAGCGGGAGGACGCCATCCGCCGCTGCATCGCCGGGTTGCCGGTCGGTCAGCGGGGAGGGAGCTTCTGCCTCGAAGACGGGCATTGGAAGATCCTGATGGCGATCACCGACCTGGAGGCCCCGCAGGAATGCGCCGCGATCTTCGCTGCCGCCTACCTGACCGCACCGGGCTCGCCGTTGGCGTCAGCGCAATGCCTGGGCTGCGTGAATCAGGTCAAGGCGGCCCGGGCCGCCCTGGCGGCCCTTGCCTTGCACAAGACACCCGTCGGTTGCTCGGCGGTCGCAACGCACGTGCTGGAGATCGCGTATTCGTTCAATGTCTGTCCCCATGTGTGCCGGAATCTGCTCGAGTTGGTCTTTCGGGGCCGGGCAGGGCTGGTCGCCGACGTGTACGCCGCCCTTTGCGTGAAGATCGAGACGGGTCCCCGCCCATCGGTGTGGGTCTGCTTCGTGGCCCTGGCCTCGTTGCATGGCGTGCCTGGTGGAGAGCAACTGGACCCCATGGCGGGTGCGACGTCGCTGTGCGGCGGCAACCAGATCCGGCAGTCGCTGTTCATTTCCGGACTGACGCAGTGCCGGGCGCTCCTTCATGCCGCACAGTGCATTCAATGCGGGGAGGCGACGGAGATCGTCGCCGCCGATCTGGCGATGATGAAGGACGCCATGGACGGGGTGAGGCAGATGGCAGAACCGTGCCCGGAGGATCAGCGAGGCCGGGACCTGCTGGTGATGCTCGGCGTGCTGCAGGCGTGGACCCTGTCGCTCTTGAACCAGATGCGGTGACGGCGGCACCGGCCAGCATGCCGACTCATGCGCCCGGCAGGCCTGCGAGCACCTGCGCCAGCAGCGAATCGGCACCGAACTCGGACCGGTTGGCCTCGGCCAGCAGCGCGATCGCGGCCAGCCGGCAGGCCTCGCGGTCGTGGGCCGGGCCGTTGTCGACCGGGTCGCTCATCAGGCCGTCGGTGATGCGGTCGACCAGCGCCTCGAAGCGGCGCACCGCTTCGTCCCGCAGTTCGTCGAACGAGCTGTCGTCGAAGGAGAAATCGGTATCGGGGGCCCCGGTGCCCGGAGCGGCGGTGGGGGGCGTGGCGGCGTGCAGGGTCATGTCATGGGTCCTGTGATCGGGTTCGTGGGAAGCGAAGCGCGGCTCAGGCGGCGTCGGCGCGCACCGCGCTGTTCAGCGCCAGCATGAACTTGGCAAGCGTCGGGCCGTCGTCGACGATCGAGAGATCGGCGCTGTCCTTGTACTTGCCGAGCAGTTCGTCGTGGGTTGGCTGGGCGTGCAGCTTGTAGTTGCGCATGTCCTGCTGCAGCGCCTTCAGGTCGACGCCGCGTTCGCGCAGCGACTGGACCCCTTCCGCGGGCGTGGACGTCGACAGCGAGACGGGCTCGGGCTTGGCCGCGATGCCCAGCGGCGCGGACGGCTGGGCCGCCGCCGGTTGCTGCGGGGTCGGCTTCTCCGTGGTCGGCTTCTGAGTCGGGGGCTTCTGCGCGCTCGGCTTCTCCGCGCTCGGCTTCGGCCCGCCGGACAACCCGGCCAGGCCGGACTGGAAGCGCTGCATCATGTCGTGGATCGCCTGCAGGCCGGTGCGCGCCTCGCCGAGCATCTGGGTCACCAGCGGCGGGGCGAAGTTCTGGTACAGCGCGTTGCTTTCGATGTCGTGCAGGGCCTGCAGGAATTCGCCGGCCACCCGCGAGGCCCGGTCGGAGCCTTTCAGCGCCGCGGCCATCGGCTTGTGCAGCGCCGACTGCGCGGCATCGCGGATCTGGCCGAACTGCCCGAGCGGAAGCTGACCGAGGTTCGCCATGTGCCCCATCGGTCCCGCGGGCCCCATGCCCCCCATCTGCGCCGCCTGTCCCAGCCGGCCCATCTTCCCCAGCATCGACGCGTTCTGCAGGCGCGGGCGCAGCCCGGCGATGCCGGATTGCAGCGTCGCGGCGCTCGGCAGCTTCGACGGCAGGCGCTCGGCCAGTCCGCTCAATCCGCTCATCTGCTTCGCGGCGAGGCGCGCGGCGCCGGTCGCTTTTTCCGCCAGGCCGGGCGCGGCCGTCGCCAGCTTGCCGGCCTGCTGGCCGATGCGGGTGAACGCCTGGAGGCCGTTCTTCACCAACAGCGGATTGATCGGAGGCATGCGGGTTCCTTGGAGCTGTGACGTCGTTGGCCGCCACGGTAGGCCGCCCGTGCGCCGCCGGCTGCGGCATGGCGCGAAGCGGCGCATGCGGGGGCGAAGTTGTGCCCCGCCGCCCGTGCAATGTGCCGGCGGGGCGCTACGATGGCCGCATTGCTTGCATTGCGCCGACCGACACGTGAAGCCCTCGATTCCCGACAAGACCATGCAAGACAACGACCCAGCCGCCGGCGCTGCCGCCACGGCGGTGACGCGCATCCTGGTGATCGAGGACGACGAAGCCTTCCGTGCCAGCGTCAAGCGCGCGCTGGAGCTGGCCGGCTACCAGGTCAGCCTGTTCGAGGACGCCGAATCGGCGATGGAGCAGATGGCCGCCGTGGCGCCCGCCGCGGTGCTGACCGACCTGCGGCTGCCGAAGGCCGACGGCCTGTTCGTGCTGCAGCGCACCCGGGAGAAAGACGCCGACCTGCCGGTCGTGCTGATGACCGGCCATGGCGACATCCCGACCGCGATCCAGGCGATCCGCTCCGGCGCCTACGATTTCCTCGAGAAGCCGTTCAGCCGCGAGCGGCTGCTGGCGGTGATGCAGCGCGCCGCCGACCAGTACCGGCTGGTGCAGGAGAACCGCCACCTGAAGACGCGGCTGGCCGAGTCGTCCGGCATCGACCAGATCGTGCGCGGCGACGCGGCCCCGGTGCGCGAGCTGCGCGACCTGATCCTGCGCCTCGCGCCGACCCCGGTCGACGTGCTGATCCACGGCGAGACCGGCACCGGCAAGGAACTGGTCGCGCGCTGCCTGCACGATTTCGGCCGGCGCAGCGGCAATTTCGTCGCGCTGAACTGCGCGGCCATTCCCGAGAGCCTGTTCGAGAGCGAGCTGTTCGGCCACGAGGCCGGCGCCTTCACTGGCGCAGGCAAGCAGCGCATCGGCAAGATCGAGCATGCGAAGGACGGCACGCTGTTCCTCGACGAGATCGAGGCGATGCCGCTGGCGCTGCAGGCCAAGGTGCTGCGCGTGATCCAGGAGCGCGAGATCGAGCGCCTGGGCAACAACAAGCCGATCCACGTGAATTTCCGCGTCGTCGCGGCCACCAAGGTGAGCCTCGAAGACCTGGCCAAGAAGGGCGAGTTCCGGCCCGACCTGTTCTACCGGCTCAACGTGGCGTCGCTGAAGATCCCGGCGCTGCGCGACCGGCTGGGCGACATCCTCGGGCTGTTCCAGATCTTCCTGCAGCAGGCGAGCCTGCGCTTCCAGATGCCGGTGCCGTCGCTGACGCCGGACCAGCACCAGGCGCTGCTCGCATCGCGATGGCCGGGCAATGTGCGCGAGCTGAAGGCCTGCGCCGAGCGGATGGTCCTCGGCCTGCCGATCTTCGTCGACGGCGAGCCCACGGCCTCGGCGCCGCGCTCGTTCGACGAATCGGTCGCGATGATCGAGCGCAGCCTGCTCGAAGAAGCGCTGCGCCGCCACGGCGGCTCGGTGAAGGCCGCCTGCGCCGAGCTGTCGCTGACGCCGGCGACGATGTACCGCAAGCTGAAGGCGCTGGCGGTCGACCCGTCGGCGTACAAGGATCCGGGCACCGATCCGGCCGGCTGAGGCGAATCCCGATACTCCTTTGCGCCGCGCGCTGCGCAGAGGCCGAACATCGTGGTCATGAAGGACGCGCAGCTCGCGTCCGATAAGCGGAATTCAGCGCACGAACCGCGGGTGCGATCCGTTCGCCGCAGAGGCCGACAGGCATCCGGCGGCACGCCGGCACGAAGGCCTGCCCGCAGGCATCGTTAGTCCAGGCGAAACGGTCCTGTCACGCGACGTTCGATGAACGTCGCAGTCGTGAGAGAGACCTCGCCCCTCCCTTCTCAAACTTGATTCGCCCCGCCGGCGCGTCCGCCTTCGGACGCGCATCGGGCGGGCACCCGCACGCCCGTTCGTTTCCACGCGGGCCACGATGAATCAAGCACTTGCAGGGCGATTTGAAACCGCTTGCAAGCGGCGGGTCCGTCGCACAGCCATACATCGCTTCGTGGCACATGGCTTGCGAAACGAGACCGTCAGACATCATTCAACACATAGGGGAGTCTCGTGAACAAAGCAGCCTTGTTGATCGAAGACAAAGACACGCAACTGGTCGTGCGGACCGCACTGGAGTGCGCCGGTTTCCACTGCGAGGTCTATGCGTCCACCGGTACGCTCTTGCGCGGCATCAAGCGCGACGACCATGGCCTGATCGTCGTCGACGTCGACGACCCCGCCACCGATTGCGCCGCGCTGGTCGACTGGCGCCGCAACTGGCTGAACCCCGAAGTGACTTTGGTCGCCCTCGGTCGCACCGACCCGCTGACGGCCGCCCGCGTGCTGAACGCCGGCGTCGACGACTTCGTCGCGAAGCCGGTGCGCGGCGCCGAGCTGCTGGCGCGCATCGGCGCCGCCGCGCGCCGCCGCCAACCCGCCCCGGCCGAGGCCGGCCTGAGCGTCGCCGGCTGCAGCATCGACCGCAGCGCCTGCGCGATCGTCTCGCGCTCGCAGCGCGTCGGCCTGACCGCCCGCGAACTGGCGCTCGCCCAGCTGCTGTTCGAGAACGCCGGCCAGCTGGTGACCCGGGCCCGCCTGGCGCAGGACGTCTGGGGCGCCGACGCCGGCATCACCGGCCGCTCGATCGAGCAGCACATCTATCAGTTGCGCCGCAAGCTCAAGCGCTGTGCCGGCGAAGCGCTCGCGTTGCGCGGCGTCTACGGCAGCGGCTACCGCATCGACGCGGCCGTCGCGCCGCGCTCCGCCAGCGGCCCCTCTTCTGCGCCGGCAGCCGCCTCCGGGCTGGCGGGGCAAGCCACGCTCCACGCCTAGATCACCACCGTCCACCACACCGCCCACACCACCATGCGCTCCCACACCCACTCCACCTTCGACGGCCTGCGTCCCGACCGCGTCCCGCTGCCCTGGGGCGACGTGCGAGGGGCTTCGTTGTCCGCGCTGCTGTCGCTGATCACTACCGTGTCGTACGGCGCGGTGGCGGCCGGTTCGATCTCGTCGATGGGGCCGGGCGTGGTGTCGGCGATGGTGCTGTCGGGGCTGATCGCCGCGTCGCTCGGCGCGCTGGTCGCGAGCGCACTCGGCTCGGTGCCGACGCAGATCTTCTCGCCGCGGGCCTCGGTCGCGGTCGTGATCGCGGCGGCGGCGGCATCGTTCGCGGCCGGCGACGGCACCAGGCTGCCGCAGGTGCTCGCGCTGCTGTCGCTGTGCCTGTTCATCGCCATGCTGTTCCAGCTCGCCTTCGCGGCGCTGCGGCTCGGCGGCCTGATCCGGCTGATCCCGACCTCGGTGACGGCCGGCCTGGTGATCGCGCTGGCGCTGCGCCTGGTGTGGTCCGAGCTGCCCGACCTGGTGGCCGCGCCGGACCGCCTGCGGCCGTGGGCGCCGCTGTGCACCGCCATCGGCACCTTCGGCGTGTTCGCGCTGCTGCGCGCCCGCTACGGCGCCGGCGGCGCGATGCTCGCCGGGCTGGCGGCCGGCCTGTTGATCGCGCTGGTGGTCGACCTCGGCGCGCCGGGCGCGTTGCCGCACCTGCCGGCCATCGACCTGGCTGGCGGCCCGCTGCTGCCGGTGTCGCGCCTCGTCGGGCAGTTCGTCGACGGCTGGCCGCCCGGCCGCTGGCTCGACGTGCTGGCCTTCGCCGTGGTGATCGCGCTGGTCAACTCGGTCGAGACGCTGACCTCGGCGATGCAGATCGAAGACCTCGGCACGCAGCGCTTCGATGCCAACCGCGCGCTGCTGGCCGGCGCGCTGGGCTCGCTGGTGTCGCTGCTGGCCGGCGGACTGCCGGTGGCCGGTGGCACCTCGACCTCGTCGGTGCACATCAAGGCCGGTGCCAGCTCGCGCAGTTCGGCGCTCGCGTCGGCGATGCTGGTGGGCCTGGGCACGCTGCTGTTCGCCTCGCTGATCGTCAAGGTGCCGCTGGCGGTGGTCGCCGCGCTGATGTTGTGCGTGGCAGGCGAGATCGCCGTGCCGCCGGTGCGCGAGCTGCTGGCGCAATGGCAGGCCGGCCGGCACGGCATGCGCGGCGAGATCGCGGTGGTCGCGCTGGTGTGCGTGCTGCTGCTGTCGGCCGACATCCTGGTCGCGGTGGGCGCCGGCGTGGTCGCCGCCTCGGTGCTGGCCTTCGTGCAGATGCGCGACAGCCTGGTACGCCGCGAATACAACGCCACCGATGCGATGGCGCCGACGATCGTCGGCGTGCCGATGGGCAGGACGAGCTCGCGCGACGTGCCGGTGATCGAGATCGGCCAGCCGTTGTTCTTCGCGACCGTCGAGGCCGCGGTGCATGCAGTCGAACGGGTGAACATCAGTTCGCGCCAGGTGGTGCTCGACCTGACGCGCAGCGGCGGACTGGACCTGACCGCGGCGAAGGCGCTGTCGCGCTGCGCCGCGGTGATGCAGCGCGACGAGCGCCAGCTGCTGGTGGTCGGTGGCGAGCGCATCTCCGAGATGGAATCGCCGTTGCGGCCCTGCCTGGTGTTCGGCCACATCGGCGATGCGGTGAACTACTGCACCGATGCGCAGAGCCTGCGCGAGCTCGAAGCCGAGCGGGCGCGGCGCGATGCGCAGACCCTGCCGCTGGCGGTGATCGACCATGCGACCCGCTTGCTGGCGGAGCACATCGGGCCGATCGCCGACGTGCTGGTGCGCCGCGCTGCAGCCGCCGTCACCAGCCGCGACCAGTTCTGCAACGTGCTGGCCGGCCAGCTCGACGAAAGCCGTGTGCGCGAGGCCTTCCTCTCCGGCATGAAGCGCGTCGACATCGTCCGGAGCGCACCGTGAGCGCCGCCGCCATGCAAGCCGGCGCGCGCGAACGCGACGCCTTCGTCTCGATGCTGGCGCGGCTCGACGCGCAACTCGACCGCGACCTGGCCTCGACCGATGCCGAGGACGAGCAGACCGACTTCGTGCCCACCCTGCAGATGCTGAAGCCCGACGAGATCGCCGCGCTGACGACGGCCGCGCCGCGCCGCGAGACGACCGCGGCCCGGGCCGCGGCGGCCAGGCCGGCGCGTTCGTACGCCCGGCTGCTGCCGTGGCTGGTGGGCGGCGGGCTGGCGGCCGGTGCGGCGTCGTTCGCGATGTCGTTCAGCGGCTCGCGGCCGGTGGCGCCGCGGATGCCGGAGGTCGCGACCCTCGTGCCGGTGGCGCCGGTCGTGTCGGCCGCGGCAGTCGCACCGCCGGCCCCGGCCGTGCAGGTCTCGGCGGCTGAACCGGTGCCGGTGTCCGCTGCGGTGTCCGTTTCCACGCCTGTTCCCACGCCCGCTGCCATCCCGACCGCCACCGTCGCGCTACTGCAGCCCGCCCCATCCACCGATTCCTGTCCCCCTGCTCGCCGGGCCCTCGGCCTGTGCGAGCTCCCGGCGCCTTGAGCGCCGTCCACCGTTCAACGGAGAAATCCATGCGTCAACTTCTTCTGACTGCTGCCCTGTGCCTGGCCTCGCTGGGTGCCCATGCCGCCGGCGACCGCATCGTCACCGGGTCCGACCGCGGCACCTACATCGAGATCGGCCGCGACCTGTCGCGCCTGATCGGCAAACCCGCCGGCCTGCCGCTGGAGGTGCTGCCCTCCAGGGGTTCGGCCGAGAACGTGCGCCGCCTTCGCTCCGAGCCGGGCGTGCGGCTCGCGCTGGTGCAGTCCGACGTGTACCGCGCCTACCTCGACCAGGCGAATGCCGGCGATGCCGAGGCCGCCCGGCTGATCAAGCCGCTGCGCGTCGTGATGCCGCTGTACGACGAGGAGATCTACTTCGTCGCGCGCGCCGATTCGCCGCTGCGCTCGATCCATGAGCTGCGCGACAAGCGCATCAACGTCGGCCCGGTCGGCAGCGGCACCGCACTGACCGCGACCACGCTGTACCGCGCGATGTTCGGCAGCCCGATGCTGGAGCAGAACACCAGCTTCCTGTCGAACGAGGAGGCGCTGGTGAAGCTCGCGACCGACAAGTCGATCGACGTGGTCGTGATCGTCGCCGGCCAGCCGGCGAAGCTGTTCGCCGACATGAAGTCGGAGGCGAGGCAGTACATCAAGCTGCTGACGCTGGACCGCGCGGCACCCGAGACGCAGGCGCTGGACGGCACCTACGTGCCGGCGACGATCCGCGCCACCAGCTACCCGAACTGGCTGACGCAGGACGCGACCTCGCTGTCGGTCAAGTCGATGCTGGTGACCTACGACTACCAGTCGCCGGGCGTGCGCGACTCGCTGACGCGCTTTGCGAGGTCGATGTGCAGCAACTTCGAGAAGCTGAAGACCGAAGGCCATGCAAAGTGGCAGGAGGTGAGCCTCGCGCCGCCGCAGCTGCCGAAGGGCTGGTCGTACTACGCGCCGACGCAGAAGGTGCTGTCGCACTGCGACACCCAGGCCGAGCCGGCGCACAACGTCGCGTCCGAAGGCAAGGCCTCGGTGGCATCGAGCTGTTCGCAGAGCCGCGAAGTGCTGGGCCTGTGCCGCGTGGCATCGCGCTGAACGGACATGCCGCCGCCGCAGATCCCGCTCGGCAACGCTCCGCGGCTGCAGCGGTCGAACTCGATCGGGCCCGGCGTCACGCCGGGGTCGGTGCCGGGCAACCGGCCGGCGATCACGCCGCGGCCGTCGACGCCATCGCAGCGCGACGCGGCGGTCGGCGGCCCGTTGCGGCGCGAGGGCGGTGCGGCGCCGCTGGCCAGTGCGGCACAACGGCCCCGTTCGGCGAGCCTGCCGCCGCCGGTGCGGCGCGACGGCGCATCGCCCGGCGAAGGCGGATCGCAGGCGCTGGTGCTGCACAGCCAGGCCGGTGGAGCGGGCGGGCCGCCGAAGCTGCCGCCGCGGCCGCCGGCAACGGCGTCGCCGTTCGGGCGACCGGGCCCGAACTCGAGCATGGCCTTGACCCGCCCGACACTCGGCGGCTTGAAGCCGATCGGGCAGGGCGGCAGCCAGGCGCAGGCCACGTCCGCGGCGTCCGGCGCCGGCGCCGGCGATCCCGAACTGTCGAAGCTGATCGACCAGCTCGAGGGGGCGACCCACGAGCTGCGCGAGCTGCAACAACAGGGCGCCGACAAGAGCGATCCGAAAAAGCTGATGGACGCGCTGGAGAAGATGCTCGACACCTTCAGCCAGATCAACGACAAGCTGAACGCGCGCATGGAGGCGGCCGGGCAGTCGTTCGCGCAGGCAGCGGAAGCGCAGCCGCAGCAGCAGGGCTGACGCGCCGATCGAGAGGTTCATCTGAACCGGTTGACCCGCAGGGAGCCGAATTTCTAGACTGCGCCGCATCCTGAACGAACGGACCAGGGAGGTCTTTCATGATGCATGTGCGCGCCGGGCTGTGGACGGTGATCGGTTGTTCATTCTCGTGCGCTTCTCTGCTGTGCACCTTCCCCCGTGCCGCGCTGGCGCAGACACCGCCACCGGTATCACCTTCGCCGGCCACGCGCTACGAGTACGACGCGATGGGGCACGTCACGAAGATCCTTCGCGGCGCGAGCGGCGACAGCACGTCGATCGCGTACGACAGCGTCCACCGGATCCAGTCGATCACCGATGCGAAGCAGGGCGCGATCCGCTTCGAGTACTGGGGCATGACGCCGTACATCAACAAGGTGATCGACCCGCGCGGCCTGGAGACCTCGTACGAGCGCACCGGCGTGGGCCACCTGCTGAAGATCGTGAGCCCCGACACCGGCACGACGGTGTTCACCTACGTGCCCGGAACCATGCTGGTGAAGACCGCGCTCGACAGCCGCGGGGTGCTGACAAGCTACACCTACGACGCCAGCGAGCGCCTGACGCGGACCGAGTTCAGCGCGAGCGGCCGCAGCGATCCGGCGCTGATCTGGACCTACAGCGAACGAGGCCCCGAGTTTCCGCACGGCATCGGCAGGCTCACGAGCATGCGGCATGGATCCGGAGGAGACCGGTACGGCTACGACGACCAGGGGGATGTCTCGGTCCACACGCAATGGCTCGATCCTGCGGTGGGCGCGAACAGCAGCACCGTGCGGCTCGAGGTCGGGTATGCGCGCCCGCTTGGCAACCTCGAGGGCATCACGTATCCCTCCGGGCGCCGGTTGGTCATCTCGCGCGATGCGGGTCAGGCGACGTCGATGGCACTCGCCAAGGACGGCGCCAGCCTGCCTGTGCCGCTCGTCAGCGACATCCAGTGGGCACCATTCGGCATGGGCATCAACGGGTGGAAGTGGCACACCAGCGCCGGTCTGGTGCCGCACCAGCGCATGTTCGACCTGAGCGGTCGCATGGTGCGCTACCCGATCGGCCGGGTGCTGCGCGATGTGCGCTACGACGCGCAGGACCGCATCGCCGCGTTCACGCACCAGCAGGTCGGTGGCGGCGCGCAGCCGGCGCTCGACCAGCAGTTCGGCTACGACGAACTTGACCGGCTCACCAACGTGTCGACAGCGACGACCAGCTGGTCGATCGCCTATGACCCCAACAGCAACCGCGCAAACGTGAGCCTGGATGGTGTGCCCAGCCGCTACGACACCGAGCCGGCGAGCAATCGGCTGCGCGGCGTGACGAACCCGGCGCGCAGCCTGGCGCACGACGGCGCCGGCAACACGACGAGCGACAGCGCCGGCTACACGGCGACCTACGACCTGGCCGGGCAACTGGCGACGCTGACGAGGGGTGGCGTCACGACGACCTACACCTACAACGCGCTGGGCCAGCGCATCCGCAAGGTGAACAGCACCGGGCCGCAGAGCACGGTGGTCTACGTGCACGACCAAGAGGGGCAGTTGCTGGGCGAGTACGACCACCAGGGCCGGGCGATCCGCGAATACGTGTGGCTGCAGAATGTCCCGATCGTGGTCCTCATGCCGAACCCGGCGGATGCGAACGGGTCGCCGCTGGTGTTCCACATCCACGCCGATCACCTGAATGCGCCGCGGGCGGTGGTGGACACCGACGGCGTGATCCGCTGGCATTGGCTGGCCGAGCCGTTCGGCACGACGGCGCCGATCGTCAACCCGGAAGGGCGCGGGCCGTTCGCGTTCAGCCTGCGCTTCCCGGGGCAGGTGGCAGATGCGGAGAGTGGGCTGTTCTACAACTGGAATCGGTACTACAACCCGGTGGACGGGAGGTACACGCAGAGCGATCCCATTGGGCTGGCGGATGGTCCCCTTCGCAACAATTGGTCGACTTCGGCGGGGGCTTTGGTGACGTCGTGACCTTCGGCATGACCAGACAGGCCAGAACCTTCCTGGACATCGAAGGTGTCAATCGATGCTCGAGGTGGTACACAGCCGGAGAGGTTGCGGGGATCGTCGCAGCGATGTCCTCTGGTTATGTTGCAGGCACGAGATCTTTCGCGCGCCACGCCAGCCCGAACAACTGGAGCAACTTCTCGCATTCAGGAACACCAGCAAGCTGGAAGCGCGGGAGTTGGTGGAGCAGGACTGGCAACAGAGCCAACGGCGACTACATTCCGACAACGGGCGCGAGACCGGATCTTCACGACCTCATGGACGCAACTGCTGCAGGCATCGGTGGGACGTACAAGACATGGCCTGCATGGCGAAGGCTGCCAAATCGCATGCCTTACACGCCAGGCGCGGCGCTGTATGGAGGCGCTTCTGCCGCCTTGAACGCGTGTGAATGCGGAAACTGACGATGGACATCAGCTCACTGACAAAAGTTGTACGTTCGGCCAGCCGGAAGGCCTTCTTTCGACATCGAGCGCTGTTCAGCCCATATGCGGCTGTCTCGCCTGACGAACTCCGCGCCGTGGAAAGAAGAATCGGGATGCCCATGCCCGACGATCTCCGTGAGTGGCTCCTCGCGCTGGGTTACGGAGACCTCAATGAAGAAATTAGCTTCCGCAAAGAATGGTTCGCCGCCATAGAGAGCGGTCAATTGAAAGGTAGCGCTCGTTTCGCGCAGGATCTCCTGGGGAACTTCTATGCTTTCGATGCTTCGGGTCGCATCTATTTCTTGTCGCGATCCGAACCCGCTTTTTCAATCATTTCAGAGAGCTTCTCCGGATTTGTCGAAGAGCTTGTCCGTCGCGACTACAAGCTGGTTGATTGGGTGGCCTCGCTGGCAACGCGGCCATATGAGTGGCAGTCTCAATGACCTCCAATCCGGAAATGCATGCGACGAAGGCATTCCTCGCCGATCGCTGGCAAAAAGGCAGTTGACTTCGCGCTACACCCGGTGGTCGTAAACGAACCGCCGCACCTTCGTCGCCGTCAGCGCAACAGCATCCGCATGCGCCGGGTTGATCAGCACGTTGTCTTCTTCGTCGATGATCACCGATGGCACGACCAGCAGCGCAGAGGCTGCGCTGCCCAGCCATGCCGAACCGAGCGCGCGCGAGACCATTCCTTCGGGGATCGCATCCCAGCCGACGCTCACTGGCCGTTGCAGCACCCGCCGCGCGGCCCACACCGCATCGGGCACGTCGATGCGCACCAGGAAGCGATTCCAAGGCAGCTTGCCGGCGATCTGGCCGATGTGCGCCCGTGTCTCCCAGGCTGCCAGCGACACCGAGGTTGCCGCGAACGTCAGCGCCTCGCCGGGATGATTCCAGCGCGATCCGCGGCTCGCCGCCCCTTTGCCCGTCAGGTCGTCGGCGCTCCACTGCGGCGTGTCGGTGGCGATGCGCCACAGCGCCACCGTCATGCGGGCAAACCCCCGCGCATGCGTTCGAGCACCTGCTCGACGGCACGCAGGCCTTCGGGGTTGCGCAGCAGTTCGGCGGGTGTCCGCCGGCCCAGCTCAGGCAGCGGCTCGTGCATCCAGTCGGCGAGCCAGGCGTCCAGGTCGACAGCCTTCAGCAGTTCCGGATCGCCGCTCTCCTCGAGCAGGCGGCGCAGCGTCGCCGCCACGCGCAGCAGGCCCATCACGCGGTGCCCGGCAACGTCCGGCAGCAACTCGCCGGCCTCGTCCTTGCGGCGGAAGGTGGTGGGCGACACGCCGATGATGTCCATCACGGTCGACGCCGACTGGCCGGTCGCTCCCGCGATCACGTCGACCAGCCAGGTGGGCACGCCGGCTTCCACGGCGTCGAACAGCACGATGCCGGTCGAGCTCATCACGCGCTCGACCAAGTCACCGAAGGCTTTGCGGGATGCCTTGGCACCGGCCGCTTGCGCGCCCCCTTGCACGGACCAGAAGTCGCCGGGCCGTCGAGAACTCAGCGCCGGCCGGGCGCGCACAGCGGCAGCACACATGATTCATCCAAATGGTTGATCGGAATGCGCCATATGGTAGTTCATTCTCCTGGCGCGTTCCAACCCCCGGTGGATCAGAAGAAATCCGCCGCCTTCGGCTTCTCGCCGCCCGCCCCGTTCAGCCCGGCCTTCACGCCGCCGGTGATCATGCTGCCGGCGCTGGTGTTGGTCACCACGTTGAGCCCGGTGCCGGCGATGTCCAGCCCGGCGTCGCGCAGGGCCTTCTTCACATCGCCGCCCTGGATGGCCGTCGCCGCGACATTCGTGCCTTCCGACCAGGCGCGCGATCCGACCGCGACCGCCTTGGCCGCCAGGTTGAACGGCGGCGGCAGCACCCTGCCGAGCTTCTCGGCCACCTTGGAGATCACGTTGGCGATCTTCGACACCACGCTCAGGCAACCCTGCAGGAACTTCTTGAAGCCGCCGCCCTTGGCCTTCTTCTGGTCCGGCTGGTCCATCTCGCCGGCCACCATGTCGCCGACCGCCTTCTTGTCTTCGGCACTCTTCGGCTTGTGCGTCGCATTCGCCGGCGTCGTCGCGACCTCCTTGTTCTCCAGGTGCTTGTTGAAGGCCTTGATGTCGTCGCGGCTGATGGTGCCGTCGTCCGACTGCTGCCACAGCTTCTTGGCGCCATGGATGTCGCGGCCCTGCTTCGCGTTGTCGAGCTTGCCGAACAGCACCGGGTCCTCGAGGAACTTCTTCGCCGCTTCCTTGTCTTCCGGCGCGGCCTTCGGGTCGTCGGCGATCTTCTGCAGCTTGTCGCGGTTGAACTTGTTGCCGAACGCGCCGTTCGGGTCGGCATCGATGCGGTCCAGCGCCTTCTTCTGGTCGGCGTCGAGCTGGCCCTTGGCCGCGATCTTGTCCTCCATGCTCGCGTGCGAGACCTTGTCCTTGCCGTTGTTCAGGTCCTTCCACTCCTGCGGATGGTCGGTGAAGTACTTGGCCGCGGCGATCAGCTGCGGCGGGCACTTGCCGGTGTGCGAGCTGCCGTCGACGATCTTGTGCAGTTCGTCCAGCGACATGTTCTTCGGCAGGTAGTCGGCGTACTTGTAGAGCTCGTTCTCGGCATCGTTCTTCGTGATCGGCCGCCCCTCGGTGGTCTTGCCGTTGTCGCCCGACGGGATGTAGTTGTCGGCGTAGCCCTTCGCCTTCTCTTCGTTGTAGGCCTTCAGCTCCGGGTCGTCCGCCAGCTTCTGGATGTCCTTCGAGCTGATCTTGTGGTCGAGCTTGCCGTTCTTGGCGCCGTCCAGCTTGTCCCGCAGATTGTCCGGACCGGTGTCCGACAGCACGGTGTTCAGCGCCTTGCGCAGGTCCGGCGGCGTCTTGTCGTCCTTGGCCATCTTCTCCATGTCGGAGATCTTGGTGCCGTGCTTGCTGAACGCGCCTTCATGGCGCTCCAGCGTCGACAGCGCATCCATGCGAGCGGCCTTCTGCTCGGCCGACACCGGCCGCGGCGCCGGCGGCACCTGCTGCTGTTGCCGCTGCGTCGCCTTCTGCATCGCCGGTGCCTGCTGCGCACCGCATTGCTGCACCGCGCCCATCATGCCCTTCAGCAGCTGTGCGCCGCCGCCTTCGCCATCGTCGTCGTCGCCACCGGGCAGCGACAGCGGAGGCAACTGTCCCATCGTCGATTGCGCGAGCGACTGCATCGGGTCGCCGCCTTGCGGCGCGCCGCCGAGCTTGCCCTGCGGCGGCACCGCGACGCCGATGCGGCCGTGCAGCCAGGCCTTGTTGTCGACCATCATGTTCATGGGTGTCCTCCGTCGGGAATGGGGTGGGGCATCAACGCGCCTGCAGGCTGCCCTGCAGCTGCTGCAGCAGGCCGGTCGGCAGCAGCAGGTGGCGCACCTGGCTGACCAGCACGCCGATCAGCAGCGCGAGCATCAGCATCGTCACCGCGCCCTTGACAGGCTGGCTGAGGTTGGTGGGTTCGAGCTTGTCGGCGGCCCGCGTGATCAGCCCGAAGCCCAGGTCGATCAGCACCAGCACCAGCATCATCGGCGCGGCGAACTTGATCGTGCTCGTCATCAGCGAATCGGTCTGCTGCACGATGAACAGGTCGGGCACCTTCGCCAGGTCGGGCATCGGCGCGAACAGCGGCCACACATGGAACGAATCGAAGATCGCGCCGATGAACACCAGCATGCCGCCGAGGGCGAAGAACACCGCGATCACCAGCTGCACCAGCAGGTTCGACACCGGCGTGCTCTGCTGCCCGCTCATCGGGTTGGTCAGCTGCACGCTGTTGTAGCCGGCCTGCGTGTCGATCATCGCGCCGACGCATTCGGCGACCCAGAACACCGTCGACGCGGCAAAGCCCATCAGCAGGCCGATCATCGATTCCTTCAGTGCGAAGCCGGCCCACTGGCCGGCCGTCAGGTTGCTCGCGACATCGGGCGGCAGGCCGAACGCGACGAAGCCGCCGATGATCACGACCAGGCCGGCGCGCACGTAGCCCTGCACGAACTGGTCGCCCATCGGCGGCAGCACGTTGAAGGCGGCGAACAGGCGCAGGCTCGCGAGCGCGGTCGCGAGGAACAGGTCCTCCAGCGGGTGCAGCGTGCGCGCGGCCACCTCGTACAGGCCTTGCATGTCATCCATGGGCGGCTTCCTGGCGCTGGGCGCGCTGGCGGGCGACGAAGCGCGCGGCGCCGGTCTCCTCGGTCTCTTCCTCGGCCAGCTCCTCGATCGCGGCCTCGCGCTCGCGCAGGATGGTCGCGATGCGCTGCTCGAATCCCTCGATGCGCTGGTCGTTGCGGCGCACCGCGGCCTGCGCGGTCTTCACGACGGCGGCCTGGCGCTCGACGTGCTTGTGGCTGTCGGCCAGGACCTTCTCGGCCTGCGCGGTCGCGCCTTTCAGGTCCTCGATGCGATAGTCCGCCGCACGCACCGCGTACGGCGTGAAGGACGTGCGCAGAAGCGCATCGCGTTCGTCGCGCGCGGTGGCTTCGTCGGCACGGCAGGCGGCGAGTTCGCCTTCAGCGGCCCGGCGCGCTTCTTCCAGCTCGGCAAGCTGCTTGCGGGCCGCCTGCACCTCGGCTTCGAGTCGCTCGCCCTGGCGCTTGCGGACCTTCACCAAGGTCCGAAGGGCCTTGACGGGGGCCGCACTCACCTCACCACCTCCGCCAGGTGCCCGAGGATGTCCTCGTACGGCATCAGGTCGCTGGTCTTCTGGTTCAGGAATGCGCGGATCTCGCCGACGCGCTCGATCGCCAGGTCGGCCACCGGGTCGTTGCCGGCCTGGTACTCGCCGACCTGCAGCAGCATCTCGACCTCGTCGTACTTGGCCATCAGGTTGCGCAGGTGGCCGGCCGCCTCGGCATGCTCCGGCGGCACGATCTGCGTCATCACCCGCGACAGGCTGCCCAGCACGTCGATCGCCGGGTACTGGTTCTTCGCCGCGATCTTGCGCGACAGGATCATGTGGCCGTCCAGGATGCCGCGCACTTCCTCGGCGATCGGGTCGCCGCCGCTCTCGTCCTCGGCCAGCACGGTGTACAGCGCGGTGATCGAGCCGACCGCGCCCATGCCGGTGCGCTCCAGCAGCCGCGGCAGTTCGGCGAACACCGACGGCGGGAAGCCGCGGCGGGCCGGCGGCTCGCCGGCGGCCAGTCCGATCTCGCGCTGGGCGCGTGCGAAGCGCGTCAGCGAATCCATCATCAGCAGCACGCGCTGGCCCTGGTCGCGGTAGTACTCGGCGACCGCGGTGGCCACGTAGGCCGCCTTCGCGCGCTCGATGCTCGACCGGTCGGAGGTGGCGCACACCACGACCGACTTGGCCATGCCTTCGGGGCCGAGGATGAACTCGATGAACTCGCGCACTTCGCGGCCGCGTTCGCCGATCAGCGCGATCACGCTGACGTCGCACTGCGCGCCGCGCGCCAGCATGCCCATCAGCGTGCTCTTGCCGACACCGGCCGGCGCGAAGATGCCCATGCGCTGGCCTTCGCCGAGCGTCATCAGCCCGTCGATGATCTTGACGCCGGTGGGCAGCGGGTGCTCGATCATCGCGCGGCTCATCGGGTCCGGCGGATCGGCGAACACTGGTCGCTCCTCGTCGCCCAGCAGCGGGCCGAGCCCGTCGATCGGGTCGCCCAGGCCGCTGATCACGCGGCCGAGCAGCTGCGGGCCGACGCGCACCGACAGCGGCCGGCCGGTGCCGACCACCTGCGTGCCTTCGGAGACGCCGCCCATCGAGCCGAACGGCGACAACAGCGCGCCGTGCTTGCCGAAGCCGACCACCTCGGCGCGCTGCAGCAGGCGGCCGCGCGGGTCGCGCAGCTCGCACAGCTCGCCGACCTTGGCGTCCAGTCCGCTGGCCCGGATCAGCGTGCCGACCACCTCGGTCACGCGGCCGGTGCGGGCCAGCACGTCTTCATGCGTCAGCTCCTGTTCGAGCGTGCTGACGAAGCGCTGAAAGCTGGTGTCCATGGTCAGGCGGCTTCCAGGTGGTCTTCGGTGGCGGTGTCGTCGATCGCTTCGTCGACGCCTTCGTCGGCGACCTCGTCGCCCGAGTCGCGTTCGTCAGCGTCGCCGGCCTGCGCCATCTCGCGGGCCGCGCGTTCGACCGCCCGGCGGATCGCCGCCAGCTGCGTGTCGAGCCCGGCATCGATGACGCCGCTGTCCGATTCGAAGCGGCAGGCGCCTTCGGGCATCAGCGCATCGGCGACGACCTCGATCGTCGTGCCCTGCGGCAGTTGCGCGCTCAGCTCGGCCACCGCGCGCTGCGCGTTGTCGCGGTCGGCTTCGGGCACGCGCAGCGTCAGCAGCGGCGAGTCCTTCACCAGCTTCGCGATGGTGCGCAGCGAGCGGCGGTACAGCGCCGAGCGGTCTTCCTGCTCGATCACCCGCTCCACCGCCATCGAGACGATGCCCGACAGCCGCTCGCTCTGGCGCACCAGCGTACGCCGGCGCGATTCGGCGGCCTGCAGCTGCTGCGAGGCCCAGTGCGCCGCGGCGTCCTGCGTGCCCTGGTCGAAGCCCTGCTGCCAGGCGCCGTCGTACTGCGCCTGGGCCTGGGCCATCAGCGCATCGGCCTGCGCCTGCGCCTCGGCGAGCAGGGCATCGGCCTGGGCTTGCGCCTCGGCCAGCACGCGCTCGCGCTCGGCGTCGATCGTCGCGGCGACTTCGGCCGACGACACCAGGCGCGCATGGTCCTGCGCGCGCAGCACGCCGTCGTCTAGGCCGACAGTGCACGGTCCATGGGTGAGCCAAACAGCCATGCATGCTCCGGAAAGTAGTGGGGAAGTCGAGCCATCATTGAATCGCCGGTGGGCGAGCCCGATGGGGCGGCGGAAGAAGACGTGGATGGAAACGCGAAGGACGGGTCGCTCTGCGTGCTGCCCGGCGTGCTGCCCGGCGCGAGTGCCAGCCGCACCCAGGCCAGCGCGTGCCGGCACTGCCATTCGCGACGCTCGCTCAGGCGGGCGTAGCCGGCGGCGGCCAGCCGGTCGGGGTCGAGGTCGGCCGCCGACAGCGCGCCCGCGCCGTCGTTGCCGGTGGTGCGCGGTGCGGCCAGCAGCTCGTTGTAGGCGGGCTCGCCGATGCGCTCGATGACGGCCTGGCGCGCGCCGCGGCCGATGCAGCGGCGCACGCGCTCGCGCTCGGCATGCAGCGCCACGGCGGCCAGCACGCGCAGCACCTGGTCGCGCGGCAGCAGCGCGATGCGGTGCGCCCGGTGCTGGAAGCCGGCCAGCGAAGCCCAGCGCAGCCCATACACGGAACCCAGCGCCGCCGCCAGCGCGGCCTCGCCGCGCGCGCCGGCGGCGGGCGGCGGCGTGTCGAAGCCGATGCGTTGCCAGGCGGCCTGCACCCAGGCCGGGTGCAGCTGCGCGGCGATGTCGGCAGACTTGGCGCGCGCGGTCGCCAGCAGGTGGCGCAGCAGCGGCACGGGCTCGGCAGACGCGGGCAGCGCGTCCATCAGGCGGCTCCGGCGGCGGCGTTCGCCGGCTTCAGCAGGCCGCGGCGGCGGGCGAAGAGGAAGCCGCCGCCCAGCAAGCCGGCCGCGCCGAACAGCAGCGACAGGCCCAGCACCGGCGACATGCCGCTGCGCTGCGCGATCGCGGCGGTGGCCGCTTCGGGCAGCGCGGCCGCGGCCACCAGCGTCACGTTGACGTTCTCGTACGACAGGCCTTCGACGCTGCGCACGACCAGGTTCTTGACCGTCGGCACCAGCGTGGCCACGTTCGATTCGGCGCGGTGCTTGATGAACACCGACGCGCTCGACGGCTTCACATGCTCGGCCAGCGGGTCGTTGTTGGGCAGCACCACGTGCACGCGGGCCGAGACCACGCCGTCGATGCTCGACAGCGTCTTCTCGAGTTCCTGCGACACGCCGTAGATGAAGCGCACGCGCTCTTCGGTCGGCGTCGAGATCAGGCCGTCCTTCTTGAACATGTCGCCCAGGTTGGCGCGGCGCTCGGCCGGCAGGCCGTTGGCGCGCAGCACCGCGAGCGCGCGGCCCATGTGGTCGGTCTCGACCGCGACGTTCCAGGTCTTGCCGTCGGGGCTGGACTTGGCGGCGTCGAGGTTGGCGACCAGCAGCACGCCCAGCATGTCGTTGGCGTCGGCCTCGGTCAGCTTGGTGTAGACGTCCTGCTTGCAGCCGGCGAGCGCGAGTGCGCAGGCGGCGAGCGCGAGGGCGCGCATCAGGAAGGCCGGCGGGCGCGCCGTCCGGATCTGCGGGATGGCGAGGGTCGGCAGGGGGGACGGCACGAGGATCGGCACGATGGGCTCCTTCAGGACCGTGAGGTCACTGGTTCTTCAACAGGGTTTGCAGGCTCTTGTTCGAGCCCTGCGTGATCGAGGTGGCGATCTGCAGCTTCAGGTTCGTCACCGCGACGTTGCGGCTGACGGCCATCGATGCGGCGACCACCTCGGAGGCGCCCATGCCGGGCGCCGCGGCGAGGAAGTTCTCGACCTGGCCTTCGACGCGCTGCAGGTCGCCCTGCTGGCGCTCGATCACGTGCTGGATCACGTTGCCGGGGTGGCTGACCGACGCGGCGGCGTGGTCGGTGTTGCGCTGCATCAGCGATTCGAAGCGCTGCTGCATCTCGGGGGTGACCGGGGCCTGGGCCGGCGGCACGATCGCGCCCGAGGCGCCTTGCGTGGCGTGGGTGGCGAGCGCCTTGAGCGCCTGCTCGGCCGGGCCGATGGGGGAGATGGCGTCCATCATGATGAGGCTCCGTTCAGCAGACCATGGCCATGGGGGGCAGCATCGACAGATGCGCGGACGTGTCCTGGGACAGCACGCGGATCTTCTTGTTCGAACTCGCTTCCACCGCCTGGATGATTCCGCGTGCGGCGGCGTCGTGCGGCAGCGCGAGCGCCTCCTCGGCATAGGCCTCCCACAGTCCGTCCTGCTGCACGTACAGGCAGAAGGACAGCATGGCCTTGATGACGGCGTTGGACGGGTGGGCCCGTTCGGTGCGCTCCAGCACGGAGCGGGCGCCGTTGAGGTCGCCGGCATGGATCAGGATCCGCGCCTCGGCCGCCGCCAGCTGCGGCAGGTTCGGGTGCACGGCGGACATCAGCTTCAGGACCGCTGCCACGTCGGCGCGCGGCGCGATGTCGGTCGCCAGCGTGTACACCGCTGCGAACAGATCGGTTTGCCACTTCGGCAGCTTGGGAGCGGACATGGTCATATCCTTCAGGCGAATTCAGGGAAAAGGTGGCGCCGCCGACCCGGCGCCCCGGGAGTACTGCTGGGGAAAAGGGGGCGGACGGCCGGTCCGCCATGAACGCACTTATTGCGCAGCCGACTTGAACGACTCGCCAGCCTTCTTCATGACGCTGTTCAGGCCGTCGTTCACCGAGGCCATCATGTTCATGGCAGCCATCGCGGAGCTGGCCTGCATGTTCATCTTCGTCATCGCGGCGGCATCCTGCACGCCGTTTGTCAGCGCCTGCGCGGTGTCGTTGACGTCCTTCTGGCCGTTGGCGTCCAGCGTTTCGCCGGTCGAGTTGCGGGCGTCGTTGGAGGCGCCTTCAACGCCAGCCGTCGACACCTTGTTGCCGACAGCGCCCTTGAACATGTCGACGCCGCCCTTGACCTTGCCGATGACACCGGTGTTCGACATGAAATTCGGGATGCCCATGATGTTTTCCTTCAGTTGGTTGAGTGAGAGAGATCAATGAATTGCGACCACTTGCCGGACGCCTTGGCGGCGTCCGCTATCGAGAGCGGGTCACGTTGCTCTTGCGAATTCGTCTTCAATCGACCTGGACCGATGTGCCGCGGCGGCCGCGTCGATCGCCTGCTGCAGCCCGCCACCGGGCCACATGCGCGACAGCGCGCTGAAGATCGCCGCGGCTTCCGTGCCGCATCCATGCACGCTGCCGAGCCAGATCACGGCCACCAGCTTGCGGACGACTTCGATGTCCAGCGGCTGCGCGGCGTTCGTTTCGTGGGCGTGGCTCATGCGTGTCCCGGCTTCGTCGATGGGTTGATCAGGCGGCCAGTTCGCGGCCATGGGTCTTCTGCCAGGCCACCAGCACGATGCGGCGGGCCGCGGCGAAGGCGTCGCTGACGAGGCCGGCGAAGTTCTTCTCCTCGAAGTCCGTGGCGCGCAGCTGCATCTGCTGGCTGAGCGTCTCGGCCTGGGCGAAGTACCTGGCCAGGCGGCGGGTCTTCTCGCCGGTGGTGTCGTCGTTCACGGTGGCCTGCAGCTTGTCGAAGTCGGCCAGCAGTTCGGCGGGCGGGGGGGCGAGATCGGTGCTCATCAACGTGCTCCTTGAAAGGCGGTCCGGCCGTTGGTCAGGACCGCATCGGGGGCGACGGTGAGCACCAGGTGCTTCACGCCGTCGCGGGTTTCCATCACCGACACGCCGTCGGTCGACAGGGATGACAGGACGGCCGGGCTCGGCGGCTGCGGCGTCGCAGGCTCCTCGAGCACCGCGTCGATGCGCTTGACGACCGGCGACAGGTCGGCGGTGACGCGATCGATCGCGGCCTGCGTCGCGGCCACGTCGTTGGCCTTCACCGCGTAGCTGAAGACGCCGGCGCCGCGGTAGGCGATCTGCGCGCCGGGCAGGCCGATCGCATTGCGGATCGTCTCGGCGACGTCGCTCGCCACCGACACGCGCTGCTGCAGCGGGAAGCCGGCGGGTGCGGACTTCAGCGCGGCGTTCACCGCACGCAGCTGCTCGGCGTTGTCGAGCAGGCCGTCGATGCTCAGCGAGCCCTGGGCAATGCGCACCGACAGCCGGCCGGCGGCCACCCCGTCGATCGCACGTTGCAGCGTGGCACGGCTCATCTCCAGCGTCGGCGCGGGAGCCTCGTTGGCCCTGGAGCTGGCCGAGACCAGCCAGCCGGTGGAGACGAGCGCGACGATCACTGCGAGCGCTCCGGGGACGGCACGGGCAGGGTGGGCCACCAGCCGTTGACGGACGGCAGCCAGGCTGCCCGACGGCGCGACGGCGCGGGTTGCGGCCAGCAGCGCGGCATCGTCGGGCCAGTCGGAATCGCTGGGGCCGGTGCAGACGCGGACACCGCCGAAGTCGACCGGGACGAAGTCATCGAAGCGAAGCAGCTGCGGGCTGCCGTTCGTCCACTGTGCCAGCGCGACACCGTCGGCGCCGAGGCGCAGCGTGAGGGCCTGAAACTGCCAGTCTGCAATGGAAATGTCGCATTCATCTGCTTGTCCGATCGAATGGGTTCCTGGACTCAAATCCAGATAGGCACCGGCATGCGTGCCGCTCAGGATGCGAAGGCGTTTGTGCGCCGGCGAAGTGCTCATGTCAGCGGGCTCCCTTGTTGTCGCAGCCGGTGGCCAGGCCCATCGCCTGGGCCGCGCAGCCTGCCTTTGGCGCGGTGGTCTTGTTCGCCTTGCCGGTCGTGGCCGCCGCGGTCCGGGTGGCGCTCGCGGGGGGCGTGGCGGTCGGTGCGGTGCTGCCGGGGAACAGCGCGGCACGCGGCGTCAGCAGCGGCTTCAGCGTCGGGATCACGTAGCCGGGCGACAGCGCGCCGTAGGTCGTCAGCGCAGCGACGGCGGTCGGACCCGAGAAGCCGCGTTGCGTGCTGCCGGTGCGCGGCGTCGACGACGACGAAGGCGGCGGCGCGAGCGGCGCGGGCAGCTCGGGGACCGGTGCAGGCGCCGGCGTGGGGGCGGGAGCGGGTGCCGGCACGGTCGGCGTCGCTGCCGCGCGGCCGACCCCGATCACCTTCGGCGTCAGCAGGAACAGGCGTTCGCTGCGGAAGCTCCCGCTCTCGTCGTGCCGGAAGGCGGCTCCGAGCAGCGGGATGCGCGAGAGCCCCGGCAGGCCGCTGCGGCCCTTGCTGTTCGATTCGATCGAGATGCCGCCGATCAGCAGGCTCTCGCCTTCGCGCACGGTGGCTTCGGTGTTGATCTCGGTCTGCTTGATGATCGGCACCGAGTCGACGACCGTGCCTTCGAAGTTGCCGTCCTGGATCGACAGCGACAGCCGCACCTCGCGGTGGTCGGCGTAGCTGACGATCTGCGGCGTCACCTGCAGCGTGGTGCCGGCCTCGACGGTGAAGAGGTTGGCGTCCAGGTTGCCGGCCACGCGCACCGAGGCGACGCGCTTGTCGGTCATGCTGGCCGTGCGGTTGACGGCGCCCAGCACCTTGGGACGCGCCAGGATGTTGGCCTTGCCGGTGCCTTCGAGGGCACGGATGCGGGCCAGCAGTTGCTTGCCGGCGTTGCCGACCAGCGTGGTGACGTTGCTGCCGGCGAGCGTGTTGCTGCCGGCGCTGCCGGGCTGCGAGCCGGGCGAGCCTGGCGAGACCGTCAGCCGGGTGACGCCGTCTTTCGTGAAGGTCCAGTCGACCCCGAGCGATTCGAAGGCATCGCTGCTGACGTCGATGATCGTGGCTTCGATCTCGACCAGGTCCTGCGCGATGTCGAGCTGGCGGATCAGCGTCTCGTACTCGCGCATCCGGTCGGGCAGGCCGCGCACGATGATCGCGTTGGTGGCCTCCTCGGCCTGGAAGAACGGGCGTTCGGCCTCGGTGGGTGTCAACGCGTCGCTGCTGCTCAACTGGTTGGCGCGCACTTCATCGTCGCGCTTGTTCGCGTTGCTGCCGCCACCGGTCTCGGGCAGCTTCATTCCGTAGGTGGCCTGCGCGGCGCGGGCCTTGTTGGCATTGCCGACCATGCCGTTGACGGCGCCTTTCAGCGCCTGGTTGCCGCCAGTCGCAGCGCCGCCGCCGTTGTTCGAGAACAGGCTGTTCAGCGTGCTGGCGAGGCCCGGCACCTTGGCGTTGCCGAACACCCGGTCGCCGGCCGTCGCGAAGCGCAGCGGGAACACCTGGATCGACTTGCCGACGCGGTCGTGGCCGTCGCGCTCCAGCTGCTCGAGCACCGTCGAGACCAGCTCGATGTGTCGCGGCGGGCCGTAGGCCAGCAGCGTCTGCTGGCGGTCGTCGAACTTGAGCGGGAAGCGCGCGTCGCCCAGGCCCAGCGAGCCGAGCATCGAGCGCACCTGCTGGCGGTCGTAGCCGCGCATCCGGAACACCCGGCTCTGCATCGCACGGGACGGGTAGACGAACAGCGTGGTGCCGTCGAAGTACCAGATGACGCCGTAGGTGCGGGTCATCGCATTCAGGAAGTCTTCGGGACGGGTGTTGAAGTTGGCATTCACCGAGCCGTCGACACCGGAGTCGACGACCACCGGGATGCCCTGGCTGGCGGCGAAGTCCTGCAGCACGTCGGGCAGCTTCTTGCCGTCGGCGCGGTAGACGAAGCGCTTGCCCGAGAAAGGCGTCGCATCGGCAGCAGCGGCGGGCTGCATGCTGGCGAGGGCGGCGGCGGCAATCAGGGTGGTCAGGAATCGCACGGCTTGTGTCCGGTTTTGTTGGCTGTCGTTGCCGGTTCAGGGCGTCGACTGCATGGATGCAAGTGTGGGCATCGCATCGAGTCCGGCCGGGTCCCGATGCGAAGCCGCGGACAGCGCCGCGAAGGGCCGGCAGCCCATTTTTTGAAAGCGGTTTCGAACGAACGTTCGAAAAAGCGGTGGAGACGGTTCCGCTGGGGGTTTCCACGCAGGAATGTCACAGGTGAAAGCCGTTGTGAAGGCCGTGTGAAAGCGGATGTGAAAGCATTTGCGAGAAGGGACACGCCGCCGCCGCCGTTGTCGTGTAGCCTTGCGTCGTTGCGTGTTTCCATCCCTTTCTCGAGCCCTCCGACGCGACGTCGAATGAACCATCCGACCCAGCTCTCCAAATACGCGATCAACCAGGTGATCGGCGAAGGCGCCATGGGCGTGGTCTACAAGGCCACCGACACCGTGCTGCGACGCACCGTCGCGATCAAGACCTTGCGACGCCCGCTGGTGGAGCAGGGTGGTGGTGGTGCGCTGCTGGCGCGCTTCCGCAACGAAGCGCAGGCGGCGGCGCGGCTGATGCACCACAACATCGTCGCGGTGCACGACTATGGCGAGCACGACGCCGAGCCGTACATCGTGATGGAGTACGTGCAGGGCTCCACGCTGAAGGAACCGCTGCGCCGCGGCACCCGCTTCGACGATGCCGACATCGTCGGCCTGATGGGCCAGCTGCTCGACGGCCTGCATTACGCGCACGAGCAAGGCGTGTGGCACCGCGACATCAAGCCGGCCAACCTGTTGTGGACCAACGACGGCCGCCTGAAGATCGTCGACTTCGGCATCGCGCGCATCGCGACGATGGGGCTGTCGCAGGTCAGCTCGACGATCGGCACGCCCGGCCACATGGCACCCGAGCAATACGCCGGCGAACAGGTCGACCGGCGCGTCGACATCTTCGCGGCCGGCGTGCTGCTCTACATGCTGCTGGCCGGGCGGCCGCCGTTCGTCGGCAGCAACGAGAACGTGATGTTCCAGACGCTCAGCAGCGAGCCGCTGCCGCCGTCGCGGGTGCATGGCAGCCACCGTCCGCAGTGGTTCGACCCGGTGGTTGCGCGCGCGATGGCCAAGCGGCCCGATGACCGTTTCGCGACGGCGATGGAGTTCAAGCACGCGCTGATGGCGCAGGCGAGCCAGGCGCTGGGGCTGCCGCCGATCGCGGCGCGGCTCGAGGCAGGCAGTTCGTTCATCGAGCTGCAAAGTGCGCCGACGCTGCCGGATCCGCGCGCTAGCGATTGGCAGCGCGGCACCTTCGCACTCGACACGCGACCGCAGCCGGTAACGACGCGGCCATCGCAATGGCATTCAGAGACGCTGCAGATGCTGGAGTCCGAACTCGCGCAGTCGATCGGTCCGCTGGCGCGCGTGCTGGTGCAGCGCGCGGCGCGGTCGACCGGCGACCTGATGTCGCTGCGGCAGACGCTGGCCGAGCAGATCGACACCGAAGCCGGGCGCGACCAGTTCCTTCAGCGCACGCGTTCGCGGGCCAGCTCGTTCGGCACGCTGGGGTCGGGCGGGGCCGCGGTCACGACGCGGCGGCGTGCGGCCGACGACACGCTGCTGGGCGACCAGGTGATGCGCGTGGCCGAACTGGCGCTGACGCAGCACGTCGGCCCGGTGGCACGGGTGATCGTGTCGCGCGCGGCCGCGCGGGCGTCGTCGCGCGACGAGTTCTTCCGGCTGCTGGCGCAGCATGTGGAAGACGAGGACGAGCGCGAGGAGCTGATGCGCACGCTGGAAAGCAGCTCGGCGGGGCGGTGAGGGCGTGCGTCTGCGGAATCCGGATGGGTCGTGCGACTGAAGCGCGATGGATCTGCACCGTTCAGCACCGGAGTGACGCTTGCGTTCCGTGAGGAATTGGCGAATCGTCAACGATTGTCGTGAGCCTGCGACCGGCGCTTGCTGCGGTCATTTCGTTCACGTCTAATCCGCTCGCTCCGCTGTCGAACCACTCCCACGAAGAAGGTGTGACCGCGGACTTGTCGAGTGCGCGGGGTGACACCTGCGGGTGATCAGGGAGGAACGAGATGTCAAACAGATGGCAGCGCCTGTGGGCGCTGACGGCGCCATGGGCGAGCCGCGTGGCGATGCTGATGATGTGTTGCTGTGTGTTGTTGCAGCCGAAGCCGGCGCATGCGGAACAGGAGGTCGTGTTTTTGACTGGCTGTGTTATCTACACGCCAGACTGCGGTCCTGCGCAGAACCTGGCCGGCACGGACCGGGCGACGATGTGCCAGCACCCGACGTTCAACGGATGGACGGTGGACGGCTTCCGGGTCACGTCGGTGTATGCACCGACCGGGCCGGACTATCCCTTCAACACCCCGTACGGCGGCTGCTACATCACGACCGAGGGGATTGGTTCGCGCCTGCAAGGATTCGTGGCGATCTGGGGCGAGGTGGCCACCATCCCCTCAGTGCTGGCGCCGCCACCGCCCGAGTGCGAGGTGTGCAAGGGCAACCCGATCTACCCGCTGCGCGGGGTCAAGCAAGAGGTGGTGGACACCGGCCTGGCGATCGGTCGCACAACGCTGCGCTTCACCTACGACAACGCGAGCCGGATCCCGACCGCGTCGGGGGCGCTGACCGACATCGGCGCGGTGGAGAACCGCGCCGGCGTGATGGGCAGCCTGCAGTGGGTCAGCAACCTGCACCGGCAGGTGAACCTGTTCACGAGCGGTGCCGGTTCAGCCCCGGGGCTGCCGGTGCCCACCGTCTTCCCGCGCGGCAACGGCGTCGTCAAGACGATGACGAGCACCGATGGCGGCCCGCGGGTGGGGGAACCGGGGAACAAGGATCGCTTCGTGCAGCTGCCCGGTGGCGAGTACGTGTACACCGACAGTGGCGCCAACGCGCAGGAGACGTACACCGGCCAGGGCGTGTTGACGACGATGGCCTGGGCCGACGGCACGCGCATCGACTTCACGTACGACACCGCCAGCGGCATGCGTAGGCTGGCGCAGGTGAGCGACAACCGGGGACACCGCCTGGGCTTCGGCTACACGCTGTCGGCCAGCGGCGTGCCGCGGGTGAGCAGCATCACCGATGCGATGGGCCAGGTCACGACGCTGAGCCACGACAGCCGCAACAACCTGGTGGGCATCACCTGGGCGGATGGCAAGACCCGGGGCTTCGTGTACGAGAACACAGACCTGCCGTGGGCGCTGACGGGTGTGGTCGACGAGCGTGGGCTGCGCTATTCGACCTTCGGCTACGACGCACAAGGCCGGGCGATCAGCACCGAGCACGCGGGCGGGGTCGACAAGTACACGGTGAGCTACACGACGCCACCGAGCATCCAGGTGACGCAGCAGAGTTTTGGTGGCGCCATCGCGCGCTTCCAGACCTGGAACCTGCCGCAAGGCATGGTGATGACCGAGCCGAGCGGGCAGACGACGACCTGGAGCGCGATCAGCCTGAACGGCAAGAACTACTTCAGCAGCCAGGCCCAACCGGCCGGTGCGGGCAGCCTGGCCAGCAGCCGGGCGCAGAGCTACGACGCGAACGGCAACATCGCGAGCCGGGACGACTTCAACGGTTCGCGCAGCTGCTACCTGAACGACCTGACGCGCAACCTGCAGACGGTGAACGTCGCCTCGCTGGGCACGGGCCAGGACTGTGCGGCGGTCACGGCAACCAACGCCGCGCTGCCGGCCGGGGCGCTCAAGACCAGCACGCAGTGGCACCCGGACTGGAGCTTGCCGCTCAAGGTGGCAGCACCGGGGCAGATCACGACAAGCGTCTACAACGGCCAGCCCGATCCGCTCAACGCCGACGCGGTCGCGAGCTGCGCACCGACCACGGCAAAACTGCTGGACGGCCAGCCGATCGCCGCGCTGTGCAGGCAGGTGACGCAGGCGACGACGGATGCAGACGGCCACCTCGGCTTCGCCGCCACGCGGCAGGCCGGCACCCTCGACACGGTGCAGACCTGGACGTACGACGTGGACGGCCGGGTGCTGAGCTCGACCGACAGCGACACCCAGCGACACCGACACGACCACCTTGGCGTACCACGCCGAGACGAACGAGGACCACCAGCGTGGGGACCTGAAGTCGATCACGACCTCGCTCGGCAAGGTGACGACCTTCGACCGCTACAACCGCTACGGCCAGGTGCTGCAGAGCACCGACCCGCAGGGGATCGTGACGGTGAACACCTATGACCTGAGGCAACGGCTGCTGACGAACACCGTTGGCGCAGAGACGACCACGTATGCCTACGACGAAGCCGGTCAGTTGAAGAAGGTCACGTTCGACAACGGCAGCTGGGTGGGCTTCGACTACGACGGTGCCCACCGGCAGGTGGCGGCATACGACCACAAGGCCAACCGCATCGACTACGTGCTYGACAACGCGGGCAACAAGACCGACGAGCACGTGCAGGACCCGGCCGGCGCGCTCAAGCGCGGGCTGGCCCGGGCGATGGATGCACTGGGCCGCGCCCAGCAGCGCACGGGCAGGGAGTGAGCACATGAACAAGACGACGATGAACCGCCACCTGATTGCCGGCGCAGCGGCGGCGTTGCTGAGCGCGCCCGCGGCCTTCGCACAAGTGCCGCCTCCGCCGGTGTCTGCGACCCCGGTGACGACCTATGAATACGACGCCGAGGGCAACCCGACCAAGACRACCAAGGCGCCCGACAGCCTGAACCTGCAGAACAAGGCGAGCTACGACCCGCTGGGCCGGGTGAAGGAGCTGACCGACCCGAAGAACGGCAAGACCTCGCTGGAGTACGACGGCGGCGGGCGGCCCACCCAGGTGACCGACCCGCGCAGCCTGGTCACGCAGTACCCGCGCAACGGCTTCGGCGATGCCACGCAGCTGATCAGCCCGGACACCGGCATCACCAACATCACTTACGACGCGGCCCGGCGGCTGAAGACCCGCACCGACAGCCGCGGCGTCACCGAGACCTACACCTACGACCTCGAAGGCCGATTGACCAGCGTCGTCTACACGCAGAGCGGCCAGCCGAGCCAGACCACCACGTGGAGCTGGGACCTGACCGGCCCGGACTACACCTACAGCATCGGCCACGTGAGCCGTGTGGATCACCCGAGCGGCTTCGCCCGCTTCCGGTACGACCCGCGGGGCCGGATCACCGAGACCGTGCAGTCGGTGAACGCGAAGGCCGGTGCGAACACGGTGCCGATCCTGACGACGGTGAAGTACGCCTACTCGCACGGCGACCTGATGAGCATCACCTACCCGTCGGGGCGGCAGCTGATCCTCGCGCGCGACGTCGGCGAGCTGATCGGCATGAGCCTGGCGCAGACCGCGGGCGGCACGCCCATCCCGCTGATCAGCAACGTGAAGTGGGAACCCTTCGGGCCGGTGAGCGGCTGGGACTGGCACATGGCGAGTGGCCTGGTGAACCACACGAGGCTGTTCGACCTGAGCGGGCGCATCGCGGTCAGGCCGNGCTGATCCTCACGCGCGACGTCGGTGAACTCATCGGCATGAGCCTGGCGCGCCTGGCGCAGACGGCGGGCGGCACGCCCATCCCGCTGATCAGCAACGTGAAGTGGGAACCCTTCGGGCCGGTGAGCGGCTGGGACTGGCACATGGCGAGTGGCCTGGTGAACCACACGAGGCTGTTCGACCTGAGCGGGCGCATCGTGCGCTACCCGCTGGGCAACGCGCTGCGCGACGTGAGCTACGACGCGGCGGACCGCATCACCGGCTTCTCGCACCTGCTGGCGAGCGACGGTACGCCGCAACCGGCGCTGAACCAGGGCTTCGCTTACGACGAGAACAGCCGGCTGACCAGCATCGTCACGTCGGCAGCGAGCTGGTCGATCGCCTATGACCCGAACGGCAACCGCACCAGCGTGAGCCTGAACGGCATCCCGAGCACCTACACGACCGAGGCGACGAGCAACCGACTGAGCAGCATCACGAACCCGGCCAGGAGCTTCGGCTACGACAGCGCCGGCAACACGATCAGCGACAGCGCGGCGTACACCGCGACCTACGGGCTGAACGGCTCGATCGCGAGCATCACGAAGGGG
>NZ_LMDM01000027.1 GCF_001425825.1 Rhizobacter sp. Root1238
GTCCGTCTTGTTGAAGAACGGCTCGGGCATCAACAGGTTCGAGTTGAACAGGTTCTCCCAGACGGTGTTCTCCAGCGTGTTGGCCGCGAGCGTCAGGTCGGCGTCCGAGATCGCTTCGTCGGAATAGAACGCGAAGTGGGCCGACTCCTTGACGAGCCTGAAGCTGGCCTGGTCGGGGTTCGGGCCGCCGGCGCGCCAGGTGCCCGGCGTGACGGTGGGCTTCGGGGTGGTGCCGGGGGCAGCCCAGGTGGTCAGCGTGCTGCCTGGGTCGACCACCGACGGGGCCGGTGCGGGTGCGGGTGCGGGAGTGGGAGCCGGTGCAGGCGCAGGTGCCGGTGCAGGGGTCGGTGCAGGGGTCGGTGCTGGCGCTGGTGCGGGAGTTGGTGCAGGCGCTGGAGCCGGCGCAGGTGCCGGGGCCGGGGCCGGGGCCGGCGCTGCCACCAGCGGACCGATCGCGCAGGCCTTCTTCTTGCCGACGATCGGGTCGCCGAAGGTCGCGTTGGTGCAGGCGATCGTGCCCGACTTCGCCTTCACCACCCACTTGCCTTGCGCGCCGTACGACACCTGGCGCGGCTTGGAGCCCACCGCGCAGTTGGTGCGCTCGCTGGCGCAGAAGGTGTAGCCGCTCGGCCAGTCCGCCGCGAAGGCCGGTGCGGCCAACGTGCTGCCCACCACCGTCGCCGCGGCGGCGACGATCGTCATGCGATTCATCTTCTTCATCCTCATCCCCTTGTGTGATTTCGGTCCACCCGAAAGTGGCGCGATTCTGGGAGACGTCGGCAAGTCAGTGATGACCGCGGCATTCCGGAGATCTGCCCGTCTGTCATCAAACGTAAGGCCCAAAAACAAAAGCCCCCGGCTCGTGCCGGGGGCTCGTTTCAGGGAAGAACGTCGGGTTACGGGAAGGTGGTCACCGTCGGCGTGAACGACGCATTGCAGCCGGTCTGCGAGCCGGTGTTGTTGATGACGTGGACGATGCCGCCGTTGCCCCCCAGGCACACCGAGATCATGTCGTGGAAGCGCACGCCCGACGTGGTCGGCACCTCGATGGCGCGGTCGAGCAGGATGCCGCCATTCGTGAACACGCTGTAGATGCCCAGGCCCCAGGCCTCATGGCTGGTCACGTTGTTCGACACCTTGTACGACGCCCAGCCGCGGCCCGTCGTGCTGTTCCAGGCCGACTGGCTCGGCGGGTCGTACGGGATCTCCGACTGGTAGAAGTACACGCGCCCGCCGTTGCCGTTCCACACCACCTGGTGCTGCTGGAAATGCTCGACGAACAGGCCGTAGATGGTCACGTCGTTGCCGTTCACCCACAGGCCGTTGGCCGACGGGTTGTCGGTCCAGCTGACGCCGTCGCCATGGTCGGCACGCCACAGCCAGGTGTGGTCGACGATCGTGTTGTTGGCATTGATGCTCAACGCGATGCCGACCCGGCCGGCCGCCGCGCCGCCGATGCGGAAGAACAGGTCGTGCAGCGCGATCGGGTTGGCCGCATGGCTGGCGCTGGCGCCGTTCGGGCCGACCTCCATCAGCACGCCCGATTCGGCACGGCCCGCATCGAGGAACAGGCCCGAGATGGTGAGGCCGTCCACGTCGGCCGTCTTGATCAGCGGTTGCCCGTTGTCGGACCGCAGCGTGGCAAAGCCCAGCCCCAGGATCACCGTGTTGGGGTTGTTCACCTGCAGCGTCTGCGTCAGCACGTAGGTGCCGGGCGTGAACAGGATGTGCTTGCCCGCCGCCAGCTGCGCGTTGAGGGTGGCCGCACTGTCGCTCGGCTTCGCAAGGAAGAAGCTGCCGATCGGCAGCGTGGTGCCCGGCGTGGTGGCGCCGTTGCTCCAGCTGATGCCGGCGCTGTTGGTGCTCAGTGCCGGCACGCGCACCGCATAGCTGCCGTTGGCATCGATGAACAGGTACGGCTTCTCGCGGATGACCGGCGTCTGCGCGATCTTGGTGTAGCGCTGGCCCTGCGTCGGGAAGTTGCCGGCCGGTGCGTTCGGCACGCCGACGAACACCATGTTCCAGTTCGAGCCGCTCCAGCTGCCCCACTGGCTGTTGCGCGAGATCCATTGCTGCTGCGACGCCGAGTTGACGTTGCCGTCGACCAGCACGTCGGAGAACCAGCCGCCGCTCGACCAGCCGTTGTTCTGGTTCAGCTTGATGTTGCCGCGCACGTGCATGCGGCGGAACGGAATCGCCTGCGAGACGGCCCACTGCATCGTGTTGTTGCCGATGCCCTGGCTGGGCGTGACCGAGAAGTTCTCGGCGCCGCGCCAGAAGTTCTGGGTCGCGTTGTCGCCGCCGAGGAAGGCGTTGGAGCGCAGGTCGCCGTTGACGTGCACCTGGTCCGGGTGGCTGCCCAGGCCCAGCACCTGGGTGTAGAAGCCCACCGGGATGCGCAGGTTGTTGTAGGTGCCCGGCGTCAGCAGGATCGCATCGCGGCGCGGGCCGAAGTGGTTCGGCTGCTGCGCGTTGTAGATGCCGTCGATCTGCCCCTGCAGGTTCGGCGTCGACGGGTTGAAGACGTGCACGTTCGGGCCGAAGTCGGGCGTCGTGCCGGTCGGCGGGTTGGTCGGCGGGTTGGTCGGCGGGGTCGTCGTGGTGTCCGACAGCACGAACTGCTCCCAGGCCTGCACCGTGGGGCGGTCGGCGACAAGGAAGCCGCCGCGGTTCAGGTCGGCGCTGACGTAGAGACCGGTCGTCGCCGAGCGGATCGCGACCGTGCCGTTGGCCTGCGTCTCCAGCGTGAACTGCTCCCACGCGTTGATGGCCCCGCGGTTCGAGATCAGGCGGTTCGTGTTCGGCGCGCCGAGGCCCTGGTCGGCGGACACGATGTTGCCGCTGATGGTGGCCCGGAACGAGACCGTGCCGTTGCCGTTGCGGATGACGTCGAAGTCTTCCCAGGTGCTGGCGACGGGTGCGGTCGCGTTCAGGAACGAGGTTCCGGTCGCGGTGGCGCTGACGAAGTTGTTGTTGGCGACGGCGCGAAGGGTCGCTGCGTCTGCCGTGGCGCCAAAGGCGCCCAGCATCGCGGCCATCGCGACGACCTGTCGGGTACTCCACTGCATGTGCTCTTCTCCTTGAAGGTGTTGTCTGCTTCCGCGCGTGCACCGCACCTCGTGGCGAGGCCGCACCGTGGCAAGTCATCCCAATCTATGAGCCCGCCGGATTGATTCCTGTGTCCCTTTGCAAGACTCGTACTGCCGGAGACCTCGAAAAGTGGAACCGATTCCAGTCAGGTGGGCGATTTGATCATTCCTGGAGGGCGAGCGCCCGAGGGTAAGTCCGGACTTTCGTGTGTATCAGGGTGTTGTCTCCAACCGACTCTTCGCCCCGAAACGAAAAAGGCCCGCCCCGGTGAGGGCAGGCCCTTTGACGCGCAGGCCGCACACCGGTGGGGTGTGCGATGGCGGCGTGGCTTACTTCGCGGCGGCGGTCGCCTTCATCAGCTCGCCGTTCAGGTCACCGTCCAGCGACCAGCTGAAGATGCCGCCCAGGCCCTTGGACTTCAGGTAGTTGATCTTGGTCTGGATCACTTCCGGCGTGTCGTAGCTCCAGAAGTTCGTGCCGTCGAACTTGTAGCTCTGCTTCGTCACCGGGTGCACATACACCGTGCCCGGGGCGCTCTTCAGGACCTTGTAGTCCTCGATGCCCGCCTCGTAGGTGCCGCGTGCCGGCGACGTGGCCTTCTGGTACAGCCCGTTGTTGACGTTGGGCACGCCCGTCCAACCGCGGCCGTAGAACGGAATGCCGAGGTTGATCTTGCCCGCCGGCATGCCGGACTGCAGCAGGATGCCCACCGCTTCGTCGATGTTGTAGTACGACGCGACGGAGCGCACGCCCGGCTTCAACGGATCGTAGTAGTTCGGGCCCGACGGATCCGGATAGAGGTTCGACTGGAAGTCGGTCGGGCCTTGCGGCTCGAACCCACCGTGGAAGTCGTAGCTCATCAGGTTGACCCAGTCCATGTACTGCCCGTACTGGCCCGGCTCGGTGGCGTCGATCTTGTCCTTGCCCGAGCCGAGCGCCGCGGTCAGCAGGTAGTGCTTGCCGTTGATCGCATCGAGCTGGGTGCGGAACTCCTTCATCAGCAGCGTGAAGTTGTGGCGATCCGCCGCGCTCACGGTGTTGTACGGCTGGCCGATCACGGCCGGGAATTCCCAGTCGATGTCGATGCCGTCGAACACGCCCGCCAGCACGCCGTCGCCGCCCTTGCCGCTGTAGGCCGGCAGGTTGCCCTTGATGTAGATGTTCAGGCAGGAACTCACCAGCTGCTTGCGCAGCGCGTCGGTCTGCGAGGCGGCGGAGAACCACTTCGACCACGTCCAGCCGCCGAGCGAGATCAGCACCTTCAGGTTCGGGTACTTCGCCTTGAGGCCCTTCAGCTCGTTGAAGGAACCGGCCAGCTTCGAGTCCCACGTGGGCGCGGCGCCGACCAGGCGCAACGGCGTGCGGCCGTAGTCGGCCCAGGCGTCGCCACCGGTGCCGGCGCTCGGATCGTTCGGGTTCGTCGCACCCGGCTCGAGCTTGTCGATGCCTTGCGCGCACTCGTAGCCGCCGTTCTTCTGGTAGATGTTCGCGAACGCGTAGTTCACGAAGGTCATCGAGCCGGCCGAGCCCGACGAGATCATGTCGGCGACTTCATAGCCGCGGCCGTACACGCCCCACTGCGTGAAGTACGAGCCGACCTGGCGGCCGCCGGGCGCAGGTGCCGGGGCGGGCGCGGGGGCCGGAGCCGGTGCGGGCGCCGGGGCCGGCGACGGCGCGGGAGCCGGTGCGGGGGCCGGCGCGGGTGACGGCGCAGGCGCAGGCGCGGGAGCAGGCGCCGGTGCACCGGCGCAGTTGCCGACGGCGGTCCACGGCTGGCCGCTGCCGGCCGGGCCGCTGCTGGACGCCGGGTTGTTGTTCTGCGTCCAGTAGTTGGCCTTGTAGTTCACGCCGTTGTAGCTGACGGTCGCGCCGCTGGTGTAGGCGGTGCCGGACACCCACGCGAGGTAGCAGGTGCCGCCGGGGTTCGGCGCGGGGGCCGGTGCGGGCGCCGGGCTCGGCGCCGGCGCGGGTGCGGGCGACGGGGCGGGTGCTGGCGCCGGTGCCGGCGCGCTGCCGTTCGTCGGCGACCACAGCGACGGCGTGGCCTCCGGCGTCCAGTTCGTGCCGGCCCATGCGGTGTGCGTGACGAGCGCGACATAGTCGCGGCCGCCATAGCTCACCACCGTGCCGACGGTGTAGGTGACGCCTTCGCGCCAGGCGGGCGCGCTGGACTGCGCCAGTTGCACGTCGCTGCTCCACGCACCTTGCACGTCGTGGGCCGACGCGGCCTGGACCTGCCCCCACAGGCTGCCGATCGCGACGGCAACCATGCTCATTCCCAGTGTTTTCTTCATCTCTCTGATCTCCGGTTGAGATGCATCACAAAAACCAGGGAGGGAGTGTGCTGGTACTGGATTGGTATTCCTACCTCGGTTTCTCAAAGATACCAATTCAAACCGGTTGCAAAAGCAGGAGTCACTGCGCACATCGCGCGCCGGCGGCGCGCCCCGGGCGCGGTCACGTCGCGGGCATCGCGGCCGGGTCCATCCAGAGCGCGCCCCACAGGTGCCCGTCGGGATCCGCGAGGTCGCGGCCGTACATCGCGCCATGGTCCTGCACCGGGTTCACGTCGGCCTGGCCGCCGTGTCCGGCAGCGGCCTGGTTCATCCGGTCGACGGCCTCCCGGCTGTCCAGCGACAGCGCGAGCATCACCTGGCTGGTGCCGGCCGGCGAGATCGGTCGATCGGTGAAGCTGCGCCACTTGGCATGGGTGAGCAGCATCGCGTGGATCGTCTCGCTCCACACCATGCAGGCGGCGGTGTCGTCGCTGAATTGCGGGTTCTGCGCAAATCCCAGCGCCTTGTAGAAGGCGACCGAGGCGCTCAGGTCGGTGACCGGCAGGCTCACGAGGATCATCTTTGTCACGGGGGTCTCCTGGGTGATGTCAAAAACGGGCGAAGCCTCTGCGCTTCGCAGGCTCCACTCCCACGACGTTCGGCCGCTGTTCTAATCGACAGCCACACGAGGAGGACCCGATGACCGACCCCACCGCCACGCCCGCCGTGGCCGCTGCTCCCGCTTCCATCGCCGCCGCTGCCGTGGCGCCGACACCGCGTGCGCTGGCCGAATCGATGCCGCTCGTGCAGGCGGGCGCGCGCTGGTTCTGGTGGATCGCCGGCCTGTCGGCGGTGAACGTCGGGATGCAGCATTCGGGCAGCGACACCCACTTCGTCGTCGGCCTGGGCATCACCGGCGTCGTCGATGCGGTGTTCTCCGGGCTGCCGGTTGCCGGCCTGGTGCTGGACGCGCTGGTGCTGGCCTTCTTCTTCGCGATGGGCCTGGTGGCGCAGCGCGGCAGCCTGCGGGCTTTCTACATCGGCGGCGGCGTGTACGCACTCGACGCGCTGCTGTACCTGGCCGCGGCCGACTGGCTGCCGGTCGGCTTCCACGTGCTGGTGCTCTTCTTCGTCGGCAAGGGCGCGCTCGCCCTGCGCGAGGCGCTGCGGGCGCAGCCGCCCGCCGTGCCCGGCGCGGCCGCATGACGGGAAGGCCGGTCGACGCCTTGTGCCCGGCGACCGCGATCCTCACACACCGGCCATCCGGCCGACGGGTTCGGCGTCGACGTTGACCGATCAGTCAAATTAGGCCTAGAATCGGCCATGCCCCGCGAACGCCACTTCTCCGAACCCGAAGTCCTGGACCGCCTGACCGACGTCTTCAGCACGCACGGCTACACCGGCACCAGCCTGGCCCTGCTGCAGGAAGCCACCGGCCTGGGCAAGCAGAGTCTCTACAACACCTTCGGCGACAAGCAGGCCATGTACCTGCAGGCCATCGACTGCGCAGTGCAACGCGGTGCGCAGGTCGCCGCGGCGATGCAGGCCGCGAAGGACGGGCGCACGGCGCTGGCGCTCCAGTTCGATGCCATGGTGCAGAGCTGCGCCAGCGACGACCCGGCGCAGAGGGCCTGCATCGTGACCGGCGGCCTGCTCGAAGGCCTGGACGAAGCGCCGTTGACATGGGCATTGACGAGCCGCTGGCAGGCCAGCCACGAAATGCTGCGCTCGACGGTGGAGCGCGGGCAGCGCGACGGCTCGATCCGCAGCACGGCAGCGTCGGCCGAGCTGGCCGAAGTGCTGATCGCGCTGGTCAGCGGCCTGCGCGTCGCCGCGCGCGCCGGGCGCAGTCGCGCCCAGATGGAGCGCCTCGTCGCGCTCACGTTCGGGGTCCTCGACATGGCGTGAGCCCCCGCCCCACCCCCCGCTGGCCGCTCGCGCGGCCTTTCTTTCCACTTTTATTGACCGATTGGTCTATTTGGAGAACATCATGAGCAGATCCCTCGAAGGAAAAATCGCCCTGGTCACCGGGGCCTCGCGTGGCATCGGTGCCGCCATCGCACAACGGCTGGCCGCCGACGGTGCCGAGCTGGTGCTGCACTACGGCAGCGGCCGGGCCGAAGCCGAGGCGCTGGCCGCGTCGTTGCGCGACGCCGGTCACACCGCGCACCTGCTGCAGGCCGACCTGGCCGCGGTCGACGGCGGCCGGCAACTGGTCGAACGCCTCGCGGCGTTGCAGCTGCCGCGCATCGACATCCTGGTCAACAACGCCGGCGTCGCGCTGTTTGCCGGGCTGGCCGACACGCGCGCGGAGGCGTTCGAGACGCTCGTCGGCGTGAACATGCGCAGCCTGTTCTTCATCACGCAGGGCGTGGTGCCGCTGATGCCCGACGGCGGACGCATCGTCAACATCGGCACCGCGGCGACGCGCATCGCCTTTCCGGGCATCACCGCCTACTCGGCCAGCAAGGGCTTCGTCGATGCGCTGACCCTTCAACTGGCGGCCGAACTGGGGCCGCGGGGCATCACCGTCAACGTGGTCGCTCCCGGCGCCATCGACACCCGCATGAGCGCCTGGATCCATGGCCCCGGCGGCAAGGAAACGCTGGCGCAGGTGCAGGCCCTGCCGGGCATCGGCCAGCCGGCGCACATCGCCGGCGTGGTGGCCTTCCTCGCCGGGCCGGACGGCGCGTGGACCACCGGGCAGGTGGTCGACGCCAGCGGCGGCACCAAGCTGTAGGCACCTGCCGGGTCGGCGTCGCGTGCCGCCGGCCGCGCGGCAGCGGGGCGCCTGCCCATGCCGGTGTCGGATGCACTTGAGCGGTGCATTCGTGCTCAAGTGAGCTCCGAGGCGACCGATAGAACGGCATGGCGCCGTGCTATCGGCCGCCCCATGGAGCCGTCAATGAAGAGCTTTCTCAATCTCAAGATCGGCGTGCGCCTCGCGGTGGCCTTCGCCTTCGTGCTCGTGCTGCTCGCGGCCGTCGTCGGCGCCGGCCTGCAACGGCTGACCGACCTGCGCGACCAGCTGAACCTGGTCGTGGACAACCGCTATCCGAAGGTGCTGCTCGCGGTCGACATCAAGAACGATGTCAATGCCATCGTGCGCAGCGTGCGCGCGATGCTGATCGACAAGGATGCGCAGAGCCTGCGCAAGACCGCAGCCGACCTCGCCGCGGCGCAGGGCCGGATCACCGAGTCCATCGACGGGCTCGATCGCACGCTGCAGGCGCCCGAGACGCGGCGCATCCTCGCCGACGTGAAGGAATCTCGCGCGGTTTTCGTCGCCGACCAGCAGGCCTTCAAGGACCTGCTCGCCGCCGGCAACAACGACGCGGCCGTCGAGCTGGTGCTCGGCAAGATGCGCAAGGACCAGCACAGCTACCAATCGGCGCTCGACGCGCTGCTCGCGGAGCTGGGCCGCCAGTTCAAGGACGCGGGCGAAGCGGGGAACACCGCGTATCAGGTCGGCCGGACCGTGATGCTCGTGCTCGGTGCCGCGGCGATCGGCCTGGCGGTGCTGATGGCCTGGATCGTCACGCGCTCGATCACGCGTCCGATCGGCCGTGCGGTGCAGGTGGCGCAGCGCGTCGCTTCCGGTGACCTCGGCTCCGACATCCAGGTCGACACGAAGGACGAGACCGGGCAGTTGCTGCAGGCGCTGAAGGAGATGAATGCCAGCCTGCTGCGCATCGTCGCCGAGGTGCGGCAGAGCAGCGACGGCATCGCCACCGGCTCCGGCCAGATCGCGATGGGCAACCAGGACCTGAGCCAGCGCACCGAAGAACAGGCGTCGAACCTGCAGCAGACGGCGGCCTCGATGGAACAGCTGACCGGCACCGTTCGCAACAACGCCGACACCGCCCGCACCGCGAGCGAAGTGGCCGATGCGGCGCGCCGCGTGGCCGCCGAAGGTGGCGAGGTGGTGGAGCGGGTCGTGCACACGATGGCCGAGATCGCCGAAGCCAGCCGGAAGATCGCCGACATCACCGGCGTGATCGACGGCATCGCGTTCCAGACCAACATCCTCGCGCTCAACGCCGCGGTGGAGGCGGCGCGGGCCGGCGAACAGGGCCGCGGCTTCGCGGTTGTGGCCGGCGAAGTGCGCACGCTCGCACAACGCAGCGCCCAAGCGGCCCGCGAGATCAAGGCCCTGATCGGCGACAGCTCGGGCAAGGTCGCGACCGGCGGCCGGCTGGTCGGCGATGCCGGCCGCACGATGACCGAGATCGTGTCGCAGGTGCGCCGCGTCAACGACATGCTGTCGGAGATCAGCAGCGCCACCGAGGAGCAGACGACCGGCATCGGCCAGGTCAACGACGCGGTGTTGCAGCTCGACCAGGTGACGCAGCAGAACGCGGCGCTGGTCGAGGAATCGGCGGCCGCCGCGGAGAGCCTGAAGCAACAGGCTGCGCGGCTGGTGAGTGCGGTGTCGGTGTTCCGGTTGGGAACGGCCGAGCGCGCGCTGCCGGCCTGACGCTTCGCCGGCGACTGTGCGGTCTTCTGCCCGCCGTGTTGACAGGCCTTAGCGCTGCCGGATCGCTGCCAGCGCGTCGAGCATGTGCCGCGTCGCGGGCTCCGGCTTTCCGGCCCGGTGCGCGAGGCCCAGCGGGCGCCACAGGCGCGGCGTGAGCGGCGCGATCGCGATGCGCTTGTCCACCGTGGCCGCGCCCTCCTCGCGCGGCAACAGCGCGGCGCCATAGCCGGCCGCCACCAGGCTCTTGATCGCGTCGTTGTAGTTCAGCTCGATGCGCGCCTGCGGCTGCTCGCCGGCGGCGGCGAACCAGTCCATCGTCATGCGGTGCAGGCGGGTGGTGGCATCGTTGAGGATCAGCGGGCGGGACGCGAGCCAGACCGGCGTGATCGCGCGCGGCAGCGTCCAGGTGCGCGGCACGAAGGCCATCACCGGGTCGCGGCGCCACGGCACGATCTGCAGCCCCGGAACGGCCGCCTGCGGCAAGGCCACCAGGCCGATGTCGAGCGTGCCGCCCTGCAGGCGCGACAAGGCCTCCTGCGACGTCAGCACCGCGACCTGCACGTCGATGCCGGGGTGGTCCCGGCCCATCGTCTCCAGCGCCTGCGGCAGCAGCCAGGCCAGCGCGCCGGTGGACGCACCCAACCGCACGCGGCCGGCACGGCCTTCGACCTGGTGGGCCACGTCCTCGAGCGCCGCGTCCACATCGACCAGCAGGCGGCGGGCGCGCTCGACCAGCCCCTCGCCGATGCCGGTGGCCACCACGCGCTGGCGCTGGCGCAGCAGCAGCGGCGCGCCGAGGCGCGACTCGAGTTCGGCCACATGCAGGCTGACGGTCGGCGCGGCCAGGTGCAGCGCGCGCGCCGCGGCGGCAAACGAGCCGAGCTCGGCGATGGTCACCAGCGTGCGCAGCTGGTCGAGCTTCAGTTCTCTCATGGTCGTTCAGGCTTCATGAACTTCGGGTTCATGACATTCAACTTTACCAATCCTCGGCGCAGCCGCAAGCTCCGCTCCTCACTCCAGGAGCACCCCATGCGCGCGAGCGTTTTCATCGACGGCGACCAAGGCACCACCGGCCTGCAGATCCTGGCGCGGCTGTCCGGGCGACGCGACATCGCGCTCGTCACGCTGCCGGACGCGCTGCGCAAGGACCCCGCTGCGCGGGCAGCGGCGATCAACGATTGCGACGTCGCCGTGCTGTGCCTGCCCGACGAGGCGGCGCGCCAGGCGGTGGCCGGCATCCGCCATCCGCGCGTGCGCGTGATCGACGCGTCGTCGGCGCACCGCACCGATGCGGCCTGGGTCTACGGCTTTCCCGAAATGTCGCCGCAACAGGCCGGCCGCATCGCCGAGGCGCGGTTCGTCAGCAACCCGGGCTGCTACCCGACCGGTGCCGTCGCGCTGCTGCGCCCGCTGGTCGAGGCCGGCGTGCTGCGCGCCGACGCGCCGCTCAGCATCCATGCGATCTCCGGCTACTCGGGACGCGGGCGCGCCGGCATCGACGCCCACGAAGGCCCGGGCGCCGCGAGCGCGCTGCCGTTCCAGACCTACGGCCTGGCCTTGCAGCACAAGCATGTGCCCGAGATCCAGCAGCATGCGGGCTTGCAGGGCCGGCCGTTCTTCGTGCCGTCGTACGGCGCCTTCCGGCAGGGCATTGCGCTGACCATCCCGCTGCATGCATCGATGCTGCAGCGCCCGCTCACCGCGCAGGCGGTGCGCGAGCTGCTGATGCAGCGCTACCGCGATCACCGCCATGTGCAGGTGCTGGACGCCGAGCGCACGCAGGCGATGACCGGGCTGGACCCGCAAGCGCTCAACGGCAGCAACGACCTGCAGCTGGCGGTGTTCGGCAACGACGCCACGGGCCAGCTGCTGCTCGGCGCCGTCTTCGACAACCTTGGCAAGGGCGCCTCGGGCGCCGCGGTGCAGAACCTGGCGCTGATGCTGGGGCTGGACGAGGCGCCGACGATCGATGCCGATGAACTTCTGGAGGAGGCCGCATGACGCACCTGATGGACATCACCGCCCGGCCTGCGCCGGCGTTCGTGCGCGGCGACGGCAGCTGGCTGTGGGACGACCGCGGCCGGCGCCACCTCGACTTCGTGCAGGGCTGGGCCGTCAACACGCTCGGCCATGCGCCGGCCTGCATCCGCGACGCGCTGGCGCGGCAGTCCGCGTTGCTGCTGACGCCGAGCCCCGCCTTCCACAACCAGCCGGCGAGCGCACTGGCCGGCCTGCTGTGCGAGCACAGCGACTTCGACCAGGTGTTCTTCACCAACGGCGGCGCCGAAGCCAACGAAGGCGCGATCAAGCTGGCACGCAAGTGGGGGCAGCTGCACAAGGGCGGGGCCCACGAGATCATCACCTTCCGCGATGCCTTCCACGGCCGCACGCTGGCCACGATGTCGGCGTCGGGCAAGCCGGGCTGGGACCGCCACTTCGCGCCGCAGGTGCCGGGCTTCCCGAAGGCGGTGCTCAACGACCTGGCGTCGGTGCAGGCGCTGGTCGGCTCCACCACCGTGGCCATCCTGCTCGAGCCGGTGCAGGGCGAAAGCGGCGTCAACGCGGCCACGCCGGCCTTCCTGCAGGGCCTGCGCGCGTTGTGCGACCAGCACGGGCTGCTGCTGATCTTCGACGAGGTGCAGACCGGCATCGGCCGCCTCGGCACGCTGTTCGGCTACCAGCACTTCGGCGTCGTGCCGGACATCGCCACGCTGGCCAAGGGCCTGGGCGGCGGCGTGCCGATCGGTGCGCTGCTGGCCCGGCAACACGCCTGCGTGTTCGTCCACGGCGACCAGGGTGGCACCTTCAATGGCAACCCGCTGATGTGCGCGGTCGGCCTGTCGGTGCTGCAAGCGGTGCTGGCCGACGGCTTCCTGGCGGGGGTGCGCGCCACCGGCGAGCACCTGGGCGCGCGGCTGCAGGCGCTGTCGGCACGGCATGGGCTGGGCGAGGCCCGCGGCATCGGGCTGCTGCGCGCGCTGGACCTGGGCCGGCCCGTCGCGGCGGCCGTCGTCGCCCACGCCCGCGAGCGGCTGATGCTGGGCGGCGCTGCCGCCGACACCGGGCTGCTGCTCAACGCGCCACGGCCGTCGGTGCTGCGCTTCATGCCGTCGCTCACCGTGACGCCGGCCGAGGTCGACCTGATGGTCGACGGGCTGGCGGCGAGCCTCGAAGCCGTCGCCCCATCGCTCTCGCCGGAGATCACTGCGCCGCCCTGAGCCCATGGGCATGCGGATTGCCCCGAGCCGGGGCAACCTGCGGAGAAGACGATGGAGAAGATCGAACTCGCGGACCACGGCGTCGAGATCGCGGTGCGACGGGCCGGCGTCGCGAGCCGTCCGGCGCTGTTGCTGCTGCACGGCTGGCCCCATTCGCACGCGCTGTACGAGCCGGTGATCGATGCGCTGGCCGAGCGCTTCTTCGTGCTCGCGCCCGACTTGCCCGCGGTCGGCGAATCGCGCGGTGCGCCGAGCTCGGCCGAGAAGACGGTGCTCGCCGACGTGCTGCTCGCCGCCGCCGAGCGCGCGGGTGCGCACGACATCGTCGTCGCCGGCATCGACGTCGGCGGCATGATCGCGTTCGCCGCGGCCCGCGACCACGGCCGGCGCATCCGCGGCGCGGTCGTCACCAACACCGTCATCCCCGGGCTCGACCCGTGGGAGCAGCTGCTGGCCGATCCGCGCATCTGGCACTTCGCCTTCCACGCGATTCCCGAGCTGCCCGAGACGATGGTGCAGGGACGGCAGCGGCCCTACTTCGACTACTTCTGCGACCTGCTGGCCGGCCACAAGAGCGCAGTGACCGACGCGTACCGCGAGCGCTTTGCCGCGGCCTACGCGCGACCGCAGGCGTTGAAGGCCGGTTTCGACTGGTACCGCGCGCTCGCCGCCGATGCGAAGCACAACGCCCGCCCGAAGGCCATCGAGACGCCCCTGCTCTACCTGCGTGGCGACGCCGACGGCCGCTCGCCCGACGACTACCTGCCCGGCCTGCGCCGGGCCGGCGCGCGCGAACTCACGGCCGCGGTGCTGCCCGATTGCGGCGAGTTCGCGCCGCTCGAAGCGCCGCGGGCGTTCGTCGACGCGCTGGTGCGTTTTGCGCCGTCACTGCACGCCTGAGACCGTCGACCGGCGGCGCCACCCCAGCACGGCCAGGCCGACCAGCATCGCCAGCCAGGTGCTCGGTTCGGGGATGCCGGGCACGTCGGTCGCCGACGCCAGCAGCGACACCTCGAAGCTGCCGAACATCGACTGGTTGGATCGGTTGAAGATCGTCAGCGAAAGATGTCCGTCCGGATCGGTGCTGTACGCGAAATCGTCCGGCCCCGGCACACGGCCGAGGAAGGGCGCGTGGAAGTCCCTCGGGTCCTGGTTCAGGATGTTCGCGATGATGCCGATGCCGTTGATCCAGCCCAGGCTCGTGTTGTCGCGAAACGTGAGCCAGGCCGAGTTCGCGATGGTGTCCCGCGGGTTCGGCGTGGTGCTGTAGTTCACCACCGGCGCGAGCGGTACCGACGAGTCGAGCTTCAGCAGTCCGGACAGCGTGACGGAGCTGTTCGGGTCGAGCGTGAAGGCCCGTTGCCAATCGACAGAGGTCTCGACCCTGTCCGAATTCTTCTGGCGCGACACGTCGGCATGCAGGTGCCCGGGCTCCACCGCCACATGGCCGGACGGCGCGTCGGCGGCCACCGGATCCACGCCCCGGCTGTAGTTGCCGAACGGCTGGGTGCCGACGGCGCTGGCGACGAGGGCGCTCGACGAGAACGAGTTCTCGCGGAAGGAGGTCGACTGGTCGGCCCAGTAATGGACGGCGGTCGCCGACCCGGAGAAGCTGTTCGGCGTGATCCAGTGGCCGACGGTGCCGGCCGGCGAACTGCTGTCGGTGGACAGCCCGGTGATCGGGTCGAGCTGGAAGTCGGCAACGATGTTCTGGGCCCGGGCCGCGCCGGCCAGCCCGACGGCGGCCAGCACGATGAGCAAGAGGGGGGTCTTCATGCGGCACCTCCGACGACGGTGGCAGTGGGAGCGTTGTGCGCGGCGGCAGAAGCCCTGCGGCGCCAGCCCAGCACGCCCAGTCCCAGCAGCATCGCCGACCAGGCGGTGGGCTCGGGAATCGGCGAGATGAACGGCGCCACCGCGAACGCCCCGATGGACAGGCTGGTGAACATCAGCTCATTGGAATGGTTGAAGAGGGTCAGCGACAGGTGGCCCTGCTCGTCGCTGCTGTACGCGAAGTCGTCGACCGAACCGACGCGCCCGAGCGACGGCGACCCGGCCGGCAACCGCGGGTCGAAATTCATGATGCGGGCGATGAAGCCGATGCCGTTGGTCCAGCTCTGGCCATCGTCCAGCACGCTGTGGAACGACAGGACGCCGCGGTTCGCGTACTGCGGGTTCAGGTTGGGCGAAGCCTCGAAGGTGGTTGCCTTCGTCGTCGCCTGGTCGGCGTCGAGGGTTGCGGTGCCCGAGAAGGTGATGGCGGTGTGGGGCAGCAGCGAGAACGTGCGCTCCCACGTGACGCTGGCGTTGGACTCGTCCCACGGGTGCTCTCTCGTCACACCGGCCAGCATGTGGCCCGGTTCGACCAGCGAGTGGGCCGACGGCGAATCGGCGGCCAGCGCCGGCATGGTCTGGTCGCGCAGCGGGCCGAAGGGGTCGCCGTTCCTCGTCGCGAGCGGCAGCCCGGCCGCGGTGTAGCTGTCCTGGTTGGTCGATCTGCTGCCATCGGCCCAGGTGTAGTAGACGGTCGTGTAGCCGGTGTAGGCATTGGGCGTGAGCCACTCGCCGACACTGCCCGGCACCGGACTTCCGCTGCTCGACAGGCCGACCACCGGATCGAGCCGGAAGTCGGCGGAGGTCTCGTGGGCCTGTGCCGTGGCGGCCATGCCGGCCGACAGCAGCAGGGCGAACATCGTCGCTGTCTTCATCGCCTGTTTCATCGCCTCTCCCGGTGGTGGATCGATGCCCGATTGAAGGCGAAAAGACCGGTGCGGCGCAAGCCGTGGCCCTGATGGCCACCCCGGGAAAACCTACCGTGGCGGCGCCTCGGCGCCGCCCGGCGGGCATGTCAGAAATTCAACGGCGGCGGCGAAGGCGGCCCGAACCAGGTGGTCAGCGCGTCGGCGAGGCCGTCGCTGGAGGTGTCGTTGGAGGCGTCGTTGGAGGCGTCACCAACCCAGGCCACATGGCCGTCGGGCCGGATCAACACCGCGCCCGGCGCCGCGACACGCCCAAGGACCGGAAGCTCCCACGGCCCGGCGTGCGTCGCGTCGACCCGTTGCACCCGCTTGGCCCACGCAGCGATGTCGAGACGCCCGGGCTCGCCGAGGTTGAGCAACACCGGCCGGGCCCCGTGCAGCAGCGTGAAGACCCGCCGCGGGCCGGCCGCGGTGACCAGGTCGAGGTCGGGCATGCGGCGCCCGAGCAGCGGATGGCCGTTGCCGAGGTCATAGCGGATGTCCAGGCCGGACATCTCGGCGGCGATCCGCCGGCGCGGCTCGTCCATCGCGAGGAGCTCGCCGACGATCGCGCGCGCCGCCAGCGAGCGCGCGTCCTCGCGGTGCAGCGCCACCTGCGCCATCGTGGCCCTGAGCACGCGCGCACCCACGGGATGGCGCTCGGCGTGATAGGTGTCGAGCAGGCTGTCCGGGGACGTGCCCCGGACCACCTGCGCCAGCTTCCAGCCGAGGTTCACCGCATCCTGCAGGCCGGTGTTGAGCCCCAGTCCGCCAATCGGCGAGTGGATGTGCGCGGCATCGCCGGCGAGCAGCACGCGTGCGCTGCGATAGGCCGCGGCCTGCCGCGTCATGTCGGTGAACCTGGAAATCCAGGTCGGGCTGTGCACGCCGTAGTCGGTGCCGCACGCCGCGACGAGCCGTTCCTTCAGGTCGCGCAGCGTCGGCTCGGTGCGGGCATTGGCATCCGCTTCGGTGACCATGACCCCGATCGGGCCGACCTCCTTGTAGTGGATCTGGCCATCCTTCAGCTCGTACTCCGAGCGGCCGAAGGCATGCGTGCCCGCCGGCGACCGGTGCACCCCGTACGGCGGCGTTTCCGTCATCTCGACTTCGGCGAGGAGGTTGCTGGTGGTCGCATCCCAGCCGGGGAAGTCGATGCCGGCGATCTTGCGCACGAGGCTGCGCCCGCCGTCGCATCCGACGAGATACTGCGCCCGCAGCGACCGGCCGTCCGCCAGCGCGACGTCGACCGCGGCGTCGTGCTGCACGAAGCCGGTGATGTCGTGGCCATAGAGGATCGGCACCCCAAGCTCGGTGACCCAGTCGGCGAGCAGGCGCTCGATGTGCTTCTGACGCAGCGCCAGCCCATAGGGGTGGCGGGTCGGGAAGTCGCTGATGTCCAGGCGGGTGACGGCGAAGCCGGTGAGCTGCGCGACCTGCCCCGCCGCCAGGAACCGGTCCGCGATGCCGCGCTGGTCGAGGACCTCGATCGTGCGCGCGGAGATGCCCTGCGCACGCGTGCCGGAGAGTTGCTGGTCGGGCCGGCGCTCGACGACCACGACGTCCACGCCGGCCAGCGCCAGCTCGCCTGCCAGCATCAGCCCGGTCGGGCCCCCGCCGGCGATCACCACTGCATGCTCGGTCATCGTTCGCGTGCTCCATCGTCGGAGCGGGGATTGTGCCCGCGGTGCCCGTGGTGCCCGTGCCACGTCAACGCCGACCGGTGCGATCACTGCCGGACGGCCACCCCCTTCGCCAGCTCCAGCCGGTACTGCTCCCAGCCCGACGCCGGCACGATCTCGTCGGCGCGCGCGGTGACTTCGCCGAGCCGCTCGCACAGCCGCTCGGCCACGTCGTGCGCATCGTCCAGGTAGACGCCCTGCGTCATCGTGATGTTCGCGCTCTCGAAGCTGCCGGCCCCCGCCAGCAGGATCATGCGCGATGGCGCCTCGTCGCCCACCAGCGCGAGCAGCGCCGGGCTGACGCGCTCCGCGGTCAGCCGGGCCAGTGCGTCCGGCGGCAGCACGCCTTCGGTCATCGCCGTCGCGGCCGTCGGCGCCAGGCAGTTCACCTGCACGCCGTACTTCGCGCCTTCCAGCGCCAGCGTCTGCATCAAGCCCACCAGCGCCATCTTCGCCGCGCCGTAGTTCGACTGGCCGAAGTTGCCGTACAGGCCGCTGGACGAGGTCGTCATCACGATGCGGCCGTAGCGCTGCGCCTGCATCTGCGCCCACACCGCCTTGGTCGCGTTGACGGCGCCCATCAGGTGCACGTCCAGCACCAGCCTGAAGTCGTCGAGCGACATCTTCGCGAAGCTCTTGTCGCGCAGGATGCCGGCGTTGTTCACCAGGATGTCGATGCGCCCCCACCGGGCCACCGCGGCGTCGGCCATCGCCTGCATGTCGGCGAGCGCCGTCACGTCGCCGAGCTGCACCAGCGCCTCGCCGCCGCGCCGCCGGATCTCGTCGGCCACCGCCTGCGCCGCGGCGCCGTCGTCGCGCCCCGCGAGGTCGTTGACGACCACCCGCGCGCCGTGGCGGGCGAGCTCCAGCGCATGCGTGCGCCCGAGCCCGCCGCCGGCGCCGGTCACGATGGCCACCTTGTCTTGCAAACGCTTCTTCATGGGTCCCTTCGGGGTTGGTTGCGGGTGATTCAGATCGACGTGGCGTCGCTGCCCTTCAGCGCCAGCATCGTGCGCACCTCGGCCGGCGTCGCGACGTCGAGCGACAGCTCCTCCAGGATGCGGCGGATCTTGCGCACCTGCTCGGCGCACGAGCGCGCCAGCCGGCCGCGCTCCAGGTACAGGCTGTCTTCCAGGCCGACGCGCACGTTGCCGCCCATCACCGCGGCCATCGTCAGCAGCGGCATCTGGTGGCGGCCGGCGCCCAGCACCGAGAAGCGGTAGTGCTTGCGGCCGAACAGCCGGTCGGCCGTCGCGCGCATCGTGAACAGGTTCTCCGGGTCGGCCCCCACGCCACCGAGGATGCCGAAGATGCTCTGGATGAACAGCGGTCCGTCGACCAGCCCTTCGTCGACGAAGTGCGCCAGCGTGTAGAGGTGGCCGACGTCGTAGCACTCGAACTCGAAGCGAGTGCCGGCGTCCTCCCCCAGCACCTTCAGGATGTGCTTGATGTCGGCGAAGGTGTTGCGGAAGATCAGGTCTTCCATGCCCTCGACGTGCGGCTTCTCCCACTCGTGGCGCCACGCGCCGACCTTGCGCGCCATCGGGTGGATCGAGAAGTTCATCGAGCCCATGTTCAGCGAGCACATCTCCGGCCGGGCCTGCAACGGGTAGGCCAGGCGCTCCTGCAGCGTCATGCGCGTGCTGCCGCCGGTGGTGATGTTGATCACCGCATCGGTCGCGGCCCGGATGCGCGGCACGAACTGGTCGAACACCTTCGGGTCCGGCGTCGGCCGGCCATCGCGCGGGTCGCGCGCATGCAGGTGCAGGATGGCCGCGCCGGCCTCGGCGGCCTCGATGGCCTGCTCGGCGATCTGGTCCGGCGTCAGCGGCAGGTGCGGCGACATCGTCGGCGTGTGCACCGAGCCGGTCACGGCGCAGCTGATGATGACCTTGTCTGGGGGGGTTGCCACGGGATCTCCTGAGGTGGGTTGAGTCAGACCGCGAGCCACTGCTGCTGCATCTCGCGGTCGGCCAGCAGTTGCGCCGGGCTGCCTTCGAAGACGATGTGGCCGTGGCCCATCACGCAGACGCGGGTCGAGACCTTCAGCGCGATCGCGAGCTTCTGCTCCACCAGCACCACCGAGACGCCCTGCCGCCGCATGTCCTCGATGCACTCGGCGACCTGCGCGACGATCTTCGGCGCCAGGCCCTCGGTCGGCTCGTCGATCAGGATCGCCAGCGGGTTGCCGAGCAGCGAGCGGCACATCGTCAGCATCTGCTGCTCGCCGCCCGACAGGCTGCCGGCCTTGGTGCCGCGGCGCTCCTTCAGGCGCGGGAAGTAGTCGAACATCTGCGCGATGCTCCAGCGCACCGCGCCGGCCACCGGCGGCTGCTGGCCCATGCGCAGGTTCTCGTCGACGGTGAGGTTCGCGAACACCTCGCGTTCCTCCGGCACATAGGCCAGCCCGGCGCGGCAGATGGCATGCGGCGGCGCGCCGGCCAACGCGCGGCCGCCGAGTTCGACCCGGCCGGCGCTCGGCGGCACCAGGCCCATCATCGCCTTCAGCGTCGTCGAGCGGCCCGAGCCGTTGCGGCCCAGCAGGCTGACGACCTCGCCGCGGCCGACCTGCAGCGTCACGCCGCGCAGCACATGGCTCTTGCCGTAGTGCGCCTGCAGGCCGTCCACGCGCAGCAGGGGTTGAACGACGGCGTTCATGCGGCGTGCTCCTCGCCCAGGTAGGCTTCGCGCACGCCGTCGTGCCGGCGGATCTCGTCCGGCGTGCCGGTCGCGATGACCTGGCCGTAGACCAGCACGCTGACGCGCTCGCCGAGCGAGAACACCACGTCCATGTCGTGCTCCACCAGCAGCAGCGTGCGGCCGGCCGTGACCTCGCGGATCAGCTCGGCGGTGTACTGCGTCTCTTCGCTCGACATGCCGGCCATCGGTTCGTCGAGCAGCACCACCTGCGGGTCCGAGGCCAGCGTCATCGCGAGTTCGAGCGAGCGCTGCGCCGAGTAGGTCATCTCGCCGCCGAGCGTCGCGGCCTGGTGCTGCAGTCGCACCCGCTCCAGCAGCCGCTCGGTCTCTTCGCGCAGGGCTGGCAGCCGCTCGATGCGGCGCCAGAGCTTGTACTGCAGCCGGTGACGCTGCATCACCGCGATGCGCACGTTCTCGAACACGCTCAGCTTCGGAAAGATGTTGGTGATCTGGAACGAGCGGGCCAGCCCGCGGCGGTTGACGCGCTCCGGCGTCCAGCCGCCGATCGGCTGGCCGTCGAGCACGATCTCGCCGGCGCTCGGCCGCAGGTTGCCGGAGATCAGGTGGAACAGCGTCGACTTGCCGGCGCCGTTCGGCCCGATCAGCGCGTGGCGTTCACCGGCGCGCAGGTCGAGGTCGACGCCGCGGATGATCTCGGCCGCGCCGAAGGACTTGCGCAGGCCGCGCAGGCTGAGGATCGGGATGGCGGTGCGGTCGTTCGTCACGTCGCGCTCCCGACGCGGCGCCGTGCGAGGACGGCCAGCCAGCTGCCGCACGCGAGCAGGCCCGCCGGCAGCATCCACGTCGACAGCGCCGTCGGCGACCAGGGCCGCTCCAGCAGGCGGACCGCCGGCAGCTCCGCGGCCGCTTGCGCCAGCGCGCGGTAGTCCTGCGAGCACAGCCGCTGCAGCATCTCGACGATGAACACGCCGCCCGCGCCCAGCAGCACGGTCGCGCCGGCCGCCAGCAGCGCGACCGATGCCGCCGTCCGCCAGCCCCGCCGCTCGACCAGGCGCGCACCCGCGGTGACCAGCCCGGCCAGGCCCGCCGGCGCGAACATCATCACCAGCACGAACAGCACGCCCTGGTACAGCAGCCACGACTGCGTGGCGTCGGACGCCGCGTAGCCGAAGAAGGTCATCAGCGCGGCGCCGAGTGCCGGGCAGGGGAAGCTGCCGACCCCGCCGATGGTGCTGTTCAGCACCACGCCGGCCGACACGCCGGCATCGAACACCGCGTAGTTCGCGGCCTCGTTGCCCAGCGCCTGCAGCGCGCCGGCCACGCCGGAGAACATCGCCGAGATCGCGAAGGCCGACACGCCGAGGCCGTGCACGTCGTAGCCGAGGAAGCGCAGCCGGTGCCCGTTCTCGCGCAGCGCGAGCATCAGGCGGCCGGCCGGCGTGCGGCTGTGGAAGTACAGCAGCCCGAGGCACAGCAGCACCCACGCGAGGGTCAGGTAGTAGACCTGCACCGTCGATCCGAAGCCGAGGCCCCAGGCCGGCGCCCGCATCGTCGACAGGCCGGACTCGCCGCCGAACAGGCCCTTCAGCTGCGGGGCCAGCGCGTGCAGCAGCTCGGCGATGGCCAGCGTGATCATCGCGAAGCTGGTGCCGCTGCGCTGCGTCGCGAACCAGCCGGCGACGATGCCGACGGCCAGGCCGGCCGCGGCGCCGACCAGCGGCATCAGTGGCGTCGGCAGCAGCCCGCTGCCGCCGAGCGCATTCATCGCATGCACCGTCGCGAACGCGCCGATGCCGAAGTAGGCCGCATGCCCGAACGACAGCATGCCGGCGCGGCCGCTGAGCATGCCGTAGGCGCTGGCGAACAGCGCCGCGACCAGCATCTGGATCGACGCGATCAGCAGCCCGGCGGGCAGCAGCGCGGGCAGCGCCACCAGCAGCGCGACGCCGGCCATCAGGAGGACGACGGGAAGTGGAAGGGTCGTGCGCATCGCGTCAGGCCTTCTCGCCCATCAGCCCGCCCGGGCGGACCAGCAGGATCAGCAGCATCAACGCGAACGGCAGCGTGGCGGCGAGGCTCGACAGCTTCAGCGTCAGCAAGCCGCCGATGCCTTCGGCCCACGCGCCGGCGCCGACGACGGCCAGCAGGTCGGCGAGGCTGCGGTCCACCCCCACCGCCAGCGAGGTGACGATGCCGATCAGCAGCGACGCCAGCATCGCGCCGCCGAGCGAGCCCAGCCCACCGACGACCACGACGACGAAGGCCATCACGCCGACTTCGAGCGCCATGTTCGGGTTGGTGGTGTAGAACGCGCCGGCGATCGCGCCGGCCAGGCCGGCCAGCGCCGCGCCGACGCCGAACACGCCCATGAACACCAGCTGCACGTTGTGGCCCAGCGCCTGCGCCATGCGCGGCTTGTGGATGGCCGCCCGCACGACGATGCCGATGCGCGTGCGCGTCAGCAGCAGCCACAGCACGCCGAACATCGCCAGCGCCACCACCGCCATCAGCACGCGGTAGGCCGGGTACTGCTGGCGGCCGAGCGTGAACGCGGCGACGTCGAGCGCCGGCGGAATGCGGTAGTCCACCGGGTGGTTGCCGAAGAACAGCTTGATCGCCTCGGCGATGATGAACGACAGCCCGAAGGTCAGCAGCAGTTCGTGCGCGTGGCCGTGGTGGTGCACGCGCCGCAGGAACCAGCGTTCGACCACGACGCCGACCGCGCCCGACAGCAGCGTGGCCGCCACCACCGCCGGGCCGAAGCCGACGAGGCCCTGCAGCGTGTACGCGAAATACGCGCCGAGCATGTAGAACGAGGCATGGGCGAAGTTCAGCACGCCCATCATCCCGAACACCAGCGTCAGCCCGGCCGAGACCATGAACAGCAGCAGGCCGTAGACCGTGCCGTTCAGCAGTGAAAAGACGAGGGTGTCCACCGCGTGTCCCATCGCCTCAGCCGGGGCGCTGCATCTTGCAGGCGGCCTGCGCCGGCACCGCAGCCTGCTCGGCGCTGAAGACCTTCACCGGCTTGAAGCCCAGCTCGGTGTCGTCGGCCTTGTACTTCGCGTCGCGGGCCACCACCGACACCACCAGCGGCAGCAGCACCTGGTGGTCGCTCGCGCGCATGCTGGCCTCGCCCATCGGCGTCTTGAGCCGCGTGGTCTCCAGCGCGCGTGCGAGCGCGTTGACGTCGAGCGAGTCGTTCACCGGCTTCGTGCGCTTCAGCGCATCGGCCACCATCTCCAGCCCGAACACCGTCTGCGGCTCGGTCGCGACCGGCCAGTGGCCGCTCTTCGCCTTGTAATCGGCCATGAAGCGGTCGCCGTCCGCGCCGGCGGCCTCGGCGTTGAAGGCCTGCACGACGAAATGACCCACCGCCTGCTCGCCGGCATTCGCGATGTTGCCCACCTGGTCGAGGTACACCGTGCCGAAGCGCACCTTCAGCCCGGCCGCCTTCGATGCCTTCATCATCAGCAGCAGGTCGTTCGACCAGTTGCCGGTGATCACCGTGTCGGCGCCCGACGCGCCGATCTTCGCGACGTAGGGCGCGAAGTCCTGGATCTTGTTGACGTCGTGCAGCGTCTTCTCGACGACCTGATAGCCGCCGGCGCCGGCGTTGTCGACGATGGCGCGCTCCATGTCCTGGCCCCACGAGTAGTTCTGGTTGATCGCGTAGACCTTGGTGCCCAGCGCCTGCCCCTGCTTCATTGCCTGCACCAGCGCCTTGGTGCGCACCTGCGCGTTGCCGGCGAAGCGGAAGTGGTGGAAGTTGCACTTCTCGCCGGTCAGCTCCAGCGCCTCGGCACCGACGTTGATGTAGACGATCTCCTTGCCCGGGTTGCGCAGGTTGTGCTTGCGCACGTCTTCGGTGATCTGGCCGCCGATCGCCGACGAGCCGCCCTGCACGACGATCTGCACGCCGTCGGCGGCCGCGGCCTTCAGCTTGTCGGAGGCACCGGCCGGGCCGCCCTGGTTGTCGTACTCCAGCAGCTGCACCGGCTGGCCGTTCCAGCCGCCGGCCGCATTCAGCTTGTCGACCGCGTAGCGCACCGCGGCGCGATAGGCCTGGCCGGTCGAGGCCTGCGGGCCGGACAGCGTCTCCAGCACGCCGATCTTGACCGGGGCGGCGTGCGCGGCGACGGCCAGCAGCGCGAGCATCGGAAGGCTTGCGATTCGAACGGCGTTCATCTTTTGTCTCCTGGAGTTTTTCAGAGGTACTCGACGTTGCCGTCGATGCTGATGGCCTGGCCCGTCATGTTCCGGGCCGCGGGCGAACACAGGAACAGCGCCAGTGCCGCCACGTCGTCGGCGCTCACCATGCGGCGCAGCGAGATCTTGTTGAGGTACTGCTGGCGCATCTCGTCGACACCGAGGCCGGTCGACGCCGCGCGCGCCGCGATCACGCCGTTCATGCGCTCGCCCTCGACGGTGCCGGGCAGGATCGCGTTGACGCGGATGTCGTGCAGCCCGAGCTCGACCGCCAGCGACTTGGTCAGGCCGACGATGGCCCACTTGCTGGCGGCATACGGCGTGCGGTACGGGTAGCCGAGCCGGCCCGCGACCGAGGCCATCGAGATCAGGCAGGGGCCGGCCGCCGAGCGCTTCAGCATCGGCACCGCGCGCCGCGCGAAGTAGTACTGGCTGTTCAGGTTGACGGCGATCGTGCGCTCCCAGCCGGGGCCGTCGATGTCCTCGATGGCGCCGGTGGGTCCGGCGATGCCGGCGTTGTTGACCAGCACGTCGAGCCCGCCGAATGCGCCCTGCACGTCGTCGAACACCAGGTCGACATCGGCCGGCACCGACGCGTCGGCCATGCTGCCAGTGACACCGGGCAGCTCGGTCGACAGGCGGTCCAGCGCGCTGCGGTCGATGTCGCAGACATGCACCCGCGCCCCCGCCTCGTGGAAGCCCCGCGCGATCGCGGCACCGATGCCGTTCGCACCGGCCGTCACGAGGACGCGCAGGTTCGGCGCGGGTCGAAGCGAATCGAGAAGGGGCATGCAGGTCCTCTGTGCGCGCTGTGCGCTCCGTGCGTGAATGACGGCAGTCTCCGGGCGATGCGGCCCGCGGCCTATGTGCGGCGCGCACACCTTGCGGCCGGATTCAGTGTCTTTCGCGGCCCGCGGCGGCCCCGGTTCGGCGCACGCCCCTCTGGTAGCCTCTGCGCACACCGACGCCGACCACCGCGCACATGCAGTACCCAGGAGACAAGCCATGAGGAGCGTTGCCCCGCCCTTCGTCGACGGCACCGGCCAGCGGGTCGCGGAGCTGATCCACCTGCTCCACCAGGGCGCGCCGGCCGACGATTTCGCACGCCGCCTGGCCGAGGTCGAGGCGCTGCCGGACGACATCGCGGCCAAGTCCATGCTGGCCGAGACGGTGCGCATGGCGATGGCCATCCGCAACCGGCTCGAACTGCAGCAGCAGCGCGAGCGCGGCATGCTGGCGGTGATCGATTCGGCGCAGGCCCTGTCGAGCCGGCTCGACCTGCAGAGCCTGCTCGCGGCGCTGGTGCAGCGTGCGCGCAACCTGCTGGGCTCCGACATCGCGTGGCTGTCGATCTACGACACCAACCGCGGCGAGTTCCACGTGCTGGCCGCCGACGGCGCGATGCAGCAGACCACCTCCGGCATGGTGGCGCGGCACGACCGCGGCGTGGCCAGCGTCGTGATGTCGACGCGCCTGCCCTTCATGACGCCCGACTACCTGCACGATGCGCGCTTCGAGCACGACGCCGCGCTCGACGCCGCGTTCCAGGACGAAGGCATCGCGGCGCTGGTGGGCGTGCCGCTGGTCTGGGACGGCGAGGTGACCGGGCTGTTGTTCGTCGCCGACCGCTACCACCGGCTGCACACCGCGCAGAGCATCGCGATCCTGTGCACGCTGGCCACGCACGGCGCGGTGGCGCTGAAGAACGCCCGCGATTTCGAACGCGCCAACGCGGCGCTGCGCGATGCGGACCAGGCCCGTGCCGAGCTGGAACGGCATGTGCGCAGCATCCAGGCCGCGACCGATGCGCACGAGCAGCTGACCTCGCTGCTGGCGCGCGGCGCGTCGCTGTCGACGCTGTGCGAATCGGTCGCGCGCCTGCTGGGCGGCAGCGTGCTGGTGCTGGACGAGGCCTCGCAGGCGGTCAGCGCGGCAGCGGCACCGGGGTATGCGGGCCCCGGCGCTTCAGCCCACGCGCCGCACGGCCCGCGCAGCGCCGAGGTGGCGCGCGCGCTGCGCCAGAGTCGCGAGACCGGGCGCTCGGTGCTGGCCTGGCAGCAGGACGACGAATCCTGCCGCGTGATGCCGGTGATCGGCGGCGACGACCTGCTCGGCGCCGCGCTGCTGTTCCACGGCGGCACGCTGGAAGAGATCGCGATCCGCACCTTCGAGCGCAGCGCGAGCGTGATCGGCGTCGTGCTGCTGTCGCGCCAGCGCCTCGAAGCGTCGAAGAGCCACGACGCGTCGGACCTGCTGCGTTCGCTGGTGTGGCCGCGCCAGGGCGAGCTGACCGAGCTGATGGGCCGTGCCGATCACCACGGCGTGGACCTGTCGCGCCCGCTGGCGCTGATGCTGGTGGAGGTGGACGGCCCGAGCGCCGGGTATGCCGCGCGGCGTTTCAGGACGACGCGACCGCTGGCCAATGCGCTGGTCGACGACCTCGACGGCACGCTGGTGATCCTGTGCGGCGCCACCGGCGCGCTCGACGCGCGACAGGCCGTCTCGGCGTGGGCGCGCGGCGAGCTTCGCGCCACGCACCGCGGCGTGCTGTCGCGCCCGATCGGCGGGCCGGCCGAGGTCCCGGCGCTGTACGCGACGCTGGGCCGCGCACTGCCGGTGCTGCGGCGCATCGGCGTGCAGGGCCAGATCGTCAACCAGAACGAACTGGCGCTGTACTCCACGCTGTTCGAGACCCACGACCACGGCAGCCTCGACAGCTTCCTGCAGGCCACCATCGGCCCGCTGATCTCGCTGGACCGCAAGCGCAGCGCCGAACTGGCGCCGACCCTGCTGTGCTACTTCGACCACAACCAGAACGCGAAGACCACCGCGCAGCGCCTGGGCATCCACGTCAACACGGTGCGGCAGCGCCTGGCCACCATCGAGACGCTGCTCGGGCACTGGGGCCAGGCCTCGCGCGCGCTGGAGATCCACATCGCGCTGCGGCTGTGGCACCTGAGCGCGCCCTCGGCCTGAGGGCGCCCCCACCCGTCATTGCACGCTGATCTGCTTCGCGGCCGGCGAGGCGTCGAACACCAGCGTCGCCGGCCACTGCGGCCAGGGCAGGCCCAGCGCGGTGTTGTTCGGGTCGCCGTTGCGCGCGAACGCGCCGATGCTGCGCATCATCGCGTCCGACAGCGCCAGCCGGCCCGGCGCGTTGGCGGTGGTGTTCGCGAAGTTGGCATACAGCGACGGCCCGAAGTTGCCGAACGCGAACGGCAGGTCGAACGCATGCGCCGCGCCGTAGATCTCGTTGAACGGCGCCGGCATCTCGTCCCAGTCGAAGCGGTAGTACCAGATCGGGTTCTGCTGCGACTGCAGCGCGGCCAGCACGCTGTCGCGGCTGTTCAGGAAGAAGATCCTGTTCAACTGGTCGGAGCGCGCGGTGAAGCCGGTGACCGGCGCATCCATCGGCAGGTACGACGGCGGGATCCACTGCGCGAGCGTCGTCGTCGCCGGGCCGTTGGGCTGGTAGTTGAAGGCCATCGCGAAGACCGACGGATCGTCGAGCAGGCGGCCGCTGCCGGTGCCGCCGGCCAGCGGCAGCAGCGTCGGGAACAGCTTGCCTTCGTCGCGGGTGTTGCCGGCGAGCACCGGCACCTTCAGGTACTGGCCGGCCTGGATCGCCGCGATCGGGCTGACCGGCAGCACGTTGCCGTCGGCGATCGGCCCGGAGCCGGAGGCGCCCACCGGTGCGAGCTTGCCGGTCACCGTGTTGATGATGGCTGCGGCGCTCTTGCCGCGAAGGTAGCTCGCGACCTGCTCCGGCGTGCGCGACGCGACGTAGCCGTAGGCCGCGGTCAGGTCGGCGGCCAGCCCGTCGGCGAGCACCAGGTTCGCGACCAGGAAATCGGCCTGGTTGCGGAAGTCCGTCGGCGACGCCAGCGTCGCGACGCTGCCGGCCGGCAGCTCGCTGGCCCGCGAGATGCCGCCGCTGATCGGCAGCACGCGATGCACCAGCGCCGGATTCGCCTGCACGACGAGCGGCGAGGTCATCAGCGCATAGACGTTGACCGCGCCCGCCGACTGGCCCATCAGCGTGACGTTGCCCGGGTTGCCGCCGAAGGCCGCGACGTTGCGGTTGACGAACTTCAGCGCCTGCACGATGTCGAGCAGCGCGAAGTTGCCGGAATCGTCGAGCGCGTCGCCGGTCTTCAGCTGCGCCAGGTTGATGAAGCCGAGCAGGCCGAGCCGGTAGTTCACCGTGACGACCACCGCGTTGGCGGTGCGGGCCAGCGCCGCGCCGTCGTAGACCGGGTCGGCGGTGTAGCCGGTGACGTTGCTGCCGCCGTGCACGAACACGATCACCGGCAGGTTCGTCGCGCCGGTGGTCGGGCGCCAGATGTTCAGGTAGAGGCAGTCTTCGGATCCGACCGGCTGGCCGATGGTGGTGCCGATGGTGGCGTCGTACCTGTTGTTCGAGCCGGGGCCGTACAGGCGGCCGAACGATGCACAGGCATTGCCGAACTGCTGCGTGGCTTTCGGCGACGTCCAGGCGTCGGGCTCGGCCGGCGCCTTCCAGCGCAGCTCGCCGACCGGCGCCTTCGCATACGGGATGCCCTTCCAGGCGTAGGTGCCGCTGCTGGCGGAGTGGTCGGTGCCGATCACGTCGCCGAGCGATGTGCTGCGCTGCGTCGGCGAGGCGGCCTCGCGGTTGGCACAGGTGAACGAGGCAGCCATGTTGACGTCTCCGGTGCCGTTGTAGCGCGGCCAGGCAGGGTAGTCGCACAGCGGCCGGGTGCGGCCGGGCACGCCGGCGGTGTCGGCCACCACCGGGGCGCTCGGGGCCGTGCCGTCCTCGGCCCAGTGCTCGAGCGCGGTCAACGAATCCCACGCGGCATTGAAGGCCGTGCTGACCGCATGGCCGAGCCCGGGGATCTCGTAGTAGCGCACGAAGGTGTCGACTTCCGACGGGCCCATGCGGGCCTGCAGGCGCTGGTAGTACTCCTCGGTGGCGCGGGTGCTGACCAGGATGTCGGCCACGCCATGCGCCAGCAGCAGCTTGCCGCCCCTGGCCGCGAACGCGTCGAGGTCGACGCGGGTGTCGAGCAGCGTGCTCAGCTGGCTGACGCGGCCGGCCCACGGGCCGGGGTTTTCCGGGTCGAAGGACAGCGAGTCGTAGCCGGCATCGCGCGTCACCGAGTACTTGATCCACTGGTCGAGCAAGGTGCCGATGTACGGCGAATTGCGCGGCATCGGCATCGCCGGCGCCGCGGTGCCCAGCGCCAGGAAGGTGACCGTCGGCTGCAGCGGCGACGGGTTGGTGGTGATGCCGAGGTCGGCGCCCCAGACGTTGGAGCCGGGGTAGTGCGTCTCGCCGCTGGCCACCGCGAAGTTGAAGTGCGAGTCGGTGTTCATCACCTTCAGCGCGGTGATCTGCGCATCGGACAGGCAGCTGTCGCCGGCCTCCGCGCCATCGGGGCAGCGCAGCGGGTTGCCGTTCGCGCTGGCGGTCGCCGGGTCGAACACCGCGTTGCAGCGCTGCTGGTTGCTGATGAGGCCGTCGACCACGCCGTCAAGGCCGTCGCAGGCCTGCATCGCCGCGGCGTAGACCAGCGCGCGCTTCGCGGGGCTCGGGTAGGCGCCCGGCTTCGAGAGGGCGCGGCTGACGCGCTGGCCGTGCAGCAGCGCGGCGGCGTCGTTCCAGGCCGGGTACAGCGAGATCGCGCCGTCCCAGTCGGCGGGCCAGCGGGTGATGGCGGCAAGCGCCTCGCGCCCGCCGGTGGAGCCGCCGGCGAAGTAGGCCTTGCCGATCGACGCGACCGCATAGCGCGCCTTGATCAGGAACGTGGCCGCGTCGCGGGTCTTCTTGATCGCGTCGCCGCCGAAGTTGGCTGCCGCTTCGTCGTTGAGCGCGAACGAGCCGTCCTGCGAGCCGAACGCGTTGGCCTGGTGGCCGGAGTCGCTGGCGAAGGTGGCATACCCGCGGCCCAGCGGGTTGGGCTGGTCGGTGGGGCCGACCGGCACGTTGCCGGTGACCGGGGGGATGCTGCCGTCGAAACCGCCGCCGCCGAACATCACCGCCTTGTGGTTCCAGGTGGTGGGCAGCGCGAGGTTGAAGCGGATGTCGGGTGCGGCAGGATCGACCGGCGAGATCTTCGCGACGACGAGGCAGTGCTCGGGAATCGCCTTCGGCGCGGTGCCGCTGGGGGCGACGACGGTGGCCGAAACGACGCTGGCGCCGGCGGTCGGCAGGCCGATCGCGCCGGCGGGGATGGCGGTGCCTTCGAGCTGCGCGCAACTGAGCGGCGTGGACGACGGAGGCGGGGGCGCGTCTCCACCGCCGCCGCTGTCTCCGCCGCCGCATCCCGCCAGCAGCAGGGACAGGACGAACAGTGGCAGAAGCCGATGGCCGGACCGGGGCTGTCTCATGGGTGTCTCCTGTTTCTTGTCGCTCCAGTCTTGGCGGGCCTGCCCGGGGACTCAATGGCGGAAAGGCACATCCGGGAGGCCCGGCCGATGTGCGCGTGGTCCATCGTGAAAACCCTGGGAGGCCGCCGTCGGGAGGCCTATCGACGCGATGCCAGCAGCTCGCGCGCCAGATCGATGAAGGCGCGCAGCTTGGGGGCCTGCGCCGCGCGGCGCGGGAAGTACAGGAACAGGCCGGGCTCTTCGATGGCCGTTCGTGGCAGAAGCTGCCGCAGCGACCCCGCCTGCAGTTCGGCACGGACCAGCGGCTCGAAGAGGTACGCGATCCCGACATCCGCCAGCGCCAGTTCCTTCGCGCAGAGCGCGTCGGTGACGCGCACCGTGCCATTCACCGAGACGGCCACGTCGCCGCCACGACCGCGCAGGTCCCAGTCGTAGACGGCGCCCGAGGTCACGAAGCGATAGCCGATGCAGTTGTGGTCGGCCAGGTCTTCCAGCGCGCCGGGCTCGCCGCGCGCCGAAAGATAGCCGGGCGACGCCACCATGATGGCCTCGAAGGGCGGTGTCAGGCGGACCGCGACCATGTCCTGCGCCACGGTGTGGCCGAGCCGGATGCCGGCGTCGTATCCCTCGGCGACGATGTCGGCAAGGCCTTCGTCGCACGTGATCTCGACCGTCAGTCCGGGATGGCGGCGGCCCATCTCCTGCAGCAGCGGCGTGACGGCGATCGGCAGCGCGGTGCGCGGCGCATTGATCCGCAAGGTCCCGCCGACCTTGCCACGCGCCGCACCGATGTCGTCGACGGCCGTCGAAATTTCACCGAGCGCAGGCCCGAGCACGTCGACCAGGGCGGCCCCGGCTTCGGTGAGGCGCACGCTGCGCGTCGTGCGTGCGAACAACGGCTGCCCGAGCCGCTCTTCGACGCTCTTCACCGCGTGGCTGACGGCCGACGTGCTCATGCCCAGTTCGTTGGCCGCCGCGGCGAATCCGCCTCGGCGGTGGACCGCCAGGACGATGGGCAGATGGGCGAGAAGCGTTCGATCCATTCATGCAGCATATCGAACAACGCATTCGATCTGTTCGCCTTGATCGTTCAATGCCGTGCGACGACAGTTGCTGCATGCGCCACAGGGCCGCATCAACCCCCGCATCGAAAGGCATCGACATGACGCACCACCCCCAGACCTGGTTCATCACCGGCACCTCCTCCGGCTTCGGCCGCGCGTTTGCCGAGCACGCGCTGGCAAGAGGTCATCAGGTCGTGGCCACCGCGCGCCGGACCGACCGTCTCGCCGACCTCGTCGCCATGGCGCCCGACCGCGTCCTGGCGGTCGCGCTCGACGTCGACGTGCCCGGTGCCGCCGAGGCCGCGATCCAGGCCGCGGTGAAACGGTTCGAGCGCATCGACGTGTTGGTCAACAACGCGGGCTACGGCGCCGTCGGCGCACTCGAGGAAACGTCGGACGCCGAACTTCGCGCGCTGATGGACACCAACTTCTTCGGTGCGATGGCGGTCATGCGCGCCGCCCTGCCGGTCCTGCGCCGGCAAGGGTCGGGTGCGATCGTCAACATCTCGAGCCTCGGCGGCCAGTTGTCGTTCGCCGGTTTCAGCGCCTATTCGGCATCGAAGTTCGCGCTCGAAGGCGCGAGCGAAGCGCTGGCGCAGGAGATGGCCCCGTTCGGCGTGAAGGTGCTCATCGTCGAACCCGGGCAATTCCGCACGCAGCTCGCGGGCACCGGCATGCGCCACCTGCCGGCGATGCAGGCGTACCAGTCGGTGGTCGGCGCCACGCGCGAATTCGCCCGCACCATGCACAACACGCAGGCCGGCGACCCGCGCAAGGCGGCCGCGGCGATCGAGCAAGCGCTGGCCGCCGAGCGAACGCCGTTGCGGCTGCAACTCGGCGGCGACGCTGTCGAGGCCGTGCGCGCGCATGCCGAGGCATTGCTGAAAGACATGAAGGACTGGGAGGCCGTCAGCCGGGCCACGGATTTCGACGCCGACTGATGCCGGGGCTCAAGAGCCGTCAGTCGTCCCTCGCCGCCTTGGCACACGCCAGCAGCAGCGCATGGAACACCGACGATGCGGCGGGCACCGCGAGCCCGATGCCCACGCCCAGTTCGTCCCCCTCCTTCAATGCCCGGTAGCGCACGCCGGCCCTCTTCAGCGACATGAACGATTCGGGCAGCAGCGCCATCGCACGGCCGCTCGCGACGCCCGACAACAGCACGTGGTGGTCGGTGGGTTCTTTCACGACGTTCGGCGTGTAGCCGTGGCGCGCGAACACGCGCTGGCAGTGATCGAAGAACGCCGGTTGCCGCGCACGCTCGAACAGGAAGACCGGCTCGCGACCGAGTTCCACCAGGCCGATCGTCCGCCTGCGGGCCAGCGGATGCGATGCGGCGATGCCGAGCACCATTCGCTGGCGCTCCAGCGGGGTCACGTGCAGACCCTGCGCTTCGGTGGGCAAGGCGATGAAGGCGGCATCCAGCCGGTGGTTGCGAAGCGAGCGCACCAGCCGGGGCGAACTGTCGGAAACACTCACCACCGAGAGCCCCGGCCGGGCCGTGCCCAGGCGCGACGCCAGCGCGGTGAACCAGCCGGGCTCGACGGCCGACGTGAATCCGACACGAAGCTGCGAGGGTTCATCGGCGTGGGCCACGGCCGCCTCGGCCTCGTCCATCAGCCGAAGCACGCGGCTGGCAAGCGGCAGCAGGCGCTGGCCGGCTTCCGTCAGTGCGACGCCGCGCGTGTCGCGAAGGAACAGGCGCGCGCCCAGCCGCTCTTCCATCTCGCGGATGGCGCGGCTCAGCGGCGGCTGGGAGATGTGCAGCGACTCGGCAGCCTGCCGGAAGCTGAGCGAGGTCGCCACGGCAACGAATTGCTCGATCGAGCGCGAATCAAGACGTCTCTTCATATCGAAAAGGTATCACCAAACAAGTCTTTCACGACGAGCCGCTGCGTTCCTACAGTGAGGCCTTCACATCAACCGGGGAAACGGCATGCAGGCGACATCGGATCGATACAAGCGCGGGGTGGTGCAACTCGGCGCCGTCGACGGCGAAGCGGGAATGGCGGTGGTCGACGGGCTCGCCCAATCGTTTCCGGACTTCGCGACGTACGTGCTGGAGTTTCCGTTCGGCGACATCTACTCGCGCCCCGGCCTCGGCCTGCGCGAACGTGAGATCGCCACGGTGGCGGCGCTCTGCGCGATGGGCACCGCCGGTCCGCAGCTGCGCGTGCATCTGCACGCCGCGCTGCATGTGGGCTGCACGCCGCAGGAGCTGGTGGAAGTGCTGATGCAGATGTCGGTCTATGCCGGCTTTCCGGCGGCACTCAACGGGCTGGCGGCTGCGAAGGAAGTCTTTGCGCTGCGAGGCATCGCGTTGCCACTGGACTGAAGGCGGGCCGGCATTTCACGGGCTTCGGCGACGGATTGAATCTCCTCGACCAGTGCCGCGAAATGAGGATGGCTTGCCAGCAGCTTCCTGCGCCGGGCCGGCGACCACCGTCGCTGCCACTGCGTCAGCCCGAGAGCGGAGCAGTCCAGGCCCCAACGCTCCTGGCTCTGCCGGGTCTGCCGGCGCAATGCCCGCAATTTGCGCGTCATTGCGATCGCGATGTCGTCGACCAGGTCGCGGTTCTCGCCCGCAGGGTCGTCCAGCGACCACAAGGCCCCGTGGTGGTACCAGCGACTCAGGTTTTCAAGACCCGACGCCGGTGTGCAATAGAAGCTGCCGATGCCGAGGTAGGACTCCAGCGTCACGACCCGATGCGAGAGCCGACCGGGCAGGAACAGCGTCTCTCCGGGCGACACCGTCCACCACCTGGCGCTCTTCAACGAGGCGAATGCGGCCAGATCGAAGCGGGCGTTCTGGTCGATCTCGTCGCGCGAGCAATCCTGCAGGCCCGCCCTTCGGCCTTCGAAGGTCTCCCAGGCCAGCCAGAGCTTGCGGCCGACAAAGCAATGATTGCTTCCGTCGGGGTCATCGGAATGCGAGTCGGTGACATTGCCGCGCGAGCTGACCACCAGCGTCATCATCTCCTGGCGCCGCATGCCTTCCGTGCCGAGCGGCAACAGGTTGAATCGCGACAGTTCGGTGGTGTCGATGTCGCGCTCGAGACTCGTGCCGCGGGCATGCAAGTCGGTGATGCTGACGACATGCCGCCCGCTCGCCCAGCGGCGCAGGAGTTCGCGAACGGCCAGGTTGCCGCGCTTGCCCTGTCGCCCGACCTGGGCACTGGCGGTCTCGCGCGGTTTGAAGGCGCGGGACAGGCCATGCAGCAGGGCCGACTTCACCCCGAGCTCGGACTCCCGGGCGACAGGGACCCGGGTGGTCGTCGACAGGATGGGGCGGCCTTCGGCGATGGCGGCGAACAGCGCTTCGCGCGCCTGGTCCGGGGTCGCCCCCTGCGCCGCGGGCCAGACCCGCTTGCCGGCCAACGCAGCCCGGACCTTGTCGGTCCCTCGCAAGGCGCGATCGAATCTCGCACCCGTCAACAGCGGCTCCATGCTTGCACTTTTCAAGTCGCGCCCCTTCGACAAGGAAGCCCCTGGTTGCACTGCAGGCCAGGTGAGAGTTTCTCTGCCTTGTTTTTCGGAAGCATCCGCAACGTTGACCATTGCTTTTCGATCGCCGCCCGCCGGGCGCCGGGCGCTGCGCGTCAGAGTTGCGCCAGGCCGCCGTCGACGGCGAGCTCGCTGGCCGTCATGAAGCTGCTGTCCGGCGACGCAAGAAAGGCCGCCGCCGCTGCGATCTCCGCTGGATCGGCCATGCGCTGGAGCGGCGTCATCGCGCCGTAGGCCTTCTGCCCCTCCTCGCCCAGCGCCTGCTTCGCGAGTTCGGTCGCCGTCGCGCCGGGCGACAGCACGTTGACCCGGATGCCGGTGCCCTTCAGGTCCTCTGCCCAGGTGCGCGCGAGGTTGCGCACCGCCGCCTTGCTCGCGCTGTAGGCGCTGAAAGCCGGCGCGCCGGTGGTGCCGGCGCTCGATCCGGTCAGGATGATCGAGCCGCCCGGGCCCATCAGCGGCAGCGCCTTCTGCACCGTGAAGATCGAGCCTTTCACGTTGGTGTCGAAGGTGTCGTCGATGTGCTCGCCGGTGATCTTGCCGAGCGGAAGCGGGCTCCCCGTCCCGGCATTGGCGAAGACGATGTCGAGGGTTCCGCGCTCGGCCTTCACCGCCGCATAGAGCCGGTCGAGGTCGGCCTCGTCGGAGACCGAGCCCGTCACCGCGCGGGCGTTGGGCCCCAGGTCGGCCACGGCGGCGGCCAGCGCTTCGTGCCGGCGGCCGAAGATGAAGACAAAGGCGCCTTCGTCGATGAAGCGCTGGGCCGCGGCGCGGCCGATGCCGGTGGCGCCGCCGGTGATCACGGCGGTCTTTCCATTCAGTCTGGTCATGTCATGAATCCGTAGTTGCGATGGCAGGAAAGCGAGAGAAATGCTTGCCTGAGGACAACTATGGAGTTCTGATAACCTAAGGACAAGTATGCACTTTTTGGTAAGTACCAAAGAATGACGACGCCCTCTGAAGACATCTGCGACACCGGCTGCGGGCTCAACGCCACGCTGCGCGTCATCTCGGGCAAGTGGAAGCCGCTGATCCTGTTTTTTTTGCGCGACGGCCCGAAGCGCTACGGCGAACTCAAGCGCCTGACCCAGGGTGTCAGCGACAAGGTGCTGATCCAGCAGTTGAAGGACCTGGAGGCCGACCGGGTGCTGGCGCGCAACGACTACAAGGAGGTGCCGCCGCGCGTGGACTACACGCTGACCCCGCTCGGTCGCAGCCTGGCCGAGGCGATCGTCCCGCTGTGCACCTGGGGAACCCAGAACGCGGCGGAGATGGCGGGCATCTTCGCGACGCGCGACGCTTTGCCTTAGCGGGATGCTGAAGCGCTGCTGAGTCGCGCGCGCGGAAGGCAGGAGAAGCGCATGGACCGGGCTCAGGTTCGCAGCATGCGCGCGAGCGTTTTTCCTACCTGCCGCCGGTGCGCCCGACCTACAGACCCAGCCTGGCGCGCACCCTACCGTGAGGCCCTCGACATCTTCGCGACACGAGCCTCCATGCCCCGTCCCCGCAGCAAGCCCGGCATTGCATCCATCCAGCGCGCGCTGCGCCAGAAATTCCACCTGAAGCGACTGCGCGATGGCCAGCAGGACGTCATCGATCGCGTGATGCGCGGCCTGCCGACGCTGGCCGTGCTGCCTACCGGCGCCGGCAAGTCGCTGTGCTACCAGCTCCCTGCCGTCGTCAACGGCGGCCTCACCGTCGTGGTCTCGCCGCTGATCGCGTTGATGAAGGATCAGTGCGACGGCCTGGCCGAGCTGGGCATCAGCGCGGTGCAATTCCACAGCGGCTGCAGCGCCGCCGAAGTTGCCGCTGCCGAGCAGGCCCTGGTCGCCGACGACCCGCTGATCCTCTTCACGACGCCCGAGCGCCTGGCGGACGCCGACTTCCGTGCCCGCCTCGTCGCCCGCGGCGTCGCGCTGCTCGCGATCGACGAAGCCCATTGCATCTCGCAATGGGGGCATGACTTCCGTCCCGCCTTCCTGCAGCTCGGCAGCCTGCGCGGCTCGCTGGGCGGCCCGCCCGTCCTCGCGCTCACCGCGACGGCGACGCAGGGCGTCATCGACGACATCGCCGAGCTCTTCGACATCCCGCGCGCCGGCGTCATCGGCACCGGCGTCTACCGCCCGAACCTGCACTACCGCGCCGAGGCCATCGGCCGCGCCGAAGACAAGCTCTCGCGCCTGCTCGCGCTGGTGCGCTCGTCCGAGGGCTCGGGGCTGGTCTACGTTGCCACCGTCAAGGCCGCGCAACAGGTGTTCGACGCGCTGCAGGCCACCGGCGAATCGGTCGGCCTCTACCACGGCCGTCTCGCCGCCGGCCGACGCCATGAGCAACAGGATGCGTTCATGGCCGGCCGCGTGCGCGTGATGGTCGCCACCAATGCGTTCGGGCTCGGCGTCGACAAGCCCGACATCCGCTTCGTGCTGCACTACCAGATCCCGCCCGGCCTGGACGCCTACTACCAGGAGTCGGGCCGTGCCGGGCGCGACGGGCTGCCGGCCGAATGCACGCTGCTCTTCTCCGACAGCGACCGCTCGGTGCAGCAGTTCTTCCTGTCGGGCCGCTACCCGCAGCTGCAGGATTTCGAGGCCGTGCTGCGGCTGCTGCGTTCCCGCGAGCGGCCGTGGGACGAGGCCGAGCTCGACGCCGCGCTTGATGCCATCGAGCGCCCGCGCCGCAAGCTCGACGTCGCGTTGAACATGCTGCGCCAGCACGACCTGGTCGACGCTGCAGCAACGGTCGACACCGCCGCGCTGGTCGAGATCGCCGAACGCTACGGCGGCAGGGCCGAGAGCGACAGCGCCGCGCTGGAGGCGATGGTCGCCTACGCGCAGAGTGGGCGCTGTCGATGGCAATTGCTGCTCGCGCACTTCGAGCCGTCGGCCGGGCATCCGCGTTGCGGAACCTGCGACAACTGCGTGCGCCTGGCCCGCCATGAAGCGGTGCAGGCCGAGGCGCAGGACGACGCGCGGCCACCGCGGGTGGAGCGCTCCGCGTTCGCGCTCGGGCAGCCGGTTCGCACGCGCCGCCATGGGGTCGGCACGGTGAAGGCGGCCGATGCGCTGAGCGTCACGATCGAATTTCCGAACGGTGCGCAGCGAAGCTTCCAGCCGCAGTTCGTTGCGGCGGTCCGCCGGGCGGAGCGCCAAGGCCCGGCGCGAGGCGCTGCGGGCGCGGCCGCCTGACTCGATCAGTCGAACTTGATCAAGTCCTTGAAGACGATCGACGAGATCGCGACGACTCCGCTGAACTCTGCCGCTGCACCTATCCCGCCAGAAATCCGCCGTCGGCCGCCAACACATGGCCCACGACATAGCTCGCCTCATCGGACATCAGCCAGATGACTGCGGCGGCCACTTCCTCGGGGTGTCCCATCCGGCGCAGCGGCAGGCCGGCCGCGACGCTGCGCATGTCGGCAATGCCGGACGACAGCATCATGTCGGTCAGCACGCGTCCCGGCGCGATCGCGTTGATCCGGATCCCCGCCGGCGCATATTCCATCGCCGCAGAGCGCGTCAGCGAGTTGGCGGCCGCCTTCGAAGCGCTGTAGAGCGACAGCCCTGGATTGGGGTTGCGGATGCCGCTGACGCTGGTGTTGTTGACGATCGTGCCGCCGCCGCTCGTCAGCATCGCCGCAATGGCATGCCGCATCGCATGGAAGAGCGCTCGCACATTGGTGTCGAACACCTGCGCGTACACCTCGTCGCCTTGCTCCGCCAGCGGCCTGCGCCGTTCCTGGCAGCCGGCATTGTTGAACACGGCGTCCAGCCTGCCGAAGCGGGCCAGCGCCTGCTGAAGGGCCGCGGCGACGTCATCCTCTCGCGTCGCATCGGCTGCAACAAACAGGGCCTCGGCACCGCGTTCGTGGATCTCGTCCGCGAGCGCCTGCCCGAGCGCCTCGCGACGGCCCGTCACGACCACGGCGGCCGCGCCTTCCGCGGCCATGCGCAGCGCGGTGGCCCGTCCAATCCCGCTGGTCCCGCCGTTGACCCAGCACACGCGACCCGTCAGCCGGCCCGACGTTGGAAGGCAAGGTGCCGCGCCGGCCAGTTCCTCGATCGTCGGCGTCGAATTCATGGTCGCCTCCTTGTGAACCGCTGGAGCAGAACCTCCCTGCCCCACTGCGCATCGGGCCGCGTTTCCATGCGCGTGAAGCCATGCAACTCGCAGGGATGCCAGGCTCCCGTCGCGCCGTCGACGGCCCATAGGTCTGTCTCGGCGAAGCCGCGGCTGTCGGCGAAGTCCAGCGCAGCGGCGAGCAGCGCATGCGCCACGCTGCCACCGTCGACGGCGCCATCCACGACGAACCAGCGCAGGTGCGCGACACCGTCGCCCGCACCGTCGCCATCGATGGCAGCCGAGCCGAGGATCCCGCCGCCTTGCCTGGCCGACCAGAGGCCGTTCCCCGGCCGGTCGAGCCGGTCGCAGAAGTCCGCCAGGCCCGCGGCGACCGCCGACTCGAAGCGCTGCCCGAAGCCGGCTTCGCGTCCGTAGTGCAGCGCATGCAATTGGGTGATCCTGGCCAGAAGCCCGAGCTGGTAGCCTGGCACCACCTCGACCGCGTATGGATCGGGACGCGACCCTTGCCCGCCCGCGAGCGCCACGCTGTACAGCCGAAGCCCGTCGAGCACGGTGCGGTGCCGGTCGCGCGGCAGGCGGCCCAGCGCGTCCGTCACCTGGGCGCGCGCGTGGGCGTGGATCGCCGCCACGCGCCGCCGCCCCGCCGCGGTCAGCGAGAGCAGCTTGATCCGGCTGTCGTGCCCGGCAACGGCCTCGACGACATCGCCCGCTTCCACCAGCTTGCGCAACATCCGGCTGACGCTGGACTTTTCAAGCCGCAGACGCGTGCCAAGGTCGCCGGCACTGACGGCGCCGGCATCGATCTCGATCAGCCCATGGACGGCGGACGGAGGCAGCTCCACGCCCGCGAACCGGCTGCCCATGAAGCCCCAGTCGCGCGCCATCGAGCGCGAGGCGGCACGGATCTCCTCGACGAGCGAACGCTCCGTATTCATGACATCGACCATATGGTTGCACGATACAACTATTCGGGATCGGCGCGCAATACACCGGCACGCTGCCGCTTGATTTCCCGGCTAGCGGCGCTGACGCGACCAGCAGGGGGAGAACGTCGCGTCCATCAGACCGGACGGGATCTTGGCCCACGCGAGTCCGATGATCGTATGCCTCGGTCACGGGGCCGCGACTCGGCGTCAGCCGTGTGTTCACTTCTTGAAGAAGCGCGGGTTGGTGCATTCGGGAGCCACTGCGGCGCACAACGGCAGCTTTGCCTCGACCTTCCGATCGTCATCCCCGGGAAATAGAGACAGCAACTCACTCCTACAAATGAGTTGCCGCCGACTGAGGTCATCAATTGCGAGCAACTTATATTCCCGGGACTTAGCCAAATCAAAGATCAATCGCCGAAAAAGCCCAGGCTCATTTCCATGCATCTCTTGAGATATGAAATGGCCGACGCAGTCCGCAGACTCCTCCGACTCAATTCCACCGACAAAATGCCCCAACTCGTGCCCCAGGGTAAAATCTATACCCTCAGACATACACTGATTCATTTTTGCCACATCACCCCTTGCCGCAAACGTAGCATCGCTCAAATCTGCTTCAGATCTTCGCCCGGCCAGATATTCCTTAAGCACTATTTTTAGTCGCGGAGTTAACGACGCGTCGTAGTGAGTCGATGCAATGCATCTGATAAAAGCAGCACGAACAAAGGCCGGCGAGATGTAGACCATTCTCTCATACTGTGTTTGCAGAGGTCGCACTTTACCGAATGCATTAAACATGCCGCGCGCATAATCAACTCCGATCGCAGGCAGCCCCATCCTTTCACGATCAAACGTCAAAGCCGGGTAAGGCAAATTAACAGAAGTACTTTTCGCGCCACTCGGAAGACTAAGCAAAATTATATCCCACACACGCCTCAATGAGATCTCAGCACGTTGCCTCAGATATTCTGGGACTGGGATACCCCTATCAGGCGTCTTGATAAAGAGTTGAGCTTGTGCAAGCGTCAATGCGTTAGTCGATTTACTGGAAACCGCATAGAAATCAGCAACTTCATCCAGTCGACTGCGGAGTGCGGTGTAGTTCGAATTGGCATCCCGACATCGAACGACAACAAGGCGGAACTTCGCATCTAGGGTCTTGACTTGGCTTCTAGTATCCGACGATTCCCATATCGGCGTTAACGCAGAACTGGGCGGCGGACTTTGGCCGTCGCAGGAGCCAAGTAAAATCGGCATCGTTCTGCCGCTCCAATACTCATATACGATCTCATTGTCATCTGGACCGCTCCATTTGGAAGATTCAGCCCTCTCCAAGAACTGATGAAAGAGGTGGCTTTCAGGACTGGCTTTCCGATTGACGAGCAAGTCGAACCACTTCGACGGCAACTCCTCATCTGAAACCGTACTTTCATTGCCAGTCAAGTAAACGATCGCAAGGCGTCGAAATAGTATTGCGTTGAGCGCTCCATCGGGTCCACGTCGCTCCAACAACGCTTGATTGGCGGCAAGACTAGAAGCAGTCGTAGGAGATTCACTCCCGGAACTGTCGCTTACACCAGGAGCGTTCGATCCGCATCCAATCAACGCTGCGGCTACTAGGGCTATAAAGCGAGGCGGCGCGTGCATCATCGGAACGAGTTCGGCATGCATTAAAATTGAACGCCCATAACAACCAAAGCGGACTTTACCGGTCGAGCTTCGAGAGTCTGTCCAGTAGCTCCGGTGGTAACCAAAGCCAATTCCACAGGCTTAATACAGACATTTACTGGCTGCGGGAACTTCTTCTTCAAGCGAACAGTGTTGGCATCCGAAAAGTCACCTGCAGTCAGATTAGCCTTTGCCACCTCTTTAACTTTTGCCTCAACTCCAAGCTTGACAAGATCCGCCTTTTGAATCTCATAGTCGACTTCCGGGCTCTGTATTGCTTCGCGAACCAGAAAATATCGAACTCCGTCTGTCGCCGTAAATCCACTCTCCCTAAACCACAAAATTGCCTTCGATTCTGGCTGTCCTTCGGAAATCTGGAGCATCGTGTTGCTGTATTTCGACGACACTGTCAGCGTACTAGATGCCCCGGTATCTAGCACGGCGCTTATACCTGTAGATGCCGTGAAGTCAGAAAGGCTGCTAAGCAAGATTTTTGACCCTATAGAGACTTTCGAGGTGTACTCCGGAAATCCCGCATCAGTTGGGGGAAGCGCTTGAATTTTGTCAACTCTTCCAAGTCGGAGAGTTATGCCATTGGAGTCCAACGAAAATACACTACCGACCTCCTTCCACTTACTCGGTACGGGAAGGCACTGATATTCGCTGTCTTTAGATGAAAGTGCTTGACTGGTAGTCTTACTCGACGGAAGACAGCCCGCCATCGTCAATAGCACAAGCAGCAGAGCAAGCAATCTGTAGTTGCGCATCGGTACATCTCCCTGAAGTAGGGGATTTATAGCGGGGAATCAAGCGCAGTCAACATTAAGTTTGATGACTTCAAGTCGTCAGGGCAGCCGTGTGGTGATGCCCGCAGTGAATGCTGGGTGCGCGCATTCTCGCCGGCAGGGTCTGGGTCATCAGCTAGGTCTGCCCCTGATCCCGGCCAATGTGTGCCTTCCGCTGTGAGGCCTCCTTCGAGCGAATGTGGGGGGCCCGACCGGGAACTTCCGTGGGAGGCCAGATCTCGCTCACCAAAGGCAGTTCTGAGCCGATACCCGCGCTCCGCTGCTCGCAACATCAGCGGGAACCAACAAGTTGCGCAGCAAAGGTCTCGTTTCGGTCCGAGCTATCGTTCGGCTTCCAAATCTGAGCGGCCGCGCAACTAGCATGAACCAACAGCAACGGCCGGACGATGGCCATGCGGCGGTAGCAGTGTCAGTCCTGAGTGCCTGCGTCTAGGGTCACCGCGTTGTCCATCGCAACGCGGTCGGCCTGCTCACGCGCCAGGCGTGCACGCTCGCGCGCCAGCTCGCCGTCGGCGCCGCGGCCCGCGGCCTGCTCACGCAGGTGCTTCGTGTACGCGCGCAGCCAGGTCGCCGCCGGCTGGCCGGCCTGCAGGATCGCGCGGCCGAGCAGTTCGCTCACCGCCTGCTGGCTGATGCCGACCAGGTCGCCGAACTGCTCCTGCGTCATCGGATGTTGGAGTGCTTCCATGGGTACAACCCCCTTAGGAACGCCCCGCAACTGCGGTGCAAACGGGGTTCGAATTACCCTTGACCGACCTCTCCCGGGAGGACCCGATGAGGGGGGTGGGGGGTGGGGTCGAGGCCTTCGCCGACCGAGGTGCGAACGTCATGCGCCCTGCCCTCCGGCCGACAATCCAAGCGTCGCGAGCTGCTTGTGCATGCGCTGCTCGTAGTGCGACTTGAATCGCGTATCGATCACGCGCTGTGCCGTGCCCACGAAGTCGAAGCGCTTGCCATACCGCGTTCCGTTGACGAACAGCAGCACGGGTTTCACCGCACTGCCCGCACTGAAGCGATACCGCGCCCACACGCCGCGCCGCAGGTGCTGCATCTTGTCGCCGTGCTTCCACGATCCGCGGCCTTGCCTCGACTCGCCGCCGTGCGCAACGAAGTACTCGACCTTGCTGCGCTTGGCCTTCGAGCGCTTGCTGTTCGTGGCGTTGGCGTCCGAGCCCGCGAGGTTGAAGGCCTGCAGCTGACTCAGGATCTGCACGATCTGCCCTCGCCCCATGTTGCCGTAGCCCGATCAGGTCGGCCGCGCCCTCGATGTCACCGCTGTCGCGCAGGTCGCTCATCTGCGGTATGCCGGTCGGACGCTTCTCCGAGTCGCGGTTCAACTGCGACAACAGGATGATCCAGACGCCGAACTCCTTGGCCGCGCGCTTCAAGCCGTTGGCGATCTTCCCCAGCTCCTGATTCCGGTTGTCACCGTCGCCCTCCATCAGCTGGAGGTAGTCGATGATCACGAGGCTGAGCTGCTTGCGCCGACGCTTCACCTGCTGGATCTTGCGGCGCACATCCATGATGCTGAGCGCCGCCTGATCGTCCATCTTCGACATCGCCGATGCGGACCTGCTGCCTGACGCCGGCAGTTGCACCGCCTGCTGGAAGCGCTCGGGCAATGCGCCGGACTTCGCGGAAATGACTGAAGCCGTCAGCACGGGCGACAGCCGAAAATCGGATTCGGCGCGGGGCAGTGCAGACGTCTGCACTGATCCGGACTGCTTCGCGGAGAAGAAGAAAGTCCACCTCCTGCGGGTCGTGCCGCGTGCGGCCGAAGGCGCTGCAGCGGCCACCCCGCAGCCCATCAAACACGAACCGGCCGCTCAGCATGCCGAGCCAGCCGCCCCAACCGGCGACGCATCAGACCGCGATGCGCACGAGGCGGCGGCAGCGAATGTGGCTTCGGCGCCCAGCGACATGGAAGCAGATCAGACGGAACCGGCTGCGGTGCCACCGGCAAAGCCCGTCCGCGTGCAAAGGCGAAAGGCGATCGACGAAGACGCCACTCCGTCCACCCTCGCCTGCCGCAACCGACTCGACCTGCTCAAGCGCGTTCGCGAGCGCGCCCTTGCCACCGAACGCAGCGCATTCGACCTGCGACTGGTCGCCAAGTTCGTCTGCGAATCCATCGCATGGCGCCACCGCGCGACCCTCGAAGGTCTGTACGACTGCGGCGTTGGAAACCTGGCGGCGCGCATCGATACGCTGCAGCCCTCCGAGATCGCGCTCTTCCTCCTCGACTGCGCACTCGCGACGAATGTGATGGTCGGGGAAGGCGATGCTGTGGAGCAGCCCTCCTACCTCCTGGCCGCGGCCGAGCACTACCTCTCGACTCCTACGCTGCCGACGCAACCCACAACGTGACCCGATATCAACAGCCCGACAAAGAGCAAATGACCAAACTCGATCCGATCTACCTCGACCTTCCTGACGTTGCCGCCTTCACCTCGCTGTCTGAGTCGACGGTGGAAAAGCTCGTCCGCGAGGACGCTTTTCCGAAGCCTCGACTTCTCTCCGGCAGGCGTGTCGCGTGGCTGGTACGCGAGGTGACGGCTTGGTGTGAAGAACGCCCGGTGTCCAACCTCCTGCCGCCGCCGTTCACGGGCCGCCGCAAGACAGCTCTCGCGCCACAAGCCCATCGAGGTGCGTAGCTTGACGGGCAGCGCGGCCTGTAGCTCAGAGATACATCGAGCGGAGCCGCGCTGTCTGGCAGAGCGCGGCATCTTCCGTCAGCTATGTTCTGTTGAACGCCCGCACTTACGAGCGGCGAACTGCCGATGTCGCCCCGTTGCGCTCCTTCTGATTCTCGATCACAGCGCCGCAAAGCAGTCACCCGGGGCACAGCGATGGAGCCCAGTCACGAGGTATCTGTCGACCCCGGCGGCCAAATTCCCTTGGACTTCAAGGTCGCGATCTCGCGATGCTGATCATCATCCAGATCAGCAGACCCAAGTGAATGGCGCCGATGACTGTCGCGCCCGGAGGCGGGAGTACGTAGGCCAGTCCCCAGACAGCAAGAGGCGCGCCCGCGAAGATTGGCAGGATCGAGATACTGCTCCGTCCCTCAGAGGCCAGTCGCTGAAGTGAGGACGCCGGCATCCAGACGATCCAAGTGAGCGTTGCGATGATGAGAACCTGAAGATGCGTCATCTAGCCGTCGCTCTTTCCGATTTGGCAGGCCTCGCTCGCCATTGTCTCTGCAGGCAGTCGCTGGCGACTGACAGCACGTGGCCGGCTGTTGCCGGTCGTCGGAAGGTGAACCCACCGCGCCTATCTCCTTGTCCAAACCCGCATACGTTTGACCAAGAACACAGCCGTGTTGAACACCAGCGTGCCCACGCTGATGAAGAATGCCGCGGCGAAAAGCAAAAGCCACAGCGACTGCGAAGTCATACCGCAGTTGACTTGATAGTCCTCGCACAGGTATGCCTTTTCAGACGAAGTGACATCGTCACCCGCGCCATCCTCGTCACGACCATTGCGTCCCGCGGAGTGAATCTCGAACCCGAGCTTTGATGGTGTTCGCCGATAGATGTACAGATTCCCCCAAGCGTCGCGCGGTAGTCGCTCGAGCAAGCGTGGCGTGCCATGGACCAGGACATCAAGCCCCTGTGACTCGGTTGGAAGGTCGCCGTGATCTCCTCGATAGATGTCAACGGCCTGATAAAGATTCGCGATGTCTACTAAGCTCACCTGAAGTCGGTATCCACGGTGGTCGATGCTGGACAAGGGACCGAGTATCGAGCATGCCAACGCTCCGAAGGCAACAACGGCAGCGACTAGTGTTGATCGGCGCATGGAATGCCCACTGAATCTCGTTCTCCCCGTTAGGACCAAGCTGCCGCGCGTCGCCTGCTCGCCCCGGCGTGACTAACGGCAACATCGTAGCCGCTCATCGCTTACCGGAAGAGCGGTCGTTTCTGAAGGGCAGCCTCTGCCCGGCTACAGCCTTTCGAGCGCTGCAGCCGCCAGGTCCTGAGCGACCCTGAGTGACTTGGCCGAGCGCGCGAGGTCGAGCGCTCCAAAGCTGTCATTCAACGTTTGACATGAGCGGCACTGGCCAGCGTACCGGACGGCACCCTCACGACGGACACAGAGGCTCCCGCCTTCAGACCAACGGCGTTCTCAGTTCCTTGGGAACTCCACGAACTGCTCGACCCATTCACCATTTCGTTCAACCACTTGTCTCAGGACAATGACCCGCTTGTCGATCTTCACGATCTTCCCGGTGTTCTCGCCCATATAGTCGCCGAGACTGAGGTGATGCACTGTTCCCCGCTCGTCCTGAATCAGCACGACTTCCCGGCCACGCTGGGTGACCGAACCGACAAACCTCAAGCAATCGAGAGTTACCGTGTCTTGAAGTGCGCCGAACGAACCTGGACCATCGAGCTGAGCCGGCTCATTGGGTTGACGTTGAAACCGCACGCATGCGGTTGAAGTCACCGGAACGACCAGTGTGCTCAAGCAGGCGAGGAGGATTGCAATGTGAAGCACGGCGTTCAAGGTCTCCGAAGACCACTGTACCCGCTAGCCGTCGTTGTGCCAGACTGTGCGCCTTCGCACGTCGCCCCGAAAGCGGTCGCACGTGCCGGCCGACCAAGCAACGACCGACTGCCTGCAGGCGAATGCACGAACATACACTGTCGGCCAATACCGGCCGGTCGCAGGCGACCGCTTTGAGGTAGGCTGAAGCGCAATGGTTTCTTGAGTCATATCCGTTCAACTGGCGCACGCGTTCTTGCCGACCAAAATGAACATACGCCGCCTCATCGTCAGTCTCTTCATCAGCGTCCTTCTCGTTGCGGTGGCCTTTGGTGGGGCCGGCGAAGCTCTGAGTCGGCCTGCAACGGGATCTGTCGGCCCGGCGCCGCTGGATCTGCACGCCACCTCGGTCGTCGTTCGCACAGCTTCCGGGGGAGCCGTTTCTGGTTGGCTTGTTCTTGGCCGGCCTCGCTCGGGTGCGGTCCTTCTACTGCATGGCGTACGGAGTGATCGACGACAGATGGTCGAACGTGCCAGGCTGCTTAGCGGTTTGGGGTATACGGCATTCCTGATCGACCTTCCCGCTCACGGCGAGAGCACTGGTGACCGAATCACGTTCGGAGTTCGTGAAGCCGAAGGCGTCAGCGCCGCATTGGACTATCTCCGGAACAGACTCCCAAGCGAAAGAATCGGAATCGTCGGAGTGTCACTCGGTGCGGCATCTGCGGTGCTTGCGAAAGCGGTGCCGTCACCGGACGCGGTTGTTCTGGAGTCCATGTTCCCCACCATTGCAGAAGCGGTCTCCGACCGGCTGGTAAGGCAGTTGGGGCCGGCCGGGCGATATCTGGCCCCGCCCTTGCTGTGGCAACTCCCGCTGCGTCTCGGACTGCATCCTGAACAGATTCAGCCAATCATGGACATCCCGTCGCTGAATGCGCCCGTCCTCATCGCCTCAGGCACAGCGGACGAGCACACAACCCTCGCGGAGAGCAAGCGCATATTCGAGGCGGCACGTGAGCCAAAACAATTCTGGGCAGTCGAAGGGGCTGCTCATGTAGACCTTTATAGGCATGGCCCAAAAGCGTATCAAAACACGGTCCTACCGTTCCTGGAAAAGCACCTCCGAAGTGGGATCTGATGCTTTCGTCAGCCACGTATGCAAGCGTTGGTGCTGCCTACCACCCGGGTCAGTTTCTGCCGCCCCGGGCCATGTGCTCGAGTGTCGGAGGCCGGCCAGTTGCGGGTATTAGCGATAGACTGCTTTCGGGCATGCTGACGGCGCAACTAACGGCCCAGGATTGCCGTCGTCATTCAGACTTGTTGCTTGCCACGAAGGCGAGGAGCAAACATAGCGCTGCGCCACAAATTGCCAATGCGTCGGCCCAGAGCGGTGTGTAGGCAGATAGCAATCTCTGACCGATCAACAGTACACAGGCCAGAACTACCAACGCAATTCCAGCGGCGTTCATTCCGCTTTTCATCTGACCTCGCACATCGGTGGCTTGATTTCGCAGTGACTCAACAACGGGCCCACTGCATACCCCAAGGATCCTGCTGCTGTTGCAGGGTTGGTGAACACAGAAACACCTCTCCCAATTAGGCTCATGAGGCGGGTTCCAGCGCCAAGTCGCGTTGCAATCTCGGGCACCTGATTTGCGACAACATTCCCCGCTACGGCACCCCCGCCCTTGCCCACAACACCTATGCCAAGTATGCACATTGTGTCGTACCGCTTCACGCTCCCATAGTAGGGAGGTGGAATGCCGGCCGCTGCCATCGACTCAGCGCACAGTGAATCAGGAGACGTGTCGCAAATACCCGGCCGCCGCACCGTGACCACTGGGTCATAGCCATTGCCGGGGCGCCCATACGGCAGTCCGGCAGCTTCGTCCGCATTGGTCAAGAGCACATCCAATCCGTTGGGATCGATGTAGGAGAGTGGGTTGCCATTTACATAGGTCGCATGAGCGCCGCCTTGCAAAGCGACAAAGAGCGATGCTCCAAAGTACAGCTTCCTGGGCCACTTGTTCACGGGTCAATCCTCCTGAATGATTATTTATTGCTTGGCCGTTCTGGCCAGCCGAATTCTCTCGCGGTATGCAGCTTCCATGGCGGGTGTTGGCGGCCTGTAGCCGAGGGCTTTGGCCTTGGTGCCCCAATAGGCCCACCCGCTTTCGATCTGCTCGTATCGTGGCCGCATGTTCACGGGGATGTCGGACGGCTGCGGGTACTTCTCCACAAACAAGTGTTGCCGGAGCCCGAGATACCCGAAGTAGGCATGGACCATGGCGACCACGTCTTTCGGGTAGTGGTCCACCAGCAGCAGAGCAAGCTTGACGCGCGCCTCCTCGCCGTCGGCGGACCTGTCGCTTTCGTATTTGTCCAGCAGCGGCTCGGCGATGACGGCCACGGTTTCCTTCTTCGTCAGCGGCTGAAGATAGATGCCGCTCGCGAGCGCATCTGCCGTCAGGCTGGGGAACTGCTTCTTCTGCCACTCATCATCCGCCCAACCACCTCCGCTGGTGGTCTCGACGCCATACCACTGCCCATTGTCGCCCTTGAATTTCACGTAGATGTGGGCGGGAGCCTTCACGAGGGTGACCGGGATCCCCAGCTTCTGTCCGAGGATGACGAACAAAATGGGCATCGAGACGCAGTTGCCTTTGTGGGTGCGCAGGTAGACGGAGAGCAGCTTCGCGCTCGGATTGCGATCGTCTTCCAGGTTGTACACGTACGGCAGCCTGGCGCTCAGAAGTGGTGGCTGATAGAGGTAGTCCCGCAACACCTTGAACTTGGCGAGATTGCTGGCGCCGAGCGGGAAGGCAGCGCGGACCTCCCCGGCCATGTCGCCCAGTTGTTTGAGGACGGCGGCCTTGTCGATCGATGGGTCGAGGATCTTGTCGACGGTCAGCTTGATGACCGCGAAGTCCATCTGAGCTTCCGGCTGCTGGAGCATCGAGCGCACGGTCTCGAAATTCGAATCATAGACACCGGTGCGACGCGCCTGGGCCGTGGGTGACGCAAGCACCAGCACCAACAAAATCAAGAGCAGCAGCGTTGTCGGCCACTGCTTGATTGACGAAGGAAAAAGGGTCGGATTGGTCGTCATCGTGAGGCTGATGCCAGGCGCTGTGGTGGCGAGGTATACAGCTTCCGTCGTCCAATTCGGGCCGGGTGGGAGAACGTGAGAGCGTACCAGAGACCGAGAGACCAGCAGTGCGTCCGAGAGGCTGTCGAAGCACTCGGTGAACTAGAGAGACTTGATGGCGCTGCCGCAGAGGTTTCCAACGAACAGTCTGGCAAGAGAGCCAAGTGGTTTGCCAACGATGGAACCACAGTCCGTTGTCCGTTGGCTTCGGCTTTGTGCGATTGGGACGCTTCGCCATGTCGTCACGTACGGGGCTGTCAGGATTTCTGTGTGCGAGGCGGTTGAGCTGAATTGGCTATTGGCCGACTCGCTTATCGACTGCCGTGCGCCGGCAGTGTGAATCGCTCCTCGTAGACCACAGCGAATTGGTTC
>NZ_LMDM01000028.1 GCF_001425825.1 Rhizobacter sp. Root1238
CCAGGCTCGCAAAGCTCGTCTGTTTCATGCCGCCATCCTCGCCGTCCGCAGCTCATTCGGCCATCGAGATCTGCCCGAATAAATCAGTGGTTCCTTAGGAGCGGAATGAGAATAATGTTGTCGATTCTCGTACGGCAGCCCAGGACCGCACCAACGCGGGAGGGTGTCATGCCGGGACAGCGCAAAACGGCGACGAAGCGGCGAGTTCCGGCGCTTTCATGGCGCAGGCAATGTTTGTCGACGTGGAGACGCCATGCCCGGACGCATACGCGCGACGAGCCGTGCGGCCAGTGGATCGGGGTCGGGTTGGGCGTCCGCTGTGCCCTGCGCGCACTGGCGCGAACGACCCGTTGCGGAACTCCGTTTGGCCGAACTCAGCGCTGCGAAGCGGTCATTCAGAAGACACATTGATGCAGCGCGCGAATCCCTGAAATATGAGAGTGCTTGCCTTCACGTGCGCGGCCCAGCCGGGTCAAACATTCTGATCAACCACGCACGAAGAGCATTCGGCAAAGAAATGATCATGAGTGCAAGCGCTCCGATGGTGAATACGATTGAGATGCCGCCGCCGACGTGGGAGCAAGTTGGCAAGCCATCAACGAATCGCAGCGAACCGCCGCAGTCCACCTCGACGAAAGCGAAGGAAATGGCCGCTGCTAGTGCAAACATCCCGAGCCATGCGCCTGGGGACAACACCATTCTGGCCTCAGCCGCCATATGCCTCCAGAAATACGCAGCGCATGCCGTGGCCGCGGCCGCGGCCGCGGCAAAAGGGATGATCTGTAGGTTTTCAGGGGCGAGCCAAATAAAAAGTGCAGCCACCTCCAACCAGAGGAAGACGAAGCTCAGGCACGCTGCGGTGACTTCAGCAGTCCTCTTGCTCATGTCGATAGGGGGATAGCGGCCATGCCTTGAGAACTTCTAAGCTCACCGGCGTTCGCGAAGCCCAGATCACCAGCCTGTACGAGTCCTCTCCGTCGAGCCCATTCTCGCTGAGGGAGTTCAGCCCCGAAAACAGTGCGAGAACCGTGTATGTGCCGGGCGGCACCGCTCGGGAGTAGACCTCGCCACCCGTGCATTCATGGACCTGCAAATTTCCCGTCGGCAGGTCCAGGGAGCACCGAATCACGTGATCGTATCCAGCGAGGTCAATCGTCGGAGCGGAGTCGAAAACTTCCAGCGTCACGGGTACGGTGGCGTTTCTAAGCGGGCAAATGACCAAGACGTTCGCGGCAGCCTTCGCCCTTCGTTCCACATCGACATCCGTCCAGTCGGTCGGCGCATCGGGGAAGATGCCACCGTCTTGAACATAGAACTGGTTGTAGTCGGCGAAAACCTCGAACACGACAGTTTGTCGAGCATTCATTGCGTTATCGGCCTCCGTCCGAGAAGAGCCCTATTGGCATCGACACTCGCTCGGCCCTTTGCCTCGCATGCCAGCGGTTTGTGCTGAGGAGAAGACGGGCGCCATTTCTCCGCGCCGATCGACCGCACTGCACCTCTTCATGCAATTTGCTTCCTCGCCGGGAAGGAGTCCGGCGAGAAGCGACACAGCGAGTGTGAAGGCGACGAACGAGGCAAAGCCGACAAACACAGTCATCCCCGTGTGGCGTCGATTTTGCGCGTGAGGCATGGCCTTGGTTACTCGCGTCCGATTCAATCGGCTTCGTCCGGGGGGCTTGAACAAGAAGTCTATCGGCTCGCTCGACAGCAGTCATCCGCGAGCGGCCGGAGGTGGCCGAACTGCGCCACTTGCGCGAGGAAAATCTCAACCAAGCGAGATGCGATAGCGCAGACCTTCGGTGCCGCCAAACTGTGTTGGTTTCACAAATCTCTCATGCAAGACCCCGCCATTGGACTCGATGACACGTTGAGACGCGAGGTTATCTGGATCCGTCGTGATTTCAACGTACGGCAGTCCTTCACCGCGCGCTTCGGGAAGCAGGCTCCGAAGGGCAAGCGTTGCGTAGCCCAGTCGTCGCTTCCAAGGGACGACGGCGTAGCCGATGTGCCCAAGACAATACGACGGCAGGTCCGAAGTTCCGCGCTGCCATCTGAAGCTTATGGTTCCCCAGAACTCGCCGTCCCATATCCAGCGTCGATATCCGGGCAGTCTCGCAACGGTTGAGCCATCGGGCAACGCGACCCGTGCACCGGTTGCTTCGCGGTCGACCATGCTCATCAGAAAGCCTTCGGGGTCCTGCGATATCGAGGCCAGCTCTTCCTCAGTGGCCACCTTTCCGCGAGCGTTGTCAGCAGACCATCCTCGCTTCAACGCGGTGACGTAGCTCGGCAAGAACTCACCAGATGGCCAAACAAGGCGCACGTTTTCTCCCTCGTCGGTTACAGGAAGCGCTGTGCATGCAGAATACCGGCACCAGCTGCCGCAGAGCGGCCGTCGCTGATCGGCCGCTTCTGGCCGCAAGCGTCGGCGGACGATGCCATGCCACCAGGTCCCAAACGGGGTTAGCCAGCCTCATCCTCGCCTGTCTTGTTCCGTTCGGTCGACCCGACGGCGTTCGCTACGAACCTTGCCGCTTCACTGAAGATGCGGTGCCACTGTTCGGTTCTGAACGGAGCAGAAAATGACTGCCAGAAGAATCGGAAATCATGGCCTTCGTCATCTGGCGCATGATGCACCCACTTCTCAGCAAGGACGCGATTCGGTGCGCATTCGACGAACGCCCAGACCTGACCATCACTTTGAGCCCAGATTCCCAAGTCGCGCCGGACTGAGGCTGAATGAATACCAGACTCCTCGCCGAGTTCACGCAGAGCAGCGCGGTGAATGGTTTCGCCGGGTTCGATGGTTCCCTTCACCAATTGGCAACCAGCGAGCGGGTGTTCGAACGCGAGAATCTGAAGGTCTCCGCCGATCGTCCGCAAAATGACCGGACACACCTTGTTTGGTACTGGATTCATGGATCGGTCGGACTACTTCAAAGCGGCCGCTCTGCGTAGGCCGCTTGTGGCCGGTCGGCTACCTCGGCTGGCCGCCCCTAGACGACCCTGAGCGGCCAGTCGACTACTGCCTGCGGCGCGCCGAAAAGCTGTCGCTAGACGCCTGACTGAGAGACGGTTCGGAGTTCGCGGAGCCAGCTGTACGGCGCCCTCTCGATGGAAGGGTTGGGCGTCATTGTTCCGGCGTGCACGTTGCAACGGTCCCGGGCTCGTGGGCGCAAAAGGCGAAGCGCTTCGCCTTTGCTTTGGGTGACGCGTTCGACGTGGCCTCCACGCCAATGACGACCCCGCCGGCTTTGCCTCGGCGCAATGAGGCATTCATGACCGCAGGCCCAATAGGCGACACGGTCCCCAACTCGAGCGACCTGACGACCTCTTGCGTGGACTCACGATCGCTCGGCTCGGAAACCCATTCAACGAACACCTTGGAGGAAATGTGCTCCCAGCCTTGATTGACCACGATGACACGGTAAGTACCCGACTTGCTTCCCGCTTGCCACCAGCCACCAGTGTGGACCTCCGTAACCGACGTTGGAACTTGCGGAGCTTGCGCCAAGGCGGGCCCGATGAAGCCGACAAGTAGGAACGCGATGGTTCTCATGATGCCTAACGTGTTGTGAGGAGACAGCCGCGGCGGGATCGCATCGCGCAATGCTAGCCGGGTATCCGATCAGGCCGACACCGTGCCGCACATCCAGAATGCGGTCGGTCACGACAGACCGCTCGTGGCCGACCGCGCCCTTTCGACGGTCGCCCTGCAAGCGGTCGCACAGCGGAGCCGGCCTGGCCAGCGACTGGCTGCTCGCAGGCGATGCGCCGAACATACACAACACATCCGCTTCGCCGACGCCTTTGCAGTCTCGCGCCCCCGAACTCTTCAACGGTCGTCATCACTGGGGGCGGCCCATCGGCTCTCTTTTTAGAAAGTCTCCGCTGTTGTCTTCTCGACGTTCGGAATGTTCGACTTCACGAAACTCTCGATCGTTGAGCACGGCAGGAAGAACGAACGTTGGGTAATGTGGATAGAGCAACTCTGGCCGGTGACCGCAAAGGTGCCTGCGACAGTGCCGAATACTGGCACAGGCACGGAGAACGCTCCTCCAGGCGGTCCGCCGGAGATCGTGCCGTCGTGTTGATGGATGAGAAGCGAGATCTTGTTGAAAAGGTCTTGGGCGCTGCCGGAGAACGGGACGGCGAACGGGGCGCATGAGGCCATATTGAACTTCTTCGAGGACTGTGTGGATGAAGGACTGCCGCGCGTGGACGTTTGGTTATCGTCATGCGCGGACCGACTGTGGTCCGCCGGCAGCCTCTTGTCCTTAAGCAGTTCTGAATCATCTTGAAAGACGAACGTAGGCAATGTCAGCTTTGGTCGACAGCTCTGATTCGCAATTCGTGAGAGTAGCGTTCGATCAAGGTCGGCACCGCGATGGCGGCCCCATCCGCTCGGGCGATGCTGAAGGAAGATCCGGCGCGTCGCGAACGCTCGACGCCAGGTGAGACGAAGGTCTCCTTTCGGCGAGAGCCGTCGCTCCGCCGATCGAAGCTGACGCCGCAATCAGTCTGAAGCGGTCTCCACTCGCTCGCACCTTCATACTCAGCCAATGCAGTACCTCACCCTGGACCTCAGCGACAACTCCGAAGGCATCTCGACATTGGAGGCCCTAGCCTCCACCACAGCCGAGCATCACGCCGCCGCGATGGCCGAGGCGCGGCAATTGCTCGACTGGGCATGGCGCCGCTTCCCCCACACGCACGGCCCTGCGGATGAAGGCATGGACTGGGATCACGACCTGCAGGTGAATGTCGAAGACGGCGGGTGGCATGCGATCACGCTGACGCTCACCGGATCGCAGCGCTTCATCGACGAATTCATCGAGACATTCGGCGACCCGCGCGACTGACAGGCACCCCCATCGCCAGTGCTACAGTCCCCCGGCCTGCCACATCGCAGGCCAGGTTTGACAGCCTGAACACACAGGCGCGCAGCCGCCACAGCGGCTTTTCTTTTGCGCGTCACACACCTATGCCTCTCCAGATTTGGGCGGCCCGGGTGGGGGAGCCTTCGGGCTCGCCGGTTCCTGTGTTCCGGTCTGTCAACCCTGCTTTGGGCCGCCACCCGTGTTTGACAGCGCTCGTGGCGGCTTTAACCGCAACACAGGAGCCCTTCACCATGGCTGGTACCCCCGTTGGCGCCCTACCCGCGCCGACCTTTCCCGCTTCTTCATCGCAGTCCGACCAAGCGGGTTCTCCCTCCACCGCGAGGAGGCCGTCAAGATGACCGCCACCGGTCCGATCGCCTCCCCCGCATCCAGCGAGCCCCTCGGCCCGCGCTTCAAGCCCCGGCTCCACGCCTGCCGCAGCTCCCCGATCGACAGCGCCGAGTTCACGCTCAAGGCCGGCCTGGTGCATCGCCTGCTGGAGCACGTCATCGATGTCAGTGACGGCGTCGCCGCGTGGCTCGAGGTGGATGAGCGCGAGCGCCCCAAGCCCCCGCCCGACGACGTGTCATCCACCGTCCACCACGCGCAGAACGCCGCGATGCGCGGCCTGTGCATCGCCTCACTCGAACTCATCGGCGACCAGGCCAAGCGCCTCACCGGCTGGGTCGCCGACCAGCAGTTCCACGTGCCCGAGTTCGGCGTGATGCAGCCGCGGCGGCGCAGCCCGCCGACTCAGCAGGGTTGATGCCCCCGGGTGCTGCCTGCGTTCAGGCAGCACCCTCTCCCGCACGGCGCGCAGTTGAAATCCATGTCTTGCGACAGCGGATCCGACACGCCCGATCAGGTCAATCGATTTCATTCGATGCAGATGACTTTCGGACAATCTGGCGCGGGCAGCCATCGCCCGCTCCGTTGACCTTGGACGCATGGGACGAGGAGTCAAGAATGGCTGATGTGGATGCGGTAACCGTGCGGATTGCGATCGAGGCTGTCGATGCCCAGATCACGAAGTTGTCGGCAGAGCTGGAGGCGCCGGGCGCCGATGCCGACGGTTCGCTCGAGATCGACTTGCTCCAGCACAGGAAGGCGGCGCACAAGCTGGAGGTCGCCTACAAGGAGGCGACCAAGAATTCCAGCAACATGCCGCCCTACGACAGCTTGGTGAAAAACTGAGCCTGAGCCCGCAACGGCTCCTGCGATCAGCAGTTCCACGTGCACGGCGCGCAGCCGGCGACTATCCTTGCGGATCGCACGAGCCTGAAGAGGAGATTCCCCGTGAACGTCGCCGCCAGCCGATCCCTCGCGAAACCCTTCGTCCACGAGCACGCGCCCGCCGCAGCCGGTAGCCACGGCACCCTCCAGCGGCATCCGCAGCGCGGCCCCGCCGCTTCGGCCCTCCACGGCAGCCCGCGAATGGTGGCGCAGCGCGAGCGCATCGCCGCCAGCTTCGGCCCCTCGCTGCATCCGAGTGTCGGCGTGGCCCAATTGACGAAGATCTACCTGCAAGGGCTCGATCACGCCAGCAACTACCTCGACTACGAGGGCAACGACACGATCCATCTGGATGACGGTTCAACGGTGACCGGCGTCATCCTCGAGATGGTCGCCATCGCGGCCGAGAACCGGCGGCTGGGCAACGGCCAGGTCCTGCTGGACCATTTCGTGAACAACATCGTGGGGCAGCAGGCGTGCTACCTCGAGGTCGATCCCCAGGGCGGGATGACCGAACAGCAGCTGACGGCCTGGTACGCCAGGGCCGGCTTCACGGTGGTCGGCACCTCGATGACCGGCCTCGTGGTGATGGGCATCAACGTCCCCGAACGAGGCGCCAAGAAGAAGGCCGCGAAGAAGGACAACTTCGACGACTTCATGGACTACTTCAACAAGACCAAGGACAACCGGCGCGATCCGGACAAGGGCGGCGGCGGAGGCGGCTTCGGCAAGGGCTTCGATGGCGGCTTTGCCAAGAGCGGCGACTGGTTGAACAAGATGATCAAGTAGCTCATAGGAAATATCGAAGCCCGATATCAGCTTGGTGCTGATGCACGGCACGCCGTCGGCAACCTACCCTTGCCTCTCCGCACCGCGCAACGGAGAGCGATCGTGAAGACCCATGCCGCCCGGGAGGAAAGCTCCGCCACGCAACACCAGCCGGCGGCGCAAGACGCGTCGGCACGCAGCTCGCACGACGCCGGCCAGGCTATGAACCAGTCACCTCGCGTGCTGGCCCAACGCCGGCAAATCGAAAGCATCTTCGGTCCGACCGCCCAGCGCCGCCCCATCCACATCGGCGCCGCCCCCGTCGGCGGGCAAGCCGACGTGGCCCAGCGTGCGCTGTGGATCAAGAGCGAGACAGGCACCTACGCCTACAACTACGGAACGGATTTCACGAACGATCACATCGGCAACCAGGCCCACGCCATCGCCGTCTTGCGACAGCGCTACAACACCGACGGGATCACCGCCCCCGTGACCGTCATCACCCAGCTCGATGGCAATCACGACGCGACGGAAGTCGCCACCCTGTCGGGCTACAACTTCTCGCTGAGCATCGACGTGGTGGGTTGGACGGCCAACTGGGACGCGCACAACCAGCCCGTGACCACGCAGATCGACTCGGCCGTGCTTTCCGGGTACTTCACCAGCAAGGGCAAGCGCGGCCTGATCACGCACATCAGCTCGTCCGGCTGAGGCATCACCACTCCCTCGATCGGCACACAAAACCCTCAACTTGCAGTCACCCCTCCCCTGTGGCTTACTTCGCTGCCCTTGGTCGTCGTCGTAGGGGGAATCGCATGAACCTGATGCGTGCTCGCGCGGTCCGCGTGGCCTGGCTTGCTGGCCTGCTGCTCGCCTTGTCAGCCTGCAACCGCAGTGAAGCGCCGCCCACTGCCGCAGGCGGCGCGGCCAGCGCCCCGCAGTCGGCCGTCACACCGCCACCCGGCGACAGCGCCGCCTCCGCCACAGGCAGCGGCCCGGCCGGCGGCACCGCCATCGGCGGCATGGAAGCCCATCCCACCGAGGCCAAGCCGGGCACCAGCGGCACCCCGGCCCCCACGGGCGGCGACGGCAGTGCCTCCGTGCCCGCAGCGGCGGCCTCCAAGTAGGTCTAAGCAAGCAGGTCGGGATAGTGAGACCGCCATTGCGGCCTCGACGATTCCGCGCCAAGATCCCCCACTCGCATCCGACATCGCCGTTCCCACGTTTCGCGCACCACGCGATCCCCGCAGGAGGCCCTTGATGGACATGAACCGAAGGCAGTTCTTCCGCGTCAGCGGCGCCGGACTCGCCGCCTCCAGCCTCGTCGCGCTGGGCTTCTCGCCCGCCACGGCCCTGGCCGAGACGCGCAACTTCAAGCTCGCGCGCACCACCGAAACCCGCAACACCTGCCCGTACTGCTCGGTGGGCTGCGGCATCATCATGTACAGCCTGGGCGACAAGGCGAAGAACGTCGTCGCCGACATCATCCACATCGAGGGCGACCCCGATCACCCGGTCAACCGCGGCACGCTGTGCCCCAAGGGCGCCGGCCTGCTCGACTTCGTGCACAGCCCCAACCGCCTCAAGTACCCCGAGGTGCGCGAGGCCGGCAGCACCGAATGGAAACGCGTCTCGTGGGACGACGCCATGTCGCGCATCGCCACCCTGATGAAGGCCGACCGCGACGCCAACTTCATGGCCACCAACGCCGCCGGCCAGGTCGTCAACCGCTGGACCTCCACCGGCATGCTGTGCGCCTCGGCATCGAGCAATGAATCGGGCTACATCACGCACAAGGTGATGCGCTCGATGGGGTTGCTGGTCTTCGACAACCAGGCGCGCGTCTGACACGGACCGACGGTGGCCAGTCTGGCCCCGACGTTCGGACGCGGCGCGATGACCAACCACTGGGTGGACATCAAGAACGCCGACCTCGTGCTGATCATGGGCGGCAATGCCGCCGAAGCCCACCCCTGCGGCTTCAAGTGGGTCATCGAGGCCAAGCACCACAACAAGGCCCGGCTGGTCGTCGTCGACCCGCGCTTCACGCGCTCGGCCGCGATGGCCGACTACTACGCCCCCATCCGCGCCGGCAGCGACATCGCCTTCCTGGCCGGCGTCATCAACTACCTGATCAGCAACGACAAGCTGCAGAAGGAGTACGTGAAGGCGTACACCAACGCCTCGTTCATCGTCGGCGAGGCCTACGGCTTCCAGGACGGCATCTTCAGCGGCTACGACGAAGCCAAGCGCAGCTACAGCAACGCGAGCTGGGGCTACGAGATGGACGACAAGGGCTTCGCCAAGGTCGACCCGACGCTCGAGCACCCGCGCTGCGTGCTGCAGGTGATGAAGCGCCACTACGCGCGCTACACGCCCGAGCTGGTCAGCCGCGTCACCGGCACGCCGAAGGACAAGTTCCTGAAGGTCTGCGAAATGATCGCCACCACCGCGGTGCCCAACCGCGCGATGACCATCATGTACGCGCTCGGCTGGACCCAGCACAGCCAGGGCTCGCAGATGATCCGCACCGCGGCCATCGTGCAGCTGCTGCTCGGCAACATCGGCATCGCCGGCGGCGGCATGAACGCGCTGCGCGGCCACAGCAACATCCAGGGGCTGACCGATCTCGGGTTGCTGTCGAACTCGCTGCCGGGCTACCTGTCGCTCGCGCGTGAGTCCGAGCAAGACCTCGAGACCTACTACAAGACCCGGGCACTGAAGCCGCTGCGTCCCAACCAGATGAGCTACTGGCAGAACTACCCGAAGTTCTTCGTCAGCCTGCAGAAGAGTTGGTGGGGCGCCGCGGCCACGGCCGAGAACTCGTGGGCCTACCATTACCTGCCGAAGATCGACAAGGTCTACGACGTGCTGCAGGCCTTCGAGCTGATGAGCCAGGGCAAGCTCAACGGCTACATCTGCCAGGGCTTCAACCCGGTCGGCTCCTTCCCCAACAAGAAGAAGATCATCGAGGGGCTGTCGAAGCTGAAGTTCCTCGTCACGATCGATCCGCTCAACACCGAGACCTCGGAGTTCTGGAAGAACTTCGGCGAGTTCAACGACGTGAAGAGCGAGGCCATCCAGACCACGGTGTTCCGGCTGCCGTCGACCTGCTTCGCCGAAGAAGACGGCTCGCTGACCAACTCGGGCCGCTGGCTGCAATGGCACTGGAAGGGCGCCGAGCCACCGGGCGAGGCGCGCGGCGATCCGGAAATCATCGCCGACCTGTTCAACCGCGTGCGCACCGCCTATGCGAAAGACGGCGGCGCCTTCCCCGACCCGATCGTCAAGCTGACCTGGCCTTACAGGATCCCGCACAGCCCGTCGGCCGAAGAGCTGGCGATGGAATACAACGGCAAGGCATTGGCCGACGTGCTGGCCCCGCCCGATCCGAAAGACCCGAAGGCGCCGCCGAAGGTGCTGGCCAAGGCGGGCGAGCAGCTCGCGGGCTTCGGCCTGCTGCGCGACGACGGCAGCACCGCGAGCGGCTGCTGGATCTACTGCGGCGCGTGGACGCAGGCCGGCAACCAGATGGCGCGGCGCGACAACAGCGACCCCTGGGGCATCGGCCAGACGCTGAGCTGGGCCTGGGCCTGGCCAGCGAACCGGCGCATCCTGTACAACGCCGCGTCGAGCGCGCCCGACGGCAAACCGTGGGATGCGCGGCGCAAGCTGGTGCAGTGGAACGGCACCGCGTGGAGCGGCTCCGACGTGCCCGACATCCGGCCCGATGCGAACCCCGGCGACGCCGAGCGCGTGCAGCCGTTCATCATGACGTCCGAAGGTGTCGCGCGGCTGTTCGCGCCGACCGGCATGGCCGAAGGGCCGCTGCCGGAGCACTACGAGCCCTTCGAATCGCCGCTGGCCACGAACCCGATGCACCCGAACAACCCGAAGGCCCGCGCCAACCCGGCGGCCCGCGTGTTCAAGGGCGACCTCGAGATGATGGGCTCGCCGAAGGACTTCCCGCTGGTCGCCACCAGCTACCGGCTGACCGAGCACTTCCACTACTGGACCAAGAACGTCGAGACCTCGGCCATCATCCAGCCGCAGCAGTTCGTCGAGATCGGCGAGGAGCTGGCCAAGGCGCGCGGCATCGCGAATGGCGACACGGTGAAGGTCTCGTCGAAGCGCGGCTCGATCAAGGCGGTGGCGCTGGTGACCAAGCGCATTCCGCAGCTCGATGTCGACGGGATCAAGGTCGACACGGTCGGCCTGCCGAACCACTGGGGCTTTGTCGGGCTGGCGAAGAAGGGCTACCTCGTGAACACGCTGACACCCTTCGTCGGCGACGCGAACACGCAGACGCCGGAATACAAGTCGTTCACCGTCAACATCGAGAAAGCCTGAGCCATGAGTTCACTGCAATCTCTCGACATCGCCGCGCGCTCGGCCACCACCACGCCGAGCCCGCGGGCGCGCACGACGCCTGAGGTCGCGAAGCTGATCGACGTCTCCAGCTGCATCGGCTGCAAGGCCTGCCAGGTGGCCTGCATGCAGTGGAACGACCTGCGCGACACGGTGGGCAACAACATCGGCGTGTACGACAACCCGGCCGACCTGAGCGCCGAGTCGTGGACGGTGATGCGCTTCTCCGAGGTCGAGGTCAAGCCGCAAGATCCAGCGCTGATCCAGGAGATGAAGCTCGAGTGGCTGATCCGCAAAGATGGCTGCATGCACTGTGACGACCCGGGCTGCCTGAAGGCCTGCCCGGCGCCGGGCGCGATCGTCAAGTACACGAACGGCATCGTCGACTTCATCGAAGAGAACTGCATCGGCTGCGGCAACTGCGTCACCGGTTGTCCGTTCGACGTGCCGCGCATCAGCAAGAAAGACAACAAGGCCTACAAGTGCACGCTGTGCTCCGACCGCGTCAGCGTCGGCCTGGAGCCGGCCTGCGTGAAGGCCTGCCCGACCGGCGCGATCCACTTCGGCAGCAAGGAAGACATGCTGGAGTACGGCAGCGAGCGCGTCGCCGACCTGAAGGAACGCGGCTACGCGCAGGCCGGCGTCTACGACCCGCCCGGCGTCGGCGGCACGCACGTGGTGTACGTGCTGCAGCACGCCGACCGGCCGCAGCTGTACCACGGTCTGCCGGCCGATCCTGCGATCAGTCCTTGGGTCTCGCTGTGGAAGGGCGCAGCCAAGCCGCTCGCGCTGGCCGCGATGATCGGCGCCGCGGTGGTCGGCTTCTTCCACTACACGAAGGTCGGGCCGATCGAGGAACCCGGCGAGGAACGAGAGAAAGAGGAGGAACGGCCATGAAGCGTTTCATCCAGCGCTATGCCGACGGCACCCGCATGAACCACTGGGCGGTGGCGATGCTGTTCTTCTGCGCCGCGTTGTCGGGGTTGGCGTTCTTCCACCCTGCCCTCTACTTCTTCACGATGCTGTTCGGCGGCGGGCCGTGGACGCGCATCCTGCACCCGTTCTTCGGCGTGCTGATGGTGCTGGGCTTCGTGCTGCTGTTCGCGAAGGTGTGGCGCGAGAACGCCTGGAAACCGCGCGACACCGAGTGGCTGAAGGCCGCTCCGCACCTGATGCAGACCGGCGACGAACACGGCATGCCGGCGGTGGGCAAGTACAACGGCGGGCAGAAACTGGTGTTCTGGCTGTTCGGCATCAGCCTGCTGCTGTTGTTCGTCACCGGCTTCGTGTTCTGGCAGCCGTGGTTCGCCGATTACTTCGCGATCCCGCTGCGGCGCATCGCGGTGGTGGTGCACGCGGCCTCGGCGGTGGTGCTGGTGCTCAGCGTGATCGTGCACGTGTATGCCGCGATCTGGGTCAAGGGAACGATGCGGGCGATGACGCGCGGCACCGTCACCGAGGCCTGGGCGCGGCAGAACCATCCGCTCTGGTACCAGGAAACCACGGGAAAGAAATGATGAACCCCGCGCGATGGCACTGAGCTCCACGACACGGCTGCTGTCGCCCGAAGAGATCGCGGTCCAGGCGGGCCAGCAGGTGCCCTACCTGCGGCTGCCGGAGCGCGGCACGCTGTTCGCCGAGCGCGAGATGCGGCTGCGCCAGCTGTCGGCCGGCGGGCATGCGATGCGCGACTTCCTGGTGTTCATGGCCGAGCTGGCGCATGTGCAGCACGAGTTGCTGCAGGCGTACCCCGCGGTCGCGCTGTCCGATGCGGCCGCGCTCGACGCCGCCTCGCGTGCCGGCCTGCCGCCGCTGCCGGCCGAGCACTGGCCGCGCGACCCGGCGTGGCGCGACGGCCTGCGCCGCCTGCTCGATGCGCTGCTGCCGCGGCTGGCCGGCAGCCCCGCGCTGGCGGCGGTGCGCGCGCTGAAGGATTCCAGCGGCCGCGACGACGCCTGGCTCGATCAACAGGCCGACCGCCTGCTGACCGGCGTGATGCTCGGGCTGGACCTGGCCGCCGCGCCGCTAATCGCCGCGGCGCTGCAGGTGCACTGGACCCACCTCGTGCTCGCGACGCAGCAGGCGCGCGGCGCCGACCGCCTGCCGCCCTTCGGCCGCACCGACGACGCGACGCTGTGCCCCTGCTGCGGCAGCCGGCCGACCGCCAGCATCTCGCGCATCGGCGGCGATGCGGGTTTCCGCTACCTGCACTGCGCGCTGTGCGCTGGACAGTGGCACATGGTGCGGATCAAATGCACGCACTGCCTGGGCACCCAGGGCATCCACTACCAATCGCCGCAGCGCGTGGGCACCGACAGCACCGACGCCAAGCCGGCGATCGAGGCCGAAACCTGCGACGCCTGCGGGCACTACCTGAAGATCGTCCACATGGAACGCGATGCCTTCGTCGAACCGGTCGCCGACGACCTCGGCTCGGTGACGCTCGACCTGCTGGTCAGCGAGGCCGGCTTCCAGCGCCACGGCGTCAACCTGATGCTGCTGTTCGGCGACCCTGACGACCCCAGCGGCGACGACGGCGGAGGCGGCTGATGAACCGACCCGAGACGTCCGTGGTTCACGGCGGCGGGTCGGGCGAAGACGGGCACCGCGGCGAGCGGGCCCGGCCGCAGGACCTGCCGTCGATCGACAAGCTGCTGCGCACCGATGCCACGCGCGCGCTGCTCGACGCGCACGGCCACACGCTGGTGGCCGGCGAGGCGCGTGCGTTGCTCGACGGCCTGCGCACGCAGGCGGTGGCCGGCGAGCTCGCCTCGCGCGAGCTGCAGCCTGCAGCGCTGGCAGCGGCGCTCGCCGCGCGCGTGCAGGCGAAGCTCGCGCCGCGGCTGCGCACGGTGATCAACCTCACCGGCACCGTGATCCACACCAACCTCGGCCGCGCGCTGCTGGCCGACAGCGCGTTGCAGCACCTGCTGGCGCTGATGACGGCGCCGAACAACCTCGAATTCGACCTCGCGTCCGGTGGCCGCGGCGACCGCGACTCGATCGTCGAGGACCTGCTGTGCACGATCACCGGCGCGGCGGCAGCGACGGTGGTCAACAACAACGCGGCCGCGGTGCTGCTGACGATCGCGGCGCTGGCGCGCGAGCGCGAGGTGATCGTCTCGCGCGGCGAGCTGGTCGAGATCGGCGGCGCGTTCCGCATGCCCGACGTGATGGCCAGCGCCGGCGCCGAGATGGTCGAGGTGGGCACCACCAACCGCACGCACGCGCAGGACTACGAGCGCGCAATCACGCTGCGCACCGGCCTGGTGATGAAGGTGCACACCAGCAACTACGCGGTGCAGGGCTTCACGCACGCGGTCGACGAGGCGACGCTCGCCGGCATCGCGCATGCGCACGGACTGCCGCTGGCCACCGATCTCGGCAGCGGCTCCCTGGTCGACCTGGCGCAGTACGGGTTGCCGCGCGAGCCCTTGCCGCAGGAGATGCTGGCGGCGGGCTGCGATGTCGTCACGTTCTCGGGCGACAAGCTGCTGGGTGGGCCGCAAGCGGGCCTGATCGTCGGTAGCCAGGGCGCGATCGCGCGCATCCGCAAGTTCCCGATGAAGCGCGCGCTGCGCATGAGCAAGCTGCCGCTGGCGGCGCTGGAGGCGACGCTGATGCTGTACCTGCGGCCCGAGAGGCTGGTGCACGACCTGCCGACGCTGCGGCTGCTGACGCGCCCGGCGGAGGCGATCCGTGCGATGGCCGTGGGGCTGTTGCCGGCGGTCGCGGCCGCGGTGGCGCCGCGTTTCGAGGTGCAGGTGGTCGAGCTGATGGGGCAGATCGGCTCGGGCTCGCTGCCGGTCGAGCGCTTGCCGTCGGCCGGGCTGGCGTTCGCGCCGGCCGGCAGCTCGAAGAAGGGCCTCGGCTCGGCGCTCGATGCGCTGGCCGCGGCGTTGCGCGCGCTGCCGCAACCGGTGATCGGCCGCATCGCGCAGGACCGGCTGCTGCTGGACCTGCGCTGCCTGGAAGACGCTTCCTCGTTCACCCGCCAACTGCCGACATTGCATGAGTTTCTGACATAGCCAAGGAGACCCGATGGACCCGATCGACACGCTCGCCCGCATCGTCACCGACACCGTGGAGCCGCTCGCGCTGCGTACGGACCGAGAGGGACGCTTCCCGCGAGAGACGATCACCGCGCTGGGCGAGGCCGGGCTGCTCGGCCTGGTGTCGGCCCCGTCGGTCGGCGGGCTCGGGCTGGGGCTGAAGGAGGCCAGCCAGGTCGTCTCGCGCCTCGCGCAGGCCTGCCCGTCGACCGCGATGATCGTCTGCATGCACTACTGCGCGGTCGCGGTGATCGAGTCCACCGACAAGCCCGCCGTCCGCGAGGCCATCGCGCGTGGCCGGCACCTGAGCACGCTCGCGTTCTCCGAGGCCGATTCGCGCAGCCACTTCTGGGCGCCGACCGGCACCGCGCGCACCGACGGCAACGCGGTGCTGCTCGACGCGCGCAAGAGCTGGGTCACCTCGGCCTTCGAGGCCGACAGCTACGTCTGGTCGAGCAAGCCGCTGACGGCCGAGGGCGCCAGCACGCTGTGGTTCGTGGATGCCAAGAGTGACGGCCTGAGCCAGCCCGGCGCGTTCGACGGGCTGGGCCTGCGCGGCAACGCATCGACGCCGATCACCGCGCAGGGCGTGCGCATCGGCCTGGGTGACCGGCTGGGCGAGGACGGCAAGGGCTTCGACACGATGATGGGCGTGGTACTGCCGTGGTTTTCGGTGCTGAGCGCGTCGTGCTCGGCCGGCCTGATGGAAGGCGCGTTGTCGCGCGCGATCGGCCACGTCGGCCAGACGCGCCACCTGCACCTCGGCAGCTCGCTGGCCGACCTGCCGACGATCCGCGCCTACCTGGCCCGCGCGCGCATCAAAGCCGACATGGTGCAGGCGCTGATCGACGACACGCTGGCGGCGATCGGCGGTGGCCGCGCCGACACGATGCTGCGCGTGCTGGAGGTGAAGGCCGCCGCGGCCGAAGCCGCGCTGGAGGTGACCGATACCGCGATGCGCGTGTGCGGCGGCGCGGCCTTCCGCAAGGAGGCCGGCATCGAGCGGCTGTTCCGCGATGCGCGCGCATCGAGCGTGATGGCGCCGACCTCGGACGTGCTGTACGACTTCATCGGCAAGGCCATCACCGGCCTGCCGCTGTTCTGAAGGACGCGACGATGAGCGACTCCACGCTGATCATGGGCGCCGTCGCCTACGCGCCCAAGGTCGTCACGATCTGGGAGGGCTTCAAGGCCTTCTTCGCGCGGCAGGGCCTGGCCTTCGACTACCTGCTGTACTCCAACTACGAGCGCCAGGTCGAGGCGCAGTTCGACGGCGCGATCCATCTGGCCTGGAACTCGCCGCTCGCGTGGGTGCGCGCCGACCGGCTCGCCCGCGCGCGCGGCCAGGCCGTGCAGGCGGTCGCGATGCGCGACACCGACTGCGACCTGCGTTCGGTGGTCGTCGTGCGTGCCGACAGCCCGCTGCAGGCGCTCGCCGACCTGCGCGGTGCGCGCGTGGGCACCGGCGCGATCGATTCGCCGCAGGCCACGCTGATCCCGCTCGGGCTGCTGCGCGCGCACGGACTGGTGGCCGGCCGCGACTTCACGCTGCGCCGTTTCGACGTGCTCGGCGGCAAGCACGGCGACCACATCGGCGGCGAGCGCGATGCGGCCGTCGCGCTGCTGGCCGGCGAGGTCGACGCCTGCTGCCTGATCGACGGCAACCACCTCGCGTTCGGGCTCGACGGCACGCTGCCGGCCGGCAGCACGCGCGTGATCGCGCGCACCGATCCCTACGACCATTGCAATTTCACGACCAGCCCGGGCGCGCCGGCGGCGTTGATCGACCGCTTCACGTCGCTGCTGCTTGCGATGCGCTGGGACGATCCGGACGTGCGCCCGCTGCTCGAGCTGGAGGGGTTGCGCGAATGGCGAATCGGCCGCACCAGCGGCTACGCGCTGCTCGAGCGGGCGGTCGACGACGAAGGGTTCTACAGCGATGACGGGCGCATCCTTGCCAGCGACTATCGATATTGAGTCGCTGGCGCTGGACCAGGGCGCGCTGCTGCTGGTCCGCCGCGCGCTGGCCGCCCTCGCTGATGGCGACGAGCTGCGCGTGCGCGGCCGTGCCGACGCGTGGGACCTGCACCTGGCCGCGTGGTGCCGGCAGCAGGGCCATGCACTGCGCTTCGAGACCGATGCACAAGGATGCCTGCAAGGCGTGCTGACGCGCGGCCCGTCGGCCGCGGGTCGCTGGCGCGGCGCGCAGCGCGCCGGCCCCGTGGCAGGAAGCGAAGCCACCGCCACCGAAGCGCGCGCCGACTGGGGCCTGGCCGCGCGCGGCGCGACGGTGGAGGCCGGCAGCCCGGCCTTCGCGTTCGGGCTGCGACAGCGCCACGAGCTGTGGGCCGCCACCGCCGGCGAGCTCTACGCGCAGGCGGCAGCCGCGCAGTGGGATCCGGCAACCGCGATCGACTGGACCGCGCCGTTCGAGCTCGCGCCGGAAATCGAGGCCGCCGTCGTGCAGGTGATGACCTACCTGGTCGAGAACGAGAACGCAGCGCTGCTGGTGCCGGCGCGGCACCTCGGGCAGATCCACCCGCACTACCGCGAGGTGCTGCAACTGCTCGCGCTGCAGTGCGCCGACGAGGCGCGGCATGTCGAGGTGTTCACGCGCCGCGCCGCGCTGCGTGGCCTGCCGCCGGCGCTGTCGACGGCCGGCGGGCAGGCCTCGCTGCGCACGCTGTTCGACGCGCCGGATTTCTCGACGGCGACCTTCCTGCTCTCGGTGCTCGGCGAGGGCAGCTTCGTGAACCTGCTGAACTTCCTGCACGAGCGCGGGCCCGATCCGGTCACGCGCCAGGTTGCGCGGCTCGCGGCGCGCGACGAGGGCCGGCACGTGGCCTTCGGGATGGCGCACCTGGAGTACCGGCTCGCGGTCGAGCCCGACTACCAGGTGCGGCTGCGCAATGCGATCGAGCAGCGCTTCGATGCGCTGGCGAACACCGCGGGGCTGAACGAGGAGGTGTTCGATGCGCTGGTGCTGCTGGCCGCGGGCGCGTTGACGCCGGACGCGGTGGCGCGGGGGCATGCGGCCGTGCAGCAGCTGAAGCGCGAGATGGCGGCCGGGCGGCGTGCCCGGCTGAGCCGGCTGGGCTTCGAACGCGCCGAGGCCGAGCGCCTGGCCGACCTGCACACGCGCAACTTCATGTAGCCCCCGGACGCCTGAAATGATCGTCGGCACCGCAGGCCACATCGACCACGGCAAGACCACGCTGGTGCGCGCGCTCACCGGCGTCGACACCGACCGCCTGCCGCAGGAGAAGGCGCGCGGCATCTCGATCGAGCTCGGCTACGCGTTCCTCGACGTGCCGGGCGACGACGCCGTGCCGCGCATCGGCTTCATCGACGTGCCCGGCCACGAGCGCCTGGTGCACACGATGCTCGCCGGCGCGACCGGCATCGACTTCGCGCTGCTGCTGGTCGCCGCCGACGACGGCGTGATGCCGCAGACGCGCGAGCACCTGGCCGTGCTGTCGCTGCTGGGGCTGTCGCGCGCGGCCGTCGTCATCACGAAATGCGACCGCGTCGATGCCACGCGCCTCGCGCAGGTGCGTGACGAAGTGGCTGCGCTGCTGGCCGGCACGCCGCTCGCCGAGGCGCCGGTGCTCGCCGTCGCGGCCCCCACCGGCGAGGGCCTGCCGGCCTTGCGCGAGCTGCTGTTCGCCGCGGCGCGCGAGACGCCGCCGCGCGATGGCGCGAGCGACGCCTTCCGCCTCGCGATCGACCGGGCCTTCACGCTCGACGGCGTCGGCACCGTGGTGACCGGCACGGTGCACGCGGGGCGCGTGCAGGTCGGCGACGAGCTGGCGCTGTGCCCCTCGCCCACCGGTCGCCACGCCCGCGTGCGCAGCCTGCACACGCAGAACCAGGCGGCCACGCAGGCGCATGCCGGCCAGCGCTGCGCGGTGGCGCTGGCCGGTGTCGACAAGCACGAGGTGGCGCGTGGGCAATGGCTGGTGTCGGCGGGGGCCGGCGTCGCGACCGACCGGCTCGATGCGCTGCTGACGCTGTGGAACGGCGAGCCGCGGCCGCTGCGCTCGGGCACGCCGGTGCATGTGCACCTCGGCGCGAGCGACACGATGGGCACGGTGGCCGTGCTCGCCGGTGTCGACGCCGCGGCCGACACCCTCGCCCCCGGTGGCCGCGCCTTCGTGCAGATCGTGCTGCACGCGCCCATCGGCGCCTGGCGGGGCGACCGCATCGTGCTGCGCGACAACTCGGCCACCCGCACGATCGCCGGCGGCACCGTGCTCGACCCGTTCGCGCCGGTGCGGTACCGGCGCACGCCGCAGCGCCTGGCCGAGCTGGCGGCATGGTCGCTGCCGACCGAGGCGCAACGCTTCGACGCGCTGCTCGACGCCGCGCCGCACGGCCTGTCGCGCCGCCGCTGGGCCAGCGCCGAAGGCCTGGCGCCGCAGGCCGAGGCCGATGCGCCGGACGGGGCGCTCGGCGGCGCGCAGCGCGCGGCGGTGCATTCCGCGGTGATCGACACGCTGCGCAGCTTCCACGCCCGCGACCCCGAGGTGCCCGGCCCCGACGCGGCCCGCCTGCGCCGCCTCGCGGCCCCGCGCCTGCCGCCGCCGCTGTGGAGCGCCGTGCTCGCCGAGCTGCAGGCCGACGGCGCGGTCACGGTGCGCGGCGCGTTCGTGCACCTGCCCGAGCATGCGCTGCGCCTGTCGGCCGCCGACGAGCGCATCGCGCAGAAGGTGGCCCCGTTGCTCGCGGCGGCCAGCTTCGACGGCAGCTGGGTGCGCGACCTGGCCCGAGACACGCGTGAGGGCGAGGTGCTGATGCGCACGACGCTCGCACGGTTGGCGCAACGCGGCGAGCTGCACCAGGTCGCGAAGGACCTGTACTACGCGCCCGCCGTGATGGCGCAGCTGGCAGCCCATGCACGCAGCGTCGCCGCCAACGCTCCCGACGGCGCCGTGACCGCCACCCGTTTCCGTGACGCGACCGCCCTCGGCCGCAAGCGCGCGATCCAGATCCTCGAGTACTTCGACCGCATCGGGCTGCTGCGCCGCGTCGGCGACGAGCACCGTTTGCGCAGCGACACTGAGCTGTTCAGGTCACCTGCGATGCGCTGAGCGACCCGAGGAGGGGGAACGTCCCTGGTGGGACGGCCGGGCTTCAAACCCGGTGGGTGGTGCCATGCGCCGCCGGGTGGGTTCGACTCCCATGCCCCTCCGCCCTCTTGCGGTGATTCCTCGCCTATTCACCGCAGTATTTGCGGTGAATGACTTGCGCATGCGGCAAATCCGCGGCCTAATCTCCGCATGTTCAGCGGCGAAAACACCTACATCTGGCAGGTCGATGACTGGCCCCAGTGGCGCTATGACCTGCCTGCGCTCGCGCAGGCCCTGGCCGACGTGAGCCGCGGCCAAGGCCTGCTGCTGGGTCGCCTGACCGACGTCGGGCTCGCGCTGCGGGACCAGGCCAGCTTGGCGGCGCTGACCGACGACGTGCTCAAGACCAGCGAGATCGAAGGCGACGTGCTGGACGTGGCCTCCGTCCGCTCGTCGATCGCGCGCCGGCTCGGCATGGACATCGGCGCACTCGCGCCGGCAGACCGGCACGTGGACGGCGTCGTCGAGATGGTGCTCGATGCCACCTCGCGCAGCGCCGAGCCTTTGACCGCCGAGCGGCTGTTCGGCTGGCATGCCGCGCTGTTCCCGACCGGCTACTCCGGCATGAGCAAGATCGCAGTCGGCCAGTGGCGCGATGACGCGAGCAGCCCGATGCAGGTCGTCTCCGGCCCGGTGAACCGCGGCAAGGTGCATTTCCAGGCGCCCCCGGCCGGCGCGCTCCCCACCGAGATGGCGAGCTTCCTCGCCTGGGCCAACCGCGACACCGGCGAGCCCGCGCTGATCAGGGCGGGTCTCGCCCACCTGTGGTTCGTGACGCTGCATCCGTTCGACGACGGCAACGGCCGCATCGCGCGCGCCGTGGGCGACCTGTTCCTGGTGCGTGCCGATGGCGCCGGGCAGCGCTTCTACAGCCTGTCGGCGCAGATCCAGCGCGAGCGCAAGGATTACTACGACATCCTCGAACGCACGCAGAAGGGCGCGCTGGACGTCACCGGCTGGCTGGCCTGGTTCCTCGGCACGCTGGGCCGGGCCGTCACCAGCGCACAGACCACGCTCGACGGCGTGCTGGCCAAGGCGCGGTTCTGGCAACGCTGGGCCGGCACGCCGATGAACGAACGCCAGGTGAAGCTGCTCAACCGCCTGCTCGACGGCTTCGACGGCAAGCTCACCAGCAGCAAGTGGGCGGCCATCGGCAAGTGCTCGCCGGACACGGCACTGCGCGACATCGCGCAGTTGCTCGCCCTCGGCGTGCTGCGCAAGTCGTCCGCAGGCGGGCGCAGCACGGCCTATGAACTGGCGGACTGCTGAAGGCAACGGCCGTCGGCAGCAATGCCCGGCGCGGCCTCGACAATCCATGCGATGAGACCCGACCTCCCCGACGCGCTGCGGCGCGCCCTCGCCGCCGGCGATCCCCATGAAGTGGCGGCGCTGGTCGCGCTCGGCGCCAACCTGCACTACCGCCACGCCAACGGCTACGACGCATTGATCAACGCGGTGCACAACCGCGACGTGTTTGCCGACCCGCGGCTGATCGAGCTGCTGCAGTTGCTGATCTCGCACGGCGTCGCGTTGAGCGGCGTCAGCAGCTACGGCGAATCCGGGTTGCGCGTGTTGTCGCGGCTCGGCCGCTTCGATGCGGTGCGCTTGCTGGTCGCGTTGCTCACCGGCGACATCGACAAGGCCACGCTGCTGCGCGAGCGCGGTGCCGATGTGGACGCCGTCGGCCGCTGCAGCCACCCGCCGTTGAGCTACGCGGTGAACAGCCGCCAGCTGCCGATGCTGCGCTGGCTGATCGACCAGCGCGATCACGAACGCACCGGCTTCGGCATCGACCAGCCCGACGAGTTCGGCGGCACCGCGTTGATCGAGGCCGCCCGGATCGATCATGTCGGCGCGATCGACCTGCTGCTGCAAGCCGGCGCGGCCATCGACCACGTGCACAACGGCAGCACCGCACTCAGCGAGGCCGCATCGAGATCTTCGGCTACCCGGAAGAGGCCTTCCCGCCGACCGATTTCCACACCGCGACGCTGATGGACGATTCGATCTGGCTGATCGGCTCGATTGGCTACCCGCCGGCGCGCCGACCCGGGCACACGCCGGTGTGGCGGCTGCGCCTGCGCGACTGGCGCATCGAGCCCGTCACCTTGCTCGGCCTCGACAACGGCCCCGGCTGGATCAACCGCCATCGCGCGACACGGTTGTCGCCGCACGAGATCCGGGTCACCGGCGGCAACGTTCTGACCGGCCACGGGGACGAGACGGCCAAATTTCCCAACACGACCGACTTCGTCTTCGACACGAAGCACCTGGCCTGGCGTGCGGCCTGACCCACGCTCAGGTCGCCTGCATCACATCCACGTCACCACGCACGGCGCGAACGGCAGTTCGGTCATCTGCTGCGCCTCGTAGCACTCGCCCAGCTCGGCCAGCCACGTCGGCAGCGCACCGTCGATGCCGGCCGCCAGCCGCGCATGCGCCGCGCGCGCCTCGCCGCTGCGGCCCTGCGCATGCGCCAGCCGCGCCGCCACCGCGAGCCCCGCCGGATGCTCGTCGAGCCAGGTCTCCAGCCCGCGCAGCAGCTCCACCGCCTCGACCGAGCGGCCCTGCTCGATGCACAGCCACGCGCCATCGAGCCGCGCATGCGCATTCCACCAGCCGAGCGGCGCCACGTCGCTCCCCTTGCGCAGCAGCGCAATCGCGCGCTCGCGGTCGCCGCGCGCCAGCGCCAGCTGCGCCTGGCTGTGCCACAGCGCGCCCTGCAGGTTGCGGTCGCGCGCCAGCTTGGTCAATGACGCAATGCGGCGGCACGCGTCGTCGGCCGCGTCGAGCTGGCCGTCGTGGATCAGCGCGCCGGCCAGCAGCGGCAGCACGAAATGCAGCTGCATCTCCTGCCCCTTCGCAGCCGCCTCGTCGGCCGCCTGCGACAGCTTCCACGCGGCGTCGCCGATCTGCCCGATGGCCAGCGCGTAATGCGCCCGGCCGACCAGCCGGAAGCCCTCGTTGCGCGGCCCGTCGCCGGTGTCCACCGACTCCAGGATCGACAGCACGCGCGCCAGGCTCGCCGGCTTGCGCAGTTGCCGGTACACGCCGCACAGCAGCATCGCCGACACCGCCGAATCGGTCGGCACCTGCAGGCTGCGCGAGATCGCGAGGCCGGCCTCGCCGTGCTCCTCGGCCATGCGGAAATGCCCCAGGCTCGCGCTCGCGTTGGCCACGTTGCATTCGGCACGCGCCTGGCCCACCAGCACGCCGTGGTCGCGGTACAGCGCAGCCGCGCGCCGAGCGTGGGTCCAGGCCTGCACCATGCTGCCGGTCTCGCCCTCGATCACCATGCGCAGCGACAGGATGCGCAACTGGTCGAACACGCTGCCGTTGCCGTTGCACAGCGTCTCGGCCCGGTCGGCCAGCGCCGAAGCCACGGTGAAGTCGAACTCGTTGATCGCGATGTTGGCGCGCAGCAGCGTGGTCGCGATCACCGATTCGCGCGCCGCCTTGCCCGGCGCGCTGTGCAGCGCTTCTTCAAGGTGGTGCTTGGCCTTGTCGTTGACGCGCCGGCGCACATGGGCCTGCGCCAGCTCGAAATGCACCGCGGCCTCGGCCGCCTGGTTCGGCTCTTCGCGCAGCCGCGCCAGCAGCGCATCGCCCAGCTCGAAGGCCGCGCTGTCGTCCAGCGCCACCAGCGCGCGCAGCCGCTCCACCTGCGCGCCGAGGTGCTGCGGCTCCAGGCGCAGCACCGCGGCCAGCAGCTCCAGCGCGAGCGTCCATTTCTGTTCGGCGATGGCCTGCAGCGCGCGGCCGAGCACGCTGTCGCCGGCATCGGCCTGGATCTCGGCGGCCGCCTCGCCGGGGAAGAAGCGCGCCTCCAGCCAGCGCACCAGGTTGCGGCCGAGGTTGGGCAGCCCGGTGGCGGCGAGCATCGTGCTGTCGGTGCGGCCTTCGCCGACCAGCGTGCAGCGCAGCTCGAAGCGCAGCGGTCCGCCATGCACCTCGACGCGCGCGACATGGCGCACGCCGAGCAGCCGCGTCAGGTCGTCGGCGCGGTCGGCGAAGGCCGCATCCTTCGGCACCGCCTGCAGCGCGTTCAGCAGCGACGGGATCGAGCTCACCTGCAGCCGCGGGTGCGCGCCGAGGTCGCGCACCACCAGCGACAGCAGCCCGAGCTCCAGCCAGTCGAGGTCGCCGCTGCCGGTGCGGTTCTCGAACGGCAGCAGCGCGAGCGTGGTCGGCACCGATGCGCTCGACGCCGCCGAAGACGGCCCCGTCGACGCTGACGGCAAAGAGGCCGAGGCCGGCGCCGCGGGCGGCGTGGCGACGGGCGCCGGCACCGCTTTCTCGCGCACCTCGCCCATGAAGCGGTAGCCGGTGCGGTGCACCGTCTTGATCAACTCGCCGGTGTCGCCGTCGTCGTCCAGCACCTTGCGGATCTTCATGATCGCGCGGGCGATCACGCTGGCGGTGACGAAATCGAAGGACCACAGCTTGTCGAGCAGCTCGTCCTTGCTGACGATGCGCCCGCGGTGCCGGATCAGGTAGACCAGCAGCTCGAACGGCCGCGGCTCCATCGCCCGCGGCGCGCCGGAAAGCAGCACCTCGCGCGTCGCGACGCGAACTTCGCACCGTCCGAAAACGAACACCTCGTTGTCCATCAACTCCCTCTGCGACTGGTGCGGGCCGCGGTACATGCCGCCGCCTTGATGCCTTCGCATTCTGCCGGCAAGCCACCGAACGGCTGTTTCAACTCGTCACCGTTACGCCTGTTGCGACCAGTTTCGTGCCGTTGTTCTCCTCGTACAGGCACACCTCAGTCATGTCTCCGTCAATTCTCCTGAGAGCGTTTTCAACAGAATCGCGCCCCGAAGCACGATCCGACGCCATCGAAGTTGATGGCCCAAGCAACCTAGCCACGCAACCGAGAGCACCATGCGATCGCACCTCCTAGCCCTCTGTGTCGCCGCGCTGGCCGCGGCCTGCAATGGCGACTCGAGTGAATCGACGCCCGCTGCCGGCGCGCCGCCGAACGGCAGCACCGGCAACCCCGTGGTCGTGCCTGCCGGCACCGACCCCCATGCGCAGATCGCCGCGGTGACGATCGCCGCGGCGACGCCCGGCGACGTCGCCGGCCCCGGCTGCAGCGCACCCGGCGTGCCGCGCCGGCTGACGCGCGACCAGGTCGTCAACGCGCTGACCGACGTGACCACCGCGCTGACCGCCGACGCGACGCTCGCCGCGAGCGTCGGACCGCTGGTGCGCGACACCACGCAGTTCCCGCCGGACGTCGCAGTCAACCCCGATACATCTCGGCACAAAGGTTACGAACGCTTGGATTCGGGCGTGAACCTGCGCCAGGTGACCGCGCTGCACGACACCGCCGAGGCGCTCGCGAAGTCGATGACCGCCGACGCGACGCGCTTGAACACGCTGCTCGGCAGCTGCACCGGCACCGCGGATGCATGCGTCACCGGCTTCATCCGCAAGGCCGGCCGGCTGCTCTTTCGCCAGCCGCTGACCGATGCCGAAGTCAACGTCTACCGCACCGCCGCCGGCAATGCCGCGAGTCAGGCCTCGGTGGCCAAGGTGCTGGGCACGATGATCGCGTCGCCGAAGTTCTACTTCGTCGTCGAGAAGGGCCAGGCGCCCACCGATGCGAACGCCACCTGCACCTCGCTGACGGCGCACGAACAGGCCACGCGGCTCGCGCTGCACTTCTGGAATTCGATTCCCGACGCGGCGCTGAACACGCTGGCCGACGACGGCTCGCTGCTGCAGCCCGCCGTCTACACCCAGCAGATCCAGCGCCTGATGGCCGACAGCCGCTCCGACCGCGCGATGCGCGACTTCTTCGGCGGCTGGTTCCGGCTGCAGGAGCTGGTGGCACTCGACGGCAAGGTCGGCGACCCGAAGTTCGACGCGTTCGCCGGCAGCTTCAAGCCGCTGCCGACCTCGCGCGACGCGGCGGTCAACGAGGTGCTGGACATGGTGTCGTACCTGGCGGCGCGCAATGCCTCGCTGCAGCAGGTGCTGACCGACCGCCACTCGTATGCGAAGACGGCCGACATCGCCTCGCTCTACAAGACCGCGGTGTGGGACGGCAAGTCCGCCCCGCCGCTGTTCACCGAAGCCTCGCGCGTGGGCCTGCTCACCCGCATCGGCTTCATCGCCCAGGGCTCGACCGACACGACGCTGCCGATCTCGCGCGGCAGCCGCGTGCTGTTCGGGCTGACCTGCGAAGCGATGCCGACCCCGGCGATGGACCAATCGAACTCGAAGGCGGACCTCACGGGCGTGCTGACCACTCGTCAGCGCGTCGAGCGTGTCACCGAAATGGAGGGCACCTCGTGCATCGGCTGCCACAAGACGCAGATGAACCCGTGGGGCTTCGCCTTCGAGGGCTTCGACTCGCTGGGCCGCGCGCGCAGCACCGAACGCGTGCTCGATGACAAGGGCGGGGTGCTCGGCGAGAAGCCGATCGACACCGCCGCGCTGGTGCGGCTGGCCGATGGCTCGTCGCGCGCCGTCAGCTCGCCGTCGGCCACGCAGCAGTACATCCTCGACAGCGGCCAGTTCGAGCGCTGCTTCGCACGCAACTACGTCCGCTACAGCTTCGGCCGTTCCGAGACCGCCGCCGACGGCGCCCTGATGGAAGCACTGCGCGTGCAGGCCGCCAACGGCGCCAACCTGCGCAGCCTGTTCGCTTCGATCGCGCTGCGCACCGAGTTCACCACGATCCAGAGGGCGAAATGAAACCCGCATTCAACCCCTTGTCACGCCGGCAGTTCCTGCTCGGCGCCGGCGGCACCGCGCTCGCCCTGCCGCTGCTGCCTTCGCTGCTGCCGCGCGAGGCGCGCGCCGCCACCGAAGCGGCGGCCTCGGCCGAGCGCTTCTTCGTGCACACCACCACCTGGCACGGCGTGTTCCAGAGCCAGTTCTTCGGGCCGCTGCTCGACCAGGCGCCTGCGGCCTCGCAAAGCTATGGCGGCATCACGATCCGCCAGGCGCAGCTCGCCGCAGCGGCGAAGGCCTCGGGCGACCTGACGGTGATCAGCGACATCCTGCGCGCCAAGAGCTCGAAGCTGAGCGCGCGCATGGTGTCGCGCATGAACGTGATCAACGGGCTGGACTTCGCGGTCGGCAGCGGCCACAACCGCGGCGGCACGCTGGGCGGCGACGCCACCAACCCGACCATCGACCAGGTGCTGGCCGCCGCAAAGAGCTTCTACCCGACGGCAGTGCTGCAGCCGGCGATCGTGCGCAACCTGGTCTCGCTGTCGAAGTCCGGCACGGCCACCGTGCAGACGACGCCGACCGCCGAAAGCAACGTCAAGCTGTTCGACCGCCTCTTCAAGAACACGGCCGGCGGCGGCGGCGGCACCACGCCGACGCCGACCGACAAGACGGTGCTGGTCGACCGCGTGAAGGAGCATGCCGACCTGGTGATGGCCGATGCCGCGTGCTCGGCCGACTGCAAGGCGCGGCTGGGCAACTACCTCGACCTGCTGAACGAAGTGGAAGGCAAGCTGGCGCAGACGCCGGTCACCAGCACCTTCCAGCGCCCGACCAGCGACACCTCGTCGCTGGAGGCGGCGGCCGGCTTCTACGGCCAGCCGGCCAGCCAGGCCCAGGTCGAATCGCTGTGGAACGACATCGTCGTCGCCGCGTTCTCGGCCGGCATCAGCCGCGTCTACGTGAACGGCGCCACGTCGTACACCTTCGGCCCGGAGCCGGAACACGCCTGGCACAACGACTACGCGCACGCGCTGGACGACACCGCCAAGCGCGCCGGCTTCAACGCCGCGGTGCAGCTGCAGTTCGAGACCTGCATGCTCGACATGGCCGCCAAGATGGACCAGGTGAAGACGGCCGACGGCAAGACGCTGTTCGACAAGGCGCTGATCGCGAGCGGTTTCGAGCTCGGCTCGGGCGGCAACCCGGGCCACCACCACAACCGCTGCATCCCGATCATTGCGCTGGGCGATGCCGGCGGCTACTTCAAGACCGGCCAGTCGCTCGACTACCGCGACCTGAATTCGTTCAACTGGTCGTCGGACCCGCACTGGTATTCGGGCCTGCTGTACACGCAGTGGATGGGCATGGTGCTGCGCGCGATGGGCGTCAGCACCAGCGACGTGAACACCACCGCGTGGGGCTACCCGAACGTGCGTGGCGCCAACGGCGACCACACCGACGCGATCTGGTCGGTGGCCGGGCAGGACCTGCCGTGGATGAAGGCCTGATGCGATGAAGCGCACCTTCTTCCACCTCCTCGCTGCCGCGGTGCTGGGCCTGGCCGCGGCCGGCCCGGCGCTCGCGCAGAGCGCCACCAACGGCCAGATGCTGTTCACGACCACGCTGGTCGCCGGCAAGCAGAGCTGCAACAACGGCGCCTGCCACGGCTCGATCCCGGCGAACCCGCTGAACCGCATCGCCAACGGCACGAGCGCGTCCAACATCAAGGGCATCATCCCGAAGAACACGCAGATGAGCTTCCTGTCGGGCAAGCTCACCGATGCGCAGCTGAACGACCTGGCGGCCTACATCGGCCAGCAGCTCGGCCGCACGCCGAGCTACCTGCCGACCACGTCGGAACCGGCGCCGTCGATCAGCCCGGGCAGCCTCAGCTTCACCAGCCAGTCGCTCGGCACCACCAGCGCGGCGCAGACCTTCTCGGTCAACAACTCGGTGGGAGCGGGTGCGGCGCTGGTGCTGAAGAGCATTGCGCTGACCACCGGCAGCGACTTCGCCGTGAGCGGCGGCACCTGCGCGGTGGGCACCTCGCTCGCCGCCGGCACCGCCTGCTCGGTCACCGTGACCTTCAAGCCGACGCTGGCCGGCACGCGCTCGGCCACGCTGACGGTGGGCCACAACGGCGCCACCGGCAGCAGCACCGCGTCGCTGTCGGGCACCGGGGCCGACAACTCGCCGGCGGTGACGCTGTCGCCGACCACGCTGACGTTCTCGCAGACGGTGGGCGCGGCCAGCGACCCGCTGCGCGTGACGCTGGGCAACAGCGGCACCGCGGCGCTGACGGTCAACACGCTGACGGTGAGCGGCGCGCAGGCGTCGGAGTTCACGATCGCCTCGAGCTCGACCTGCAAGGCCGCCGGCAGCGTCGCCGCGGGCAGCAACTGCTTCATCGACATCAGCTTCAAGCCGACCGCCACCGGCGCGCGCGCCGCGAGCCTGGTGATCGGCCACAGCGCAAGCAGCAGCGGCTCGACGGTGACGCTGAGCGGCACCGGCACCGCGAACGCCCAGCCGGGGCTGGCGCTGGACGCGATCGTGCTGGACCTGGGCGCGCAAGGCCTCGCGACGACCGGTGCCGCGCGCACCGCGACCGTCACGAACAACGGCCAGGCCGACCTGAAGATCAGCAAGGTCAGCGCGAGCGGCACCAACGCCGCCGACATCGTGCTCGGCGGCACCTGTGCCGCCGCGACGGTGGCACCGGCCGCGACCTGCACGGTGACGGTGGCGCTGAAACCGAGCGCGCTCGGCCCGCGCTCGGCCAGCGTCGACATCGCCAGCAACGCACCCGGCGGCACGGCCTCGCTGTCGGTCGGCGGGGTCGGCATCGCGATCGCGTCGCCGGAGCTGACGCTGTCGCAACCGGCGATCGGCTTCGGCCAGGTGTCGATGGGCACCACGTCGATCCCACGCTCGGTCACGCTGACCAACACCGGCAGCGCGGCGCTGCAGATCGCCAGCATCGTCAGCAGCTCGACCGAGTTCAAGGCGACGCACGACTGCGCGACCAGCCTCGTGCCCGGCGCCGGCTGCAAGCTGACGGTGACCTACGCACCGGTCGCAGACAACGCGGCAGAGACGGTGACGATCACGTCGAACGCGTTCAGCTCGCCGAACAGCGTGGTGCTGACCGGCCTGGGCACGACGGCGGTGCTGCCGGTGCTGGCCTGGTCGGGCAACACCAACACGCTGCAGTTCGCGTCGACCGAGGTCGGCAAGACGGCGACCGGCGCGCCGCTGACGCTGGTCAACAACGGGCCGGGCCCGGTGACGGTGTCGTCGATCGGCACCTCGGGCGCGCAGGCCGAGAACTTCTCGGTCGGCGGCGGCACCTGCCTGGGCGGCGTGACGCTGGCGGCGAACGCGAGCTGCACGGTGATCGTCAGCTTCGTGCCCGACGTGGCCGGCGTGCGCAGCGCGGTGCTGCTGGTCGCCTCCAGCGGCAGCAACCCGCCGGAGGTCGCGCTGAGCGGCAGCGGCGTGGCGGGCTCGACCGGCGGCGGTGGCGGCACGACCCCCGACCCGGGCGGTGGTGGCGGCACCACGCCGCCCGGCGGCGGCGGCGGCACGACGCCGCCGGACACCGGAGGAGGCACCCCGGCCACCGGCACGCTCGCCGTCACGCCGACCGCGCTCGACTACCGGTCGATCGCGATCCGCACCGGCGACCGCAGCGAGCCGCTGACGGTGCGCATCGCCAACAGCTCGGCGACGACCGCGACCATCTCGTCCGTCACGACGAGCGCCGGCTTCATCGTCTCGTCCGGCTCGGCCGCGGACGCCTGCCCGGGCGTGCCGTGGACGCTGGCGGCCGGCAAGTCGTGCACCGTGACGGTGGTGTTCGCGCCCGGCACCGGCGGCGCGATGCACGGCACGCTGAAGGTGACCTCGGCCGCCGGCCAGACCACCGAGGTGCCGCTGTCGGCGCAGGCCGAGACGCCGTCGACCAACGAAGGCGCCGGCGCGCTCGACGCCCGCTGGCTCGCGCTGCTGCTGCTAGCCATCGCGGCGCTGCAGCTGCGCCGCCGCTCTGCGCCCGCGGACTCCGCTTCCCTGATCCCTGTCTCGAAGGAACTGCCCTGATGAACCGCTTGTCCGCCCTCACGCTGGCCCTGTGCGCCAGCCTCTTCGCCGCACTGCCCGCGGCCGCCATCGACGCCGGCACCGCGGCGCCGGAATTCCAGCTGAACGGCTCGCGCGGCGCGGTGAACCTGGGTGCCCTGAAGGGCAAGGTGGTGTACCTCGACTTCTGGGCCTCGTGGTGCGGCCCGTGCAAGCAGTCGTTCCCGTGGATGAACGAGATGCAGGCGAAGTACGGCGCGAAGGGGCTGCAGATCGTCGGCATCAACCTCGACGCGAAGCGCGCCGACGCCGACAAGTTCCTGGCCGAGGTGCCCGCGACCTTCGTGCTGGCCTTCGATGCGCAGGGCGACACGCCGAAGCGCTACGGCATCAAGGGCATGCCGACCTCGGTGCTGATCGGTGCCGACGGCAAGGTGGTGCAGATGCATTCCGGCTTCCGCGACGAAGAGCGCAAGGCGCTCGAAGACGCGATCGTCGCGGCCCTGAAGTGATCGGCCGATGACCATGAAGACGACTCTCGCCACCGCCCTCGTGCTCGCGCTCGCCGCCGGGCTCGGCGGCTGCTCCGCGCTGCAACCGCCGCAACCGTGGGAGAAGGGCCTGCTCGCGAAACCGGAAATGACCCTCGGCGGCGACGCGCTCGAAGGGCGCTTCGACGTGCACATCCTGAACAGCAAGGAAGCGGCCTCGGGCGGCTCGGGCGTCGGTGGAGGCGGTTGTGGCTGCAACTAAGCTTTCCGGCAACCTCGTCGCCGCCGCGCTGGCGCTGCCGGGCGTGCTGCTCGCGGGCGCCGCTCGCGCCGAAGACCCGCCGGAGCACGGGCTGATCGCGTTCAAGTACCTGCAGTACAAGGACAGCCAGGCCGTCAACGTCCGCTACCCGTACTACGACGGCAGCGAAGGCAGCCGGATGAACCGCATCACCGTGAAGGCGCCGTCGCTGTACGTGCTGGCGCCGATCGGCCGCTGGTCGGTCGAAGGCTCGGGCGTGATCGACGACGTGTCGGGCGCGACGCCGCGCTACTACAGCGACGTGTCGGGCGCGTCGCGCTCGCCGGGCATGGAAGACAAGCGCAAGGCCGGCGACCTGAAGGTGACGCGCTACTTCGAGCGCGGCGCGCTCGCGCTCGGCACCGCGCACTCGAGCGAGAACGACTACAAGTCGAGCGCGCTGTCGCTCGAAGGCCGCATCGCGACCGCCGACAACAACACCACCTTCAACCTCGGCATCGCCGGCACGCGCGACCGCATCGATCCGGTCAACGGCATCGTGGTCGACGAACGCAAGACCACGTCGGAGCTGACGCTGGGCGTGACGCAGGCGCTGTCGCCGCGCGACATCGCGCAGCTGAGCCTGACCTACTCGGTGGGCCGCGGCTATTTCGACGACCCGTACAAGCTGTACGACCACCGACCGCGCGAGCGCGACGCCAGCATCGGCATGCTGCGCTGGAACCACCATTTCGAATCGGTGTCGGGCACGCTGCGCGCGAGCTACCGCTACTACAGCGACACCTTCGGGATCCGCGCGAACACGCTGGAGACGGCGTGGGTGCAGCCGGTGTCGGACCTGTTCTCGGTGACGCCGTCGTTCCGCTACTACACGCAGAACGCCGCGTCGTTCTACTACGACCCGGTGCAGGACACCGCGGTGTACCCGGGGCCGGTCGGCACGCCGGCGTTCTCGTCGGCCGACCAGCGGCTGTCGGCCTTCGGCGGCATCACGCTCGGGCTGAAGCTGGAACTGCATTGGGGCAACTGGACCACCGACCTGAAGCTCGAGCGCTACCAGCAGCGCTCGGACTGGCGCCTCGGCGGCAAGGGCTCGCCCGGCATCGACACCTTCGACGCGACGATCGTGCAATGGGGTCTCGCGACCCGCTTCTGAGTGTCACCAGCATGAATGCACGCGGCGTCCGCCCAGAAACCCCGTTCACCCTGAGCCTGTCGAAGGGTCGGAGCGGGCTGGGTCAGGCGTTTGCGCACACACCGTTCGCACTGGGCCTGTCCTTCGGCGAACTCGGGATGAGCGGGGGCATGCCCCCGTTCGGACTGAGCTTGTCGAAGGCCCGCGTGCTCCGGCCACGACCCTTCGACACGGGCCTTCGACAAGCTCAGTCCCTGCTCAGGGCGAACGGGCGTGGCGATGCGCCGCTTCCTTCTTGATTGCCACGAGACCCTGTCCATGAACGACACCCTCTTCCGTTCCCGCCGCATCGCGCTCAGCGCCTTGCTGGTGCTGGCCGCATGCGGCGGCGGCAATGACGACGCGCCCGCACCGTCGCCAGTGGGTGGGGGGACGCCTGCTCCGGCACCCGCTCCTGCACCGTCGCCGTCGCCCGCTCCTGCGCCGGCTCCTTCGCCTTCGCCGGCACCTGCTCCTGCCCCCGCGCCGACGCCTTCACCGGCACCGGCGCCCGCTCCCGCTCCCGCCCCTGCGCCTGCACCTGCACCTGCACCTGCACCTGCACCTGCACCTGCACCTGCTCCTGCACCTGCTCCGGCGCCCGCGCCCGCGCCGGCACCGGCTCCTTCGCCGGCTCCTGCTCCTGCTCCCGCGCCGGCACCCGCCCCGGCCCCGGCCCCTTCGGCCGCCACGCTGTCCTGGCGCGCCGTCAGCCTGGCCAGCGCCGAGTTCGCGCCCGGCAACCTGCCCGGCACCTACAACACCGACTACGTCTACCCGACCGCCGCCAGCGTCAGCTACTTCAAGGCCAAGGGCATGAACGCGGTGCGCCTGCCCTTCCTGTGGGAGCGGCTGCAGCCGTCGCTGAACCAGGCCTTCGACGCGACCGAGCTGTCGCGCCTGACCACGTTCGTGCAGCAGGTCACCGCGACCGGCGTCACGGTGCTGATCGATCCGCACAACTACGCGCGCTACCGCGGCAACCTGGTCGGCTCGGCGCAGGTGCCGAACGCCGCGTTCGCCGATTTCTGGTCGCGCCTGGCGACGCAGTTCAAGGGCAACCCGAACGTCGCGTTCGGGCTGATGAACGAACCGCACGACATCGCGACCGAGCAGTGGCTGGCCGCCGCCAACGCCGCGCTGGCCGCGATCCGCAACACCGGCGCGACCAACGTCGTCACCGTGCCGGGCAACGCCTGGACCGGCGCGCACAGCTGGCTCGAGAACTGGTACGGCACCGCGAACGGCACCGTGATGAAGGGCATCGTCGACCCGGGCAAGAACATGGTGTTCGAGGTGCACCAGTACCTCGACGGCGATTCGTCCGGCACCAGCCCGAATTGCCCGAGCGCCACCATCGGCGCCGAGCGCCTGCAGGCCTTCACCACCTGGGCGCGCAGCAACGGCTACCGCGCCGTGCTCGGCGAGGTGGGCGCCGCGTCGAACGCCACCTGCGACCAGGCGGTGGCCGGCGCGCTCGACCACCTGAAGTCCAACACCGACGTCTGGGCCGGCTGGGTCTGGTGGGCCGCCGGCCCCTGGTGGGGCAGCTACATGTATTCGATCGAACCCGCAGGCAGCACCGACAAGCCGCAGATGGCCGTGCTGAAGCCGTACCTGCAGTGACCTCTGCATCCGCTTTCAACACATCGAGGGAATCCCCATGAAGAACCAAAAACGCCAGCGCGGACGCGCCGGTGTGAGCCTGCTGTTCTCGCTCGTTCTCGCCGCCTGCGGTGGCAACGACAGCAACGACAACCCGGCGCCGTCGCCTTCGCCCGCGCCGTCGCCGGCACCGGCCCCTTCTCCGTCGCCTTCTCCGGCGCCGTCACCGTCGCCCTCCCCGGCGCCCGCGCCCTCTCCTTCGCCCGCACCGGCGCCTGCACCGACTCCGTCGCCTGCCCCCGCCCCTGCGCCGACGCCTTCTCCGGCTCCGGCTCCGTCCCCGGCTCCCGCGCCGTCGCCCGCCCCGGCGCCGTCACCCGCGCCTGCGCCGTCACCCGCGCCTGCGCCGTCACCCGCTCCTGCGCCTTCGCCGGCTCCTGCGCCCGCACCAGCGCCGGCCCCCGCGACCGGCCTGATCACCACCGGCAATCCGTTCGCCGATGCGCTGTTGTACGTCGACCCCGACTACGGTACGCAGGTCGCGCAATCGCTGACCCGCGTGACCGCATCGGCCACCGACACCGCGCTGGTGAAGGCCGCCGCCAAGTTCCCGACCGCCGTGTGGCTGGACCGCATCGCCGCGATCGATGGCGCCAAGAGCACAGGCGGTGCCATGGGCCTGGTCGACCACCTCGATGCAGCCGTCGCGCAGCAGAAGGCGCTGAGCGGCAGCACGCTGAAGCCGATGGCAATCCAGCTCGTCGTGTACGACCTGCCCGACCGCGACTGCGCGGCGCTGGCGTCGAACGGCGAGCTGAGCTCGGCCAACGACGGCATGACGAAGTACAAGACCCTGTACATCGACCGCATCGCCGAGATCCTCGCGCGCCCGGCCTATGCCGGCCTGCGCATCGTCACGGTGATCGAGCCCGACTCGTTCCCGAACATGCTGACCAACGTCGGCATCGGCAAGACGGTGTGCGATTCGGTGAACAGCAAGGGCGTGTACGTGCAGGGCATCCAGTACACGCTGAACAAGCTGTCGACGCTGAAGAACGTGTACATGTACCTCGACATCGCGCACTCCGGCTGGCTCGGCTGGGACAACAACCGCGCGAAGGCGATCGACGGCTTCAAGACCCTGGTGAAGGGCGCGACGACTAGCGGCAACCTCGGCATCATCCGCGGCTTCGCGAGCAACACCGCAAACTACACACCGCTGGACGAGCCGTACTTCGACGGCACCGACAACAACGTGAAGTCGGGCGGCACCACCGAGTTCTACGAGTGGAACCGGATGATCGACGAGCTCAGCTACACCGACAAGCTGCGCAGCGAGTTCGTCGCGGCCGGCTTCCCGGACACGCTGTCGTTCATCATCGACACCTCGCGCAACGGCTGGGGCAGCGCGAAACGGCCCACCGGCCCGGCCGCCGACGTCGACGACATGCGCATCGACCGCCGCACCGCGCGGGGCAACTGGTGCAACGTGAAGGACACCGGCATCGGCGAGCGCCCGCGCGCCAACCCGGATGCGGCGCGCCCCCACCTCGACGCGTTCGTGTTCGTGAAGCCGCCCGGCGCTTCCGACGGCACCAGCGACAGCACGGCCAACACGCCGAATGCCGAAGGCAAGCGCTTCGACGCGATGTGCGGCTCGGGCAACGTCGACGCGCTGAGCGGCGCGCCGCATGCCGGCCAGTGGTTCCACGACCAGTTCCTGATGCTGCTGCGCAACGCCAGCCCGGCGATCAAGTGACATCCAACGCACCTGCTTCGACATTCCTCCTGGAACCACTCCAATGAATCAATTCCACCGCCCCCGCGCCGCGGCCCTGGCCGTCGCTGCGCTGTTCGCCAGCGTCGCCTCGCCCGCCTTCGCGAAGGACTGGCCGTCCGGCTACTCGAAGTGCGCCGATGAAGGCGAGACCTGCAGGATCGGCACGACCAAGCGCTCGGTCTCGTTCGGCATCAAGGACAAGTTCGTCACGAAGACGCTGTCGGGCAACATCGCCTGCACCACCGCGACCTTCGGCTCGGACCCGTACCCGGGCAAGGCAAAGAAGTGCGCGGTCGGCGCGGCTGCTGCGCCTGCACCGGCGCCGGCACCTTCGCCTGCCCCGGCGCCTGCCCCCGCACCGGCTCCGACGCCTGCTCCCGCCCCTGCGCCGGCTCCCGCGCCTGCCCCGGCTCCGGCCCCCGCGCCGTCGGCCGATGCCAGCACCGAGGTCGCTCCGTCCACCGGCTGGGCCAGCCAGGCCGGCGGCACGCGCGGCGGCTCGACCGCAGCAGCGGCGGCGATCTACAAGGTCGATACCGCGACCGAACTGCTGGCCGCGATCAAGGCGGGCGGCGACACCGCGAAGATCATCAAGGTGACCGGTCGCATCGACATGGCCGCTGCCGACAACGGCGGTGCGTTCAAGAGCACCTCGGACCAGGCCAATCGCGGCGAGCTGAAGCTCGGCAGCAACACGACGCTGATCGGCGTCGGCGCGACCGCCGGCTTCGTCAACGCCAACATCAAGATCAACGGCGTCGACAACGTGATCGTGCGCAACCTGACCATCGTCGACCCGTGCGACGTGTCGCCGCTGTGGGACCCGAACGACGGCTCCAGCGGCAACTGGAATTCGGAGTTCGACGGCATCACGGTGGACGACTCGACCCACGTCTGGATCGACCACAACAAGTTCACCGACACCCCGGTCACCGACGACCTGCTGCCGGTCGTCAACGGCAAGCGCAAGCAATGCCATGACGGCTCGCTGGACGTGAAGAACGGTTCGGACTACGTGACGATCTCGAACAACGTCTTCGACCAGCACGACAAGAACAACCTGATCGGCTCGTCGGACAGCAAGACCACCGACAACGGCCACCTGACGGTGACCTTCCACAACAACCTGTTCACCAACATCACCGAGCGCGCACCGCGCGTTCGCTTCGGCAAGGTGCACGTCTACAACAACCTGTACCAGGGCAGCACAGCCAACGCCGCCTACCCGTACGGCTACAGCATCGGCGTGGCCTACCTGGCGAAGATCATCTCGGAGAACAACGTGTTCGAGATCCAGGGCGCCAACAGCTGCGCGAGCGTGATGAAGAACCCGGGTTCGTCGAGCAAGACCGGCGCGATCACCGAAGCCGGCTCGCTGCTGAACGGCGCGGCGCTGAACATGTCGCAGTGCAGCTTCGCGAGCGACGTGGGCTGGACGGTGCCGTACAGCCGCAGCGCACTGCTGCCGGCGGCGTCGGTGAAGGCCTCGGTGCTGGCGCAAGCCGGCGTCGGCAAGCTGACGGTGAAGCCATGAGATCCGGCGCGGGCCTGGGCCCGTTGTTCATCGCGGTGTCGGCGGTGCTGCTGAGCGGTTGCGGTGGTGGGACCGACGACACGAAATGGAGCGGCGGCAACGACAACGGTTCGGCGCTCGGGCCGGTGACTGGCACGCCAGCGCCGTCTCCCTCGCCCGCGCCGTCCCCGGCTCCGGCGCCTTCACCGGCGCCTGCACCGTCACCGGCCCCCGCGCCCGCGCCTTCTCCGTCACCGGCGCCGGCGCCTTCCCCTGCGCCCGCACCGGCACCGGCACCTGCACCAGCGCCGGCCCCCACGCCTGCGCCAGCGCCTGCTCCCACGCCGGCACCTGCCCCGGCGCCGGCACCGACGCCCGCTCCGGCACCTGCGCCCTCCCCTGCGCCCTCCCCTGCGCCTGCGCCTGCGCCTGCGCCTGCGCCCGCACCTGCACCGGCACCGGCCCCCGCCACGCTGGCCTGCACCGACCTGGCGCTGTGCGACGACTTCGAGTCGACCACCGCCGGCGCGGTGCCGAACCCGGCGCTGTGGAGCGTGGGCGGCCCGAACTGCTTCGACAACAGCGGCAAGGCGACCATCGACAGCGCCGTCTCGCACGGCGGCAAGCAATCGGTGCGCATCGACCCGGGCAGCAGCTACTGCGGCCACGCCTTCATCATCAACAACAAGGTCGCGACGATGGGGCCGGTGGTCTACGGCCGCTTCTACATCCGGCTCGCGACCGCGCTGGGCGATCCGCACGTGACTTTCATGTCGATGCACGACGCGATCGAATCGGTGGACGGCAGCATGCAGGACCTGCGCATGGGCGGCCAGAGCGGCATCCTGATGTGGAACCGCTCGAAGGACGACGCGACGCTGCCGTCGCTGAGCCCGACCGGCATCTCGCTGAGCGCGAAGCTGCCGGCCGCCACCTGGACGTGCATCGAGTTCGGGCTGAACTCGGCGATGGGCACGCTGCAGACCTGGGTCAACGGCACGTCGGTGGCCGCACTGCAGCTGGACTCGATGCAGACCGCCGACATCGACCAGGCCTGGCTCGCGAGCCGGCCTTCGTGGAAGCCGCAGGTCACCGACCTGAAGCTGGGCTGGGAAGCCTATGGCGGCAACGGCAACACCGTGTGGCTCGACGACGTCGCGCTGCACACCAGCCGCATCGGGTGCGGATCATGACGACGTGGCGTTGGGCGGTTTCCGCGCTGGCGCTGCTGGCCGCGCCGGCCTTCGCGGCGGACGAGTTCCTCGACCCTGCGCAGGCCTTCCGCAGCAGCGTGCAGTTGCGCGATGCGAAGACCATCGAGGTGCGCCTGGACGTGGCACCGGGCTACCACCTGTACCGCGACCGGATCACGGTCGGGGCGCCGGTCGGGTCCGCGACGCTGGCCGAGCCGGTGCTGCCGCACGGCCCGCAGGAGTACGACGAAGGCTTCGGCAAGTACGTCGAGACGCTGCGCGGTGCGGTGACGGTGGCGCTGCCGGTGCGCAGCGCGAGCGGCGACTTCGCGGTCGCGATCAGCTACCAGGGGTGTGCCGACAAGGGGCTGTGCTACCCGCCGCAGAACGCCGGCCTCTCGGCACGGGTGAAGGATGGCGTGCTGCAGCAGGTGTCGTGGCTGCCGGAGGGTCTGCCGGAACCGACGGCGACCGCGGCCGCCGTGGTGGCCGCACCCGCTGCGCCGACCCCGGCCGCTCCCGCGGCGGCCGAATCGGCCAGCGGCCGTGTCGAATCGGCGCTGCGTTCGGGCAGCCTGCTGACGGTCGCCGGCGTGTTCCTGGTCGCCGGCCTGCTGCTGTCGTTCACGCCTTGCGTGCTGCCGATGGTGCCGATCCTGTCGTCGATCATCGTCGGCACCAGCGGCCCGGTGTCGCGTGCGCGCGGCTTCGGGCTGGCGCTCGCGTACTCGCTCGGCATGGCGATGGTCTACACCGCGCTCGGCGTCGCGGCCGGGCTGGCCGGCGAAGGGCTGGCCGCCGCGCTGCAGAACGCGTGGGTGCTCGGTGCGTTTGCGCTGCTGCTGGCGCTGCTGTCGCTGTCGATGTTCGGCGTGTACGAGCTGCAGATGCCGGGCGCGATCCAGGAGAAGCTGAACGCCGGCGCGGGCAAGCTGCGCGGCGGGCAGCACGTGGGCGTGTTCGCGATGGGCGGGCTGTCGGCGCTGATCGTCGGGCCTTGCGTCGCGGCGCCGCTGGCTGGCGCGCTGGTCTTCATCAGCCAGTCGCGCGACGTGCTGATCGGCGGGCTCGCGCTGTTCAGCCTGGCCGCTGGCATGAGCGTGCCGCTGCTGCTGGTGGGTGTGTCGGCCGGCTCGCTGCTGCCGCGCACCGGTGCGTGGATGGAAGGCGTGAAGCACCTGTTCGGCGTGCTGCTGCTCGGCGTCGCGCTGTGGATCGTGTCGCCGGTGCTGCCGTCAGCGGTGGTGATGGGCATCGTCGGCGCCGGGCTGCTGGTCGGCGCGGCGTGGCTGTTCGACGGGCGCGGCGCGCAGCCTTCGGGCAAGCACCGCCTGCTGCGCGGCGTGGCGCTGGTGCTGGGCCTGGTCGGCGTGGCGCAGGTGGCGGGGGCGTTGTCGGGCGGTGGCGACCTGCTGCAGCCGCTGGCGGGTTTCAGCGGCGGCGGTGCACGCGCCGGCGCGGCGCAGGCAGCGGTCGAAGGCCCCGCCTTCAAGCGCGTGCGCAACGTGGCCGAGCTCGATGCTGCGCTGGGCAGCGCGGGCGGCAAGACGGCGATGCTGGACTTCTATGCCGACTGGTGCGTCTCGTGCAAGGAGATGGAGCACCTGACCTTCAACAAGCCGCCGGTGCAGGCACGCATGAACAACGCGCTGCTGCTGCAGGTGGACGTGACGGCGAACAGCGCCGACGACAAGGCGCTGCTGAAGCGCTTCGGCCTGTTCGGACCGCCGGGCATCGTGTTCTTCGACGGCACGGGCCGCGAGAAGGCGGGCACGCGGGTGGTGGGGTTCCAGGCGCCGGCGGAGTTCGGCGAGGCGCTCACCGCAGCCGGGCTTTGAGAAGGGGGGTGTCGATCTTGATCGCAGTGGTTCGTCGTATAAGGACAACCGCTTTCAGGAGACCCCCATGTCCAGACTCAAGGTAGCTGCCTTCTCGATATCTCTCGACGGCTTCGGTGCCGGCCCCGACCAGAGCTTGCAGAACCCGCTCGGTATCGGCGGCGAGACGCTGCACGAATGGTTCTTCGGCACCACGACCTTCCAGGCGATGCTCGGCCAGCCCGGCGGCGAGACCAACGTCGACGACGGCTTCGCGAAGCGCAGCTTCGACAACATGGGCGCGTGGATCCTCGGCCGCAACATGTTCGGCCCGGTGCGCGGCCCGTGGCCCGATGATCAGTGGAAGGGCTGGTGGGGCGACAACCCGCCGTACCACGTGCCGGTGTTCGTGCTGACGCACCATGCGCGCGCGCCGCTCGAGATGAAAGGCGGCACGACCTTTCACTTCGTCACCGGCGGCATCCAAGAGGCGCTGGAGCGGGCTCGCGACGCGGCGCAAGGCAAGGACGTGCGCGTCGGCGGAGGCGTGTCGACGATTCGTCAGTACCTGCAGGCCGGGTTGATTGACGAGATGCACCTGGCAATCTCGCCGACGCTGCTGGGGCGCGGCGAACAGCTGCTCGCCGGCATCGACCTGACGGCGCAAGGCTTCCGGTGCACCGAGCATGTGGGGACGCCGAAGGCGCAGCACGTGGTGTTGGCGAAGGGCTGACGTCGTCGTCGATAGCGCCGAGAGGCTCGGCTGCATCCTGTTGCAACAACGCTCGCGATGCGAAGCCAATCGTCAATGGGCCGTCAATTCTGCTGAATTGTCGGCTCGCACAATGACGGCATGACACGCGGCCCCCTCACCTCCGCCAACACGGCCAGCGCATTGCTGTGCGCGCTGGTTCTCTCTGCTTGCGGAAGCGGCGATGACTCGGGCACCGCCGCGCCAGTGGCCAACGCACCGTCACCGTCACCGTCACCGTCACCTGCACCTGCACCTGCACCTGCACCTGCACCTGCACCTGCACCTGCACCTGCACCTGCACCTGCACCTGCACCTGCACCTGCACCTGCACCCGCTCCTGCTCCGGCTCCCGCGGCGTGCGATCCGTTGGCGCAGCGGCTGCGCGCAAGCGCTGTGACGGTGGGCGGCAACGCGGCTGCCAACGACGAGTACACCCCCGCAGTGATCGCGCCGCGCAGCGATGGCAGCGCGTGGCTGGCCTGGACCGACAAGGGCGCAGCGTCCATCCGCATGGCCTCGCTGACGGCCGCGGATGCCCTCGACCGCGCGCTGCCCGGCGTGCCCGGCCTGGAGGTGCACGCCATGCTCTCGACACCCGGTGGCGCGGCACTGGCGGTCGTCGCCGACGATCCCGACATCTACTCGCCCAAGTACTGCCGCGGCAGCAGCACACCCGACAAGAATGTCTGCGGCAAGATGGAGCTGGTGCGCCTCAGCGCCGATGGCACGTCGCTGTCGCGCACCACGCTGACGAAGAAGGGCAACGTCGACAGCGTCGGCGCGCAGTTCATCTGGTGGTACGGCCACACCGCGCGGCTCGCCACCGACGGCGCCACCATCGGCATCTACTACCGCTCGGCGATGTCCACCGCCCGCCCTGGCGTGGCGGGCGAGGTCGACATCCATGCCGGCGACACGCTGAAGTTCGTCGATGCCAACGGCAAGGCGGTCGCGGGCGGCTGGGACTGGGGCTGCAGCCACAGCTGGTCGGTGCGCACCGCCTACAACGGCAGCCAATGGGGCGCGACCTGCCACGGCGATGCCTACCCGAACGCGATGCAGCACGCCCGCCTGTCCACGCTGACCGCCGCGGCAGACTCGCTGCAGTGGCTGGCCGCCACCGACCCGACGCAGCGCGCGCTGGGTGGCCTGGTCGGCGCAAGCGACGGCTTCTGGATGAACTTCATCCAGCCCGCGGCCAATGGCGGCCTGTCCCTGCAACTCGCCAAGCTGCCGAACCGCGGCACCGCACCGGTCCAGCAGATCGGCATCGGCGCCGCCACCGGCCTCGACACCGGCTACCCCTTCCGCCCGTACATGGCGGCCCTCGGCAGCGACCGGCTGCTGCTCGGGTGGAAGTCTGGCGGCGCGCTGATGTTGGCGGTGGCCCAGGCGACAGATGGAAAGATCGTCGAAGGGCCGGTCGCATCCGGCCTCTCGATCGACTCATTCCAGGACATGGTCACGGCCCCCAACGGCGATGTCGTCTGGGCCTACGGCAGCGGCGGCTCGCAGATCAAGGTCAACCGCGTGGCGGCATGCCGACTGCCCACTCAGTGAGTTGAAACGCTGTGCCGCCGGCTCACGCTGGCAAAAGCGAGTGGCTTGCATCCTGTTGCAACAACCCATGCCACGACCCATCAATCGTCAATGGGTCGTCAATTCTCCTGAAGCTCCGCCTCGCACAATGGCGCCGCAAATGGCGAGAGAGCACATCGGATGACCGGTGCACCGTTGTTTGACGCACAGGAGTTTCACGATGAGCACGACGCGCCGACACCTCACACACGCCAAAGCGGTCAGCACATTGCTGTTTGCGCTGGTTCTCTCCGCTTGCGGCAGCGGCGACGACTCGGACGCGCCGGCGCCACCATCTGCTGCGCCTGCTCCAGCGCCCGTACCGGCACCTGCGCCTGCGCCTGCGCCTGCACCAGCACCAGCACCAGCACCAGCGCCTGCACCAGCACCAGCACCAGCACCAGCGCCAGCACCAGCACCAGCACCAGCACCAGCACCAGCACCAGCACCAGCGCCAGCGCCCGCACCCGCACCCGCACCCGCACCCGCACCCGCACCCGCACCTGCACCTGCACCTGCACCAGCACCGGCACCGGCACCGGCACCCGCACCTTCGAACTTCAGCGCCGGGTGCGGCAAGGCCGCCCAGTTTGCGAGCGGCAAGTACACGCTGTCTTCAGATGGCGTGACGCGCGAGTTCTGGGTTCGCCTTCCGTCGGGCTACAAGAGCGACAAGGCCTATCCGTTGATCGTCGGACTCCACTGGCGCGACGGCAGTGCGACGGATGTCTACAACGGCAACAGCTGGGCCAGCGGCAAGCCCTTCTATGGCTTGAAGGAGCTGTACGGCGAGAGCGCGATCTTCGTCGCGCCGGCCGGCCTGGACGCCGGCTGGGCCAATCCGAATGACCGCGACATCCGCTTCATCGGCGCGATGGTCACCCAGCTGAAGCAGGGGCTTTGCACCGACACCAGCCGCACGTTCGCGACCGGGTTCAGCTTTGGCGGAATGATGTCGAACGCGATCGGTTGCCAGATGGGCGACGTGTTCCGCGCCGTGGCACCGATGTCGGGATCCGTCTGGAGCGGTTGCGCCACGTCCTCGAACAAGACCGCGGCGATCCTGTTGCATGCCAAGGAAGATGCCGTCGTCGGCTATCAGTTCGGCGAAGAGGCGCGAGACAAGTACGTCGCCAAGAACAGCTGCACGCCGACCACCGCCGCGATCGGCGCCAATGGCTGCGTGATCTACCAGGGCTGCACCGACAACAAGCCGGTGGCTTGGTGCGGGTACAGCAACGGCGGGCACTGGCCGCCGGGGTTCGCCGCGACGGAGATCAAGTCGTTCTTCGACCGCTTCTGAAACGCCGAGGGCACGGCAAGGGGCCGTGCCCTCGGTGAGACTGGAGAGGGCCGCTTACCAGCCCACGCCGTAGTAGTCGTACACCTTGCGGCCGTAAGTGTCGTCATACGACGGCTCGTCGTTCTCGGCATAGCGCGGCGCGCCTTCGAGCTGCCTTTCCGACAGCGGCACGACATAGCCGTCGAGGTTGGTGTCGTACTTCAACATGGCCCACGGCACCGGGTAGCGGTCGGTGCCGACGCCGAGGAAGCCGCCGAACTCCAGCGCTGCGTAGCGCACCTGGCCGGAGCGCTTGTCGATGATCAGGTCATCGATCGAGCCGAGCTTGTCGCCGTTGCTCGCGTAGACGGTGGTGCCTTCGACCTTGTCGGAAGAGATGACGGGATTGCTCATGAGGGTCTCCTTCACTGCGCTGCCGCCTGCGACATGCCGGCGGCGTGACCCTCATTGGTCCATTGCAAGAGGCCGCACACCATCGGAGCACGCGCGGCGCGCCTGTAGGAATCTGCCGTCGGGACTTGTGCGATCAGGCGGCCTTGCTGCGCAGGCCCAGAAGACTCACACCGAGCAGCACGAAGCTACCGCCGAACACGCGGTTCAACCACCGGGCGCGGCGCGGGGCGGCGAGCTGGCCTTTGACGCTGCGCGCGAGCAGCACGTAGACCGCATGCGCGAAGACCGCGCAGCCCGCGAAGGTGACGGTGAGCACGACGAACTGCTGCGCAGCGCCGGCGCCGGCCTTCATGAACTGCGGGAACAGCGCGGTGAAGAAGAGGATCGCCTTCGGGTTGGTCAGCGCCACGGTGAGCCCGAGGTCTGCAGCACCACGCCGAGCCCGGCGGTGGCGGCGGTGGACACCAGCAGCAACCCGACCGCATTGCCGAGCGAGCTGATCATCGCGCGGGCCGGCCCGACACCGATCGAGTTGGAGACCGCCAGCAGCACGGCCGGACCGGGCGTGAAGGTGACGAACAACGAGACGAAGAGGAAGGCGAGCCAGTCGGAGAAGGCCATGGAACGGGGCGGAGGAATGAAGCGGGTCCGCCGATGTAGCGGCGGACCCTGGCCCTCACGTCGCTGGCCGAGCGGCTCTTACCAGTTGAAGCCCAGCGTGTACTTTCCGCTCGTGGCCCCGGTGCCGCCGCTGTAGAACTTCACGCGCACGTAGCGTGCCGACGCGGCGGTGCCGGTGTTGCTGACGCTGGCCGCATCGACGACGCCCACGCTCTTCTCGCTCGCGGCCAGCTGGGTGCCGGACGAGTTGTAGATGTAGAGGTCGTAGTCACTCGTTGCGTTGGGCGTCAGCGTGGCGGTCAGCGTCTTGCCGGCCGGCAGGTTCACCAGGAAGTAGTCACCGTCGGTCGACGAACCCATCGCGCCGTTCCATGTGCCGACCGCAGCCACCGTGTTGGCGGTGCCGATGTTGTCGTTCGGCTCGGTCTCGTTGTTGGGCGGCGTGACCACGCTCGCGATCTTCAGGAACTGCGCCGTCACCGGCCCCCATTGGCCCGACGACACCTTGGCGCGCACGAACACCAGGTGCTTGCCCAGCGACAGGCCGGCGGTGGCCAGCGTGCCGCTCAACGACTCGGTGGTCTGGTTGAAGCTGCCGTCGGTGGCCGCCAGCGGAATGGCCGTGGCACCGGCCACCCACGGCGGGGTGTCGATGTAGGCCTCGCCGGCGGTCACGTTGAGCGTGGGCTCGGTGCCGTTGCTCTGGTTGAAGCGGGTGTCGGTGGCCGATGCCGTCAGCGACACCGGCGTGCCGGCGAGCACGCCGCCGCCGCTCGCGTCGCTGCCGAGCGTCACCGTGGTCACGTCTGCCCCCGCAGGGATCTGGTACGGCGCGCGCACCACCTTGGCGGCGTAGATCAGCGCCGGCAGGTTCGCCGGCTTCGTCGTGTTGTTGTAGGTGGTGCAGCTCTCGAAGAAGCTGGAGCCCAGTTCGATCGTGTAGGCCGCCACGCCGAGCTCGCCATAGCTCGGGCCGTCGCTGGTGCCGTCGGTGGCGTAGAGGCCGATCGACTGCTCCGGCGTGTAGCCATTGAAGTACGCGAGGCGGCGGCCCAGCGTCTGCAGCGCGGTGGCGTTGGCCGTCGGCGTCGACGTGGTGCCCCACGGCCACAGCACCAGCTGGCTGTAGCTGTGCACGTCGATGTGGATGCCCATCGTGTCGACCGGCGCGCCGTCACCCGGGTTCGGGCCGCGGCGGTCCGGGAAGATGCTGCGGATGTAGTTCTGCACCGCCTGCGTCTCGGGCTCGGAGCCGGCCGTCGGGCCACGGTAGGTGAGGTCGCACTGGCTGCCGCTGGAGCCCGAGCCGCCGGTGCTGTTCCAGCCGAACGTGAAGTTGCGGTTCAGGTCGGCGCCGCGGGTGTTGCTGGTGGCGCCGCAGTAGGCGGTGTTGGTGTTCTTGCGCCACGAGAGCCCGCCTTCGGCCTTCTTGCGGCCGTCGGGGTTGGTCTGCAGCAGCAGGTGCACCTCGTGGTGGTCGACGATCCAGGTGGCGTCGGGGTTGGTGCCGTAGCCGTTGAGCAGCCAGCGCGCGAACTCCAGGTTCAGCGGCGCGGTGGTGTATTCGCGGGCGTGGATGGCGCTGTTGACGAACAGCTTGGGCTTGGTGCCGCCGATCGCGCTGTTGGTGATCTTCAGCACCCGCATGTCGTAGCCGCCGGAGCCGACGGTCTTCTGCCAGGAGTCGCCGATGTCGATCCAGCTCGCGAGCGTCGGATAGGTGGTGGTGAAGGCCGATGCGGCGGTGAAGGTTTCTTCGACCGTTTCGTAGCAGCTGTAGCCGGGGATGGACTGGATGGTGGCGTCGCCGGCGGCGGCGCCGGTGATGCCGGTGGCGCCATCGGTGCCGGCGCCGGTGGTGCGGCTCCTGGCGTCGGCGGCGGCCTGGATGGCGGCCAGGAAGTCGTTGCGGCGCTGGATGAACTCGGGGGCGTTCTCGATGCGGAAGCCGAAGCTGCGCAGCGCGGCGATGTCGGCCGCTTCGAGTTCGAGCACGAGGAAGCCCTGTTCGTAGTTGGATTCGAGCAGGTTGGCGTGGAAGGTGACGGCGGCCTTGCGCAGCATGGCTGCGTCGGGGTAGAAGGCCTTGTAGATGTTGGTGCGCTGCTTTTCCTGCTGTCGCAGCAGGCGCATTTCGGAGGCGGGGTCTTGAGGGGTGGCCACCTGGCCGGGCAGGCGTGTGGCGGAGGTCGACGGTGTGGACTGCTGGGACTGCTGGGACTGCTGGGACTGCGAGAAGGCTGACGGTACTGCGGAAACTGCAAGGAACAACGCGGCAAGTGCCGCCCGCGATTGCGGACGTACGTTGGTCATGGAACGCTCCCTTGTGGTTTACGGTACCAGCCCAGCTGCGTGGGCTGGATCGGCTCGCGCTCTCGAACGGGGATCGACCCATCGGAGCGCCGAATGATTCTGGGGGACTTCCCCTTGCGCGGCGATGGGGGTAACAAGATGAACAGGGTTATTTATTGGGTGTTGGCAATTGCCGCGTGTTGCGGTAATTCGCGTGCATGTGAAGGCGATGCCGCGCAATGGAGCCGCGAATTTGCTGCATTGCGAACAGTGCGCGGGCACTTTGATGGTGGAACCTGGACAGCGGATGTGGACCGCTGGCAGGGGCGCAAGCACCGGCTGATGCAATGCCTGGCTGCTGGATTGTCAGCAGCGGGGACGCCGGTGGAGCGGGTGCGGGAGCGGATGGGAGAGCCGGATGCGCGGGTGGCGTGTCCGTCGGCGGAGTGCGACGGGGTGGTGAGGCTGATGGAGGCGCGGGCGGACGGCGAGCGCTCAGTGGCCAGCGGCACTCAGCTGTGGGTCTACCAGTGGCGCGGGCAGCACGATCGATTGGTGTTCGCCGTCCTCGCCGGCAAGGTGTCTGAGGTGGGGTGGGCTTTCGCGCTGGAGTGACCCGGCGCTAGGCTGGCTCGACGCGCGCGCGGTACGACTCGATGGTCCGCTGCCACGCGGGGCGGGCCAGGCATCGATCGCGGTATGACGCCAGCTTCGGATACGGCGCGATCAATGACGCGTCCTTGATGCCCGACGAGAGCACGTGCGCCATCAGGATGTCGGCGACGGTGAAGCTGTCGGTCGCGACGAACTCGCGGTTGGCGAGCCAGCGCTCCAGGTTGCCCAGCATCCGGTGCGCCCAGCCGACGAGGAACTGGCGGTGCTTGCCGCAGCTGCCATCGGCAGACCAGTCGAGCACCATCAGGCTGAGCAGCGGCATCTCGACCGAGTTCATCGCGGCAAAGCACCAACGCATCACCTGCGCCTCGCCGGCGCGGTCGGCGGGCATCAGGCGGCCGGACTTCTTCGCCAAGTGGACGACGATGGCGGCGGATTCGGACAGCAGCAAGCCGTCATCGTCGATCGACGGGATCTGCTCGAACGGGCTGAGCCGGCGATAGGCCTCGGTGTTCAGGTCGTGCGCGGGATGGTCCATGCCGGCGATCTCGAACGGGATCTGCATCTCTTCGAGGGCCCACAGCACACGCAGGTCGCGGGTGTGGCCGCGGGCGCCGGCGTTGACTTTGGAGAAGCCGTAGAGCTTGAGCATGGGGGTCTCCTTCGCTGGGTGTTGCTTGCTGCGAAGGGTAGCGGCGTCTCAACGCAGGATGCGCAAACCCTAGCCGAGATAGATGTTGCTGCGGTGGTAATCCAAGTACATCTTCTGGGGAGCCTGTCAGTAATTTTGTGTGCGAGGCATAGCATGACGACCAGGAGCATGTATGCCAAGCAAGACGAAGACGAAGAACGAGGCGATCGCTGCGAGGACGGCGGTGCTG
>NZ_LMDM01000029.1 GCF_001425825.1 Rhizobacter sp. Root1238
ACTGACTCATCGGCACTGTTTGACCACAGCGAACGAAGTGAGCGGAGGGAGTTTGCCGATGCATCCCCAAAGCCGATCTTCGCAGTGGAGTCGACGGGCCCCCCGGGGGGCCCGTTGACCGCCCCAGCATGAGCCCCCAGCCCATCCCCTCACCCGCCGCGACGCGCCGCGACACACAGAAGCAGAAAACAAGGAGACCAACATGTCGGGCCTGACAAGGCAGAGAGTGAAGTGGGCCTGGTGGATGCTCACCCCGATGCTGGTCGTGCTGCTGGCCGTCGCCGGCTGGCCGCTCGCCCGCACCTTGTGGTTCAGCCTGACCGATGCGTCGCTCGCCCACCTCGACGAGTGGAAATTCATCGGCCTCGAGAACTATGGCGGTGAATACGGCGTGCTGCGCGATCCGGATTGGTGGCGCGCCGTCGGCGTCACCTTCGCGTTCGCGTTGCTGTCGGTCACGCTCGAGACGGTGCTCGGCCTCGGCGTCGCGCTGGTCATCAACCAGCCGTCGCGGCTGCGCACGCTGCTGCGCGCCGCGATGCTGGTGCCGTGGGCGATCCCGACCGTCGTGTCGGCGCGCATCTGGAGCTGGATGCTGCACGACCAGTTCGGCGTCGTGAACCACTACCTGCTGGCGTTCGGACTCATCGCGGCACCGCTTGCGTGGACGGCCGACCCGACGCTGTCGCTGTTCACCGTCGTGATGGTCGACGTCTGGAAGACCACGCCCTTCATGGCCCTGTTGATCCTGGCCGCGCTGCAGATGGTGCCGCTCGACTGCTACGAGGCGGCCAAGGTCGATGGCGTGCCGACCTGGCGGGTGTTCACCCGCATCACGCTGCCATTGATCGTGCCCGGGGTGGCGGTGGCCGTCGTGTTCCGCACGCTCGATGCGCTGCGCGTGTTCGACGTGATCTACGTGATGACCTCCAACAGCCGCGCCACCAAGAGCATGTCGATCTACGTGCGCGAACAGCTGATCGACTTCCAGCAGGTCGGCTTCGGCTCGGCGTCGGCCACGGTGCTGTTCTTCATGATCGCGCTCGTCACCATCGTGTACCTCGGCGCCACGCGTCGCCGTGTCGAGGAGGCTTCGTCATGAACGGCCCCAGCATCCACAAGCGCACGCCGGCGATGTCGGCGCTGTACTACGCGTCAGCCGCGCTGCTGCTGTTCGTCTCGCTGTTCCCGCTGCTGTATGCGGTGTCCACCTCGCTGAAACAAGGCACCGCGCTGTTCTCGCCCGAGCTGTGGCCGGCCCATGCGACGCTCGTCAACTACGCCAGCCTGTTCCGCGACCAGCCGTTCGCCCGCAACCTGCTGAACTCGGCCGTCGTCGCCGGCGGCGTCGTCGCGCTGTCGCTCGCGCTCAGCCTGCCGGCCGCGTGGGCGCTGTCGCGCGTCAGCTTCCGCGGGCGCGGCACGCTGATGCTCACCGTGCTGTCGGCGTCGATGTTCCCGCAGGTGGCCGTGCTGTCGGGCATGTTCGAGCTGGTGCAGGCATTCGGCCTGTACGACCACCTCGGCGCGCTGCTGCTCGCCGACCTCGTCATCACGCTGCCGTTCACCGTGTGGGTGCTCGTGACCTTCATGCGCCAGCTGCCGAAGGAAGTGGAAGAGGCGGCGATGATGGACGGCCTGGGCGTCTTCACGCTGATCTTCCGCATCTTCATGCCGCTGCTGTGGCCGGCCATGGTGGCCACCGGGCTGCTGGCGTTCATCGCCGCATGGAACGAGTTCCTGTTCGCGCTGACCTTCACGATCAGCACCGAGCAGCGCACCGTGCCGGTCGCGATCGCACTCGTCAGCGCCGGCAATGGTTACGAAGCGCCGTGGGGCGCGATCATGGCGGCATCGGTGATCGTCACCCTGCCGCTGATCGGGCTGGTGGTCTATTTTCAACGGCAGATCGTCGCCGGTCTCACGGCCGGCTCGGTCAAGGGCTGATTCCTCTTTTTCAAACGCACGACCATGACAACCACTCCCTCCGACTGGTGGGCCGGTGCCTGCATCTACCAGGTCTACCCGCGCAGCTTCCAGGACAGCAACGGCGACGGCGTCGGCGACCTCGCCGGCATCACGCAGCGGCTCGACCACATCGCGTCGCTCGGCGCCGACGCGATCTGGATCTCGCCGTTCTTCCGCTCGCCGATGCGCGACTTCGGCTACGACGTCACCGACTACTGCGACGTCGACCCGATGTTCGGCACGCTGGCCGATTTCGATGCGCTGGTGGCCCGCGCCCATGCGCTGAAGATCCGCATCCTGATCGACCTGGTGATCAGCCACACCTCGAAGGACCACCCCTGGTTCGTCGAGAGCCGCGCAAGCCGCGACAACCCGAAGGCCGACTGGTACGTCTGGGTCGATCCGCAGCCCGACGGCTCGCCACCGAACAACTGGCTGTCGCTGTTCGGCGGCAGCGCGTGGCAATGGGAGACGAAGCGGCAGCAGTACTTCATGCACAACTTCCTGGCTTCCCAGCCGGACCTGAACTTCCACCACCCGCAGGTGCAGGACGCGGTGCTCGGCGCCGCGCAGTTCTGGCTCGAGCGCGGCGTCGACGGCTTCCGGCTCGACACGGTGAACTTCTACTTCCACGACCGGCAGCTGCGCTCGAACCCGCCCCAACCGGCCGGGCAGTTCGCGGTCGGCGTGCCGCGTGCGAACCCGTATGCGCGGCAAAGCCATCGGTTCGACAAGACGCAGCCGGAAAACCTCGCGTTCCTGCAGCGCTTTCGCGCGCTGTGCGATCGCTATCCCGGCATCACGACCATCGGCGAGATCGGCGACGACAACGAATACGCCACGCTGCGCGCGTACACCACCGGTGCGCGGCTGCACATGGCCTACACCTTCAACCTGATGACCGAGCGCCACGAGCCGCGCTACGTGCATGCGGTGCTCGCCGAGATGCTGGCCGAGGCGGGCGATGCCTGGGTGTGCTGGGCGCTGAACAACCACGACGTGGTGCGCGTCGTCACGCGCTGGGCCGGGCTCGGCCCGGCCGAACGCGTCGCGCCGCTGCTGGTCGGGCTGCTCGGCTCGCTGCGCGGCTCGATCTGCCTGTACCAGGGCGAGGAACTCGGGCTGGCCGAGGCGGCGATTCCGTTCGAGCAGATCCAGGACCCGTACGGCAAGGAGATGTGGCCGGAATTCGTCGGCCGCGACGGCTGCCGCACGCCGATGCCGTGGGTGGCCTCGGCACCGAATGCCGGCTTCACGAGCGGCACGCCGTGGCTGCCGGTGCCGGACGGGCAGCGCCAGCGCGCGGTCGATGCGCAGGTATCGCAGCCGGCGTCGGTGCTGAACCGCTACCGGGCGTTCCTGAACTGGCGCGCGACGCAGCCGGCGCTGCGGCAAGGCGCGATGGCGCTGCTGCCGGCGCACGACCAGGTGGTCGCGTTCACGCGCGGCGACGGGGCGGACCAGGTGCTGTGCGCGTTCAACCTGTCGGACCGGCCGGCGCGCGTGGCGCACGGGCTGGCGGGCCGCTGGACGGCGATCGACGGCCACGGCTTCGGCGGCCGCATCGACGGCGACGAGATCGTGCTGGAGCCGCAGGAGGCGGTGTTCGCGCGACGGTGAGATGAACGGAACGCGCACCGTTCGGGCTGAGCCTGTCGAAGCCCTGATCGAACACACACGGAAGGAACCCAGATGTCCCAGATCCAGCTCCGCAAGGTCCGCAAGAGCTTCTCCAACGTCGCGATCCTCAACGACGTCGACCTGACGATCGCTCCCGGCGAGTTCTGCGTCTTCATCGGCCCGTCGGGCTGCGGCAAATCGACGCTGCTGCGGCTGATCGCCGGCCTCGACGACGTCAGCGGCGGCGAGATCGTGATCGACGGCCAGGTGGTCAACGAGCTGCCGCCGGCGCAGCGCAACGTCGCGATGGTGTTCCAGAGCTATGCGCTGTACCCGCACATGTCGGTGCACGAGAACATGGCCTTCGGGTTGCGCCACCACAAGCTGCCCGAGGCCGAGATCGAGCGCCGCGTCGGCGAGGCCGCCGGCATGCTGAAGCTCGAAGCGCTGCTCGAACGCAAGCCGCGCCAGCTGTCCGGCGGCCAGCGCCAGCGCGTCGCGATCGGCCGCGCGATCGTGCGCCAGCCGAAGGTCTTCCTGTTCGACGAGCCGCTGTCCAACCTCGACGCCGCGCTGCGCATCAACACCCGCGTCGAGATCGCGCGGCTGCACCGCAAGCTCGGCAACGTCAGCATGGTCTACGTGACGCACGACCAGGTCGAGGCGATGACGCTGGCCGACAAGATCGTGCTGCTGCGCCCCGATGCCGCCGCCAAGGGCCTGCTGAGCGTTGCGCAGATCGGCCGTCCGCTCGACCTGTACCACCGGCCGCAGAACCGCTTCGTCGCCGGCTTCATCGGCTCGCCGTCGATGAACTTCCTGCCGGCTGCGGCGGTCGCGGGCGATGCGGCACGGCTCGACTGCCGCCTGCCCGGCGGGCTGGCCTGCCGCGCCGCGGTCGATGCATCGCGGGTCGCCGCCGGCACCGAGATCACGCTCGGCGTGCGGCCGGAACACGTGCAACTCGGGCAGGGCGACGGCCGCGGCCACATCACCCACCTGGAGCACCTGGGCGAATTCAGTTACGCCTACGTGACCTGGCGTGACGACGAGCCACCGCTGCTGGCGAAGGTGACCGACGAGTCGCTGAAGCTCGGCGACCACGTCAGCTTCGAGCTGCCGTCGACGCAGCTGCATGCCTTCCTGCCGGATGGCGAGGCGCTGGCGCGGACGGCGGTGCACTGAAAAAAGCGGGCGACGGAACCGGCGCCGGTTTCGGCACGCCTGCAACGCCGGCGGTATCCAAACGTGAACGGGGTGAAAGGTGGCTTGTACCGAGCCCGGCGCGGGCGCTTCGGTGATGTAATCGGTGGCCGTTCTGGCAGGACCCGGGTTTCATCGTCCATGCGCGTGGTAGCCGTCATCAATCGCAAGGGAGGCAGTGGCAAGAGCACGCTGGCGACCCACCTTGCCGGCTATTGCGCCCGCCAGGGGCTGAAGGTGATGCTCGGCGACGTCGACCGGCAGCAGTCGTCGCTCGCGTGGCTGAAGCGCCGCGCCGAGCAGCCGGTGGCCCAGGGCGCCCCGGTGGTCGGCTGGGCCGTCGACCCGCGCAGCGTGCTGCGCCCGCCCGCCGGCATCAGCCATGTCGTGATCGACACCCCCGGCGGCCTGCGCGACAGCGAACTGGCCCGCGTCGTGATGTATGCCGACGTGATCGTGATGCCGGTCTGCCATTCGGTCTTCGACCGCGAATCCGCCGCCGCCTGCTACGAGGAACTGCGGACGCTGCCGCGCGTGGCCAGCGGGCGCTGCAAGGTCGCGATGGTCGGCATGCGGCTCGACGCCCGCACCAAGGCTGCCGAGCAGATGGTCGAGTGGGCGGCGCAGGCGAATTTCCCGTACCTCGGCGCGCTGCGCGAGACGCAGGCGTATGTGCGCTGCGTCGAGCAGGGCGCGACGCTGTTCGACCTGCCGGCCGCCAAGGTCGAGGCCGACCTGGCGCAATGGAAGCCGATCCTCGCGTGGGTCGAGCAGGCCTGGGCGGCGGCCGCGAAGGCCGACGTGGTGGCCCGCGCGGCGGCACGCATGACGGTGCCGCCGAGTGCGGCGCCGGCGGCCGCTGTGGCGGCTGTGCCCCGGGCGGCCCCGGCGCGCGTGGGCACGGCCGCGACGCGCGGCGTGCAGACCGCCGACCCGTTCGGTGCGCGGCCGACCAGCCCGCTGATCAAGGTGTCGTCCGGCGAGCGCGGCATCGCGGGCCGCATCGGGCGGCTGTTCGGGGTGTTCAAGTCGTCGGGTTGAACCGCTGAGCCCGCCCAGGGCGGACGGATGCGGTCGGCTACATTGCCTGCCCATGCCCGTCACCACCGACACGCTGCTCGGCGAGCTGCTGAAGCGCGTCTCCCGTTCGTTCTACCTGAGCCTGCGCATGCTGCCGCCGGGGTTGCGCGCGCCGGTCAGCCTGGCGTACTTGCTGGCCCGCGCCGCCGACACAGTCGCCGACACCCCCGGCCGCCCGACCCCCCAAAGGCTCGCGCAGCTGCTGTCCTGGCGCGAGCAGGTGGCCGGCGCGCGCCCTTCGCAACCCATCGATGCCGGCACGCCGGCCGATGACGGCGAGGCTGCGCTGATGACCGCGCTGCCCGAGGCACTGGATCTGCTGCGCCGGCAGCAAGCCGCCGACATCGCCGACATCCGCCGCGTCGTGACGACGTTGACCGACGGCATGTGCTTCGACCTCCAGCACTTCGAGCACGGCCGCCCCGGTGCGCCGGTGCCGCTGCAGACCCGCGCCGAGCTCGACCGCTACACCTACCTCGTCGCCGGCTGCGTCGGCGAGTTCTGGACCGATATCGCGATGCGCCACCGGCCCGAGCTGCAGACATGGCCGCGCGACGAGATGGTCGCGAAGGGCGTCGCCTACGGCCAGGCGCTGCAGCTGACGAACGTGCTGCGCGACGCGGCCGAGGACCTCGCGAACGGCCGCTGCTACCTGCCGGCCGAGCTGCTCGCGCGGCATGGCCTGGCCGTCGCCGACCTGGCCGACCCGGCGCGCCGCGTGGCCGCCCGGCCGCTGCTGGCCGAACTCAGCGCGCAGGCGCTGGCCGGCTATCGCGCCGGCGCCGACTACGTGCTGCGCATCCCCGCCGGCAGCCTGCGCCTGCGGCTTGCATCGCTGTGGCCGCTGATGCTCGGGCTGGCCTCGCTCGAGCTGCTGCTCGGCTCGCCCGGCTGGCTCGATCCGTCGCGGCGCGTCAAGGTCACGCGCGGCGCGGTCTACCTGATGCTGCTGCGCTCGCTGCCGACCGTGTTGTCGACCAGCGCACTGCGGCGCTGGACCGATGCGGCGCTCGCGCGCACCGCCGCGGCTTGCCGTGCCTGAACCCGACCAACCCCACCCGACGAGACTGCCGATGAACCGATCGCGATGGAGGGCCACGCTGGTGGCCGTGACCTTGGCCGTGACGACGATGGCCGCGCCGGCCGCCGAGCTGGTGCCACCCTTCACCGGACAGCACCATCCGTTCACGCCGACCAGCGGCAAGGTCGTCGGCGTCTACGTGCCGAACTGGCAGCCGCCGGCGTTGCTCGACCGCGTGCCGGCCGGCAATGTCACGCACCTGCTCTACGCCTTCCTGCACCTGTGCGGCCCGGGCCAGTTGCCCAAGGATGCGCAGGCCTGCGAAGGCAAGGCCGATTTCCAGCTCGCCACCTCGGCGCGCGACGATGAATTCGACGCCGTCTTCGCCCGCTTCAAGCAGCGCGCGCCGCACGCCAAAGTGCTTGCATCGGTCGGCGGCTGGGGCGGCTCGGACCCGTTCTTCCACCTTGCGAGCGATCCGGCCCGACGCGCGGTGTTCGCCGCGTCCGTCGCGCAGTTCCTGCAGGCGCACCCGGCCTTCGACGGCATCGACATCGACTGGGAGCACCCCACGTCGAACGGCAGCGCCAACGGCGTCGCGCTCGGCACGCCGGCCGACGGGCAGGGCTATGCGGACCTGATGGTCGACCTGCGCCGCGCGCTCGACGGGCTGGCCGCACAGACCCACCGGCGCTACTTGCTGACGGCTGCCGTCAACACCACCGAATCGCTCGCGGCCAAGGTGAACCACGCCGATGCGGCGAAGGTGATGGACCTGGTCTTCATGATGACCTACGACTTCGCCGGCGGCTGGACGCCGCTGGCCGGCCACCACACGCCGCTGGCGAGCCCGACGCCCGGTTCGAACGACAGCCTCGAAGGCGCGGTGCGCGTGATGACGAAGGCCGGCGTGCCGGCGAACAAGCTGGTGGCCGGCGTCGCGATGTACGGCCGCGGCTTCTCGGGCGTGAAGGGGCCGGGGCCGAACGGCTTCAACGGCGTGCCGCGCAGCGGCGTGTTCCCCGGCGCCGAAGGCGACATCACCTACCGCGAGCTGGCCGACGGCTGGCTCGGCCGCAAGGGCACCGGTACGCAAGGCTGGAAAGCGGCGTACGACCGCAGGACGCAGTCGTACACGCTGTGGAATGCGCGCACGCAGCAGATGATCGGCTACGACGACCCGCGCAGCGTGCGGCGCAAGGGCCGCTTCGCGGTCGCGCACGGGCTGGCCGGCGTCTTCGCATGGGAGCTGTCTCAGGACAACGGCGACATCCTGAACGCGATGAACCTCGGGGTCGGACAGACGCCGACCCCCGTGCCCGCTGCCGCGTCGATCACACGGCCATGATCGACACGCTCTTCGTGACCAGGTAGGCCTCCATCGCCTCCGGGCCGCCTTCGGTGCCGTAGCCCGAATCCTTGACGCCGCCGAACGGCATCTCGGCCACCGGCGCGGCCGGCTGGTTGATCCACAGCATGCCGAGTTCCAGCCGCTGCGCCAGCTGGTGCGCGTTCTTGATCGAGCGCGTGAAGGCGTAGCCGGCCAGCCCGAACGGCAGGCGGTTGGCTTCGGTGATGGCTTCGTCCAGCGTTTCGAAGGTGCGGATCGCGGCCACCGGGCCGAACGGTTCGTTGTTGAACACGTCGGCATCGAGCGGCACGTCGACCAGCACGGTCGGCGCAAAGAAGTTGCCGCTGCTGCCGACGCGCTCGCCGCCGGTCGCGACGGTGGCGCCGCGCTTGCGCGCATCGTCGACCACCTTGGCCATCGCGCCCAGCCGGCGTGCATTGGCCAGCGGGCCGAGCGTGGTGCCTTCGGCCAGGCCGTCGCCGAGCTTCAGCTTCTCGGCGTGCTGCACCAGCGCCGTCGCAAACGCGTCCTTCAGGCTGCTGTGCACCAGGAAGCGCGTCGGCGAGATGCAGACCTGGCCGGCATTGCGGAACTTCGCGCCGCCGGCCGCCTTGACCGCGAGCGCGACGTCGGCGTCGTCGGCGACGATCACCGGCGCGTGGCCGCCCAGCTCCATCGTCACGCGCTTCATGTGGCGGCCGGCCAGCGCGGCCAGTTCCTTGCCGATCGGCGTCGAGCCGGTGAAGGTGACCTTGCGGATGACCGGGTGCGGGATCAGGTAGGCTGAGATCTCGGCCGGGTTGCCGAACACCAGGCCCAGCACGCCGGGCGGGATGCCGGCATCGACGAAGGCGGCCAGCAGCGCGGCCGGCGACGCCGGGGTTTCTTCCGGCGCCTTCACCAGGAACGAGCAGCCGCTCGCGAGCGCCGCACCGAGCTTGCGCACGATCTGGTTGATCGGGAAATTCCACGGCGTGAACGCGGCGACCGGGCCGACCGGCTCCTTCAGCACCAGCTGCTGCGCGGCCAGGTTGCGCGACGGCACGATGCGGCCGTAGACGCGGCGGCCTTCGTCGGCGAACCAGTCGATGATGTCGGCGCCGGCCATCACCTCGACGCGTGCTTCGGCCAGCGGCTTGCCCTGTTCCTGCGTCATCAGGCGGGCGATGCCGTCGGCGCGTTCGCGCAGCAGCGCGGCGGCGCGGCGCATCACGTTGGCGCGCTCGTGCGCCGGCGTGACGCGCCAGGTCTCGAAGCCGCGCTGCGTGGCGGCCAGCGCGCGGTCGAGGTCGGCGGTGGAGGCATGTGCCACCTTGCCGATCGGCGCGCCGGTGGCGGGGTTCAGCACGTCCAGCGTCTTGCCGCCGGTGGCGTCGACCCACTGGTTGTCGATCAGCAGGCGGGTGTCGGGGTAGGAGGTGTCGCTCATGGGGGGCTTTCGGGGGTCGTCGCAGCGGAGAAGGCCGCCATTGTCGGCCTTCCCCCAAGCCCTTGCAGCCTGCTCAGGGACGGTAGAAGTACGGGTCGAGCACCGACACCTCGGTGATCGTGCCGACCGGCAGGTCGGAGCGTTTCGCGGACTGGCGGATCGCCTCCGGCGACGGGCCGTCGTAGATGCAAAAGGTCTTGCTGCGGTCCGGGTTCACATAGGAGTGGACCCAGGTGACGCCGGATTCGGCATTGCCGTCGACGACGGCGCGGCAGGCCTTGCTGCCGGCGGCGTCCATCGGGATCGAAAGGCCTTGGGGGAAGTCGCGTTCGACGAGGTAGCGGGGCATGGTGATCTCCTGGATTCGTTGGATCGGTCCGGACATCGAACCGTGGTGCAACGATAGGTTTCACGGCCCTCGCGGCACAGGGCAGCCGTTGCCCATCTTGGGTGGTGCGCCTGCCTAATTTGAAGTCGGGTCGGCGAGCAGCCCGAGCTGCCGGGCCGCGGCGGCCGCCTCGCTGCGCGACGGCGCGCCGAGCTTCGCGAGGATCGCCTCGACATGGTGGTCGATGGTGCGCGTCGAGCGCGACAGGCGCGCGGCGATCTCGGCATTGCGGCAACCTTCGGCGACGAGCGCGAGGATCTGCAGTTCGCGCGCTGTCAGGCCGGCCGCGTTGCGCCGCGTCGCGGCACGCGGGCCGCGCGGCACGGCGGCGATGCCGGCCGCGCGCATCGCGGCGCGCACCTGTTCGGCCAACGGGCGCGCGCCGAGCCGGTCGAGCAAGGCCAGTGCGTCGCGCTGCGCCGCTTCATCGCCATCGGCGAGGGCCCGTGCCTCTTCGTAGGGGCAGCCGCGTTCGCGCCACGCGGCGGCCGCTTCGCGCCAGCGCCCTGCGATCTGCAATGCATGCGGCGCCGCGCAGTGCGGCGGCGCCACCGCGTTGCCGCCGGCGCGCCAGCGCCAGAACGCCAGCTCGCCGATGAACCACGGATGGCGGTGCGCCGCCGCCAGCGCGAAGACGGCGTCGACCTCCTGCTGCACCGCGGCCGGCTGCCGCGCCTGCCAGGCCGCCTCGGCGCGCGCGCAATGCACCGGCGCGAGGCGCTGCAGCGTGCCGCTCTGGCGGGCCAGCGCGAGGGCCTCGTCCAGCACCTCCATCGCGCCAGGGTCGCCGCGCCGGTTGCGCAGGCGGGCCAGCGCGACCAGCGCCATCAGCCGGTTGGTCGATCCGGCGGCTTCGCGTGCGACCGCCGCATGCGCTCGCTCGCCGGCCTGTTCCCAACGCCCCTGGTACAGGTCGCACAGCGATTGCCAGGCCTCCATGTAGCCGGCCAGGCGGTCGAGGTCGCGCTCGCGGGCGAACGCGATGCCCTCGGCGATCGCGCGATCGGCGGCTTCGAACTCATGCACCTCGCCCGATGCGGTGCCGAGCATCAGCAGCGCGTCGGCGACGCTGGCCCCGCCGTCGTCCAGCGTGCGCGCGATGTCCAGGCTCTGCTGCAGCAACGTGCGACCGCGCGCCGGGTCGACGAACAGCAGCGCGGCCCCGACGGTCTTCAGCGCACCGGCCAGGATGGCGGGCAGCTCGAAGCGGCGGGCCAGCGCGATCGCCTGCTCGCCCCATTCGACCGCGTCGTCGAGGTCGCGGTTCAGCATGCGCAGGTACGACTCGGTCGCGCAGGCCAGCGCGAGCGGCGGGCCGGGCGGCAGGCGGCGTGCCAGCTCGATCGCACGGCGGCTCGCGGCATCGGCTTCGGCGTTGCGCAGCGCGCGCACCAGCGGCATCGTGTGCGCGGCCAGCGTCTCGACCTGGCGCGGCAGGTCGCCGGTCTTCTCGAACAGCGCGAACGCGGCTTCGCGCGCCGGGATCGCGGCGGCCAGGTCGTTCAGCTCGAAGCAATGCGTTGCGTAGACGTCGAGCAGCAGCGCGTGCTCAGTGTCGCCGAGGCGGTCGGCCCGCGCGAGCGCGTGGCGGCAGTGCGCCGCGGCTTCACGGCGCGCGCCGCGCGCGGCGGCCTCTTGCGCGGCCTGTGGCGCCAGGCGCAGCACCGCGTCGTCGTCGCCGGCCAGCAACGCGTGGTGCATCAGCCGCGCCAGCGGTGCCGCTGCAGGGCCTTGCTGCAGCGCCGCGAGCGTGCGCGCGTGCAGCGACCGGGCGCGTGCCGGCAGCAGCGCCTGTTCGACGGCGACGCGGGCCAGCTCGTGGCGAAAGCGCAGCGTGCTGCCGTCGGCCACCAGCAGGCCGGCGAGCAGGCAGGCGTCGGCGCCCGGACCGGCCTCGGCCGCGGGCAGCACCGCGTCGACCAGCGCCAACTCGATCGCGCGCGGCACGATGGCCGCGAGGTCCAGCACCTGGCGTGCCGCCGGCGCCAACTGTGCGGCGCGGGCGAGCACCGCGTCGCGCACCGTCGCCGGCACGCCGCCGCCCGCATCGGCAAGCACCTGGGTCACGAAGAACGGGTTGCCGCCGGTCGTCGCGTGCACGCCGCGGCCGTCGCGCTGCGCGGCGGTGGCCATGTGCTGCACCGCCGCGGGCGTCAGGCCGGGCACCGCGATGCGGGTCACGTCGGCGGCCGGCAGGTCGGCGAAGACCGGACGCAGCAGTGCCATCGCGCCTTCGTCGTCGCGGTGGGTCAGCAGCATCAGCACCGCGCTGCGCGCGAGCCGGCGGCCGAGGAACTTGACGAGATCGAGCGTTGCGGCGTCGGCCCAATGGATGTCTTCGATGACCAGCAGCACCGGTGCGGGCAGGCGAGTCAGTTCGTCGAGCAGTGCCGAGAACAGCGGGCCCCGATCGGCCTGGCCGGCGAGCATCGCCCGCAGCGCCGGGCTCAGGCCGCGTGCGAGGTCGTGCACCGGGCCGAACGGTCGCGGCGTCGACAGCGCCTCGCAGGCGCCCCACAGCAGGCTGCGCGGCGCGGCGTCGTGCATGAAGCGCTCGGTGAGCGCGGTCTTGCCGATGCCGGGCTCGCCGGCCACCAGCACGGTGCCGCCGCGCCCCTGCGCCGCGAGCGCGAACCGGGCTGCGAGCGCGGCCAGCAGGTCCTCTCGTTCGAACAGCATCGACATGGTGCGCGGCAGGCTAGCACGATCGTTGCTACGTCGGCTGCATCGTCCACAGGAGCATTGCCATGAGCCGCCTCGAAGTCACCGAGAAGATCATCGCCACCAAGGTTGTCAAGGGCCTGAAGTGGTCCGACGTGGCCGCGAAGGTCGGGCTGAGCAAGGAGTGGACGACGGCCGCCTGCCTCGGCCAGATGACGCTGACGCCGCAGCAGGCCGGCGTGCTGGGCGAGATCTTCGGGCTGAGCGATGCCGAGCAGAAGTGGCTGTGCGTGGTGCCGTACAAGGGGTCGCTGCCGACCTCGGTGCCGACTGATCCGCTGATCTATCGCTTCTACGAATTGGTCAGCGTGTATGGCACGACCTTCAAGGAATTGATCCACGAGGAGTTCGGCGACGGGATCATGAGCGCGATCGATTTCAAGATGGACCTGCAACGCGAACCGAATCCGGCGGGGGATCGGGTCAGCATCGTGATGAGCGGGAAGTTCCTGCCGTACAAGACGTATTGATGACATCCTCAAATCGAAGGATGAGGGATGTCTTTTTGTGATGCGCGACCTTGCGGGAGCAAGCGGGCTTCGGTTAACGTGGGCCGCTTCGGTCACACGCTGACCGCGAATTGAATCGGCAGGCGCCCACGAGCGCCTCTGTGCTGGAGGAACCGTCCGAGATGTCCATCGCTCATGCGAGCGGGGAGTGCTCGTGCGGTCGTTGAACGAGGAATGACTTGATGAAGACGATGCGAAGCCTGCTGGCCTGCGTGCTGGCGGCGATGTCTGCGCAGGCGGGGGCGACCTATTCGTGTGCCGGACCGGTGGGCTACCTGGGCGTTGACCAGAGCGGCATCCTGGCGGTGGCCTTGGTCGGCGCACCGATCCACAAGGTGTGCACGGTTGGAACGACAGGCGGGTTCCAGATGGGGCCGGCGGGCTGCAAGCTGGTGTATGCCACGCTGCTGAGTGCACGTCTTGCGGGCAAGAGCGTGACGATCTACTACGACGACAACGGGTTCACCTGCGCCACGCTTCCGGCATGGGGGGCCGTGCCGACCATGTATTTCATCGACGGGCCGAATTGATGAGTCGCCTTGCTTGCGTCATCGGTGACGTCGTCCTTCGCACGTTGCTTCTTTCCGGGCTCTGGTTGGTCGGTGCGAATGCCAGCGCTGCCGAAGGCAGCATCACCGGCTATCTCCAGTTCGTGGCTGTGATCCAGGCCAACACCATTGGCCACCAGGCCGGCAATCTGGAGGTTCAGGTCGCCGGCGGTTTCACCGTCCCATCCGGCATGTCGTGCGATTCGAACTACATCACGACGCTGAAGAGCGTCGATGCAGACAAGCGCATGTTCAGCCTGCTGTCGATGGCGCTTCTGGCGCAGAAGCCGGTCACCCTCTACATCAGCGACAACCCGGCGGTCACTGCATTCCCGGGACGTTGCAGTCTGGTGGCCGCGGCGCTGCTGCGGTGATGCGGACAGCCTGGAACGGCATCGAGAGCGACACGGCCACGGCGCAGTTCATCCATTCGCCCTGAAGCACGGGCGAGCAACCTCGGATCCCCATCGACATGCTCCAACTTTTCACACGGCGCAGCGTGACCGCAGCGCTTGCGTTCATCGCAGCCTTCTCGTCACCCATTCCGGCAATGGCCTTGGAGAGCGTGTCGGGTCAGGTCAAGCGGATCGGCTGCCATTACACCGACAACACCTGCTTCGTGGCGCTTGACAGCGCCAACTTCGGCGCGAGCCTGGGATGTGCCAACCCGGGTACCGAGTTCCGCTTCGATGGAGCCGACACACCCGCAGGCAAGCGAGCGTATGCGAGCTTCCTGGCGGCTTACCTGTCGCAAAGGACGGTGGGCGTCGTACTGGACGGCTGTTCGGCCCAGGGCTATCCCGCCCTGCGGTATTTCAATCTGCTGTGACTCACCGACGAACCAACATGAATGTGCTTTTCACCCTGCGGGCTGACGCCTGGTTGATCAGGTTGGCGAAGCCCGCACCGCGCGTGCTGGCGATGGTGTTGTCCACCGCGGCGATCAGTGCGTCGGCGCAAGGGCTGGTCGTCAGCGAAAGCGGACAGGCCGTTTACAGCTACCCGATCGCCGTGCCGCCGGGTGTGGCGGGGATGGAACCGAAGCTCAGCCTGGTCTACAACAGCGGCGGCAACAACGGGCCGATCGGCGTAGGCTGGACGGTGCAGGGCATCTCGCAGATCACGCGCTGCCCGAAGATCGAACCGGTGGCGGCCAACGGCGCGGTGAAGCCGCAGATCACACCGGTGCGCTACACGGCAGACGACAACCTGTGCCTCGACGGCCAGCGTCTGATCAAGGTCGACACCACGCAGGGCTGGGTCGGCAAGGCTGCCGCCAGCCAGGCGACGCCGGCACTGGGACTGGCGAGCGGCTTTGTCGAATTCCGCACGGAGAACGACGGCTATTCGCGCATCCGAGCCAGCGGCATGGTCGGCAGCGGCGGCGCCGACAAGGGCCCCGCCACGTTCACCGTGCAGACCAAGGCCGGCCTGACGCAGGTGTATGGGCAGACGAGCATTCGCGGCGTCGCCACGTCCGATGCCGTTGCTTTGTCGGTGGGCGGTCAGTTGCCCGGCGTGGCGACGGCCTGGATGCTGAAGAAGGTCGTCGACTCGGCCGGCAATGCGATCGAATTCGAGTACGACAACACGACGCGCACCTGGGGAAGCAAGGGGCCCGGCGACCTGGTCCTGCCGGGGCGGGAGTGGAACCTGAAGCGGGTCTACTACGGCTGCAAGGATGCCGAGGGAAGCGCGTGCCCGCAGAGGCACCAGGTCGAGCTGGTCTACGAAGAACGTCCGGACAAGGCCGAGGCCTATCACCTGGGCTCCAAGGTCGTCAGCACGCAGTTGCTGAAGCAGGTGACGGTTTCCACCGGAGCAAGCGCCGTGCGCAACTACCGGATGGCGCACGTCACGTCGAAGGCGACGAACCGGCAATTGCTGCAGGCCATCGCCGAATGCGCAGGCAGCGCGGCGGTCACCTGCCTGCCTGCGACGAAGTTCAATTACCCCGGGTTGGCCTACGACGTGAACTACGTCGGCTCCTCCAGCTTCAACCTGGGTGGCATGCCGCTGGTGAAGTTCGACGGATCGCGCGGCACGATCACCGGCGACTTCAACGGCGACGGCAAGACCGATCTTTTGCTGTGGACGAAGAACGCTGGCGTGAACGGCGAGGTCAACGAGTTGTGGCTGGCCGATGCGACGGTACCGGGCCAGTACGACAAGGTGCCGTCTCTGGGTGACCTGGCCACTGTCAGGCTGGGCGGCGTGTTTTCGGGTTACGACACGACGGTGGCCGACATCAACGGCGATGGCCGCATGGACCTGATCCGCCAGTGCCCCGTGATGGGGACGACCTCTTGCCAAGGCGCCAGTCGGCCCCGGATGTGGCTTTCCATCTCCGACAACAACGCCGGCAACTCCGGCACCTACGGGCAGTTCGTCGAGATTCCGAACCCGGCGGCAACGGTCGCAGGTCCGCTGTCGAGCGTGACTTACAACACGACGAATTTCGTCTGCAAGGCCTGGAACGGGCGACCGGATGCCGTTGCACCACAGGTGGAGTCGCGCGCGCAAGAAGCGTTCTGGCAGGACTTCGACGGCGATGGTCGCCTCGACCTGGTGACCTTCGAATGGGTTACGCAATCGGGGCTGCCGACAGGTTGCAACTTCACGATCCCACCGGAGCTGAAAGTCTTCCGCTATTACGTGGGCAACGGGGCGGGGCAGTTCGCGCTGAAGCAGCAGACGGCGATGACGGTGCCGCTGCACACCCTCGACACGGCCGCGAACGCCGGCATGTCGTTCGTCGAAGCGATGGACGTGAACGGCGACGGCCGCCTGGACGTGCTGGCCGTCAACAACCGCTGGATGCAAGGCGACGATGGCCTCTTCCACGAGACCCTGGTCGGGATCGATCCGGCACCACTGGCGGGAACGGCGGCACGCATGCTCGTCGTCGACGCGAATGGCGACGGCAAGAGCGATGTGATCCTGATGGACCCCACTGCAACGCGCACCGTGACGAGCCCGATCCCGCCGGGCCAGAGCGGAACGCCGAACGGCGTGCCCGCGAACCCGCATGAAGCGCGCCTGTTCATCAACCAGGGCGGGACCTTTGTGCGAGACGATCGACCGCTGGACTGGCTGAAGGCGTGGGGCAAGACATCGTGGAATGTCCCGATCGGCGATGGCGGTCACCTCGTGGCCGGAGGTCCTCGCTTCTTCGCGTTCGGCAGCGGTGCCGCCGGGTCGATGCCGCTGGACATCAATGGCGACGGCCTGATCGACTTCATGGCCTGGACGGGCGAAGACGATCGCCACGACCTGCGGTTCTTTACCAGCCTGGCCGGCACGGACGGCGGCAAGCCGGACGGCAGCTTTGCGGCCTTGTCGAGCACCGACCGCGGGCGCTACGGGTTGCCGGAGATGGCCACCGGTGGCGTCACCTTCCTGTCCGGCGATTTCATGGGTCTCGGCAGCGTCGGCTTCATCCGGATGCAGGACGGGGGCAACAACAACCTGTGGTATCGCAACGGGCCGCCACCCGACGTGATGAACATGGTGACGAACCTGTCCGGCGTGAGCACCTGGATCAGCTATTCGTCGACCGGCATGGCCAGCGCCGGGCTCGTCGTAGCCAACAATTCACCGATCGGTGCGGGGGTGTATGCGAACACGCGTCCGCCGATCGACCTGAGCGGCATCACCGATCCCCAGGCGCGTGCCGACAAGGCCGGCAAGCACAGTTGGCCGACGCACCACGCCCACCCTGCGCAATGGTTGGTGGCGAGCACGATGCAGCCCAGTCTCAACGGCGTAGGCAACGCGAGCAACCTGGGCGTCACGACGGCGTTTGCCTACGTTGGCATGAAGTCCGACCTGTCGGGTGGTGGCGACCTCGGACTGGAATCGGTCACCAAATACTTCCCATACGCCAACGGCGGGATGATGGCGTCGACCACCGAGTACCTGCAGCCGCTGAACAGCGAGACCGGGCAGGAGGGCACGCAGCGCAAGCAGTTCGTCGGCATGCCCAAGTGCACGTACACACGCTACATCGCAGGGTGGACACCGAACGCGCCACCGTCGAACGTGGTCCACGAGGACGTCGACAACAGCCGCAACGTGCGGCCGGGCTCGCCGCGGCAGTTGCCGAAGGCCTTGGGTGCCGGCACGCAGTCGACGGCTGGCACCGGCGTCAACAGCGAATGCTTCGATGTCGACGGTGACGTGCCCGACAAGCCCGACAAGGCCGCCGGCGGGTGGGGCTCACAGATCATCAACATGACGACCTACGTGTACTGCGATGTCCAGTCGCAGGCCAGCGGTTCGTCGGCCACCTGGATGACGCCTTGCGGCACCACCGAGGCGGTCAAGCGCCCGTACCAGATGCGCTCCGTCGAGCGAACCTGGGATCTGACGACGCCTGCGTTGAAAGTCAGCAAGGTGGACGCCGTCAACTCGACGATGACGCCGTACGGTGACGTCGGCAACGCGACGATCACGACCACGGGCTACGGCGTGGGCGGCCGGTCGGAGCCGGTCGTGGTGACCAAGTCGACGACCAACACCTACCTGAGCGGGGACGGTGGATCGAGCCGCTTCGTCGACGGAAACCGGTGGTTCTTGGGCCGCCTGGGCAGCAGCACCGTGGTGTCCTCCACGAACCTGACGCAGCCGCTCGATCGGAGTGACGCCAATCTGAATGCTGCCGCGAAGGCCACGCAGGATCCTGCGTTGAACGGCACGCCGACGAAGTTGATCCGGCCAGAAGTGCTGATGACCATCCTGCAGTTGCTGTTGGAAGACTGAGCCACGCCATGTCTGATCTCCACACGACCCTTCCCCGCCTGCTGGGCACCCTGGCCGCGCTGGCGCTGGTTGGCGCGAATGCGCTGGCCCAGACCCTTCCGGCGCCCACCTTCACCGAGACGCGCTCGAGCAAGTTCGACTACGACAACGAGACCGGGCTGCTGATCGAAGAGCAGGTCGAGGCGTTGGACCCGGCCAACACGGCCCACCCGGGCGATCCCGCGTTGTGCGTCAAGACCCGCTATGCGCTGGATTCGTACGGCAACCGGAAGCAGACGACGACTTCGAACTGCACCAGTTCGCCGCCACCGGGCGCCGCGTTTGCTGACCGCACCGCGAATGCGTCGTACAGCAATGCGGCGCAGCCACTCGGCACGCTCGACGGCAGCTACGCTACCAGCGCCTGGAATGCGCTGAACCACACCGAAGCCAGGTTCGTGGATCCGCGGTTCGGACAGGTGACGTCAATGACCGGCCCGAACGGGCTGACGACGACCTGGGAGTTCGACGCGCTCGGCCGCAAGGTGAAGGAGACGCGGGCGGACGGCAGCTTCAGCCGGATGTGGTACTGCTACGTCCAGTTCGTGGTGGACAGGACGAGCAACACGCCAGGATGCCCGGGGACGAGCGACTCGATGCCGAACCTGCCGGCGACCGACCCGAAGCCGCTGCTCGCACTGAGCTTCGTGCACACCCAGTCGTACGGTGCGAACGGTGCCGTGAGCGGCCCGTGGACCCGCGCCTACCAAGACATGCGCGGGCGCACGATGCGCAGCGTGACGCAAGCGTTCGACGGCGACAGCAGCACCGCGGGCAAGCTGATCGTCGCCGACATGTTCTACAACCAGAACGGCGCAGCCGTGCTGACGACGCAGCCGTACTTCCTGGACACGCTGAGTTCGGGGATCAACGGCAGCGCGCACGGTTTCACATACACGCAGTTCGACGTGATCGGTCGGCCGGTGGCGGTGTACACGGCCGATACCGGCGAAGGCAGCGAGTTGATCTCCGACGGACCCCTGGTGACCGAGTTGACGGCCTATGGCCATGCACCGGGCGCGATGCGGTTCGCGGTGGTGCGCTATGCCTACGAAGGCGCGAAGACGACAGTGACGCGGCGCAACCGAGGCGGCGGGCAACAGGTCGACATCCAATGGCGCGATCCGCAAGGCCACGTGGTGCTGGCCGAAGATGCGCAGCACGCGCAAACCGCCTTCCTCTACGACGCGCAAGGCAGCTTGGTGACCACGGTAGATCCGCTGGGCAACCGCGTGGAAGTTCGCTACGACGGGCGTGGCCGCAAGACGGCGATGCTCGACCCGAACAAGGGCTACTGGACCTACGGCTACAACGCGCTGGGCGAACTGACGTCGCAGCAGAGCCCGAACCAGCGCACAGCGGGCACGAGCAGCACGCTGGCCTATGACGTGCTGGGACGCCTGGTCGAGAAGGTGACGCCGGAGTTCAAGACCAGCTATCTCTTCGACACGGCCACTGGTGCTGCGAATGGTGCGGCGTGCCTGTCCGGCGTTGGAGGCGCGAACGCCACCAAGGGCAAGCTGTGCGGCAGCAGCACGACGCACGGCGTGGTGCGCTCCACGGTGTACGACCGCTACCTGCGGCCGGTCAGCGAGACCACGGCGATCAGCCCGGACCCGCGCTACGTGCAAAAGAGCTTCACGCGGAGCCTGGAGTACGACGCGAACTTCGGCCGGCTCGTGAAGCAGACCTGGCCGACCGGCGTCAGCGTTCAGTACGCCTACACGGCGCTCGGCGCGATGCAGACGGTGCACAACGGCAGCGGCTACGCCTACTGGACGGCGCAGAGGGTGAACGCGTGGGGCAAAGTGGAAGACGCGCTGCTGGGCCATGGCGTGAGCAGCCACACGCGCTTCGATCCGGTGAGCGGACGGGTCACCGATGCAGCCGCGGGGACGGGCACCGACATCACCAACGCGGCGGCGATGAACGTGTTCAAGCACCGGTATGTGTGGGATGCGCTGGGCAACCTGAGCACGCGCACCGATGTGAACGGCGCGGGGAGTGGTGATGCGAGCGAGGTGTTCGTCTATGACGAGCTGAACCGCCTGACGCAATACCAGACGACGAATCCGGGAGGCCAGACGCAGAACGTGACGCTGGCCTACAACGCGATCGGCAACATCTTGTCGAAGAGCGATGTCGGCTCGTACGTGTATCCGCCCAGCGGCCAGCCACTGCCGCATGCGGTGAGCGCGATCCGCGCACGCGCCGGCGGACCGGCCTACAACGCCGACTACGACTACGACGCGCAAGGCAACGTGAAGCGGGCCTTCGGCGACGCGCGCTATCGCACCATTCGCTACAACAGCTTCAACCTGCCGCAGGGCGACGGCTACACGCCCGGCATCGTCGGCGTCAGCAACAGTGGCGTCGCGCCCAGTTATGACTGGGTGTATGGCGAAGCCGAACAACGCCTGATCGAGCTGCGCAGGACGAGCCGCGGAACGCGCACCACGTGGAGCCTGCATCCCGATGGCGCGAACGGCCTGAGCTACGAGCAGGAGATCGACGAGAGCGGGGTGGCGACGAACCGGCACTACATCAGTGCGGGCAATGCGACGGTGCTGTTGACGACGACGGCTGCCGCGCCGACGACGGTGAGCAAACTGGAGTACTGGCACAAGGACCACCTGGGCTCAACGGTGGCGCTGACGGTGGCCGGTGGTGGCGACTGGCGCAGCCTTGTGAAGACGATTCGCTACGCGTACGACCCGTGGGGCAAGCGCCGCTATTCGAGCGGAGCAACGGACCCGGCGAACGCGCTGGTCGGCGACTATCACGACGGCGCGCCGGATGCGGCCAACGGTACGGACCGCGGATTCACCGGGCACGAGCACCTGGACGACCTCGGTGTGATCCACATGAATGCGCGGCTGTACGACCCGATGATCGGGCGCTTCATGCAGGCCGACCCGGTGGTGGGGGATCCGTTCGATATCCAGACCTACAACGCCTACAGCTACGTCTACAACCGGCCGCTGAACACGGTGGATGCGGATGGGAAGTGCCCGGTCTGTGCGGCGTTCATCGTGGGTGCGCTGATTGCTCGGGCCACCGGGATGATCGATCAGCAGCAGATGCGGATGGTGATCAGCATTGCGGTGGCGGCGTGGATCGGGCCGATGGGGCCGCAAATGGGATGGCTTGGAGCGGGGCACGCAGCGGCGACGGGGTTTGTGTCGGGGGCCATTGCCTCCGGAGATGTGAAGGGTGGCGTGCAGGGGGCGTTTTCCGGGGCTGTGTTCTTCGGAATAGGCCAAGCGGCTACGAGTTTGGCCGGCTCCGAAAACATGATGAACAACAGCGGAGCGTGGAGCGCGGGAGGCCTGGGGCGAGCGGCGTTGCATGCGGCTGGTGGATGTGTGACCTCCGTTGCTGGCGGTGGAAAATGCGGAGTCGGGGCCGCAACCGCTGGTTTGGGTAAGGTTATTGACTCCAACTTGACACCGCTTTCTGATGACGTTTTGGGCGCCATGCGGGCCGCGATTGTTGGGGGGACACTTTCGGTTATCGGCGGTGGAAAGTTCGCGAGTGGAGCTCAAACGGGGGCATTTCAATACCTGTTTAATGCGGCAATCACACGAAAAGCTCTGGCAGAGTTGTATGATCTTCGTAAGAGTGATTTCTCAAATGAACTCAAAGGGCATCATCGATTTTCGGAAAATATTGCTGCGGACTATCAAGGGGTGATGAGTAGTGAGGCTTTGAATGCGGCTAGTATCGATCGCATCGGGCAAGGGTACGTCTCAAGAGGAATTGCAGGTGATCCGCACGGGGGTTATCCTACAGCGGCCCGCCAAGCCGATGCTGCGCTGCGAACAGAATTGGATAAATTCATCGTCAATAATCATATTGATGCCAATAATCCCATGACTCAAAAGCAGTATTTTGAATTTATGAATCAGGCTGGGCGGGTTGCTGTGATCCAGAACTTCTGGAAAAGTATTACTGATTTTGTGGATCTGGCGACAAGCCGGGGAATTCGCCCGAAATTCCGTGGTCTGCCGAGTCCCAGAGGGATTACTGAGTAAAATCATGAGAAACGATGTCCGAATAGAGATATTGGAGAATAATCTCGTTGGGAGGCATGCAGAATCAGTTGCGATCCTCCAGAGTCATATTGCTACTGGAGACTTGGTCGCGACGGTGATGCTTGCTCGAATGGGTGAGGCTGCCGGATTGTCGCAAGATGCTGTAGATGAAATGATTGCTCATGTGGAGTCAGTCATGGATCCCCGGGATCCGGCAGTCCATTTAGAATTGAGTAAGGCTTACGATCAAAGATTGGGGAATTTGCCTTACGAAGAAAAAGCATTGAGAAGCTTTTCTCATCTGGTCTCTGCTGCTGAACTGGGTGGGGGGGCGACCTGTTCTTTGGCTGTAGCACGGATATATCTAACGGGCGCGATTGGTGTTGTCGCGGATGAATCACAGGCCCTTCGCTGGTATCGGCGTGCTGTAGATGAAGGAAGCGAAGAGGCATTGCAGGAGTTGCGTGCCGTTAGAAACGGTTCTGCATAGTGGTTTGCGATTATTTTGAAATGAACTCTGCAGAGGGTGCCCATAACCTTGAACAATTTGTCGATGGCTAATTATTTGGTTGCTTTGATATTAAGATGCGCCGACCCGATCATCCAGTCGAGTAACCTCTTTCCGCGGGACTGAGTCAGAATTTCGGCTCACTAGAGAAATGTTCTTCGTCAAGCTCCTGTCAATAGTGTTGTTTCTTGCGGGGTGTGCAAGCTTCGCTGGCGTTCTTTTTTTCAACTCGCGCCTTCTTGATGCACAGCAAGTCGCCAAAATGGACATCTGGCAACGTCTGCGTATCGCTGGAATCGGCCCTTTGTCGATTTTTCATGAAGCGCGCTGGCCTGATGAAACCTGCAGGTACTACGTTAGAAGGATTCGCCGATTCTCTCTGGTGGCGGCTCTGTCATTTTCATCGGCGGCACTTCTTGTCTGGGTGTACTCACTGTTCGGTGTGATTCGATGAGTGTTCGCGATATTTAGACAAGTATTTAGTCGCAAAGCTTTCTGAGGCATATCGGTGATAGCGATGGCATCCACAGTCCAGACCTTAACAGGCGCCACTTTGAAAGCCTCACAAGGAGAAGCATTGAACAAGGCATGGATAGTGGGATTGGTCGCGGCAATCGGCTGCGCCTCAGTGAACGCAGCAACCGAATGCAAGGAGACCATCACCCAGGTCTTCAATCATGCAAACGGCGACGTCTACTTCTCCACCGACAAGACCTGCAAGGCCGGGTGGTGCCAATTGAACGGCAATGCGGAGTTCGTGAAGCGCGGCTACGCGATGCTGCTTGCCGCGCAGCTGGCAGGCAAGCAGGTGGCGTTCTGGTGGCGCAGCTGGCGAGTTGCACGCAGAATGCGACCTACGCCAGCCCGGAATACATGTGGACGAGCCCGTGAGGCCAGTCCAGGCCGCCAGCCTCATCCCACCGGATCGTACTGATCCACCTTGCAATGCCCGCTCGGTCCGATGCCCTTCGCGTAGACGGTCACGGTCTTCTTGCCCAGCGCGAACATCATCATCGCTGTTGCCATCACTGCCTTGTTCGCGGTCTTGACCAGCATCCAGACGAAGGGCGCGCCATTGCGGTTGGTGGGGGGCCGGTGTCGAGCCTGATCAAGTAGCCGAGCGGGGTGCTAGTGGTGTCGGTGATGGTTCCGATCACGTACGTTGCCTGGACCTCGGCTTGCGCGCCGATGGAGCCAACGCTGCACCGGCGACCTGGAGTGCCCTTGCGGAATATCTTCAGACGGGCGCGTGGCATGTCTGCTTTCGAAGAGAACGCGGGATGTTGCCGCCAGGCGGCCTCATCGACAGGGAATTTCTCCGAATTTATGCGCGACACTCCTTCCTCGCCGGGCGTCATCCGGTTCTGCGCACCAGCCCACGGCTCCACAAGACCTCGCGGTGCGCTTCACGGGAGGACCCCATGCAGCTGACCCACTTCATCGTCATCGACCCACTGCCGCGCCGCATCATTGCGCTGGTTGACCGGTCGCTGTCCCACTGTCCCGGGCGTGTGTTTGATACGCGATGATGTCGTCCCTCAGGAATCGATCGTGGAATTGGGCGTTGTCCCGGCAGTGGCATCAGGCCCGGCTTCCGTGGCTGGCCTGGGCGCTGAGCGTCCTCGCGGGGCTCGCGGCGGTGGCCACGGCCGGCGCCTGGGTTTACCTCCAGCAGCGTCAACTGGTCGATGCCCGTCGTGAGCTGGTCGCACTCCAGGCCCGCCCCGCACCGCCCGCACCCAGCGCCCCCGCCGAGCCCGAAGCCGATTTCGCCCGCCGCCTGCCGCAGGAGACCAACACCGCCACCTGGGTCAACGACCTGCAACGCGCTGCCGCACAGTTGGGCGTCACCGTCGTCAGCGTCACCGATGCACCGCGCGCCGCCACCCCCACGCTGCTCGGCCGCCACGACCTGCAGCTCACGCTGCGCGGCGCCTACCCGCAGATCAAGCTGGTGCTGAAAGAGCTGCTCGACCGCCACGCCGGCAGCACCGTCAACCGCCTCAACCTGCGCACGATGACCAACCCCGGCGATGTCGAGGCCTCGGTCTCTGTCACCCGCTGGAGCCGGCCGTTGCCGACCCCGACCCCCGCCTCGGGAGCCACCCGCTGATGGCCCTCGGACGCGGTCTTTCGTGGGCGCTCGGCAGCACGCTGGTGCTGACCGCGCTGTCGCTGTGGAGCTCGAAAGAGGCGCCGGTGCTGGTCGCTGCCGTGCGCGACGACGCCGCGTTGCCACCTGGATCCGCCGTTCCTGCGGCGACAGACCGCGCTCCGTGGACCGGCGCCGCCGACGCCACCGCCCCGCTGCCCCCGCAATGGCCCGCGCAAGCGCTCGAGCCCGCCAAGCGCGACATCTTCCAGCCCGTGCTCCCCCCTGCGCCGCCCCCGCCGCCCGTGGCCAAGGCCCCACCGCCGGCACCGCCCCCGCCGCCTCCGCCACCGATGGCCCCGCCAATGAACTACCGCTTCTACGGCCAGATGGTCACGCCGGAAGGCGGCCACATCGTCTTCCTCGTGAAGGGCAACGCCGCCCCGATCGAGGTGACCGCGCAGCAGATGCTGGACGACGGCTACGTCGTCGAGTCCATCACCGACGAAGCGGTGAACCTGATCTACCCGTCCCTCGGGCAGCGTGCCGTCGTCGGCATCTCGCCACCGCCGCCATGAACGCCAGCCGCTCCCTCAGTCCGATGACACGTCCCGCTTGCTTCTCCCTGTCGCGCAGCCTCGTGCTGGCCGCGGCCGCCGTGCTGGCGCTCGCGGGCTGCGCCGAACAGCGCTATCGCGACCAGGCCCAGCAGCAATTGCGCGCCGGCAACTACGAGCAGGCGCTGAGCCAGTTCGAAGCCGGCCTGAAGGAATACCCCGGCAGCACCACGCTGCGCAGCGGCCAGGTTCAGGCGCGCACCGAAGCGCTGGCCCGGTTGATCGCCGAATCGGCCGCCGCGCGCGCCTCCGGCCGCTACGCCGACGCCGAGCGCCTGCTGCGCCGCGCCAAGGGCCTGGAACCCACCAGCAGCCGCATCGACGACCTGCTGGCCGACATCGCCACCGAGCAGCGCCAGCGCGCCGCCCTGGTGGAAGCCGAGCGCCTGCATGCCGACCAGCAGACCGCCGCCGCGCTGAAGATCGTCGAGCAGGCGCTGAAGGACAACCCCCGCAACCCCGACCTGCTGGCCTTCCAGCGCCGTGTCGAGGTCGGCGTGCGCCAGGCCCAGCTGCTGGCCTCGCAGAAGGGCCTGGCCGAGAACCGGCCGATCTCGCTCGACTTCCGCGACGCCGGGCTGCGCACCGTGCTCGACGTGGTGTCGCGCAACAGCGGCATCAACTTCATCCTCGACAAGGACGTGCGGCCCGACAGCCGCGTCACCGTGCTGCTGCGCTCGGCCCGCGTCGAAGACGCGATCGACCTGATCGTCAGCACCAACCAGCTGGCCAAGAAGGTGATCGACAGCCAGACGCTGCTGATCTACCCGAACACGCCCGAGAAGCAGCGCGAGCACCAGGAGCAGGTCGTCAAGGTGTTCTACCTCGCGAGCGGCGAAGCCAAGGGCGCGGCCGCCTTCCTGCGCTCGATGCTGCGCATCCGCGACCCCTATGTCGACGAACGCACCAACATGCTGGCGCTGCGCGACTCGGCCGAGAACATCCAGCTCGCCGAACGGCTGATGGCGCTGTACGACACGCACGAGCCCGAGGTCATGATGGACGTCGAGGTGATCGAGATCCGCACCACCCGCCTGACCGAGCTCGGCATCAAGTTCCCCGACACCTTCGCGCTGACGCCGCTGCCGCCGGCGGGCGCCGACGGCCTGACGCTCGGCAACATCCGCAACCTCACGCGCGACAACATCGGCCTGACCGTCGGCGGGCTGCTGGTGAACCTGCGGCGCGAGGTGGGCGACTTCAACACGCTGGCCAACCCGCGCATCCGGGCCCGCAACAAGGAGAAGGCGAAGATCCTGATCGGCGACAAGCTGCCGGTGATCACGGTGACCACCGGCACCGGCAACTTCATCTCCGACAGCGTCAACTACATCGAGGTCGGCCTGAAGCTGGAGGTCGAGCCCACGATCTACGCCGACGACGATGTCGCGATCCGCATCGCGCTCGAGGTCAGCTCGCTGGCCGGCCAGGTCAAGACCAACTCCGGCACGCTGGCCTACCAGATCGGCACCCGCAATGCGTCGACGCTGCTGCGGCTGCGCGACGGCGAAACGCAGATCCTGGCCGGGCTGATCAGCAGCGAAGACCGCTCCAACGCGAGCCGCGTGCCGGGGCTGGGTGACCTGCCGGTGCTGGGCCGCGTGTTCTCCAGCCAGCTCGACGATTCGTCGCGCACCGAGCTGGTGTTGGCGATCACGCCGCACGTCGTGCGCAACCTGCGCCGGCCCGATGCGAACGAGACCGAGATGTGGGTCGGCACCGAGGCCTCGCCACGCCTGCGCGCGGCGGGCGGGCGCCTGAGCGCGGCACCGGTGGCCGCCGGAGCGGCCAGTGCGCCGGCGGCAGGCCGCGCCGCGTTGCCGGCCGTGCCCGGCGGCGCCGCCGATGCGCAGCGCCCCGCCGCGGCGCCGGCAGCCGCCGCCACGTCGGCGCTGAGCTGGAGCGCGCCGCGCGAGGTCAAGGTCGGGGACACCTTCGTCGCCACGTTGAACCTGAACACGCCGGTGCCGTTGCGCGGCATGCCGGTGCAGGTCTCGTTCAGCAAGGACACGCTGTCGCTGGTCGACGTCGATGAAGGCGAGCTGTTCCGCCAGGGCGGCGCCACCACCAGCTTCAGCCGCAGCGCCGATGCCGAGCAAGGGCGTTTCAATGCCGGCGCGATCCGCAACCAGGCCACCGGCGCGTCGGGGCAGGGCAGCCTGTTGAGCGTGCGGATGAAGGCCACGGCCGCGGGCACCGCCGAACTGAGCGTCACCGGCGCGCAGCCGCTCGGCATCGATGCGCCGGCGGTGGCGCCCGGCCTGCCGCCACCGCTGCGGGTGATCGTCAAATGAGCTTGCAACGCCGGCGCGGCTACACGCTGATCGAACTGGTGGTGGTGCTCGCCGTGCTGGGCCTGCTGGCCGCGGCGGTGTTTCCGCTCGCCGAGATCACGCTGCAGCGCGAGCGCGAGCGCGAGCTGAAGCAGGCGCTGTGGCAGATCCGCGAGGCGATCGATGCCTACAAGCGCGCCAACGACAAGGGCCAGCTCGCCCACCCGCCGGGCAGCAGCGGCTACCCGCCGAACCTGCAGGTGCTGGCGGCCGGCGACGGCAGTGCGGCCGTGCCGGGGCAGCGGCTGGTGTTTCTGCGCCGCGTGCCGCGCGATCCGTTCGCCAGCCCCGAGCTGCCGGCGGAGCAGACCTGGGGCCTGCGCAGCTTCCAGTCGTCGGCCGAGCAGCCGCGGGCCGGCGACGACGTCTACGACGTGTTCTCGCGCTCGACGCGGGTCGGCCTGAACGGCGTGCCGCTGAAGGATTGGTGATGAACAAGCCACGCGGCTTCACGCTGATCGAGTTGATGGTGGTGATGGCCGCCATCGGGTTGCTGCTGGCGGTGACGGTGCCGCGCTACACCGAGCACGTCGACCGCGCGCGCGAGGTCGTGCTGCGCCAGAACCTCGCAGCCACGCGCGATGCCATCGACAAGTTCTACAGCGACCGCGGCCGCTACCCCGCGGCCTTGCAGGAACTGGTGCAGGCGCGCTACCTGCGCCAGTTGCCGCTGGACCCGGTGACCGATCGCGTCGACACCTGGGTGCTGGTGGCGCCCGACGGGAACGGCGGTACCGGCACCGGCACCAGCGCCGGTGCCAGCGTGTCCGACCTGCACAGCGGTGCCGCCGGTACCTCGCGCGACGGGAGCCCGTATGCGAGCTGGTAACCACACGCGTTGCACCCGCCGGTCGACCGGCGGCTTCACCTACGTGCTGGTGCTGCTGCTGGTGGCGCTGATGGGCCTCGGCCTCGCGGTGGCCGGCCCGCGGTGGTCCGACGCGGCGCAGCGCGACCGCGAAGACGAGCTGCTGCGCATCGGCGGCCTCTACGCCCAGGCCATCACCCGCTACCACGAGGCTTCGCCGGGCTCGCTGAAGCAGTACCCGCCGTCGCTCGACAGCCTGCTGCAGGACACGCGCTACGTGGGCACGCGCCGTCACCTGCGCAAGCTCTACACCGATCCGATGCAGCCGGGCCAGCCGTTCGCGCTGGTGCGCGGTGCCGATGGCGGCATCCGCGGCGTGCACAGCACCAGCGAGGCGCAAACGCTGCGCGTCAGCCTGCCCCCGATGGACGGCGTGGCCGAGATGCCCCCCGCCTCAAAATACAGCCAATGGATCTTTCTCGCGAAGCCGCAGCCATGACATCACTTGCCTTCTTTCGCCCGCGCCGTCGCCGGTCGGCCCCGTCGAGTGGCTTCACGTTGCTGGAACTGCTGGTGGTAATCCTGATCATCGGGCTGTTGACAGGCATCGTCGGCCCGCGCTTCCTCGGCCAGATCGGCCGCTCGGAGGTGACCGCGGCCAAGGCACAGATGGACGCCTTCGACAAGGCGCTGCAGGCCTACCGCATCGACACCGGCCGCTACCCGAGCACCTCGCAAGGCCTGCAGGCGCTGCTGACGGCGCCGTCGGACGAGCCGCGCTGGCACGGCCCCTACCTGCGTGACCAGTTGCCGCTGGACCCGTGGGGCATGCCTTACCAGTACCGCTCGCCGGCCACCGCGCCAGGCAAGGATTTCGACCTGCTGAGCCTCGGCAAGGACCGCGCGCCCGGCGGCACCGGCGACGACGCCGACCTGCAGCGCTGACATCGGCTGCGGCGCTGGCAATTCCCGTGCATTACAAGGTCCGCTACTACGATCCGAGCCAGGCCGCCGTGCTGGAGCGGACGGCGCACGCCGATTCGCTGCAGGCCTTGCAGGCCGGGATCGCGCAGGAGGGCCTGGTCTTCGTCGGCGCCGACCTGCAGGCCGAGGCGCGCCAGCGCGCGCCGGCCTTGTCCTTCGGCGCCCATGCCTTCAACGTGCCGTGGTGGTGCCGCGAGTTGCGCACGCTGCTGCAGGCCGGCATGACGGTGGTCGAGGCGCTCGAGACGCTGCAGGCACAGTCGTCGCAGGGCGCGCGCGGCGACATCCAGTCGCGCCTGCTGCAGTCGCTGCGCGAAGGCCGGCCGCTGTCGAAGGCGATGCAGGAAGCGCAGGCTTTCCCGGCGGTGCTGGTGGCCAGCGTGAAGGCGAGCGAGCGCACCAGCACGCTGGCGACCGCGCTCAGCGATTTCCTGGCGCATGACGAGATGATGGCCGCGCTGCGCAAGCAGGTGGTGAGCGCTGCGATCTACCCGGCGGTGGTCGTCACGCTGGGCCTGTTGATCACGCTGTTCCTGCTGCTGTTCGTGATCCCGCGCTTCTCGGGCATGTACGTCGATTTCCACGGCACGCTCAGCGGGCCGACGCGGGTGCTGCTGGTGTTCAGCCACCTGGTGGCAGCGCACACGGCGGCGGTGATGACCGGCCTGGCGGTGCTGGTTGCGGCCGGTGTCGCGTGGGTGCGCTCGGGCGCCGCCGCGCGCAGCGTGGCTGCACTCGCGGGGGCCATCGGCCCGCTGCAGCGGCAGTGGGACCATTTCCGCCTCGCCAAGCTCTACCAGTCGCTTGCGCTGATGTTCCGTGGCGGCTACACGCTCGACGAGGCGATGGGCATCTGCGAGACGCTCGGGCTCGGCCCGCGCATGACCGACGCGATCGCGCAGGCCCGCGTCGACCTGGCGCGCGGCAAGCGGGTGTCGGCCACGCTGTCGCAGGCCGGGCTGACCGACACCGTGGCCGAGCGCCTGCTGGCCGTCGGCGAGCGCACCGGCAGCTTCGACGTGGTGCTGCAGACGATCTCGCAGCGCCATGCTGCGGCCTTCACCACCTTCGTCGAGCGGGCGACGCGGCTGGTCGAGCCGATCCTGCTGCTGCTGGTCGCGCTGCTGGTCGGCGGCATCGTCGTGATGATGTACATGCCGATCTTCGACATCGCCAATGGAGTGCGTTGAGTCATGAGCGAACCCTTGTCCGCCACCATCGCCGCGGCGCGCCGGCAGCACAAGGCCGGCGCCGGCAGCGTGCTCGACGTGCTGCTGCGGGCCGCGCCGGCCGGCGACCTCGGCCGCCGGCTGCGCGAGGAAGCCGGCGTCGAGGTCGTCGCGCGGGCCGATCAGGCGACGGCCGACTGGTCGGTGCTGCCGATGGACATGGCCACGCAGGCCCGCTGCGTGGTGGTGGGTGCGTCGGTCGACGGTGCCGTGCAGCGCTGGCTGGCGATGGAAGATCCGTGGGACGACGCCAAGCTGCGCCGCATCTGCATCCGCATTGGCGAGCCGCTGCAGCCGGCCGCTGCCAGCGGCGAGGCGATCCGGTCGTGGCTGGGCGAGTCGCAGGGACAGTCGCAAGGGCAGGGTGCCGCACGCGATGAAGCGGCCAAGCCGACCGCCGTCGCCGATGGCCCCATCGTCGGCTTCGTCGACGGCGCGATCCGGGCCGGCTTCCAGGTCGGCGCGAGCGACATCCACTTCGAGTGCGACCGCTCCGGCGTCACGGTGAAGCACCGGCTCGACGGCGTGATGGTGCGCTTCGCCCGGCTCGACGGCGCGGTGCAGGCCGAAGAAGTCATCTCGCGCATCAAGGTACTGGCCCAGCTCGACATCACCGAGCGCCGGCTGCCGCAGGACGGCCGTTTCCGCATCGACATCCAGGGCGGGCGCGTCGACCTGCGCGTCTCCATCATGCCGAGCGTGTTCGGCGAGGACGCGGTGCTGCGGCTGCTCGACAAGGCGCAGCTGCGGTCCACCGATGCGTCGGTGACGCTGGACCTGCTCGGCTTCGACGAGGCCGGCGCCGGCGTGATCCGCGAGCTGTCGATGGCGCCCAGCGGGATGATGCTGGTCACCGGCCCGACCGGCAGCGGCAAGACGACCACCGTCTATGCCGCGCTGTCGGAGATCAACACCGGCCAGGAGAAGATCATCACGATCGAGGACCCGGTCGAGTACGAGCTGGCCGGCGTGCTGCAGATCCCGGTGAACGAGCGCAAGGGGCTGACCTTCGCGAAGGGGCTGCGCTCGATCCTGCGGCACGACCCGGACCGCATCCTTGTCGGCGAGATCCGCGATGCCGAAACGGCCGAGATCGCAGTGCAGTCGGCGCTGACCGGCCATTCGGTCTTCACGACGGTGCATGCGAACAGCCTGACCGACATCATCGGCCGCTTCCGCCACTTCGGGCTCGACATGTTTGGCTTCATGTCGTCGCTGAACGGCGTCGTGGTGCAGCGGCTGATGCGCAAGCTGTGCCCGGACTGCGCGGCGTCGCGCCCGGCCACCGAGCGCGAGGCGCGCTGGCTCGGTGTGCCCCCCGATACCGAGGTGCCGGCAGCGGTGGGCTGCGCCGCGTGCCATGGTTCCGGCTACCGCGGGCGCTTCGTGATCTCGGAGGTGCACGTGATCGACGACACCTTCCGCGACCACGTCACCGAGGGCTCGCCGCTGTCGGTGCTGAAGGGCCATGCCTATGCGGGCGGCACGCTGACGCTGGACCAGCAATCGGTGCGGCGCGTGAAGCGCCGCGAAACCACGATCGAGGAGGTGCGGCGTGTCGTCGGTGCGATCTGAAGGCGCGCAGGCCTACCTGGGTCGGCGGTGCGTGGCGTGGCGGTCCGGGGACCAGCCGTGGCAATGGCAGCAGGTCGACGGGATCGACGCCGGCGTGGCGGCTGTCGCCGCGGCGCTGACGGCCGATCCCGCGGTTTGCAAGCCGGCGGTGGCGCTGTGGCTGGCCGGCAGCCTGGCGAGGCCCTTCATCGTTCCGCCGGCACCCGGACTGCGCCGCTGGACCGAGGCCCGGCGCCTGGCCGAGGCGCTGGCGCCCGACGAGACCGGCCTGGCCGGACCGTGCGAGGTGTGGCTGGATGCCGCGCCGCCAGGTCACGCGGTGCTGGGCGTCGCGGTCGAGACCGCGACGCGCGACGCCATCGAGCGCGTGCTGGCGGCGCACGGTGTGCGGTCGACCGCGATGCGGCCCTGGTGGACGACGGCGATCGCGCGCGCGCTGGACGGACAGGCGGCGGTGTCGCGCATCGTCGTTGCGGAACCGGAGAGCCTGGTGGTGCTGGCCGGCCGCAACGCGGTGTTCAGCGCCGCGGCCACCTGCGCGCCGCTGCCGTCGCCGGAGCGTGCGGCGGCCTGGTTGCAGCGCACGGTGCTGAGCCTGGGCATCGCCGACGGCGAGGGCGTGCGGGTGGGTTTGTCGTCGGGTTCAGGATTGACGGATGCAGTGATGGAGCCGTGGGCATGAAGCGGATCGAGGTCGACTTCGTTCGGCGCCAACCGCCAGGACCGGCGTGGTGGGGGCTGGCGGTGCTGTTGCTCGTCGCTGCGTTCGCGCTGGTGGCCTGGGGCTGGGTGCTGAGGGCGGATGCAGCCGACCTGCGCTCGCAGATCCGGCAGTCGGACGAGCGCGCGAATGCACTCGCGCTGCAGGCGTCGCGGCGCAGCGAGGCGCCTGTGCAACCACCGCCTGCGTATGCCGCCGATGCGAACGCGGCGCTGCGGCTGCAGCGCATGCCCCTCGACGCGGCGCTGGCCTCGCTCGAAGCGGTCGGCACGGTCGGGGTGCTGCCGGTGTCGGTGGACGTCAACGCCGCCGATGCGATGGTGCGCGTGCAGGTCGAGTTCTCGACCTACGAGGCGCTGCTGAAGTACCTGGAGGACCTCAATGCGGGCGAGCCGAGCGAACGATGGAGCCTTGCGACAGCGCAAGGGACCGGGCTGGGCGCCACGGGACGGCCGACGGCGCTGATCGTGTCGCGGTGGCGTGGTGGGCAAGCTGTGCCGTATTCACGTTGAACCCTGATCGCGAGCCCGCCGGTGTCTGCATGGGGTGGCACGGCGACCGGCAAGGTGACGCAGGTGATCGGGTCACTCGATCGGGTCGTACTGGTTGACTTCGCAATAACCGCTGCCGCCAGTGCCTGACGTGTAGACCGTTGCGCCCTTCTTGCCCAGAGCGAACATCATCAGCGTCGTCGCGACCATGGTCTTGTGCTCTGCCCTGATCAGCATCCAGCCGCCAGGCGCGCCAGTGCAATTGGTCGGTTGTCCTGCATCCACCATGATGAGCAGGCCCGCGGGGGTGCTTGTCAGGTTGGTGACAGATCCCGTGACGTAACCCTCGGCAGCGTGCGCACCAATCGTCGAAGTTGCCAGTACCAGCGACAGGATGGCTTTCAGACGCGGCGATGAACGGGTGATTGGCTTCAACATGTGGTGGCCCATTGGTTACCAGTTGCCGAGATAAGCGACCGGGCCTTGCTGTGCGGGGTTTTCGACACCGATGTAGAGCGGCTGCCCGGCCGTGATCTTCGTGAGCAACGTAGCCCACTGAACTTTGCCCGCTGGTGTTGTCGTGTCGATCGAGTAGTTGTAGCAGCACGGCAGGAAACTGCCATTGAACTGATTGAGGTTGCGCAGGAAGACGGTGCCGCCTTGCATCTGCCAGGTGAGCTTCGATGCGTCGGGCAGGTAGGCGAATTCGACGGCGCTGGCGTGGGCAGAGGCCAGCGACAGCAGGGCGGCAGCAAGGATCTTCATCATGGGCGGGCGGAGCATGTGGCGCGGCGGGAAGTGCCGCCGCAATTCTCAGCGATGTCGCTCAGAACTGGTAGCGGCCCGAGACGCCACCCACCCAATTCCGCCCCGGCGCCGGCTCGAAGTACCGCGCATTGCCTTCGTTGACGATCACCGAGCCCGCATAGCGCCGGTCGAACAGGTTGTCGCCGCGCACGAAGGTGTCGAGCCGCCAGGCGCAGCTCACCAGCACATGCCCGACGCTCGCGCCCACCACGGCCTGCCCGCCGGCGGCATCCGAGTTCAGGTCGTTGACGAACACCTTGCCGAGCGCGCGCAGGTCGACCGACGCGCGCCAGCCTTGCGGGGGCGCCCACGCCAGGCTCGCCTGCAGGCTGCGGCTCGCGATGCCCGGCATGCGCTGGCCCGACGTGATCTGCACGTTCGGCGCCGCGCACGGCGTCGTGGTGCAGGTCATGAACGCATCGCGGTAGCGCGCATCGAGCCAGGTCGCCGCGGCCTGCGCCTTCCACGGTTCGGGCAAGGCCGCCGTCCAGCCCAGCTCCAGACCGTTGCGCCGCGTGCTGCCGGCGTTCTGGAAGGTCGAACGCCCACCGGTGTTGGTCAGCGTGACGATCTCGTCGGAGGTGCGGGTCTGGAACACCGCGGCGTTCAACTCGCCGAGACCGTCGAGCCGCGCCTTCGCACCCAGCTCCAGGCTGCGGCTGGTGGCCGGCTGCAGCGTGAAGTTCAACCCGGTCGCGCCGTTCGGACGGTAGCCCAGCTCGTTCAGCGTCGGCGTCTCGAAGCCCTTGCCGAGCGTCGCGTACAGGTGCAGCGACGGGCTCGCCGCCCACAGCACGCCGAGCACCGGCAGCGTCGCGCGGTAGTCGGCGCGGCCGCTGTCGTCCGGGTTCGCGCCGGCGATGTAGTTGTCGTGCGATTCGAAGCGTACCCGGCTGTGCCGCACCCCGGCGTTCAGTGTCCAGTCGACGGCGGGCTGCCACGAGGCCTGCACATAGGGATCGAGGTTGCTCGCGAAGTTGGTCTCGTCGCGCCGCAAGCTGCCGCGTTCGCCGCGCTGCGGCGTGGCCGGGGCGCCGGTGAAGTTGAGGTACCCCTGCCGCAGCTCGCGCAGCCGGTCCCAGGCCAGGCCGCCGATCAGCGTCAGCGGCTGGTCTGCCAGGCGGGTCTTCGTGGTCCAGCGCCAGTCGGTGCCGCTGTAGTCGCGCCGCAGGTCGATCACGCCGCCGGGGTGCAGCGCGTTGGCCTGCGTCGCCACCGGGATCGACTGGAACTGCTCGGTGCGGCGATGCCCGCCGTACACCATCACGCGCAGCGCGTTGGCGCCCGACAGGCGATGGTCCAACACGATGCCGGCCTGCGTCTGCGACACCGTCTTGCGCGTGTCGAAGTCGGTTGCGACCGCGTCGACGCTGCGCGGGTTCGCATCGAACGCGGCGCGCGTCAGCCCGAGCGAGTCTTGCGCGAACGGCAGCGCGACGCTGTTCAGCACGACGCTCCAGCGCGTGCCCTCGTCCGCCCGCCACACCAGCTTCGCATTGCCGATGTCGCGCCGCGCGGCGCTGTGCTCGCGGTAGCCGTCCGTCTCGAAGTGGCTCGCGCTCAGCAGGTAGCTGAGCCGGCCTTCAGAACCCGACAGCTTGCTGCTGCTGCGCAGCGCGCCGTCGCTGCCGCCGGCCATGCCGAAGCTGAGCGTCGGCCGGCCTTCGCCCTCTTCGGTGAAGACCTGCAGCACGCCGCCCGACGAATTGCCGTACAGCGCCGAGAACGGCCCGCGCAGCACCTCGATGCGCTCGACCGAGTTGAGGTCGGCGTTGCTGATCTGGCCTTGCCCGTCGGGCAGCGTCGCCGGGATGCCGTCGACGTACAGCCGCACGCCGCGGATCCCGAAGGTCGACCGGGCGCCGAAGCCGCGCACCGAGATCTGCACGTCCTGCGCGTAGTTCTGCCGGTCGCGCGCCTGCAGGCCGGGGATGCCGGCGAGGCCATCGGAGAGGTTGACCTGCAGCCGGCCGTCGCGCAGCCGCTCGCCGTCGACCACGTCGATCGAGGCCGGGATGTCGAAGCGCGGCGTCTCGGTGCGGGTGGCCGTCACGGTGACGGTGGGCAGCACCTGCTGTGCGAGCGCCGGGGCGGCCGCCGCGGCCAGCATCAGCACAGGGAAAGGGAGTCGACGAGTCATGCGCGCAGGGTTGGCAATCGGTGTGCCGACACTGCGGCGAGTCAGCCGAACACGATGGCCAGGCTGGTGAACAGCGCCGCCGCCAGCGTTGCCGCCAGCAGCCACGGCCCCCTGCGCCAGCGCTTGCGCGGCGGCGGCGGTGGCGCCAACTGGTCGTCGCCCATCAGCTGTCGCAGCGCCGCGCTCGAATCGAAGTGCCGCGACACCGACAGCAGCGCCATGTCGGGTGCGAACGACGCGCGGGTCATCGACTGCGTTGTCGCGAAGCTCTGCGCGAGCGGCGTGAACGAGGTCATCGACACGCCCGCGCTCATCGGCGCCTCGGCATCCGCCTCGTCGTCCGCCGCGCCGGACAGCCCGCTGCGCGCGGTCAGCAGGTCGGCGGCCAGCGCCTCGGCGGTCTGGTAGCGGTCGGCCGGCTGCTTGGCCAGCGTCTTCGCGACGATCAGGTCGAGCACCACCGGCACGTCCGGGTTCAGCCGGCTCGGGATCGCCGGCTCGGCGTGGCCGATCGCATACATCAGCTGGTTCACGTCCGCGCCGTTGAACGGCGTCGTGCCGGTCAGCATCTCGTGCAGCACGACGCCAAGCGAGAAGATGTCGGCCCGGTGGTCGATCTCGTTGCCGGCGATCTGCTCCGGCGACATGTACTTCGGCGAGCCGAGGATGGTGCCGGTCTGCGTGATCACGTCCGACGTCGGGATGCGCGCGATGCCGAAATCCATCAGCTTCGCGTGCCGCCCGTGCACCAGCATGATGTTGGCCGGCTTGATGTCGCGGTGGACCACGCCCTTCGCATGCGCGACGCCGGCGCCCAGCGCCACCTGGCGCACGATGTCGACCGCCATCGCGAGCGACACCCGGCTGCTGGCGAGCCGGTCGCGCAGCTCGACGCCTTCGAGCAGCTCCATCGCCAGGTAGGCCCAGTCGCCGTCGCGGCCGACGTCGTACACCGTCACCAGGTTCGGGTGGTTCAGGCCGCCGGCGGCACGGGCTTCCTGCTGGAAGCGCACCGCATGCTCGGCCGCGGCGTCCTCGCCCATGTACAGCGTCTTCAACGCGACCGGGCGTCCCAGCTGCTCATCGTGGGCGCGGTACACCACGCCCATCGCGCCGCGGCCGAGTTCCGACTGGATCCGGTAGCGGCCCAGCTGCGTCGGGATGCGCGGGTCGACGTGGGTGTGGATGATGGTGTCCGGAGAATTCATGGCTCAATTCCCGAGCCGGCGGCGCAGGTCCTGCCAGAACCCCGACTTGCCCTGCTTGCCGGGCTTGGCCGGTTTTGCGGCTGCGACGAAGCGGTGCTGGATCGTGATGCGTTCGCCCGGCGCGACCTGAACCTCGGTACTGTACGGCGGGAAGCCGACCGCGGTCAGCTCCAGCGTGTGCGGGCCGCTCGCGAGCTCGATCTGCGCGAGCGGCGGCGTGCGGCCCTTGTGCTCGCCGTCGACCGACACCTCGGCCGGCGGCTTCACGTCGAACACGATCGTCGCGCCCTGGGTGGCTTCGCGCCATTCGTCCAGCCCGTAACGCACCGCGATGCCCCCGCCGATCAGCAGCGCGCTGCCGATGATGCCGCCCAGCAGCAGCCGGCGCTGGTACTGCAGGCTCGCCTGCGGGTTGATCGCGAACAGCTCGTGCGTGCGCACCTGGTCGTCGATCGAGGTGCCGGCCAGCTCGAGCCGGCGCGCGGCGCCCGGCGAGTTGACGTCGAGCGCATCGCGGAAGCTGCGGGTGGCCAGCATGCGGCCGGGCTTCGCGAAGGTGGCGATGGCCGCCGCGGTGCTCAGCCCGTCGCCCATCAGCGCCGGCCCGCCTTGCGCATCGGACACCAGCTTGACGGCGCCGTGGTTCAGCCCGACCACGCAGCGCCGGCTGCGGCTCTTGCGCGCGAGGCGCTGCGCGACGTCGAAGGCCACCAGCGGATCGGCGGTGATCACGATCGCGATGCCGTCGCGGGCATCGAGCACGATGCGCTCGCTGGCCGGAACCGCGTCCAGCGCCGCCGCGGCCCGCGCTTCCAGCCGGGCCTTCAGCGTCGCCTGCTCGGCCACCGGCGCGCTGCCGAACTCCCGGATGCGGGCGAACACGACGCTCGCAGGCTTCGCGGTCGGGACTCGGTTTTCTTCAGGCATCGGGGGCGCAGGCGTTCGGAAGGGCGGGCGGGTCGGAAACGCGTGGAACACGCGATTGGAAACGCATTTGAGCCTACCACCGCCCACCTGCCGGTGGCGGGATGCAACCGGTTGTGCCATACGTCACGCCGATGGCCGCGATGGCTCCAGGGCTCGACGAGCACGCGCCTTTCCACGGCACACCAACGGGTGTTCAGGTCGCCGTGAAGGCCGACAGGATGGCCACCGTGCAGCGGCTCGCGACATCGGCGATGAAGCGTTCGAAGTCGACGTGCGCGCTGTCGTCTGCGCGGTCGGAGATGCTGCGCAGCACCGCGAACGGCACGCCGAAGTCGTGGCAGACCTGGGCCACCGCGGCGCCTTCCATCTCGACCGCGAGCGCGGCAGGAAAAGCGTGCTGAAGGGCCGCGGCTTCCGGTGCGCTGGCGACGAAGCGATCGCCGCTGAGGATCAACCCGCGACGCACCCGAGGCTCGGCGATGCCGAAATCCGCCAGGTGCTCCAGGTGCAGGCCGGCCAGCGCCGATGCGGCGGCCACCTGCAGCGCGGCCGACAACCCTGCATCGACCGGGAACTGCGACAGCCCGTACAGCGGCACCTCGTAGCGCGGAAACAGCGGCGACGCATCCATGTCGTGCTGCAGCAGCGTGTCGGCCACCACGATGTCGCCGACGCGCGCCGGACCGAGGCCGCCGGCCACGCCGGTGAACAGCACGCGCTCGACGCCGAACTCGGCGAGCAGCAGCGTCACCGTCGTGGCGGCTGCCACCTTGCCGATGCGCGACAGCACGAGCACGGCGTCGTGCGCGCCGAGCCGGCCGGTCCAGAACTCGCGCCCGGCACGCTGCACGCAGCGTGCACCGGACAAGCCCTGCTGCAAGCCGTGCAGCTCCTGCGCCATGGCGCTGACGATCGCGATGCGTGACATCTTCACATGATGCCTGCGGAGGCCCCCGGTACCCGATGCGCCTGACATGGCGTAACCTCCGTCGCCATTGCGCTCACTGGGAAGAGCAGTCGAATCACTCATGAGGCACATGCATTGACGTTTTCATCTTTCATCCGCGGTCGGGTGCCGTGGCTGCTGAGCGCCACCCTTGGGGGGTCGGCAGCGGCGCTGGCGCAATCACCGGCCTGCGACCAGTTCAAGGACACGGTCGCCACCCGCATCCCGGCCGAGGCGCTCGGCACGCTCGTCATCGCGGCGGCCTCGACGCCGGTGCCACCGGGCGCCAAGGTGGTCGGCACCTGCGATGGCGGTGCGTTCAAGATCCTGCATTACCGGCGCGGGCTGACGCCGCAGGCGGCGAATGCGGACAACGCGGCGAGTGCGCCGAGCGCCTCGAGCTCGGCGAGCGCGGCCAGTGCCGTCGCAGCGGCCCCGCGGGTGGCGGCGCGTGCGTCCGCGCCGGTCGCGGCGGCATCCCGGCCCGAGCCGGCGAAACCGGTGGTCGCGAAGCTGTCGGACCCGGTGAAGCCGGTGGTGGTGCCGAAGCCGCCGGAAGCAGCGGCCAGCCCGGTGGCGATGGCGCCCGCGGTGGTGGTGCCCGCGCTACCCGACACGCGCGACACGCGCGACACGCGCGACGAGCCGCTGATGCGCGACCCGCCTCCGCCGCCGCCCGACGGCCCGGGCTGGGTCGCCACGGCGACCGACGCGCTGGTCGCGCACTGGCCCTGGACCCTGGGCGCCGTCCTGCTGGTGCTGGGTGCCTGGGGCTGGTCCTGGTTCTCGCACCGCCAGAGCTACGACGCGGCGGGGTTGCCGCGCGGGCCGAAGCTCTGACCGGGGCTCAGCTCGCCAGCACCGCGTAGTCGGTGTAGCCCTTGGCGCCCGGCGTGTAGAAGGTCGAGAAGTCCGGCGCGGTCAGCGCTGCGTCCTTCTTCATGCGCTCGACCAGGTCGGGGTTCGAGATGAACGGGCGGCCGAAGCCGATCAGGTCGGCCTGGCCGGCCTGCAGTGCCTTCTCGCCGCTCGCGCGGTCGAAACCGCCGGCCAGGATGAACGGGCCCTTGAAGGCCTCGCGCAGCGCGGCCTTGATGGCGGCCGGAATCGGCGGCGCGCCCATTGCCGAATGGTCGAGCTGGTGCACGTACAGCAGGCCGATGGCCGACAGCTCCTTCACCAGCGCGACGTACTGCTCGTCGACGCCGTCGAACGGGCCGGTCGCGTTGAAGACGCCGTGCGGCGACACGCGGATGCCGACCTTGCCGGCGCCGATGCGGGCCGTCACCGCGCGCACCACCTCGAGCGCGAAGCGGTTGCGGCCGGCCGCGCTGCCGCCGTAGCCGTCGGTGCGCTGGTTGACGTTGCCGTTCAGGAACTGCTCGATCAGGTAGCCGTTCGCGCCGTGCAGCTCGACGCCGTCGAAGCCGGCCTCGATCGCCAGCTGGGCCGACGCGGCGAATTCAGCGACCGCGTGGTCGATGTCGGCCTGCGTCATCGCGCGCGGTGCGCTGTGCGGCTGCATGCCGTTCGAATCGGTGTACATCTCGCCGGGCAGCACGGCGGCCGTCGGGCCGACCACTTCGGCACCGGCCGGCAGGTTGGCGGCCTGCGAGACGCGGCCGGTGTGCATCAGCTGGATCACGATCTTGCCGCCCTTGGCATGCACCGCATCGGTCACCAGCTTCCAGCCGGCGACGTGGGAGGCGTTGTACAGGCCCGGGATGCGCGCATAGCCGAGGCCGTTCGGCGACGGCGAGGTGCCCTCGGTGACGATCAGCCCGGCGCCGGCGCGCTGGGCGTAGTACTCGGCCATCAGCGCGTTCGGCGTGTTGGCCTCGACCGCGCGGCTGCGCGTCATCGGCGACATCACGACGCGGTTGCGCAGCGTCAGCGAGCGCAGGGTGGTGGGTTCGAAAAGCATGGGGCTGTCCTTGGAGATCTGGCTGAACTGATGCGGAAATTGTCCGGAAAGGTCGCGCATCGTAGGACCGACGCCATCCGACTGTCGGCAGTTGTCAGGAGGCCTTTTGCAGATCGGGCCATTCGCGCGGCCGATGCATGCCCCTGCCATCTGGAGTAGATGGCAGGGCACGGCTGGCGGGAATCAGGCGTGGGTGGTGCGGGGCAACTGGTACGCCACTGCCTGCCGCCTGCGCTGCTCGTAGAGCGCGATCAGGCCGGGCTGGTCGAGCGCGGCTTCCGCGGCCGGCCACACGCCTTGCGCGGCCAGCTCCGCGTGGTGCAGCCGCAGCGCGTCCAGCAGCCAGTCGGCGCGTGCCAGCGTCGTCGGCGTGCAGGTCTGGCCCTTCAGGTCGTCGTCCAGGTCGGTCGCATGCGAGCGCCAGCCTTCGCGCAGGTACAGCCCGGACAAGCTGCCGCCAAGTGCGCCGCGCCACCCGGCGCAGATTCCGTCCAGCCACTGCAGCACCGTCACCGTCGCGCCGTCGGCGGCCAGCAGGCTGCGCAGGCGCTGGTACGCCTCCAGCGCGATCGACTTTTCGAGGCGGAACGCGCGCAACGCGGCATCCGCCCCATGCTCGCGCTCCAGCCGCAGCAGCCAGCCGAACACATGGCGCGATTCGATGCGCTCGGCCAGGTGGTGCTGCGGCGCGCTGAGCCCGGTGCCGGCGCTGTTGAAGTGCCGCAGCGGGTCGAAGCGATACAGGTAGCCGTAATCGAACAGCCAGACCTGCCGCTCGTCGCGCAGCAGGTTGCCGGGGCAGAAATCCCATTCGAAGAAGCCGGCGCGCAGCAGCGCGAGGCCGGTGTCGAACAGCTGGCGCAGGCCGGTCTCGTCCCAGTCGTTCACCGGTGTGCCGGCGATCCACGGCGACACGACGAGGCCTTGTTTCAGCGACGCGTAGACGGTCGGGCTCAGGCCGGGGCGTTGCAGCGCGGGCAGGGCGGCCATCTCTGCGCGGCGCTGCAGCTCGTTGAGGAACGAGGTCTGGCCGTCGACGCCTTGCACCTTGCAGGCGGCGCGGGCGCGCTTGACGGCCCAGTCGCGGCCGCCGGCCTGCACGCGGAACACCTCGGCGGTGAGGCCGCTGTCGTGCAGCTCGCGCACCGCGGGGTGGCGTGCGTCGAGGCGCATCAATTCGTCGGGAGGCAGCGGGCAGCCGGAGGCGTCGCCGATGACGAGGTCGCGGCCGGACGCGACCCAGTCGAGCTGGCGCTGGCGGCGCAGGTGTTCGATGTCGATGGGGGTGTCGATGCGGGGCAGGGTCGTCATGGCGGGCCGGATTCTGCCGGGTGCAACGCTATAGTCAATGCGCCCTGTGCTCCACGCCCCGATGCCGAAACCCGCTCCCGAACGTTCGCGACTCACGCTGGCCGATGTGGCCGCGAGCCTGGGCGTGAGCCGCACGACGGTCTCGAACGCGTTCAACCGGCCGGAGCAGTTGTCGAAGGACCTGCGCGAATCCATCCTCGCCCGCTCGCGCGAGCTCGGCTACTACGGCCCCGACATGATGGCCCGCGCGCTGCGGCGGCGCGAGCTGCGCGAGGTGGCGGTGGTGTTCCACCACGACCTGCGCTATGCCTTTGGCGACGAGCTGAGCCTCGACTTCCTGCGCGGCGTCACCCGCCAGCTCGACCAGCGCGGGCTCAGCCTGCAGCTGATCCCGAAGCTCGGCCGCCAGTTGCTGCTGCAGGCCGCGTTCCAGACGACGGCCGATGCGCTGATCGTGCATGCCGAGATCGGCCCCGAGGTGGTGCCGCAGGTGCAGGCGGCGCACAAGCCGATCGTGCTGGTCGACACGCAGGTGCCGGGCACGCCGTCGGTGTGCCTCGACGACCGCCAGGGCGCGGCGCTCGCGATGGGCCATGCGCTCGCGGCCCGGCCCGATGCGGTGCTGGTGATCACGTTCCCGCTCGACGACGCCGAGCGTGCGCGGGCGCTGGGCGCGGATCCGGCGCGCAGCCCGTTCGTCACGTCGGAGCGATTGAGCGGCTATGCGCAGGCGGTGCGGGCGCACGGTTTCGACGAGCGGTGCGTGTTCTGGTCGCCGGTCGATGACAGCGAGCCCGAGGCCGCGGCGGCCCAGGCCGCGCAGGCGATGCGCGAGCGGCTGGCGCCATGCCGCCGCATCGCGCTGGTGGCGATGAGCGACCGCATGGCGCTCGCTGCGCGCAGCGTGATCGTCGATTGGGCAGGGACGACGCTCGTTGCCGCGGTCGGTTTCGATGACATCGCGGCAGCCCGCGCAGCCGGGCTGACGACGATCCGCCAGAACGCGATCGTGAAGGGGGAGACGGCGGTGCGCATCGTGCTCGATGGCGACGACTCGGTGCTGCTGCCGCTGGAGCTGATCGTTCGCGACACGTAGCGCGTCGCCGGTGACTACAGCTGTCTCACGAGTCGTCGTTCAGCCGGCATTTGGAATGCCGATTCCATTGGGGTTTTGCCCGTCGAATTACAGGGTAAACCCTCTCTTTCTCGATTCAGTTGACCGCATAAAGTGGCGCCCAACCTGCAGAAGCATCCTGTTTGTAGTCAAACTACAACGCTCATGCGGCCGTCCTGAACCCGATCCGCATGACCGACCTCGCCACTGCACCGCGCCACGCACCCGCCGCATCACGCTCCGCCCACCGCTCGGCGGCCGACCCCGCCGCCTGGTGGCGCGGCGCCGTGATCTACCAGGTCTACCCGCGCAGCTTCGCTGACCACAACGGTGACGGCATCGGCGACATCGCCGGCATCGTCGACCGCTTGCCGTACATCGCGAGCCTGGGCGTCGACGCGATCTGGGTCTCGCCGTTCTTCCGCTCGCCGATGAAGGACTTCGGCTACGACATCGCCGACTACCGCGACGTCGATCCGCTGTTCGGCACGCTGGCCGATTTCGACCGCCTGATCGCCCGCACGCACCAGCTCGACCTGAAGCTGATGATCGACCAGGTGCTGTCGCACACCTCCGACCAGCACGACTGGTTCCGCGAAAGCCGCGCGAGCCGCGACAACCCGAAGGCCGACTGGTACGTGTGGGCCGACCCGCGGCCCGACGGCACGCCGCCGAACAACTGGCTCAGCGTGTTCGGCGGATCGGCCTGGCAGTGGGATTCGCGCCGGCGCCAGTACTACCTGCACAATTTCCTCGCGAGCCAGCCCGACCTGAACTTCCATTGCCCGGAGGTGCAGGACCAGCTCTTGGCCGACATCCGCTTCTGGCTGGAGCGCGGCGTCGACGGCTTCCGCTTCGACGCCTGCATCTTCCACTTCCACGACCGGCTGCTGCGCGACAACCCGCCGGCCGAATCGCGCGACACCCGCTCGGTCGGCGAGAGCAACCCGTACGGCATGCAGCGCCACCTGCACGACAAGACGCAGCCGGAGAACCTGGCGTTCCTGCAGCGCGTGCGCCGGCTGCTCGACGAGCGTGGCGCGGCCAGCCTCGGCGAGATCGGCGACGACGATTCGCTGAAGACGATGGCCGACTACACCCGCGGCGGCGACAAGCTGCACATGGCCTACAGCTTCAACCTGCTGACCACCGAGCGCAGCGCCGCCCACATCCGCGAGCAGGTCGAAGACCTGGAGGCGCAGATGCACGACGGCTGGGCCAGCTGGTCGTTCGGCAACCACGACGTGCCGCGCGTGTTGACGCGCTGGGGCGGCCCTGGTGCGGAACTCGCCTACGCGAAGGTCGTGACCGCGATGCTGGTGAGCCTGCGCGGCAGCGTCTGCTGGTGGCAGGGCGACGAGCTCGGGCTGACCGAGGCCGAGATCCCGTTCGAGCAGGTGCAGGACCCGTACGGCCTGGCGTTCTGGCCGGAGTTCAAGGGCCGCGACGGCTGCCGCACGCCGATGCCCTGGGTGCATTCGCAGCCGCACGCCGGCTTCAGCCAGGGCCGCGCGGTGCAGCCATGGCTGCCGGTGCCGCCGGAGCATGCGGCGCGCGCGGTCGACGTCAACGAGCGCGATCCCGCCTCGCCGCTGAACTTCATGCGCCGCTTGCTGGCCTGGCGCCGGCAACAGCCGGCGATGGTCAGCGGCGACATCCGCTTCATCGATGCGCCGGAACCGGTGCTCGCGTTCGTTCGCTCGCCGGAAGCGGGTGTCGCAGGCGCTTCGCTGCTGTGCGTGTTCAACCTCGGCAGCGAGCCGGTCAGCGTGGATCTCGATGCGCCGGCGAGCACCGTGGCCGCGACGCAGCTCGATGCCGCGCTGCAGGGCTCGCGCAGCGGGCGGCGTTTCATGCTGCCGGCGCACGGGCTGTATTTCGGCGAACTCGCCGCCTGACCGAAAGCCCACGATGGCCGACCTGCAACTGAAGTCGCTGCGCAAGGCGTTCGACGACGTGKTGATCCTGCACGGCGTGGACCTGGCGGTGCGCGACGGGGAGTTCCTGGTGTTCGTGGGCCCGTCGGGGTGCGGCAAGTCGACGCTGCTGCGCTGCATCACATCGGCGGCGARCTGGTCAACGAGGTGCCGCCGGCCAAGCGCGGCATCGCGATGGTGTTCCAGAGCTACGCGCTGTACCCGCACATGACGGTGGCCGAGAACATGGCGTTCGGGCTGCGGCTGGCCGGGTAYTCGAAGGACGAGATGCGCGCCGCGGTGCAGCGCGCGGCGCAGGTGCTGCAGATCGAGCACCTGCTGGAGCGCAAGCCSAAGGCCTTGTCGGGCGGGCAGAGGCAGCGGGTGGCGATCGGCCGCGCGATCGTGCGCAAGCCGGGCGTGTTCCTGTTCGACGAGCCGCTGTCGAACCTGGACGCGGCGCTGCGGGTGCAGATGCGCGTGGAGCTGTCGCGGCTGCACCAGGAACTCAAGACCACGATGATCTACGTGACGCACGACCAGGTGGAGGCGATGACGCTCGCGCACCGGATCGTCGTGCTGAACGCGGGCCGGATCGAGCAGGTGGGCACGCCGATGGCGCTGTACCACCGGCCGGTCAACCGCTTCGTCGCGGGCTTCATCGGCTCGCCGCGGATGAACTTCATCGACGGCACGCTGCAGTCCAAGGCCTTGTCGGGCGGGCAGAGGCAGCGGGTGGCGATCGGCCGCGCGATCGTGCGCAAGCCGGGCGTGTTCCTGTTCGACGAGCCGCTGTCGAACCTGGACGCGGCGCTGCGCGTGCAGATGCGGGTGGAGCTGTCGCGGCTGCACCAGGAGCTCAAGACCACGATGATCTACGTGACGCACGACCAGGTGGAGGCGATGACGCTCGCGCACCGSATCGTCGTGCTGAACGCGGGCCGGATCGAGCAGGTGGGCACGCCGATGGCGCTGTACCACCGGCCGGTCAACCGCTTCGTCGCGGGCTTCATCGGCTCGCCGCGGATGAACTTCATCGACGGCACGCTGCAGTCCRCGAACGCCGGCCTGGCGCGCATCGCGCTGGCCGATGGCTCGAGCGTGACGGTCGATGCGGACGTCTCGTCAGTGGCGCCGGGAGCCAAGGTCACCGTGGGCTTGCGCCCCGAGCACGTCGACGCGAGCGCGCAGCCGAGCCCGGACGCGCTGCGCGCGCACGTGCAGCTCGCCGAGCACCTGGGCGACACCACGTACCTGCACGTGACGCTGACCGGAGCCACGGACGYGATGACGATCCGCACCGCGCCGGAGAACCCGCTGCACACCGGCGACACCGCGTACCTGAGTTTCCCGCCGCAGCGCGGCTTCCTGTTCGACGAGCAGGGGCGCACGCTCTTCCCTTCCCCACAACAAGCACCCGGAGACAYGACATGAACACCAAGCGACATCACCTGAAGCTGCTGGCYGGCGCCGCGGTCCTGGCCCTGGCTGGCACCGCCCTGCCTGTGACCGTTCACGCCGCCGAGCCCGGCAAGCTGCTGATCTGGATCAAYGGCGACAAGGGCTACAACGGGCTGGCCAAGGTCGGCGAGGAGTTCACCGCCAAGACCGGCGTGCAGGTGGTGGTCGAGCACCCGGAAGACGCGCC
>NZ_LMDM01000030.1 GCF_001425825.1 Rhizobacter sp. Root1238
GGATCGGCACCGTGTTCGCACCGGCCTTCGCGTTCACCGACTGCACGGTCTCGGTGATCCGGCCCCGCGGGTCGTACCGGAAGCGGGCGAAGCCGCTCGGGTGATCGATCCGGCTCACGTGGCCGATGCTGTAGCTGTAGTCCGGGCCGGTCAGGTCCCAGCTCCACGTGGTGGTCTGGCTGGGTTGCCCGCTCTGCGTGTAGACGACGCTGGTCAACCGGCCTTCGAGGTCGTAGGTGTAGGTCTCGGTCACGCCGCGGCTGTCGGTGCGGGTCTTCAGCCGCCGGGCCGCGTCGTACGTGATGTTGGTGATGCCGGTGTCCGGGCTGATCAGCTGCGTCGCATCGCCGAAGCCGTTGCGCGGGTACTGCGTGACCAGGCTGCGCGGGTCGGTCACCTGGGTGGGCCGCCCGCCGCCGTCGTACTCGATCGCGGTCTTGCCGTTCTTCGGATCCGTCAGCTCCTTCACCCGGCCCAGCGGGTCGTAGCTCGCCTTGTTCTGCAAGTTCAGGCCCGTCGGGTCTTTGGTCACCTTGGTGGGATTTCCTTCCGCGTCGTACTCGTAGATCGTCACCGGCGTCGGCGACACCGGCGGAAGCGGGATGTCGGCGTGAGAGGGAGCGGTTGGCAGGAGCAGGCAGGTTGCGGTCGCAATGGCCGCTGCCGAGGGCGTCGTCTTCATCGGATGGATCGCGTGAGGGTGAATGGGACCACGCCATCCCACCCTCTCAACTGCCAAGGACGACTGCTTCGACGACGCGGCCGGCGGATTACACGTGATGCTCAGGGGCGTGCCAAGAGGGGCTCGCCGCAGACAACGTTGTCAAGTACATCTGTCTTTGCAGTTGTCTCGGCACAGTACGATCTCGATCCCGCACTCTGCGCGAGCAACGATGACGATCCTGTGCATCACGGCCGTGACCTATGCCGCCTTCAGTGCGATCACGTTCGTCGTCTACTCGATCGACAAGTCCGCCGCGCGCCGCCGCGGTCGACGCACACCGGAGCGCACGCTGCACCTGCTGTCGCTCGCCGGTGGCTGGCCGGGCGCGCTGCTCGCGCAGCGGTGGCTGCGGCACAAGTCCGCGAAAGCATCGTTCCGGCGCGTGTTCTGGGTCACGGTCGCCACCAACCTGATCGGCCTTGCGATGCTGTCGGCCAGCCTGCGCTGACCCGCGCGGGTCAGTCGCTCGAAGACGCCGGCTTCGCCGACGACTGCAGCTTCTCCCCACCCCGCTTCATCACCTCGCCGGTCTTCTCGACACCCTTGCGCACGACCTCGCCGGTCTTCTCGGCGCCCTTCTGGATCGCCGCGCCGGTGACCTCGGCCGCGTGCTTCACCGCATGCCCGGTCTTCGTCGCGGCGGTCGACGCCGCATGACCGACGGCCGAAGCCGCACGGTCGATCTTCGACGGCTCTTCATCGGCCCGGGCCGCGCCCGCAGCACCGGCCATGCAGGCCGCCAGCAACAACGTGGTGCGCAAGGTGTTCTTCATGCCGCTGCTCCTCAGCCGATCACTTCCGGCCACTCGGTGTGGAACATCGTGCCTTCCGGCTTGTCGATGCGCTCGTACGTGTGCGCGCCGAAGAAGTCGCGCTGCGCCTGCAGCAGGTTGGCCGACAACCGCTCCGAGCGGTAGCTGTCGTAGTAGCCCAGCGACGCGCTGAAGGCCGGCACCGGGATGCCGTTCGTCACCGCCAGCGCCACCGTCTCGCGCCAGTTCTGCTGCGTGCGGTTCAGCAGCTCCTTGAAGAACGGGTCCAGCATCAGGTTGGTCAGCTGCGGGTTGCTGCGGTACGCATCGGTGATGCGGTTCAGGAAGCGCGCGCGGATGATGCAGCCGCCGCGCCAGATCGCCGCGATGCGGCCGAGGTCCAGCCCCCAGCCCTTCTTCTCGCCCATCGTCTTCATCAGGTCCAGCCCCTGCGCGTAGCTGATCACCTTCGACGCATACAGCGCGTCGTGCACCTTGGCGACCAGTTGCGCCTTCACTGGCGACAGGTCGACCTTCGGGCCCTTCAGTTCCTTGCTGGCCGCGACGCGCTGCTTCTTCTGCGACGACAGCACGCGCGCCTCGACGGCCGCGTTGATCGTGCTGATGACCACCGCGTTCTCGGCCGCGTTCAGCAGCGTCCACTGGCCGGTGCCCTTCTGGCCGGCCTTGTCGAGGATCAGCTCGACGATCGGCTTGCCGGTCTCGGCATCGACCTGCTCCAGCGCCTTGCCGGTGATCTGGATCAGGTAGCTCTGCAGCTCGCCTTCGTTCCACTGGTTGAAGATCGCCGCCATCTCCTGCGTCGTGAAGCCGGCCGCCTTGAACAGGCTGTAGGCCTCGCAGATCAGCTGCATGTCGCCGTATTCGATCCCGTTGTGGATCATCTTCACGTAATGACCGGCGCCGCCCGGGCCGATGTGGATCACGCACGGCTCGCCATCGACCTTGGCCGAGATGGCCTCGAAGATCGGCTTCATCACCTCCCAGGTCGACAGCGGCCCGCCCGGCATGATCGACGGGCCCTTGCGCGCGCCCTCTTCACCGCCGGAGACGCCGGCGCCGATGAAGCGCAGGCCCTTGCTGGTCAGGTAGGCATCGCGCCGCTCGGTGTCGGTGTAGAGGCTGTTGCCGCCGTCGATCACGATGTCGCCGGGCGACAGCAGCGGGATCAGCTGCTCGATCACCGCATCGACCGGCGCGCCAGCCTTCACCATGATCTGGATCTTGCGCGGGGTGGCCAGGCTCTCGACGAAGGCCTCGAGCGTCGCGGCGCCGACCAGCTTCTTGCCCGGGTGGCGGGCGACGAATTCGTCGGTGACCGCCGTCGTGCGGTTGAACACGCTGACCTGGAAGCCGTGGCTTTCCACGTTCAGCACCAGGTTCTGGCCCATCACGGCCAGGCCGATCAATCCGAAATCGCTTTTCATGGTGACGTTGGCGCGCGGCCCGAAGACGTTGTGAATGGCGGCCATTTTGACGCCATTCGCGCTGCCCTGGCCGGCTCAAGGTTTCGGCCACATCCGGTCGATCCAGTCCGACCACACCTTCAGCCGCGCCGGGTCGGCCCCCATCTGCGTCGCCTTCCACAGCCCGTACTGCTCGGCCTGCTCGGTGGTGGCGCGGTAGTTCACCTGGTTCATGAAGTAGCTGCCGTCGGCCGCCTGGCCGAGCGGCGTGCGCTGGGCATCCAGGCAGTAGCGGAAGCCGGCCCACGGCTCGGGCTCGCCGAGCTGGCTGTTGTCCGGGTCGCAGCGGCGCCAGGCCGACGCCGCGGTCTGCGAATACAACGCATTGAACTGGCTGATCGCGCCGTTGACCACGCGCGGGTACAGCCCCGGCGACAACTCGTCGAGGAAGCGGTACCTGCTCTGCGCCTTGCCGTTGTTCGACGCGGTGTCGATGAAGCTGGCCACCGCCAGGTGCTTGGCGACCTGGCCGCGGCCATAGCGGCCGCGGTTGGCGAACAGGTCGGGCTGGGCCGGGTCGTACAGCACGATGCCGTTGTTGACGTATTGCGCCGACTTGATGCGCGCCTGCAGCAGCCGCACGTAGTGCGTGTCGTTGGCGGCCTTGGCGGCCGGCGTCGCGGTGCCGACCTTCATGCCGAGGTAGTCGTCGAAAGCCGTCAGGTACGGCCAGTCCATCGAGAAGTTGACCCAGTCGCTCTGCCCGCCCGGGTTCACCGACATCTGCAGCTGGTACCACTGGTTGGTGCGGTAGTACGAGCCGACGATGTTGCCGGCCTCCCATGCGTCATACCACTCGCGGGTGATCTTGCCGGTGCCGTCGGTGTCCTGCTGGTACACCATGTGCGGCGCGAGGAAGAACAGGCTGACGCTGTTGAACGGCCAGCCGTGCGCCTCGCCGCGGCCCTTCCAGGCGCCGGTGGCGGGGTCCTTGTCGCCGATGAACCACTGCTGGTTGCCTTCCAGGCCGTAGACCTGCGCCATCTCCCACTGCTTCACCGCGTTCCAGTGCAGCATGCTGGCCACCGAGCGTTCGATGAACGCGTTGGTCGTGAAGGCCGCCGGGTTCGTCGCCGTGGTCGCCGCCGACGCCAGCTTCTGCAGGTTGGCAGCGCCGACCTGCGCGCCGTACTGGCCGCTGGCGGCGATGTGGTTGCCGCGGCCGCCGCCGAGGTAGTTGTAGCCCTCCCAGCCGGCCTGCGTGAACATGGCCTTGATCTGCACGCGCTCGTCGACCTTCAGGTGGCTCCAGTCGCCATGCACGCCGTTCGGGTTCATGTGCGCGGTCAGCCATGCGAGCAGCGCCTTGTACTTGCCGTTCGGGTCCTTCTTGCCGTCGGCGGCGCTGAACTTCGCACCGGCCTCGAACGAGCCTTCGGTGGTGCTCGGCCACACGTCGTAGGGGTGCGTGGTCGGCAGCCAGGCGTTCCAGTCGGGGAACTGCATCGGGATCTGCATCTCGCGCGCGTTCATCGTCGCGGCCGGGTCCATCACCTTGTCGACCTCGGCCTGCGTGACGCTCAGCGCGCCGCTGAGCGGCTTGCCGAACAGCGCCTTGGTGGCGTCGGCGGCGTTGTCGAGCACTGCTTCCAGCCCGGCGCCGGCGGCCCATTTCGTCTCGCAGCCGATGCCGCTGCAGTCCAGGCCCGGACCCGGCTGGTACGGCGGGTTCCACGGCCGCGCCTTCGCGGCATGCGGCACGCCCTGCAGCGTGTAGCGCAGGAAGGCTGCGATCTGCCTGCCCTGCGTTTCGCTCAGGCCGTGGTAGCGGCTGCGTTGCACGATCGCGTTGTTCGAGTAGTTGAAATACTGCAGGTCGCGGCCGTCTTCGGCATGGCACGACGAGCAGGCGGCCTGCAGCTTGCGACTGACCAGCGGCGACTTGGCCAGCGCACCGCGCGCGCTCCACAGCGCGCGGCCGGGCTCGACGTCGCCGGTCATCGCCTGGCCGGCGTTCTTCTCGACGAGCGGGTCGACGCGCACCACCGGGTTGCTCGCGAGGCTGGCATCGGCATCGTTGCGCAGTTGCACGTCGAGCACGCGAAAGCCGTTGGACTCGCCGTCGGTGCCGTTGAAACGGAACTGGATGCGGTTGCCCTTCGGCCACGCGACCAGGCGCGCGCGCGTCGCGGCGTCGAGCGCGAGCGTGATGCGGGTCGTGAAGAAGCCGCCGTTGACGCCGCCATGGACGCGCTCGTTGTCAGCCAGCGTGACGGTCTGGTCGGTGATGTCGACCCATGGCACCTGGGCCTCGCCGGCGGCGTCGGTGCCGCCGAGCACGCGCAGGCTGGCCTTGACCTTCGGCGGCGTCGCGTTCAGCGCCTCGAACTCGGGGGCGCCATAGAAGCCGCAGCGGTGGCACAGCAGGTAGAGCCTGGTGGCCGACGCGAGCTTGCCGCTGTCTAGGTCGAGCCGGGTCTCGACGACCAGCGGCGCTTTCGGCGAGCCGTCGCCGAGCACTTCGATCGGCAGCGTCAGCGCCGCGGGTTGGGCGGGGGCGGGGGCAGGGGCGGGCGACGGAGCCGGCGCGGGGGCAGGAGCCGGCGAGGGAGAAGGTGCGGGCGCAGGAGCGGGCGAGGGTGCCGGGCTGGGGGCCGGCGCGGGGGCCGGGGCCGGCGAAGGCGCCGAGCCCACCGGTGCCGGGGCCACCTTGTCGCCGTCATCCGACCCGGCGCCGCAGCCCCCGAGCAGCATCATCGACAGGAAAAGAGTGGAAACGGTTCCGCCCACGCGGGCGGCTCGGCTGCTTCGGATCATCATGCGGGGGTGTCGGACGTATCGCGATCGCCGATGGATGACGCGGCACGGCTGACGCGTTGCGTCAGTCCGGCTTCAGTTCGCGTCGCATCCTGCCGGGAAAGGCGGCGTGTGCCTGCGGTTGTTCTGGATGCGGGCATCGAAGCAGGTCGCATGCCGCGGCCGGGCCGCGCTTGCGATTGGATGCAATTTCAGCGGGCGCGCGGCGCTGGCGCAGCCCGCCATTGCGCGACGCATTCGGCCAGCAGCGTCGGCGTGTCGGCGGCCTGCGGTTGCAAGCCCAGCGCCGCGGCGGCCTCGCGCAACGCGAGCGACGGCTGCGCCAGGTCGAGCGGCGCCGCACCGTTCTGCTTCGACAGCTTCTCGCCGTTCGCGCCCCGCACCAGCGGCGTGTGCAGGTACTGCGGCGTCGGCAGGCCCAGCAGCCGCTGCAGGTGGATCTGGCGCGGCGTGTTGTCGGCCAGGTCTTCGCCGCGCACGACGTGCGTGATGCCTTGCAGCGCGTCGTCGACGACCACCGCGAGCTGGTAGGCCCACAGCCCGTCGGCGCGGTGCAGCACGAAGTCGCCGACTGCCTGTGTCAGGTTCTGCTGTTGCGCGCCGAGGCGGCGGTCGTGCCAGTCGATCGCGATGTCGCCAACGTTCGCATCGCTGCTGAGCACCCGCGTCGCACGCGCCGGCCTGCCGTTCAGCCCGTGACGGCAGGTGCCGGGGTAGACGAGTTCGCCGTGCCGCGGCTTGCCGTGGCCGGCGGCTTCCAGCGCGAGTGCGATGTCGCGCCGCGTGCAGCCGCAGGGGTAGACCTGCCCGGCCGCGCGCAGCGCGCCGAGCGCGGCCTCGTAGTGCGCGCCGCGTTGCGACTGCCAGGCCGGCGGCTCGTCGGGCAGCAGCCCGCATTGCGCGAGCTGCGACAGGATCTGCGCATCGGCACCCGGCACGCAGCGCGGCGTGTCGACGTCCTCGATGCGCACCAGCCACGCCCCGTCATGGGCCCGCGCATCGAGCCAGCTCGCAAGCGCCGCGACCAGCGAGCCGGCGTGCAGCGCACCGGTGGGCGACGGCGCGAACCGCCCGCGGTACGGCCGGTCGATCAAGCGCCCCCCAACGGCAGCAAGCCGCTGTGGCGTTCGACCAGCGCGCTGCGCGTGGCCGGGCTCTCCAGCTGCGACAGCCACCAGCGCAGCGCCAGCCCCAGCTGCGGCTTGCGGGCCGCGCTGCCGGCCGGCGCGCTGCGCCATGCATAGCCGAGGCGCGAGACCTGCGTCGGGCGCTGCACCGGCTTGACGACCAGCCGGCCTGCCGCGATGTGCTCGCGCACCAGCGGCTCGGGCAGGAAGCCGCAGCCGAGGCAGCGCAGCTGGGCCTCGATCTTGTTCTGCATCGTCGCGACGGTCAGCACGTCCTGCCCGGGCAGCAGGTTCACCGTCAGTGGCGCCATGCGCTGCGCCGAATCGGCGACCGCCACCGCACGGTGGCGGATGAGGTCGGCGTCGCTCAGCACGCCGTCGGCGTGGGCCAGCGGATGGTGCGGTGCGACCGCGAACACGAAACTGATGCTGCCGAGCGGCTGCATCTGGATGCCGGGCGGCATCGTGCGGTCCACGCCGACACCGATCGCCAGGTCGGCCTGCCCGCTGACCAGCGCCTCCCAGGTGCCGGCCAGCACCTCGGTGCGCAGCCGCAGCCGTGTGCCCGGCCCGCCGCCGGTGGCGCCGGGCGCCTCCGGGCTCAGCGCATAGAAGGCCTCGCACAGCTCGAACAGCGTGGCGCGCGACATGATGCCGTCGACCGCGATCGTCAGCTGCGTCTCCCAGCCGGTGGCGACCCGCTTGACGCGGTTCGCCACCGCATCCATCTCCTCCAGCAGCCGCCGGCCCTCGTGCAGCAGCTCCTCGCCGGCGGCCGTCAGCCTGGCCTGGCGCGAGCGGCGGTCGAACAGCAGCACGTCGAGCGCGTCCTCGAGCTGGCGCACGTTGTAGGTCAACGCCGACGGCACCTTGCCGAGCTCGCGCGCGGCCGCCGCAAAGCTGCCGGTGCGGGCGATGACGTCCATCATCGCGAGCGCTTCGGGGGTCAGGACGTTGCGGGAACTGGTCATGGCGAGGCCGTCGGAGTTTCGTTCATCTTATTTGAACGAACGCTTCAACGCGCGGCCCGTGATGGGCTGGGGAGCGGCGCCTACAGTCTCTTCACACCCGAGAGATCACCACTGAAAGGACACGACATGCTCACCCTGCGCAAATCGACTGAACGTGGCTACGCCGACCACGGCTGGCTGAAGTCGTTCCACAGCTTCTCGTTCGCCGACTACTACGACCCGAAGCACATGGGCTTCGGCAACCTGCGCGTGATCAACGAAGACCGCATCGCCCCGGGCACCGGCTTCGGCACGCACGGTCACCGCGACATGGAGATCGTGTCGTACGTGTTGTCGGGTGCGCTCGGCCACAAGGACAGCATCGGCAACGGCGCGCAGATCGTGCCGGGCGACGTGCAGCGCATGAGCGCCGGCCGCGGCATCCAGCACAGCGAATACAACCATGCGGCGCAGGACACGACGCACTTCCTGCAGATCTGGATCGAGCCCAACGTGCGCGGCATCGAGCCGGGCTACGAGCAGAAGCACTTCGACGCGGCGCAAAAGCGCGGCACACTGCGCCTGGTCGCGAGCCCCGATGGCCGCGAGAACTCGGTGAAGCTGCACGCCAACGCGGCGCTGTATGCCGGGCTGTTCGACGGCGACGAGCGCGCCGAGCTGGCGCTGCCGGCGAACCGCAAGGCCTATGTGCACGTGGTGCGCGGCAGCGTCGAGGTGAATGGCCAGGCCTTGTCGGCAGGCGACGCGGCGATGCTGGCCGACGAACCGGCGCTGCAGATCGGCGCCGGGCGCGATGCCGAAGTGCTGGTTTTCGATCTGCAGTGACCCTGTTGTTCCACTCACTCCAACCGAGGACGACCCATCATTTTTGAACGCCTTCAAAACCCGCTCGCGCTGGCCGCGCGCATCCTGCTGGCCCTGATGTTCGTGCTGGCCGGCTTCAGCAAGCTGACCGGCTTCGAGGGCACGGTGGGCTACATCGCGTCGAAGGGCCTGCCGTTGCCGCAGGTCGGCGCGGCGATCGCGCTGCTGGTCGAGATCGTCGGCGGCATCGCGCTGATCGTCGGCTGGAACGCCCGCTGGGCGGCCGCCGTGCTGGCGGTGTTCACCGCGGCCGCGACGGTGATCTTCCACAACTTCTGGGCGGTGCCGGCCGACCAGGCGATGGTGCAGAACCTGATGTTCATGAAGAACGTCTCGGTGATCGGCGGGCTGCTCGCGATCGTGGCCTTCGGCGCCGGTGCGCTGAGCCTGGACGCGAAGCGTCGCTGATGACCATCGACGCCCACCTTCACCGTCAGCCCGCCGCGGGCGACCGCCCCGCCAGCGCGTTGACGCTGTTGACCAATGGCCGCCACGCGTGGGCCGCCGACGTGGAGCGCACGCTCGGCGGCACCGATGCCGCGCCGAGCCCGCACGACCTGCTGGACTCGGCGCTGGCCGCCTGCACCACGCTGACGCTGGAGCTCTACATCCGCCGCAAGGCGCTGGCCGTGCGCTCGCTGCACGTGCAGGTCGACCACGTCGAGACGCGGGGCGACGACGGCGGCGTGCGCTACCGGATGCAGCGGCGCATCCACATCGACGGTGATCTGTTGGAGGCCGAGCGCGCACGGCTGCTCGAGATCGCCGGCAAGTGCCCGATCCACCGGGTGCTCGAAGGGCAGACGCAGATCGAGACCACGCTGACGTAGAGCGGGGGCCGGGGGGACATCCCCGTTAAAGTCGCCGCCATGGACATCATCCTGAAACTCGTGGCGGTGCTGCCCTGGTCGGACTGGGCGGCCCTGGTGGCGTTCTTCGGCGCCTGGGCCGGCTACATCTGGTTCGCGCACCGGCGCGCGCTGACGCAGCCGTCGATCCTCGCGTCGACCAACCGGGTGCGGCGCGAATGGATGCTGCAGACCACCTACCGCGAGGTGCGCGTGATCGACGGCGTGGTGCTGCAGAACCTGTCGACCAGCCCGTCGTTCTTCGCGTCGACCACCATCCTGATCATCGGCGGGCTGCTCGCGGTGCTGGGCACCAGCGACAAGGCCACCGAGATCGTGCGTGACCTGCCGTTCGCGGCCCGCACCTCGGTGCTGGTGTTCGACCTGAAGATCGTGCTGCTGCTCAGCATCTTCGTCTACGCGTTCTTCCGCTTCACCTGGTCGATGCGGCAGTACACCTTCGGCGCGCTGCTGATCGCGGCCGCGCCGGAAGCCACGCAGTTCCTCGAGCAGGGCTCCGACGGCGAGGTGCGCCGGCAGGCCTTTGCGAAGAAGGCGGGCGGCGTCGTCAGCATGGCGGCGGAGACCTTCAACGACGGGCTGCGGGCGTACTACCTGTCGTTCGCCGCGGTGGCCTGGTTCTTCTCGCCGCTGATCTTCATGCTCGCGACGGCCGGCGTGGTGTACGTGCTGTACCAGCGGGAGTTCAGGTCGGACGTGCTGGCGGTGCTGAACACCTGATGGGTCGGTAGTGGGCGCCGTCCAGGGCGACCCGGACGCGGCGGCCTGCGCCGAAGACGATCGGCTTGGCAGCACTCGCATAGCCGGTGACGATTTCCAGCTGCAGCTTGCGCAGCCAGTGCACGACCAGCGCGGCGCACAGGTCGCCGGCATCGTGATTCCAGCTGCCGCTGGTGCGCACCTGCTCGACCATCTGCTGTTGGGCCGGCGTCAGGTGGCATGCACCTGGTGACCACTCAACGGTCGCGAGGTACGGCTTGTCGTCCAGCAGTTGCTGCACCTGCGCGTCGTCGGTCGCGGCATTCAACTGCATGAACCCATCGGCCAGTTGGTCTGCCAGCGCGCAGCGGATCGCCCGGGGCGTCGGTGCCGTCCCGAGCGCGTCACGCAATTCGTCCGGTGCGACCTCGATCAACGAGTGGAAGAAGCAGTCTCCATCGCTTGGTACCTCCTTCGTGCGGAAGGTGTCGCGGTAGGACGGGACGACCTTTGGCTGCCGCGGCGCTTCGGGTGCCAATGAGTCGAGCAGGTGGACATACGCCTGCTCCTGCTGCTGCGCTGACAGGTCGCAGAGCTCAGCGATGCGCTTCGCACCGAAGGCACTGAAGAGTGTCTCGTCGCGCTCGATGGAGCCGAAGGCCGGCAGCACGGGGCACCGGCTGGCGGACTTCCTCGCGGACGCGATGGACGCACCGATGTGCGCGTCGTCTTCACCGTGCCCGTTGCGCTGTGGCTCTGCCTTCACCCGTCGTGCACCAACCCTGTCCATCTTGTCGCTCCAGCCCCGGCCTTCCGGGAGACTGGCGCTTGGTAACGGCGAGACGGTGTTAGGTTCCCTTCGCGGTGCATTCGCACGGGTCGAGTCTGGTCAGCTCGCGTCGCGCGCCAGCCGCAACCCGCTGAACTGCCACTGCACCTCCGGCGGGAAGAAGTTGCGGTAGCTCGCCCGCACATGCCCGGCCGGCGTTGCGCAGGAGCCGCCGCGCAGCACCATCTGCTGGCTCATGAACTTGCCGTTGTACTCGCCGACCGCACCGGGCAGCACCTTGTAGCCGGGGTAGGGCAGGTAGCTCGATTGCGTCCATTCCCAGACGTCGCCGAACAACTGCGAGGGCGCATCGGCCGGCGCATCGGCGACCGGCATCGGGTGGAAGGCGCCGCTGTCGGCGAAGTTGGATTTCGACTGCGGCCGGGCCTGCCGCGCGGCGCATTCCCATTCGGCCTCGGTCGGCAGCCGCGCGCCGGCCCAGCGCGCATAGGCGTCGGCCTCGAAGTAGCTCAGGTGGCAGGCCGGTGTGTGCGGGTCGACCGCCATCTCGCCGTGCAGCGTGTGCGTGAACCACGCGTCGCCGTCGCGCCGCCAGTACAGCGGCGCCTGGTGGCCGCCGTTGCGCACCCAGTCCCAGCCAAGCGAGAGCCACAACTCCGGCCGCCGGTAGCCGCCGTCGTCGATGAAGGCCATCCATTCGCCGTGGCTGACCGGCCGCGAGGCGAGTTCGAACGGCGCGATGAAGCTGCGGTGCCGCGGCGTCTCGTTGTCGAAGCAGAACGCGCCGTCGCGCTCGGGGTCGTGGCCCAGGTCGAACAGGCCGCCTTCATAGCCGAACCAGCGCAGCGCCTGCGGCTGCACCGCGCTGATCGGCCAGCGCTTGCCGTAGCCCGGGTGGCCGGGGCTGAACGACAGCGCGTGCTTGATGTCGGTCAGCAACAGCTCCTGGTGCTGCTGCTCATGGTGCAGCCCGAGCGTGACCAGCGCGGCCAGTTCGGCGTCGCCGGCCCGCTGCGCGATCAGCGCCTGCATGCGCGCATCGACATCGGCGCGGTAGCGCAGCACGTCGGCCAGCGCCGGGCGCGTCACCAGCCCGCGCTTCGCGCGCGGGTACTGGTCGCCGATGCCGTTGTAGTAGCTGTTGTAGAGCACGCGGAAGCGCGCATCGTGCGGCTGGAAATCGTGCTCGAAGCGCTCCAGCAGGAAGGTCTCGAAGAACCAGGTGACGTGCGCCAGGTGCCACTTGGTCGGGCTCGCGTCGGGCATCGACTGCACCTGGCAGTCTTCGGGCGACAGCGGCGCGGCCAGCGCGAGGCTGGTCTCGCGGACCTGGGCATACCGATTGCCGAGCGGACTGTTGGGCTGGAGGGGAAGGTTGCCGCTGCGGGGCAGGGGATGAGGCTGCATCGGTGTCTCCTGCGGTGTGGACAGGTCCGGGCGCTTGGGTCGCGCCGATCGCAGGCACCTTACACCGATCTCGTCGGCAGCAGCGCCGCGTCGACGGATTCCCTTTCATCGAACACGAAACAGTGGCCGTCGAAGTGCTTGCCGCCGGCCTCCTCGAAGTACTTCAGGATGCCGCCTTCGAGCTGCAGCACGTTCTGCACGCCGGCCTCGGCCATGAACAGCGCCGCCTTCTCGCAGCGGATGCCGCCGGTGCAGTAGCTGACCACCGTCTTGCCCTGCAGCTCGGCCGCATGATCGCGCAGCGCCTGCGGGAATTCGGTGAATTTCTCGATGCGCCAGTCGAGCGCATGCGCAAAGCGGCCGTGGTCGACCTCGAAGGCATTGCGGGTGTCGAGCATCACGACCTCGCGGCCGGCATCGTCGTGGCCGGCATCGAGCCAGCGCGACAGCGTCTGCGCATCGACGGCCGGCGCGCGCCCCGCCTCGGGTCGGAACTGCGGGTGGTTCATGCGGATGATCTCCGGCTTGACCTTCACCAGCAGCTTGCCGAAGGGCACGGCATCCGACAGGCTCTCTTTCGGTGCCAGCGGCGCGAAGCGTGCATCGCTGCGCAGCCAGGCCACGAAGCCGCGCACCGCGTCGGGCGCACCGGCCAGGAACAGGTTGATGCCCTCTTCGGCGAGCAGCACCGTGCCCTTCAGGACGCGCTCCGCCGCTTGTGAGCGAATGCTCTCGCGCAGCGCCTGCGTGTCCGTCAGGGTCACGAACAGGTAGGCGGAGATGTTGAGGACGGGTTTCAGTTTCATACGCAGCGCGGCATTTTACGGAGCCCCCGCTCCCTAAAATGCCCGGATGGCCTTCATTCACCTGCGCACCCACACCGAGTTCTCCGTCGTCGATGGCACCCTCCGGATCGACGAGCTGGTGGATGCAGCAGCGCAAGACCACCAGCCGGCGCTCGCGATCACCGACCTGTCGAACCTGTTCGGCGCGGTCAAGTTCTACAGCGCGGCCCGCAAGAAGGGCGTGCAGCCGATCGTCGGCGCCGACATCTGGCTCGAACCCGATGCCAGCGTCGGTGAGAAGAATCCGAGCCGCCTGCTGCTGCTGGTGCAGAGCGCGGCGGGGTATCACAACCTGTGCGAGCTGCTGTCGCGCGGCTGGGTGCTGAACGCGCAGCGCGCGCAGGCCTGGCACAAGCTCGAGTGGCTGCAGGAACTGAACGGCGGGCTGATCGCGCTGTCGGGCGCCGAGATGGGCTCGATCGGCCAGGCGCTGATGGCGCAGGACACCGCGCGCGCCACCGCCGCGGCGCAGAAGCTCGCGGCCATTTTCGACAAGCGCTTCTACCTGGAGCTGCAGCGCGCCGGCCAGCCGACCAACGAGGCCCATGTGCGCGCCGCGGTGCCGCTGGCCGCCGCGCTGCGCCTGCCGGTGGTGGCGACCCACCCGGTGCAGTTCCAGACGCCGGACGATTTCGAGGCGCACGAGGCCCGCACCTGCATCGCCGAAGGCGAGACGCTGACCAACCCGCGCCGCGTCAAGCGCTTCACGCGCGAGCAGTACTTCAAGTCGCAGGCGCAGATGGAGGCGTTGTTCGCCGACCTGCCGAGCGCGCTGGCCAACAGCGTCGAGATCGCGAAGCGCTGCAGCCTGACGCTGGTGCTGGGCAAGCCGCAGCTGCCCGATTTCCCGACGCCCGAGGTCCACGGCGAGCGCATGCTGCCCGAGGCCTACTTCCGCTACGCGTCGCACGAAGGCCTGAAGGAGCGGATGCTCCACCTGTACCCGAACGAAGCCGATCGCGAACGCGAGATGCCGCGCTACATCGAGCGCCTCGACTTCGAGATCAACACGATCCTGAAGATGGGCTTCCCCGGCTACTTCCTGATCGTGGCCGACTTCATCATCTGGGCCAAGAACAACGGCTGCCCGGTCGGCCCGGGCCGCGGCTCGGGCGCCGGCTCGCTGGTGGCCTACGCGCTGAAGATCACCGACCTCGACCCGCTGCGCTACAACCTGCTGTTCGAGCGCTTCCTGAACCCGGAGCGGGTGTCGATGCCCGACTTCGACATCGACTTCTGCCAGGGCAACCGCGACCGCGTCATCGACTACGTGAAGGACAAGTACGGCCGCGAGGCCGTCAGCCAGATCGCGACCTTCGGCACCATGGCGGCCAAGGCCGCGCTGCGCGACGTCGGCCGCGTGCTCGGCATGGGCTACGGCCACGTCGACGGCATCGCGAAGCTGGTGCCGGCACCGCCCGGCAAGACCGTCACGCTGAAGCGCCCCGGCGACAAGCCCGACAGCGGCATCATCTACGCGCGCACCGAGGCGCCCGAGATCGAGGAGCGCGAGAAGAACGAGGAAGAAGTGGCCGAGCTGCTCGCGCTGGCCGAGCGTGTCGAAGGCATGGTGCGCAACATCGGCATGCATGCCGGCGGCGTGCTGATCGCGCCCGGCAAGATCACCGACTTCTGCCCGCTGTACATGCAGCCCGGCAGCAACAACGCGGTCAGCCAGTTCGACAAGGACGACGTCGAGGCGATCGGCCTGGTGAAGTTCGACTTCCTGGGCCTCGCGACGCTGACCATCCTGGAGATGGCGAAGGATTTCATCGTCGCGCGCCATCCGGCGCGCAAGGATTTCGCATTCGACAAGATCCCGCTGAACGACCGCGGTGCCTACCAGCTGATGAGCGAGGGCAAGACGGTCGCGGTGTTCCAGCTGGAATCGTCGGGCATGCAGCGCATGCTGAAGGACGCGAAGCCGAGCGTCTTCGAGGACATCATCGCGCTGGTGGCGCTGTACCGCCCGGGCCCGATGGACCTGATCCCGAGCTTCTGCGCGCGCAAGCACGGCCGCGAGGAAGTGGAGTACCCGCACCCGCTGATGAAGGAGGTGCTGGAAGAGACCTACGGGATCATGGTCTACCAGGAGCAGGTGATGCAGGTCGCCCAGCGCCTGGGCGGCTACTCGCTCGGCGGCGCCGACCTGCTTCGCCGCGCGATGGGCAAGAAGAAGCTCGAGGAGATGGTCAAGCACCGCGCGACCTTCGCCGAAGGCGCGGCCGGCAACGGCATCGCCGAGCCGCTGGCCAACGAGATCTTCGACCTGATGGAGAAGTTCGCGGGCTACGGCTTCAACAAGTCGCACGCCGCCGCCTACGCCCTGCTCGCGTACCACACGGCCTGGCTGAAGGTGCACTACCTGGCCGAGTTCACCGCGGCCAACATGAGCGTCGCGCTGGACGACACCGACAAGCTCAAGATCTTCCACGACGACGCGGTGATGCTGGGCATCACCTTCGAGCCGCCGAACATCAACACCGGCACCCACCGCTTCGAGCCGGTGGCCGACGACGTGGTGCGCTACGGCCTGGGCGCGATCAAGGGCACCGGCCAGAGCGCGATCGAGGCGATCGTGCAGGCGCGTACGGACGGCGGTCCGTTCAAGAGCCTGTTCGACTTCTGCGCGCGGGTCGACCGCAGCCGCATCAACAAGCGCACTGTCGAGGCGTTGATCAAGGCCGGCGCGTTCGACCTGCTGCACCCGGAGCGTTCGCTGCTGGTCGCGAGCATCGGGCTGGCCTTCGAGTACGCCGACACGCAGGCGGCGCATGCGGACCAGGGCGGGCTGTTCGACTTCGGGGATTCCCATGCGGCATCGACACAGGAGCCCGAGCTGGTGCAGGTGCCGCCGTGGAGCATCAAGGAGCGGCTCAGCTTCGAGAAGGTCGCGCTCGGCTTCTACCTGTCGGGCCACCTGTTCGACCAGAGCGGCGACGAGGTGCGGCGCTTCGCGAAGCGCAAGATCGCCGACGTGATCGACAGCCGCGAGCCGCAGATGCTGGCCGGCATCGTCGGCGACCTGCGCGTGATCAACGGCCAGCGCGGTCGCGTCGCGATCTTCAAGCTCGACGACAAGAGCGAGGCGATCGAGGCGGTGGCGAATGAAGAATTGCTGAACGCCAACAAGGACCTGCTGAAGGACGACGAACTGATCATCGTCTCCGGCAAGGTGCAGCCCGACCGCTTCTCCGGCGGCATGCGGCTGAACGTGCAGCAGGTGTGGGACCTGGCGACCGCGCGCTGCCGCTTCGGCAAGTACCTGCGGGTCGAGGTCAACGGCAGCGTGCCGCCGGTGGCCGAGGTGCTGCGCGACTTCCCGAGCCGCCGCGTGCAGACCGACCAGGGCACGACGACGCAGGGCCTGGCGGTGCGGCTGGTGGTGCAGCGCGACGCGGCCATCGGCGAGCTCGACCTGGGCGAGGAAGGGCGCTTCTTTCCGAGCGATGCGGCGCTGGCCCGCTGGCTCGAAAGCGCACACGGCCGGGCGAATGTTGTTTACGAATAGTCACCAGTTGTCTGTTCGTGAGTCGGCTCTCAACGCCGCGGAAACGTTTTGACGTCATCATCAGCGCGAAGCCACTCGCAGGAGATGTTCATGAAGCAAGCCATCACCCTCATCGCCCTGGTTGCCGCCGGCGTGTCCGCGTATGCGGGCACCAACGTCGGCGTGTCGGTCAGCGTCAACCAGCCCGGCGTCTATGGCCGCATCGACATCGGCAATGCGCCGCCGCCGGTCGTCATCAACCCGCAGCCGATCATCATCCAGCAGCCCCCGACGGTGGTCGTCGAGCGCCGTCCGATCTACCTGCGCGTGCCGCCGGGCCACCAGAAGAACTGGGGCCGCTATTGCGGCCAGTACGCGGCCTGCGGCCAGCCGGTCTACTTCGTGCGCGAAGACTGGTACCAGGAGCACTGGCGCCGTGAGCACGAACATGACCACGATCGCCACGACGACCGCGGCCGGGGCCATGGCCGCGGACACGACAAGCATGACCGGCACGACGACCACGACCACGATGACCGTCGCGGCCGCTGAGATCGGTGGGGGGCCGGCGGCTGCGGGCTGAACCCGATCCGCCGGTGCGCGCGGCCTGACTACACTCGGGCCCCATGCCGCCACCACCCACGACGGGCCTGATCCTCACCGGAGGCGGCGCCCGTGCCGCCTACCAGGTCGGCGTCCTGAAAGCCCTTGCGCAGATCCGCCGCGAGGTCTCGCCTGACGACCGCAGCAATCCCTTTCCCGTGATCACCGGCACCTCGGCCGGCGCGATCAATGCGGCCGCGCTGGCCAGCCACTGCGACGATTTCGACGCCGCGGTCGCGGCGCTGTGCTCGGTGTGGGAGAACTTCCGCGCCGAGCAGGTGTACCGCTCCGATTCGTTCGGCGTGATCCGCACCGGCGCGCGCTGGCTGACGATGATGTCGATCGGCTGGGTGATCGCGCGCTGGCGCCGTGCGCGGCCGCGCTCGCTGCTCGACAACTCGCCGCTCGAGGCGCTGCTGACGCAGATGGTGTCAGTGGGCCGGCTGCGCGAACTGATGACGGCCGGGCACCTGCAGGCGCTGGCGGTCACTGCGTCGAGCTACAGCTCGGGCACGCATGTGACCTTCTACGATTCGGTGCAGGACATCGTGCCGTGGACGCGCTCGCAGCGTGTCGCGGTGCGCGATGCGATCACGGTGCCGCACCTGCTGGCCTCGGCCGCGATCCCGTTCGTGTTCCCGGCCGTGCCGCTGAACTTCGAGGGCATGGTCGAGTACTTCGGCGACGGTTCGATGCGGCAATCGGCGCCGATCTCGCCGGCGGTGCACCTGGGCGCGAGCCGCATCCTGGTGGTCGGTGCCGGCCGCATGCACGAACCGCCGGGGCGCCGTCGGGTGAACGGCGAGTACCCGAACATCGCGCAGATCGCCGGCCATGCGCTGTCGAACATTTTTCTGGATGCGCTGGCGGTGGACGTGGAGCGGCTGCAGCGGGTCAACAACACGCTGTCGCTGCTGCCGCCCGAGGCCTTGGCTCGCACCAGCCTGCGGCCGATCGACGTGCTGGTGATCGCGCCGAGCGAGCGGCTGGACGACCTCGCGGCCAAGCACCTGGCGAGCCTGCCGGCGCCGGTGCGCGCGCTGCTGCGCGGCGTGGGGGTGTCGGGGCGGGGCGTCGACACGCGGGGGGCGGCGTTGGCGAGCTACCTGCTGTTCGAGGCGCCTTACACCCGTGAACTCGTTGCCCTGGGCGTTGCCGATACGCTGAAGCGGCGGGAGGAAGTCGCGCGCTTCTTCGGCTGGCTTGTTGAGTGAGGCTGCCCGTCGTTCGGCGGTGGGTGACGAAGGCGCGGGTGGGGAGGCTGTGGCGCGCCGTCGGGGGCGGTCATCGCCCCGTGGGGGCGATGACTTCCCTCCGCTGACTGGCTTCATGGCCCGTCGCCGAAACTCCCTCCGCTCACTTCGTTCGCTGTGGTCAAACAGTCGGCGACAGTCAGTCCACGAAGCGTGCTGCGCACGCGGGCCATGAAGCCAGCCAGCTCCGGCGCCCCCTCCTTATTGGCGCGCCACAGCCTCCCCACCCGCGCCTTTTGCGAACCGCCGTGCTCCTTGGGCGGTGACAAGCGAACAAATGAGGGTTGACGAACACACTCGGTTCGCAGGTTGCGGCTGGGGGCCTGGGCGGGTGGCGATTTCTGGGGCGACGGAGAAGATCGGCTTTGGGGGTGGCGCGCGTCAGCGCGCTTCGTAGACTGACTCATCGCCACTGTTTGACCACAGCGAGCGTAGCGAGCGGCGGGAGTTTGGCGATGCACCCCCGGAGCCGATCTTCTTCGTGAAGTCGGCCCGCCAGGGCCGACCGCCCCGGCATGAGCCGCCCGCTCAGGCCCCCAGCCGCAACCTGCGCGCACAAAACGAAAACGCCCCGCGATACCGCGAGGCGTTGCAGCAACCGGGCTCATGACCCGGTGCGGTGACTACTTCTTCGTGTCCTTGGCGACAGCGCCAGCCGCAGCCTTGTAGGCCCCGCCGTTGACCGTCAGGCCAGCATCGGACAGCTTCGCGGCCTGGTGGTCCTTGACTCCCTTCACGCGGCCCATCACGTCGGTCCAGTCCTTGAACTCACCCTTCTTGCGCTCGGTCAGCATGCGCGTGGCCATCGCCGGGCCAATGCCCTTGACCGCTTCGAGTTCGGCCTGCGTCGCCTTGTTGATGTCGACGCCGGCCGCAAACGCGACTGCCGAGAACAACGCCAGCAACGTGGCGATGATGGTCTTCTTGAACATGGTGATCCTCTCCTGGAAGGTTGATGAATTGCCGGTTGACAACTCCGCGGCCTAACGAGGCCTTTCCCAGGAACGTTGACCGGCCTCGACCGGTACAGATGCACCTTTCTAGCGGGTCGTTGCGAGCCAGTCGACGTAGCGCTTCACACCACCGGCCACATCGGTGAACGCAAGGTCGCAACCTGTTGCGCGCAGTCTCGACAGGTCAGCCTGGGTATGGCTTTGGTACTTGCCGACCAGCGCCTGCGGAAACTCGATGTACTCGATGAAGCCCTTCGCGACCAGCTCGGCCAGCGGCAGCGCCGGCTCGCCCTTCAGCGCGCGCGATGCGTTGACGGTGGCCTCGGCGACGTCGTTGAACGGCTGCGCGCGGCCGGTGCCCAGGTTGAAGATGCCGCTCTGGCCGGGGTGCTGCAGGAACCACAGGTTCACCGCGACCACGTCGTCGACGAACACGAAGTCGCGGTTCTGCTCGCCTGGCGCATAGCCGCCGTATTCGCCGAACAGCTTGACCTTGCCGGTCTCGCGGAACTGGTTGAAATGGTGGAAGGCCACCGAGGCCATGCGGCCCTTGTGCTGCTCGCGCGGGCCGTAGACGTTGAAGTAGCGGAAGCCCGCCACCTGGCTGCGGTTGTGCGGCAGCATGCGGCGTACGACGTTGTCGAACAGCAGCTTCGAGTAGCCATACACGTTGAGCGGCCGCTCGAACGCCGGTTCTTCGCGGAAGCTGTCGCTGCCGCCATAGGTGGCCGCCGACGATGCATACAGCAGCCGCGTGCCCTGCGCCTGGCAGGCGTCGAGCAGGTCCTTCGAGCACCGGTAGTTGGTGTCGAGCATGAAGCGCCCGTCGTGCTCCATCGTGTCGGAGCACGCGCCCTGGTGCAGCACCGCGTCGACCTTGCCGAAGTCGCCGTTCGCGAAACGCTTGTAGAACTCGCTCTTGTCGAAGTAGTCGCTGAGCTTCGCGCCCAGCAGGTTGCGGTACTTCGGGCCGTCGGTCAGGTCGTCGACGGCGATCACGTCGTCGATGCCCTGCGCGTTGAGCCCGTGGACGATGTTGCTGCCGATCATGCCGGCCGCGCCCGTGACAACCACTTTCATTCGAACAACTCCTCGTAGCTGACGCTGGCCGTGCCGAACTTGCCGACGACGATGCCGCCAGCGCGGTTGGCGATCGGCATGGCCTCGCGCAGGTTGACGCCGCACGCGAGCATCGCGGCCAGCGTCGCGATCACGGTGTCGCCGGCACCGGTGACGTCGAACACCTCGCGCGCCTGCGCCGGCACGCGGGTGTGGCCGTCGGCACCGTCGACCTCGTCGAACAGCGACATGCCTTCTTCGGAACGGGTCAGCATCAGCGCCGACAGCCCGTGCGCACGGCGCAGGGCCTGCGCGCGCTCGTGCAACTGCGCTTCGCTGCCCCAGGCGCCGATCACCTGCGCCAGCTCGGCGCGGTTCGGTGTGATCACCGTCGCGCCGGCGTAGCGGCTGTAGTCGCTGCCCTTCGGGTCGACCAGCACCGGCTTGCCGGCGGCCCGCGCCAGCTCGATCATGCGCGGGATGTGCGTCAGCCCGCCCTTGCCGTAGTCGGAGAACAGCACCGCGTCGTGGCGGGCCAGCTCGCGTTCGTAGTCGCCGAGCATCGCGGTCAGCACCTCGTGGTCGGGCTGGTTCTCGAAATCGACGCGGATCAGCTGCTGCGAGCGGCCGATCACGCGCAGCTTGACGATGGTGTAGAGCTGCGGGTCGTGGCCGAGCACCGTGTTGACGCCCTGCTGCTCGAGCAGCCGCTGCAGCTTCTGCGCCGGCTCGTCGTTGCCGACCACCGTCAGCAGCGTCGCCTGCGCGCCCAGCGTCTTGACGTTCAGCGCGACGTTGGCCGCACCGCCCAGGCGTTCTTCCTCGCGCGTCACGCGCACGACCGGCACCGGCGCTTCCGGCGAGATGCGGTCGACCGCGCCGAACCAGTAGCGGTCGAGCATCGCATCGCCGACGATCAGCACGCGGGCGCGCGACAGGCGATCGTGATCGATCGAAGCCGTCATCACAAGTCCTCCAGGCGTTGCGGCGGGTAGGTGTCCCAGCTCAGGCAGCCCGGGCATTGCCAGAAATAGTGCTGTGCCTCGAAGCCGCAGGCGGCGCAGCGGTAACGCTGCAGCGGCTTCGCGGCGCGGCCGATGGCCTCGCGCAGGCCTTGCGTCTCGTCGCTGCTGAGCGTGTCGCCGGCGCTCAGCCGCAGCAGCTCCTGCGCGGCCGACAGGCTCGGCTGCGTCTGCAGGTGCGCCAGCAGGCGGCTGCGCTGTACCGCGGCACCGGGGTCGAGCAGCGTGATCGCGGCCAGCAGGTCCATCGTCGGCGCGCGGCCGTACAACGCGCGCAGCCGCTCCAGCGCGCCGGCGGCGTCGCCGGCGGCGAGCGCACTGTTCGCGTAGTCTCGGGCGATCAGGTTGAAGGCCACCGGGTGCGTCGTCATCAGTTCGCCCCAGGCCTGCATGACCTCGGCATGAGCGCCGCGCGCCAACGCGCGCTGGCCGGCCAGCACCATCGGGCGCGCCGCCTGTGGGGCCGCACTGCGGGCCCGGCGCAACGCGTCGTCGCCGTCGGCCTGCTGCTGGCGCGCATCGGCATCGATGGCCAGCTCGCACCAGTAGTGCGCGATGCGCGACGCGAACGAGCCGGTGCCGCTGCGTTCGAGCTTCTGGGCCACCTCGACCGCCGAGCGCCAGTTGCGCGAGCGCTCGTGCAGCGTCAGCAGCGCGAGGCGGGCCTCGGTGTCGAAGGCGGTGCCTTCGAGCGCCTTGTAGGCCTCTTCGGCGCGGTCGAACAGCCCGGCCTTCATGAAATCCTGTGCCAGCGCATGCTGGGCGCGCTCGCGGTCGGCGCGCGGCAGGTCGGCGCGGTTCAGCAGGTGCTGGTGCACGCGCACCGCGCGCTCGTATTCGCCGCGGCGGCGGAACAGGTTGCCGAGCGCGAAGTGCAGGTCGGAGGTGTCCGGGTCCTGCTGCACGGCCTCGATGAAGGCGTCGATCGCCTTGTCCTGCTGCTCGTTCAGCAACAGGCTCAGGCCCTTGAAGTAGGCCTTCGGCGAATCGCGCTGCTCGCGCTTCCATTGGCGCAGGTCGAGGCGCGAGCCGAGCCAGCCGAGGGCGAACGCGACCGGCAGGCCGAGCAGGAACCACTGGTAGTCAAAGTCCATCGCGCGGGGGGTGGGAATCGGTTCGGGTGGGGAGCTCGGACGACGGCGACAACGCGCTGTCGAGCAGTTCGGGGTGGTCGCCGCGACGGCGCAGGCGGCGCTGCGCGAGGCGGCGGTTGCGCCACCAGCTCGGCACCATCGCGAGCACGCCGAAGGCGCAGCCGAACGCGAAAGCGCCCAGCACGACGAACACCATCGGGGCATGCCATTCCTGGCCGAAGAACCAGTGCACGTTGGCATCGTGCTGGTTGTTCAGCGCGAAGGCGAACAGGCTGAAGAAGATGAAGGCTCGGAAGAGCCAGACGGCGATGCGCATCATGTAGCCGACGATTCTAGGTCGGCTGCGCGCAGAGAGAGCAGGACGCTCAGGTACCCGTCAGCGGCGTGATCGCCATCGGCTGGTCGTCTTCGAGCGGAACCTGCTCGTCGACGGCTTCGCGCAAGGCCTTGCCGGGTTTGAAATGCGGAACGAGCTTCTCGGGGATCACCACCTGCTCGCCGGAGCGGGGATTGCGCCCCACCCGCGGCGGGCGGCGGTTGATCGAGAAGCTGCCGAACCCGCGGATCTCGATGCGGTGCCCGCGCGCGAGCGCATCGGACATCGCATCCAGGATGGTCTTGACGGCGAACTCGGTGTCGCGATGCGTCAGCTGGCTGAACTGCTCTGCCAGCCTGGTCACGAGATCGGAACGCGTCATGGGTCCTGTTGATCCTCAGGGTCGGTCAGTGGAACGACGGAATCAACCGTTGTTCTGGTTGTCCAGCTTGGCGCGCAGCAGGGCGCCCAGGCTGGTGGTACCGGCGGTCTCGCGCTCGTTCGTCGACGACAGGCGCTGCATCGCTTCTTGCTGGTCGGCGTTGTCCTTGGCCTTGATCGACAACTGGATCGAGCGCGTCTTGCGGTCGATGTTGATGATCACGGCCGAGACTTCGTCGCCTTCCTTCAGCACGTTGCGCGCGTCTTCGACGCGGTCGCGGCTGATTTCGGAAGCGCGCAGGTAACCGGTGACGTCGTCGTTGAGCTGGATCTCGGCGCCGCGGGCATCAACCGTCTTGACCTTGCCGTTGACGGTCATGCCGCGGTCGTTGACCGAGGTGTAGCTCGTGAACGGGTCGGAATCGAGTTGCTTGATGCCCAGCGAAATGCGCTCGCGCTCCACATCGACGGCCAGCACGACGGCTTCGACTTCCTGGCCCTTCTTGTAGTTGCGGACCGCGGCTTCGCCCGGCTCGTTCCACGACAGGTCGGACAGGTGCACCAGGCCGTCGATGCCGGCAGCCAGGCCGACGAACACGCCGAAGTCGGTGATCGACTTGACGGGGCCCTTGACCTTGTCGCCGCGCTGCACCGTGGTCGAGAACTCTTCCCACGGGTTGGCCTTGCACTGCTTCATGCCCAGGCTGATGCGGCGCTTGTCTTCGTCGATCTCGAGGACCATGACTTCGACCTCGTCGCCCAGCGAGACGATCTTGCTGGGGGCGACGTTCTTGTTGGTCCAGTCCATTTCGGAGACGTGCACCAGGCCTTCGATGCCCGGCTCGATCTCGACGAACGCGCCGTAGTCGGCGATGTTCGTGATCTTGCCGAACAGGCGCGTGCCGTTCGGGTAGCGGCGCGAGACACCGTGCCACGGGTCGTCGCCCAGTTGCTTGATGCCCAGCGAGACGCGGTTCTTCTCGGCGTCGAACTTGAGGACCTTGGCTTGCAGTTCCTGGCCGACCTGAACGACTTCGCTCGGGTGGCGGACACGGCGCCAGGCCATGTCGGTGATGTGCAGCAGGCCGTCGATGCCGCCCAGGTCGACGAACGCACCGTATTCGGTGATGTTCTTGACCACGCCGTTGACGATCGCGCCTTCGGACAGGGTTTCGAGCAGCTTCGCGCGCTCTTCGCCCATCGAGGCTTCGACCACGGCACGGCGCGACAACACGACGTTGTTGCGCTTGCGGTCGAGCTTGATGACCTTGAACTCCATGGTCTTGCCCTCGAACGGGCTCATGTCCTTGACCGGGCGCGTGTCGAGCAGCGAACCGGGCAGGAAGGCACGGATGCCGTTCACGAGGACGGTCAGGCCGCCCTTGACCTTGCCGTTGACGGTGCCGGTCACGAATTCGCCGGATTCCAGCGAGTTCTCCAGCGACAGCCACGACGCCAGGCGCTTGGCCTTGTCGCGCGACAGGATGGTGTCGCCGTAGCCGTTCTCGATCGCGTCGATGGCCACCGACACGAAATCGCCGACCTGGACTTCGAGCTCGCCCTGGTCGTTCTTGAATTCTTCAATGGGCACGTAGGCTTCGGACTTGAGGCCTGCGTTCACCACCACGAAGTTGTAGTCGACACGCACCACTTCGGCGGTGATGACCTCGCCACTGCGCATTTCCGAGCGCTTCAGCGATTCTTCGAACAGGGCGGCAAAGGATTCGCCGCCTTGGTTGGTGGCGGTTTGGGTTTGAGGCATGTGGATTTCCGGGTGCAACTTGCGTTGCGGTTGGGTTGAAGATCCGCTGCCTCGGCGCAGGTCTCTCGTTGAGGCGAGAGCGGTGCAGGAGGGAAGGCAGCGGGCCGATCGATCCAGTTGGGGTCGGCTTGCGCCGGCTTCAACCGAAGGTTTGCGAACTTGCCCACCAATCCAGCACCGCCTTGACGCATTCGTCGATGGTCAGCGCCGAGTTGTCGAGCACCTTCGCGCCCTCGGCCGGCTTCAAAGGCGAGACCGCCCGGTTCTGATCCCGGGCGTCGCGCGCTTCAAGGTCGGCTCGAAGGTCATCGATACTAGTCGAAATTCCCTTAGAAATCAATTGCTTATGGCGCCGTTCCGCCCGCACCGCGGCGCTCGCGACGACAAAGACCTTCAGGTCGGCGCCGGGGAAGATCACGGTGCCCATGTCGCGCCCGTCGGCCACCAGGCCGGGCAGGCGGCGGTGCGACAGCTGCAGTTCGTACAGCGCCTGGCGGACCGCCGGCCAGGCCGACACCTTCGACGCCATCGCGCCGATGTGCTCCTGGCGGAGGTCGTCGCTCACATCGCGGCCGGCCAGCCAGATGCGCTGGTCGTGGAAGGCCAGCTGCAGCCCGGCGGCGACCTTCGCGAGGCCGGGCTCGTCGGTGTCGGCGATGCCGGCCTCGCGGGCCGACAGCGCGGTCGCCCGGTACAGCGCGCCGGAGTCGAGGAAGTGGTAGCCGAGCGCCTGCGCGACCGCGCTCGCCAGCGTGCCCTTGCCGGAGGCGGTCGGCCCGTCGATCGTGATGACCGGCACGCCGGCCGGGCCGGGCTGCGCGACGCCGAACAGCGTCTCGAAGTAGTCCGGGAAGGTCTTCGCGACGCAGCGCGGGTCGAGGATGCGCACCGGCACGCCGCGGGCTGCCGGTGCGGCATCCGCCGACGTCGTGAGCGGGTTGAACGCCGCCAGCGAGAAGCACATCGCCACCCGGTGGTCGTCGTAGGTGTGGATGGCCGCGGCGCGCCAGGTGGCCGGCGGGCTCACCTCGATGAAGTCGGGCCCTTCGACGACCGTGGCGCCCAGCTTGCGCAGCTCGGTCGCCATCGCGGCGATGCGGTCGGTTTCTTTCACGCGCCAGCTGGCGATGTTGTCGAGCCGGGTGGTGCCGGTCGCGTACAGCGCCATCACCGCCAGCGTCATCGCCGCGTCGGGAATGTGGTTGCAGTCCAGCGTGATCGCCTTCAGCGGCCACGCGCCGCGGCGCACCTCGAGCCAGCCCGGACCGCTGCGCACGTCGGCGCCCATCGCGCGGGCGGCGTCGATGAAGCGGAGGTCGCCCTGGATCGAGTCGTCGCCGACGCCTTCGATGCGCAGCGCGCGCCCGTCGAAGGCCGCGATCGCGCCCAGCGCGACGAAGTACGACGCCGACGACGCATCGCCCTCGACGTGGATGCTGCCCGGCGACCGGTAGGCGCTGGCCTGCGGGATGACGAAGCGCTGCCAGCCGTCGCGCTGCACCTGGATGCCGAAGCGGGCCAGCAGGTTCAGCGTGATGTCGACGTAGGGCTTGGAGATCAGCTCGCCGTCGACCTCGACCGTCACCGCATGCTCGGCCGACACCAGCGGCAAGGCCAGCAGCAGCGCGGTCAGGAACTGGCTGGAGACGTCGCCGCGCACGCGGATCGGTTGCGCCGTGTTCAGCCGCGTGTCGGCGGCCGCGAGCCGCAGCGGCGGGAAGCCCTCTTGCCCGAGCGAGGTGATGTTGCAGCCCAGCTGGCGCAGCGCGTCGACCAGGTCGCCGATCGGGCGCTCGTGCATGCGCGGCACGCCACGCAGCTCGAAGCGGCCGTTCTGCGTCGCGGCCAGCACCGCCAGTGCGGCGGTGAGCGGGCGCATCGCGGTGCCGGCGTTGCCGAGGAACAGGCTCGCCTCGCGCGTCGCGAGCCGGCCTCCGAGCCCGGTGATGCGCCAGGCGCTGCCGTCCGCGTCGACGCCGCAGCCCAGGTCGCGCAGCGCGGCCAGCATCACCCGGGTGTCGTCGGAATCCAGCAGGTCGTGCACGACCGTCGTGCCGGCGCTGAGCCCGGCCAGCAGCAGCACGCGGTTGGAGATGCTCTTCGAGCCGGGCAGGCGGACGCTGCCCTCGGCGGACGCAAGGGGCGGGAGGTCGAGGAACGGAGTCGTGAACATCGGCGGTGGGCGACCAGGAGCGGCGCCGTGCGCCGCGGGTGTCAGGAATTCAACACGAACTCAGCGCGACGAGCTGGGCTTGCCCGCACCCATCTGCCAGCCGGAGCGCGCTTCGGACGCATTGCGGATCAGCCCTTCGAGCGCTTCCGCATTGCCGGTCTTGATGACGTGCTCGAGCGCATCCAGCGTGTGCCGGAAGCGCATCGACTGCTTCAGGATCTCTTCGCGGTTGGACATCAGGATGTCGCGCCAGACCTCGGGGTCGCTCGCGGCGATGCGCGTGAAATCGCGGAAACCCGGGCCGGCCAGCGACAGGAAGTCCTTGCCCGCCGGCTGCTTCGCGACCGAGCTGAAGAAGGCGAAGGCCAGCATGTGCGGCAGGTGGCTGACGGCGGCGAACGCGGCGTCGTGGTTCTCGGCCGTCATGCGCAGCACCTGCGCACCGATCGCCGACCAGACGTCGGTGGCCTTCTGCACCAGCTCGGGCGAGGTCTGGGGCAGCGGCGTGATGATGACCTGCCGCCCGGTGTACAGCGACGCGTCGGCATGCGCGACGCCGGCCACTTCCTTGCCGGCGATCGGGTGTGCCGGCACGAAGGCGCTGGCACGCTCCTTCAGCACGCGGCGCGCGGCGTCGACCACATCGCGCTTGGTCGAGCCGACGTCCATGAACAGCACGTGCGGCTCCACCAGGTGGCGGATCGCCTTGAAGGTGGCTTCGGTGGCCGACACCGGCACCGCCATCAGCACGATGTCGGAGCCCGACACCGCGAGCAGCGCCGATTCGGCGGCCACGTCGATCACGCCCATCTTGCGGGCGCGTTCGGTGGTGGACGGCGACTTGCTGTAGCCGACCACGCGCTTGACCAGCCCGGCCCGCTTCAGGGCGAGTGCGAACGAGCCGCCCATCAGGCCGACACCGATCACGCCGAGTTGGTTGAACATGGTCAATGGACGTCGATGGGGTAGGTGCCGAGCACCTTGAAGAAAGCGCACACCTCGCGCAGCTCGCTCAATGCGGCCGCGACGTGGGGCTCGTCGGGGTGGCCCTGCAGGTCGACGTAGAAGTAGTACTCCCACTGGCCGGACCGCGCGGGGCGGGATTCGAAACGCGTCATCGAGACCCCGTGGCGCTTCAGCGGCACCAGCATGTCGTGCACCGCGCCGGGCTTGTTGGCCACCGAGACGATCAGGCTGGTGCAGTCGTGGCCGGACGCCTTGGGCTGCGGATGCTGGTGCGGGTGCGCGAGCACCGTGAAGCGGGTGCGGTTGTGCGCGTCGTCCTGGATCGCCGGCGCGACGATGTGCAGGCCGAACTCGCTGGCCGCGCGTTCGCTCGCGATGGCGGCGACCGTCGGGTCCTGCTGCGCCATGCGCGCGCCTTCGGCATTGCTCGCGACCGGGCGGCGCTCGACGTTCGGCAGGTGGTTGCTGAGCCAGCCGTGGCACTGCGCCAGTGCCTGCGGGTGCGCGCAGACGGCGGTCAGGTGCTCGAGCGAGTTCTCGCGGCGCAGCAGGTTGTGCCGCACGAACAGGCTGGTCTCGCCGATGATGAACAGCGGCGTCGTCAGGAACAGGTCGAGCGAGCGCGTGACCACGCCTTCGGTCGAATTCTCGACCGGCACCACGCCGAAATCGGCCGAGCCGGCGCTGACCGCGTGGAACACCTCGTCGAAGTTGGCGCACGGCACCTTGACGATCGACGAGCCGAAGAAGCCGAGCACCGCGAGTTCGCTGAAGGTGCCCGACGGGCCGAGGTAGGCGACGCGGGTCGGCGTCTCGAGGGCGCGGCAGGCCGACATGATCTCGCGCCAGATCGGCGCGACGCTGTCGCTGGCCAGCGGCCCGGTGTTGGTCTGCTTCAGGCCGTCGATGACCTGCGCCTCGCGCTCGGGGCGGAACGCGACCGAGCCTTCCTTCTTCTTCAGCTCGCCGACATGCAGCGCAAGCTGCGCGCGCTGGTTCAGCAGGCCCAGCAGCTCTCGGTCGACGCGGTCGATCTGGGTGCGAAGGGCCAGCAGGTCAGGGTGGGGGGCGGGTGTCGGGTCAGCCATGGCGCGCGGCGAATTCTCGCATGTACGCCACCAGTGCCTGCACGCCGGCCAGCGGCATCGCGTTGTACAGGCTGGCGCGCATGCCGCCGACGCTCTTGTGGCCCTTCAGCTGCAGCAGCCCGCGCTCTTTCGCGCCGGCCAGGAAGGCGTCGTTCAGCGATTCGTCGCGCAGGAAGAAGGGCACGTTCATCCGCGAGCGGCTGCCGCGGTCGACCCGCGACAGGTAGAACCCGGAATCGTCGAGGTAGCCGTACAGCAGCCCGGCCTTCGCGATCGAGCGCTGCTCCATCGCGGCGACGCCGGCGGCCGCGCCTTCGCGCTGCGCCTTCAGCCACTGGAACACCAACCCGGCGATGTAGATCGAGTAGGTGGGCGGCGTGTTGTACATCGAGCCGTTGTCGGCCACGGTCTTGTAGTCGAACGCGCTCGGGCAGATCGGCAGCGCGTGGCCGAGCAGGTCGTCGCGCACGAAGACCAGCGTCAAGCCGGCCGGGCCGACGTTCTTCTGCGCGCCGGCGAAGGCCAGGCCGACGCGCGACCAGTCGATCGCGCGCGACAGGATGTGCGACGAGCAATCGATCACCAGCGGCGCCTTCGAGCCCAGCGCCGCCAGGTCGGGCAGCGTGTGCAGCTCGACGCCGTGGATGGTCTCGTTGGTGCACGCGTGCACGTAGCTCGCGTCGGGGCTCAGCGACCAGGTCTCGGGCGCGGGGATGCGGGTGTGCTGGTTGTCGGCGTTGCTGGCGGCAATGCGCGGCTGCGCATAGCGCTGCGCTTCCTTGTACGACTTCTGCGACCACGCGCCGGTGATCACGACGTCGACCACGCCGCCGCGCGACAGGTTCATCGGCACGATCGCGTTCTCGGCCAGCCCGCCGCCCTGCATGAACAGGATGCGGAAGTTGGACGGCACCGCCAGCAGCTCGCGCAGGTCGGCTTCGGCCTGCTCGTAGATGCTCGCGAACTCGCGCCCGCGGTGGCTCATCTCCATCACGCTCATGCCCGAGCCGTGCCAGTCGAGCATTTCGGCGGCAGCCTGCTGCAGCACCGCTTCGGGCAAGGCGGCCGGGCCGGCGGAGAAGTTGTACGGGCGTTGCATCGCGCTCATCCGGGGTCTCGGGGAAACGAACTTACTTGCCGCTCGCCTTCGACGCGGCCGATGCGGCCGGCTTGGCGGCGCGCGAGCCCGCTGCCGGTGCCGAGGCCGGCGCGCCGGCGGCCGACACGCCGAGCGCCGACGAGATGCTCGCATCGAGCGCCTTCAGCTTCGGGTCGACCGACGCGCCGGCGTCGGCGACCAGCTTCTGCACGAACCTGTCGCTGATCTCGGGCATCGCCTGCTGGAACTTCTTGAAGGCCGGGTTCTCGAGCGTCGCGACCAGTTGCTTCAACTCGTCTTCGGTGAAGCGTTCGTCGAGCATGCCGGCGAGCGTCGTCTGGCTCAGCGCCAGTGCGCGTTCCTTGACCAGCGGCACCGCTTCGCCCAGGTACTTGCGCACGGCGGCCTGCACCTGGGTCCACATCGCTTCGCGCTTGTCGGCCGGCACGCGCTGCTGCAGGTACTGCTGTGCGGCGTTCGTCAGCTGCATCGCCGGGCGCTCGGCCACCTCGCGGGCGGTGTTCTCGAGTGCCGGCTGCTGCAGCGTCAGCACGCGCTGCACCAGGGCCTTCTTCGCGGGACTGGATGGCGCGGCCGGCGCGGAGGCTGCCGTCGGCGATGCCGGCGCGGCCGGGGTCGACTGGGCCCACGCGCCCAGCGTGGTGCTGCCCAGCAGCGCGATCGTGATCAGGTGGTGGCGCATCAGGCTTCCCCTTCCGTCGGGGCTTCGCCCGTTCCATTGCCGGAGGCATCCCCGGCGTCGTTTCCATCGGTGCTGTCTGTGTTGGCATCGTTCTCGACGATGCGCTGCAGGCCGCTCAGTTTCGATCCGCCGTCGAGCGCGATCAGCGTGACGCCCTGCGTCGCGCGGCCCAGCTCGCGGATCTCGGAGACGCGGGTGCGCACCAGCACGCCCTTGTCGGTGATCAGCATGATCTCGTCGTCCGGGCGCACCAGCGTCGCGGCGACGATCTTGCCGTTGCGCTCGGTCTGCTGGATCGCGATCATTCCCTTGGTGCCGCGGCCGTGGCGGGTGTATTCGACGATGCTGGTCCGCTTGCCGTAGCCGTTCTCGCTGGCGGTCAGCACGCTCTGCGTCTCGTCTTCGGCCACCAGCATCGCGATCACGCTCTGGCCGTCGTCGAGCATCATGCCGCGCACGCCGCGGGCGCCGCGGCCCATCGCGCGCACGTCGTCTTCGTCGAAGCGCACCGCCTTGCCGCCGTCGCTGAACAGCATCACGTCGTGCTTGCCGTCGGTCAGCGCGGCGCCGATCAGGAAGTCGCCCTCGTCCAGGTCGACCGCGATGATGCCGGCCTTGCGCGGGTTGCTGAATTCGTCGAGCGCCGTCTTCTTCACCACGCCCTGCGCGGTCGACATGAACACGAAGTGGTCGGCCGGGAAGCTGCGGAAGCCGTCGGTCAGCGGCAGCACCACGTTGACCTTCTCGCCCTGCTGCAGCGGGAACATGTTGACGATCGGCTTGCCGCGCGAATTGCGCGAGCCCTGCGGCACCTCCCAGACCTTCAGCCAGTAGACGCGGCCGCGGTTGGTGAAGCACAGGATGTAGTCGTGCGTGTTCGCGATGAAGAGCTGGTCGATCCAGTCGTCTTCCTTGGTCTGCGTGGCCTGCTTGCCGCGGCCGCCGCGCTTCTGTGCGCGGTACTCGGACAGCGCCTGGCTCTTGATGTAGCCGGTGTGCGAGAGCGTCACGACCATGTCGGTCGGCGTGATCAGGTCTTCGGTGCCCAGGTCTTGCGCGTTGTGCTCGATCTGGCTGCGGCGCGCGCCCAGCTTGGTCTGGCCGAACTCGAGCTTGATCGCGGTCAGCTCTTCCGAAATGATCGTCGTCACGCGCGACGGCGTCGCGAGGATGTTCAGCAGGTCGGCGATCTCCGCCATCACCTCCTTGTACTCGCCGACGATCTTGTCCTGCTCGAGGCCGGTCAGGCGCTGCAGGCGCATCTGCAGGATCTCGCCGGCCTGGTCGTCGGAGAGGCGGTACAGGCCGTCGGCCTGCATGCCGTACTGGCGCGGCAGGCCTTCGGGGCGGTAGGCGTCGCGGCCGCCCGGGGTCTCGCCTTCGGCGCGCGAGAGCATGTCGCGCACCAGCGAGGAATCCCACGACTTGCTCATCAGCGCGGCCTTCGCGACCGGCGGGGTCGGCGAGGTCTTGATGGTCTCGATGAATTCGTCGATGTTGGCCAGCGCGACCGCCAGGCCTTCGAGCACGTGGCCGCGTTCGCGCGCCTTGCGCAGCTCGAACACCGTGCGGCGGGTCACGACCTCGCGGCGGTGCTCGAGGAAGATGCTGACCAGGTCCTTGATGTTGCAGAGCTTCGGCTGGCCGTCGATCAGCGCCACCATGTTGATGCCGAAGGTGTCCTGCAGCTGGGTCTGCTTGTAGAGGTTGTTCAGCACGACCTCGGGCACCTCGCCGCGCTTCAGCTCGATCACGACGCGCATGCCCGACTTGTCGGACTCGTCCTGGATGTGGCTGATGCCTTCGATCTTCTTCTCGTGGACCAGCTCGGCCATGCGCTCGAGCAGGGTCTTCTTGTTCACCTGGTACGGGATCTCGTCGACGATGATCGACTGGCGCGAGCCCTTGTCGATGTCTTCGAAATGGCACTTCGCGCGCATCACCACCTTGCCGCGGCCGGTGCGGTAGCCGTCGCGCACGCCGCTGGTGCCGTAAATGATGCCGGCGGTGGGGAAGTCGGGCGCCGGGATGATCTCGATCAGCTCGTCGATCGTCGCCTCGGGGTTCTTCAGCAGGTGCAGGCAGCCGTCGATCACCTCGTTCAGGTTGTGCGGCGGGATGTTGGTGGCCATGCCCACCGCGATGCCGCCGGAGCCGTTCACCAGCAGGTTCGGCATCCGCGTGGGCATCACCAGCGGCTCTTTCTCGGAGCCGTCGTAGTTCGGGCCGAAGTCGACCGTCTCCTTGTCGAGGTCGGCCAGCAGCTCGTGCGCGATCTTCGACAACCGGATTTCGGTGTAGCGCATCGCCGCCGCGTTGTCGCCGTCGACCGAGCCGAAGTTGCCCTGGCCGTCGACCAGCATGTGGCGCATCGAGAAGTCCTGCGCCATCCGCACGATGGTGTCGTAGACCGACTGGTCACCGTGCGGGTGGTACTTGCCGATCACGTCGCCGACGATGCGGGCCGACTTTTTGTATGGCCGGTTCCAGTCGTTGTTCAGCTCGTGCATCGCGAACAGCGCGCGGCGGTGGACCGGCTTCAGGCCGTCGCGCGCATCGGGCAGTGCGCGCCCGACGATCACGCTCATCGCGTAGTCGAGGTACGAGCGGCGCATTTCCTCTTCGAGGCTGATCGGCAGGGTTTCCTTGGCGAACTGGGTCATTCGAGGTCGTCGGCGGAGCCGGTGAAGACGGGCGCTGGCGGGCCCGTGAGCGCAATCCGCGATTCTAGTTCGCGGCCGTTGTAGTGCTCGCGCAACATCTGATTCGACTCTCGTAGGACGAAGCCGCGACACCGGGCCAAAATCCGGGGCGCTAGAGGCCCTATGGCACAATCAGTCAACGGTGGTGAGCGCTCGGGACCGAGGGTTTCGCCGTACCTTTCCGATTCCGGTTTGGACGTTTTGCAGGCCATCTGCGACATTCCTCAAGAGGAGAATCATGAAGAAACTGAATAAAGTGGCATCGCTCTTCGCAACCGCCGCACTCGCCGCTTCCGCGTCTGTTGCGTTCGCCCAATCCAACGGGGCTGACAACTGGGTCAACAGCACCGGCATCCCCTGGAAGAACGGTTCCAACGAACTGTGCTGGCGCGATGCCAACTGGACGCCGGCAACGGCCAACCAGGCGTGCGACGGCGCACTGAAACCGGCACCGGCGCCGGCTCCGGTTGCACAGGCCCCGGCTCCCGCCCCGGCCCCGGTGGCTCCGGCCCCGGTCGCACCGCCCGCACCGGTCGTCGTTCCGGTCGCTCCGGTCTCCGAGAAGGTCACCTTCGCCGCTGACGCCTTCTATGACTTCGGCAAGTCGACGCTGAAGCCGGAAGCCAAGTCCAAGCTGGACGACCTGGTCAGCAAGACCTCGGGCGTGAACCTCGAAGTCATCATCGCCGTCGGCCACACCGACGCGATCGGTGGCGACGCCGCCAACCAGAAGCTGTCGGTCGCTCGTGCCGAGTCGGTCAAGACCTACCTGGTGAGCAAGGGCATCGAGAAGAACCGCGTGTACACCGAAGGCAAGGGCAAGAAGCAGCCTGTCGCCGACAACAAGACCGCCGAAGGCCGTGCGAAGAATCGCCGCGTCGAAATCGAAGTGGTTGGTACGCGCAACAAGTGATCGGCCTCGGCTGACACTCCGGAAACCCCGCCTCGGCGGGGTTTTTTGTTTTTGCGCGGGCCTTGCTGCGGGGTATCCTGCGGCCCCTCGATGCCGGCCACGGCATGCCAAACTGACGGCCACATGATCAACGCCGACCCTCAAGAGCTCGCCAAATTCAGCGACCTGGCTCATCGCTGGTGGGACCCCGACAGCGAGTTCCGCCCGCTGCACCAGATCAACCCGCTGCGGCTGGACTGGATCGACCGGCTCGCTGCGCTGAAGGGCAAGCGGGTGCTCGACGTCGGATGCGGCGGCGGCATCCTGGCCGATTCGATGGCGCGCAAGGGCGCCGACGTGCTCGGCATCGACCTCGCCGGCAAGGCGCTGAAGGTGGCGCAACTGCACGCGATGGAGGCCGGCACCACCGGCGTCGAATACCGCGAGGTCGCGGCCGAGGCGCTGGCAGCCGAGTCGCCGGGGCAGTTCGATGTGGTCACCTGCATGGAGATGATGGAGCACGTGCCTGATCCGTCGTCGATCGTGCAGGCCTGCGCGACGCTCGCGAAGCCGGGCGGCTGGGTCTTCTTCTCGACGATCAACCGCAACGCGAAGGCGTTCATGTTCGCGATCGTCGGCGCGGAGTACCTGCTGAAGCTGCTGCCGCAGGGCACGCACGAGTACGCGCGCTTCATCAAGCCGAGCGAGCTGGCGCAATGGGCGCGCACGGCAGGCCTTGCGCTGGAGAGCACGCGCGGCATGGAATACAACCCGCTGACCGGCCGCTACTGGCTCTCGGCCGACACCAGCGTGAACTACCTGCTCGCCTGCAGGAAGCCGCTGTGAGCCTGCGCGTGAAGGCGGTGCTGTTCGACCTGGACGGCACCTTGATCGACAGCGCACCCGACCTGGCCGGCACTGCCAACGACATGCGCGCGGCGCGTGGTCTCGAGCCGTTGCCGTTCGAGCAGTTCCGGCCGATGGTCGGCTCCGGTGCGCGGGGAATGATCGGCGTGGCGCTCGGCATCACGCCGGCGGAGGGCAGCTTCATCGCGTTGCGCGACGAGTTCTTCGACCGCTACGAGGTTCGCATGACGCAGCACACGCGGGCGTTCGACGCGGTGCCGGCGATGCTGGTCGCGATCGAGGCGCTCGGCCTGCGCTGGGGCATCGTCACCAACAAGGCGAAGCGCTTCACGAACCCGCTGGTGGCGGCGTTGGGGCTCGATGTGCGGGCCGGCGCGGTGGTGAGCGGCGACACGACACCGCATTCGAAGCCGCATCCGGCGCCGTTGCTGGAGGCAGCGCGCCAGATGGGCATGGCGGCGCATGAGTGCGTGTATGTCGGCGACGACCTGCGCGATGTGCAGGCCGGGCACGCGGCCGGCATGGCGACGGTGGCTGCGGCCTGGGGCTACCTCGGTGTTGGCGAGCCGGTGGCGGCGTGGGGCGCGCAGCATGTCGTGCATTCGCCCGATGAGCTCTTGAAGCTGCTGGGGATGGCCTAAACTACTGGGCTCTGGGGCCGACCTGGTTTCGACGTAGGTTCGGATTCGGAGCGGGGCATGTCGAGCACCAGTTCGCTCGTAAATCCACTGGATCGCACTTAACTGCGAACGCTCCACAGTTCCATACGGAACTCCAACAAGCCGCTTAATACCGGCTTGCTTCGCAACAGCACGTCCATGGGCTGGGCTTGAGGGGCAACCCAGGAGCTGCGAAGTCATTCACATGGAATCGCTCTGAGCCGGGTCACTCGGTTCAAGGGCTAAATCAAGTGACTCGGGATGAGGGTAGCGTGCTGCTGCGCGACCACTGTCCTCAAAAACAAATCAGTCAGCTACACATGTAGATCTGCCCGGAAAAGGCTTGCGGACGGGGGTTCGATTCCCCCCGGCTCCACCAGTACAAGGTCCACCGAGGACCGTGATGTTGCAAAAAGCCCTGGGGCCACAACGCTCCAGGGCTTTTTTGTTGTGCGGCTGAGTGCAGTTTGCGGGTGTCGACCTCGCGCTCCCGGGCCACGATCGGTCGCTCAGTCGCTTCCGTTGTCAGCTACGGGAGGCCTGGAATCTTCAGGGGGCCCCGTCGCCTGTGAGCGTCGAGCACGATGTGCGTCGTGAAGCTCCTGACATTGGAGTCGTGCAGCAGGCATTCATCGCAGAAGGCTTCGTAGGCAACGAGGTCGGGGACGATGACGACGAGGACATAGTCAACGGCACCTGCAACGCCGTAGCACTGCTGAACTTCACCACGCGCATCCAGCTTGTGGCGGAACGCCTGCGTGGCTCGTGCAGACTCGTCGACGAGATCGACCTGCACGATGGCCGTGATGCCGAGGCCAAGATGGGTGCAGTCGAGCTCGGCAGCTTCGGCCAGGATGACGCCGGTTTCCCGAAGTCGCTTCAGGCGCCGTTGCACGGCAGCGGCCGATAGACCGACATGGACACCGATCTGCTCTGCGGGCAGGCGGGTGTCGCGCTGGTAGAGGTCGAGAATATGTCGGTCGAAGTTGTCAAGAGTCATCGCGTCGAGCGCCCGCATCGAGCAAGCTCGGTGTGCGGCTTGGCGTTGAATTCGGGGGGTGATTCGCGGCCGGACGCCATGCCCTGCCGCACATACTTTCGAGCATGAGCATTATCGACAGCCCCCATCGACTTTCGCTGCACAACATCGAGCGCGCTGCCGCGGTGATCGACCCCGTGTTCCTGGACAGCCCGCAGTTCGAATGCGAGCCGCTGAACCAGTCGCTCGGCGCCTCCTTGTTGCTCAAGGTCGAGACGTTGAATCCCTTGCGTTCCTTCAAGGGACGCGGTGCTGACTTCTTCATGCACGAAAACCTGCCGACTCTCGCCGCACGAACATTGGTTTGCGCCACGGCAGGAAACTGGGGCCAAGCGATGGCGTACGTCTGCCGAGCTCGTGGGCGGCCTCTCGTGGTCTACACCGCGACGACAGCGAACGCGTTCAAGGTGGAACGAATGCGCGCGATGGGTGCGGAGGTGCGTTTGCACAGTGATGACTTTGACACGGCCAAGGAAGAGGCCAAGCGTTTTTGCGAGTCAGCTGGCGCCACTTTCGTCGAAGACGGTCGGGAGGCCAGCATCGCCGAGGGCGCAGGAACGATCGCGCGCGAGCTGCTGGCACGTCACCGGTTCGACACGCTGATTCTCCCGTTGGGAAACGGCGCCTTGCTCAACGGCGCAGCGCGCTGGGCGAAAGCCCACGCACCCGAAGTCCAGGTCATCGGCGTCTGTGCGGAAGGCGCTGATGCCATGGCGGCATCGTGGAACGCCCATCGCATGATCGAGCGTCCGGCGGTGAACACCATTGCCGACGGGATCGCAGTACGGCGGCCGGTCGCTGAGGCGTTGGCGGACATGGACGGGTTGGTTGACAACGTGCTGCTGGTGAGTGAAGGTGCCATTGAGCGCGCGATGCGCCTGGTATTCCATGAAGCTGGCTTGGTCGTCGAGCCTGCCGGTGTCGTTGGCATCGCGGCTCTGATCGAGCACCCGCCACTCCGATCCCAGCGACTGGCGACGGTGCTGTGCGGAAGCAATCTCACAACGGAGCAAATGGCGCGTTGGTTGTATTGAGCATGCGCAGGGCCGTGATCTGGGCTGCATGCCGAAGGCGATTCAGTCCAGTAACCAGTGGAGTGACCATGGGGTGTCGCATCGACGATTCACAGGTGAATCGGGGTGTCTCCGGCACCAGATGAAGGTCCGACGAGGACCGTGAAGTGAAGAAGCCCTGGCGCAGCAGTGCACCAGGGCTTCTTGTTGTCCGGCGCACCCCGGAACGGCTCGTCACCACTGTAGCCAGCCGTTCGGTAGACGCTCCCTGGCAGCTCCCGCCACCATGCGCCATGAAAAAACTCTCTCTGAAGACGAACCTCGCGCACGTCGGCGTTGCAGCGCTGGTGGGCCTCTGCGCCGTGCCCTCCACGACATGGGCCAGCGGCGGCGGCCCGGGCCGCGCCGGCGCGCTGACGCTCGGCATCGAGAACGTCAACGACTCGCCGCTGAAAGCCACCAACTACCGACAACTGCTGCGCTTCGTGCCGCGCTCGGACATGCAGGTCGACCGCGTCTACTTCGGCTTCAAGCTGAAGGGTGCCAACTGCTGGAGCTCGACTGCTGAATATGGCGCCGGAGACGGCGGAACGATGCTGGCCCGGCTGGTCGACATCGACGAGGCCACCGGCCTGCCGGCCGGCGAGATCGCTTCGGAGACGGTCAACGGCTGCACCCGCCACAACCAGGCCAAGGCGGAGGTGAAGAACGAGGTGCCGGTGTTCGCCTGGGCCTCGGTGAACGCGTCGTTGAAGGCCGGCCGGATGTACGGCCTGGTGATCAGCAACGAACACCCGGATCCGGCCCGCAACTTCTTCTCGTTCAACGCGCCCATCGGCGACGCGGCGCTGGTTGGACCGCATGGCCGCAACGAGCTCGACAGGAACGCGATCGATGCGCTGATGTCGATGGACCCGCGGGAGCATGTGGCCTGGTCGGAAGACAGCGGCAAGACCTGGCGCTACGGCCAGGCGAACGGCCAGTACCTCTCGCACATCAATGACGACGATCCCGATCACCCGGCCGTTCGCCTGCCGCAATACGGGTTTCGTCTGACCAACGGAACCAACGTGCCCGGGCAGCCGTATTACGCCTACAGCGACGACTGCGTCAGCTGCACGGTGGCCTACGGCAACCTGCAGGTCGCGCGCAACCTGACGGAAGCGGGCGGCTTCTCGGCCGGCACCGCCGGCATCGGCACGCTGACGGTGCAGAACCTCAGCACCGGCCAGCAGTCGAGCTGCACGCCAGTGCAGGGCTATGGCTTCAACCAATGCAGCCTGGCCCGGCCGGTGCCGGTGAAGCCCGGCGACACCTACAGCATCAGTGCCACCGGCTCGGTCGAGCTGATGAAGATGGACTACTCGATGCAGTTGGTGTTCCCGCAGGTCGGGCATGCGAGCCCGGACTTCCCCGCGTACCAGCCGAAGCCGGCCCCCGGCACCAAACGCGAAGATGTTCCGAGCCTGTGGGCCGGGCCCTTGTCGCCGTCGGTGCCGTCCGGACCATCGACCACCGCCTGGACGCTGAAGCTCGAGGCAGAGAACTTCAGCAGCCAGAAGGGCGTGCAGACCGAAGCCTGTGTCGAAGGCGGCCGCAACGCCGGCTGGATCGATGCCGGCGACTGGATGGTCTACGGCAAGATCGGCTTTCCCCGCAGCGGCACCTACCGCGTCGAGTACCGCGTGGCCAGCCCCGGCGGCTCGGCGCTGTCGCTGGACTTGAATGGCGGAACCCTCCGGCTCGGCCAGGTTGGCATCCCGGCCACCGGCGGCTGGCAGGCCTGGGCCACGGTGTCCCACACGGTGAACATCAACGCCGGCACCTACGACGTCGGTGTCTACGCGCCGGCCAGCGGATGGAACCTGAACTGGATCCGTTTCACGAAGCTCTGAAAAGCGCCAGCGACCGGCCCCAGACCGTTCGACGATGTTCCTGGCGGCGCGACATGCGCAAGGCCTGCCGGCGCTTGCCTCGGCCTGACACGGGCCGCCGGCTCAGGAGCCGGCGGCCTTGTTGACCGCGATCGCCGCGCGGAACAGCGCCTTCAGCGCGGTGGCGTCCGGCTTGTCGCCTTCATGGAAGTCGATCGCGCGGCGGACGTTGCCGTCGAGGCTCGAGTTGAAGAGGCCCTTCGGATCGGGCACCGAGGCGCCTTTCGCGAAGGTCATCTTCACCGCCTTCTTGTAGGTCTCGCTGGTGCAGATCAGGCCGTGCGCCGACCAGGCCGCGGTGCCCCACTTCCATTCTTCGGTGACGCCGGGGTCGGCCTTCAGGATCAGCGCGCGCAGCGTCGCGAGCATCTCGCCGCGCCAGTCGGCCAGGCCGTCGATCTTCTCGTCGATGAGTTCGGAGGGAGTGGGCATCGCTGTCCTCGGCTCAGTTCGGAAGGCCGGCATCGTACCGCCTAGACTGCGCGGATGAACATCCACGACGATTGGGCCACGCCGTTCGAGCGGGGCAACGGCAACCAGACCACCACCTGGCAAGACTGCATCGATTTCCACCAGCGGCTCSCCGCGGCCTTCGGCGCCTGGCTGCGCTTCGAGGAGGCGGGCCGGTCGGACGGCGGCGTGCCGATCCACGTCGGCGTGTTCTCGAACGATGGCGTCTTCGACCCGCAGGCGGTGAAGGCCGCGGGCCGGCCGGTGTTCTTCAACAACAACGGCATCCACCCCGGCGAGCCCGAAGGCATCGACGCCTGCATGGCGCTGCTGCGCGACCTGTGCCTCGACCCGGCGCGGCGCGCGGCGCTCGGGCGCACGGTGCTGCTCTACATCCCGGTCTACAACGTCGATGGCGCGCTGAACCGGCAGGACACCAGCCGCGTCAACCAGAACGGTCCCGAGGCCTTCGGGTTCCGCGGCAACGCGCGCCACCTCGACCTGAACCGCGACTTCGTCAAAGCGGACAGCCTGAACACCCGCACGTTCGCGCAGGTGTTCACCCGCTGGGACCCCGATGTGATGGTCGACACCCACACGTCGAACGGTGCCGACTACCAGCACGTGGTGACGCTGATCGCGACCCAGCCCGACAAGCTCGGCGGCCGCACCGGCGAGCACCTGCGCGAGACGATGCTGCCGGCGCTGTACGCCGGGATGGACAAGCGGGGCTTCCCGATGTGCCCGTACGTGAACACGCTGAAGGAGATTCCGGACGACGGCATCGCCGATTTCCTCGACTCGCCGCGCTTCTCCACCGGCTACGCGGCGCTGCACCACACGATCGGCTTCATGCCCGAGACGCACATGCTGAAGGCCTTCGACGCGCGCTACCACGGCACGCGCGCGCTGGTGGAGGCGGCGCTCGCGCACACGGTGGCGCACGGCGACGCGATCCGCGCCGCGCGGGCGGCGGACCGCACCGCCATCGCGGGCGGTGCACCCGTCGCGCTCGATTGGGCGCTCGACCTGCAGCGCAGCCGGCCGTTCCGCTTCAGCGGCTTCACGGCGGTGCATGAGCCGAGCCGCCTCGGCAGCTACCAGCGGCTGCGCTACGACCGCCATGCGCCGTGGGTGAAGGACATCGCCTACTTCGACCGCTACCAGGCGACCACCAGCGTGGTGCCGCCGCGCGCCTACCTGCTGCCGCAAGCCTGGCACGATGTGGCGCTGCGCCTGCAGGCGAACGGCGTGCCGCTGCAGCGTGCAGGGCGCGCAGGCCGCGTGCCGGCCGAGGCCCACCGCATCACGCGCTTCGACAAGCGGCGCGCGCCGTTCGAGGGCCGTCACCTGCACGACGTGCTGGAGGTCGAGACCGAGGCGCTCACCGCCGACGTGGCCGTGGGCGACTGGCTGGTCCCGCTGGGCGGGCCGCACGACCGCTTCGTCGTCGAGCTGCTCGAGCCATTGGGCATCGACAGCTTCTTCCGCTGGGCCTTCTTCGACAGCGTGCTCGACAAGAAAGAGGCTTTCAGCGACTACGTGTTCGAGGACGAGGCCGAGCGGCTGCTGGATGCCGAGCCTGGGCTGCGTGCGCGCTTTGACGACTGGAAAGCCGCGCACCCCGAACTGCTGGCCGATCGGGACGCCGTGCTCGGCTTCCTCTTCCTCGTCGCGCAACGGTATGCCGAGCCTGCGTGGCGGCTGTACCCGGTGCTGCGCTTGCGAGAGCTGCCCGATGCGTTGTTCAGCGCGCCAGGCTGACGCGCCGCTGCGTCGGCCGCCGGCTCAAGGCGTCGGCGTCAGCACGAACGCATGCTGCTGGCCACCGATGGTGCCGGTGCCCGCGATCTGGCCGGCGTCGTTCAGGTAGATCTTGTCGGCGTTGATGTTCGACAGCCCCGGCAGCACGGTGTTCAGGTTCACCATCACGCCGTCGGCGTAGAAGAACGGCTGCTTCGCGCCGCCGGCAGTCGTCGAGTTGCCGACGACCTGCCCGAGCGCGTTGATGCCGGTCGCGATGCTGGTGCTGCCGCCCAGCGTGCCGAGGTCGGTCATCGTCGTGCCGTCGTGCAGGAAGGCATGCGTCTGGTTGCCCGCGGTGCGCGCCGAGCCGACGACGTGGCCGTGCCGGTTGATCGCCTTGCCGAGGCTGCTGCTGCCCCCCAGCGTGCCCAGGTCGATCATGCCGCGCGCATCGTGCACGAAGGCATGGCCGATGCCGGCCGCGGTGGCGCTGCTGCCGGTGACCTGCCCGGCATCGTTGACCGCGAAGGCATTGCAGAACGTGCCGCCGAGCGTGCCCGGGTCGACCAGCCCGCCGCCGGTCGACAGGAAGCAGCGCGACTTGCCCGCGGCGTCGTACGCGGAGCCGACCACCAGTCCGGCGTTGTTCAACGCATACGCCTGGCTGTAGTCGCCGCCGTAGGTGCCCAGGTCCGACAGGCCAGCGGCGGTGGCGAGGAAGGCGTGGTCGCGGCCATCGGCCCGGCGCGACCAGCCGGCGAACTGGCCGCTGTCATTGATCGCCACGACGATCGCGAAGCCGCCGCCCAGCGTGCCGACGTCGACCACGCCGGCCGGCGACAGCAGCGCGGCATCGCTCGCCGTGCCATCGGGGCTGAGTACGCTGCCGGCCGCGACACCGCTGGCGTTGACGGCGAGCGCGCGGCCGAGTCCCGGGCTCAGCACGGTCGCGATGCCGGCGGTCCAGATCACTGCGCGGGGCGAACCATCGGCCGCTTCGGCATAGCCGACGACCTGGCCCGCGTTGTTGATGCCGTCCGCGACGCTCGCGGTGCCACCCACCGGGCCCAGGTCGGTCAGCGTCCAGCCCGCGGCGAGTGCCGACGTGGCCGTCAGCAGCGTCACCAGGCCACCCGCCGCAACGCGCAGCAGCTTCGTCGTCTTCATGGAACCTCTCCCGTTGTTGAACGCCGTGATGGCGAGGCGCCATTCTCGACTCCGCACCCCGGGACGGTACCGGGTGTCAGTGGGATTGCCTTTCGGCCCAGGGTGTGAGCCACGCGAGCCAGCGCGGTCGCCAGGCCAGCGTCTGCGCCACCACGAGGGCCGATGCCGCGAGCGACATCACCCATACCAGCACCGCCATCGTCGCGTGGTCGGCGAGCAGGCAGACGCCGAACGACACCGCCAGTGCCGCACCGCCCAGCACGCGCAGGCCGATCGCGGTGCGCCGGGCCGGGCCGGCCGCGCTGCCGTGCGCCTGCTGCCAATGCACCTCCATCGCCAGCGCCAGCCACGCGATGCCGCCGGCGCTGCACAGCAGTGCGAGGGTCAACAGCAACCCCTTAGGCATTCGCGGTCTCCGCATCGTCCGGGGTCCCTGGCCGGCTCTCGGCGACGGCCACGCCCGCACCTGCACCTGCACCTGCACCTGCACGGCGCCGCAGCGCGACAGCGGCCGACGCGGCGATCGCGCCCGCCACCAGCAGCGCGAGATCGAGCCCGGCCACCGGCCAATAGCGCTCGCCGAGCGTCTTGACGAGGTGGTCGCCGGTCGTGGCCCAGTTCAACGCGACCGCCGCGAACGCGAGCGCCGCCACGGCCATGCACTGCTCCGCCCAGGCCGGCGACAGGCGGGCATCGCGCACCGGCGCGCTGCGCCACAGCGCATGCGCGGCCGCCAGCACCCAGGCGCCCCAGAACGCGGCCTTCTCCCAGTCGCCGCGCTGCGCCAGGTCGGCCGGCAGCAGCCGGTTGGCGACCAGGATCGCGAGCGCCGCGACCAGCATGCCGGTCACCGTGGCGACCGCCACCGCATCGGCCCAGCGCGCGCCGCCGACCTCCGCTTTCGCATGCTGGCGCTTGCGCTTCTCGACGAAGAAGATGAAGCCGGTGGCGATGCAGATGCAGCCCATCAGCCCGCCGAACACGTAGAACCAGCGCAGCAGCCAGTGCTCGAAATGCTGCAGGTGCAGCCCGGTCAGGAAGTCGTTGACGCTGGCCACCGCGCTCGGCGGCGGCTCCTCGAGCAGCACGCGGCCGGTGCTGCCTTCGAAGTGGATCGGCTGGCCGACCAGCGTCACGCGGTCGCTGCCGGCGCGGTACAGCGTGACGGTGCTGTTGCGGTCGCCGACGTGGTTCACGTACAGGTAGCCGACCTCGCCCGGCATGCCGCGCGCGGCCCAGCGGCGCTTCGCCTCGATCACCATCGCGTCGACCGATGCGAGCGGCGCCTGCACGCCGGCCGGCTTGAAGGGCAGGCCCTTGGCCGTCGCCTCGGCCATCGCGGCCGCGACCGCCTGCGGTTTCAGCAGCGTCTCGGAGACCGGCAGGTAGATGCTCGCGAACACCGTCAGCCCGGTCAGCGCGAACATGAAGTGGAAGGGCAGCGCGACCACGCCGGTCAGGTTGTGCAGGTCGAGCGTGCTGCGCTGCACGTGCTTGCGCGGGCGGAACGTGAACAGCTCGCGGAACAGCCGGCGGTGGATCACCACGCCCGACACCAGCGCCGCCAGCATCACCAGCGCCGCGAAGCCGACGATCCAGTACCCGAGGTCCTTCCAGGTCAGGTTCAGCCCGTAGTGCATCGGGTAGAAGAACTCGCTGCCGATCTTCAGCTGGTCGTCGGGCAGCAGCCGGCCGTTGCGCGGGTCGATCGTCACGTGGCCGTGCACGTGGTCGTCGGGGTCGCTCGGGTTGTTCGGCACCGCGTACTCGGCGTACAGCGACAGCACCGGGTCGCGGTGCGTCGTGTAGGCGCCCCAGTTCATCGGCGCGAGCGTCTTCGGCAGCGGGCCGCTGACACGCTTCGCGGCCGCCTGCAGCTCGTCGGCTTCGGGCGCCATGCGCGCGAAGATCGGCGCGAGCATCGTGTCGAACGACGACATCGGCTGCGGCGCGAAGCGCGTCTCGGGGATCGCCCAGCGGTCGATCTCGCGGTCGAACACCGACAACGAGCCGAAGAAGAACACGACGATCAGCACATAGCCGAGCACCAGGCCGAACCATGTGTGCAGCCAGGTCATCGACAGGCGAAAGGTGGGGAACATGGTGTGCTTCCTCGGGCTTCTCAGGCGGCCGGCAGCCGCGTCATCCACCAGCCGAGTCCGGTCATCGCCGCGCCGCCGCCGAACAGCACGAGCCACACGCGTGCCGTGCTCGCGGCCGCGAACGACCAGCAGAACACGACGAGGTAGACGAGGAACGCGACCAGGTAGAGCAACGTCCGCGCATCGGCATACGGCATGCCGGCGGCGAGCGCCAGCGCGATGCCGAGCATCACGAAGCCCCAGGTGAACGACCATCCGCCGAGCACGCCGGCGGCGACGCGGGAGACGATCTGGAGTGTGCGCATCGGCCTGGATTGTTGAGAATGATTCTCAACATTATCCATGAAGAGCGGCGCCCTCCCGGGCGCCGCCATGCGCACTTACTTGAACTGGTAGCTCACCGACGCGTAATAGAAGCGCCCGCGCGGATCGGCGAACGATGCCGCGTAGCCGGTGGCATGCGAGCCGTACGACGCGACCGCGGTGAACGGCGGCTCCTCGTCGAACAGGTTGCGCACGCCCAGGCGCACCGAGAAGTCCTTCAGCCCGGTGTAGACGCCCGACAGGTTCCAGCGGCTCGAGTCCTTCACGTGGTATTCCTGGTGCACGCCGACGTTGGCGTCGACCAGGTCGGCCGATTCGGTCCAGCCCTTCACGAACACGTTCTCCAGCGTCGCGCCCCAGCTGTCGCGCTGCAGGTCGATGCTGAACGAATGCTGCCAGCGCGGGTGCGGCTGCACGCTGCCGCCGTCGCCGGCGGTGCCGGCGTAGTCCGTCATCGGGCCGTCCTTGTAGGCCTGGCGCTTCCAGGTGTCGACGTAGGTGCCGTTCAATGCGACCGTCAGCTTGCCGACCGAAGGCAGCGCCCAGCGCGTCGTCACGTCGAGGTCGATGCCCGAGGTGCGCAGGTCACCCAGGTTCTCGACCGGCGTGTCGATGTAGCTGATGTAGCCGTCGGCGGTGCGGTGGATGCGGTTGCCGAACTTCGCCAGCAGCCCGGGCTCGGTCAGGATCGCGTCGCCGGTGACCACGCTGATCTGGTCGGTCTTCTTGATCAGCCACCAGTCGAGCGAGGTCGACAGCCACTTCACCGGCTCCAGCACGATGCCGGCCGAGAACTGCTTCGACTTCTCGGCCTTCAGGTCGCTCGACGACGAGAAGCGCTCGTTGAACTGGCTCTCGCAGCGCGCGTCGCCGGCGATCGGGCAGGCCGGGTCCTTCAGCGAGTTGGCGGTGTTGGTCATCGACGGCGGGCTGTTCACGTCCCACAGCGACGGTGCGCGAAACCCGGTGCCGGCGGACGTGCGCAACAGCACCTCGCGCGCCGGCTGCCAGCGCAGGCTGGCACGCGGGTTGAAGCTGGATCCGAAGTCGCTGTAGCGGTCGTAGCGGGCTGCGAGGCCGGCTTCCCAGCCTGTCGCGAACGGCGCGGTGACCTCGGTGAACACCGCGATCACGTTGCGGCTGGCGCGCGTCTCGGGCACCGTGCCCTCGCCGCCGATGTGCAGGCCCTGGCGGTACTCGTCGTTGACCGGCGTGTCCTTGGCCTGCTCGTGGCGGAGGTCGAAGCCGAAGGCGGCCGCGAGCTGGCCGCCCGGCAGCGCCATGAACTCGCGGCTGGCCTTGCCGTCGAGCACCGTGGTCGTGCTGGTGGACTCGCGCATCTTGCCTTCGAGCAGCGTCGAGCGCAGCAGCGCCTCGCCGGCCGCGTCGCTGGGGCCGAAGGGATTGATCTGGCCGGTGCCCAGCGCGGCGATGAACCTGGGTTCGCTGATGTAGCCGAAGTAGCTCAGCGAGCCCTTGCCGCGGGCGATCGTCAGTGCCGAGTCGTAGTCCCAGCCCTGCGCCGTGCCCTTGAGGCCGGCCACCGCGCGCATCTGCTCGTTGACGTTGTCGTTGATGCGGTTGCCCACCGGCACGGCCCGCATCGAGACCTCGGCCATGCCGGTGGCCGGCGCGGCGTAGCCCAGCGTGGCCAGCAGCGCGGCCGGGTAGTAGGGGCTGGTGACCGGGATCGAGAAGCTCGGGTAGCTCGCGGTGTCGGGGTTCAGGTGCCCCGCGGTGGAGTCGATCGGCACCGGCGCGACGCGTCCGATGTTGTGGTTGCGTGCGTACGAGGCTTCGGCGAAGAGCTCGTTCTGCGGATCCAGGCGCAGCGTGAAGCGGCCGAACAGGTCGCCCTTGGTCTGGTCGGGCAGGTTGTCGAGCGTGGCCGAGTAGATGAAGCGGCAGGCCTGCTTCGGCTGCCCGTTCGGCGTGGTGCCCGAGGTCGTCACGACGGTGAACTTCGGATCGCAGGGCGCGAAGTTCGGGTCGTCGAAGCCGTTGGTGCCGCGGTACGCGCCGGGGCTGATGCCGAAGTCGACCAGCCGGCCCGGAAAGCCGCGGCCCGAGGTCGGCGGCGCGGAACCGGGGATCTCGCTGACGCCGCGGTTGTAGTAGCCCTGGTCGATCGCACGGATGCGGGTGTTGTCCTGGTAGTTCGCGGTGAACAGGAGGTTGTAGCCGTCGCTCGACAGGTCGCCCTGGCCGTAGGCGAGGCTCAGGCCGCTTTCCTTGCCGCCCACGTTGGCCTGCGTGTCGCCGTAGCGCACCGTCAGCTGGCCGCTGGTGTAGTCGCGTCGCGTGATGAAGTTGATGACGCCGCCGACCGCATCGGTGCCGTACACCGCCGATGCACCATCGCGCAGCACCTCGATGCGCTCCAGCGCGGCGAACGGGATGCTGTTCAGGTCGACCGACACCGTGCCGCCGATGCTGCCGAACGGGTGGTTCGCAAGCCGCCGGCCGTTCAGCAGCACGAGCGTCGAGTTGGCACCGAGCCCGCGCATGTTGGCGTTCGAGGTCGCGTAGCCGGCGCCCTGGGTGGTGTCGGACTGCAGCCCGGTGCTGGCCGACACCCGCTGCAGCAGCGCCTCGACATTGGTCGCGCCGCTGCGCTCGATCTGCTCCTTGGTGATCACCGTGACCGGCAGCGCGGTCTCCGATTCGACACGCCGGATCGACGAGCCGGTGATTTCGACGCGTTCCAGTCGCTGTTGTGTCGAGGACGTCGCGTCCTGTGCGACAGCCTGCTGCGCGCCTGACAAGGCCATGCCGCTGCCGAAGGCCGCCGCGATGGCCCGGCGGACCCTGGTTGTTCTCTGCATGTGATCCCTCCTTCTTGGGTTGCGAGCGGGAACGGTGATCCGCGCGCCTTGCTCAAGGGCGCCCGGTGTGGCCGGCGCAGGCCGGACCGGGAGAACCGTCGGTGAGAGCAAGAAGAAGACCAACGGTAACGCACCATGTCGTTCCGTTCCGCCGGGGACCGGGCATCGGAAACCCGCTGATCGAAAACCCCGGGTGCTGCTGCGGTAGGCTCGTGGCATGGACGAACTGCGAGCGTTGTCGACTTTCGTGCGGGTGGCCGAGCTGGGCAGCTTCAACCAGGCCGCGCAGGCTCAGGCCACGACGCCGCAAGCGGTCAGCAAGACCATCCGCCAGCTCGAGCAGCACCTGGGCGTGCGCCTGTTCCACCGCACGACGCGCAAGAACTCGCTGACCGAAGAAGGCGAGCGGCTGCTGCATTCGGCGCGGCCGAACCTCGACGGGCTGGTCGATGCGCTGACGCGCGCGCGCAGTGCCGCGCGCAACGACGAAGGGATGGTGCGGGTCAGCGCCGCCGGCGCGACGGCGCGCAAGGTGCTGGTGCCGATGCTGGCGGATTTCCAGGCGCAGCACCCGGCGATCCAGGTCGACCTGCTGCTCGAGGACCGGTTCACCGACCTGGTCGGCGAGCGCATCGACGTCGGCTTCCGCGCCGGCAGCGCGCCCGATGCGCAGGTCATCGCGCGCCGGCTGTTCACGGTCCAGCAGATCGCCTGCGCGTCGCCGGCCTACCTGGCCCGGCACCCGGCGCCCCAGCAGCTGCAGGACCTGCTGCAGCACCGCTGCACCGCGTACCGCCAGCCGGGCACCGGCCGGCCGATGCCGTGGGAGTTCGAGGTCGACGGCAGCACGGTGTTCCAGCATGTGACGGCGGTGCTGTGCAGCAGCGAACCCGAGGCCGATTGCCTGGCGGTGCTGGCCGGCATCGGCCTCGGCCAGGTCGACAGCATCAACGCCGCGGCCGCGTTGCGCGACGGCCGGCTGGTGCCGGTGCTGACGGATCACGTCAGCGAGCGCATGGGGCTCTACCTGTACTACGCGCAGCGTGCCGACATGCCGGGCCGGGTGCGCCGCTTCATCGACTTCAGCACCGCGTGGCTGCGCGACAGCCGGCAGTTCTCGATCGCGCCGGCAGAACTGCGTTCGCTGACGCGGCGCGTGCGCAGGGCGCGCCGCTGATTCGAAACCGACGGTTGTCAAAGTAACGGCTTTGGTGGACTACCCGGGTTGGGATTGGATTCCTACAGTGCGGTCCATGCGTCGCCGTCGCGGCGCTCAACCCAAGGACGAATCCCATGACCATCGCATCGAACCCCTTCGCTTCCCAACTGGCCGGCCGCGTCGCGGTCGTCACCGGCGCCTCGAGCGGCATCGGCCGTGCATCGGCATTGCTGTTGGCCTCGCGCGGTGCCAAGGTCGCGGTGCTGGCACGCCGCAAGGAGGCCCTCGACGGGCTGGTGGCCGAGATCGCCGCGGCCGGCGGCGAGGCCATCGCGGTGCCGGTCGACGTGACCGACCAGGCCTCGGTGGCCGCCGCTGCGGCGCGGGTCGCATCGGCCTGGGGCCGGGCCGACCTGGTCTTCAACAACGCCGGCGTGATGCTGCCGGGTGCGATCGCCGAGGGCAAGCTCGGCGAGTGGGAGCAGCAGATCGACCTGAACGTGACCGGCGTGATGCGCGTGATCCATGCCTTCGTGCCGCAGCTGGTGCAGGCCGCGGCCGAAGGCGCGACGGTCGACCTGGTCAACACCTCGTCGATCGCCGGCCAGTACCTCTACCCGTACTTCGCCGTCTACACCGCGACCAAGGCCTATGTGAGCCACCTGACGCGACACCTGCGCATCGAGCTCGGGCCGAAGAACATCCGTGTGTCGATGATCGAGCCGGGCATCGTCGCGACCGAGCTGCAGGGCCACGTGACCTTCCAGGGCGCGAAGGACTGGCTGGCCGGTGCCGAGAAGACGATGGAGTTCCTGCAGCCGGAGAACGTGGCGGAGAGCGTCGGCTTCATCGTTGCGCAGCCGAAGCACGTGAACCTGCAGCAGGTGGTGATCATGCCGACGAAGCAGGGGATCTGAATGGCCTGAAAATGGCCTGATGAAAATACCCGCCCGCCTGCAGAACCTGGTTGCCGAAGGTTTGATCGACAGCGTCGTCCGCCAGCTCAAGAGCGGCAAGGAAGCCGATGTGTACGTCGTGCGCTGCGGCGACGAGACCTGCGCCGCGAAGATCTACAAGGAGGCGCACAAGCGCAGCTTCCGGCAGGCGGTGGACTACACCGAGAACCGCAAGGTGCGCAACAGCCGCCAGGCGCGTGCGATGGCCAAGGGCACGGCGTTCGGCCGCGAGCAGCAGGAGGCTGCGTGGCAGAGCGCCGAGGTCGACGCGCTGTACCGGCTGGCGGCGGCTGGCGTGCGCGTTCCGAAGCCGCACAATTTTCTCGACGGCGTGCTGTTGATGGAGCTGGTGGCCGACGAGCGGGGCGATGCCGCGCCGCGCCTGAACGACCTGCAGTTCAGCGAAGCGCAGGCGCTGCAGCACCATGCGACGCTGATCGACGAGGTGGTGCGCATGCTGTGCGCCGGCGTGATCCACGGCGACCTGTCGGAGTTCAACATCCTGCTGGCGGCGGACGGCCCGGTGATCATCGACCTGCCGCAGGCGGTGGATGCGGCCGGCAACAACCACGCGCCGCGCATGCTGATGCGCGATGTCGACAACCTGCGCAACTTCTTCGGGCGCTTCGCGCCCAGCCTGCTGGGCACGCGGTACGGTCCGGAGATGTGGTCGTTGTATGCCGGCGGGCTGCTGGTGCCGGGCATGGCGCTGACCGGCCGCTACGAGCAGCGGGCCGGTGCGGTGGACCTGTCGGGCGTGCTGCGCGAGATCGAGGATGCGCGATTGGAAGAAGCGGCGCGCGTGCTGCGGATGAGCGCCCCATGAGCGCCGATCCGCGTCGACACAGTCCCGCCGCCGAACGCAACCGTGCGGCCATCCTGGCCGAGCTGCAACGCCTGCTGCCGCCGCAAGGGCTGCTGCTGGAGATCGCCAGTGGCACCGGCCAGCATGCGGCGCACTGCAGTCCCGGGCTGCCGGGGTGGCAGTGGCAGCCGAGCGATTTCAATGCCGAGACGCTGCCGTCGATCGGCACATGGTGCGCGGGTATCGACAACGTGCGCACGCCGCTGCAGCTCGATGTGCTGTCGCCCGAGTGGCCCGGTGTGCCGGCGCAGGTCGATGCCGTCTTCTGCGCCAACATGATCCACGCCGCGCCGTGGGAATGCTGTGGCGGGCTGATGCGCGGCGCGGCGCGGCACCTGTCGCCGCAAGGGGTGCTGATCACGTATGGGCCGTATCTCGAGGATGGCGTGCCGACATCGCCGGGCAACCTGGGCTTCGATGTCGACCTGCGCATGCGCAACGCCGGGTGGGGGCTGCGCCGGCGTGAAGATGTCGAACGCGAGGCGGCGCAGGCCGGGCTGGTGCTGCGGGAGCGGGTGGCGATGCCAGCGAACAACCTGCTGTTGGTTTGGTGCGCTGCGGGTTGAGCTTGGGTGTCTTGTGCGAGCAAAGGCGCGGGTGGGGAGGCTGTGGCGCGCCGTCGGGGGCGGTCCTCGGCCCCCCGGGGGCCGAGGACTTCCCTCCGCTGGCTGGCTTCATGGCCCGTCGCCGAA
>NZ_LMDM01000031.1 GCF_001425825.1 Rhizobacter sp. Root1238
GTGGTGCCCGACCGCACGGTGCTGGAGACGAAGCTGGCGGCGACGGCGGCGGTCGCGGATCAACCCGAGGTGCACATCCGCCCGAACAAGCTGGTGGAGTACAAGTCGGTGGCGATGGTGCTGGCCAGTGCGCAGCGGCTCGGGGTGAGCAAGCTGGGCATGGTGGGCAACGAGCAGTTCATCAAGTGAGCATGGCCATGAAGTTGAAACCCCTGTTGGCCGCGCTCGTGTTGGGCGCGGCACTCGGCGCGAACGCCCAAGAGGCGGTGCGCCCCGACGTGGGCAAGCCGCTGCAGGCGGCAGGCGAGCTGATCAAGGCCGGCAAGTACAAGGAAGCCTTGGCGAAGGTGCGCGACGCCGACGCGGTGCCGAACAAGAACGCGAGCGAGAGCTACACGATCGAGCGCATGCGCATCGCAGCCGCCTCGGGCGCGGGCGATGCCGACACCGCGGGCAAGTCGTTCGAGGCACTGGCGGCCAGCGGCAAGCTCGCGCAGGCCGACAAGCAGCGCATGCTCGAATCGCTGGCGGGCACGGCCTACCGGGCCAAGGACTACGCGAAGACGATGCAGTGGGGCCAGCGCTACTTCAAGGAAGGYGGCACCAGCGGCACGGTGCGCACGCTGCTGATCCAGAGCCAGTACCTGGGCGGKGACTTCGCCGGTGCGGCGCGCGAGCTGCAGGTGGAGATCAATGCGTCGGAGAAGGCCGGGCAGGCSCCGGCSGAAGACCGGCTGAAGCTGCTGGCCAATGCGACGCAGCGCATGAACGACACCAACGCGTAYGTGTGGGCGGTCGAGAARCTGGTGACGTACTACCCGCAGAAGCAGTACTGGACCGACCTGCTGGGGCGGCTGCAGCGCAAGCCGAACTTCAGCGACCGGCTGGCGCTGGACACCTACCGGCTGAGCCTGGCGACGGGTGCGACGAGCGCGGCGGCCGACTACATGGAGATGGTGCAGCTGGCGGTGCAGGCGGGCAGCCTGAACGAGGCGCAGCAGGCGATGGACAAGGGCTTCGCGGCGGGCGTGCTGGGCGTGGGCCCGGAGGCCGAGCGGCACAAGCGGTTGAAGGACCTGGTGGCCAAGCGGCTGGCGGARTCGAAGGCCGSKCAGGCGCAGGCGCTCGCGGACGCGAAGGCGGCCAAGGACGGCGGCGAGCTGCTGGCGATCGGCATGGACCAGGTCTATGGCGGGCAGGCGAAGGCGGGGCTGGAGCTGATGCAGCAGGGCATCGCGAAGGGCACGAAGCGCCCGGACGACGCGAAGCTGCACCTGGCGATCGCGCAGCTGGTGGCCGGCGACCATGCGAAATCGGCCGCGACCTTCAAGACCGTGCARGGCAACGACGGCACCGCCGACCTGGCGCGCCTGTGGGCGCTGTACGCCCGCAAGAAGTAGCCGGGATGCCAATCCGGGAGCGGCGGTTCGACGCCTGATGCTGCTCCCGGGATGTCTCCCGGGCTACGAGGTCACTTCGGTGCGAGGCGGATCGCGCCGTCCAGGCGGATCACTTCCCCATTCAGCATCTCGTTCGTGATGATCTGGTGCACCAGCTTCGCGTAGTCGGCGGGCGTGCCCAGGCGGCTCGGGAAGGGCACGCCGGCAGCCAGCGCGTCCTGCACCTCCTGCGGCATGCCGAACAGCATCGGCGTGCCGAAGATGCCCGGCGCGATCGTCATGTTGCGGATGCCGTTGCGTGCCAGGTCGCGCGCGATCGGCAGCGTCATGCCGACGATCCCGCCTTTCGACGCCGAGTACGCCGCCTGCCCGATCTGCCCATCGTAGGCGGCGACGCTGGCGGTGGAAATCAGCACGCCGCGCTCGCCGGTGGGTTCGGGCGCGTTGCGGCTCATCGCCTCGGCCGCGAGCCGGATCATGTTGAAGCTGCCGATCAGGTTGACCGTCACCGTCTTCGCGAACACCGCGAGCGGGTGCGCGCCGTCCTTGCCCACGGTCTTGACCGCCGGCGCAATGCCGGCGCAGTTGACGAGGCCCATCAGCTTGCCGGCGGCGGTGGCCGCAGCGACCGCCGCCTGCCCGTCGGCCTCCTGGCTGACGTCGCAGCGCACGAACACGCCGCCCAGTTCCTTCGCGACCGCTTCGCCCTTGTCGGCCTGCAGGTCGGCGATGACGACCTTGCCGCCGGCCGCCGAGAGCATGCGCGCCGTGCCTTCGCCGAGGCCCGAGGCCCCGCCGGTCACGATGAAGACCTTGCCTGCGATGTCCATGGGGAGCCTCTTACTGGAGTGCGGCCAGTGCGCGTGCGGTGATCTCCTCGACCGAGCCGGTGCCGGAGATCTTGCGGTATTGCGGCGCCGCGGCGTCGCCGGTGGCCGCCCAGCCGGAGTAGTACTCGACCAGCGGGCGCGTCTGCTTCTGGTAGACCTCCAGGCGCTTCTTGACGGTCTCTTCCTTGTCGTCGTCGCGCTGGATGAGTTCTTCGCCGGTCAGGTCGTCGCGGCCGGCGGTCTTCGGCGGGTTGAATTTCAGGTGGTAGCTGCGGCCCGAGGCCGGGTGCACGCGGCGGCCGCTGATGCGTTCGATGATCGCGGCGTCCGGCACGTCGATCTCGAGCACCAGGTCGAGCTTGACGCCGGCCGCCTTCATCGCGTCGGCCTGCGGGATCGTGCGCGGGAAGCCGTCGAACAGGAAGCCCTTCGCGCAATCGGGCTGGGCGATGCGCTCCTTGACGAGACCGATGATGATGTCGTCGCTGACCAGGCCGCCGGCGTCCATCACCTTCTTCGCGGCCACGCCGAGCGGTGTGCCGGCCTTGACGGCCGCGCGGAGCATGTCGCCGGTGGAGATCTGCGGGATGCCGAACTTCTGGCAAATGAACGCCGCTTGCGTGCCCTTACCGGCGCCTGGTGCGCCCAGCAGAATCAGTCTCATCAGTCATCCTCAATTTATGGAATTCGTGGTCGCGGTGCCGGCCGGCGCAGACACGGACTTTTGCCGTCGAGAATAGCATGCGACCCCCTGCGCGAAACTGACGCAGGGCAGGCCGCGGCGCCCTCGGGGCCCCCGGGTTTACACCCGCTTTGCCGCGCGAATCGCCGCCCGGATCGCGCCGGGGTTTTCAGCCGATCAATGCCCTCGCACGGGCCAGGTCCTCGGGCGTGTCGACCCCCGGTCCCGGGCGCACCGCGCTGACATGCACCGCGATGCGGTGCCCATGCCACAGCACGCGCAACTGCTCGAGCGATTCGGTCTGCTCGAGCGGGCAGGGCGGCAACTTCGGGAAATCCCGCAGGAAGCCGACGCGGTAGCCGTACAGGCCGATGTGGCGCAACGGGGCGGCCAACGAACCGGCGGGCGACGACAGTGCCTCGATGCCCGACGCGTAGCCATCGCGCCACCACGGGATCGGCGCGCGCGAGAAGTAGAGCGCGCGGTTCGCGCCGTCGAGCACGACCTTCACGACGTTCGGGTTGCGCAGCTCGTCGGCGCTGTCGATCGCATGCGCGGCGGTGCTCATCGGGCAGTCGGTCTGCGACTGCAGCAATGCCGCGCAGGCATCGACCAGCGCCGGGTCGATCAGCGGTTCGTCGCCCTGCACGTTGACGACGATCTCGTCGGGCTGCAGGCCCAGCAGCGCGCAGGCTTCCGCGAGACGATCGCTGCCGGTCGGGTGGTCGGTGCGGGTCAGCACGCAGGTCACGTCGTGGGCTCGGCACGCGGCGACGATCTCGGCGTCATCGGCCGCCACCACCACCTGCTGCGCGCCCGACAGCGCGGCGCGGCGCGCGACGCGCACGATCATCGGCAGCCCGCCGATGTCGGCCAGCGGCTTGCGCGGCAGCCGCGTCGACTGCAGCCGCGCCGGCACCAGCACGGTGAAGCTCACGCGGCGCTCCCGGCCTCGGCAGGGGTGTCGAGCGATCGCGCCTCGGCCTCGAGCATGATCGGCATGCCGTCGCGCACCGGGAAGGCCAGGCGGTCGGCATGGCACACCAGCTCGTGGGCGGTGTCCTGCGGCGGGCGCTTGTGCTCGAGCGGCCCCTTGCACAGGGGGCACACCAGCAGTTGAAGCAGTCGGGTGTCCATCGAGTGTCCTCGGGTCAGGAGTGGGCGGCCGGCGCGTGCTTCGGCAGCAGCGCCAGCAGGTCGGCCGCGAAGGCCGGCGGAAGCTGGAAGTCTAGCGTCGCGACCCACACGCGGGTCATGCCCAGGCGCGCGGGATCGAGCTTGACGGCATCTTTCTCGGTGACGACGACGTCGGCCGTGTCGGTCGGCCACGGCAACGCTGCGAAGTCGTGGTGATCGGGCAGCGGCAGCTCGGCGATGTCGAGGCCGGCATCGCGCAGCATCGAGAAGAAGCGCTGCGGATGCGCCAGCCCGGCGGCGGCGACCAGGCGGCGGCCGCGCAGATCGGCGCCCGCCGTGGCGTCGCCCTGGCGGCCGTCCAGCCACGCCTGCAGCGGCGTGAAACGGCCGAGGCGACGCTGCGCGACATGCCCCGGCAGCGGCGTCGACGCGGCCGGCGCGTTGTACAGCAGCACGCTGCGCGCCGGCAGCGTCGACGGCATCGGCTCGCGCAACGGGCCGGCGGGCAGCAGCCAGCCGTTGCCGGCGCCGCGTTCGTCGAACACGATGACCTGCGCATCGCGCGCCAGCTGCCGGTGCTGCAGGCCGTCGTCGCAGACGATCACGTCGACCGCCGGGTGCGCCGCGAGCAGCGTGCGGCCGGCCTGTGCACGCCGCCGGCCGACGGCCACCGGCGCTTCGCTGCGGCGCTGCATCAGCAGCGGCTCGTCGCCGCAGGCGCTGGAGGGCGTGTCCGGCGTCACCAGCACGACCGCGTCGCCCGCGTTGCCACCGTAGCCGCGCGACACGATGCCGGGCGTCCAGCCGCGTTGCCGCAACAGGTCGACCAGCGCGAGGCAGGTGGGGGTCTTGCCGGCGCCACCGGCGATCAGGTTGCCGACGACGATCACCGGCACCGGCAGGCGGTCGATGCGCCGCCAGCCGGCCCGGAAGGCGACGTCGCGCAGCGCGATGACCGCGCCGTACAGTCCCGCCAGCGGCAGCAGCGCCCACGCGAGCGCACCACGCGCCAGCCAGGCGCGCTGCAGTCGGAGGGACAGCGACACGGGGGGGTGAGAGAGGGGCAGGACGGGGCGCGGCGCGGGACCGCTCAGCGCGCTTCGCTGCCCTGCGACGATTGGGCCGCGAAGGTCAGCCGCGCCAGGCCCGCGCGGCGTGCGGCGTCCATCACCGTGATGACGGACTGGTGCGACGACGCCGCATCGGCCGACACGATGATGATCGCGTCCTTCGAGCCGGCCGCCGCCGCCAGCAGCTCGGCCGTCAGCATCTCGACGTTGCGGCCGTCGAGCGTCTTGCGGTTGACCGCGTAGCGCCCTTCGGCCGAGATCGCGACGATCACTTCCTTGTTGTTCTCGCGCGGCTTGTCGGCATCGGCCACCGGCAGGCTGACCTGCAGCTCGGTGAACTTCGAGTAGGTGGTCGACAGCATCAGGAAGATCAGGACGACCAGCAGCACGTCGATGAACGGGATCAGGTTGATCTCGGGTTCTTCGGGGTGATGCTTGCGGAACTTCATCGCCATGGCCCGTCAGCTCGCCTTGCGCACGGCGGTGAAGCGCATCAGGTGCGGCACCATGCGCTCGGCGGCTTGTTCCATCTCGAGCGTGTAGGCGTCGATCAGGCCGCGGAAGTAGCGGTAGGCGATCAGCGACGGGATCGCGATCATCAGGCCGAACGCGGTGTTGTACAGCGCGACCGAGATGCCATGCGCCAGCAGTGCCGGGTTGCTGCCGCCGGTGGGCGCCTGCGATCCGAAGATCTCGATCATGCCGATCACCGTGCCCATCAGCCCCAGCAGCGGCGCGGCCGACGCGATGGTGCCCAGCGTGTTCAGGAAGCGCTCCATCTTGTGCACCGCGCTGCGGCCGGCGGATTCGAACGCGCCGTGCAGGTTGTCGTGCGAGATGCGCGGGTCGGCGATGATCGCCCGCAGGCCGGTGGCGAGCACCTGGCCGAGCAGCGAGTTGTCGGCGAGCTTGTTGACGACGTCGGCGGCCGGCAGGTGGGCGCGGGTGACCGAGATCACTTCATCGAGCAGCCGCGGCGGCGCGATGCGTGCGACCCGCAGGCTCGACAGGCGCTCGATGATCAGCGCGAGCGCAATGATGGAACACAGGAGCAAGGGCCAGATCGGCCAGCCAGCGGCTTGTATGATCGAAAACAATCCGGTCCTCTCAGCAATGGTGGGATGCGGTGATGCACAGGAGCCGCGGTCGACCGCCTCACCACAGGGTCTCGGGCGGTCTCTTTTTGGACGCGCGATTATGACCCCAAGGCAGGCCCGCGACGCACATCGGCAAGGCAACCGCATGTTTGCCGACGGTCCCCGCGCGGGGACCCGGCTCGGTGGTCCGATGTAGTACCGGCCGACTACATCCTGAGTCCACCGCAACTGTGGATAACTTTGTGGGCAACCCCGGGTCGAACCCGTCCAGGCCGCGCCAAATCAGGCTCCGCCACAGATTGCTCAAACTTTAAGCATGGAAAATATGTTGAAAATCAAGGAGTTAGGCGATTGTGAATGCGGCATGACAGCCGAAGTACGCCGCCAGCCCTTGATTGGCGGGCTTGTGGAGTTCTCGACCCGCATGAACGCTGGGTTTCCCCATGCTTGAGCGGTCCGCGGCACGGGGCGAGCGCCTGGTCTGGAGCGTCGCGGGGCTGGTCCACGCGGTGTCGGACGCGCTGGCGGCGCGGTTCAGCGCCTGTGTCGTGCAGGGCGAACTGTCGGGCTTCTCGCGCGCCGCCAGCGGCCACTGCTACTTCAGCCTGAAGGATGCCGACGGGCAGCAGGCGACCCTCCGCTGTGCGATGTTCCGGCGCGCGGCGAGCCTGGTGGCGTTCAACCCGGCCGACGGACAGCGCGTCGAGGTGCGCGGGCGGCTCGCGGTCTACGAACCGCGCGGCGAGTTGCAGTTCGTCGTCGAATCGATGCAGCAGGCCGGTGCCGGTGCGCTGTACGAGCAGTTCCTGCGGCTGAAGGCACGGCTCGAGGCCGAAGGCGTGTTCGATCCGCTGCGCAAGCGCGAGCTGCCGCGTTATCCGCGGCGGCTGGGGGTCGTCACGTCGACGTCGGGCGCGGCGCTGCACGACGTGCTGACCGCGCTCGAGCGGCGCGCGCCGCATGTGGCCGTCGTCGTCTATCCGAGCCTGGTGCAGGGCGCCGAGGCGCCTGCCGCGCTGGTGCGCGCGCTCGCGCAGGCGGCCGAACGCAACGAGGTCGATGCGCTGATCGTGTGCCGCGGCGGCGGCTCGCTGGAGGACCTGTGGGCCTTCAACGACGAGCGCGTGGTGCGCGCCATCGCGGCCAGCCCGCTGCCGACGATCTGCGGGGTCGGCCATGAGACCGACGTGACGCTGGCCGACTTCGCCGCCGACCTGCGCGCGCCGACACCGACCGCCGCGGCCGAGCTGGCGGCGCCGCCGGTGCGTGAGCTGGCCGAGATGCTGGCCGCATTCGCGACGCTGATGCAGCGCCGCATGCACCATGTGCTCGACCAGCAGTCGCAATGGATCGACCGTGCCGCGTTGCGGCTCGCGCGGCCGGGGCAGGGCGTGCGGGCGACGGCGCAGCGCCTGCAGGGCCTGGCGCACCGGCTGCAGGCCAGTGCGCAGCGGCGCCTGCAGGCCGATGCGTACCGCCTCGACAGCGTCGCGCCGCGTCTCGCACGCGGCCTGCAGCGCAGCACCGAAGGCGCCGGGCACCGCGTGCATGCGCTGGCCGCGCGGTTGCAGGCGGTCGATCCGCGCCAGGTGCTCGCGCGCGGCTACGCCTGGCTCGAAGACGAGCAGGGCGCGCCGGTCGCGAGTGTCGCGACGCTGGCGGTCGGACAGCGGCTGGGCGCGGTGTTTTCGGACGGCCGCGCCACGGTCGACGTGAAGCAAGTGACGTCATCGGACGCGCGCCTGCAACCGGCGCCTGCTCTGCCTACAATGCGCCCCACCTGACTCGATACCCGAAAGGAATTCGCATGGAACACACGCTGCCGCCGCTGCCTTACGCGCAAGATGCCCTCGCCCCGCACCTGAGCAAGGAAACGCTCGAATACCACTACGGCAAGCACCACAACGCGTATGTGGTGAACCTGAACAACCTGCAGAAGGGCACCGAGTTCGAGTCCCTGAGCCTGGAAGAGATCGTCAAGAAGGCCTCGGGTGGCATCTACAACAATGCCGCGCAGATCTGGAACCACACCTTCTTCTGGAATTGCATGAAGCCGGCCGGTGGCGGCGAACCGAAGGGCGCGCTGGCCGCGGCGATCGCCGCGAAGTTCGGCAGCTATGCGTCGTTCAAGGAAGCCTTCACGAAGAGCGCCGTCGGCAACTTCGGTTCGGGCTGGACCTGGCTCGTGAAGAAGGCCGACGGCAGCGTCGACATCGTCAACATGGGCGCGGCCGGCACGCCGCTGACCACCGCCGACAAGGCGCTGCTGACGATCGACGTGTGGGAGCATGCCTACTACATCGACTACCGCAACCTGCGCCCGAAGTTCGTCGAGGTCTTCCTGACCTCGCTGGTCAACTGGGACTTCGCCGAAAAGAATTTCGCCTGATCGATCGCGATCCGCGACAGACAAGACAAAGCCGGTCGAGAGACCGGCTTTTTTGTTGGATCGGCGTGCTCAGCGACCGAACGGCGTGCCCGACAGCTTGTCGCCGGACTTGATGCCGCGCTTCGCGAACCAACCCTGGTTCATCTCGAGCACGAAGCGCACCGGCTTCTTCGAGCAGTGCGAGTCGAGCGTCTGCGGCTTCATATCTTCGATGTTGACGACGGTGCCGTCGTCGGCGATGAAGGCGGCCGACAGCGGCAGCAGCGTGTTCTTCATCCAGAAGCACTGCACGCCGGCGTCTTCGAACGCGAACAGCATGCCGTCGTTGGTGCCCATCGTGCGGCGGAACATCAGGCCGGTGGCCCGTTGATCGGGCGTCTGCGCGACCTGCGCCTGGATGTTGTGGATGCCGGCGGTGATCTGGATCGCGGGCAGTTGCTGCGGAGCGTCCTGCGCGATGGCAGCGACGGCGATCGCGCCGAAGGCGAGCAGGGCGAGCAGGCGGGTGGCGAGGGTCTTCATGGGCTGGCGGACATCCGGTGGAAGAGGTGGCCGCAACAGAGGGCGGCTGCAGAAGAAGGGGGAGCGGGCGAGTTTAGCGAGCACCAAGAAAAACGCCCGGCATGGCCGGGCGTTCTTCATGCAACTCAGCGAAGCGGGCGCGAGCCCGGCTCCTCTTGAATCACTTGGCAGCCGAAGCAGCCTTTTCGCTCTTCTCGGCCTTCTTGGCTTCAGCCTTCTCGGCCTTCTTTTCGGCCTTCTTGTCAGCCTTGGCGGCGGCCGAGGCAGCCGGCTTGGCGGCTTCAGCGGGCTTCGCATCAGCGGCGAAAGCGCCGGCAGCGAACAGGGAAGCAATCAGGGCGGCCAGAATCTTGTTCATGTGAAAACCTTTCGAAAGTTTGGATCCGCCGTCCATCGGTGGACGACCCGCCCGTAACGCGGGCTCTCGAAAGTCGGTTGACACGGCACGTGACATAGAATCGCCGGCTTCAGTGCGGTCCGGTCCCAGTCACTCCAACATCAGCAGCGCGCGGAGCTATCTCATGTATCAGCACATCAAGGTGCCCGAGGGCGGGCAGAAGATCACCGTCAACGCGGACTTCTCGCTCAACGTCCCCGACCAGCCCATCATTCCGTACATCGAAGGCGACGGCACGGGCTACGACATCACCCCGGTGATGATCAAGGTCGTCGACGCCGCGGTGGCGAAGGCCTACAAGGGCAGCAAGAAGATCCACTGGATGGAGATCTTCGCCGGCGAGAAGTCGACCAAGATCTACGGCCCCGACGTGTGGCTGCCCGAAGAGACGCTGCAGGTCCTGCGCGAGTACGTCGTGTCGATCAAGGGCCCGCTGACGACGCCGGTCGGCGGCGGCATCCGCTCGCTGAACGTCGCACTGCGCCAGGAGCTCGACCTCTACGTCTGCCTGCGTCCGATCCAGTACTTCAAGGGCGTGCCGTCGCCGGTGAAGGAACCCGAGAAGACCAACATGGTGATCTTCCGCGAGAACTCGGAAGACATCTACGCCGGCATCGAATTCGAGGCCGAGAGCGACAAGGCCAAGAAGCTGATCAAGTTCCTGCAGGACGAATTCGGTGTCAAGAAGATCCGCTTCCCGAACACCTCGGGCATCGGCATCAAGCCGGTCTCGCGCGAAGGCACGGAGCGCCTGGTGCGCAAGGCGATCCAGTACGCGATCGACAACGACAAGCCCAGCGTGACCATCGTGCACAAGGGCAACATCATGAAGTTCACCGAAGGTGGCTTCCGTGATTGGGCCTACGGCCTGGCGCAGAAGGAATTCGGCGCCGAGCTGATCGACGGCGGCCCGTGGTGCAAGTTCAAGAACCCGAACACGGGCAAGGACATCACGATCAAGGATTCGATCGCTGATGCCTTCCTGCAGCAGATCCTGCTGCGCCCGGCCGAGTACTCGGTGATCGCGACGCTGAACCTGAACGGCGACTACGTCTCCGACGCGCTGGCGGCCCAGGTCGGCGGCATCGGCATCGCCCCGGGTGCGAACCTGAGCGACTCGGTCGCGATGTTCGAAGCCACCCACGGCACGGCCCCGAAGTACGCCGGCAAGGACTACGTGAACCCGGGTTCCGAGATCCTGTCGGCCGAAATGATGCTGCGCCACATGGGCTGGAGCGAAGCGGCGAACCTGATCATCAGCTCGATGGAGAAGTCGATCCTGTCGAAGAAGGTCACGTACGACTTCGCGCGCCTGATGGACGGCGCGACCCAGGTGTCGTGCTCGGGCTTCGGCCAGGTGATGATCGACCACATGTGATCCTCATGGGATCGTCCGCCGGTGGCTTCGGCCCGGCGGTGGTCTGCAAACCCCTTGTTCCTGCGTGGAGCAAGGGGTTTTTTGTTGGGCCCTGCGTTGCACGTGGTCCGGCGCGCGCTTCGCCAACTCGCAATGAAGACGGCCCGGAGCCGTCTGGTTCGGGAAGCCGATGAAGGCTTTCCGCACCAGACGATGCGCCGGGCCATGCTGGCCATGCGAGCTGCATGACGGCAACGGTCACCGACCACCGAAGTGGCAACGGCCAACCACAGCCCACGCGCTGCCTGCGCAGCGCGCGTTCTTCCACGCCGCCTGCGCGGCGCGTGCCCTACGCCCTAGGCTGCAGCAGCTGAGGACTCCGTCACACCGACAGAACTGCGGCGATGCGGGGTCGTCTCGGGTGCGTCGAGCGCAGAGATGTTCTGCGCGAGCTGGCCTTTCGGGCCTTGCACCACTTCGTAGCTCACGCGGCCGCCCTGCTTGAGCGTGCGAAAGCCTTCACTCTGGATGGCCGAAAAATGTGCGAACACATCCTCGCCACCCCCTTCCGGTTCAATGAAGCCGAATCCCTTCGCATCATTGAACCACTTCACGGTTCCGAACAACTTCTGGGCCATATTGGTCTCCTATCCCTGTGAGCGAAGAATTTTGTGCGCCACCTTGGTGACTGTCAAGGCACGGCAAACCATGGTTCAGGGCCATGCAACCAAATGCATTCCGTGCGCGGCCGTGTCGTAGAACAATGGGCACGTCGTGATGCATTTCCGGCCCTTGCAGTTCGTTCGGATGTCGCAATATCTGTCCGGGTGAGCACTGCGAAAATCAACTCTATAGAATGGTTCCATGCCAGAGGAAAAACCAACACCGCCAGAGCCGCTGAAGCGGCCGACACCCGATGACGGGCAAGGAGCGGTTGTGGCCGAAAGGCAGGCCGCGAAGACAGAGCCGCCGCGCATGTACCAGGTGGTACTGCTCAACGACGACTACACACCGATGGAGTTTGTCGTGATGGTGCTTCAGGAGTATTTCCAGCGCGACCTCGAAACCGCGACGCAGATCATGCTCAAGGTTCACAAAGAGGGCCGCGGAGTCTGCGGCGTCTATACGAAGGACGTCGCTGCAACCAAGGTCGAATTGGTGCTGGCCGCTGCCCGTCGGGGCGGCCACCCGTTGCAATGCATTATGGAGGCCGCATGATCGCGCAAGAGCTTGAAGTCAGCCTGCACATGGCGTTCGTCGAGGCGCGCCAGCAGCGCCACGAATTCATCACCGTCGAGCACCTGCTGATGGCGCTGCTCGACAACCCGTCCGCCGCAGAGGTCCTGCGAGCGTGCTCGGCCAACATCGACGACCTGCGCAAGAGCCTTGCGCAGTTCATCAAGGAAAACACGCCGACCGTCGGCGGGGCCGAAGAGGTCGACACGCAGCCCACGCTGGGATTCCAGCGCGTGATCCAGCGCGCGATCATGCACGTGCAGTCCACCGGCAGCGGCAAGAAGGAAGTGACCGGCGCCAACGTGCTGGTCGCGATCTTCGGCGAGAAGGACTCGCACGCGGTCTACTACCTGCACCAGCAGGGCGTGACGCGGCTCGACGTCGTCAACTTCATCGCGCACGGCATCAAGAAGACCGATCCGCCGGAGCCGGCCAAGCCGAGCGACGGCGGCGCGAGTGCCGAAGGCGAGAAGGACGAAGGCGAAGGCAAGGGCTCGCCGCTCGACCAGTTCACGCAGAACCTGAACCAGATGGCGCGCGACGGCAAGATCGATCCGCTGATCGGCCGCGAGCTCGAAGTCGAGCGCGTGATCCAGATCCTGTGCCGCCGCCGCAAGAACAACCCGCTGCTGGTCGGTGAAGCCGGTGTCGGCAAGACGGCCATCGCCGAGGGCCTGGCCTGGCGCATCACGCAGGGCGACGTGCCGGAGATCCTGGCCGATGCCAACGTGTATTCGCTCGACATGGGCGCGCTGCTGGCCGGCACCAAGTACCGCGGCGATTTCGAGCAGCGCCTGAAGAGCGTGCTGAAGCACCTGAAGGACCAGCCGAACGCGGTGCTGTTCATCGACGAGATCCACACGCTGATCGGTGCCGGTGCGGCGTCGGGCGGCACGCTGGACGCCAGCAACCTGCTGAAGCCGGCGCTCAGCTCGGGTGCAATGAAGTGCATTGGTGCGACCACCTTCACGGAGTACCGCGGCATCTTCGAGAAGGATGCGGCGCTGTCCCGGCGCTTCCAGAAGGTCGATGTGGTCGAGCCGTCGGTCGAGCAGACGATCGAGATCCTGAAGGGCCTGAAGTCGCGCTTCGAAGAGCATCACAGCGTCAAGTACGCGCTGGGCGCGCTGCAGGCCGCGGCCGAGTTGTCGGCGAAGTTCATCAACGACCGCCACCTGCCCGACAAGGCGATCGACGTGATCGACGAAGCCGGTGCCGCGCAGCGCATCCTGCCGAAGAGCAAGCAGAAGAAGACCATCACCCGCAACGAGGTCGAGGAGATCGTCGCGAAGATCGCGCGCATCCCGCCGACCAGCGTGTCGAGCGATGACCGCTCGAAGCTAAAGACGCTGGACCGCGACCTGAACAGCGTGGTGTTCGGCCAGGAGCCGGCGGTCGAGGCCATCGCGGCGGCCATCAAGATGGCGCGTTCCGGCCTGGGCAAGCCCGACAAGCCGATCGGTTCGTTCCTGTTCAGCGGCCCCACCGGCGTCGGCAAGACCGAGGTCGCGAAGCAGCTCGCGTTCATCCTGGGCATCGAGCTGATCCGCTTCGACATGAGCGAGTACATGGAGCGCCATGCGGTCAGCCGCCTGATCGGTGCGCCTCCGGGCTATGTCGGCTTCGACCAGGGCGGCCTGCTGACCGAGGCGATCACGAAGAAGCCGCATGCGGTGCTGCTGCTCGACGAGATCGAGAAGGCGCACCCGGACGTCTTCAACGTGCTGCTGCAGGTGATGGACCACGGCACGCTGACCGACAACAACGGGCGCAAGGCCGACTTCCGCAACGTCATCATCATCATGACGACGAATGCGGGCGCGGAGACGATGAACAAGTCGACGATCGGCTTCACGAACGCCCGCGAGCAGGGCGACGAGATGGCCGACATCAAGCGCCTGTTCACGCCGGAGTTCCGCAACCGCCTCGACGCCACGGTGAGCTTCCGCGCGCTCGACGAAGAAATCATCATGCGGGTGGTCGACAAGTTCCTGCTGCAACTGGAGAGCCAGTTGCAGGAGAAGAAGGTCGAGGTCACGTTCACCGACGGGCTGCGCAAGCTGCTGGCGAAGAAGGGGTTCGATCCGCTGATGGGGGCTCGCCCGATGCAGCGCCTGATCCAGGACACGATCCGCCGTGCACTGGCCGACGAACTGCTGTTCGGCAGCCTGGTCGACGGTGGCCGCCTGACGGTCGACGTGGATGCCGATGGCAAGACTGTGCTCGACATCCAGCCGTCGAAGAAGATCGACAAGCCGAAGGCCGAGCCGGCGACGGCCTGATCCTCTTCACGCGGCACGCGGCAGTCGCGACAACGGGGCCTTCGGGCCCCGTTCTTCATTCAATCGGCGCTCGCCGAGCCACCGGGAATCAGGCGAGCGGGAAGCGCGCCGCCGGGTCCTGCTCGAAGAAGTCCCTCAGAAGCGCGTACAGCGGCGCATCCCAGGCCTGCAGGTCGAGTGGCGCGACGAAGAAGGTCTCGCAGGCCACCGCGAAGAACTCGTCGGGGCCTTCGGCGGCGTACGGGTCCATGAAGATGTCGTCGTCGCGGTCGACCTCGGCGCAGAAGCGCTCGTAGCTGGCCGGCATCACTTCGCGCCAGCGCTGGTGCGCCTCGCGGCTCGGCAGCGGCGGGATGCCGTCGGAGCGGCCGTCGCGCATGTCGATGACGTGCGCGAACTCGTGGATGACGACGTTGTAGGCCCAGCCGCTGCCGTCTTCCGGATTCTCCTGCGCCTCGGCGACGTCGCGCCACGACAGCGTCATCGGCCCGGCGCCGGGCGCCTCGCCGGTCAGCGCCTCTTCGTATTCGTGCACGATGCCGTCGTCGTCGACCACCTCGCGCTTCGCGAGCATCTCGTCGGGGTGCACGACGATCAGCACGAAGCCGTCGTACCAGCCGAGCCCGAGCCGCAGCACCGGCAGGCAGGCCTGCGCGGCGATCGCGACCGCCATCGCATCGTTGACGACCACGCCGTGCGTGCCGTGGAACTGCTTGTCGGCGAGAAACAGCGTCGCGAAGCGGCGCAGCTGCGCAGCGTCGGCCTCATCGAGATCACCGAGGAAGGGATAGCGCGCCAGCGTCTCGTGCCACAGCGCATCGGGAATCGGCCGGCGTGCCAGCGTGCGGCGCTCTCGCCACCCCTGCCACGCCGAGACCAGCCGTCCCAGCACGACCGCTCAGGCGAGCGCCACGCCGGGAGGCGTGATGCGCCTGAAGCCGCGCGCGCTCAGCCGCAGCACCTCGGCGCGGTGCGGCGGGTGGTCGAGCTCCCAGTCGCTCAGCACGTGGCGCAGCATGCCCGGCGCCAGCGGCTCGCTGCCTGGGTGGTGCGTGTGGCCGTGCACCATCGTCGTCGCGCCGGCTTCATGCAGCCAGCGCACCGCGGCCGCGCCGTCGACGTCGGCCCAGTCCATCGGAGCCGGGTTGCTGCGCTTGAGCTGCTCGCTCTCGTTGCGCACTGCCCGCGCAAAGCGACGGCGCTCGTCGAGCGGCTTCGCAAGGAAGTCCTGCTGCCAGGCCTCGCTGCGCACCAGCGCGCGGAACTGCTGGTACTTGGTGTCGTCCAGGCACAGCGCATCGCCGTGCGTCAGCAGCACGCGTTGCCCGAAGGCTTGCAGCACCGTCGGGTCGGGCAGCGCGAGCACGCCGCAGTCGCGCAGCATGTCGAGCCCGACCAGGAAGTCGCGGTTGCCCGCCATGAAGCCTACCGTGCGCCGGCAGGCCGCCTCGGCCAGTTCGTTGGCGCAGCGCGCCTCGAACTCGTCGTGGCGGCTGTCGTCGCCGGCCCACACCTCGAACAGGTCGCCGAGGATGAACACCGCGTCGGCGTCGGTCGTGCGCAGGTAGGCCGACCAGGCATCGAAGGTGCGCGGCGTGTCGGCGCTCAGGTGCAGGTCGGAGATGAAATCCACGCTGCGCCAGTCGGTCGGCGCCAGGTACTCCCAGAGGCTGGGCAACGGTGGCGGTGCAACGGCGGTTTGGCGCGACATGGAACCCCGTACTGCAGGTTGTGGCGGGCGGTGAGGGCGCTCGAGGTGGGTGAGCCCCGGGCTCAGACCACCTTGGCTTCGAGGATCACGACGTCTTCGGTCGGCACATCGCTGTGGCCGCCCTTGTTGCCGGTCTTCACCTGCTCGATCTTGTCGACGACGTCCTGGCCGGCGATGACCTTGCCGAACACCGCATAGCCCCAGCCGGACGGCGTCTCGGACTTGAAGTTCAGGAAGTCGTTGTCGGTCGCGTTGATGAAGAACTGCGCGGTGGCCGAATGCGGCACGCTGGTGCGCGCCATCGCGAGCGTGTAGTGATCGTTCTTCAGGCCGTTGCCGGCTTCGTTCTGGATCTGTGCATCGGTCGGCTTCTGCTTCATGCCGGGCTCGAAGCCGCCGCCCTGGATCATGAAGCCCTTGATGACGCGGTGGAACACCGTGCCGGCGTAGTGGCCCTTCTCGACGTACGAGAGGAAGTTCTTGACCGACAGCGGCGCCTTGGCGTCGTCGAGTTCGATGCGGATGGTGCCGTGGTTGGTGACCAGGTCGACGAGTTTGCTCATGTTATTTCTCCAGCGTGGCTTGCTTGATGATGACGGGTTGGACCGGCACGTCCTGGTACGGTCCCTTGCTGCCGGTCTGCACGGCGCGGATCTTGTCGACAACGTCCATGCCCGAGACGACCTTGCCGAACACCGCATAGCCGTTGCCGTCGCGCGATTGCGCGGCGTTCAGGAAGGCGTTGTCCTTCACGTTGATGAAGAACTGCGAGGTGGCCGAATTCGGGTCCATCGTGCGGGCCATCGCGAGGGTGCCGCGGGTGTTGTCGAGGCCGTTGCGCGCTTCCAGCGGGATCGGCGCGCGCACCGGTTTTTCCTTCAGGTCGGGCGTCATGCCGCCGCCCTGGATCATGAAGTCGGGGATGACGCGGTGGAACACCGTGCCGTTGTAGTGCCCGTCCTTCACGTACTGCAGGAAATTGGCGGCCGACTTCGGCGCCTTCGCGGCATCGACCTCGACGACGATGTCGCCGAGCGAGGTGGCGAGCTTCACCTTCTGGGCGAATGCCGCCATGCTGCTCGTCAGGCCGGCGATGCCGACCACGCCGGCTGCCAGCAGCGGCATCCATGACTTGAGGGTTTTCACGAGATCACTCCTTCGAAGAATATTTTCCATTGTCCACTTTCCTTGCCCCAGTACTGGCGCTTCAACGGGCCGGTCAACTGGCCGCTCAGCACCTCGCCGAACGTCACGATCAGCACCTCGCCGGCGTCGCGCCACGAGAGGATCGACATCTCCTTCAACTCGGCCGTGCGCCCGCGCGTGGCCTGCAGTTCCTTGTCGACCATTTCCGACCACTGCGCGAGGTCGGCGCTGCCGCTCTGGAACTGCGGCGAGTAGAAGCTCAGCAGCTTGCGCACGTCGCCCTGCGAGCGCGCGACGCGCCACTGCTCGACCATCGCATGCGCCGCGGCGCGCTCTTGTTCGACCTGGGCGCGCGCCACCCACTCGATCTTCGGTGCGATCACGACCGGCGTGCGCCGCGGCGACACCTCGCGCAGCAGCCGCAGCAGGTCGGGGTTGGCGAGCACCACGCAGCCGTCGGTGGTCTGCGGGCCGCGCGCGAAATTGGCCGGCGGCACGCCGTGCAGCCAGATGCCGCCGCCGGTCTTGCCGCGCCGGCGGTCGTACTCGTTCGGGTAGTTCAGCGTCAGCGCGCCCGGGCCGTAGAAGTCGGCGACCTGCTGGTTGGTCAGCCGGCTGGTGATGAAGTAGGCGCCGAGCGGCGTGCGCTGGTCGCCTTGCTCCTTCTTGTCGACACCCAGGCGGCCGAGCGAGACGTAGTGGTCGGCGATCAGGTGCAGGCCCTTCGCGTCGTTCGCGAACAGGTACAGGCGGGAGCGGCTCGCGTCGACGGCGATGGCATGCCGGGTGCTCGGCGGGATGTCGGTGAAGGGGCGCGGGAGCGCATCGGCCGGCGGCCGCTCGGTGAGCGCGGCCAGCCGCAGCGTGGCCTCCTGGCGCAGCTGCGCGAGCTGGTCGGGCGACGACGCGGCCAGCTCGGGCGGCGCAGCGCCCATCGCGTCGAGCGGCTGGCGGCGGGCCAGCAGCAGGTCGCCATAGACCAGCTGCGCGAGCTGGAAGTTCGGCACGTCGCGCGTCAGCGCCTCGGCGCGTGCGAGCGCGGTGCGGGCATCGCCGTCGCGGATCAGCTGGTAGACCTCGATCAACCGTGCCTCCGGCGAGGCCGGCACCGATGGCAGGCCGCTGCGTGCCACCGCCGGCTTCAGCGCGGCAGGTGCGCGCGGTGCGGCCAGCGCCAAGCCCGCCACCCACGGCAGCGCCAGGCAGACAGGCAGCGCCGCGCGGCGGCACCACTCACGCAGGCGTCGGGTCACGAACCGGTGCTTTCCTTCTGGATCAGCCAGCGGCCGGAGACGCGCACCAGGTCGAGCCGCTTGCGACTGGACACCTTCAGCGCATCGGCGCTGTAGGCCTGGCGCGCCTGCAGGACGGCCTTGTCGCCTTGCACGCGGATGTCGAAGTCGCTCAGCGTGACGGTGATGCTGCGCTTGCCGGTGATGCGGGCGCGGCGCTCGGCCTCCCAGGCGGCGCGCGTCTTGCCGCCGTTGAAGTCAGGGGTGTAGGACGCGAAGTAGGCGTCCATGTCCTTGCGCGCCCAGGCGGCGGCCCAGGCGAGCGCGGCGGTTTGCACGTCCTTCGCGTCTTCGCTGGCGGTGGCCGGTGCCGGCGTCGCCGCCGGGGCAGGGGCCGATGCAGGCTTGGCCGCGGCGGCCGGAGCAGGCGGTGTCGCAGCCACCGGGGCCGGTGCGGGCGCAGGTGCGGGTGCGGGTGCCGGTGCGGCAGCCGGCTTCGGCGCCGCGGCAACCACCGGTGCCGGCGCGGGCGCCGGCTTGGCGGCAACCGCCACCGGCGGCTCCGAGCGCGTCATCGGCGAGAACAGGTCGCGGATCATCGCAAGCTTCGGGCTGACCTTCGCGGTGCTGCTGCCGTCGATCTGCAGCGCACGCGAATAGGCCTGGCTCGCCAGCTTCGCGTACACGTCGCCGAGGTTCTCGTAGGCGGTCGCGTAGCTCGGGTTGGTGCGGATCGCCGCTTCGAGCGAACGCCGCGCCTGGTCGTACTGGCCTTGCTTGCTGTACAGCACCGCGAGGTTGTTGTGCGGCTCGGGCAGCTCGGGGTGGTCCTCGGTCAGCTTGACGAACACCGCGATCGCGTCGTTCGACTTGCCTTGCTCCGACAGCACCAGGCCTTTCAGGAAGCGCATGCGCGCGTCCTTCGGCTTCACGGACAGGAACTGGTCGGCCTTCTGGTTCGCCTCGGCCAGCCGGCCCGCGCCCAGCAGGCCGTCGACATCGCCGTACTCGTCGGCCCGGGCGGTGCCGGTTGCAAGCGCGGCGAAGACGGCCAGGGCGACGAGCGAAAAGCGTGAAGTCATCTGGGGGCCGCGAGGTTGGTGGATGGACGACGTTGGCGGGCGCCAGCGGGGCTGAACGGTGTGCGGAAACGGCCCGCTATACTGCGAAAATTGTATAGCAGCCCCGTGGCTGCAAGCCCTTCGACCCTCGCTACACCCCGGGTGTGCGGCACCGGCCGGCGCGATGCGCCACCGGACACTGTCCGCTGGCCAGGCCCTATGAGCGGTTCCACTGCAGCACTCCGCCGATGACCCTGAGCATCTTCAACACCTTGTCGCGCCAGACCGAGGTGTTCACGCCGATAGCACCGAATCACGTCCGCATGTATGTGTGCGGCATGACGATCTACGACCTGTGCCACGTGGGCCATGCGCGCTTCATGATGGCCTTCGACGTCGCCGCACGCTGGATGCGCACGCTCGGCTACCAGGTCACGTACGTGCGCAACATCACCGACATCGACGACAAGATCATCAAGCGCGCGCTCGAACGCAACATCCCGATCCGCCAGCTCACCGACGAGATGACGGCCGCGATGCACGAAGACGTGGCCGCGCTCGGCATCCTGCCGCCCACGCACGAGCCGCGTGCGACGCAGTACGTGCCGCAGATGCTGCAGATGATCGCCACGCTCGAGCGCAAGGGCTACGCCTACCGCGCGCCGAACGGCGACGTGAACTATGCGGTGCGCAAGTTCGACGGCTACGGCAAGCTGTCGGGCAAGTCGCTCGACCAGCTGCGCGCCGGCGAGCGCGTCGCGGTGCTCGACGGCAAGGAAGACCCGCTCGACTTCGTGCTGTGGAAATCGGCCAAGCCCACCGAACCCGAGGACGCCAAGTGGGCGAGCGAATTCGGCGCCGGGCGGCCCGGCTGGCACATCGAATGCTCGGCGATGAGCTGCGCGCTGCTCGGCGAGCACTTCGACATCCACGGCGGCGGCATGGACCTGCAGTTCCCGCACCACGAGAACGAGATCGCGCAGAGCGAGGGTGCGACCGGCCGTCGCTTCGTCAACGTGTGGATGCACAACGGCTTCCTGAACGTCGTCAACGACCAGGGCGAGAACGAGAAGATGTCGAAGTCGCTCGGCAACTTCTTCACGATCCGTGACGTGCTGAAGCGCTACGACGGCGAGACGATCCGCTTCTTCATGCTGCGCACGCAGTACCGCAGCCCGCTGAACTTCGGCACCGCCAACCTCGACGACGCGCGCAACGCGCTGCGCCGGCTCTACACCGCGCTGGTCGACCTCGATGTGCCCGAGATCGCGGTCGACTGGACACAGCCGCAGGCCGCGCGCTTCCGTGCCGCGATGAACGAGGACTTCAACACGCCCGAGGCGGTGGCGGTGCTGTTCGAGCTCGCGACCGAGCTGAACAAGAGCCGCTCGCCGCAGCAGGCGGCGCTGTTCAAGGGGCTGGCCGCGACGCTCGGGCTGCTGCAGCAGAACGCGCGCAGCTACCTGCAGGCGGGCAGCCAGCTCGACGACGCTGCGATCCAGGCGCAGATCCAGGCCCGGGCCGATGCGAAGAAGGCGCGCGATTTCGCGCTCGCCGACAGCATCCGCCAGAACCTGCTGGCGCAAGGCATCGTGCTCCAGGACTCCGCGCAAGGCACGACCTGGATGAAGGCCTGATCCGTGGTGCGCTCCGTCACTCCCGAGTACTGGGACGAGGCGTGCCGGCACCTCGTCAAGCGCGACCGGGTGATGCGCAAGCTGATCCCGCAGTTCGGCGAAGGTCGGCTGCAGAGCCGCGGCGATGCCTTCACGACGCTCGCGCGTTCGATCGTCGGCCAGCAGAGTTCGGTGAAGGCCGCGCAGGCGTCGTGGGAGCGCGTGGCCGCGCTGCTCGACGGCGGCTCGCAGCGCATCCAGCCGGCCGCGGTGCTCGCCATCGAAACCGCGCAGATGCGCGAGGCCGGGTTGTCGGCGCGCAAGGTCGACTACCTGGTCGACCTGGCGCAGCACTTCGAGGCCGGCAGCGTGCACGTGCGCCAGTGGCAGCAGATGGACGACGAAGCGATCGTCGACGAGCTGGTCGCGATCCGCGGCATCAGCCGCTGGACCGCCGAGATGTTCCTGATCTTCCACCTGATCCGCCCCAACGTGCTGCCGCTGGACGACCCCGGCCTGATCAAGGGCATCAGCCACAACTACTTCAGCGGCGAGCCGGTTTCGCGGGCCGAGGCGCGCGAAGTGGGCGACGCCTGGGCGCCTTTTCGCTCGGTGGCCACATGGTACATTTGGCGCAGTCTCGACCCGCTTGCCGTGGCATATTGACGGCCCGCAAGCCAGCCCCCATCGTTGGGCCAGGGCATCCTCCTTCAAGAACAGGGATCAAGACAAATGAGCAAACGCCATTTCCTTGAATTCGAGCAACCCATTGCCGAACTCGAAACCAAGATCGAAGAGCTGCGCTACGTGCAAAGCGAATCGGCCGTCGACATCTCCGAAGAGATCGACCGCCTGGGCAAGAAGAGCCAGCAGCTCACGAAGGACGTCTATGCGAGCCTGACGCCGTGGCAGGTGACGCAGATCGCCCGCCATCCGCAGCGTCCCTACACGCTGGACTACATCAGCGAGATCTTCACCGACTTTCAAGAGCTGAAGGGCGACCGCGGGTTCGCGGACGACCAGTCGATCGTCGGTGGCCTCGCGCGCTTCAACGGCCAGGCCTGCATGGTGGTGGGCCACCAGAAGGGTCGCGACACCAAGGAGCGCGCCGCGCGCAACTTCGGCATGTCGCGCCCCGAGGGCTATCGCAAGGCGCTGCGCCTGATGAAGCTGGCCGAGAAATTCGGCCTGCCGGTGTTCACGCTGGTCGACACGCCGGGGGCCTATCCGGGCATCGGCGCCGAAGAGCGCGGGCAATCCGAAGCGATCGGCCGCAACATCTTCGAGATGGCGCAGCTCGAGGTGCCGATCATCTCGACCATCATCGGCGAAGGCGGCTCCGGCGGCGCGCTGGCGATCAGCGTCGGCGACCAGGTGCTGATGCTGCAGTACTCGGTGTACTCGGTGATCTCGCCGGAAGGCTGTGCGTCGATCCTGTGGAAGACGTCGGAGCGTGCCTCCGACGCCGCCGAAGCGCTGGGCATCACCGCCCATCGGTTGAAGGCGCTGGGGCTGGTCGACAAGATCGTCAACGAGCCGGTCGGTGGCGCACACCGCGACACCAAGCAGATGGCCTCGTTCCTGAAGCGCGCGCTGAACGACGCACTGCGCCAGGTCAGCGACCTGAAGCCGAAGGAACTGCTGCAGCGCCGCTACGAGCGCCTGCGCGCCTACGGCCGCTTCAGCGACACCAAGGACCACTGACACCGCCGTGGCGCCGAAGCGCGTCGCGGTGGCCTACAGCGCGGGCCGCGACTCGACGGCGCTGCTGCATGCCACGCTGCATGCGGCGCTGGGCAGCGACGTCGAGGTGCTGGCGCTGCACGTCCACCATGGACTGAGCCCGCACGCCGATGCGTGGCTGGCGCATGGCCGGCAACAATGCGCGCGCTGGGCGCGCCGCGGCCTGCCGGTGCGCTTCGTCGACCACCGCCTGAGCGACGCGCCGCGCGGCGGCGACAGCATCGAGGCCTGGGCGAGGCAGGCGCGCTACGACGCACTGCGCACGATGGCGCTCGCCGAGCAGGCGGGCATCGTGCTGCTGGCCCACCACCGGCGCGACCAGGCCGAGACGCTGCTGCTGCAGGCCTTGCGCGGCGGCGGCGCCGCCGGGCTGGCCGGGATGCCGCGCCGCATCGAGCGCGACGGCGTGGTCTGGGAACGGCCGTGGCTCGACACCCCGCGCGAGGCCATCGAGGCCTATGTGCGCCGGCACCGGTTGCGCTTCATCGACGACGACAGCAATGCCGACGAGCGCTTCGCCCGCAACCGGCTGCGGCTTGCCGTGTGGCCGGCGCTGATCGGCGCCTTTCCGCAGGCCGAGGCATCGCTCGCCCAATCGGCGCGCTGGGCACAGCAGGCCGCGGCCGCGCTCGACGAACTGGCGGCGATCGACCTCGCGCGCGTGGCCGATGCGCGGGGACTGATCGTGGGCGAATGGCGCACGCTGAGCGACGCGAGGCAGTCGAACGCGCTGCGGGCCTGGCTTGCATCGATCGACCAGCCGGCGCCCGCCAGCCTCGTGCTGCGGCTGCAGCACGAACTGGGCGGGCAGGGCGCCTGGCCGGCCGTCGGCGGTGAGTTGCGGGCGCACCGGGGGCGCCTTGCCTTCGTCGCATCGCAGGTGCCACGCGCTGAATCGCTCGAATCACCCGAGCGCGAGTCGACGCTGAGCGTGCGGCGCGCCGGCCGCCACGCATTGCCGGGCTGGGGCGGCGAACTCGTCGTGACCCGCGTGAAGCGCGACGGCATTCCGCTCGCGTGGCTGGGCGCGCTGGCGCTGCGCGCGCGCGAGGGCGGCGAACGGTTCCAGGCCGGGCTGGGCCGCCCGCCGCGCAGCCTGAAGAAGCAGTACCAGGCCGCGGAGGTGCCGGCGTGGGAGCGCGACGGTCCGCTGGTGTACAGCGGCGGGCAGCTGCTGTTCGTGCCGGGGCTCGGCATCGACGCCCGCGCGATCGGGTTGCCGGGGCAGCCGCAGGTGAGCCTGGCGTGGCGGCGCGCGGCCGTGTCGGACGCCTGATTCCGCGCGGTTAAAATGCCCGGTTGCGATCGACTCGCGACCCTTTTCTCCACTCGCGGCAAGACCCTTTCATGGCACTCATCGTTCACAAGTACGGCGGCACCTCCATGGGCAGCACGGAGCGCATTCGCAATGTCGCGAAACGCGTTGCGAAATGGGCCCGCGCCGGCCACCAGATGGTGGTCGTTCCTTCGGCGATGAGCGGCGAGACCAACCGCCTGCTCGGCCTGGCCAAGGAGCTGTCGCCGGCGTCGCCGACCACCGCCGTCGACCGCGAGCTCGACATGATCGCGTCGACCGGCGAGCAGGTCTCGGTCGGGCTGCTGTCGATCGCGCTGCAGGCCGAGGGCATGCAGGCCGTCAGCTATGCCGGCTGGCAGGTGCCGGTGCAGACCGACAGCTCGTACACGAAGGCGCGCATCCAGAGCATCGACGACGCCCGCGTGCGCGCCGACCTGGCGCAGGGCAAGGTGGTGGTCATCACCGGCTTCCAGGGCATCGATGGCGACGGCCACATCACGACGCTGGGCCGTGGCGGCTCGGACACGTCGGCGGTGGCGGTGGCGGCCGCGATGAAGGCCGACGAATGCCTGATCTACACCGACGTCGACGGCGTCTACACGACCGACCCGCGCATCGTTCCCGATGCGCGCCGTCTGCACACCATCAGCTTCGAAGAGATGCTCGAGATGGCGAGCCTCGGCTCCAAGGTGCTGCAGATCCGCTCGGTGGAATTTGCCGGCAAGTACCGCGTGCCGCTGCGCGTGCTGTCGAGCTTCACGCCGTGGGACATCGACATCGCCGAGGAAGCGCGCTCGGGCACCCTGATCACCTTTGAGGAAGACGAGAAAATGGAACAAGCCGTTGTGTCGGGCATCGCATTCAACCGCGACGAGGCCAAGATCACCGTGATGGGCGTGCCCGACAAGCCGGGCATCGCGTACCAGATCCTGGGCCCGGTGGCCGACGCGAACATCGACGTCGACGTGATCATCCAGAACATCTCGCACGAGGGGAAGACCGACTTCTCGTTCACCGTGCACCGCAACGACTACACGCGCACGATGGAGCTGCTGAAGAACACCGTGCTGCCGCAGACCGGCGCGGCGCAGGTGATGGGCGACACCAAGATCTGCAAGGTGAGCATCGTCGGCATCGGCATGCGTTCGCACGTGGGCGTGGCGAGCAAGATGTTCCGCTGCCTGAGCGAGGAGGGCATCAACATCCAGATGATCACCACGAGCGAGATCAAGACCAGCGTCGTGATCGACGAGAAGTACATGGAGCTGGCGGTGCGTTCGCTGCACAAGGCTTTCGACCTGGAACAGCCCGCCGCCTGAAATCGCCAAAACTGCGGCTAGAATCGCAGTCTTCGCCGGAGTCGTGACCGAGTGGCCGAAGGTGCTCCCCTGCTAAGGGAGTATGTGGGCAAAACCTGCATCGAGGGTTCGAATCCCTCCGACTCCGCCAGGATAGTGTTCGGCGAAATTCGCTGAAAGCCGTGAAAGCCCCGCCAAACCTAGGTTTGCGGGGCTTTTTTGTTTCGTCGGTGTTCGCTGAGCTTCGTTGACAGCCAGGCCGTCCCAGGGGAATCATTCGGGGCACAAAACAGGTTGTGCCCCTGGCACAGCTCCAAATTCCCCGATTCCCCTCTCTCATGCCTCTGACCGACCTAGCCTGCAAGAAAGCCACCTGTCCCGACACCAAGGCCCGCGAGCGCTACACCGACTCCGGTGGCCTCTACCTGGAAGTCCTCCCGAGCGGATCGAAGTACTGGCGTTGGAAGTACTACTTCGCCGGCAAGGAAAAACGCCTTGCCCTTGGAACCTATCCCGATGTCTCGTTGGTGCAAGCCCGCCTCGACCGCGACAAGGCCCGCGGTGCCCTGAAGGAAGGCGACGACCCGGTTCAACTGCGGAAGGACGCGAAGGCGGCCCGCCGTGTGGCCATTGGCACCTCATTCGAGGTGGTGGCCATGAGCTGGTGGGAACACTGGCGCGGCACCCGCAGCCCGCGGCACGCCGACTACGTTTTACGGCGCCTGCAGCTCGATGTGTTCCCCGAGCTGGGGCGCAAGCCGGTTGCCGACATCCTCGCTCCGCACATCCTTGCCATGGCGAAGAAGATCGAGGCCCGAGGCGCTCTCGACATTGCAAAACGCTGCTATCAGACCTGCGGCCAGGTGTTTCGCTATGCGATCGCTCACGGCCTGGCCCTCCGCAACCCATGTGCCGACGTGAAGCCGTCGGACGCCCTCAAGCCGCGCCAGGTCGAGAACTTCGCTCGGCTTCACCTGCGGGACGTGCCGGAGTTGCTTCTCAAGATCGACGCGTACCAAGGTTCGGCATATACGCGCCTGGCCATGAAGTTGATGACGCTGACGTTCGTGCGTACCACTGAGCTGGTCGAGGTGACGTGGGACGAGATCGACCTGGAACGCGCTGAGTGGCGCATTCCCGCCGAGCGCATGAAGATGCGCTTCCCGCACATCGTGCCGCTGTCTCGTCAGGCTATCGAAGTCATCCGCACACTGGAACAGCTTCGCAACCGAAGCCCGTACGTGTTCCCTGGCGAGCGCGACCACGAGAAGCCAATGAGCAATAACACGATCCTGACCGCGCTCAAGCGGATGGGGTACGCGGGGCGGATGACCGGTCATGGCTTCCGAAGCATCGCCTCCACCGCGCTCAGCGAATGGAAGTTTCCGGAAAAGATCGTTGAGCCGCAGCTGGCGCACATGAAGCGCAATCAGGTGGCTGCGATCTACAACACGGCGGAGTACCTCACAGAGCGAGCCGAAATGATGCAGTGGTACGCCGATTACATCGATTCAATCCGCCAAGGCGGACCCGTGCTGCCCGTCAAAAAGGCAGCGTAAAAGCGGAAAGGCCAGGTGCGTCAACACCCGGCCTCTCCTAACCACAACCCACCTGCTTCAGAGGTGAATATGGCTATTTCGAATGATAGCGGCGCAAGCTTGCGCCGCAATGATTGGTTCTCGGGCGCCCTGCCCGGCGTGCACCGGTTCTGCCTGGTGCATGACGTTCGTCACTCCGCACGGGAGGCCTGACGATGGAACCGTATATCAAGACCCAGCGGCTGTACATGAAGGCGGCCGAGCAGACCAAGTTGCCAGGGATGGCAGTGATGAAGTTCGCCGAGCTGGTGAACGAGGTCGCGAGCGGCATGCAGGTGCTTTTCTCGATTCGCGAAACGATGTACCTGGACACCACCGTCCACGAGCAGCCATACGCGCCGCTGCTGTCAGAGCACGACGTGCAGGCGCTCGATCGCATGGCCCGTGCGTCGCTGGAAATGCTCACGAATGAGAGCGTGCAGCTCATGGACTGGGCCTACGACCACCACACCACCGAGGGCGTGGAGCGACGCCGATTGCACCGACAGCAAATGCCAAAGGGCGGCGGCGCGTGATTTCCGCTGCGGACATGCGGACAAACGACGCAAGACCGCTGCAAGCCGCATGAATGCTGGGTTTGCGGCCCGGAAAGGACTGCGGACAAAGGTGCGGACAAAGTGAGGACAGTGCGGACAAGTCCTCTCTATCTCTTCTCTTTGTTCTCCAGCTTTGTCCTTTCCAGGTCAGCCCTGGCAATGAAATTGTCTCGTCTTGGTGTCTACAGATGAGACAGCGATTTGCATCAAATGGCGTCAGCAGTTTTCAGCCCTGACCGAAGCAATTCGCCTGAACGGTAGCGACTGGCGCCGCAACAAGAAAGCGGGCAGCACCGCAGGTGAATTGCGCCTGGTCGAGCAAAGCGCGCGCACGTCGAGCGACGTGTGGCCATGTCTCCACCTCAATCCATACGAACCATGAACGCAACCGCACAACGTATTCCGGGCACTGCAGGCGAGCGCCTGTTGAGGAAGCCCGAGGTCCTGGCCAAGGTTGGCCTGGGGACCACCAGTCTGTATGCACGAATCAAGGAAGGCCGATTCCCTGCGCCGATCTCGCTCGGCGGGAGCTGCGGCGGCGGCCGAGGCCTCGGAAGGGCTGTCGGCTGGCTCGAGTCGGAGGTCGAAAGTTGGATCGCTGATCGCATCGCCGAGTCCCGTGGCCAACAAGCCGGACCGAGGGAGGCGCAGCGCTGATGACTGAACGCACCCCGAGAAAGTTCACCCCGCGCCGTGTCGACGTGGCGGTCATCCGCAGCGCCCTGTCGTTCCTCTCGGCCGACATCGGCCACGACGAGCGCGCACGCATTGCGTTCGCGGTCTACGACGGCGTCGGCGATGCCGGCGAGGACGCCTGGATGGCGTGGGCCGAGCAGCGGCCAACACCCGATGCCGCCGAGGACCGCGCGACCTGGCGCAGTGCGAAGAAGCCCGGCAAGGTGAAGGTGGGCACGCTGTTCGGCCTGGCCAAGAAACGCGGCTTCACCTTCCCGGCCGACGACACGCCGCCCGAGCTGCGGCCGACGCCCGCCCAGCTCGAAGCCGAGGAACAGGAGAGGGCGGCAGCGCGCGCCCTGCAGGAGGCGCAGTACAGAGAGCGGGCGGACCGCGCAGCGGTCGAGGCGAGGCGCCTGTGGGACGCCGCGAGCGTCGAGGGACACAGCCCGTACCTGGTGCACAAGCGCGTGGGCGCGCACGGCGTGCGCTTCCAGCGTGACGGCACGATGCTGGTTCCGCTGCGCAACGCGCCGGGCGAGCTGCTGAACGTCCAGCGCATCGCACCGACCAAGCCCTCGAAGGAACAGGAGGACAAAGGCACGGGCGAGAAGATGCTTCTGCCAAGCGGGCGCAAGTCCGGGCTGTTCCACTGGATCGGCCAGAGGACGGTGCAGACGCCTGTACTGCTGCTGGCCGAGGGCTACGCGACGGCCGCCAGCCTGCACGAGGCCACGGGCTATCCGGTGGTGGTCGGATTCGATGCCGGCAACCTGAAGCCGGTTGCGGTCGCGCTGCGCTCGATGTTCCCGAAAGCGCGCATCCTGGTGTGCGGCGACGATGACGTGCAGACCGAGGCTCGCACTGGTAAAAATCCTGGGCGCAAAGGGGCCTCCGCCGCCGCCCAATCCGCTGCCGCGGACGGCCTGCCGGCGTTGACGGCATTCCCTGAGGGACTGCCCGAGGCCAAGGGCCTGAAGGACTTCAACGACCTGGCCGTGCACGCCGGCCTGCCGGCTGTTGCTGCCATCGTCGAGGCGGCACTGCAGCAGGAGGCGCCGGCCGCTCCGGCCGCGCCTGCAGCTCCTGTCACGGTGGCCGAGGTGCTTGCTGCGTCAGAGGTGCCGGACGACGAGCCCGAGGAAGAAGAGGCAGAGGCAGAGCCCGAGGCCGAGCCTGTGAAGGCACCGAGCCCCGACCGCTTCAGCCTGACGGCGAAGGGCGTGTGGTACATCGCTCGCGACAAAGAGGGCAACGAGAAGCGGCCGGCGTGGGTCTGCTCGCGCCTGGTCGTCGCAGCGCTCACGCGCACTGACGACGGGAACGGCTGGGGCTACCTCGTGCACTTCGCCGACCCGGACGGCAACGCGAAGTCATGGGCCATGCCGTCCAGCATGCTCGGCGGGGATGGCAACGAGTGGCTGTGCCGCTTGCGCGACATGGGCCTGGAGGTGTCGCCGGCCCAAGGCACTCGCGCACGGATCGTGCAGTACATCGACTCGCGCCGGCCTGCGGAGCGAGTGACCTGCACCGACCGGGTGGGCTGGCATGACGGCGTGTACGTGCTGCCCAGCGAATGCATCGGCGAGACGGAAGGCCGCCGCTACGTCTTCCAGAGCGAGGCGGGGATGGACGACACCTACCGCAGCGAAGGCTCGTTGGCGCGGTGGCGGGCCAATGTCTCGGAGCCTTGCATCGGCAACTCGCGTCTGATCTTCGCGCTGTGCTGCGCGTTTGCCGGGCCGATGGCACGTCTGGCCGAGATGGAGAGCGGTGGCTTCCACCTGCGCGGCGACTCCAGCATGGGCAAGACGACCGCGCTGCGCCTGGCTGCGAGCGTTTGGGGACGGCCGAGCTACATGCAGCGCTGGCGCACCACCGACAACGCGCTGGAGGCCACCGCGGTGCAGCACTGCGACAGCACGCTGATCCTCGACGAGTTCGGCCAGCTCGACCCGGACGTGGCGGGGGAGGTCGCCTACATGCTGGCCAACGATCAGGAGAAGGGCCGCGCGACGCGCAACGGCTTCGCACGCAAGCGGCGCACCTGGCGATTGCTGTTCCTGTCCTCGGGTGAGGTGTCGCTCGCGCAGCACATGGCATCAGCCTCGAAGACGCCGCGCGCGGGGCAAGAGGTGCGCATGCTCGACATCCCGCTGGACGCCGGCAAGGGCATGGGCGGGATCGAAGAGCTGCACGACTTCAGCGGGCCGGCCGTCATGGCGGATGAGCTCGTGACCGCTGCGGCGAAGAGCTATGGCCAGGCTGGGCGCACCTGGCTGGAATGGGCCTGCAAGCACTACGAAGAACTGCCCGCGCGCCTGGCGGAAATGATCCGACGCTACCGCGACGACTTCGTGCCCGAGGAAGCGGGCGAGCAGGTGCGCCGAGCCGGCGCGCGATTCGCCTTGGTCGCTGCTGCCGGCGAGCTGGCCACAGAGGCGGGCATCACCGGATGGCCAAAGGGCGAGGCTCACCGGGCGTTGAGCCGTTGCTTCAATGCATGGCTCGAGTCGCGTGGCCACGCCGGCAACGGTGAGGACCAAGCGATGTGCCGCCAGGTGCGCCGCTTCATGGAACTGCATGGCGCGGCCCGCTTCACCTGGTGGAATCGTGCGGCCGACGATCACTCGCCGAACACGCTGATGCGCGCAGGCTTCCGGCGACTGGTCGATGCGGCTGGCAAGCCCATTCGCACGAACTCGGACCATCAACGCGAGTTCGGCGAACGCATGCAGCCCGCGGACGGTGAAGGCACGTCCGTTGAGTTCTTCGTGTTGCCGGAAGTGTTCCGCGGCGAGGTCTGTGCGGGCTACGACTACCGCGCTGTCTGTCGCGTGCTGCTGCAGCGCGGACACCTCGAACCGGGCCATGGCGGTCGCTTCGATCGCAAGGAACGCTTGCCCGGCATCGGGTCGAGCACCTGCTATCGGCTGAAGGCCTCGATCTTCGCGGAGGGCCACTGACATGCACATCGCAACTTACGGGGGGATGCCCGAGGTCGACGGCATCGAGATGATGGGCGAGATGCTTGCGCACGTGAAGTACGGCGTTCCTCTCTCTCCTCAAAGTGCGTACCGGTGGGAGCACGTCATCGTCACGTCCGTGCGGCGCGGTGAGCCGCTCGACACGACGCTGGGCCTGGCGGTGGCGGGCCGTCGCACGGTGCAAAGGCGCCTGCTGCACATGCGTCGCGATGAGCAGCTCATGCATGCGGTTGCGACCGTGTTGCCCGACCCTGCGCTGTCGACCTGGGCGCGATGCATGGAGCTGGCGCCGCGGCTGCGCACTTTCGTCGACCGTGAATGGCCCGCAGTGCGCACGCAAGCCGATCCGCGGGACGACTGGCCCGCCTGGAAAGCGCACCTGTTCCGCGCGATGCAGCAGGACCTTGCGTTGCCGCACTCGGCACGTGGCCTCTATGACGTCGTGCAGCGAGCGCAGGGCTATTCCACACAGAAGCCCGGCACGAAACTGCTCTCACAACAACTTTGAAATCACCATGCAAACGATCCACATCTTTGGCGAAATCGGTACCGAAGTGACTGCGGATTTCATCCGTCAGGAACTGGACCTCTTCAAGGACCAGCCCGTGCTGGTGCGCATCAACTCGGAAGGCGGCGCCGTGTACGACGGCATCGCGATCTATGAGTTGCTGCGCGCTCATCCGTCGCACGTCACGGTCGAGATCACCGGCTGGGCGCTGTCTATTGCCAGCGTCATCGCGATGGGTGGTCGCAAGGTCATCATCGCGCCGTCCGGCCTGATGATGGTCCACAACCCGTGGAGCACCACCAGTGGCAACGCGACCGACCTGCGTCGCACGGCCGACAAGCTCGACCTGGTGCGTGACACGCTCATCACGGCCTATCGGCGCACCGGCCAGGCCGACGACAAGCTGCGAGCCTGGCTCGATGCGGAGACCTGGTTCGACGCCGAGCAAGCGAAGGCGGCCGGCCTGGTCGACGAGATCGCCGACGACTCCTACGACGAGCGGCCCTCCAACGCGCGTGCCTGCGCCTTCTCCATTCCGGACAAGTACAAGCTGCGCCGACCTGCGCTCGCCAATCTGCACCTGCCGCCCCAAAGCCGGCATACGGTCACCCGAGCACCCGAGTCGGCCCCGCTCGCGTCCGCTGCCGGCGCCCCCGTCAGTGACTATGCCCTGTCGATTCGCAACGAAGCGGACACAGCCCGGATCGTGGACATGTTCGAGCGACATATTCTCAGAGCGCCGGACAGCGCGGGCGAGATGGGCAAGTTGATGTTCCAGTGCCTGGCCAACAAGCGGATGACACCAGCCGAGGCGGGCGAGCGCATCCTGAACAAGATGGGCGAGGGCGCGTTCTCGGTCGGCGCAATGGCGTACGTGGACGACCGCGGGCAGACCGTGTGGGCAGGTTCCAGCAGCAGCGGCCCCAGCACGATGCACGAATTCAAGGCCGCTGCCTCTGACGTGCTGCTGGCGCGCGCAGGCGTGCCGGTGGAGAACCCGCACCCGGCCTCGCGTGACCTGCAGCGCCTGACGATGCTCGCGATGGCAGAGAAGGTGCTCTCGATGGCGGGCATCTCGACGTACCGCAAGAGCCAGAACGAGATCATCAAGGCCGCCATGAGCACCTCGGACTTCCCCGAGCTGCTGGCCAACACGACGGGCCGCGCGCTGCGTGCCGGCTACGAGAACGCGCAGGCCACGCACGCGGTGTGGACCGCCGAGCGCGAGGTGCCGGACTTCAAGCCGCAAACCCTGGTGTCGCTGTCCGAGGCGCCGGGCCTGGACAAGGTGCTGGAGCTGGCCAACTACACCTACGGCAGCTTCGCCGAGTCGGCCGAATCGTTCCGCATCGAGACCTTCGGAAAGATCGTCAAGATCTCGCGTCAGGCGCTCATCAATGACGACCTGGACGCCTTCACGCGCATCCCGCAGGCCTACGGTGCTTCCGCGCGCCGCCTCGAAGCCGACAGCGTGTATGCCAAGCTGACGGGCAGCACGCGACTGCGCGATGATCTGCCGCTGTTCCACGCGAAGCATGGCAACCTGGCCGTCGCAGGTGCCGCGCTGTCTGCCGAGACGCTGGGCATTGCACGGGCCGCCATGCGCAAGCAGAAGGGACTGCAGGGGCTGGGGTACTTCGATCCGCAACCGCGCTTCCTGATCGTGCCGGTGTCGCTGGAGACGAAGGCAGAGCAGCTGCTGGCCAGCCTGGTCGATCCGGGCATGGCGAACAACACTGGCAACCCGGAGTGGATTCGTCGCCTGGTGCTGGTCTCCGATCCGCGCCTCGATGAAGTCTCCGAAGCGGCGTGGTACCTCGCTGCGGACCCGACCCAGCACGACACCATCGTGCGCGCCTACCTGGCCGGCGAGCCGCGCCCGTACCTCGAAGAAGACGAGGAATTCGAGCGCGACGCCGTGGCACACAAGTGCCGGCTGGACTTCGGTGTGGGCGTGATCGACTACCGCGGGCTGTACAAGAACCCGGGCAAGTAAAGAGGCAAGACAGGCGGCGGGCGAGAAGTTGGCCATAGCCCGCGGCCTGAGCGTTCGGCNCTGCAGTCCACGAACTAAGTGCCGGCTGGACTTCGGTGTGGGCGTGATCGACTACCGCGGGCTGTACAAGAACCCGGGCAAGTAAAGAGGCAAGACAGGCGGCGGGCGAGAAGTTGGCCATAGCCCGCGGCCTGAGCGTTCGGCGGCACGAACGCGGTTTCCAGGGAACATGGCTGACACCCTCTGAGACGGTGACCGGAAGCACCCCTCAGAACGCGCACCAGGGACGCGAGAATGCAGCGAGGTGCGTAGCAGGGAGCCTGTCCTTCGGGGCGGCTCCCTGCGCCTTTTCAATGACATGGAGCCTCAATGCATTTCGAGAACATCAACGAAGTTTGCGAGCTGGACAGTGAGCACGAAGTGAACCTGTACCTGAACGCCGGCTGGCTGCTGCTGAACACCGTCGCGAAGCGCGATGGCGATCGCAGCTGGTTCGAATACTGCCTGGGTTGGCCGAACGAGCTACCGGGCTGGCATCCGGGAATCTAGATCCAGCTCGATGGCGAGTGTGCAAGCGGCCCCATGCGGGCCGCTTTGCTTTGTCCATCACGCTTTGACCTGCATGCCTTCATCCTCATGCCTTGAGGGCCGCAGGCCTTCTACCGCTCGCCCGCGTAAGGGCGGGGGGCGCAGCTCCTTTCGCGCCGCTGTGGCTCCGATTCACGCCTCGCGGCTGACGCCGGGTGCTCCAGAGAAGAACAGGTTGCCCGCGGGTTCGATGCGGTCTGTCCGCAGGATTTGTCCGCATGTCCGCAGTCCATGAGCCTCTGTCCGCAGTGCCACTGCGGACACGCAAACCCAGCATCCATGCGGGCTAGCGGCCCATTTTGGCGTTTGTCCGCATGTCCGCAGAGATTTTGAGAAGGGGAAGGCGTTGGCCAGTGCGAGCGCCACATGTCGCCGGACTTCGACGGTCCGCCGTCCGCGGCGTCCACAGCCTTTGGCGGACTGTCCGCGGCCCCGTCGCGGACACGCAAACCTAGCATCCATGCGGGCTGGCGGCCGATTCGAGGGCTCGTCCGCACGTCCGCAGCGAAAAGGGTAGAGGGGGCGATTGGCACCCCACCCCCCCTGTTGGGTCCTCCCTGGGGAACCCCGATCAAGGGTAATTCGAACCCCGATCGCTATCTAGTTGCTGAGCGCGCTTAAGGGGGTTATACCGGTTGGGCTAATTGGCTACGCGCCTGCAAAATCGAGTAACGCGACGCTGAGGGGCGTCAATACAACGTGGGAGGTCACCTTGCCGTACTCTGCTACCGTATTTCATGTCTTGATAGCGTCTCCTTCGGACGTGCCAAACGAGCGGCAGGCAATTGCCGACGGACTGCACGACTGGAACGCACTGAACTCGCAGGAGAAGGGATACGTCCTGCTCCCAGTCAAGTGGGAGTCGCATAGCGCGCCTGCTATGGGCGACCGACCGCAGGCGATCATCAACGATCAAGTCGTTCGGAACTGCGACATGTTGATCGGAGCTTTCTGGACTCGCCTTGGTTCACCGACCGGCCTGGAAGAGAGTGGCACTGTTGAGGAGATCCGCTGGTTCCTGAAGCAAAACAAGCCAGTGATGCTCTATTACTCCAAGCAGCCGGTCGATCTAGATGTCATCGACACGCAGCAGCTGGAAAAGCTCAAGGACTTCAAAAAGTCCATTCGGGACAAAGGCATTCAGGATCAGTATTCGTCGATTGACGATCTGAAGCAAAAGCTGTCCCGCCATCTCACCATCGTGATGCGGGATCTGTCGGTGAACCCCGTGGTCGATGCGCGAATCGTGAGAGCGGCCAAAGAGTCGACGCGCGAGGACGACCATGACGTCGATGTGCCCGAGCCGGCTGCCAAGAAGGCCCCGGCGAAAAAAGCCAAGGCCAAGGCTGCCGAAGAGGTGTGGCTGGAGGAGTACACCGATCGGGCATTTGTGGTGAAGGGCGACACCAAGGAATTTGCAGAAGAGCTCAAAGAGCTGGGCGGGAAGTGGATTCCGCTGAAGACCGGCGGGAAGGGGTGGATGTTCTCCAAGCGATGGCTGACGGAAGCGGCCGAGGTGGTGGGAGTGAAGCCCAAGCTGAGGGCTAAGCCCGACTGACAGCCGTTGGTTAGGGGAACCATTCGGGGACTGTTTTTGAGTCGATAGGCCTCGGACGCAGTATTGGCGCCATTTCCGAAGAATATTCGGACGCCTCCGACTCCGCCAAGGACCCCTGGCCGGTTTTCTAAGTAGGTGATCTACAAGGAAAACCGCGCCAACCTTGGCTTCCAACTGATCCCCGTCTTTCCGAGTGTGACCCCGAGGTGTGACCCCTGGGGCCGATAATCTGGAACATGGCGGTGCGTCAACAAACCAATCTAGTTCAACGCGGCAAGTCCTTCTACTTCCACAAGAAGGTCCCTCAAGACCTCCGCGACCACTACGGTTGCGAATCCCTCCGCAAGAACCTCCGACAGTTCTCCGCGCTCGCTGAAGCCAAGCGGGAGGCCGCGCGGCTGGCCGCTGCTTACGAAGTCGAGGTCACCTCGTTGCGGGGCAAGCGTGGCACTCCGCCATCGCCCCTGACCATCGACCTCATCCCGTCGCTTGTTGAGAAGTACGAGGCGATGCAGCTTGCGGGCGACGACGTCTGGCGTGGACGCGGCCTTTCCGACGACGAGTTCCATGGCATGCAGGAGGCGCTGGCTGTCCAGCTTCCAGAGCCTTCGTTCCGCGTATGCGAGAGGCAACGTGACGTTGATGGCCGACAGCATTCGCGATTTCCTCGTCACAGCGCACGTCGATGCCACCGGTAATCCCGAAGCGGCCCGCCTGCTTGCGCGGGAGCTGTTGAAGGCACGGATACGGGTGATCACAGTGCTTGAGTCCCGCAACCGAGGCGAGCCAACCGACACCCCGCCATCGCCCTTGGCAGATGCGATCCGTCTGGCCTTTGACGATGGGGAGCCGGAGCAGATGGAGGAGGCGGTGTCGCTGGCACTGCGGCCGAGCAACCCGATGTCCGTGGTGCAGCCTCGCCAACGTGGGGGTCGTTCACCTCGCCTGCAGGATGTGGTGGACTACTGGAAGCAGACGGGGAACAAGACCCACAGGTCGTCCGCAGCGGCTGACACGCTGGTCAAGGAGTTCACATCGCTGCACGGGGACCTGCCCCTTGAGGCCATCGGCAAGGCCCACTTCGTGGCGCTTCGGGATGCGATGCTCAAGCGAGTCAAGCCGGCGACCGTGCAGGCCCGGTTCAACCTGCTCAAGGCGGCCTTCACGGTGTGCCGTCAGGACGACCAACTGGGTATCGTGCAGAACCCGATTGAAGACGTGCGCATCCGGAACGTCGACGGCGGGGAGAAGTCTCGCGATGCTTTCACGGCAGAGCAACTCCAGTTGATCTTCGACAGCGAGGTCTTCACACAGGGCAGTCGTCCGGACGGCGGGAAGGGGACGTCGCCTTCTGGGTGCCCATCATCGCGCTATGCACCGGGGCTCGCCTCGATGAGATTCTCTCGCTGCGCCTGGACGGGCTCTACTCATGGGAAGGCATCCCCGTCTTCCACTTCCGGCACCGCCCCGAGCTTGGGCAGCATCTGAAAGGCCGAGCGAAGAACAACAGGCGAGTGCCGGTGCATCACGAGTTGCTTCGACTGGGTCTGTTCGACCATCTTGCGCGTGTGTCCTCAGAAGGGCCGTGGCTGTTCCCTGGCATCGACCGCGCCCAGAAGCGCCGGACCCACAGTGCTGCATGGGGCGCTTGGTTCGGGCGCTATCTCGACCGCGTTGGCATCACGTCCACCAAGCTCACCTTCCACAGCTTCCGGCACACGTTCAAGCACTTCGCTCGGGCTTCCGGGCTTCCTGAGGACCACCAGGACGCCATGACAGGGCACACCACGGCGGAGGTTGCACGTCGATACGGCAGCGCCGATGGGTATCCCGTTGGGGCGCTTAAGGCCTCGATGGAGAGACTGGTGTTTGGCAACCTGGACCTCGGCGGCCTGACGAACGCATCAGCGTCCCCGCTCCAACAAGGAACTGCTGGATAACCTACGGCAAAGAGCGAGCGTTCCACAGCCGGACCGCCGGCCAACTCTGGGCTACCATCGGTATCACTTGCAACTCGACAGGAAGCAAAGTGGCAAATCTTCCCTATATGTACAGCCCGGGGACCGTCAAAACCGTTTTGGACAAAATTCGATCTGCTGCTACTCCGCCGCGAGTTACCACGGATTTCGTCAACACCGTGCTGCAGATCAAAGGCGGCACCGGTGGCACCGTGACGCCCTTCCTCAAGAAAATCGGGTTCGTTGCCTCAGACGGCACTCCGACCGACATCTACAAGCGATTTCGCAATCCCAACTCAGCAGGGCGAGCAATGGCAGATGCCATAAGGTTGGGATACCAAGAGCTCCTAAAAGCGAATGAGTACTTCTATAAGCTAGACGACAAGGCCTTGCTCGCGTTGATCGTTCAGGTTACGGGGGTGGAAACAGACAATCGAGCAGCGGCGCTGACGCTAGCCTCGCTAAAAAGTTTGAAGAGTTATGCCGACTTCGACGCCAACGATTTGAAAACGGATCGGGAAGACGGGGGCGGCACCTTAGGGATGTGCTGATCAATTCAATTTCTGGAGCCGACAGCTTCTCTGCGAACACCGGTGCACCGCGGCGAGCGCGAGTTTCCGCGGGTTTTGAACGATTG
>NZ_LMDM01000032.1 GCF_001425825.1 Rhizobacter sp. Root1238
ACTGACTGTCGCCGACTGTTTGACCACAGCGAACGAAGTGAGCGGAGGGAGTTTCGGCGACGGGCCATGAAGCCAGCCAGCGGAGGGAAGTCCTCGGCCCCCGAGGGGCCGAGGACCGCCCCCGACGGCGCGACACAGCCTCCCCACCCGCGCCTTTGCGAGAGGAGAAGCCTATCGTTTCACCGGCGGCAAATCCGTACAGGCACCCTCGAAGGCCTCCGCCGCCAACCCGATCGTCTCGCCGAGCGTCGGGTGCGGATGGATCGTGCGGCCGATGTCCACCGCATCGGCCCCCATCTCGATCGCCAGCGCGATCTCGCCGATCACGTCGCCGGCATGCGTGCCGACGATGCCGCCACCGACGATGGCGTGCGTCTCTTCGTCGAACAGCAGCTTCGTGAAGCCCTCGTCGCGGGTGTTCGCGATCGCCCGGCCCGACGCGTTCCACGGGAACAGGCCCTTCTTCACCTTCAGCCCCTTGGCCTTGGCTTCGTCCTCGGTCACGCCGACCCACGCCACTTCCGGATCGGTATAAGCCACGCTCGGGATCACGCGCGCAATGAACGTGGTCTTCGCGAGGTGGTCGTCGCCCAGCTGCTCGCCGGCCGCGACCTCGGCCGCCACATGGCCCTCGTGCGTCGCCTTGTGCGCCAGCATCGGCTGGCCGACGATGTCGCCGATCGCGAAGATGTGCGGCACGTTGGTCCGCATCTGGATGTCGACCGGGATGAAGCCGCGCTCGCCGACCACCACGCCGGCCTTGTCGGCACCGATGCGCTTGCCGTTGGGCACGCGGCCCACCGCCTGCAGCACCAGGTCGTACAGCTGCGGCTCCTTCGGCGCGCCCTCGCCTTCGAAGCGCACCAGGATGCCGTCCTTCGTCGCCTCGGCGCCCACCGTCTTCGTCTTCAACATGATGTTGTCGAAGCGCGGCGCGTTCATCTTCTGCCACACCTTGACGAGGTCGCGGTCGGCGCCCTGCATCAGGCCGTCGAGCATCTCGACCACATCGAGCCGCGCACCGAGCGACGAATACACCGTGCCCATCTCCAGCCCGATGATGCCGCCGCCGACGATCAGCATGCGCTTCGGGTTCTGGCGCAGCTCGAGCGCGCCGGTGGAGGTGACGACGCGCGGATCGTCCTTCGGCAGGAACGGCAGCTTCACCGCTTCGGAGCCGGCCGCGATGATCGCGCGCTTGAAGCGGATCGTCTGCGTGCCGCCCTTCGCCAGGGCCACGGTGATGTGATGCGGATCGGCGAACTCGGCCGTGCCCTGCACCACCGTCACCTTGCGCATCTTGGCCATCGCGGTCAGGCCGTTGGTCAGCTTGCCGACGACCTTTTCCTTGTGCTTGAGCAGCTTGCCGAGGTCGACGCTCGGAGCATTGAAGCCGATGCCCATCGAGTCGAAGTGCTTGACCTCGTCCATCACCGAAGCCACGTGCAGCAGCGCCTTCGACGGGATGCAGCCGACGTTCAGGCACACACCGCCGAGCGTCGCGAAGCGCTCGATCATCACCGTCTTCAGGCCGAGGTCGGCGGCGCGGAACGCAGCCGAGTAGCCGCCGGGGCCGGCGCCGAGCACGAGCATGTCGCATTCGAGGTCGACGGTGCCGGCAAACTCCGTTCGCACTGAGCCTGTCGAAGTGCCCGATTGCCCTGAGCCTGTCGAAGGGACTGAGCTTGTCGAAGGGCTCGTGGACTGCGCCTGGGCTTCGACAGGCTCAGCCCGAACGGATCCCGCGGACCCCGCATCCACGGCCTCCAGCGACAGCATCACCGTCCCCTGGTTCACGGTGTCCCCCACCTTGACCTTGATGTCCTTCACGACACCGGCATGCGACGACGGGATCTCCATCGACGCCTTGTCGCTCTCGACCGTGATCAGCGACTGCTCCGCCTTCACCGTGTCGCCGGGCTTGACCAGCAGCTCGATGATGGCCACGTCCTTGAAGTCGCCGATGTCCGGGACCTTGATGTCGATCAGTGCCATGCTCAGTCTTTCGCCTTCAGTTTGATCGTGTGGGCCTTGATCGGCCCGGCCGAGTTCTTGTCGAATTCGCAGCCGGCGCGAACGCCCAGCTCGGCGATCTCGCGCGCCGTCAACTTGCCGCCGTAGGCGCCGTACATCGCGCCGAGCGCGAACGCGCGGCCCGAGCCGATCGCCCAGAAGCGGTCGAACTCGAACACCTCGCGGTACGAGTACACGCCGTAGATGCCGGTCGCGTTGGCGATCAGCGCGGTGAACTGCGAGCTCTCGTACGGGTCGGCGTCTTCTTCCTTCGGGTTCAGGAAGAAGGTCTCCTTCAGCTTCGGGTGCACCTTCAGGAAGGTGTCGAACACCTCGTCGCGCGAACGCAGCTTCAGTTCGTCGGGCGGCAGGCTGTTCAGCACCCGCCGCAGCACCGGGAAGTGCGCGGTGGTGCCGGCCATGCCGATCCACGAATCGCCGACGCGGAACAGCTTCTCGTTCTCTTCATAGCCGTGCGCCAGCCGCGTGTCCCCGAAGGTCACGAGGCTGTCGGACGCGAGCGCCAGCTGCATTCCCTTGCGGACCACCACCACGGTCGTCATGGTGCGGATCCGCTCAGAGCAGGATGCGGCGGAAGTCGCCCAGGATCTGCGCGAGGTAGGTGTTGAAGCGCGCCGCCGAGGCGCCGTCGATCACCCGGTGGTCCCAACTCAGGCTCAGCGGCAGCATCAGGCGCGGCTGGAAGGCCTTGCCGTCCCACACCGGACGCGTCGCCGACTTGCACACGCCGAGGATCGCCACCTCGGGCGCGTTGATGATCGGCGTGAAGTAGGTGCCGCCGATGCCGCCCAGCGAGCTGATCGAGAAGCAGCCGCCGGTCATCTCGGCCGGGCCCAGCTTGCCTTCGCGCGCCTTGCCGGCAAGCTCGCTCATCTCCTTGCTGATCTGCAGGATGCCCTTCTTGTCGGCATCGCGGATCACCGGAACCATCAGGCCGTTAGGCGTGTCGGCCGCGAAGCCGATGTGCACGTACTGCTTCAGCACCAGTTGCTCGCCGTCGAGCGACGCGTTGAACTCGGGGAACTTCTTCAGCGCCGCGACGCAGGCCTTGATCAGGAACGCGAGCATCGTGACCTTGACGCCCGACTTCTCGTTCTCCTTGTTCAGCTGCACGCGGAACGCTTCGAGGTCGGTGATGTCGGCATCGTCATGGTTGGTGACGTGCGGGATCATCACCCAGTTGCGGTGCAGGTTGGCGCCGCTGATCTTCTTGATGCGCGACAGGTCGCGACGCTCGACCGGGCCGAACTTGGTGAAGTCGACCTGCGGCCACGGCAGCAGGCCGGGGAAGCCGGCACCGCCCGATGCCGCGCCGCCGGCCGGGGCCTTGGCGGCCTGCGCCTTGGTCTGCTGGGCGCCGGACAGCACGGTCTTCACGAAGGCCTGCACGTCGTCCTGCGTGATGCGGCCCTTCGGACCGCTGCCCTTCACTTCGTCCAGCGGCACGCCGAGTTCGCGGGCGAACTTGCGGATGCTGGGGGAGGCGTGCGGCAGGTTGGTCTGGAGGACGGAGGGTTCGTGGGCGGGGAGCGTCACACCCTCCGCTCGCCCTGCACCGCCTTCTGCTCGCGCTGCACCGCCTTCCGTTCGCCCTGAGCTTGTCGAAGGGGTGCTCGCGGCTTGCGCAGGGGCTTCGACAGGCTCAGCCCGAACGGGGGCCGCTGCGGCACCGGCAGCGGCCTGCACCGTCGCGATCAGCGAGCCCTTCTTCACCTTGTCGCCGACCTTCACCTTCAGGTCCTTCACGACGCCGGCGTGCGACGACGGGATCTCCATCGAGGCCTTGTCGCTCTCGACGGTGATCAGCGACTGCTCGGCCTTGATCGTGTCGCCCGGCTTGATGAACACCTCGATCACCGCGACCTCGTCGAAGTCGCCGATGTCGGGGATCACCACGTCGACCACTGCACCAGAGCTGGCCGTGGCGCTGGATTCCGTTCGCGCTGAGCTTGTCGAAGTGCTTGCTGCGATGGGAGCCGATGCTGCGGCACGAGGGGCTTCGACAGGCTCAGCCCGAACGGGAGATGCTGCACCCGCCGCCTCGATCACCAGCAGCAGCGTCCCCTCGTTGATCTTGTCGCCGAGCTTGACCTTCAGCTCCTTCACGACGCCGGCATGCGACGACGGGATCTCCATCGAGGCCTTGTCGCTCTCCACCGTGACGAGCGACTGCTCGGCCTTCACGGTGTCGCCCGGCTTCACGAGCAACTCGATGATCTCGACATCCTTGAAGTCGCCGATGTCGGGGACTTTCACTTCCACCAATGCCATGCTGGGTCTCCGGCGTGTTCTTGTGTCGTACCCGTTCAGGCGTACAGCGGGTTGATCTTGTCAGCGTTGATGCCGTACTTCTTGATGGCCTCGGCGACCTTCTCGGCCGGCAACGTGCCCTCGTCGGCCAGCGCCTTCAGCGCCGCGACCACGACGTAGTGCCGGTTCACCTCGAAGTGCTCGCGCAGCTTGCTGCGGAAGTCGCTGCGGCCGAAACCGTCGGTGCCCAGCACCTTGTAGCTGCGGCCCTTCGGGATGAACGCGCGGATCTGGTCGGCGTAGTTCTTCATGTAGTCGGTCGATGCGATCACCGGGCCGGCGTACTTGTCGAGCTGCTGCGCGACGAACGGCACGCGCGGCTTCTCGGTCGGGTGCAACAGGTTCCAGCGTTCGCAGTCCTGGCCGTCGCGCGCCAGCTCGTTGAAGCTCGGGCAGCTCCAGATGTTGGCCGAGACGCCCCAGTCCTTCGCGAGCAGCTCCTTCGCGGCGATCGATTCGCGCAGGATCGTGCCCGAGCCGAGCAGGTTCACGCGCGGCGTCTTCTTCGCGCCCTCTTCCAGCAGGTACATGCCCTTGATGATCTGCTCTTCGGTGCCGGCCTTCAGGCCCGGCATCGGGTAGTTCTCGTTCAGCAGCGTCAGGTAGTAGTACACGTTCTCCTGCTGCTCGACCATGCGCTTCAGGCCATGGTGCAGGATCACGCCCACTTCGTGCGCGAAGGTCGGGTCGTAGCTGATGCAGTTCGGGATCGTGCCGGCCAGGATGTGGCTGTGGCCGTCTTCGTGCTGCAGGCCTTCGCCGTTCAGCGTCGTGCGGCCCGAGGTGCCGCCCAGCAGGAAGCCGCGCGCCTGCATGTCGCCGGCTGCCCAGGCCAGGTCGCCGATGCGCTGGAAACCGAACATCGAGTAGTAGACGTAGAACGGCACCATGATGCGGTTGTTCGTCGAGTACGACGTGGCCGCCGCGATCCAGCTGCTCATGCCGCCGGCCTCGTTGATGCCTTCCTGCAGGATCTGGCCGGCCTTGTCCTCGCGGTAGTACATCACCTGGTCCTTGTCGACCGGCGTGTACTGCTGCCCCGCGGGGTTGTAGATGCCGATCTGGCGGAACAGGCCTTCCATGCCGAAGGTGCGCGCCTCGTCGACCAGGATCGGCACCGCGCGCGGGCCGAGTTCCTTGTCGCGCAGCAGCTGCGTCAGGAAGCGCACGTAGGCCTGCGTGGTCGAGATCTCGCGGCCTTCGGCGGTCGGCTCGAGCACCGCCTTGAAGGTCTCCAGCTCGGGCACCTTCAGTTGCTCGTCGGCCTTGGTGCGGCGGTGCGGCAGGTAGCCGCCCAGCGCCTTGCGGCGGGCGTGCAGGTACTGCATCTCCGGCGTGTCGTCGGCCGGCTTGTAGAACGGGATCTCGGCGAGCTTGTCGTCCGGGATCGGGATGTTGAAGCGGTCGCGGAAGGCGCGCACATCCTCGTCGACCAGCTTCTTGGTCTGGTGGGCGGTGTTCTTGCCTTCGCCGATCTTGCCCATGCCGTAGCCCTTGACGGTCTTGATCAGCATCACCGTCGGCTGGCCCTTGTGCTTGGTCGCGCGGTCGTACGCGGCGTAGACCTTGTGCGGGTCGTGGCCGCCGCGCTGCAGGCGCCAGACTTCCTCGTCGCTCATCTTCGCGACCATCTCCAGCATCTTCGGATGGCGGCCGAAGAAGTTCTTGCGCACGAAGGCGCCGTCATTCGCCTTGAAGGCCTGGTAGTCGCCGTCGACGGTGTCCATCATCACCTTGCGCAGAATGCCGTCCTTGTCCTTCGCGAGCAGCGGATCCCAGTAGCTGCCCCACAGCAGCTTGATGACGTTCCAGCCGGCACCGCGGAACTCGCCTTCGAGCTCCTGGATGATCTTGCCGTTGCCACGCACCGGTCCGTCCAGGCGCTGCAGGTTGCAGTTGACGACGAAGATCAGGTTGTCGAGCTTCTCGCGCGCCGCCAGGCCGATCGCGCCGAGCGATTCGGGTTCGTCCATCTCGCCGTCGCCGCAGAACACCCACACCTTGCGGTTCTCGGTGTTCGCGATGCCGCGGGCATGCAGGTACTTCAGGAAACGCGCCTGGTAGATCGCCATCAGCGGGCCCAGGCCCATCGAGACGGTCGGGAACTGCCAGAACTCGGGCATCAGCTTCGGATGCGGGTAGCTGGAGATGCCCTTGCCGTCGACCTCCTGGCGGAAGTTCAGCAGCTGCTCCTCGGAGAGCCGGCCTTCCATGTAGGCGCGGGCGTAGACGCCGGGCGACGAGTGCCCCTGGATGTACAGCAGGTCGCCGCCATGGCCTTCGCTCTCGGCGTGCCAGAAGTGGTTGAAGCCGGTGCCGAACATCGTCGCGAGCGACGCGAACGACGAGATGTGGCCGCCCAGGTCGCCGCCGTCGGCCGGGTGCAGGCGGTTCGCCTTGACCACCATCGCCATCGCGTTCCAGCGCATGTAGGCGCGCAGGCGCTCCTCGATGTCGACGTTGCCGGGGGAATGCTCCTCCTGGTCGACCGGGATGGTGTTGACGTAGGCGGTGTTGGCCGAGAACGGCACGTCGATGCCGGCCTGCCGTGCATGGTCGATCAGCTGTTCGAGCAGGAAGTGCGCGCGCTCGCCGCCTTCGGCACCGATCACCGCCGACAGGGCGTCCAGCCATTCGCGGGTTTCCTGCGAGTCGGCATCGTTCGCCGAGGCGCCGAGGAAAGACTCCGGGTTTGCAGCCATGCTTGTCTCCGTAAGGTTCAACTTTTTGGGGCGGCGGCAGTGTCGCACAACTCAAAAAGCTTTCCAAATTGCGCGACCTCGTTTCGTATTGTGGGATTCCCCGGGGCGCGGGTCCCTCCGGACGGGCTCCCTCGGGCCCGCCCTCGATAATCGCTCCATGCAGCCGTTGAACACCCCTCCTCCGCGCAGTGCCCCTCTCCCCGGTGCGGCGCAGAGAATCTTCGGGCTCTGGTGGCGGCGCCAGTCGCTCGCGCGCCAGGACCGCTTCGCGACGCTGGGTCCGCTGGTGTCGGTGCTGCTGTTCCTGGCGGCGATCATCCTGGCCTTCTGGTACCTGCGCAACGAGGAATTCGAGCGCGAGCAGGAATCGGTCAAGCGCGACACCGAGATCGCGCAGCAGCAGATCCGGCTGCGGCTGATCGAGAACCAGGAGCAACTGGTGCGCATCGCGCGCGAGATCGCGACCCGCACCATCGACCAGGACGAGTTCCTCGGCCAGGCCGCGAGCTTCACCCGCGAGCGCCCCGAGATCACGAACCTGATCTGGGTCGGCGCGAACCGCAGCCGGCGCGCCGGCTACGCGGCCACCGGTTTCCACCCGGAAAGCGGCTTCGGCGGCGAGGAGAGCAGCACCTCGGTGCCCAAGGAAGGCGCGAAGACCGCGCCCGAGGCGGCCTTCACCGCGGCGCGCGACCTGCGCCAGCCGGTGTATTCGCGGCCGTTCACCGATTTGTACGGCGCCGCGGTGTTCCAGGTGCAGGTGCCGCTGCTCGACCGCAGCGCGTTCTCCGGCACGCTGATCGCCGAGTACTCGATCGAATCGCTGATGCGCTACTTCATCCCGGCCGAGGTGTCGACGCGGCATTCGGTGACGCTGGTCGACGGCCAGGACCGCATCCTCGCGAGCACCGTGACGCCGATGCCCGGCCAGCAGAACCGCCGCTCGGCCACCACCATCGTGCACGACGTGCCGCTCGCGCCGGCCGGCAACGGCCTGGTGCTGCGCGGCCAGGGCTACCGCACCTCGATCGGGCTGATCAGCAACACGCTGTTCTGGATGGTCGCCGCGCTGTCGGTGCTGACGGTGTGGATGCTGCTCGGCACCTGGCGCCACATGCGCCGGCGGCTGCAGATCCAGAGCACGCTGGTGTCGGAGACCAACTTCCGGCGCGCGATGGAAAACTCGATGCTGACCGGCATGCGCGCGATGGACATGGAAGGCCGCATCACCTACGTGAACCCGGCCTTCTGCGCGATGACCGGCTTCAGCGAGGCCGAGCTGATCGGCCGCGTGCCGCCCTTCCCGCACTGGCCGCCCGAGCGCATCGACGAGAACACCCGGCTGCTGCAGCAGGAGCTGCAGGGCCGCAGCCCGGCCGGCGGCATCGAGGTGAAGGTGATGCGCAAGGACGAATCGCAGTTCGACGCGCGCATGTACGTCTCGCCGCTGATCGACCCGAAGGGGCTGCAGACCGGCTGGATGACCTCGATGACCAACATCACCGAGGCCAAGCGGGTGCGCGACCAGCTGTCGGCTTCGCACGAGCGCTTCACCACCGTGCTCGAAGGGCTGGACGCCGCGGTGTCGGTGCTGTCGGTGCAGCAGGGCGAGCTGCTGTTCGCGAACCGCTCGTACCGGCTGTGGTTCGGCGCCGATGCGCGCGGCCATGCGCTGCTGGCCGGCGGCGACCCGGGCCTGCCGGTGATCGGCGGGCTGTCGGCCTTCGGCGACGACGGCGATTCCGTCGACAGCTTCGGCGGCCTGCCGACGCAGGAACTGACCGAGGTCGGCTCGGATGCGCGCGAGGTCTACATCGAGCCGCTGCAGAAGTGGTTCGACGTGCGCGCGCGCTACCTGCAGTGGACCGACGGCCGGCTCGCGCAGATGCTGATCGCCACCGACATCACCGGCCGCCGCAACGCCGAGACGCAGGCCGCGCAGCAGGCCGAGAAGGCGCAGGTGACGAGCCGGCTGGTGACGATGGGCGAGATGGCCTCGTCGGTCGCGCACGAGCTGAACCAGCCGCTGACCGCGATCACGAACTACTGCAACGGCATGGTCTCGCGCGTGAAGGGCGATGCGATCCAGAAGGACGACCTGATCGCCGCGCTCGAGAAGACCGCGCGCCAGGCCGAGCGCGCCGGGCAGATCATCCGGCGCATCCGTGCGTTCGTGAAGCGCAGCGAGCCGCAGCGCCAGCCGGCCCAGGCGCAGAGCATCGTCGAGGATGCGGTGGAGCTGGCCAACATCGAACTGCGCAGGCGCAACGTGGCGGTGCACGTCTACGTCGCGCAGCGCCTGCCGACGCTGATGGTCGACCCGATCCTGATCGAGCAGGTGGTGCTGAACCTGCTGAAGAACGCGGCCGAGGCGATCGACATGGCGCAGCTGCCGCAGGCGCGCCGCAACATCGAGATGCGCGTGGTGCCCAAGCACACGCCGGAAGAAGGCGGCGTGATCGAGTTCAGCGTGACCGACAGCGGCCCCGGGCTGAAGGAGGAAGTGATCGCGCGGCTGTACGAAGCCTTCTTCTCGACCAAGGCCGAAGGCCTGGGCATCGGGTTGTCCCTGTGCCGCTCGATCATCGAGAGCCACCGCGGCCGTATCCGTGCACAGAACCTCTACAATGGCGACCTCGCCGTCGGGTGCCGCTTCAGCTTCACGCTGCCTGTGGAAACCGCCAAATCTGCCGGCCTGGAGCCGGCGCTGCCATGAGACTGCATCGATGAGCTTGATTCCGAAAAAGGGCACGGTCTATGTGGTCGACGACGACGAAGCCGTGCGCGACTCGCTGCAATGGCTGCTCGAAGGCAAGGACTACCGCGTCAAGTGCTTCGATTCCTCCGAATCGTTTCTGTCCCGCTTCGACCCGCGCGAGGTCGCCTGCCTGATCGCCGACATCCGCATGGACGGCATGAGCGGGCTTGAACTGCAAGACCGGTTGCTGGAGCGCAAGTCGCCGCTGCCGGTCGTCTTCATCACCGGCCATGGCGACGTGCCGATGGCGGTCACGACGATGAAGAAGGGCGCGATGGACTTCATCGAAAAGCCCTTCAAGGAAGAAGAACTGCTCGGCCTCGTCGAGCGCATGCTCGACCAGGCGCGCAGCGCGTTCTCGCACCACCAGGAAGCCGCCAGCCGCGACGCGCTGCTGTCGCGCCTGACCACCCGCGAGGCGCAGGTGCTCGAGCGCATCGTCGCCGGCCGGCTCAACAAGCAGATCGCCGACGACCTGGGCATCAGCATCAAGACGGTCGAGGCGCACCGCGCCAACATCATGGAGAAGCTGAACGCGAACACCGTCGCCGACCTGCTGAAGATCGCCCTCGGCGCCCAAGCCAAGGCCTGACACCCACCCCCATCCGAAGGCCGCTACCGAAGCGGCCTTTTTCGTTTCTGGAGCCCCGCCCCATGACCGCTCAACTGATCGACGGCAACGCCCTCGCCAAGCAGGTTCGCGCCGAGGTCGCGCAACGCGCGGCCGCCCTCACCGCCCGCGGCCACCGGCCCGGCCTGGCGGTGATCCTGGTCGGCGACGACCCGGCCTCGCAGGTCTACGTGAAGCACAAGGTCAACGATTGCGAAACCAGCGGCGTGCGCTCGGTGCTCGAGAAGTACGACGCAGCGCTGCCCGAGGCCGAGCTGCTGGCGCGCATCGCCGCGCTGAACGCCGACCCGACCATCCACGGCATCCTGGTCCAGATGCCGCTGCCGAAGCACATCGACCCGCAGAAGGTCATCGAGGCGATCTCGCCGCTGAAGGACGTCGACGGCTTCCATGTGCAGAGCGCCGGCGCGCTGATGGTCGGCCGCCCCGGCTTCCTGCCGTGCACGCCCTACGGCTGCATGAAGCTGATCGCCACCACCGGCATCGCGCTGCGCGGCAGCAACGCCGTCGTGATCGGCCGCAGCAACACCGTCGGCAAGCCGATGGCCCAGCTGCTCTTGCAGGCCAACGCCACCGTCACCATCTGCCACAGCGGGACGCCCGACATCGGCCTCTTCACGCGCCAGGCCGATGTCGTCGTCGCGGCGGTCGGCAAGCGCAATGTGCTCACCGCCGACATGGTCAAACCGGGCGCGGTGGTCATCGACGTGGGCATGAACCGCAAGGACGACGGCAAACTCGCCGGCGACGTGGACTTCGACGGCGTCTCGAAGGTCGCCGGCTGGATCACGCCGGTGCCGGGTGGCGTCGGACCCATGACCCGTGCGATGCTCCTGGTCAACACCCTGGAGGCCGCGGAGCGATTCGCGCAGGGTTGACGCGCCACCCGGTGGCGGCACTTCGGTCACTTCACAAGGGAGATGAAAACAATGAACGAGATCAATCCACTGCTGGTTCCCGATGCACTGCTCGACTTCTCGGCGATCCGCGCCGCGCATGTCGCGCCGGCGATGGCGCAGTTGCTGACCGAGGCCGAGGAAGCGCTCGACAAGGTGACGAGCGACGCGGTGCCGGCCGACTACGACGCGATGTCGGCGGTGCTCGACGTCGCGACCGAACGCCTCGGCCGTGCCTGGGGCGCGGTGCACCACCTGACCGCGGTGGCCGACACGCCGGAGCTGCGCGCGGCGTACAACGAGCAGCTGCCGGCCGTCACCGAATTCCACACCCGGCTCGGTGCCGATGAGCGGCTCTACGCGAAGTACAAGCAGATCGCCAACAGCCCGGCCGCCGCCGCGCTCAGCGCGCCGCGCCGCCAGGCGCTGTCGAACGCGATGCGCGATTTCGTGCTGTCGGGGGCCGAGCTGAAGGGCGCCGACCGCGACCGCTACGCGCAGATCCAGGACCGGCTGGCCGCGCTGTCGCAGACCTATTCCGAGCACGTGCTCGATGCGACCGACGGCTTCGCGCTGTACGTTGACGAGGCCGAGCTTGCCGGCGTGCCGGCCGACGTGGTCGCCGCGGCGCGCGCCGCCGCCGAGGCCGACGGCAAGCCGGGCCACAAGATCACGCTGCACTTCCCGAGCTACTTCCCGGTGATGCAGTACGGCAGCAACCGCGCGCTGCGCGAGAAGCTGTACGTGGCCTACGTGACCCGCGCGAGCGAGGCCGGCCCGGCGGCGCTCGACAACAGCGCGGTGATGCGGGAGCTGCTCGACCTGCGCCAGGAAGAAGCCAGGCTGCTCGGCTATGCGAGCTTCGCCGAGGTGTCGCTGGTGCCGAAGATGGCCGATTCGCCGCAGCAGGTCACCGGCTTCCTGCGCGACCTGGCGCAGCGCGCCCGCCCGTACGCCGAGCGCGACCTGGCCGAGCTGCGCGCCTTCGCCCGCAGCGAACTCGGGCTCGGCGAGCTGCAGGCCTGGGACTTCCCGTACGCCAGCGAGAAGCTGAAGGAAAGCCGCTACGCGTTCAGCGACCAGGAGGTGAAGCCGTACTTCACCGAGACCAAGGTGCTCGACGGGCTGTTCCGCATCATCGAGACGCTGTTCGAGGTCAGCATCCGCGCCGACAGCGCGCCGGTCTGGCACCCGGGCGTGCGCTTCTTCCGCATCGAGCGCCAGGGCGAGCTGGTCGGGCAGTTCTACCTCGACCCGTATGCGCGCCCCGGCAAGCGGCCCGGCGCGTGGATGGACGACGTCTGCGGCCGCTGGGCGCGTCCCGACGGTCGCACGCAGACGCCGGTCGCGCACCTGGTGTGCAACTTCGCGTCGCCGGTCGAGGTCGACGGCAAGCGCCGCCCGGCGCTGCTGACGCACGACGACGTGACGACGCTGTTCCACGAGTTCGGCCACGGCCTGCACCACATGCTGACGCAGGTGAACGACGTCGGCGTGGCCGGCATCTCCGGCGTCGAATGGGACGCGGTCGAGCTGCCGAGTCAGTTCATGGAAAACTTCTGCTGGGAGTGGGACGTGCTGAAGCGGCTGACCGCCCACGTCGACACCGGCGAACCGCTGCCGCGCACGCTGTTCGACAAGATGCTCGCCGCGAAGAATTTCCAGAGCGGGCTGCAGACGCTGCGCCAGATCGAGCTCTCGCTGTTCGACATGCGCCTGCATGCCGAGCCGGGCTCGCAAGCCGACATCCAGAAGCTGCTCGACGAGGTGCGCGCCGAGGTGGCGGTGCTGGTGCCGCCGCGCTTCAATCGCTTCCAGCACGGCTTCTCACATATTTTTTCCGGCGGTTACGCGGCCGGCTACTACAGCTACAAGTGGGCCGAGGTGCTGAGCGCCGACGCCTGGAGCGCCTTCGAAGAGGCCGGCGCGCTCGACATCGCCACGGGGCGGCGCTACCGCCAGGCCATCCTCGAGGCGGGCGGCAGCCGCCCGGCGATGGAGAGCTTCAAGGCCTTCCGCGGCCGCGAGCCGAGCATCGATGCGTTGCTGCGGCACCAAGGCATGGCTTAGGCGAGCCGGCCCCGATGAAGTAAATTCGGACGCAAACACATTCAGCGTTGTTGGAGCCCCCCCATGACTCGATCCGTTCACCGTCAATTCGCCCGCACCTTCACCCTGGCCGCACCGGCGCTGCTGGCCACGCTGTTCACCGCGCTGCCCGCGCACGCGCTGTACAAGGTGGTCGGCCCCGACGGCAAGATCACCTACACCGACCGGCCGGCGGTCAGCCCCGAGAACAAGGTGCAGTCGGTCAACAGCAGCGGTGGCGTGTCGGACGACGTCGCGCTGCCGTACGAGCTGCGCCAGATCGCACAGCGCTACCCGGTGACGCTGTACGGCACCAAGGACTGCCCGCCGTGCGACATGGCCCGCCAGCTGCTGCGCCAGCGCGGCATCCCGTTCGCCGAGAAGTCGATCTCGACCAAGGAAGACGGCGACGCGCTGCAACGCATCACCGGCGGCCGCGACCTGCCGGCCGCGACCATCGGCGCGCAGGTGCTGCGCGGCTTCCAGCGCGAGGACTGGTCGAGCTACCTCGATGCCGCGGCGTACCCGAAGGAATCGAAGCTGCCGGCCAACTACACGCAGGGCAGCGCCACGCCGCTGACCGAGCCGAAGCAGGCGGTGAAGGCGAACACGCCGCAGAACGGCAATGCGCCCGCAGCGCAGCCGCAGCAGTCGTCGAACGACAGCGGCAGCAGCGGCAGCAACCCCGCCGGGATCAAGTTCTAGATCGAAGAAGCGGGCCGAGCGCCGGGCCGGCCCAAGCCGGCCCGCATCCCCCTGCGGGATCGGTCGGCGTACTCGACGACCGAGGGGTTGTCATTCACCGGATCTGGCGGGCCTGCCAGCTTCCGGCGCCGACCGCCAGGCCCATCATCCAGAACAGCGACGCGGCCCCCAGCGCCGCCCCGAAGGCGCCGAACAGCAGCGGCATCAGCGTGCTGGACCCATTCAGCGCCATCGACCGGAACGCGATCGCCTCGCCGTGGCGTTCGTGCGGCGTGATGTGGTGCAGCGTCGACATCACCATCGGCTGCACCGCCCCGAGCGCCAGCCCCAGCAGCGACGCGCAGCAGGCCATCAGCCAGGCCGAGTGCACGAACGGGTAGACGCCGAAGATCACAGCGACCCACAGCATCGCGCCGGTCAGCACCTGCGATTCGCTCAGGCGGTGCGCGAGGATCGGGATCAGCAGCCGCACCCCCACCACCGACATCGCGAACAGCCCGAGCACCAGCCCGATCGCGCCAGCGCTCATGCCGCGCTCGTGCCCGAGGATCGGCACGACGAAGGAATGCACGTCCCAGCTGGCCGACAGCAGCCAGTTCACCAGCAGCAGCCGGCGCAAGGCCGGTGAGCGCAGCAGGTCCCACGAACTCTGGCGCGCCGCCGCGGTGGAGGCACGCGGCACGTCGGCCTCGGCCGGCACGTAGCGGGCCGACACCAGCGCCGCCAGCGGCATCAGCATCAGCACCGCGAACGCGAACCGGAAGCCCATCTGGTCGATCAGCAGCCCGGCGGTCACCGGGCCGACCACGTTCGACAAGGCCGGCGCCAGCCCCAGCCAGCTGAAGACGCGGATGCGTTCGGTCGCATCGGTGGCCATGCGGCCGGCGGTGCGCTGGATCGTGATCAGGCCGAAGTTCGAGCCGGCGCCGGTCAGGATGGCCGCCAGGCACATCGCGATGTAGTGGCTGCTGAGCGCGGCGATGGTGCCGCCCGCGAGCGACAGCGCGACCCCCAGCCGCATCGGCACGTGGTAGCCCCGACGATCCGCGAGCCGCCCGGCCGGCAGCGACAGCAGCACCGGCGCCGCAGCGAACAGCGCCATCAGCAGCCCGACCGTCCACTCCGCCTGCCCCTGCTTCAGCGCCTGCAGCGGCGCCGCCATCCGCACGCCCGCCATGCACGAATGCAGGCTGATCTGGCCGAGGATCAGTGCGAGCAGCGGGCGGGAGAACTGGGCCATGGTGCGGTGTCGGCGACCTCAGGCATCGCTCTCGGGAAGGTCGGGGACGATGGCATCGTCGTCGCGCGGCAGCGCCAGCGGCAGCAAGGCCTGCGCATGCGCCTCGGTGACCGCCTCGACCGACTTCAGCTTGCGCGCCATCACGTTGGCCCGCGTCTGCGCCTGGTCGATCGTGTTGCTGGCCTCGTCGAGCTTCTTCTTGGTCTTCGCGAGCACGTCGCCGAACTTCGCGAACTCGGTCTTCACCGCGCCCAGCACCTCCCACACCTCGACCGAGCGCTTCTCCAGCGCCAGCGTGCGGAAGCCCATCTGCAGGCTGTTCAGCGTGGCCAGCAGCGTGGTCGGCCCGGCCAGCATCACGTGGTGCTCGCGCTGCAGCGATTCGACCAGCCCGGGCCGGCGCAGCGCCTCGGCATACAGGCCTTCGGTCGGCACGAACAGGATCGCGAAATCGGTGGTGTGCGGCGGCGAGACGTACTTGTCGTGGATGGACCGGGCCTCCAGCCGCAGCCGCGTCTCGATGGCCTTCGCGGCCACCTCGACCGCCCCCGGGTCGGCGCGGTCCTGCGCGTCCAGCAAGCGTTCGTAGTCTTCGCGCGGGAACTTCGCGTCGACCGGCAACCACAGCGGCACGCCGTCGACCCGCTGCCCCGGCAGCCGGATCGCGAACTCGACCCGCGCACCGCTGCCCGGCACCGTCTCGACGTTGACGGCGTACTGCTCCGGCGTGAACACCTGCTCCAGCAGGCCGGCCAGCTGCACCTCGCCGAAGATGCCGCGCGTCTTGACGTTGGTCAGCACGCGGTTCAGCGAGCCGACATCGCGCGCCAGGTTCTGCATCTCGCCGAGGCCCTTGTGCACCTGGTCGAGCCGGTCGGCGACCAGCTTGAAGCTTTCGCCCAGCCGCTGCTCGAGCGTGGCATGCAGCTTCTCGTCGACGGTGGCGCGCATCTGCTCGAGCTTCTTCTCGTTGTCGGCCTGGATCGCCGACAGCTTCTGCTCGACCGCGCCGCGCATCTCGGTCAGGCGCTGGTCGTTGGACTGCGACAGCGAGCGCAGCTGGTCGCCCAGCGCGTCGGCGAAGCGCTTCAGCGCATTGGCCTGCTGCTCGGCCAGCCGCGCCAGCGTGGCCTCTTGCGCCTGCTGCGTGGCAGCCAGCTGGGTGCGAAAGCTGTCGATCTGCTCGTTCTGCGTGCGCGCGACGTCGCCCTGTTGCGCGAGCAGCGTCTGCTGGAAGCTCGCGAGCGTCTGCCCCAGTTCCTGCCGCGTGCCCTGTGCGCTGCGGGCCACGTCGTCGCGCAGGCCGCGCTCGAGCCGTTCGAAGTGATCGCTGCCTTGATCGGGCCGCCGCAGCGCGAGCCAGAGCAACAACAGCAGGACAAGAACGAGGAGTGCGAGCGATATCCAGTCGAGGAGCATTCCCGCATTCTCGCAGCAGCGGCTATGCCGAGGAGCGCAGTGGGGCAGGCAGCAGGCGCTTTTCGATCGCGTCGAAGCCGTATTGCACCAGCAGCGCGAGCACCGCCGCCGGCAGCGCGCCGGCCAGCATCGCCGCGGTGTCGTTGACCGCCAGGCCGGCGACGATGCGCTCGCCATAGCCGCCGGCGCCGATGAAGGCCGCCACCGTCGCGGTGCCGACGTTGATCACCGCCGCGGTCTTGATGCCCGCCAGCAGCGTCGGCGCCGCCAGCGGCAGTTGCACGTGGCGCAGCACCTGCCGCGGCGTCAGGCCGAGCGACAGTGCAGCCTGCGCCAGCCCGGCTGACACGCCCTGCAGCCCGGCATGCGTGTTGCGCACGATCGGCAGCAAGGCGTAGAGGAACAGCGCGATCAGCGCCGGCAGCAGCCCGATGCTGCCGACGACCGCGATCAGGAAGGCCAGCAGCGCGAGCGACGGCACCGTCTGCAGCACCGACACCACGCCCATCACCAGGCCGGCGCTGCGCGGCCAGCGCCAGGCCGCGACGCCGAGCGGCACGCCGACCAGCACCGCGACCGCGAGCGAGCCGAACACCAGCAGCAGGTGCTGCCCGGTGAGGCGCGCGAAATCGGGGCCGAACAGCCGCTGTGCGAAGGTGAGCGGCTTCGAGGCCGCCACCGCGCTGCCCGACAGGAACTGCCGCGCGACCTCGGCGAAGCTCTTGCCGTCCAGTTCGACCTGCGCGTTCAGCGAGATCATCGCCGCCTCATCGATGCGGCCGGCCAGCGATTGCAGGGGCGCCGGGTCGAGTGCGGCCCGCATCAGCAGCACCGCGTCGTATTTCGGGAAGAAGTTCAGGTCGTCCTTCAGCACCCGCAGCTTGTAGCGGCCCACCTTGGCATCGGTGCTGTAGATGTCGATCAGGTCGATGCGGCGCGCCGCGACCGCGTCATAGGCCAGGCCGTGGTCCAGGCCGGCGGGCTTCTCGTAGCCGAGTTGGTAGGCGGCCTTCAGCGCGGGCCAGCCGTCGGCGCGCTCCAGGAACTCGTGCGACAGCCCCAGCCGCAGCGCCGCCGCCTGCGGCTTCAGCAGGTCGGAGATGCGCTCGATGCCGAGCTGCTGTGCCTGCGATTCGAGCATCGCGATCGCATAGGTGTCGTTGAAGCCGAGCGGCACCGCAGCCTTCAGCCCGCGCGGCGCGAGCCAGGCGTTCAGCTCGTCGAGCGACGGGTTGCCCTCGCGCTTCAGCAGCTCGCGCACGATGGTGCCGGTGTACTCGGGGTAGACGTCGACCGCGCCGCTGGACAGCGCCTGTTCGAGGATGCCGGTGTTGCCCAGCCCCTGCTTGTGCGTGGCCGCGATGCCGGCGCGCTCATACGTCTGGCGCACGATCTCGCCGAGCACGTACGACTCGGTGAAGCGCTTCGAGCCGACGGTGATGCTGTCGGCCGCGTGCGCCGACGCGCCGCACGCCATCAGCAGGCCCATCAGCAGGCCGGCAGCGGCAGCGCGCAGCGCCTTCATCCCTTCAGCGCCGCCGCGTTGATCGGCGTCGGCGGGTGCCCGGCCTGCGGGCCGAAGCCCAGCGCGGCGATCAGGTTGTCGGCCGCGAGGTTGGCCATCGCACGCCGCGTCGCGATGGTCGCGCTCGCGATGTGCGGCGTCAGCACGACGTTGGGTACCGTCAGCAGCGCCGGGTTCAGTGCCGGCTCGCCTTCGAACACGTCGAGCCCGGCGGCAGCGATGCGCCGCTCGGCCAGCGCCTGCGCGAGCGCCGCGTCGTCGACGACACCGCCGCGGGCGATGTTGGTCAGCGTCGCGCTGCGCTTCATCTGCGCCAGTTCGGCCGCGCCGATTGCATGGTGCGAGGCCGGCGAGTACGGCACCACGATCACCAGGTGGTCCGCATCGCGCAGCAGCGCTTCCTTCGACACGTAGCTGGCGCGGCACTCGGCCTCGATGCCGGGCGCGAGCCGCGAACGGTTGTGGTAGATCACCTTCATGCCGAAGCCGTGAGCGCCGCGCTTCGCGATGCCCTGGCCGATGCGCCCCATGCCGAGGATGCCGAGCGTCGCGCCGTGCACGTCGCTGCCGGCGAACATCTCGTACGACCACTTCTTCCATTCGCCGCGGCGCAGGAAGTGCTCCGATTCGGCGATGCGGCGCGCGGTGGCCATCATCAGCGCGAAGCCGAAGTCGGCGGTGGTCTCGGTCAGCACGTCGGGCGTGTTGGTGCACAGCACGCCGCGCGCATTGCAGGCATCGACGTCGATGTTGTTGTAGCCGACCGCCATGTTGCACACCGCCTTCAGCTGCGGGTTGGCGTCGAGCACCTCGGCGTCGAAGCGCTCGCTGCCGGTGGCGAACACGCCCTGCTTGCCGGCCAGGCGCTGGATCAGTTCGGCTTTCGTGAAGACACGGTCGGCCGGGTTGTCCTCGACGTCGAAATGCGCCCGCAGGCGGTCGACGACATCGGGGAACACGGCACGCGAGACGAGTACGGCAGGCTTCATGTCAGATCCTCTTCAACGGAAACAAGGTCAGAACCAGATCAGCGTCATCAGCACGAACAGCGGCAGCAGCACGGCCATCGACCAGCCCATGTAGCCGAAGAAACCGGGCATCCGGATGCCGCGGCTTTCGGCCACCGCCTTCACCATCAGGTTGGGCGCGTTGCCGATGTACGAGTTGGCGCCCATGAACACCGAGCCGGCGGAGATCGCCACCAGCGTGGTCGCGTACTGCGTCATCAGCTGCTGCGCATCGCCGCCGGCGGCATTGAAGAACACCAGGTAGGTCGGCGCATTGTCCAGAAACGACGACAGCGCGCCCGATGCCCAGAAATACATCCCCGGCAGCGGCGTGCCATCGGGGGCGGTGACGGCCGAGACGACCGCACCGAACGGCCCGTGCACGCCGGCCCGCAGCATCGCGATGACCGGGACGATGGTCAGGAAGATGCCGGCGAACAGCTTCGCGACCTCGACGATCGGCCCGAAGCCGAACTGGTTCTGCGCATGCGCCGACGCCGGCGTCGCGAACCACGACACGGCGGCGATCGCGAGCAGGCCGAGGTCGCGCGCGAGGCCTTGCCAGGTGACCTCGGCACCGGCCAGCGTGAACGCGACGCCGCCCTGCCAGACGCCACTCATCAGGATCAGCCCGGCCACGCCGGCCAGCAGCGGCAGGTTGATCGCGCCCTCGACACCGAAACCGCGGGTGTCCGGGGTCGGGTCGACGCGCCGCGGTTCCTCCCGGCCGCAGTACCAGCGGTCGAGCAGCCAGAAGATCCCGAGCAGCGAGCCGACCATGAACAGCGTGTGCGGCAGCAGGTGCACCAGCGTCCAGCTGAAGGCCACGCCCTGCAGGAAGCCGAGGAACAGCGGCGGGTCGCCGAGCGGCGTCAGCGCACCGGCCGCGTTCGACACGATGAAGATGAAGAACACCACGACGTGCGCGACGTGGCGGCGCTGGTCGTTGGCGCGGATCAGCGGCCGGATCATCAGCATCGATGCGCCGGTCGTGCCCATCACGCTGGCGAGCACCGCGCCGATCGCCATCAGTGCCACGTTCAGCCCCGGCCCGCCGTGCAGGTTGCCGCGCACGAAGATCCCGCCGGCCACGATGAACAGCGTGGCCAGCAGCACGATGAACGGGATGCACTCGCCGACCGCGGCGTGCACCAGGCCGTGCCAGGCGGCGTCGACGCCGAACACCGCCGCCTGCGGCAGCAGCCAGGCCAGCGCCCACGCGGCCACCACCTTGCCCTGGTGCCGGTGCCAGAAGCCCGGCACCGCCAGTGGCATCAGCGCGATCGACAGCAGCAGGCCCGCGAACGGAAGGCCCCACAATGGCCCGAACATCAGCCGAGGAACCGGGTGAAGGCGGCCACCGGCTCGCGCTCGGTCACCAGCGTGTTCTCGACCGCAGCCGGGTCGGCGACACCGAGCGACATGCCGCAGACCAGCATCTCGTCGTCGGCCGCGCCGAGGTGCGGCAGGATGATGCGGTGGAACTGCGTGAACGCCGCCTGCGGGCAGGTGTCGAGGCCGCGAGCGCGCGCGGCGACCATGATGTTCTGCAGGAACATGCCGTAGTCGAGCCAGCTGCCCTGCTGCATCACGCGGTCGATCGTGAACATCAAGCCCACCGGCGCGTCGAAGAACACGTAGTTGCGGCCGTGCTGCGCATGCATGCGCGGCTTGTCGCCCTTCGCGATGCCGAGCAGCCCGTACAGGTCCCAGCCGACCTTGCGGCGCCGGTCGACGTAGGGCGGGCGCCATTCGACCGGGTAGTAGGCGTATTCCTCGCGGTGCTGCGCGGCCTCGGCGGGGTCGTCGTAGACGGCGGTGATGTCTCGCGCCAGCGCCTGCAGCGGCTCGCCGGTCAGCACGTAGACCTTCCACGGCTGCGTGTTGGTGCCCGATGGCGCACGCGACGCGACGCGCAGGATGTCTTCGATCGTCTCGCGCGGGATCGGCGTCGGCAGGAACGCGCGCAGCGAGCGGCGCGAGGTGATGGCCGCGTCGACGGCGGCGGTCTGCTCGGGGGTCGGCAGGGGCGGCAAGGGGGATGTCACGAACGCAATCCTTCGAGGGCCTGGGTGAGGACAGCCGGCAACGCGGCCGGGCGGCGCGTCGCGCGGTCGACGTAGACGTGCACGAAATGGCCGCGCGCCGCACACAGCGGCTCGCCGGCGGCGAACAGCCCGATCTCGTAGCGCACGCTGGAGCTGCCGACCTGCGCGACCCGCAGCCCGGCGTCGACCATCTGCGGGAACGCGATCGGCGCGAAGTAGTTGCAGTGGGTCTCGACCACCAGGCCGATCACCGCGCCGGCGTGGAGGTCGAGCGCGCCGGCCTCGATCAGGTAGCGGTTCACCGCGGTGTCGAACAGGCTGTAGTAGACGACGTTGTTGACGTGGCCGTAGGCGTCGTTGTCCATCCAGCGGGTCGACAGGCTGGTGAAGTGCCGGTAGGCGCTGCGCGGTTCGGGCTGGGCCCGGGTCGGGGTCGAAGGCGTGGCGGGCGGCGTCATGGCGCTGCATTGTTCCATTGCTGGCGGCTGGCCAGCGCTTCGCGAAGCGTCGCGAGCTGCACCGCGACGGTGTCGGCGATCTGGTGGCCGTAGCCGCCGGCCATGCTGATCGCGACCGGAATGCGGCGCGCGCGGGCGGCGCCGAGGACGCGGCGGTCGCGCTCGGCCAGCCCGGCGGCGGTGAGCTTCAGCCGGCCGAGCCGGTCGCCCTCGTGCGGGTCGGCGCCGGCGAGGTAGAAGACCAGGCCCGGCGGACCGTGGGCATGGCGCTGCCACAGTTCGCCGAGTGCGACGTCGAGCGCGGCCAGGTACTCGGCATCGCGGCAGCCGTCGGGCAAGGCCACGTCGAGGTCGCTCGCCTCCTTGCGGAACGGGAAGTTGCGCTCGCCGTGCAGCGACAGCGTGAACACCGTCGGGTCGTCACGGAAGATCGCCGCGGTGCCGTTGCCCTGGTGCACGTCGAGGTCGATCACCGCGATGCGCAGCAGCGCGCGGTGGTGCCGGTGCCATTCGGCCTGCATCAGCCGCGCCGCCACCGCGACATCGTTGAAGACGCAGTAGCCGCCGCCCTTGTCGGCATAGGCATGGTGGGTGCCGCCGGCCAGGTTCGCGGCGACGCCGTCGGCCAGCGCGGCACGGGCCGCGGCGATCGTCGCGCCGACCGAGCGGCGCGAACGCTCGACCATGCGCGGCGTCCACGGGAAGCCGATCTCGCGCTGCGCCGCCGCGCTCAGCAGGCCTTCGGTCACCGAGTCGACGTAGTTCGGCGTGTGGGCCAGCGCGAGTTCGCCGTCGGTGGCGGCCGGCGCTTCCTGCAGCCGCAGCCCCGGTTCCGACTCGGCCGCTTCGCGCAGCAGCCGGTACTTCTGCATCGGAAACCGGTGCCCGTCGGGCAGCGGCAGCACGAAGTGGTCGGAGTGAAAAGCTTGCATCGAGGCTTGCATTGCCGGCGCATTGTGCCGATCGGCGTCGAAATGGGTCGGCGACTCTAGATTGCTGCATCGCAGCAAAAACAGCTTGAAATATGCCGATCGCCTCGTATACTTTCGGTATGGTGCAGTGCAACAAAGTCACTGTGTCAGGCGCAGTCCCCTTTTCTATCCTCTGGAGATTCCACATGCTGACCGCTGAACAATTGATCGCCGCCCACAAGACCAACATCGACACGCTCTTCGGCCTGACCGGCAAGGCGTTCGAAGGCGTCGAGAAGCTCGTCGAGCTGAACCTGCAGGTCGCGAAGACCGCCCTCGGCGAAGCCGCTGCCAACACCCAGGCCGCGCTGTCGGCGAAGGACGCGCAAGAGTTCCTGGCGCTGCAGGCCGGCCTGCTGCAACCGGCCGCCGAGAAGGCTGCCGCCTACGGCCGCTACCTGTACGACATCGCTGCCAGCACCAATGCCGACATCGGCAAGGTCGCCGAAGCGCAAGCCGCCGAAGCCCAGCAGAAATTCATGTCGGTGGTCGACACCGCGGTGAAGAACGCACCGGCCGGCACCGAGAACGTCGTCGCGCTGTTCAAGTCGGCCGTCGCGACCACCAGCAACGCCTACGAAAGCCTGCAGAAGGCCGCCGGCCAGGCTGCCAAGGTGGCCGAAGCCAACATCGAAGCCATCAGCGCCAGCGCCGTGAAGGCCGCGTCGAGCCCGAAGGCCAAGCGCACCGCCGCCTGAGCGGGCAACAAGTCGACACGAAGAAGAGCTGAAATCGACTTGAACTTATTGCGCGACCCTTCATCTGAGAATGACCGCGGGCCCTGCCTGCGGTCTCCCTGAAAGGTTGTCTCCTCGGTACCGCGCGAATTCTGATTCCAGGTACCTTCCGGCCCGGTGGCAACACCGGGCCGTTTTGTTTTGTGGCTTCGATTCTTTTTACACAGAAAACTATCCATAAAATGCATCAATTGGCCGATGAGATAGATAGAATTCTGTGTAAATGAACGGCGAGTGCACCATTCAATTGTTTGCCGACGGCACCTGGCATGACGCTGGGGTCGTCAGCCTGTTCGGCAGCGCGCAAGCGGGCTGGCGCGCAGCCAGCTACACCGGCTATGCGGTCGCCTGGGCCGTCGAGCACACCGGTGCCATCGACGCCCATGCGTTCTCGTGCAACCACCCTGTCAGCCTGGAACCGCTGCAGTTGAAACACTGGCCGGTGTTTGTGATCGACATGCTGCCGCAGGGCTTCGGCCGCGAAGAGTTGCTGCGGCAGCTGAGCCTGCCGACCACGATGGCGGATGCAGCCGATTGGCGATTGCTGTTGGCCGGCGCCGGCAATCCGATCGGCAACCTTCGCATCAAGGAAGCCGCCATGTGGCTGGCCGAACGAGACCGCGTCGCGCAAGGCTTCACCGACGCCGAGGTCGCCCGGCGTGGCGAGGCCTTCAGCGAACATCTCGCCTCCCACGGCTTGTTCGTGGCCGGCTCCTCCGGCGTGCAGGGCGAATGGCCCAAGCTTCTGCTGACACGGGCCGACGACGGGCTGCTGTACCTGGACCACACGTTGCCCGACGCCCGGGCCCGCGAACACTTCATCGTCAAGTTCGGCCGCGGCACCGATCCCGCGCTCGCCGCGATCCTGCGTCATGAAGCGCCCTACATGGAACTGGCACGGCGGCTCGGGCTGCGGGTCCATGCGCCGCTGACGCTGCGGGACCGCGCGCTCTTCATCCCCCGCTTCGACCGCCGGCCCATGCCCGGCGGCGTGTTGCGCCTGGCCCAGGAAAGCATCGCCACGCTGACCGGCAAACCAGGCTTCGGCGAGGTGCCCTCGCATGACGAGGTCTGCCGTCAGCTGGTGCGACGCTGCAGCGATCCGCAGACCGAGGTGCTCGAATACCTGCGCCGCGACGTGGCGAACCTCGCGCTCGGCAACAAGGACAACCACGCCCGCAACACCGCGGTGCAGCGCGACTTCGACGGCCACGTGGCGCTGACGCCGCTCTACGACTTTGCCCCGATGTACCTGCACCCGGACGGCATCGCGCGCCGCATTCGATGGGAAGGCAACGACGGCGGACAACCGGATTGGTCGCGCGTGCTGGACAAGGTCTGCGCCGACAGCCTGCCGCAGCCTGGCGAGACCCACACGCCCGTGCGGCGCGAGCCGCTGCTGGCCGGACTGAAGGCCATGGCGCCGGTGCTCGACAAGATCGCCGGCGACGCGGCTGGGTCCGGCCTGTCGCCCGAGGTCCATGCCCATTTGCGAGCCGGCCTGGAATCCCAGGCCCGCCAACTCGCCGCGCTGACCTGAGCGCCGACGACGTGGACAAGCGCTACGGCAGCCTCAGCCTCTCCGAGCAGCTCATGTTGCGCAAGCAGGCCATCGACGAGGTGCTGGCCCACCCGGAATGGTCGACGCAGGAGGCGCTGCGCCACCTGAAGAAGACCCTGCGATTGACCAGCGCCGAGCTCGCCAAGCTGTCGGGCGTGCACTACCGGACGGTGCAGGACATCGAGCAAGGCCGCAGCGAAGGCAGCGTGCAGACGATGAACCGGCTGTTCGGCGTGCTGGGCCTGAAGCTCGGCGTCGTGCGGATCGCGCCGCCCGACGCTTGATCGCGTCAGTGCGTCTTCGCGGCGATCCGCAGCTTCAGCTCGCTGAGCATCGCCAGCGCGATCTCGCGCCCGGCCTGGATCGAGCGCTTGCGCGCCGCGAAATCGGCCGACGACACGTCGTTCAGCTTCGGCCGCAGCACCACGTCGGCCTCGCGCAGCTCGAAGGCATTGATGCTGCGGCTCATGATCGCGAAAGTCTGCAACAGCATGCGCATCGGATCGCCGGTGGCCGCACCGTCCGGCACCGCGGAGATGTCGACCGCAATCACCAGATCGGCGCCCATCTGGCGCGCGAAGCGCACCGGCACCGGCGACACCAGCCCGCCGTCGACGTACTCGCGCGTGCCGATGCGCACCGGCTGGAACACCGCCGGCACCGCACTCGAGGCGCGCACCGCAATGCCGGCGTCGCCGCGCTGGAACAGCACCGGCGCGCCGTTGTCGAGATCGGTCGCGACGATGCCCAGCGGCAGGCGCATCTGCTCGATCGTCTTGCCGCCGGTGCTCTCGCGCACGAAGCGCGCCAGCGCCTCGCCGCGGATCAGCCCGCGCCCGGGAAAGGCCCAGTCGGTGATCGCCGATTCGTCCATCGAATCGGCCATCGCCGCCAGCGCCAGCCCGTTCTTGCCCGACGCATACAGCGCGGCGACCAGGCTGCCGGCCGACGTGCCGACCACCAGGTCCGGCTTGATGCCGTTCTCTTCCAGCACCTGGATCACGCCGATGTGGGCGAAGCCGCGCGCCGCGCCGCCGCCCAGTGCCAACCCGATGCGCGGCGGCTTCGGCACCGGCTTGATGATGACCACCGGCGGCGCGGAGGCCGCGGAATCCGGCGGCACGACCACCACCAGCGGCGGGTTGCCGGCCGGTGAGGAGGCCGAGCCGGAAGGCGACGGAACGGGAACGGTCTGGCAGCCGGCCAGCAGGACGACGGCGGCCACGGCGGCCGCACGGGCCCACGAAGAAGTCAGAAAGGAGCGCATCCGGCGATTCTAGGGAAGGCCGCCTTTATCCCTGTGTCGAATAAACAAGCAACAAAAATGTTCTTCCTGCATATATATGCGCGCCCGTACAGTCGCCGCTTCCTCCTTGACGGCCATGCGCGCCGGGCGTGCCGAACGTGCTGAACGTTCAGTTGGCGAGGAAAATGCGGCCTCCACTGACCCCAGAAGCGAACTCAAGGCGATGTATCAATACACCCCGTTCGACACCCAGTTCGTCAAGCAGCGCGCAGCGCAGTTCCGCGACCAGCTCCAGCGCAACCTCGCCGGCACGCTGGGCGACGACGAGTTCCGCGCACTGCGCCTGCAGAACGGCTGGTACATCCAGCGCCATGCGCCGATGGCCCGCATCGCGGTGCCCTACGGCGAGCTGAGTGCCACGCAACTGCGCATGCTGGCGCGCATCGCACGCGAGTTCGACCGCGGCTACGCCCACTTCACGACGCGGCAGAACTGCCAATACAACTGGATCCCGCTGCCGAAGTCGGCCGACGTGATGGACCTGCTGGCCTCGGTCAGCATGCACGGCATCCAGACCAGCGGCAACTGCATCCGCAACATCACCAGCGACTGCTTCGCCGGTGTCGCGGCCGACGAGATCATCGACCCGCGTCCCTATTGCGAGATCCTGCGCCAGTGGAGCACGCTGAACCCCGAGTTCGCGTTCCTGCCGCGCAAGTTCAAGATCGCCGTCAGCGGCGCCCGCGAAGACCGCGCCGCGATCGCCTGGCACGACATCGGACTGCAGCTGCTGAAGAACGACGCCGGCGAGATCGGCTTCAAGGTGCTGGTCGGTGGCGGCATGGGCCGCACGCCGGTGATCGGCACGGTGATCAACGAGTTCCTGCCGTGGCAGCAGATCCTCGTCTACCTCGAGGCCATCGTGCGGGTCTACAACCGCTACGGCCGGCGCGACAACATGTACAAGGCGCGCATCAAGATCCTGGTGAAGGCCGAAGGCCAGCGCTTCCTCGACGACGTGGCCGAGGAATACCAGAAGATCCTCGCACTCGATGCCGACGGCCGCGAGCAGATCATTCCGCAGGCGGAGTTCGACCGCGTCGCGGCGCACTTCGTGACACCGGCTGGCGTCGCTCCGATCGCGGACAGCAGGATCGACATTCCCGCCGACGCCCCCGCCGCCTTCCAGCGCTGGCTCGAACGCAACGTGCACGCGCACCGCCTCGCCGGCTACCGCAGCGTGACGCTGTCGCTGAAGCGCACCGGCCAAGCGCCGGGCGACATCACCGACGCGCAGATGGAACTGGCCGCCGACCTCGCCGACCGCTTCAGCCAGGCCGAGCTGCGCGTCTCGCACGACCAGAACCTGGTGCTGCCGTGGGTGCGCGAGAGCGAGCTGTTCGCACTGTGGCAGGCCGCCCGCGCCGCCAGCTTCGCGGCGCCCAACATCGGCCTGCTGACCGACATGATCGCCTGCCCCGGCGGCGATTTCTGCGCGCTGGCCAATGCGCGCTCGATCCCGATCGCCGAGGCGATCACCGAGCGCTTCGACGACATCGACGAGCTCTACGACATCGGCGACATCGACCTGCACATCAGCGGCTGCATCAACTCCTGCGGCCACCACCACAGCGGCCACATCGGCATCCTCGGCGTCGACAAGGACGGCAGCGAGTGGTACCAGGTGACGCTCGGCGGGCTCGACGGCTCGGCGATCAGCGGCCACCAGTCGACGCCGGGCAAGGTGATCGGCCCGTCGTTCGCGGCCGACGAGGTGCCCGACGTGATCGAGGCGGTGCTCGACACCTACCGCCAGCAGCGCAGCACCGCGGCCGAGCGCTTCATCGACACCGTGACCCGCATCGGGCTCGATCCGTTCAAGACCGCGGCCAACGCCCAGCGCCGCAGCACCGCCAAGGCCTGACCATGAAATTCATCGATACCGCGCGCGACCCGTGGCGCACCATCACTGGCGAAGACGGCCCGATGGTCACGCTGACGCCCGCACCGAACAGCCTGCTGACGCTCGCGCAATGGCATGGCGTGCGCAGCACCTGGCCGGCCGGCATGCCCGTCGGCGTGCAGTTCCCGAACGATGCCGACATCGAAGACCTGGCCGACGACCTGCCGCGGCTGGCGCTGGTCGTGCTGCATTTCCCGAAGTGGGTCGATGGCCGCGCGTACAGCCAGGCCCGGCTGCTGCGCTCGCGCTACCGCTATGCCGGCGAGGTGCGCGCCACCGGCGAGGTGGTGGTCGACATGATGCCGCTGCTGCAGCGCACCGGCTTCGATGCGGTGGCGTTGCGCGCCGACCAGTCGATCGACATCGCCGAGCGCGCGCTGAACTTCTTCCCCGGCCACTACCAGGCGGACGTGCACGAGCACCGGCCGCTGTTCAAGCGCCCGGCCGGCGAGGAAACGACGAACCGCGAGTTCAACCAGGCGGGCTCGGCGATATGAATGCGATCCAGTTGTATGCACGCGCCAGCGCCGGCTTCGACGACCGCGTCGCGCACGCCGTCGCGGTGCTGAAGCAGGCGGCCGCCGAACATCCGGGCCGCGTCGTGCAGGCCACCAGCCTCGGCGCCGAAGACATGGTGCTGACCGACCTGATCGGGCGGCATGGCATCCCCATCGCGATCGGCACGCTCGAGACCGGCCAGCTGCATGAAGAGACGCTGGCGCTGGTGCCGCGCATTGAGCAGCGCTACGGCCTGGCTGTCGAGGTCTACCGCCCCGAGGCCGACGCGGTGATCCACTTCGTGAAGAACCACGGCGAGCGGGCGATGTACGAGAGCATCGACCTGCGCAAGGGTTGCTGCGGCATCCGCAAGCTGGAACCTCTGTCGCGCATGCTGGCGCAGCGCAGCGCCTGGGTCACCGGCCTGCGCCGCGAGCAGTCGAACAACCGCGGCGAGCTGCCGTTCAGCGAGCCCGACGACAAGGGCCGCATCAAGTTCAACCCGCTGGCCGACTGGAGCTGGAACGACGTCTGGCACTACATCGCGTCGAACGAGGTGCCGTACAACCCGCTGCACGACCAGTTCATGCCGAGCATCGGCTGCGCGCCGTGCACCCGCGCCATTGCGGTGGGCGAAGACTTCCGCGCCGGCCGCTGGTGGTGGGAAGACGAGAAGGCGAAAGAGTGCGGACTGCACGTGCACGGGGCCGAAGAGGCCGCCGTGTCGATGATCGGAGACCGGAAATGAATGCCCCGCTGACCGTGGAACAACTGCTGCCGCAGCTCGACCACAGCCACCTCGACTGGCTCGAGGAAGAAGCCATCTTCATCCTGCGCGAGACCGTGGCCGCGTTCGAGCGCCCTGCCCTGTTGTTCTCGGGCGGCAAGGATTCGTGCGTCGTGCTGCGCCTGGCCGAGAAGGCCTTCAAGACCAAAGGCGCCGATGGTGAGTTCAAGGGCCGCCTGCCGTTCCCGCTGCTGCACGTCGACACCGGCCACAACTTCCCCGAAGTGATCGAGTTCCGCGACCGCCGCATCGCCGAGATGGGCGAGCGCCTGGTGGTCGGCCACCTCGAAGACTCGATCAAGCGCGGCACGGTGCGCCTGTCGCACCCGCTGGA
>NZ_LMDM01000033.1 GCF_001425825.1 Rhizobacter sp. Root1238
AAAGCCGATCTTCGCAGTGGAGTCGACGGGCCCCCAGGGGGCCCGTCGACCGCCCCAGCATGAGCCCCCAGCCCATCCCCTCACCCACCGCGACGCGCAGAAGCAGCAGCGACTCAATCAGAACTCGGCAGCGGCACCTCAACCACCGGCGGCTCCCCCCGAAACACCCGCACGATGTGCAGGTAGACCATCGCGTTGATGTAGAACAGCAGCACCACCATCGCGATGCGGAACACCTTGACGCCCAGCCTCTGCCAGTGCTTGTCGTCCATCGCGAGAAACATGCCCCACGCGATGCCGCTGCCCAGCAACAGCAGCGCCGTGAAGCCGAGCATGATCCAGCTGAAGATGGCCATCAGGAATGCGGAAGGTTGGAGGTGAAAGGCGTCACCACGCCGGGGCCAGCGCGGCGAGACCCGCCGGCGCTTCGCGTTCATCCTCGAAGCTGACGATCTCGTAGCTCGACGCATCGGCCAGCACCGCGCGCAGCAGCTTGTTGTTCAGCGCATGGCCCGACTTGTACGCGGTGTACGCGCCGATCAGCGGATGCCCGGCCACCTGCATGTCGCCGATCGCGTCGAGGATCTTGTGCTTGACGAACTCGTCGTCGTAGCGCAACCCGTCGGAGTTCAGCACCCGGTAGTCGTCGACGACGATCACGTTGTCCATGCTGCCGCCCAGGCCCAGCCCGCGCGACCGCATCATCTCGACGTCCTTCGTGAAGCCGAAGGTGCGGGCGCGCGCGATGTCGCGCTTGTAGTGGCCCGAGCCCATGTCGAACACCACGCGCTGGCCGGTCTGGTTGACCGCCGGGTGGTCGAAGTCGATCTCGAACGTGAGCCGGTAGCCGCTGTACGGCTCGAGCCGCACCCACTTCAGCTTCGGCCCCTCGCCCTCGCGCACCTCGACCGGCTTCAGGATGCGCATGAAGCGCTTCGGCGCATCCTGCAGCTCGATGCCCGCCGACTGCAGCAGGAACACGAACGACGCAGCCGAGCCGTCGAGGATCGGCACCTCTTCGGCCGTGATGTCGACGCGCAGGTTGTCGATGCCAAGCCCGGCGCAGGCCGACAGCAGGTGCTCGATGGTGTTGACCTTCGGCGCACCCGGGTCGCCGTTCAGCGACAGCGTGGTCGCCATCCGCGCCTCCGAGATCGACAGCACCGCCACCGGGATGTCGACCGGCGTCGGCAGGTCGATCCGACGGAACACGATGCCGGTGTCGGGCGGCGCCGGCCGCAGCGTCAGTTCGACGCGCTGGCCGCCGTGCACGCCGACACCGACGGCGCGGGTCAGGGACTTGAGGGTGCGTTGCGCAAGCATCCCGGGATTCTAGTCAGCGGGCGACCTGGGCACGCCCAGGTCACCCACAGAAATCCCAACCGATGCGATAGCGAGCGCCAACCTCAATCGGCCTGCTTGCGCAGGAACGCCGGGATCTCGATCTCGTCCATCCCATTGCTCGCCAATGCATCCACCTTCGCGGCGGCCGTGCGGCCGTTGCGCCACACGCTCGGCACGCTCAGGCTGCTGTAGTCGTGCGCCGCGCCGCCCGGCGGGTTGACCGGCTGCGTCAGCACCGGGATGTTGTCGGTGCCGGTGCGCTGCGCGACCTGCGTGTGGACCACGCTGATCGGCGCCGCGACGCGCTTGGCCGGGCTCAGGCCGGTGGCGATCACCGTGACGCGCAGCTGGTCGCCCAGGCTCTCGTCGTAGGCGGTGCCGTAGATCACGTGCGCATCGTCCGCGGCATAGCGGCGGATGGTGTTCATCGCGTTGCGGCTCTCGCTCAGCTTGAAGCTGCCCTTGCCCGCGGCGATCAGCACCAGCACGCCACGCGCACCCGACAGGTCGATGCCCTCCAGCAGCGGGCAGGCCACCGCCGATTCGGCCGCCTTGTGCGCGCGGTCCGGGCCGCTGGCCGTGGCCGTGCCCATCATCGCCTTGCCCGGCTCGCTCATCACCGTCTTCACGTCCTCGAAGTCGACGTTGACCAGGCCGGGGATGTGGATGATGTCGCTGATGCCGCCGACCGCGTTCTTCAGCACGTCGTTGGCATGCGCGAAGGCCTCGTCCTGCGTCACGTCGTCGCCCAGCACGTCGAGCAGCTTGTCGTTCAGGATCACGATCAGCGAATCGACGTTGGCTTCCAGCTCGGCCAACCCGGCGTCGGCCGCCTTCAGCCGGCGGTTGCCTTCGAAGTCGAACGGCTTGGTGACCACGCCGACCGTCAGGATGCCCATCTCCTTCGCGACGCGCGCGATCACCGGCGCAGCGCCGGTGCCGGTGCCGCCGCCCATGCCGGCGGTGATGAAGAGCATGTTCGCGCCCTTGATCGAGTCGCGGATGCGGTCGACCGCTTCTTCCGCCGCGGCGCGGCCGGCTTCCGGCTTCGCGCCGGCGCCCAGCCCGGTGGTGCCGAGCTGGATCAGGTGGTGGGCCGTCGAGCGGTTCAGCGCCTGCGCGTCGGTGTTCGCGCAGACGAACTCCACGCCCTGCACGCCGCGCGCGATCATGTGGTCGACCGCGTTGCCGCCGCCGCCGCCGACGCCGATCACCTTGATCTGCGTGCCCAGGTCGAAGTCTTCGATCATTTCAATGGCCATGGTGTTCTCCAATCCTTGTTGCAGTTGCCGTTCTGGGGTGGGGCTCTTGTGAGTCACGTGAGCCTCGTCTGGTGTGTTGTTGTTCTTCATGGGGGGTACCTGCTGCCACAGAGCTCGAGGCCGAGGCATGCGGGGTTGCGTGTCGTCATGCGCGTTCTCCGTGGTGTGTCAGAAGTTGCCGAGGAACCAGTCCTTGGCGCGACCGAAAAGCGTCTTCACCGAGCCGGCCTGCTGCGCGGCCTTGATGCCGCGTGCGCGGCCGAGCCGCGCCTCTTCGAGCAGGCCCATCACGGTGGCCGAACGGGGGTTCGCCACCATGTCGTGCAGCGAGCCGTGGTAGGTCGGGATGCCCTTGCGCACCGGCTTCAGGAAGATGTCCTCGCCGAGCTCGACCATGCCCGGCATCACCGCCGCGCCGCCGGTCAGCACGATGCCGCTGGACAGCAATTCCTCGTAGCCGCTCTCGCGGATCACCTGGTGCACCAGCGAGAAGATTTCCTCGACGCGCGGCTCGATCACGCCAGCCAGCGCCTGGCGGCTCAGCATGCGCGGCGGGCGGTCGCCGAGGCCCGGCACCTCCAGGTTCTCGCTCGGGTCGGCCAGCAGCTGCTTGGCGACGCCGTACTCGACCTTGATCTCTTCGGCATCCTTGGTGGGCGTGCGCAGCGCCATCGCGATGTCGCTGGTGATCAGGTCGCCGGCGATCGGGATCACCGCGGTGTGGCGGATCGCACCGTCGGTGAAGATGGCCACGTCGGTGGTGCCGGCGCCGATGTCGACCAGCGCGACGCCGAGGTCCTTCTCGTCCTCGGTCAGCACCGCGTGGCTCGATGCGCTCGGGTTCAGCACCAGCTGGTCCACTTCCAGCCCGCAGCGGCGCACGCATTTCACGATGTTCTCGGCCGCGCTCTGCGCGCCGGTCACGATGTGCACCTTCACCTCGAGCCGGCCGCCGCTCATGCCGATCGGCTCCTTCACTTCGTGGCCGTCGATCACGAACTCCTGCGGCTCGACCAGCAGCAGCCGCTGGTCGTTCGGGATGTTGATCGCCTTCGCGGTCTCGACCACCCGTGCCACGTCGACCGGCGTCACTTCCTTGTCGCGCACGATCACCATGCCGGTCGAGTTCTGGCCGCGGATGTGGCTGCCGGTGATGCCGGTGTAGACGCGCGTGATCTTGCAGTCGGCCATCATCTCGGCCTCTTTCAGCGCCTGCTGGATGCTCTGCACCGTCGCGTCGATGTTGACGACCACGCCGCGCTTCAGGCCATGGGCCGAGGCGATGCCGAGCCCGGCGACGCGCAACTCGCCGTCGGGCAGCACCTCGGCCACCACCGCCATCACCTTCGCGGTGCCGATGTCGAGGCCGACCACCAGGTCCTTGTATTCCTTGGCCATGTTCCGTGTCACCCTCTCATTTCCGTCTGCCGGAGGCCGGGGCCTCCAGCGTCGTGGTGATGCCCTTGAGCCGCACCGCATAGCCTTCGTTGTGGCGCAGGTCGGCATAGACCAGCGGTCGTTGGTAGCGCGCGATCACCTGCGGCAGCGTGCCGAGGAAGCGCTCGACGCGCGCCTGCATCTCGTCGTCGGTGCCGCGGCCCAGCTCGACCTCGGCGCCGCTGTCGAACTCGGCGTGCCACGAGCCGCGCCCGCTCAGCGACAGCGCATCCATCTCCAGCTCCTGCCGCGCGAACAGCGGCGCGAGCCGGCGGAACATCGCGAGCACCTGGCCGGCGCTGCCGTCCGGTCCGGACAGCGTCGGCAGCCCGTCGTCCTCGACATCGCCGAGGTTGGCCTCGAACACCTCGCCCTCGGTGTTGACCAGCTTGTCGCCGCCTTCTTCCTGCGACCACAGCGCCGCGGCCCGGTGCTCCTGCAGCTGCACCGCGAGCCGGTTCGGCCAGACGCGGCGCACGATCGCGTGGCGCACCCACGGCACCGACTCGAAGGCCCGCTGGCCGCGCGCCAGGTCGAGCGTGAAGAAGTTGCCGGCCAGCTGCGGCAGCGCGTTGGCGCGGATCGTCGAGACGCTGTTGCGCGCGAGGTCGCCCTCGACCCGGATCGCACGGATCGCGAACACCGGCTGGCGCGACAGCCACAGCATCAGCAGCGCCGCGAAGATCGCCGCGGCCAGCAGGAACAGCGCCGACGCGCTGGCGTTGAGCAGGCGCACGTCCACCGGCAGCTCGGCGGCCGGTGTGCGGTGGAGTGCGGTGCTCTGGCGCATGCGCGTTCAGGACTTCGAGCTGTCCAGCGTCGCGAGCGACGCCAGGTGCAGGCACAGCTGCTCGTAGCTGATGCCGGCGGCCTTGGCCGACATCGGCACCAGCGAGTGCGAGGTCATGCCCGGCGAGGTGTTCATCTCGAGCAGGAAGGGCTTGTTGTCGCTCTTGCGGATCATCAGGTCGGCGCGCCCCCAGCCGCGGCAGCCCAGCGTGCGGTAGGCCTGCACGACGATGCGCTGGATCTCGGCCTCCAGTGCGGCATCGAGCCCGCTCGGCACGTGGTACTTCACGACGTCGGTGAAGTACTTGTTCTGGTAGTCGTAGGCGCCCTCGGGCGCGGCGATGCGGATCACCGGCAGCGCCTGCGCGCCGGCCCCCTGGCCGAGCACCGGGCAGGTGACCTCGGCGCCGTCGATGAATTCCTCGCACAGCACGTCGGGGTCGTACTTCGCCGACAGCGCGACCGCATCGGCCATCTGCGAGTAGCCGGCCACCTTGCTGACGCCGATCGACGAGCCTTCGCGCGGCGGCTTGACGATCAGCGGCAAGCCGAGTTCATCCGGCACCGCCTGCACCTGCGCGCGCTCCTGGCGATCGGGTGCGAGCCACACGTAGCGCGGCGTCGGCAGGCCCTCGGCCAGCCAGATGCGCTTGGTCATCACCTTGTCCATCGCGATCGCCGAGGCCATCACGCCGGAGCCGGTGTACGGCACGCCCAGCAGTTCGAGCGCGCCCTGCACCGTGCCGTCCTCGCCATGGCGACCGTGCAGCGCGATGAAGCAGCGTGCGAAGCCTTCGTGCTTCAGGTCCGCGAGCTCGCGCTCGGACGGGTCGAAGGCATGCGCATCGACGCCCTGCGACTGCAGCGCGGCCAGCACGCCGCCACCGGACAGCAGCGAGATGTCGCGCTCGGCGGAGCTGCCGCCCATCAGCACGGCGACCTTGCCGAGCGATGCCGGAGCGACTGGATTCAACGGGCTGACCATCACACGCCCTCCTTCAACAGTTCGAGCACCTGGCCCGGAACGGCGCCGATCGAGCCGGCACCCATCGCGATCACGACATCCCCATCGCGGGCCTGCGACGCGATGGCCTCGGGCATCTGCGCGATCTCGTCGACGAAGATCGGATCGACCTTGCCGGCCACGCGCAGCGCGCGCGCCAGCGAACGGCCGTCGGCGGCGACGATCGGCGCCTCGCCGGCGGCATACACCTCGGCCAGCAGCACCGCATCGGCGCTGCCCATCACCTTGACGAAATCCTCGAAGCAGTCGCGCGTGCGGGTGTAGCGGTGCGGCTGGAACGCGATCACCAGGCGCCGTCCGGGGAAGGCGCCGCGCGCCGCCGCGATCACCGCAGCCATCTCGACCGGGTGGTGGCCGTAGTCGTCGATCAGCGTGAAATGCCCGCCGCCGTTGGCGCGCCGCGCCGCCGGATCGCCGTAGCGCTGGAAGCGCCGGCCGACGCCGCGGAACTCGGCCAGTGCCTTCACCAGCGGCGCGTCCGGCAGCTCCAGCTCGGTCGCCACCGCCACCGCGGCCAGCGCGTTCAGCACGTTGTGCTCGCCCGGCAGGTTCAGCGTGATCGCCAGGTCGGGCAGCACGACGCCGTTGCGGCGCTGCACCGTGAAGCGCATCTGGCCGCCCGGCAGCGCCTGCACGTCGACCGCACGCACCTGCACGTCGGCGCCGAGCCCGTAGGTGACGACCGGGCGCGACACCATCGGGATGATCGAGCGCACGCCGGGGTCGTCGCCGCACAGGATGGCCGCGCCGTAGAACGGCATGCGGTGCAGGAACTCGACGAACGCGGCCTTCAGCTTCGCGAAGTCGTGCCCGTAGGTGTCCATGTGGTCGGCGTCGATGTTGGTGACGACCGACAGCACCGGCAGCAGGTTCAGGAACGACGCGTCCGATTCGTCGGCCTCGACGACGATGTAGTCGCCCGAGCCGAGCCGCGAGTTCGCACCGGCCGCGTTCAGCCGGCCGCCGATCACGAAGGTCGGATCGACGCCGGCTTCGGCCAGCACGCTGGTCACCAGCGACGTGGTGGTCGTCTTGCCGTGCGTGCCGGCGATCGCGATGCCCTGCTTCAGGCGCATCAGCTCGGCCAGCATCACCGCGCGCGGCACCACCGGCACGCGCTTGCTGCGCGCGGCGATCACCTCGGGGTTGTCGCCCTTCACCGCGGTCGACGTGACGACCGCTTCGGCGCCGGCGATGTGCGACGCGTCATGGCCGACGAACACGCGGATGCCGAGCGAGGCCAGGCGCTGCGTGGTGGCGCCGTCGCTCTGGTCGGAGCCGGAGACGGTGTAGCCAAGGTTGTGCAGGATCTCGGCGATGCCGCTCATGCCGGCCCCGCCGACCCCGACAAAATGGATGTGCTTCACCGCATGTTTCATGCGACCAGCCTTTCGAGTTCATTCGCCACGCGCGCAGCGGCGTGGGGTCGGGCGAGGGCTCGCGCCTTCGTCGCCATCGTGTTCAGTGCGTCGCGCGTCAGGCCCTTCAACAGGTCGGCCAGCCGCTGCGGGGTCAGTTCAGCCTGCGGCAGGTGGATGCCGGCGCCGTGCTGCGCGAGCCATTCGGCGTTGTCGCGCTGGTGGCTGGTGGTGCTGACGACCAGCGGCACCAGCACGCTCGCGACGCCGGCGGCGCACAGCTCGCTGACCGTCACCGCGCCGGCCCGGCAGACGATCAGGTCGCAGGCGGCGAGGCGCGCGGCCATGTCGTCGATGAAGGGCAGCACCTCGGCGTCGAGACCGGCCGACGCATAGGCGGCCAGCACGGTGTCGAGCTGCGCGGCGCCGGTCTGGTGCGTCACGCTCGGCCGTGCATCGGCCGGCAGCAGCGCGAGCGCCTGCGGCAGCGTGTCGTTCAGCGCCTTCGCGCCGAGGCTGCCGCCGACCACCAGCAGCCGCAGCGGGCCGCTGCGGCCGGCGAAGCGTTCGGCCGGCGGCGGCAGCGATTCGATCTCGGCGCGCACCGGGTTGCCGGTCACGACACCGAGCTTCGTCTTGTGCGCCGCATCGCCGTCGAAGCCGAACGCGATGCGGTCGGCCACCGGCAGCAGGCTCTTGTTGCTCATCAGCAGCGAGGCGTCGGCATTGACCAGCATCAGCGGCTTGCCGAGCAGCGAGGCCATCACCCCGCCGGGGAAGCAGACGTAGCCGCCCATGCCGAGCACCGCGTTCGCGCGGCGGCGGCGCAGGATCTGCAGGCAGCTCCAGAACGCGCCGAGCAGCCGCAGTCCGCCGGTCAGCGTGTGCAGCAGGCCCTTGCCGCGCAAGCCGCTGAAGGTGATCGCATCCATCGGGATGCCGCTCGGCGGCACCAGCCGGTTCTCCATGCCGTGCGTGGTGCCGAGCCAGCTGACCGACCAGCCGCGGCCCTGCATCTCGCGCGCCACCGCGAGGCCGGGAATGATGTGGCCGCCGGTGCCGGCGGCCATCACGACGAGGTGGCGGCTCATGCGCGCCCTCCCCGCATCATCTGGCGGTTCTCGATGTCGATGCGCACCACGATCGCCAGCGCGATCAGGTTCATCAGGATGGCCGAGCCGCCGTAGCTCATCAGCGGCAGCGTCAGCCCCTTGGTCGGCAACACGCCGAGGTTCACGCCCATGTTGATGAAGGCCTGCCCGCCCATCCAGATGCCGATGCCCTGCGCGAACAGGCCGGCGAACACCCGGTCGAGCGCGACCGCCTGGCGGCCGATGTGGAACACCCGGCGCGACAGCCAGAAGAAGGCCGCGATCACGCAGGCCACGCCGATGAAGCCGAGCTCTTCGCCGATCACCGCGAGCAGGAAGTCGGTGTGCGCCTCCGGCAGGTAGTGCAGCTTCTCGACGCTGGAGCCCAGGCCCTGCCCCAGCACCTCGCCGCGGCCGAACGCGATCAGCGAATGCGACAGCTGGTAGGCCTTGCCCAGCGTGTACTTCTCGTCCCACGGGTTCAGGTACGCGAAGATCCGTTCGCGCCGCCATTCGCTGAAGGTGATCATCAGCACGAACGCGCCGACCAGCACCGCGGTGATCAGGAAGAACATCCGGCCGTTGACGCCGCCGAGGAACAGGATGCCCATCGCGATCGCCGCGATCACCATGAAGGCGCCCATGTCCGGCTCGGCCAGCAGCAAGAGGCCCACCACCGCGACCGAGATCGCCATCGGCATCACCGCGCGGAAGAAGTTCTCCTTCACCTCCATCTTGCGCACCATGTAGTTGGCGGCATACAGCGCGATCGCCAGCTTGGCCAGCTCCGACGGCTGGAAGTTGGTGATGCCCAGCGGGATCCAGCGCCGCGCACCGTTCACGCCCTTGCCGATGTGCGGGATCAGCACCAGCACCAGCAGCAGCAGCGAGGCCGCGAACAGCCACGGCGCGCACTTCTCCCACAGGCTGACCGGCAGCTGCACCACCACCACCGCGGCGACCAGCGCGACGACGATCGACACGATGTGCCGCACCAGGAAGTGCGTCGGCGCATAGCGCGTGAACTTCGGGTTGTCCGGCAGCGCGACCGAGGCCGAATACACCATCACCATGCCGAGCGCGAGCAGCGCCACCACCACCCACACCAGCGGTTGGTCGAAGCCCTGCAGCTGCACCGGTTTGTTCGCCGACGCACCGGTCCAGTCGCGGATCGGCACCGACGCATCGCGCTTGAACAGCGCGCGCAGGCGCTCCTTCAGCGCGTCGAATCCGGAGCGGGCGGTCAGCGTGCTCATGCCTGGCTGCCCCCTTCCGCGGCGATCGCCCGCACCTCGTCGCAGAACACCTGCGCGCGGTGTGCGTAGTTGCGGAACATGTCGAGGCTGGCGCAGGCCGGGCTCAGCAGCACCGCGTCGCCGGGGTGGGCGCGGGTGAAGGCCCAGCGCGTCGCCGCCTGCAGCGTCTCGTGGCGCTCCACCGTGATGCCGGCGCCCTGCAGCGCCTGCTCGATCACCGCGGCATCGCGACCGATGGTCGCGACCGCGCGCACGTTGCGGCGCACCGGCGCGAGCAGCGGGCCGAAGTCCTGCCCCTTGCCGTCGCCGCCGAGGATCATCACCAGCTGGCCCGGCGCCTTGTCGGCACCGAGCCCGTCGATCGCCGCGACCGTCGCGCCGACGTTCGTGCCCTTGCTGTCGTCGTAGGCCTCGATGCCGTCGACCAGCGCGACGAACTCGACGCGGTGCGGCTCGCCGGCGTACTCGCGCAGCCCGTGCAGCATCGGCGCGAGCGGGCAGCCGATGGCGGTCGCGAGCGCCAGCGCCGCCAGCGCGTTGGCCGCGTTGTGGCGGCCGCGCACGCGCAGCGCATCGGCGGGCATCAGCCGCTGGATGTGCAGCTCTTCCTCTTCCACCGCTGCCTTGCCGCGGCCCTTGGGCTTCGCGGTCTCGTCGGCTTCCATCGCGCGCACGAGCCAGGCCATGCCGTTCTCGTGGACCAGACCGAAGTCGCCGGGGCGCCTCGGCGCGTCCAGGCCGAAGCGCACGACGTGGCGCTCGACGGGTTTCGCGAAACGCCCCTTGCCCGCGGATTTGACAAGAGAGGGCGCCGGCACCATCGCCTCGACCGCCGGGTCGTCGCGGTTGATCACCATCACCGCGGTCTTGCCGAAGATGCGCGCCTTCGCGGCGGCATAGGCCTTCATGTCGCCATGCCAGTCGAGGTGGTCCTGCGTGACGTTCAGCACCGTCGCGGCGCCGGGCTCGAAGCCCTGCACGCCGTCGAGCTGGAAGCTGGACAGTTCGAGCACCCAGACTTCGGGCAGCGCCTCGAACACCGGGCCGGGCGGCGGCGGCGGGATCAGGTGCGGCGGCGGGCCGCCCCCGGTCGGCATCTCGACGTCGTCGGGCACTTCGGGCGGCAGCACCGCGATCTCCTCGACCGCGGCGTCGAGCACGTCGTCACCGATCGGTTCGGTCACCGGTTCGGGCACCGGCTCCGGACCGAGCTCCACCGCCGCCACGGCGTCGCCGGTCACTTCGACCGGCAACGCCTCGGGCAGGGTCTCGGAGATCGCCTCGACGGCCTCCTCGATCACCGCATCGCTGACCGGCTCCACCGGCACCTCGGCCACGTCGTCGAGCGCCGCCTCGTCCGGCAGCTGCTCGACCAGCGGCGCCGGCTCGGCGTCCAACGCCTCGGCCAGCGTCTGCAGCATCGTCGGGCCGATGTTGCCGGCGGTCGCGACGCGGCGGCCGGTGCGGGCGACCAGCTGCGACGCCATCGCGGTCGTCGTCGTCTTGCCATTGGTGCCGGTGATCGCGATCACGCCGGGCGCATAGCCACGCTCGGCCTTCAGGTCGGCGAGCGCGCGGGCGAACAGGTCGAGCTCGCCCTGCACCGGCACGCCGGTCTCGAACGCGAGCTTCAGCAGCGGCTCGACGCGCGGGTCGCGCGGGCCGAGGCCCGGGCTCTTCAGCACCAGGTGTACGCCCTGCAACTGCTCGGTGCCGAGCGCGCCGCCGAGCAGCACCGCGCCCGGCACATGCTCGGCCAGCGCCGCCGCATGCGGCGGGTTCTCGCGCGAATCCCACACCCGCACCTGCGCACCGAAGCGGGCGCACCAGCGCGCCATCGCGAGCCCGGATTCCCCGAGGCCCAGCACCAGCACATGAAGGTTCTGCAAGTGGTTCATCGGGCGTTCACCGCAGCTTCAGGCTGGCCAGCCCGACCAGGCACAGCAGCATCGTGATGATCCAGAAGCGCACGACGACCTGCGTCTCCTTCCAGCCCGACTTCTCGAAGTGGTGGTGCAGCGGCGCCATCTTGAAGATGCGCCGGCCTTCGCCATAGCGCTTCTTCGTGTACTTGAACCAGGCCACCTGCAGCATCACCGACAGCGCCTCGGCGACGAAGATGCCACCCATGATCGCGAGCACGATCTCCTGCCGCGTGATCACCGCGATGGTGCCGAGCGCGCCGCCCAGCGACAGCGCGCCGACGTCGCCCATGAACACCTGCGCCGGGTGGGTGTTGAACCACAGGAACGCGAGCCCCGCGCCGGCCATCGCCGAGCAGAAGATCAGCAGCTCGCCCGAACCGGGGATGTACGGGAACAGCAGGTACTTCGAGTACACCGAGCTGCCGGTGACGTAGGCGAACACGCCCAGCGCCGAGCCGACCATCACGACCGGCATGATCGCCAGGCCGTCCAGGCCGTCGGTGAAGTTCACCGCGTTGCTGCTGCCGACGATCACCAGGTAGGTCAGGATGATGAAGCCGAACACGCCGAGCGGGTAGCTGATGCTCTTGAAGAACGGCACCATCAGGTCGGCCTTCGGCGGCAGGTCGTTCGAGAAGCCGCTCTGCACCCAGCGCAGGAACAGCTCCAGCACGCGCAGGTTCGAGGTCTCGGACACGCTGAACGCGAGGTACAGCGCCGCCACCAGCCCGATCAGCGACTGCCAGAAGTACTTCTCGCGCGAGCGCATGCCTTCGGGGTTCTTGTGCACCACCTTGCGCCAGTCGTCGACCCAGCCGATCGCGCCGAAGCCGAGCGTCACCAGCATCACGATCCAGACGAAGCGGTTGCTCCAGTCGAACCACAGCAGCGTCGAGATGCCGATGCCCAGCAGGATCAGCACGCCGCCCATCGTCGGCGTGCCGCTCTTGGCCAGGTGCGACTGCACGCCGTACTCGCGGATCGGCTGGCCGATCTTCAGCGCGGCCAGCCGGCGGATCACCATCGGGCCGAACGCGAGGCCGATCAGCAGCGCGGTCATCGCCGCCAGCACCGCGCGCATCGTCAGGTACTGGAACACCCGCAGGAACCCGAGCTGGTCGGGGTAGGCACCCTGCAACCACTGGGCAAGACTAAGCAGCATCGTTCATTCCTTTGGTCGGTACTTCGGCGCCGCTGCGCTGCAACGCGGCCACCACCTGTTCCATCTTCATGAAGCGCGAGCCCTTCACCAGCACCGCGGCGCAGGCCGGTGCCGCGGGCAGCGCGGCGACCAGCGCGGTCACGTCGTCGAAGTGGCGCGCACCGGCGAAGGCCCCGGCCGCATGGCGGCTCAGCGTGCCGGCGGTCCACAGCGATTCGATGCCGCGCGCCTGCGCGTACGCGCCGATCTCGCGGTGGAATTCCGGACCCTGGTCGCCGACCTCGCCCATGTCGCCCAGCAGCAGCCAGCGCGGCCCGGGCAGTTGCGCCAGCACCTCGATCGCGGCGCGCGCCGAATCGGGGTTCGCGTTGTAGGTGTCGTCGACCAGCGTGACCGGCTGGCCGTGCACTTGCGCGGTCTTCAGCTGCGAGCGGCCCTTGACCGGCTCGAACGCGGCCAGCCCCTGCGCGATCGATTCGAGCGGGCAGCCGGCGGCCAGCGCGCAGGCGGTGACGGCCAGTGCGTTCTTCACGTTGTGGCGGCCGGCGATGTGCAGGTCGGCCGCGTGGAAGCCGGCCGGCGTGTGCAGCATCAGCGACCAGTGGTCGTCCAGCCATTCGGCATCGCAGGTCACGTCGGCCGCGCCCTGCAGCGCGAAGGTCAGCGTCGGGCGCGACGCGGCCAGCGCATGCCAGACCGGCGCGTAGTCGTCGTCGGCCGGGAACACCGCGACGCCGGTCGGTGGCAGCGCCTCGATCACCGTGCCGTTCTCGCGCGCCACCGCCTCGACGGTGGCCATGAACTCCTGGTGCTCGCGCTGCGCGTTGTTGACCAGCGCGACGGTGGGGGCGGTCATCGCGGCCAGCGCGGCGATCTCGCCCGGGTGGTTCATGCCGAGCTCGACCACGCCGGCGCGGTGCCAGCAGGTGTCGTCCTGGCGCAGCCGCAGCAGCGTCAGCGGCACGCCGATGTCGTTGTTGAAGTTGCCCTGCGTCGAGAACGCCGATTCGCCGAGCCAGGCGCGCAGCACCGACGCCAGCATCTGCGTGACGGTGGTCTTGCCGTTGCTGCCGGTCACCGCGATCAGCGGCAGCGCGCAGTGCGCGCGCCACGCGGCGGCGAGCTGGCCGAGCGCGGCCTTGCTGTCGGCGACCAGCAGGCCGGGCAGGCCGCTGCCATCGGCGACGAGGCCGCGTTCGGCGATGGCCGCGACCGCGCCGGCGTCCCGCGCCTGCGCGAGGAAGTCGTTCGCATCGAAGCGCTCGCCGCGCAGCGCGACGAACAGGTCGCCCGGCTGCAGCGTGCGGGTGTCGGAGTGCACCCGCGCGATCGGCACGGCGCCGTCGCCGACCAGCGTCGAGCCGGGCAGCAGCGCGTGGGCTTGCGCCAGCGTCATCATCATGGCCGGCCCCCTTCGTCGAGCGGTACCGGCGCGGACGGCGCCGGCTCGGGGTCCAGCACCGCCAGCATCGCCTGCGCTTCCAGCACGTCGGAGAACGGGTGCTTGACGCCGGCGATCTCCTGCTCGGCCTCGTGGCCCTTGCCGGCGATCAGCACCACGTCGCGCCCGCCGGCATGGTGCAGCGCATGCGCGATCGCAGCGCGGCGGTCTTCGAGCACCGTCGAGTTCAGCGGGCTCGCCATGCCCTCGACGATCTCGCGCAGGATCTGGTCGGGTGCCTCGTTGCGCGGGTTGTCGCTGGTGACGACGACGCGATCGGCCAGCCGCTCGGCGATGCCGCCCATCAGCGGGCGCTTGGTCGCGTCGCGGTTGCCGCCGCAGCCGAACACCACCCACAGCAGGCCGCCGCGTTCGCGGGCGAATGGGCGCAGCGCGTACAACGCCTTTTCGAGCGCGTCCGGCGTGTGCGCGTAATCGACGACCACCACCGGCTGCGTCGGTTCGGCGTCGACACGTTCCATGCGGCCCGGCACCGCGGTCAGCTCGGGCACCACCGCGGCGATGTCGGCCAGCGCATGGCCCATCGCCCGCAGCCCGCCGACCACCGCCAGCAGGTTCGACACGTTGTAGTCGCCGATCAGCCGGCTGTGCACGTCGGCGGCCTCGTCGCCCTCGCGCAGCGTGAAGGCCAGCCCGCCGTCGACGTAGTGGAGGTCCTGCGCGCGCAGCCGCGCGATGTCGCGCGTGCTGTAGGTCCACAGGTCGAGCCCGCCGCCGGCCAGCTCGCCGACCAGCGACGCGCCCTGCTCGTCGTCGACGTTCAGCACCGCGGCGCGCAGCCCCGGCCACGCGAACAGCTGGCGCTTGGCGGCCCAGTAGGCGTCCATCGTGCCGTGGTAGTCGAGGTGGTCGCGCGTGAAGTTGGTGAACAGCGCGACCTCGACGTGCGTGCCGGCCAGCCGCTGCTCGACGACACCGATCGACGAGGCCTCGATCGCGCAGGCCGAGAAGCCTTCGTCCGCGAATTCCCGGAACGCGGACTGCAGCGTCACCGGGTCGGGCGTCGTCAGCCCGGTGGACAGCACCTGCGCATCGGGCACCGCGCTCGACGGCGGCTCGCCGACGCCCAGCGTGCCGATCACGCCGCAGCGCGCGCCGAGCAGGCTCAGCGCCTGCGCGGTCCACCAGGCGGTCGAGGTCTTGCCGTTGGTGCCGGTGCTCGCGACCACGCGCAGCCGGGCGCTCGGCTCGCCGAAGAAGCCGCTGGCCAGCTCGCCGGTGGCGGCCTTCAGGTCGGGCAGCGCCGACACGCGGGCGGCGTCGAGCTCGAACGCGGTCGCGCCGTCGGCTTCGACCAGGCAGGCGACCGCGCCGGCGGCCAGCGCCTGCGGCACGAACTGCCGTGCGTCGACGCCATAGCCCGGCCATGCGATGAAGGCGTCGCCCGGCCGCACGCGGCGGCTGTCGGTGGCGAGCCCGCGCACGCCGTGCGCAAGCAGCCACGCGAGCGCCGACTCGACGCTCGCGTGGTGGATGAGGGCTGGAACCTGGCTCATCAGAAACTCTCTTCCTCGGCCTGCAGCGCGTGGGTCACGATCTGCGGCCGCACCTCGATGTCGGGGGGTTCCCCCATCGAGCGCAAGGTCTGTTGAACGACTTCGCTGAACACCGGCGCGGCCACGTCGCCGCCGAAGTACTTGCCGTTGCTCGGCTCGTCGACCATCACCGCGACGATGATGCGCGGCTTGCTGATCGGCGCGAGGCCGACGAACCACGAGCGGTACTTCTTCTCCGCGTAGCCCTTGCCTTCCTGCTTGTACGCGGTGCCGGACTTGCCGCCCACCGAGTAGCCCGGCACCTGCGCCTTCGGCGCGGTACCGCCTTCGAGCGTGACCAGGTGCATCATCTCGCGCACCTGCTTCGCGACCTTCGGCGAGATCACGCGCAGGCCGGCCGGCGTCGGTGTGTCCACCTGCCGGTTCTTCACCAGCGACACCGGGATCAGCTCGCCGTCGTGCGCGAACACCGTGTAGGCGCGCGCGATCTGGAACAGCGAGGCCGACAGCCCGTAGCCGTAGCTCATCGTCGCCTGCTCGATCGGGCGCCACGACTTGTACGGGCGCAGCCGGCCGGTCACTGCGCCGGGGAAGCCGATCTGCGGCTTCTGGCCGAAGCCGACCTGCGAGTACAGCTCCCACATCTCGCGCGGCTGGAACTGCATCGCCAGGCGCACCGCGCCGACGTTGCTCGATTTCTGGATCGTCTGCGTCACCGTCAGGTCGCCGTGCGCATGCGAATCGGTGATCACCGAACCGGCGAAGTTCAGCCGGCCGGGCGAGGTCTGCAGCACGGTGTCGGGCGTCACGCGGCCGGTCTCGAGCGCCCACGCGGCGATGAACGGCTTCATCGTCGAGCCGGGCTCGAAGGTGTCGGTCAGCGCGCGGTTGCGCAGTTGCGCGCCGGACAGGTTCCTGCGGTCCCCGGGTTGATAACTCGGGAAGTTGGACAACGCGAGCACCTCGCCGGTCTGCGCGTCGAGCACCACCACGCTGCCGGCCTTGGCCTTGTTCTCGGTCACTGCGTCGCGGATGCGCTGGTAGGCGTAGAACTGCACCTTCGAATCGATCGACAGCTCGATGTCGCGGCCGTCGACCGGCGCGACGCTCTCGCCGATGTCCTCGACGACCTGGCCGAGCCGGTCCTTCACGACGCGGCGCGTGCCGTTGCGGCCCTGCAGTTCCTTCTGGAACGCCAGCTCGATGCCTTCCTGGCCGTTCTCCTCGACGTTGGTGAAGCCGACGACGTGCGCCGCGGCCTCGCCTTCCGGGTACTTGCGCTTGAACTCGCGCACCTGGAACAGGCCCTTGATGCCGAGGCCGAGCGCGTCCTTCGCGACCTGCTCGTCGACCTGGCGGCGCAGCCAGACGAAGTTCGGGCTGTCGTCGAGCTTGCCGGCGAGTTCGGTCGGCGTGTAGCCGAGCAGCTTCGCGAGCTGGGCGCGCTGCTTCTTGTCGGCCTGGAATTCCTTCGGGATCACCCACAGCGACGGCGCCGGCACGCTGGACGCCAGGATCATGCCGTTGCGGTCGATGATGCGGCCGCGGCTGGCCGACAGGTCGAGCGTGCGCGCGTAGCGGATCTCGCCCTGCTTCAGGAAGAAGTCGTTGCCGATGATCTGCACGTAGACCGCGCGGCCGACCAGCACGCAGAAGCCCAGGCCGACCAGGCCGACCAGGAACTTCGAGCGCCACGGCGGCGTCTTCGACGCGAGCAGCGGGCTGGTCGCGTACATCACGCTGCGCACGTTGACCGCGCCGGCGCGCGCCGGATTCGGCCGCGCATCGCCCCGGAGCTGGCGGATCTTGTCGATCCAGCTCATTTGGCGGCTCCCGACGCGGCTGGCGCATACGCGACGTACTGCGTGACGGCCGGCGTGGCGTTGCGCATCGCGAGCTTGTCGCGCGCGACGCGTTCGACGCGCAGCGGCGTCGCCTGCGACTGCTTGTCGGCCAGCAGGCGTTCGTGCTCGATCTCGAGCTGGTGCGCTTCGGTGGTCGCGCGGTCGACCTCGGCGAACAGCCGGCGCGCGTCGTACGAGACCCGCACCAGGTAGATGCTGCTGGCGATCAGCGCGGCGAGCAGCACGAGGTTGATGCGGGTCATCTCTGCACCTCGGTGCGTTCGGCGATGCGCATGATGGCCGAGCGCGAGCGGGGGTTGGCGCGCACCTCGGTCTCGGACGGCTTCACGCGGGCGATCGCCTTCAGCCGGCTCGGCCGCTCGGGCGCGAACGGCGCGCGGCGGTCGAACTCGCTCTTGCTTTCGCGCGCGATGAAGTTCTTCACGATGCGGTCTTCGAGCGAATGGAAGCTGATCACGACGAGCCTCCCGCCCGGTGCCAGCAAGCCGAGGGCCGCGTTCAACCCCTGTTCGAGTTCCTCAAGCTCGGCGTTGACGAAAATCCGAAGAGCTTGAAATGTGCGCGTTGCAGGATCCTGGCCCGGCTCGCGGGTCTTGACCGCACCAGCCACGACGCTGGAAAGCTCTGCGGTGGTGCGAACTGGATGCCCGCTCTCGCGCCGAGCAACAAGCGCCTTTGCAACCGATACAGCAAACCGTTCTTCCCCATAGTCGCGTACCACCTCTGCAATGTGGCGCTCGTCGGCGCGGGCCAGAAAATCCGCGGCGCTTTCGCCGCGGGTCGTGTCCATGCGCATGTCCAGCGGTCCGTCGAAACGGAAGCTGAAGCCACGTTCGGGGTTGTCGATCTGGGGCGACGAGACGCCCAGGTCCAGCAGCACGCCGTCGACGTGCGCGATGCCGAGCCCGGCCAGCACCTCCGACATGCCGCCGAACGGCGAGTGGTGGATGGAAAAACGCGGGTCATCGACCCGCGTGGCGCCCGACGCTGCAGCGGCGATGGCATCCGGGTCGCGATCGATCGCCACCAGCCTTCCTTGCGGCGCGAGCCGCCCGAGCAGCAGGCGCGAGTGGCCACCGCGACCGAAGGTGCCGTCGACGTAGATGCCGTCGGCGCGCGTCAGCACGCCGTCGACGGCCTCGTCGAGCAGGACGGTCTGGTGCAGGAAGCTGTCGGTACTGCGGGTCATGCCACTAGCCCTGGAAGTCCTTGAGCGAATCCGGCATCTCGGATTGCAGGACCTTGGCTTCCTGTTCAGCGTAGACCAGCGGATCCCACAGTTCCAGCCGGCTGCCCATGCCCATCAGCAGCACGTCCTTGGTCAGGCGGGCGGCGGCACGCAGCTCGGGCGAGATCAGCACGCGGGACGAGGCGTCGATCTCGACGTCCATCGCGCTGCCGAGAAAGATGCGCTTCCAGCCGTCGGCCGACATCGGCAGCGCGACGAGGCGCTCGCGGAAGGCCAGCCACACCGGGCGCGGAAACACCAGCAGGCAGCCCGCCGGGTGCTTGGTCAACGTGAGCTGCGGCCCGGCATCGGCGAGCAGCACATCGCGCTGGCGGGCCGGGACGGTGATCCGCCCCTTCCCATCCAGCGTCAACGCTGAGCTGCCTTGAAAGCCAAATTCCGCCACAAAATCCCACCAAAGTGCACTTTCCACCACTCTAGCGGATGAGTTTCAGAAGGTCAATGAGAGTTGTAAGAAAAAATCAATGAAATCAAGAACTTAGAGCAGATTGCGAAATTCTGCCAAGTGAAAACAGTTGTAAAAGCAAGGACTTACAGAGGGCTGTGAAAGCTTTGGGTGAAATGGGACGAGACGACCGAGGGAGTCTCCACAGATCGCTGTGATGATAGATATTGACAAAATGCTGTCATCTGTGATGTTCTATGAGTATGCCGAAAACAGCCCGTGCCCTTCTTCTGCTGCCTCCAGCGACGGCAGCCGCCATCGAGAAGCTGGGGGCCGACCTGGCCGTGGCCCGGTTGCGTCGCAAGGAGTCCTTGCGGGCCTGGGCGGGGCGCCTGGGCATCACCGTGGCCACGCTGCGGCGGCTCGAGGCCGGCGATCCCTCCGTCAGCATCGGCATCGTGGCGACCGCGCTCTGGCTGATCCAGCGCGATGGCGAGCTGGGACGGCTGGCAGCCCCCGAACACGACCAGGACGCGCTCGAGATGGATGTCCGCGAGGCCATCGAGCTGGGCCGCGCACGGGCGCAATCGTCCGCAGAGGCACGCCTGCGCGCCGCCGCCCCCACCGATCGAACGAAGGACTGAGATGCGCCTGGACGACCTGCACCTCTGGTACCTGGGCGATCCAGGCGTGCCGCGTCCCGTCGGCGCACTGAAGCTCGTCGCCGCCGGCAAGGGCGTTTCATTGCGCTACGACCCGGCATGGCTGGCCGATGGTTTCGCGCTGAGCGAAGACCTTCCCCTCGTCGACACCGAGTTCCTGCCGCCCGGCCGGCTGGCCGGGAGCGGGCAGCGGGCCGTCGGCGCGGTCGACGACGCGCGTCCGGACCGCTGGGGCGAAAAGGTCATCCGCTTCGTCGACAAGCCCGCGCGCCTGTCGCTGATGGAGTACCTGTACTACGCCGGCGACGACCGCTTCGGCGCGCTCGGCGTGTCCACGTCGTCGAGCACCTACAGCCCGCGCGCGACGAGTCCGCTGCCGCGCCTCGCCGAGGCCCAACAGCTCAGCGAGGTGGTTGCCAAGATCGAGGCCGCGCTGCCGCTGAATGCCCTGGAGGCCAGGATCGCCGGCGGCGGCAGCCCGCTCGGCGGCGCCAAACCCAAGGCGCTGATCGACATCGGCGGCGAGCCGTGGGTCATCAAGTTCTTCAACAACGAGCCGGTCGATACGCCGCTGATCGAGCACGCGACGATGACGCTGGCCGGGCGCGCCGGCATCACCGTGGCCGAGACGCAGGTGATTCGCCTGACCGGCTCGAACGCGATCGCCGTTCGGCGCTTCGACCGCGCACCGGGCCGACGCGTCCACAGCCTCTCGGCGGGCACCGCCATCCGCGCGGCCACCGCATCCGGCGCCGAACCCGAGATGGGGTACCCCGAACTCGCGCGCATCCTGCGCCGCATCGGCGTCACGCAGGACGATGCGAACCAGCGCGACGCGCGCGAGCTGTTCCGCCGGATGGTCTTCAACATCCTGGTGGACAACACCGACGACCACGAGAAGAACCACTCGCTGCTGGTCATGAACCCGTTTGCCAACGGCCGCCTGAAACTGGCGCCGGCGTACGACGTGCTGCCGACGAACTCCGGCCAGGGTTACCAGGAGTTCATCTGCGGCGCGCAGGGCCGGGACTCGACGCTCGACAACGCGATGTCGCAGTGCGAGGCGTTCGGCCTGGTGCCCGCGGAGGCCGCCGCCGACGTGGCGGCCGTCATCGAGGTCGTGGCCTCCTGGCAGCATCACTTCACGCAGGCCGGCGTCGCCGAGCGCGACATCGCGCACCTGGCCGAGTGGCTCGACGGCGACGCGCTGCGAGCCCAGCGCGACGGCTTCGACCCGACCCGGTATCGGGCCACGCCGGCCCGGCGCAAGCGGGCCAGCCCGTTCCTGCGCCGCTGAAACCCCGACGAAGGACGCCACGTTCATGTTTTCGCACATCTTCTTCAGCGTCGACGACTTCGACCGGGCGCTCGGCTTCTACCGTCCGGTGATGCAGGCGCTCGGCCTCGGTGAGCGCTTCTGCGATCCCGGCAAGCCGTGGGCCGGCTGGCACGACGCGGGCGGCGCGCGGCCGCTGTTCGTGATCAGCAAGCCGTTCGACGGCGAGCCGCATGTGCCGGGCAACGGGCAGATGGTCGCGTTCCTCGCGGCCGACCGCGCGATGGTGCGTGCGGTGCACCGCATCGCGCTCGCGCAGGGCGGTGTCTGCGAAGGGCCGCCCGGCCTGCGGCCGCAGTACCACGCGGACTACTACGGGGCCTACTTCCGCGACACCGAAGGCAACAAGCTCTGCGTCGCCTGCCACCAGCCCGAGCCACCCGCTAGCCCTTGATGCCTCCCGCCGTCAGCCCCGAGATCATCCACTTCTGCGCAAGGATGAACACGATGGTGATCGGCAGCCCGGAGAGGATCGCCGCCGCGGCGAAATCCCCCCACAGGTATTTCTGGTCGTACAGGAACAACTTGGAGCCGACCGCCAGCGTCAGCTTGGCCTCTTCGTGCAGMAGGATCGACGCGACCGGGTACTCGATGATCGCGCCGATGAACGCGAGCAGCGCCACCACCATCAGGATCGGCACGGCCATCGGCAGCAGCACCAGCCGGAAGGCCTGCCAGGGCGTCGCGCCGTCGACCTTGGCCATGACGGTCGTGGTCNAGGATCGACGCGACCGGGTACTCGATGATCGCGCCGATGAACGCGAGCAGCGCCACCACCATCAGGATCGGCACGGCCATCGGCAGCAGCACCAGCCGGAAGGCCTGCCAGGGCGTCGCGCCGTCGACCTTGGCCGCCTCCTCGATCTCGACGGGAATCGTGTCGTAGTAGCCCTTGATCGTCCACACATGCAGCGCGATGCCGCCGGAGTACGCGAGCAGCAGCGAGGCATGGCTGTCGATGCCGAAGAACGGGAACACGCTGCCGATGCGGTCGAAGATCGCGAAGATCGCCACCAGCGCGAGCACCGCCGGGAACATCTGCATCAGCATCAGCGCGCTCAGCGCGGCGCGCTTGCCGCGGAACTTCATGCGCGCGAAGGCATAGGCGGCGGTGGTCGACAGCGTCAGCGTGACGATGGCGGTCAGGCTCGCGACCTTCACCGAGTTCCACAGCCACAGCAGCACCGGGAAATCCGGTTTCACCAGCCGCCCGTCGGGCGCGGTGTACGACATCCCGAGCGCGAGCTTCCAGTGCTCGAAGCTGAGGGTCTCGGGGATCAGGCTGCCGGCGGCAAAGTTGCCCGGGCGCAGCGAGATCGACAGGATCATCAGGAACGGGAAGATCACCAGCGCGACCAGCGCGATCAGGAACGCATGCGCCGCGAGGACGCGCCAGCGGTGGCTCTTGTCGAGGACGATGGCCATGGGTTTACCTCGTTTCGTCCTTGGAGACCTTGGCGAAGCGCATCTGCAGCAGCGAGATGGCGGCCACCATCGCGAAGATCACCGTCGAGATCGCCGCGGCCAGGCCGAACTGCTGCCCCGAGTCCTGGAACGCGATCCGGTAGGTGTAGCTGACCAGCAGGTCGGTGGTGCCGGCCGGCACGCTGGTGTCCAGGAAGTCGGGGCGGCCGCCGGTCAGCAGGCTGATCAGCACGAAGTTGTTGAAATTGAACGCGAAGGCCGAGATCAGCAGCGGCGTCAGCGGCTTCAATATCAACGGCAGCGTGATGCGCCAGAAGTTCGTCAGCGGCCCGGCCCCGGCCACCGCCGAGGCCTCGTACAGGTCGGCGGGGATCGCCTTGATGAGCCCCGAGCAGATCACCATCATGTACGGGTAGCCCAGCCACACGTTGACGATCAGCAGCATCACCTTGGCAAGCGTCGGGTCCGAGAACCACGCCGGCTTGATGCCGAAGAGGGCATCGAGGATCAGGTTGATCTCGCCGAAGTTGTTGTTGAACAGGCCCTTGAAGACCAGGATCGAAATGAAGCCCGGCACCGCGTACGGCAGGAACAAGAGCGTGCGGTACAGGCCCTTGAAGCGCAGCGCATCCCAGTTGAAGAGGACGGCGAGGAACATGCCGAGCGCGGCGCCGAAGAACACGGTGAGCGCCGAGAACACCACGGTCCACACGAAGATGCGGATGAACGGTTCGCGGAACGCGGTGTCGGTGAAGATGCGCTGGTAGTTCGCGAAGCCGACGCCGACCTGGAAGCCCGGCTGCAGGCGCTCGCCGGCTTCGGTCTCGTAGAAGCCGCTGGTCATGTTCGGGCGCAGCACGGCGTGGGTCTGCTGGTTCGTCAGCGAACCGTCGGGGTTCTTCGCGTACAGCGGCTGCACCGCGCCGAACTGGCGCAGGCCGGTCATCACGAGCTTGTTCTGGCTGTCCGGCAGCAAGAGGGTCAGCGCCTGCAGGTGCTTCTGCTTGGCGATGACGGTCTTGAGGGGTGCCGACTCGGCCAACGGGGCCTGTGCCGGGTCCTGCGGTTGCAGCTTGACCTCCAGCGGCGTCGTGGTCGCCAGTGCCAATCGACCGCTGACCCAGGCCTTGCCGCTGTCGGCGTCTTCGAGTCTCAGTCGGAACTCGCGCCCGTCCTCGTGCAGCGTGAACGCGTAGCTCGCGCCATCGCCGCCATGAAACGTCTCGTCCAGGAAATACTGCGTGGCCCGTGGGAACTCCAGCAGGTTGCGCGAGCTGTAGTTCGTGAACCCGATGGCCATCGTGTAGACCATCGGGAACACGACGAAGACCAACGCCGCGGCGATGCCCGGGAACAGGTAGCGCCACGCGTAGGTCTTCGCCGCGCTGTAGACCCACAGCGCGAGCGCGGTGATCGCGAGCATCGTCGCGGCCAGCAGCGTCTGCCCGGCCGCGTAGACCATCGCGACCACGTA
>NZ_LMDM01000034.1 GCF_001425825.1 Rhizobacter sp. Root1238
CCGACGTCGTTGAGCCAGGCCTGCGCACGCTCGCGCAGCTCGGGCGTCAGGTGGCTCCAGTCGCCGTAGACGCCGTTCGGGTTCTGGTTGGCCTTCAGGAAGTCGCTGACGCGCTTGACGACCTTGATCGGGTTCGAGCCGTCGTCGCCCTGGGTCTCGAACAGGCCCTGCGCCTGGCCGGCGTCCGGCGTCCAGATGTCCAGCGGGCTCTCGATCGGCAGCCAGGCGCTCCAGTCCGGCAGCTGCAGCGGGATCGGCATCTCGCGGGTGTTCAGCACCTTGCCGGCGCTCGGGTCCATCGCGGCATCGAGCTCGGCCTGCGTCACCGCGGCGGTGCTGGTCGCGGCCTTGGCGGTGAACACGTTGACGAAGGACTTCGCGTCCGGCAGCACCGCGTCGAGGCCGGCACCGGCCGCCCATTCGACGGTYGGCTTGCTGTCCAGGCCGGGGCCCGGCTGGTACGGCGGGTTCCAYGGCGTGGCTTGCGCGACATGCGGCACCTTGGCGTACAGCGCGGCACGCAGGTACGCCGCGATCTGCCTGCCCTGCGCCTCGCTCAGCCCGTGGAAGCGCGAGCGCTGCACGATCGAGTTGTTCGAGAAGTTGAAGTACTGCAGGTCGCGGCCATCGCTCGCATGGCACGACGAACACGCGGCGCGGATCTTCGCGTTGACGATCGGCGACTTCAGCAGCAGGTTCTGCGCGTTCCACAAGGCCTGGCCGCCGCCGCTCATGCCCGGCGCGCCNGCTGCACGATCGAGTTGTTCGAGAAGTTGAAGTACTGCAGGTCGCGGCCATCGCTCGCATGGCACGACGAACACGCGGCGCGGATCTTCGCGTTGACGATCGGCGACTTCAGCAGCAGGTTCTGCGCGTTCCACAAGGCCTTGCCCTGGTCGGCATCGGCGGTCCAGGTGCGGCCCGCTTCCTTCTCGGCCTGGATGTCGGCCCACTGGCGCGGCTGCGCGGCCGTCAGGTTCCTGCCGGCGGCGTCCTGGATCTGCACATCGAGGATGCGGTAGCCGTTGGAACTGCCGTCGGTACCGTTGAAGCGGAACTCGATGCGGTTGCTGGCCGGTGAGGCCACCAGGCGCGCCCGCGCGGTCGCGTCCAGCGGCACGCGGAAGCGGATGGTCAGCAGCCCGCCGTTGACGCCGCCGTGCGCGCGCTCGACCTCGTCGAGCTGCACCGCGCCGTCGCTGATGTCGATCCACGGCGCGTTGCTGCCGTTCGGTCCGCCGACGATGCGCAGGCTGCCGGCGATCTTCGTCAGCGGCTTCGCCAGCGCCTCGAACTCCGGCGAGTTGTAGAAGCCGCAGCGGTGGCAGCGCACCACCAGCTGGCTTGCGGTGCCGAGGACCGACGCGTCGAGCGCGAGCTGGGCCGGCACGACCGTGGGCGCATCGGGTGCGCCGGCGCCGAGCACTTCGAGCGGCAGCGTCAGCGTGGGGGCTGGCGACGGGGCCGGTGCAGGTGACGGCGCCGGAGCGGGCGACGGTGCGGGGCTCGGGGCCGGCGCAGGACTCGGTGCAGGGGAAGGTGCCGGGGCCGGGCTGGGTGCCGGAGCGGGGGCGGGAGCGGGAGCGGGAGAAGGTGCCGGCGCGGGGGCTGGCGCGGGCGCGGGCGCCGGTGCCTGCGCATCGGTCGCCAGCAACTGCCAGCGCTGGTTGTCGTTGTTGCCGCAGTCCCATTGCTGGATGCGGCCGCCGGCCAAGGTGCTGAAGTCCTTCACGTCCAGGCACTTGCCGGTGTGCTTCGCCGCGATGCGAAGGCTGTCGCCGACCGGCATCACGCTGAAGCGCTGGTTGGCGCCGCCGCCGTAGCTCCACTGCTGGACCAGCGCGCCGTTGGCGGTCGAGATGTCGCTGACGTCGAGCCCGCGGCCGCTGTTGATGTTGATGAACGCATAGCTGCCGTCGTCGACCGCGCGCACTTCGAAGCGCTGGCTGGCCGACGTGCTGCAGGCGGCCTGCAGCGTCTTCGCACCGTCGGCGGCGGAAGCGCCTTCAATGTCGAGGCACAGCGCCGACTGCAGCCCGCGCAGCGTGTACTGGCCGATCGCCAACGCACCGCGCACGCTGCCGCTGCGCGGGAACAGCAAGAACTGCTGCGCCGCATCGGCCGTGCTGCAACCGGCCTGCTGCAGCTGCGCGCCGTCGGTGGTCGAGCGACCAGCGATCGTCACGCACTTGCCGCTGGCCGCGCTGACGAAGCGGAAGCGGTTGCCCTGCGCACGCCACGGGCGGAAGCGCTGCGCGTTGGTGTCGTTGTTGGTCCACTGGTGGAAGGCCGCGCCGTCGGCACCCGAGCTGCCGGACAGGTCGAACACCTGGCTCGTGCCGGCGTTCACCAGCTTGACGTTGCCTCCAGCCTGCGTCGTCACGTCGAAGGCCTGCGTCAGCGCGTCGCCGCAGGTGCCCTGCTGGATGCGGCCGCCATCGGGCATCGACGGCACGGCATCGACGCACTTGCCGCTCTGGGCGTTGACGAGCACATAGCGGCCGGGCGCGAGCGTCACTGCCGCGTCGGCGACGGCCTCGGCCGTTTCACGGTTCAGCGCGGCATCGGGTGCCGGCCCGGCCGACGGATTGCCACCGCCGCAGGCGGCCAGCAGCAGCGAGACGGCCAGCGCGGCCGCAGTGGGCGTGGCGTGCAGCGTCGAATGAAGGGGGCGCATGGATGTCCGTCTCCGATTCTGGTGCGCGGCGGCAGATCGACAGATCTGTCGCGCGAGTGAAACCGGTTCCATTCTTCCGCGCCGCCGTCCCGACAGGCATCGCAATTGGCAAGCGTGTGAAAGCAGGCGTAATCAAGGCGCCATCAAGAACCGCTCCACCACCGTCAACTGCTCAGGCACGTTCAACGCCGGTGCATGCCCACACCCTGGCACCGTCACCACCTGCGCGCGCGGCCCGCGCTGGCGCATCTGCTCGGCGACCTCGGGCAGCAGCAGGTCCGAGCTCTCGCCGCGCAGGCACAGCACCGGCAAGCTCAGCGTGTCCCACGCGTCCCACAGCCCGTAGTCGTCGTCGTGGTGGGTGAACTGCATCACCATCGCCGGGTCGTAGTGCGGCGTCACGCGGCCGTCGGGCAGGCGGCGCGTCGAGGTCTCGGTCAGGCGCCGCCACTGGCCGTCGCTCAGCCAGCCGTAGGGCTGGTAGATCTTGCGGAAGTACTGCTCCAGCTCGCTGACCGTCTCGAACGCCGCCGGCCGCCCCGCATAGCCGCGGATGCGCGCGATCGCCGCCTCCGCGAGCTCCGGCCCGTTGTCGTTCAGCACGAGCTTGCGGATGCGGCCGCGCAACGGCCCGGCCGCGGCCAGCGTGCCGATCGCGCCACCCATCGACGTGCCCAGCCAATGGAACTCGTGCAAGCCGAGCTGGTCGACCAGCGCGACCGCCTGCTGCACATAGAACGCCAGGCAGTACTCGCGCTCCGGGTCGCGGCTCCACTCGCTCAGGCCGCGGCCCAGCGTGTCCGGGCAGATCACCCGGAAACGCGGCGACAGGTGCGCCGCCACCTCGTCCATGTCGCGGCAGGTGCGCGCGAGGCCGTGCCACGCGATCACCGTCTCGGCCCGGCCCGCGCCCCACTCGGTGTAGTGGAGCTCGCGGCCCTCGCAGGCCAGGTAGTGCGACGTGAACGAGACCACGGCTCTTCGGCTTGAACGTCAGTTCGGGATCGCGACCGACGTGCCGGCGAAGCCGATCTGGTCGGCCACCAGCGGCGCGGCGCTGAGCGTCGGCACGTTGGCCGCGGTGATCGCCGGCGCCGCGCCCGGCAGCCCGCCGCGCGGCGTCGCACGCACCACCTGGCTCAGCGGCAGCGCGGCGCCGGTCTTCAGGTGCGCGTACATCGCGTCCATCGCCCGGTTGAAGTACACATGCAGCGGCACGAAGCGGGTGTCGAAGCCGCTCAGCGACAGGAAGCCGTCGAAGTGCTGCGCATTCGTCACCTCGATGTAGCCCAGCCTGCTCGCCGCGGCCTCCACCGTCTTGTTGAACGCCACATAGGCCCGCGCGTTGTTGTTGACCGGCACCAGCGCATCGCTGCGACCCGCCACCACCAGCGCCGGCTTCGCGCGCAGGTTGCCGTTGACCAGCACCTCGGCCATGCCGGCCTGCACCGCGGCGGCCTGCGCGGCGGTCGGGCGGGTCGACGTGGCAGTGGCCGTCAGCGCCGCACCGGTCTCGTCGACGCCGGTCACCAGCGCACGTTGGCACAGCGCGTTGTCGAGCCCGAAGTCCTGCACGCCGGTCGACACCGACACCGCGGCCGCCCACTGCTTCGCACCGCCGACGGAATCGTTGTAGACCACGCTGGCCGGCGCGCCGTTGGCGGTGCCGTTGCCGATCGCGAAGCTCTGCGCCTTGCTCGCCACCGCCACGGCAATCGGGTTGCCGCTCGCATCCACCTGCGCGAAGCTGGTGCCGCAGACGTTGTCGAGCACCGAGAAGCGGCCGTACATCACCGGGTACATCGCCGACAGGATCGGCCCGTTGCCGAGCGCATAGTGCGCGTTGTGCATCGTGTCGTTGTCGGTCGTCCAGCCGTAGGCGCGCAGCTTGTTCAGCGCGTCCAGCGACTGCGCCGCGGTGTCGGCACCGGTCACCAGGCCCTTGGCCGCGAGGCCGGTGCAGCGGGCGGTGGCGCGCGCGGTCTGCGCCGTCAGCCCGATGTAGTTGAAGAACGAGGTCTCGGTCAGCGCCGCCTCCGCCGCCAGCGCGGCACACGGCTGGTAGAGGTTGCCGTAGGTCGTGAAGTCGCCCAGCGTCTTGCCATACGCCGCCACCGCCGCACCGCCGAACTGGATGCCGTAGCCGCTGCGCGTCGGCATCTCGGTCACCGGCTCGCCGGCCACCACGCCGTCGATCAGGCCGGTGCTGTCGGCTTCGGCTGCGCGGATCACCGCGGCACCGCCGTTCGACACCGAGCCGGCGATCACGATGGTGTTGGCTGCCGTGAACGGCACCGGCGCGGCTGCGTTGCCATAGCGGTCGTTCAGCGCATACAGCGCATACGCGGCCGCGGCCAGCGTGTCGTTGCCCCAGTCCTTCTCCGGGTTCAGCTGCGAGTGCACCTGCTTCAGCGCGAGCCGGTTCGGGGTCAGTGCGTTGTACGCAGCGCGCGCGGCGTCGGTCACCGCGGCGGCGAAGAAGTTCAGTGCACCGGCCGCGTTGCGCGTTGCGCGCGTGCCGTCGATGCGGTTCACCGTGTCGTCCGTCAGGTCGTACAGCCCCATGCCCTTGCCGGCATCGGTCAGCGCGACCGCACAGCCGTGCTTCAGGCCCCATTCGGCCGACGTCGCGATCGCGCCATACACGCCGCGCGAACCGGACGACGGACCGAGCACGACGCACGGCGCCGCGGTGCTGAAGCTGTCGGGGATCTGCACCGCAATCGCGACGCGCTTGGTGCCGGCCGCGTTGTCGAGCACCGCGACGTACTCGCGGCCCGGGATCAGGCCCTCGTTCGTCGTCACGGTGCCCGCCGCATCGACGTTCGGGCCGTACAGCGTGCCGTAGCCGCCGGCCGCCGTCACGTCGACCAGTCCGCGGTAGTCGCTGAAGAGTGCATTGCGGCGCAGCTCGGCGGCGGTCGGGTTCAGCGGGTCGGCGTAGGTGGGCGCGGCCGCGCCGAGCCCGGTCTTGCCGAGCCCGCCGGTCAGCAGGTCCTGCGTGGCCGCGGTGCTGCCGCTGCCGGCGGTGGTGGCCGGGTAGGTGGTGACCGTGAGCTGGCTGACGTTCGCCGGCAGCGCGTTGACCGGCAGCGGCGTGTCGTCGTCGCTGCCGCAGCCGGCCAGCGCGAGCGCCGACAGGCCGAGCGCGGCCAGCGTGGAGGGGTTGAGCGAATGGAGTCTGGACTTCATGGTGTCTCCTTCTGTTGTTGGACGGGCTGCCTCGTCCGCTGCGCGCGCAGCCGCCCCACGATCCCGTTCGGGAAGTGGTAGACCGACAGCACGAAGAGGACGCCGAGCCACAGCAGCCAGCGCTCGGGCGAGATCAGGGTGGAGAGCAGCGGCACGCCACCGACCAGCGGCGCCGCGAGCGCCATCAGGTTCTGCAGCTGGCTCTGCGCCAGCACGAACAGCAGGCTGCCGATGACGGCGCCGTACACCGTGCCCATGCCGCCGATCACGACGATCAGCAGCACGTCGAGCATGATCTCGAAGCTCAGCGACGTGTCCGGCCCGTTGTAGCGCAGCCAGAGCGCGAGCAGGCAGCCGGCGAGCGTAGCGAACAGCGCCGACAGCACGTTCGACAGCGTGCAGTACACCACCGTGCGGTAGCCGATCGCCTCGGCTCGGAAGTCGTTCTCGCGGATCGCCTGCAGCACGCGGCCGAACGGCGAGTTGACGATGCGCAGCATCGCGAGCACCAGCACGAGTGCCGCGCCGAACAGCAAGTAGTAGCTCGCGCGCCGGTCGCTCAATGCCTCCGGCAGCCGGAAGCTCAGACCGTCTTCGCCGCCGGTCCAGTCCGACAGCTGCGACGCGAGCGTCAGGAAGGCCGAGGCCACCGCCAGCGTGATCATCGCGAAGAAGATCGCCTTCACGCGCAGGCTGAACAGCCCGATCAGCAGCGACAGCAGCAGCGACACCGCGAGCGCCGCCGCGACGCCCACCGCCAGCGCGAGCCAGCCCGGGCCGAGCCGCGTGCTGGCGATCGCGAGGCCGTAGGCGCCGATGCCGAAGAACATCGTGTGCGCGAAGCTGACGATGCCGGTGTAGCCGAGCAGCAGGTCGAAGCTCGCGACCAGCACGATGAACACCATCACCTTGGCCGCGACGTTCATCGCCTGCGTGCCGGGGAACACGAACGGCGTCAGCGCGAGGCCGAGCACCACGGCGGCCAGCAGCACCGCCAGCGCACGGCTGCGCGGCAGGTCGTGCGACAGCAGCCGATCCAGCAGGCGCGCGCTCATCGCGAACTCACCGGGTACAGCCCGCGCGGGCGCCACAGCAGCACCGCGACCATCAGCCCGATGTTCGAGAACAGCGCGACCTTCGGCCACAGGAAGCCGGTGTAGTTGGCCAGCAGACCGACCAGCAGCGCGCCGACGAAGCAGCCGAGCGTCGAGCCGAGCCCGCCGATGATGATCACGATGAAGATCAGCACGTTCAGCTGCGCGCCGATCTGCGACACCACGCCCTGCTGGTACAGCGCCCACAGCGAGCCGCCGAGGCCGGCCAGCGCCGAGCCGGCGACGAACACGCCGACGAACAGCGTGCGCACCGGATAGCCGAGGCTCTCGACCATCTCGCGGTCCTGCACGCCGGCGCGCACCAGCAGGCCGAGCCTGGTGCGGTTCAACGTGTACAGCATCGCGGCCAGCACGACCGCGCCGAGCCCGGTGGCCAGCAGCCGGAATTTCTCGACCGACGCATCGCCGAGCGCGAGCACGCCGCGCAGCGCCTGCGGCAGCGACAGCGGGACCAGCGCCGGGCCCCAGATCGCCTTGATCAGCTCCTCGCCGATGATCATGCCGCCCATAGTGATCAGGATCTGCTTCAGGTGCTGGCCGTAGACCGGGCGCACCAGCACGCGCTCGAAGGCCCAGCCGAGCGCGGCGGCCAGCGCCGTCGCGGCCAGCATCGCCGGCAACAGCGCGGCCAGGTTGAGCCACAGGCTGTCGGCGCCGGTCCAGTCGGCCAGCCCGCCGAGCACGCTGGTCGCGATGAAGGCACCGAACGCGATGAACACGCCGTGGCCGAAGTTCAGCACGTCCATCAGCCCGAACACCAGCGTCAGGCCGGACGCGACGATGAAGACGATCATCCCCATCGCGAGGCCGGCGACGGTCAGCGTCAGCCAGGTCGACGACGAGCCGACCAACGGCCAGGCAGCGAGTGCGAGCAGCGGCACCAGCGCGATCGGCAGCAGGTCAAACGACGCGCGGGGCAGCGTGGCGCTCATTGATGAACCCCCAGCGACAGGCCGAGCAGGCGCTGCTGCAGCGCGTCGTCGTCGGCCAGCTCGGCCATCGCGCCGCGGTGCACGATGCGGCCGCCGTCCATCACCGCGACGCGGTCGCCGAGCGCGCGCGCCATCGCGAAGTTCTGCTCCACCAGCAGGATCGTCGTGTTCGTCGCCTTCATCTCGCGCAGCGCGACAATCAGGTTCTGCACGATGGCCGGCGCGAGGCCCTTGCTCGGCTCGTCGATCAGCAGCAGTCGGCGCGGCTCGATCATCGCGCGGGCGATCGCGAGCATCTGCTTCTGCCCGCCCGACAGCGCGCCGGCCGGATGCAGCCAGAACGTGCGCAGCGCGGGGAACAGGCCGCACAGCCAGTCGAGCCGCTGCGTGTCGATGTCGTCCAGCGAACGGGCGCCGCGCGCGGCCAGCAGCAGGTTCTCGCGCACCGTCAGGTCGCCGAAGATGCCCATGTTCTCCGGCACGTAGGCGATGCCGCGCTGCGCGATGCGCGGCGTGCCGAGGCGGGTGATGTCGTCGCCGTCGAACACGATGCGGCCGGCCGAGGCCGTCCACAGGCCCATCGCGGTGCGCAGCGTCGTCGTCTTGCCGGCGCCGTTGCGGCCGAGCAGCATCGTCACCTGGCCGGCCGGCACGTCGAGGTCGACGCCTTGCAGGATGTGGTACGCGCCGATGTGCGTGTGCACGTCCTCAAGCAAGAGCGTCATGCCGCAAGCCCCAGGTAGGCCTGCTGCACGATCGGCGACGCGATCACGATGTCGGGCTCGCCGTCGGCGACGAGCTGGCCGTTGTGCAGCACGACGATGCGGTCGGCCAGTTCGCGCACCACGTCCATCTTGTGCTCGACCAGCAGGATCGCGCAGTCGCGCCGGGCCTTCAGCGCGCGGATCAGGTCGAGCACCACCGGCACCTCGTCGACGCTCATGCCGGCGGTCGGCTCGTCGAACATGAAGACCGTAGGCTCCAGCGCCATCAGCATCGCGACCTCCAGCTTGCGCTGGTCGCCATGCGGCAGGCTGCCGGCGAGGCTGTCGGCCCGATCGGCCAGTCGGACCTGTTCGAGCAGTTCCTGCGTGCGGTCGAGCGCGTCGCGGTGGTCGCGCCACACCGACCACAGGTTCAAGCCGAAGCGCGCGCGCGACTGCACGACCAGCCGCACGTTCTCGCGCACCGGCAGGCCGGGGAACAGCTGCGTCAGCTGGAAGGCGCGGCCGATGCCGCGGTGCGTGCGCGCGGCCGGGCCCTCGGCGGTGATGTCGACGCCATTCAGGCGCACGCGGCCGGCACTGGCGCGCAGCTGGCCCGAGACCAGGTTGAAGTAGGTCGTCTTGCCGGCGCCGTTCGGGCCGACGATCGCGGTCAGCGTGCCGCGCTCGAACGTGCAGCTGACGCGGTCGACCGCGACGTGGCCGCCGAAGCGGATGGTGAGGTCCTGGGTTTCAAGCATCCGTGGAGGATCCGGCTCAGGGGCAGATGCCGATCACGTAGAAGTTCGTGCCGGTCATCTTCAGCGTCGTCGTGACGAACACATTCCACAGCCCCATGTTCTGGTTCGACCCATTGGCCAGCGCATAGCCGCCGACCACATGCGCCCGATTGGCCGCGACGTGCGCATAGTTGCTCGCGGTGGTGCAGGTGGCGGCCGGCGGCGCGCCCGTGGTGGTGCCGGTGGCCGCGGCGGACGACGGCCCTTCGGCACCGCCGGCGTCGACCGCCTTCACCGTCCACGAGTAGGTGGTGCCGGAGGCGAGCCCGGTGTCGGTGTAGCTGGTGCCCGCGACCACGCTCGCGTTGACCTTGCTGCCGCCGCGGTACACGTTGTAGCCGCTCGCGCCGCTGACGCTGCCCCAGCTGACGACCATGCTGCTGGCGGTCGCGCCCGAGGTGCCGACGCCGGTGGGTGCCGGCAGCCCCGACGGCGCCGAGCCGCTCGCCAGCGTTGCCATCATCGCGCGCACCGCGGCCATCTGCGGGCCGGACTTCTTCGCGTAGTTCGCGCTGTCGTACCCCCACCAGTCCCAGCAGCTGTTGGTGGCCTGCGTGCTGGTCTGCGGGTACAGAACGACCATGTTGTTCGTGTCGGCCCAGCGGTTGTAGCCGGTGTTGCGCACGTACTGCTGGCCGACCAGCGTGGTGTTCTGCTGGCAGCCGTGGAACACCACGTGCAGCTTGCACACCGCACCCGCGCTGCAGCTTTGCGGCACGTAGACCCAGCCGGTGGTCGCCATGCCGTGGCCGCTGACGAACGCGGTCTGGTCGAACTCGGTGAACGTGCCCGACAGCGTGCCGTTGTTGCGCGGGTTCAGCGGGCCGTGCAACTGCTTCAGGATCTCGCCGGCGAGGTCGAAATCGCAGTCGTTGATGTACGGCGACGCGGTGGTGCCGCAGCTGCTGCCGTAGTCGTCGGTGATCATCGCGTGGCCCGACGCGATCGTGTTCTTGTAGACGATGTTCGCGGCCGGCATGAAGCCCTGGTAGTAGGTCTTCAGGTCGTTCATCACCGCGGGCTTGACGGTGTTGTCCGAGGTGCCGGAGTAGAGGTAGACCTTCGATGCGGCGAGGTTGCCGACCGGGTCGATCAGCCCGCTCGCGGCCCAGCTGTTGGTGGTGCTGACGAGGCTGCTGACCGGGATCGTGCTGGCGTGCGTCATGCAGCGGCCGGTCGCGTTGACGATCGAGCCTTCGGCGCAGTAATACGGCCCGCCGGCAACGATGCCGGCGCCGCGCTGGAAGGTGACCGAGTACGCGACGTGCATCTGCACCGCCATGAAGCCGCCGGACGACAGGCCGGACACGCTGACCTCCGCGGGGTCGATCTGCAGCTGCGGGAGCGGGGTGGCGTGAGCCGTCGCCGCGGCGATCAACGCTGCGTTTGCAAGGACCCAACGGAACATGCTTTTCATTTGTCTTGTCTCCTTGTATTGCCGTTCGCCCTGAGCCTGTCGAAGGGTTGCCGGAGTGGACTGGGCCCTTCGGCGGGCTCAGGGGAGGGCTTCGACAAGCTCAGCCCGAACGGATGAAGCGAGGCATCGGCTCAACGCTTGTTGCGGATCGGCACGTCCATCTCTTCGGGTTTGATCTCGCGGACCAGCTCGGGCACGCCCCACGCGAACGCCGGGTCGGCCTTGATGCGGAAGTGGTACATGCTCTGCATCGCCTGGTGGTCCTCCTTGCGGAACACCATGCGACCCTTCGGCGTCTCGAAGGCCATGCCTTCCATCGCGGCGATGAGCTTGTCGGTGGCGGTCGCGCCCTGCGTCTTCTTCAGCGCCTCGACGACCGCGATCGCCGCGCTCATGCCGCCGGCGGTGAAGAAGTCCGGTGGCGCCTTGAACTGCTTGTAGTGGTTCGCGACCAGCCACTCATTGACCGGGTTCTTCGGGATGCCGAAGTAGTAGTACGTGGCGCCTTCCATGCCGGGGAAGTTCTTGTACGCGGCCATCGCCGGCAGGATGTTGCCGCCGGTCGCGATCTCGATGCCGTGGCGCTTCAGGTCGAGGTCGGCGATCTTGAACGGGTTGCCGGCACCGGCCCACAGGATCCAGATGATCTTGCGGCCGGGCTGGTCGCGCAGCTTGTCGATCAGCCGCTGCGCGCCGGCGGTGAAATCGGTGGTGCTGGTCGGCAGGTACTCGCCGTCGATCAGCTTTGCCTTCTTGATCGACTCCTTGAAGGCCTTCACGCCATCTCGCCCGAATGCGTAGTCCTGCGCCAGCGTGGTGATCGTGACGCCCGGCTTGTCGAGCGCGACCGCATTGGCGATCGCATCCTGCGAGCTGTTGCGGCCGGTGCGGAAGATGTAGCGGTTCCACTTGTCGCCGGTGATCGAATCGGCGACCGCCGGCTCGACCAGCAAGACCTTCTTGTATTCCTCGGCCACCGGCAGCAACGCGAGCGCGACGCCCGACGACGACGGGCCGACCGCGATGTCGGCCTTGTCGTCGCCATAGGCGGCGGCGAGCTGGCTCTTGCCGATGTCGGGCTTGCCCTGGTCGTCGCGTTCGATCACCACGAGCTTGCGGCCGGCCACCGTCATCGTGCCGCCGGTCGCGTAGTCGAGCCCCATCATGAAGCCGGTCTGCGTCTGCTTTCCGTAGGCCTCCAGCGGGCCGGTCTTGCTGTAGACGTGGGCGATGCGGATGTCCTGGGCCTGCGCCGGCGCGCCGGTGCCGGCGAAGCCAAGGCCGGCCACGGCAAGGCAGGCCAGCAGCGCCATCGGGCGCTGTCGGGTCGCGGTCATGCTGTCTCCTGTTTTATTGGAATGGTGGTGCGCGTGCACCAGCACAGCGCAAGCGACGTGCCAATCGTGCACTGCGAAGCGCAAGCCCTTGATCGACAAGGACTTGGCGTGACGGGCTTCGGGTTGTCCCCGAGGCGCAGACAGGGCGGCGTGAATGAAATGCGGACAGTGCGGACTGTCCGGCCGGCAGGCAGAGTGCCTAGAACTTGCGCATCACCGCGAGCTGCGGCGAGGCTTCGGTGACCGTCGTGTCGAACGGGTGCGTCAGCATGCGCGACGACTTCAGGATGCGGCTCACGTAGCCCAGCGTCTCGGCATATGGCGGAACGCCGCGGTAGCGGTTCACCGCGCCCTCGCCGGCGTTGTAGGCGGCGGCCACCAGCGTCACGTCGCCTCGGTAGTAGGCGAGCAGCCAGCGGATGTACGCGAGCCCGCCGCGGATATTCTGCGCCGGATCGAACGGCCGCTTCACGTTGAAGCGGGCCGCGGTCTCCGGGATCAGCTGCATCAGGCCCTGCGCGTTCTTCGGCGACTGCGCGACCACGTCGAAGTTCGACTCGACCTGGATGAACGCGAGCGCGAGCTGCGGGTCGACGCGGTACTCCGGCGCGATGGTCTTCACGAGGTCGACGATGTACTTCGGGCCGTTGCTGCGCAGCTCGGCGGCGGGTGTGGCGGCCGCGGGCGTGGCCTGCACCGCAGCGGCGACCACGGGTGCCGGTGGGCGCATGCAATCGGGAATGTCGGTGCCGGGCTGGCCAACGCGTTCGAGCATGCGCACCGCCTGCGGCAGGCCCTGCTCGGCGGCGGCGTGGAAGAAGAACGACGCGGTCGCGTCGTTGCGTTCAATGCCGCGGCCGTTGGCGTACATCCACGCGAGGTTGTATTGAGATTCGGCATCGCCCTGGCGCGCAGCCTGGCAGTAGAGCTGCGCGGCGCGCGCCGGATCGCGCGGCACGCCTTCGCCATTCTCGTAGGCGACGGCTTCCTCGCGCGCCAGGCGGACCAGCAGGTCATCCGACGCGGGCGGCTCGGCCTGTTGCGCCCACGCCGTGCCGGCGAGGCCACAGAGCAGCAGCAGGAGGAGGGGCAGGCGCATCGGTCGGGCGAGAGAGGGGGGAGCCGAAACTTAACGGCCCCGCTGCCTGCCCACAACCGCCCAGCCGAGGGGGTCGTGCCCCCGGGCTACGTCATCTGACGGTGTAGCCGCGGCCGTCCATGCAGGCGGCCACCGCGCGCTGGAAGACGGAGGCATCGGCCATCGCCGCGGGCTGCGTGGTCGCCCAGCGGTTGCACTCCTGGCGATCGGCCTCGGTCTGCGCCGGGCTCTGGCCGTTGCGCGGGTAGAGGATCGGGTCGGGTTCCGGCTTCGGCGGCGGCGGGGGTGGCGTGGGCTGTGCCACGTCGGCCCCGGGCGGCGGCTCGACGACGGCGTAGCCGCCCGGCGCGGTCGAATAGTAGGCACCGTTCGCGTAGTAGTACGGTGCGCCGCCGATGTAGAGCGTGGTGTAGGCCGGTGGCAGCAGCGGCACGACGATGCCGATCGGCGGCGCGATCACGACGTAGCGCGGGCCGTACGGGCGGAACCAGACGCCGCCCTGGTAGAAGTAGCTGCCACCGTGGAACCCGATGCTGATGCTGCCGCCCGGCAGCGCCGCCGCGACGTAGCCACGCGACGGGTAGTAGTGGTCGTGGTGGTAGCGGTTGTCGAACTGCCAGTGGGGGGAGCGGTAGCCGGGCACCGGGCCCGGCCGGCCGGGGCCGTGGCGCTCCTGGGCCTGGGATACGCCTGCAACAGCTGCCAGCGCGATGAGGGTGGCGGTCATCACGAATTGCTGAATGGTTGCCATGTCAGGTCTCCTGGATGGGGCCATCGTCGCTAGTGAGCGTATCGGCCGGGTTGCAGGTGTGCAAAGAAACGTGGTCAGCGCGAGAAGAACGCCCAACATGAACTCGTCGTCAACACGGGCGAGTCGAGAGAGTCTCGCCCACTTGGATGACCGGCCGCGTTGTAGGTGTAGCTCGTCGTCACGGCCGCCTTAGTGAGCGTCGCGAGCCGGCCGCGCAGGTGTACGTCGCGGTGTAGCCCGTGCCGTCCGAGGCGCTGTCGGTGGTCGTGTTGCCCGCGCTGTCATAAGCGAAGCTGCTCGCCGGGTTCGTGATGCTGATGACTCGGTTGCTCGTCGGCTCGACGCTGTACGTGCTCAGGCTGCCGTTCAGGCTGATGCCGGTGCGGTGACCGTTGGCGTCATAGCCGATGCCCCAGCTCGCCGCGTTCGTCATGATGCTGGTGAGCCGGCTGTTCTCGTCATACCCGAACGCCTGGTCCAGTGCCGGCTGCGCCGTGCCGTCCACGCTCAGGTGCGTGAGCTCACGATGCGGCTCGCCTCGACGTAGCGCAGGTCGCGCAGCACCTCGCCCAGCGGGTATTCGAGAGAGCAAGCCGGCCTTTCTACTTCTATCTCGGAAGCAGGTCTGCTTCCAAACTCAAATCGCTGCATACACAGACAACGGAAGCCCCGTAAGAAGGACTGATCCTGACAAGGATCAGTCCTTCGTTCCGAAGTCGATCCATGGTCCGCTGAAGAAACACGGATTGATCGATATCGACATCAAAGGCAAACGCCACGTCCTCCACAGTCAACTGCTCGCCCTTGGATACGTCGATGCTGAGGATTGTGTTTCCTTCCCGGAAATCGCCGACCCGAAGCCGGTCGACAGCATGCATGACTAGACAGTATTGGCGTCCATCGCTTGTTTCTACAGGAAGCAGCAGCCTCTTGTCGTTGCAGAGCAGAAGCCCACGCACCAAGCCATCATGGAGAGGCGGTTTCAAGACAGTGCCATCCGGCGAGAGGTCAATTCCGTGCATGGTCAACTTTCTCCAAGTGGATTTCCGGGGTCGCCTTCTTTCGGAGGTCGTCCATCGCCGCGATTCTCGCTCGTCGGAGGCTCGCCTCCTTCAGGTCGTCCCCAATCATGCAATGGGGCTTTCCAAGACCTTTGTGACCGTGATTCCAATCAGTATCCGTCTCTGGGCAGCCGTCGGCACCGTAGAGACGCGTTTGTCTCGCCCGGCATTCCTGTTGAGGCAGGTCACTTCGCTTCCCGGCTTCCCTCTAAACGGGTTCGATATCGACGTCGCAAAGATCAAATCATTGAGCCACTCGCCAGTCGCTCGGCCTCCCCATGCGCCCAACCGTCCGCCGATGAGCGCGCCATGATCCCCGCCTCCTGCAGGAAACACCACTTCGCCAGCAGCCGCACTCCCAAATTCGCCCGCCCCAACCGCCAATGATTGCGCCCGCATCGCCAAGCGGGCTCGATCCGTTCGGATCAACGTAGCTGACTGGATTCCCACGCGATGACGTCCCGGCAACCACTTTGCATCCCATGCACGCTTACCTCTCAGCAACTCCTTTTCGCCATTTAATTTCCATCGAGGTATTTGACTTGAGGTCTACGCGATCAGAACGAAGAGTCAGGATTGAATTCTTTTCGAGCTTTGGTTACCTCAAAAAATCGACCGACCTCGCCTTCTTCATACTGAGAGAATCTGGCCGTCTCAAGCAATTGAAGCGACTGCAAAACGTTAAGTGACCGATCCACAGGCACAACCCCAAATAGTTCGATATGCCGGAGCATTTTCAACTCCGATAGTGGCGCCAATGAGTCAATCTCAAGAATCCTATTTGCAACATCCCAGGATGGCGGAGTTGCCAAAGAAACCACATCTAAGGACTGCAGGTTACGCAATGGATCAATATTACTGATCTTCCGCAAATTTGCAATACTCAAATATTTTAAGTTCTTCAGATTGGCGAGGAAATTCAAACTATCTTCCGGCAAAGAGGCAATGACCAACTCCTCCAGATTTTCCATCTGAGATATGGCACTAAAGCTTTTATACCTGCAATTCCAAACACGTAATCTACGAACCAATAGCGGCCGCTCTACGAGTGGAAAATCTCGCGATGCGTCCTTAAGCAGATCAAGCGTTTGGTTCATGTCTATTTCCTAGCCGCAATAATCGCCAGCATCGCTGCTAGCCTGACGATCACTAGAATGTGACGAACCGCCGGCCGCAAGTGGAAATCCCGTGCGAAGCATCGTGAATTCGGCCATCTGCATCGTGTGGCCACGGTGTTCCACCTTGCTTTTCCCAATCGCCAATAATCTCTTTGGAGCGATGTCTTTCCATGGCTTGAAAAACACCTCTAGCTAACCGGTCTAATTAATTTCCTGACACTTTCCGCACGGAGTTCGGCATCTTTTCTCTCAGCGTCGCCAAACCGCTCGCGAAAGAGTTGTATCGCCGTGTTGATTTCCATCTCGGTGCGATTCATTTCGACCGAGTGAGGTACAGCTGCGGACGCAATGTGCTCACCAGAGACAAGGAACCACGCATACGCATCACGGTTGTCTGATTTCCGCGCGCCTACGCGGTACATGGCGATGGGATCTCCGTCGATTGCTGCCTTAAAGATTGAGTCTTCAGCAACGATGGACGTAGGTTCATTCTTCATCAATACCACATATGCAGCGATCGGAAGCATGATCGATATCGCGCCAAACATTAATACCAACCTTTGCCTCAAGTTAGTCATCTAATTGAATAACTTCGCCTTACTCGTGCAGTTCTGCGCCGCATATATCGCCCTTGTTTTCATATACAGCGAAAATACTGACGCGCCTTGGCCTCGAGATCTTGACGACGCCGCCGCTTCTCACTAATATTAGCGAGAAATTTCAATATTCGGCCTGCCATCTGAAGCCAGCAGCCCCCTGTCACAGCGAAGATTCTTATCTACTCCGGCAGACAGCAGGGCTGAAACGTTCTCCTGTCGCCCGCCCATATATGCATAGTGAAGCGGTGTCATTCCGTACTCGCCTCGAGCATTAATGTCCGCTCCATTCTCAAGAAGCCACTGAATATCAGCAACTTCTCCTTTCCAGGCGGCAATATGTATCGGACGCTCCCCGAGGATGTTGACTTGATTTACCGTAGTAAGCGGTATGTCAAGCCCATCATCGTCGGTCAGAGCCCACCAATGCTGCCTCAGGCGCTCAAGAACTATGGACATGTGCAATCCCCTCTATCCAATCTAGCTTTGAATTTATCTCTTTCCCTCTCGAGGATCTGAATTCTTTTTGCATGACCCGGATTTAGAACACTTCCATACCATTTAACAGTGAACAGCCGCCTAAAGGCGATTGCACTCTCGAGGGCCTTGATTCTGGACCGGAGTTCGTCGCACTGTGGCTTCTTGGGATCCTTATAGGGCGGAAGCGGCGAGTCAAGCACTTTTACCTGATCTCTGTCGCGAACAAACGCGTCATTGTCCGCAGGATCGACTGACCAAGGGCTGTAGTCGCCATCGACGGCGACGGGTAGAACTGCATTCAGCATTGGGTCCGGCAGAAGAAGCGCATCGAGCCCTGCTGCGATGTAGGGCTGGACCATTGGATTGATCAGTTCTCCGAACTTCCATCCCATTTGTCCTGCTCGATAGACGGCCAATGCATTCGTGCCATCTGGGTCTGTTGCCAGCAGCGGATTTCCGCCCACATACTCATACGTTGACAGGCTTTTGCCCGCCAGCCCAATGGGGTCACTCTGGGTATAGCGCGCATCACCCGCCCCGTAATAGCGGCGGTAGTTGTAGAACAGCCCGCTCTCCGCATCCGCATACTGCCCCGGGAAGCGCAGGTTCTGTGTAAAGACCCCCAGCCCGCTCGGGTTGGTCTCGGGCGCGGTGGTGCCGAAGGGCTCGGCCAGCCAGCGCCAGCGCACACGGTTCTGCCGGTCCACCACCACGCGCGGCGTGTTCAGGTGGTCGGTGTGGAGGTAGAACACCAGCGGCTCGCCTGTTGGGTTCGTCGGGTCGGGCGTGAACATCGCCATCGGCGTGTCGCGCAACCACACGTACTCGCGCAGCGCCGCACCGTTCTGGTCGTACTCGCCCAGCAGGTGCCCCGCTTGGTCGTACGCGAAGACCACCGTGCTGTCCGGCCCCGTGCTGCTCACCTTGCGCACCCGCTGACCGGCCGCGTTGTACGTGTAGCTCGTCGTCACGCCCGCCTTCGTGAGCGTCGCCAGCTGCCCGCGCAGGTTGTAGGTCGCGGTGTAGCCGGCGCTGTCGGTGCTCGTGTTGCCCGCGCTGTCGTAAGCGAAGCTGCGCGCCGGGTACGTGATGCTCGTGACTCGGTTGCTCGTCGGCTCGACGTTGTAGGCGCTCAGGCTGCCGTTCAGGCTGATGCCGGTGCGGTTGCCGTTGGCGTCATAGCCGATGCCCCAGCTCGCCGCGTTGGTCGTGATGCCGGTGAGCCGGCTGTTCTCGTCATACCCGAAGGCCTGGTCCTGTGCCGGCTGCGCCGTGCCGTCCGCACTCAGGTGCGTGAAGCTCACGATGCGGCTCGCCTCGTCGTAGCGCACGTCACGCAGCACCTCGCCCAGCGGGTAGCGCACCGCGCGGCCGGCCAGGTCGAAGTAGCGCTCGTTCGCGATCTCGCCACCGGCCATCGCCCAGCGCCAGCGTTTCACCGCACCGGCGAACGGCGTCCACTCGATCTGCGTGACCAGCGCGCTGCCGCCCAGCGTGAGCCCGGTCACTTCGCCATCCACCCAGCTCAGCCCCAGCTGCAGTCCCGACGGGTAGCGGATGCCCGTCAGGTTGCCCAGCGTGTAGCCGTAGCCCACCGTCTGCGTCAGTGGCGTGGTGTTGCTGCCAGTGCTCGCGTCGATGCGCTGCACGTCGTTGATGATCTCGCCCTGGTCGTCGTAGCCGTACTGCGCCGAGCCGCCCGGGTAGCCGCTGCTCGTCAGCCGCCCCACGCCGTGGCTGAAGCCCTCGCCGGTCTGGCTGTAGGTCAGGCTCACCGCCTCGGTGGGCTGCCCGCTCTTTGTTGCGACCGCCCCGGTCAGCCGGTCGCTCGCGTCGTAGCTGTACGTCGTCAACACGCCGCGGCTGTCGGTGCTCGTCTTCAGGTTGCGCGAGGCGTCGTAGGTCAGGCTCTCGGTGCCGGTGTCCGGGCTGATCACCTGCGTCGCGTCGCCCAAGCCGTTGCGCGGGTACTGCGTGACCAGGTTCCTCGGGTCGGTGACCTGCGTCGTGCGGCTGCCACCGTCGTACGCAAAGCTCGTCGTGCCGTTCTTCGGGTCGGTCGTGTCCTTCACCCGCTCCAGCGCGTCGTAGCTCAGCCGCGTGACAAGGTTCAGCGTGCCGGCTCCGCGGGTGATCTTCGTGCGGTTGCCCTGCGCGTCGTATTCATAGCGCTCCAGCGGCAGCGGTGACACCGGCAGCGGCGGGAAGGCGTTTGATGCCGGCACCGCATCCGTCACGCCCGCCTGCTGCTCGCGGCCGAGCACATCCATCAGCCGGTTCATGACCTGCGTCAACTCGCCCGCCGGGTCCCTGACCCGCTGGTCGGTGCGGTTGCCGGCGTTGTCCAGCACGTAGTCGATGCGGTTGCTCTTCTTGTCGGTCACCGCCACCACGCGGTGGGCACCGTCGTACTCGTAGCCGATCCAGCTGCCATCGGGCAGCGTCACCTTCGTCAGCAGGCCGGCCGCGTCGTACTCGTACGCCGTCGTCTTGTCGCCGACCGTGCGGCTCAGCATGCGCCGGCGCAGGTCGTAGGCGTAGGTCGTGACGGTGCCGTCCGGGCTGGTGCTCTGCAGCACCTGGCCGTACTTGTCGTGGCGGTCGAAGCGCGTCACCTCGCCGTTGGGCGACGTGATGCTCAGCAGGTCGCCCTTGGTGTGATCGGCCGTGGTCTGCGCTGCGCGCGAGTAGTAGCTCGTGCCGGACGCCGTGCTGGCCGTGAGCACCCGCCCGTCGGCGTCGTACGTCCAGGTCTGCACCGTGTCGAGGGTGCCGGGCTGCCGCGTCGCGTTGAACCCGAGGTGGCCGTCGGCATCCGTCGTCGCCTGCGTCACCCGCTTGCACAGCGCGGCGATCGGCTTGTCGTCCAGCAGTCTTGCCGCGGTCGGTGCGCAGCTCGCGACCGCGTCGGCGTTGAGCGGATCGGGCTGGCCGTTGTAGACGTAGGTCGTCATCTGGCCAGGCGCTGCCACCTTCGTCGGCAAGCTCCAGTCCGGGTGCCACTGCGTGCTGGTCTTGAGCGCCCCTGCCGGCAGCGCGGCGTTGCTTGCCGTGACCGCCGCACAGTCCTGGCCCGTGCCCAGCGAGGCGACGCTCACCGTCTGCAGGTTGCGCGTCAGGTCGTTCAGGTAGCAGCTGCGCGTGCCGTTGAAGTTGTCGCGGCTCGCGATGTTGCCGTTCGCGTCGTAGCTCTGCGCCCGGCTGCTGGCCAGGCTACCCGCTCCGGCCGGCTGGGTCTGGCTGCTGAAATAGTTCTTGCCGTTCAGGCTGATCGCGCTCCAGGTCGTCGTCTGCCCGCTCGGCTCGGTCATCACCATGCCTTGCGGCAGGTTCCAGCTGTGAAAGCGCGCCACGGCGCCCCCGAAACTCTGCTGCGTCACCTGGATGCTCGGCGGCGTCGTGTAGCTCACCGTGTACTTGTCGACCCCGCCCGCGTGCTCGGTGCTGATCGCACGGCCCTTGGCGTCGTAGCCGAAGGTCGAATAGCGCAGCCCGCGCTCGTCGACCACGCCCGTCAGCGCCCACGGCAGCTCCGCGTTCTCGTACACGAAGCCCTTCGTCTTGCCGTCCGCCCAGGTGATGCCCACCAGGTTGTTGCGGCTGTCATGACTCAGCGTCGTGATCTGGCCCATCGCATCGGTGATGCTGCTCACCCGCGGCACGCCGCTGGCCGACAGCGTGTAGCCGAAGCTCAGGCGGTGCCCGCGGTTGTCGCTCACCTGCGCCAGCCTGCGCATACCGCTGGCGGTGTCGTACGTGAAGTCGATGCGCGTGCCGTCGGCCCAGGCCATCGTCGTCAACACGCCCTGGCCGGTGTACGTCTCCTGCACGTTGGCGCCGCCGTCGGTGTACACGTACTCGCCACCGGGCAGCTGCACGAAGCGATCCTTGTTCCCCGGTTCCCCCACCCGCGGGCCGCCATCGGTGCTCGTCATCGTCTTGACGACGCCGTTGCCGCGCGGGAAGACGGTGGGCACCGGCAGCCCCGGGGCTGAGCCGGCACCGCTCGTGAANGTCGGTGTACACGTACTCGCCACCGGGCAGCTGCACGAAGCGATCCTTGTTCCCCGGTTCCCCCACCCGCGGGCCGCCATCGGTGCTCGTCATCGTCTTGACGACGCCGTTGCCGCGCGGGAAGACGGTGGGCACCGGCAGCCCCGGGGCTGACCCGGCACCGCTCGTGAACAGGTTCACCTGCCGGTGCAGGTTGCTGACCCACTGCAGGCTGCCCATCACGCCCGCGCGGTTCTCCACCGCGCCGATGTCTGTCAGCGCCCCCGACGCGGTCGGGATCCGGCTCGCGTTGTCGTAGGTGAAGCGCAGTGTCGTGTTGCCGATCGCCAGGCCCGTGTCCACCACCTCTTGCTTGACCCCGCGCAGCGGGTAGATCGGGTTGCCCTTGCACACCTCGCACTGCGCAGGCGGTGGGTTCAACGAGTTCGACACCTCGACCGTCGGCACGCATTGGTTCGTCGCGCTGTCGGCCGTGTAGCCGTCGTCGCAGGTGCACTGCGTGCCGTTCCAGCTCGAGTGCGCCGGGCACACGAACTCGGACGTCACAGGAGTGAAGGCGTAATACAGCACCTGGTTCGGGAAGACATCGACGGAGTTGCGCCAACCCCGTTCCAACGCGGTCGAGTTGTAGGTCATCGTGAGCGTGCGGGTCGCCGCGCAGGCGTACGAGCCGCTGTTGCCGGCTGCACAGTTGCCGTCACCCCAGTACGGCCCGGCCCAGATCACCGATGCGCAACCGTGGGGTACGCCGTCCTCCACCAGCACACAGGGAGCCACCGTCGCGTTCCTCGCCGCGATCGCCGCCTGCAACGCTTCGTCGGTGTGCAAAAAGTGCACGTCTGCGAAGCCCTCACCTACGCCGTCGAACGGGCCATCGAGCCGATAGTAGGTCCCCGGACCCGGCGTCACCGTCCCGCTCGCCTGAGCCGGACCGAACAGCCCACACCACAGAACGAACACCCAACCTGCCGCGTACCCGATGGGCCGCGCCCATGCAAGCAACCGCCCAACGCACAGCACTCCACCCAGGCGGTGCAGGCCCGCTTGCTTCGTCATCAATGAACTCCTCGTTGACCTCAATGCACGTGTGCATCGCGTCCCGAGGTACTTCTTCGGGAGACTGCTGAAACGCGAGCCGGCGGATTAGACGTGAACGGAGTGACGGGAACAAGTGCTTGTCGGAGCCCGACGACAATCGTTGACGATTCGCCAATTCCTCACGGAACGCAAGCGTCACTCCGGCGCTGAATGGTGCAGATCCATCGCACTTCAGCTGCGGGACCCATCCGGATTCCCGTTCGAGGTAAACCTAGCCGTTCAAATGCGGCAGCTTCTCGTACAGCGTCGCCCGCGAGATCCCCAGCAACCGCGAGGCCGCGAGCTTGTTGCCGCCGGTCGCCGCGAGCGCCTCGCGGATCGCGCGGCATTCCAGTTCGGCAATCGCCTGCGGCAGCGACTTCGGCGTCGATGCGGTCACCGCCACCGGCAACGGTTCCACCGCCGCCTCGATCGCCGGTCCACTGCCGCTGTCCAGCGCCTCCACATGACTGAAATGCCGCGCCGTCAGCGTCATGTCGTCGGTCATCAGCGTGGCCTGTTCCAGCACGTTGCGCAGCTCGCGGATGTTGCCCGGCCAGCGGTGCCGCGCCAGCAGCGCCAGCGCGTCCGGCTCCAGGCTCTTGTGCGGCAACCCGCTGCGCCGCGCGATGTCGTCGGCCAGTGCCTCGATCAAGGCCTCCAGGTCGGCCATGCGCTCCCGCAGCGCCGGCAGCCGGATCGGCAGCACGTTGAGCCGGTAGAACAGGTCGGCGCGAAAGCGGCCTTCCGCCACCATCGCCGGCAGGTCGCGGCTGGTCGCCGCGATGATGCGCACGTCCACCCGCTGCACCGTGTTGCTGCCCAGCGGCTCCACCTCCTGCTCCTGCAGCACGCGCAGCAGCTTCGACTGCAATGCGAGCGGCATGTCGCCGATCTCGTCGAGGAACAGCGTGCCACCGTCGGCCAGCGTGAACTTGCCGTCGCGGCCCTTGCGGTCGGCGCCGGTGTACGCGCCCGGCGCAACGCCGAAGAACTCGGCCTCGAGCAGCGTGTCGGGCACCGCGGCGATGTTGACGCCGACGAACGCGCGCGCCGCCCGAGAGCTCGCCGCATGGATCGCATGCGCCAGCAGCTCCTTGCCGGTGCCGGTCTCGCCCAGCAGCAGCACCGTGCTGTCGGTCTGCGCGACGCGACGCGCCTGGCGCTTGACCTCCATCGCCTGCGGGCTCGCACCGATGAAGCTCGCCACCGTGAACTTCGGCCGGCGCTGCGCCGCGAGCTGCCGGCGCGCATCGTCGAGCTCGCGCTGCAGGTGGCTGAACTTGGTGATCAGCGGCTGCATCGTGGTCTCGGGGTGGTCCAGCAGCACCATGCCCATCGCACCGATCACCTCGCCGCGCTCGTCATGCAGCGGCAGGCGGCTGACGAGGAAGGTGCCGGCCTGGTTGGTCAGCAGGTCCACCAGCATCGGCTGGCCGCTGTCGATCACGTGCGCCATCAGCGTGTTCGGCACCACCTCCTCGACGAGGCGGCCGACGAAGTCGTCTTCCGCATGGCCGAGCGCCGGCAGGAAGCGCTTGTAGCCCTCGCTGATCCACACGATGCGGTGCCGGCGGTCGACCACCAGCGTGCCCATCGCGGTGCGCGCGAGCGTGTCGAACATGCTGCGCGCCGCCAGCTTCAGCAGCGCGTCCGCATCGGCCGGCAGGGTCGGCGGTGTCAGGAATTCAGGGGTGTCTGGCACGCGGTCACTGTAGCGAGCACACCGCGCCGCGCACTCAGGGTTTGTCGCGTGGCAGGCATCGATTTCAACGACCTGCTCGCTCACCCTCTTGTAATTATAAATTACTGGATTTAGAGTGATCCGGACCGTCACGCCGTGACGGCCCACCGGTGAACACCGCATGGTCGACCCGACTCCTCTGCGCCTCGCATCGCTTCACGAAGAAGTGGCCGCTCGCCTTCGCAACATGGTGTTCGAGCGCCAGCTGGTGCCCGGCCAGTGGATCGACGAGCTCGCGCTGGCCAGCAACTGGAAGATCAGCCGCACGCCGCTGCGCGAGGCGCTGAAGGTGCTGGCCGCCGAAGGCCTGGTCGAGCTGGTGCCGCGCCAGGGCTGCAAGGTGACCGAGCTGTCGGAAGACGATGCCGACGAGCTGTTCCCGGTGATGGCGCTGCTCGAAGGCCGCTGCGCCTTCGAGGCGGTGCGCAAGGCGACGCCGGCCGACATCAAGCTGCTGCAGCGCCTGCATGCGGCCCTCGAGAAACACGCCGCAGCGCGCAACATCGACGGCTACTACCGCGCCAACCACGATTTCCACAGCACGGTGCAGGCGCTGGCCGCCAACCGCTGGCTCGACCGCGCCACCACCGACCTGCGCCGCTTCGTGCGGCTGCTGCGCGGGCGCCAGCTGAACTGGCCGGGCCGCATCGAGGAATCGATCGGCGAGCACCGCCGCCTGATCGACGCCATCGAGCAGCGCGACGCGGCCCGCGCCGAGCAGCTGATGCACGACCACCTGATGGCCCAGCTCGCCGCGCTGAAGGCATTGCGCGCGCATGAAGCGGCCCAGGAAGCCACCTTGGACCAGGGACAACACCATGCTTGAGAGCCTGAAGAACGCCGCGCGCCGCGCCGGCAACGACCGCGCGCTACGCAGCCTGATGCTCGACTGCCGGCGCCTGCTCTCCGAGCGCGGCGAGGCCAACAGCGTGGCGATCGCGAGCGGCCTGGTCGCGCGCTTCAGCAACCTGCCCGACGACCAGCAGGCCGGCTTCTTCGAGCGGCTGTCGCGCGATTTCAGCCCCGACCCGAAGGCGGTGCTGTCGGTAGCGCAGGCCTATGCGGACGAGCCGTCGGCCGACAACCTGATCCGCCTGACGCACCTGGCCGAGCCGCCGCGCCAGGAACTGCTGCGCCGCATCAACCGCACGCCGGGCGGCACCGCGCACATCGTCGCGATGCGGCGCAAGCTGCTGGCCCGCGTGAAGGCGCAGCCCGAACTGCGCGCGCTGGAGGCCGATTTCCTGCACCTGCTGTCGTCCTGGTTCAACCCCGGCTTCCTGCAGATGCAGAAGGTCGACTGGGGCTCGCCGGCGCAGTTGCTGGAGCAGATCATCCACCACGAGGCGGTGCACGAGATCGACGGCTGGGACGACCTGCGCCGACGGCTGCAGCCCGATCGCCGCTGCTTCGCGTTCTTCCACCCGCAGCTGCCCGACGAGCCGCTGATCTTCGTCGAGGTGGCGCTGCTGCCCGAGATGCCGGGCGCGATCGCGCCGCTGATCGACAAGAACTCGCAGCCGCTGCCGCCGGACCAGTTCAAGGTGGCGGCGTTCTACTCGATCAGCAACTGCCAACCCGGGTTGAAGGGCGTGTCGCTCGGCAACTTCCTGATCAAGCGCGTGGCCGAGCAGCTGAAGCGCGAGCTGCCGCAGCTGAAGACCTTCTGCACGCTGTCGCCGATCCCCGGCTTCGCGACCTGGCTGACGGGCCGCAGCGACCTGGCCGCGTTGCCCGGCCTGAAGCGCGGCGAGGCCGAGCGGCTGGTGCAGGCGCGCGAGCTGCTCGACGAAGCCAGCGGCGGCGACCTGGCGACGCTCGCCACCGCGGCCACATTGAACGGCCTGGCCGAAGCCGAACGCGAGGCGCTGGCCCGCCTGTGCGCGGCTTATCTGGTGCACGTGTCGACCACGCCGGGCGGCGATGCGGTGGCCCGATTCCACCTCGACAACGGCGCGCGGCTCGAAAGGCTCAATCCTTCGGGTAACCTGTCGCGCAAAGGACTCAAGCAATCGTTCGGGATGATGGTCAATTACCTCTACGACCTGCAGAAGGTCGAGACCAGCCACGAGAAATTCACCCAGGGCGACGTGGCGCATTCGCGCGCCGTGGCCGGCCTGCTCTGACCCCCGGGCCGAGCGCGGCCCGCCTTGCTTCACTCGCTGTTTTCACATTCAACGACCGGGAGACACCATGAGCTTCGAATCACGACGCGCGCCGACTCGACGAGACGTTCTTCGCACCGGCGCCGCGGCCGCTGCCGCGCTGGCCGTGCCGTTCGCCGGCGCGCAGACCGGCTGGCCGACCAAGCCGGTGACGATCATCGTGCCCTTCCCTGCCGGCGGCGGCACCGATGCGTTCGCGCGCCCGCTGTTCGGGCTGATGAGCAAGAACGCCGGCAAGCAGTTCCTGATCGACAACAAGGGCGGCGCAGGCGGCAACGTCGGCGCCACCGTCGCGTCGCATGCGGCGGGCGACGGCTACACCTTCTTCATGGGCGCGGTGCACCATGCGATCGCACCGTCGATGTACCCGAAGCTCGACTACAACATCGAGACCGACTTCATTCCTGTGGGCCTGATCTCCAGCGTGCCGCAGGTGATCGTGGTCAACCCGCAGCGCGTGCCGGTCACCGACCTGAAGGGCCTGCTGGAGTTCGCGCGCAAGAACCCCGGCAAGCTGAACTACGGCTCGGCCGGCAACGGCACCTCGCACCACCTCGCGGGCGAGCTGTTCAAGCTGCAGACCAAGACCTTCATCACGCACATCCCGTACCGCGGCGCGGGCCCGGCGCTGCAGGACCTGATCGCCGGCCAGGTCGACATGATGTTCGACGGCCTCGGTTCATCGGCCAACCACATCAAGGGCGGTCGCATCAAGGCGCTGGCCGTCGCGTCGGAACGGCGCGCGCCGGGCTTCGCCGACGTGCCAACCACCGCCGAGGCCGGCCTGCCCAGCTATCAGGTCGCGACCTGGTACGGCCTGTGGGCGCCGAAGAACACGCCGAAGGAGATCGTCGAGGCGATGCGCGCCGAGATGAAGAAGGCGCTGACCTCCGACGACCTGGTGAAGGCCTGGAACGGCCTCGGCGCCGAGACGCCCAACCTGTACGGCGACGCCTTCGGCAAGTTCGTCAACGGCGAGATCAAGCGCTGGGCCGATGTGGTGAAGGCCTCCGGCGCCAAGCTCGACTGAGGCGCACGTGCCCGGCTCCATCACGCTGAGCGACGACGAACCCGGCATCGCGCGGGTCGTCATCGCGTCACCCGGCAAGCACAACGCGATCGACATCGCGATGTGGCAGGCGCTGCGCGACGTGTTCGCGCGGCTGCAGGCGCTGGATGCTTCGCAGGCGCCGCATGCGGTGATCGTCTGCGGCGCCGACGGCCAGTTCGCATCCGGCGGCGACATCGGCGAGTTCGCGCAGTTCCGCTTCGACGAGCAACGGCTGCACGATTTCCACGAGCACACCGTGGCGCCCGCGCTGCAGGCCCTGCTCGATTGCGACATCCCGGTGATCGCGCAGATCGAGGGCGCGTGCGTCGGCGGCGGGCTGGAGATCGCCGCCTGCTGCGACATCCGCATCGCCGGCATGGGCAGCCGCTTCGGCGCGCCGATCGCCAAGCTCGGCTTCCCGATGGCGCCCGGCGAACTGCAGCTGCTGGCGCGCGTGGTGCCCGCCCCCACACTGCGCGAGATGCTGCTCGAGGCCCGCCTCGTCGATGCGTCGATCGCGTTGCAGCGCGGGCTGGTGCATGCGGTGGTGGCCGACGAGCAGGTCGCGCCGCACACCTTGCATCGCGCCCGCGCGCTCGCGGCACTGTCGCCGCAGGCCGCGCGCATCAACAAGCGCACGCTGCGCCAGCTGGCCGCCGGCGGGCCGAGCGCCGACGAGCGCCGCGCGCACTATGGCTATGCCGACAGCCCCCAACATCGTGAAGGCATCCAGGCCTTCATCGAGAAGCGACCGCCGCATTTCCAGCGCGGCTAGGGCTTGCCGACACGAGATATCCCCCGAGGAGGTTCGATGAGTAGTGCCACACCCGCTGCCGATGGCGGCCAACACAATCTGTTCGCCGCGTTGCGCGCGGCCTTTCCGACCGACCTCGACGCGACCGCGATCGAGGTGGCCGATGGCGATGCGCCGCTGAGCTACTCGTGGCGCGACCTCGACCGCGCGACCGCGATGCTCGCGAACCTGCTCGAATCGCTGGACCTGCCGGCCGGCAGCCGCGTCGCGGTGCAGACCGAGAAGTCGGTCGAGGCGCTGATGCTGTACCTCGCGGTGCTGCGTGCCGGCTTCGTGTACCTGCCGCTGAACACCGCCTACCAGGCGGCCGAGATCGAGTACTTCATCGGCAATGCCGAGCCGGCGGTGGTGGTGTGCGCGCCGAAGCACTTCGGCTGGGTCAGCAAACTGGCGTTCAAGGCCGGCACGCGCCATGTGTTCACGCTCGGCGACGACCGCAGCGGCAGCCTGCTGGAGCGGGCCTCGCACCAGAGCGACCGGCACGAGCCCGCGCGGCGCGGCGCCGACGACCTGGCGGCCATCCTGTACACCAGCGGCACCACCGGGCGCAGCAAGGGCGCGATGCTGACGCACGGCAACATGCTGAGCAATGCGTCCACGCTGAAGGCGTACTGGGGTTGGCAGCCCGGCGACGTGCTGGTGCATGCGCTGCCGATCTTCCATGTGCACGGCCTGTTCGTCGCGATCCACGGTGCGCTGCTGAACGGCAGCAAGATGATCTGGCTCGCGAAGTTCGACCCGAAGCGAGTGCTGGCCGCGCTGCCGCACGCGACGGTGTTCATGGGCGTGCCGACGCTGTACGTGCGGCTGCTGGCCGAGCCGGGGCTCACGCGGGCCGCGTGCTCGGGCATGCGCCTCTTCGTCGCCGGCTCGGCGCCGCTGCTGCCGGAGACCTTCAACGCCTGGCGCGAGCGCACCGGGCAGGCCATCCTCGAGCGCTACGGCATGAGCGAGACGGTGATGCTCACGTCCAACCCATACGACCAGGCCGACGGCGAACGCCGCGCCGGCACGGTGGGCTTCCCGCTGCCCGGCGTGCAGCTGCGGGTGCGCGACGAAGGCCGCGAGTGCCCGCGCGGCGAGATCGGCGGCATCGAGGTGAAGGGCCCGAACGTGTTTGCCGGCTACTGGCGCATGCCCGAGAAGACGAAGGAAGAATTCACCGACGACGGCTGGTTCAAGACCGGCGACGTCGGCCGCATCGACGAGCGCGGCTACGTCTGCATCGTCGGGCGCAGCAAGGACCTGATCATCAGCGGCGGCTACAACGTCTACCCGGCCGAGATCGAGGGCTACATCAACGACATGCCGGGCGTCGCCGAGAGCGCGGTGGTCGGCGTGCCGCACCCGGATTTCGGCGAGGCGGTGGTCGCGGTGGTGGTGCCTCAAGCCGGTGCGCAACTCGACGGCCCGGCGATCGCCGCGGCGCTGAAGTCGCAGATCGCGAACTTCAAGGTGCCGAAGCTGGTCGAGCTGGTGCAGGAATTGCCTCGCAACACGATGGGCAAGGTGCAGAAGAACCTGCTGCGTGAACGGCACAAGGGCTTGTTCGCCGCCGGCTGACTGGTGGCGCGCGGCGTAAGCAGATGCGTCGCGTGTGAGGGCGCGCAACGCGATTGACACGCTGCGGCACCCTGGTGGGCGCGAATCGTCGCCTGCCTGCGCGACGCCCCTGCGGTCCTACGGGCAGCAGGCGTTCCGGCCCGGGTGGCAGGGCGCTTGCAGGGCCCGGGGTTCACGCTCACCGGGAACGCTGTCATGTCCTCCACGATCCTTGCCCGCATGGCCCGCACTGCATGTGTGGCCGCCCTCGCGACGACCGCTTTCGCCGCCCACGCGACCGACAACCCGGCCACCGGCAAGCTGTTGTTCGAGGACACGATGAACCAGACCGGCCTGTCGTTCACCGGCAACTGCACCAGCTGCCACACCAACGTGCAGAACCGCCGGGCCGAGATCCATTTCAAGACCGGCGGCGGCTCGCGCGACCCGTTCGCCGCGATCGATGCCGAGACCGCGCTGAACCGCATCGGCTATGCGCTGAACAACGTCAGCGCGATGAAGCAGTTCCAGGTGCTGGAAGCCGACCAGCTGACCGACCTCGCCGCCTTCATCGCCGACACGCCGAAGACCAGCGATACCGCGCTGAGCTTCTCGGCCAGCGCGGTCAACACGCCGACGGTGTCGCAGAACCTCGACCTGCGCAACGGCGTGACCTTCGGGCAGGTCACGGTGGACAGCGTCGCGATCGGCGGCACTGGCGCGGCCCGCTTCACGCTGAAGAGCGACACCTGCACCGCGCAGAAGCTGGCCGCCTCGGCCACCTGCCGGGCCACCATTTCGTTCAGCGCGGCCGACACCGCGGGCTACAGTGCGACGTTGACCATGACGATGCACCAGGGCAGCTCCACCACCAAGTTCACGCGAACCGTCGCACTCGACGGCGCGGTCGGCGTGGTGACGCCGCCGCCGAGCGGTGGCAACGGGGGCGGGACCAGCGGCGGCAACAACAGCGACGAGGGCGGAGGCGCGCTTGGCGTCGCGTGGCTGGGTGGCCTCGCGATCGCGACGGCCTTGCTGCGGCGCCGGCAAGGGCGTGCGACGCGCTGATGCCGTTGCGCGACAAGAGTCCACATTGACCTGTGGCAGATCGACACGACCACGATTTCAGTCGTTGACCTTGCGAAATCCCGATTCCTAGACTGGCGGTCCTTTTGGATTCGACAGGGAGTCGACGATGAGACAGTACCGAATGCTTGGCCGTTGCTCGGCCGCCGCGGCCCTGATGGCGCTCGCGAGTCACGCGGCCAGCCGATATGTGCAGAGCGACCCGATCGGCCTCGCGGGTGGGAGCCCGTCGACCTACATCTACGTCGAGGGGAATCCCCTCAGCCTCATCGACCCGAACGGTCTGCAATCCCGGGTGAACCTGTTTTCACCCACCGAGCGCGTCCACGCGCTCGCAGAAGCCTCCAAGCCATGCATGTGCAATCAGGTCTTCGGGCATGGGAGCATACGGGGCATGTACGACTCGGTTCGCCAATCGTTCCTGACACCGAAGCAGGTGTGCACCGCCATCAGGGCGGATCCACGGTTCGATCCGGACCTGCCGATTCGGCTGGGTGGCTGCGATGTCGGTCGTGGCACCTATTGCCAGCAGGTGACCAATGAGTGCGGCATGGCAGTGTCCTGCGCGAATCAGACAGTCTTCTACTTCGACGATGGAACCATCGACACTTTCGCGAAGATTCCGGGCTATCCGCCGCTGACCTCGCCACCGGACATGCAAGATCCCGGACGGTGGCTGATCAGGAGACCCAAAGGAGTGATGGGCAAATGACCCGCCGGCGTGCACTGGTCGGACTGGGGCTGACCCTCGCGGTAGCAGCACCGTGCTTGTACGTCAGCCGTTCGGGTCGCCGCCCGCCCGCCGTGCCTCCGTCAAACACCGGGTCCCGCGATCGACTGGCGCTGTTGCGCAGCAGGGCGGCGGCAGGTGACAACGGGGCGCGCATGGACCTCTCAGTGCTGCTGGGTGAGTCCGAAGAAGGAAGGCTCCAACTTGACAGAGCAGCGGCCGACGGCCACCCGCCGGCGATCGTTGCATTGGCTCTGGGCGAAATCAACGCCGGTGCCGGCGCGTCGATGGCCACGCGCTCCCGATTGGAAACCGTGGCGATGAGCGGCTACTACCCGGCCATCCTGCTGCTCACGTCATGCCTCGCAGATGGGCATTGCGGACCTGCAGCGCGTGCAGAGGCCTACACGTGGACCCTTGTCTCGCATCGACTGGTCGATGCCGGAAAACTCCAATCCAACCAACTGACAGACGACGAAGCCGCGCTTCGACAGCACCTCGACGCTTCGCAAGCCGATGCGTCCTCTCGCCGCGCCGCCAACATTGCCGCAAAAATCGAGCAGGTCTCGTTATGACGCCGAGCACAAGTTCCGCGGACGCGGACCTCAACAGCGCCTGCCCGCGCTGCCGGCAACCGTTCCGCTGCGGCGTCAGCGACGCCACCCCGTGCACCTGCAGCACGCTGCAGCTCTCCGATGAACTGCGCGCCCGGCTCGCCGCGCGCTACGACAGCTGCCTGTGCATCGCCTGCCTCGTCGAACTCTCGACGATGGCGCCGCCCGCCATCGACCCGCCGGCTCCATGAACAGCGCGGGCCGTGTCGACACGGCCCGCGCGCTCGATTCAGTCAGGCCCGTCTCCTCGCAAACCCCAACCCGGCCAGGCCGACGAGCATCAATGCCGCTGTCGCGGGCTCCGGCACCAGACTGACCGACAGGCTGGTCACCTGGGCGGACAACACCGTCGACGTGTGGAAGGGGTCCTGGATCGAGAAGTAGCCTTGCGTCCAACCACCCGACAGCCAGCTGTTGGTGGGCAACGCGGTGCCCGAGAACGACGTGTCCGGCCCGCGCAGGTCGAGGTAGTAGGACACCCCCAAGGTCTTCTGCAGGAACGAGACGCTGTCCGTGGTCGGCCCTGTCCACGTCGTGTTGTCGATGACCTCGATGGCCCGGAATCCCTTCGAAACGTCGGGAGACCCCGACGGGAACTGCAGGCGGGTGTCGCCGGTGCGAGCGGTGTAGAAGTAGTCGGTGCCCGACTCGCCCTGAAGGTACCGGGGGTCGACCGGCTGGCTCGTGAAGCTCGCCGGATCGCGGTCGAAGACATAGTGCCCGCTGATCACGCTGCCCACCGGCGCGTAGCCTGCCGTGTCGAGCCACACCGTGGCAGTGAAATCCAGCGCCACCTGCTCGGCGCGGACGCTCGCCGGAAGCAACGCGACGATGGCGATCGAGGTGCAAAGCGCTTTCAGCGACATGGGATCCCCTTCAGAAGAGCGTTGCTCGACACGGCCCGCCGCCTTGCCAGCCCCAGGCCGGCAACGCCTGCCAGCATCAGGATCGCTGTCGCGGGTTCCGGCACCGGGCTGACGGACAGGCTGGTCACCACGGCAGACAACACCGCCGAACCGTGGAACGCGTCGTGCATCGTGAAGTACCCCGCGGTCCAGCCGCTCGACAGCCAGCCATTGGCGGGAAACGCGGTGCCGGAGAACGATGTGTCGGGACCGAACAGCGCCAGCTCATAGGTCACGCCGTTGGTCTTCTGCAGGAATGCCACGCCGTCGACCACCGTGCCGTCCGACCACTTCCAGTTGTCGTAGACCTCGACGACGCGGCTGCCGCGCGAGAGGTCGGGCGAGCCTGACGGGAACTGCAGCCGGTTCTCGCTCGCGAGGTGGGTGTAGACATAGTCGGTGCCTGCCGCCGCGTCGAGAAACCGCGGATCGATCGCCTGGCTCGTGAAGCTCGCGGGATCGCGGTCGAAGACGTAGTGGCCGGTGATGACGCTGTCGACAGGCGCATGACCCGCGGTGTCGAGCCGGACGGTGGCCGCGAAATCCACTGCCGTCTGCTCGGCGCGGACGCTCGCCGGAAGCAACACGCAGACGGCCACGGCCGTGCAAAAGGCCTTCAGTGACATGCAACACCCTCCCCGACATTGTTGATCGGCGCAGTGTAGGGAGCGAGGTGCCGGCTGTCGAGACCGAGCAGCCCACACAAGAAAAAAGGCCGGCAGGTACCACCCTGCCGGCCTCGCCTGGTTCAACTCGCGCGCGCGATCAATCGCTCGCGTAGATGTCCACGTCCTTGGTCTCCTTCACGAACAGCATCCCCACCACGAAGGTGATCGATGCGAACACGATCGGGTACCACAGGCCGTTGTACATGTTGCCGGTCTGCGCGACGATCGCGAGCCCGGTGGCCGGCAGCAGCCCGCCGAACCAGCCGTTGCCGATGTGGTACGGCAGGCTCATCGAGGTGTAGCGGATGCGCGTCGGGAACATCTCGACCAGCATCGCGGCGATCGGGCCGTAGACCATCGTCACGTAGATCACCAGCAGCGTCAGGATCGCCACCAGCGTCCACCACTGGCCGCTCATGAACGAGATCGGCTTGGCCTTCGCCGGGTAGCCGTGCTCCTTCAGCGCCGCGGCCACCTCCTTCTTGAACGCCGCGTCCTTGGCCTTGGCTTCGTCGGCCGGCAGGCCCTTCGACGCGAAGGACTCGATCGTCTTGTCGCCGATCGTAATCTTCGCCGGGCCGGTGCCGGCCACGTTCTCGTAGCTCACCGAACCGGCCGCCAGCACCTGCTTGGCGATGTCGCACGAGCTGGTGAACTTGGCGACGCCGGTCGGGTTGAACTGGAACGAGCACTCCGACGGGTCGGCCGTCACCGTGACCCGGGCGCTCTTCTGGGCCGCCGCGAGTTCGGGGTTGGCCGTCTCGGTCAGCGCCTTGAACAGCGGGAAGTAGGTGAGCGCCGCGATCAGGCAGCCGGCCATGATGATCGGCTTGCGGCCGATCTTGTCCGACAGCGAACCGAACACGATGAAGAACGGCGTGCCGATCAGCAGCGCGGCCGCGATCAGCACGTTGGCCGTCGCCCCGTCGACCTTCAGCGCGCCGGTCAGGAAGAACAGCGCATAGAACTGGCCGGTGTACCAGACCACCGCCTGGCCCATCGTCAGCCCGACCAGCGCCAGGATCACGATCTTCAGGTTCTTCCACTGGCCGAACGACTCGGTCAGCGGCGCCTTCGAGGTCTTGCCCTCTTCCTTCATCTTCTTGAAGGCCGGCGACTCGTTCATCGACAGGCGGATCCAGACGCTGACGGCCAGCAGCAGGATCGAGACCAGGAACGGAATGCGCCAGCCCCAGTCGGCAAACGCCTCTTCGCCGATCCAGGTGCGCGTGCCCAGGATCACCAGCAGCGACAGGAACAGCCCGAGCGTCGCGGTGGTCTGGATCCACGAGGTGAATGCACCGCGCTTGCCGTGCGGCGCATGCTCGGCCACGTAGGTGGCGGCACCGCCGTACTCGCCACCGAGCGCCAGGCCCTGCAGCAGCCGCAGGCCGATCAGGATCACCGGGGCGGCGACGCCGATCGAGGCATAGGTGGGCAGCACGCCGACGATGAAGGTCGACAGGCCCATGATCAGGATCGTCACCAGGAAGGTGTACTTGCGCCCGATCATGTCGCCCAGCCGCCCGAACACCAGCGCGCCGAACGGCCGCACGATGAAGCCGGCCGCGAATGCGAGCAGCGAGAAGATGACCTGCGAAGCCGGGTCGAGGTTCGAGAAGAACTGCTTGCCGATGATGGCGGCGAGCGTGCCGTACAGGTAGAAGTCGTACCACTCGAACACGGTGCCGAGGCTGGACGCGAAGATGACCTTGCGCTCCTCGCGCGTCATCGGCCCCGCGGGGTTGCGTGCCGGTTTGGCCACTGCAGTTGCCATTGGAATGTCTCCTTGTCGTCAGGCTCCCTGCCGAACGGCGGGGCGTGCCGCATCTTCACGACGCCCTCTGACCCATCCCTGACGCCAAGCTGAACGCCGGCTGACAACTTCAGTGACAACCCTGACAAAGCGTTTCTCATCGTGAGAAACAAGGGATGTCCCGACCTAGGACTTACGCTGAATCCCTGACGGCTGCCGCGCCGCGTCGTCCCACCCGGGCCCGTCGAACCACGGATCGCCGGCCAGGTACCCCTGCAGCAGTTCCAGCCCGTCGAGCCCCCAGAACAGCCGGCCGTCGACCTCGGCCGTCGGCACGCCGAAGAGGCCGAGCGCCGCGGCCCGCGCGGTGGCCGACTTCAGCGCCGCCTTGACCTCGTCGCCTTGCGGATCGAGCGCCGGCTGCAACCGCTGCGCGAGTTCGGCCAGCCGCTGCGGGTCGTTCGCATCGGCACCACCGCGCCACACGTGGTGCATCAGCTGCTCGCAGACCCAGCGGTTCGGCGTGTCGAACGGGCCGCGGCAGGCCAGCCCGAGCCGCAGCAGCGCCAGCGGGTTGAACGGATGCTGCGCCGGCAGCTGCATCGGGATGCCATGCCGATGCGCGAGCCACGCGACCTGCCGGTAGGTCCAGTCGCGTTTCGGCGCGATCTCGGCCGGACCCTTCTGCCCCCAGTGGGCCAGCAGCCCGGCGAACAGCACCGGTTGGTAGACCACCTCGACACCGTGCCCCTGCAACGCCTGAGGCAGGCGCTCGAACGCGAGATACGCGTACGGAGAGATCACGTCGAACCAGAACCGGACTTGCTTCATCGCGATCGCTCCCCATCGACGGCGGGCGCCTGCGCCTGGCGCAGTTCGATCGCCTGCCAGACCTGTCGCTTGCCGTCGTCGTCCAATGTCGACCAGGCCGCGATCTCGTCGATCGTGCGCCAGCAGCCGCTGCACAAGCCGCTGGCCGCATCCATCCGGCAGACGTTCACGCAGGGGCTCGGGACGGCGGCCGCGTCGTTCATCAGGTCAGCACCAGTTCGGCGATGTCGTCCCACAGCGACGCATCGATGCGGCCGCGCACCTGCTTCACCTCGCGGTGCTGCTTGTCGAGGATGAACGACGTCGGGGTCTGCGCCATCGCGCCGAAATCGTCGCGGTGCGTCGCATCGGCGCGCCACAGCATCGGGAACTGCTGCTTCATCGGCACGACGCGGTTCAGGATCGCGTCGTACTCGCGCACCGCGGCCAGGCTGCGGTCGAGGCTCACGGCCACCAGCTGGAACGGCTTGTCGCGCCAGGCCTCGTAGTTGGCGCGCAGCTCGGGCATCTTGTCGCGGCACACCGGGCAGTCGGTCGACCAGAAGAACACCAGCAGCGCCTTGCCGAGGTCCTGCGACGACTCGTAGCGCCGGCCCTCCAGCGTGTTGCCGGCCACAGCATGGGCCGGCGCCGCCGGCGCGGCGCGCAGCGGCAGCGCGGTGCCGAGCGCAGCCAGCGTGGTGGCCGACAGGAAGAAGCGGCGATCGATGCGAGACGTCATGGCGCGGCCTGCGGAAGTGGAGTTGTCGCTTGGTCGCGCGGGCCGGTGGGGCATTACGCCGCCGGTGCGGCCGGCGTGACGTGTGCCACGTCCTGGGTCACGTCGGCCACCGGCGCCTGCGTCAGGCCCTGCAGTTCGGCCGGGCTCAGGCGGAACACGCCCTTCGGATGCCCGGCCGCCGCCCAGATCTCGTCGAAGCGCAGCAGCTCGCGGTCGATCAGCGTCACCGGCGTGTTCGCATGCCCCACCGGCGACACGCCGCCGATCGTGAAGCCGGTGCGCGCCTTGACGAAATCGGCATCGGCACGGCCCAGTGCGCCGGCCAGCGCGGCCACCTTCTTCTCGTCGACGCGGCGGTCGCCCGAGGTCACGACCAGCACCGCGACGTCGTCGGCCCGGCGCCGGAAGATCACGCTCTTCGCGATCTGGCCCAGCTGCACGCCCAGCGCATCGGCCGCCTCCTGCGCGGTGCGGGCGTTCACCTGCAGCAGGATCGGCGCATGCGGGTGGCCCAGCGTGCCCAGCACCGCGCTGACGTGGCGGAAGCCGTCGGGCAGGTCCTGCAGTGCCTGCGTCGCTGAGAAATCGCTCATGCCTTGACCTCCGCCGCGGCCGCCCGCTTCGCCAGCAGCGCCTTGCCGGCGCGCGACACCGGCGCGCGCCCCAGCACCTGCGAGATGTAGTTCCCGGCGTCGACCAGCGCATCGAGGTCGATCCCGGTGTCGATGCCCAGCCCGTCCAGCATGAACAGCACGTCCTCGGTCGCGACGTTGCCGGTCGCACCCTTCGCATACGGGCAGCCACCCAGCCCGGCCGCGCTGGCGTCGAAGGTGTGCACGCCCATCTCGAGGCTGGCGTAGATGTTGGCCAGCGCCTGGCCGTAGGTGTCGTGGAAATGCCCGCTCACCTCCACCAGCGGGTAGTGGCGCAGCGCGCGCTCCAGCGCCGCCTGCACCCGCTTCGGCGTGCCGACGCCGATGGTGTCGGCGACGCCGCAGTGGTCGACGCCGATGCCGCGCATCAGCCGCACGACGCGCTCGACCTCGTCGGGGCTGACCTCGCCCTGGTACGGGCAGCCGAGCGCGCACGAGATCGCGCCGCGCACCTTGATGCCGTTCGCATGCGCCGCGTCGACCACCGGGCGGAAGCGCTCGATGCTCTCTTCGATGCTGCAGTTGATGTTGCGCTGGCTGAAGGCCTCGGTGGCGGCTGCGAACACGACGATCTCGTCGGGCTTCGTCGCGAGCGCCGCCTCGAAGCCGCGCAGGTTCGGCGTCAGCACCGAGTAGCGCACGCCGGGCTTGCGCTGCAGGCCGGCCATCACCTCGGCGTTGTCGGCCATCTGCGGCACCCACTTGGGGCTGACGAAGCTGGTGACCTCGATCTCGCGCAGCCCGGCCGCCTGCAGCCGGTGCACCAGCTCGATCTTGTGCGCGGCGTCGACCTGCTTCGCTTCGTTCTGCAATCCATCGCGTGGACTGACATCGACCAGCGTGACGTGGGTTGGAATCATGACTTATGTCTCGATTGGAAGGACCGCGTGCGGCCACCCCCTTTGTCCGGGGATGGCGAGCCGTGCGGGGTCTGTCGAAGATACCTGAACTGACTGGAGCACGTCGTGTCCACACCCGCCGAACTGCGCATCGCCACCCGAATCCACTTCGGCCTGAAGCAATGGCTTGGCGAAGGCATCGACGTCGAGGTGATGCTGCGGCAGCCCGATGAGGCCCGCGAGATCCTGTTCGTGTGCCAGGCCTCCGGCAACGCCGAGTTGCAATCGCTGGCGCGGCAATGGGCCGATGCGAGCACCGAACGCAAGAAGGCGGCCCGGCCGCGCACGACGGTCGACAAGCCGGCCGCGCGCACCGCGGCACCGAAGGCGCCAGAGAAGACCACCCCGGCGCGCGCCGCCGCCCGGCAAGACCTGGCCTGGGCCCGCGACACCAGCGGCTTCGGCATCACGCAACCGGCCGAGCTGGCACCGCCGGAGCCGGACACCGCCGGCGCGCGCTGGCACAAGCCGTCGAGCTGGCTGCGCCTGGTGTCATGACGACCCCTCGCCCGGCGGGTACACCAGGCGATCCCCCGAGGGGATGCGGGCCGGCTTGGGGCGGCCCGGCGCTCGGCCCGCCAGTCATCGTCGTGCATCGAACCTAAGCGAGGCGCAGCAGCTCGCCACCTTCGCCCACTTGGTCACCCGCTGAATAGAGCAGTTCCTGCACCGTGCCATCGCGCGGCGCGGTGATGGTGTGTTCCATCTTCATCGCCTCCAGCACCGCCAGCGGCTGGCCCTGCTTCACCTGATCGCCCACCTTCGCCAGGAAGGCCACCACCTTGCCCGGCATCGGCGCGCTCAACCGCCCGCCTTCGGCCGCGCCGTCGCCGGCATGCGCCAGCAGGTCGACCTCGCCGGCCAGCGCCGAGCCCTCGGGCGCGAACACCGCAATGCGCTCGCCCACCGCATACACCGTCAGCACCCAGCGGCGCCCGCCGACCACCACCACGTGGCGTTGCGCCGACAGCGACTGCGCCGAGAACGCATGCCGCTCGCCGCCGACCGCCAGCGTCATCGCGCCGCGGTGGTTGCGCTCCAGCATCACCGTGTGGTGCGCACCCTGCAGCTCGATGTCGAAGCGCCGCTGCGCGCCGCCGTGCAGCCGCCAGCCGTCGCGCCGCGACCACGGGTCGTCGGTCTGCAACGCGGCCTCGGCCGCGATCGCGTGCGCGACGACGCCCGCCGCCACGCAGGCCAGCGGCAGCGGCGGCGCCTCGAACAGCGCGACGCGCTCGCGTTCGATCAACGCGGTGTCGAGGTCGGCCGTCGCGAACGACCGGCTGCCGACGACCCGCCGCAGGAACGCGACGTTGGTGTGCAGCCCGACGATGTGCGTCTGCGCCAGCGCCGCATCCAGCCGCGCGAGCGCCTGCGCGCGGTCGGCGCCCCAGACGATCAGCTTGGCGATCATCGAGTCGTAGTAGGGCGAGATCGCATCGCCTTCGCGCACGCCGGCATCGAGCCGCAGCTCGCCGCGCTCGAACCCGGCGGCGGTGTCGGGCGTGCGGAACACCTGCAGCGTGCCGGTGGCCGGCAGGAACTGGGCGTCGGGGTTCTCGGCGCACAGGCGGGCTTCGATCGCATGGCCGTGGATGCGCAGCTGGTCCTGCGCCAGCGGCAGCGGCTCGCCGGCGGCGACGCGCAGTTGCCACTCGACCAGGTCGAGCCCGGTGATCGCCTCGGTCACCGGGTGCTCGACCTGCAGCCGGGTGTTCATCTCCATGAAGTAGAAGCGCAGGTCGCCATCGGCCGCGGGCTCGGCGATGAACTCGACCGTGCCGGCGCCCACGTAGCCCACCGCCTGCGCCGCCGCGACCGCGGCCTGGCCCATCTCGCGCCGCCGCGCCTCGGTCATGCCGGGCGCCGGCGCTTCTTCCAGCACCTTCTGGTGGCGGCGCTGCACCGAGCAGTCGCGCTCGAACAGGTAGACGCAGCGGCCGTGCGCATCGGCGAACACCTGGATCTCGATGTGGCGCGGCCGGGTCACGTAGCGCTCGACCAGCACCGCGTCGTCGCCGAAGCTGTTGATCGCCTCGCGCTTGCACGAGGCCAGCGCGTCCTGGAACTCGGCCGACGAGGCCACCGCCCGCATGCCCTTGCCACCGCCGCCGGCGCTGGCCTTGATCAGCACCGGGTAGCCGATGCGGTCGGCCTCGCGCTGCAGCAGCTGCGGGTCCTGGTCGGCCCCGTGGTAGCCGGGCACCAGCGGCACGCCGGCCTCGGCCATCAGCCGCTTCGATTCGGCCTTCAGCCCCATCGCCTGGATCGCCGACGGCGGCGGGCCGATGAAGACCAGCCCGGCATCGGCGCAGGCCTGCGCGAACTCCTCGTTCTCGCTGAGGAAGCCGTAGCCCGGGTGGATGGCCTGCGCGCCGGTGGCCTGCGCGGCCGCGATGATGCGGTCGCCGCGCAGGTAGCTCTCTTTCGGCGCCGGGCCGCCGAGGTGCACCGCCTCGTCGCAGGCCTGCACGTGCTTCGCGTCGGCATCGGCGTCGGAATACACCGCGACGGTGCGGATGCCGAGCTTGCGCGCGGTGGCCGCGACGCGGCAGGCGATCTCGCCACGGTTGGCGATCAGGATCTTGTTGAACATCGTTGTCTCCGGAATCAGGGCGTCCACACCACGTCGTTGTCGACCGCGTACAGCTTGCAGGGCTCGCCCTTGCGCTGGCAGAAGCCGAGGGCGCGGCCGATGGCCCAGTCGCCGCTGGCGGTGCCGGCCGCGCCGTTCGGGCCGACGGCGTAGGCGCGCGGCAGCTTCGAGGCGAGGAACTTGCGGTAGTGGCCTTCGCGCGTGGCGGCGCTGACCGGCACCTTGTCGACCTCGTCGACGGCCGCGAACGATGAGGCCGGCGGACGCGCGACCACGCCCGGCGTGTCGAAGCCGAGCTTCGCGAGAAAGGCCTCGGCGAACGGCACCCAGTGGTCCAGGTCGAAGTTCACTGCGCCGTGGCCGTTCTGGCCGGCTGCGGCCAACTGGTGGAACTCGGCCTTGCCGCCACCGGCGGTCCAGGCTTCGTGCCAGCGGCGCGGCACGTCCGGCCCCCAGTAGAGGTCGTTCTCCCAGTACAGCCACAGCATTGGCGCCGACGCACCGCGGGCCTGTTCCTTCCACAGCGCCTCGACCTGCTGAGGGCTGCACGGATTGCGCGGCCGGCCCTCCGGATCACCGCCGCTGCCGCCCGAGAAATTGATCGCACCCACCAGGCCGGGCGGGTGCCGCGACACGGTGGACACCGCCGTCAGGCCGCCAGCCGACTGGCCCATGACGAGCCAGCGCGAGGTGTCGATGTAGGGCAGCGTCTTCGCGAACGCCAGGGTCGCGAGCACCTGGTCGGCCACCGCGACCGCCATCGGCCCGGGACGCCGCGATTGGCAGGTGCCGGTGTCCTCCGGGTCGAAATCGCCATACGTGTCGGCATAGCCCACGCGCGTCGGCAGCAGCACCGCGAACCCCTTGCCGACGAGGTAGCGCGACAGCCACTCGTAGCGCTGGCGGCCTTGCGCCGATCGCTTCTCGGCCGTGGCACGGCCGTGGTTCATGATGACCAGCGGAAACGGTCCGTCGCCTGCCGGGCGGAAGATCATCACCGGGATCTGCCGCGTCTGCTGCTTGCCGTAGAGGTCGGTCACGGTGACGCTGATGAACTGCGTCTGCTCGCGCAGGTCCTTCAGCACGGCCGCCTCGTCAGGGGCCTGCGCCTGCGCGCCGGCCCCTGCACACCACAGGCCCAGCAACAGCACGGCTGCAAGCCGCGCCCCGGTCGATGCCGATGTCCAGCCTGCTTTCAAGATCTCTCCCTGACGGTCGCGCCGGTGCCGCGCGACATGGCGGAAAAGCGGCGCACCAGCTGCCGCAGGAATTTCGCGAGCACCCACACCAGCGCCGCCGACACCGCGAGCGCGAGCACCAGGAACGCCGCCAACACCAGCGGATGTGTCCACGACAGCCACAGCACCGCCGGCACCAGCCCGTCGCCCAGCAGCGACAGGCCGATGTTCGAGAACGGCTCCGGCGAGGTGTTGGCGGCCGCGCGCGTGGTGGCCTTCGCGACGTGGCTGCTGGCCGCCAGCCCGCCACCCAGCACCGCCGCGATCGCCGCCCACGTGGCCTGGTCGGCGCCGAACACCGCGGCGGCCAGCGCCGCGCCGGCCGGGATGCGCAGCACGGTGTGCAGCACGTCCCACAGGCTGTCGACGCCGGGAATCTTGTCGGCGAAGAACTCGATGCACAGCATCACCCCGCTCGCGCCCAGCATCAGCGGATGCTGCAGCAGACGCAACCCGTGCGGCAGCTCGATCCAGCCCAGCGCGCCGGCCGCACCGGTCAGGAACAGCACCGCATACAGGCGCAGCCCGCTGGCCCAGCCGAGCGCGGCGGCGATCGCGAGCAGTTGCGGCGTGTCGAGGTTCATCGCGGGCTCAATCCGGCGCCAGCCACGACGGCTTGCGCTTGGCCAGGAAGGCCTGCACGCCCTCGCGCCCTTCGTCGCTCGCGCGGATGTCGGCGATGCGGCGCGCGGTGTCCTCGCGCAGCGCCGCCGTGATCGGCTGGCCGGCGATGTCCTGCACCAGCCGCTTGCAGGCGCGTGCCGCCATCGGGCCGTTGGCGACCAGCGCGGCGACGATCTCGTCGACCTTGGCGTCCAGCGCATCGGCGGCACAGACCTCGTGCACGAAGCCGAGCGCATGCGCCTGCGTGGCCGTGAAGCGCTCGGCCGTCACCAGGTAGCGGCGCGAGGCCTGCTCGCCCAGCGCGCGGATCACGTAGGGGCTGATGGTGCCGGGCAGCAGGCCGAGCTTCGCCTCGCTGAGGCAGAAGGCAGCCGCGTCGGACGCCACCAGCACGTCGCACACCGCGGCCAGGCCGACGCCACCGGCATAGCAGTCGCCGTGGACGCGACCGACCACCGGCACCGGGCAACTCCAGATCGTCCACAGCATGTCCGCCAGCGCCTGCGCGTCGGCGCGGTTCTGCTCCCAGCTGTAGTCGGCCATCGCGCGCATCCACGCCAGGTCGGCGCCGGCGCAGAAGGCCTTGCCGTGGCCGCCCAGCACGATCGCGCGCAGGCCGGTGTCGGCACCCAGCGTGGCGAAGGTGTCCCGCAACTCGGCAATGACGCCGTCGTTGAAGGCGTTGCGAACGTCGGGGCGGTTCAGCCACACCGTGGCCACATGGGCCGATGGTCGGCGGATGTCGAGGGTGGCGCTCATCACACCGCGCCCTCGGATCCGGGAGCCGGCTGCCATCCCGGCAGCCGGGCTTCAACGCTCAGCGTTGCGCGGTGGCGGCCGGAGCAGCCGGTGCGGGCGCCGAGGAAACGGCCGCAGGCGGCGTCTCGTCCGCCGGCTTGACCGCGACAACCAGCTTCTCCAGTTCGGCAACCGTCATCTCGGAGAACTTGTCGTAGAGCCAGTTCATGCGCAGGGCTTCCTGACCGCCGCCCAGGCCGCCGAAGGCATAGCTCGCCTCGACCTTGAAGCTGGCGACCGGCTTGCCGGCGGCGTCCAGCAGACGGACCGTGCCGTTCACGTGGTCGTTGCCCGCCATGAACCCGAGCAGCACGGCGGCGACCGACGAGCGCACCCGGATGTCGGTCACGGTGATCTCGACCTGGTGCGTCGCCGTCGGCCCGATGAGGCTCTTGTCCTCGAGGCGCCGCCGCATGTTCGCCGCCAGCTCGTCCCGGTTGAACTGGCGGTTGTCCTCCTGCTGCTTGGTCGCCTCGGGCGACAGCCGCGCCACCACCTTCACCACACCCGGCACGCGCGCCGTCGTGGCAGGCAGCGATTGCGCGTCGTCGCGCTTGATCGTTCCCGCGCAGCCGGCCAACATCGCCACCACCAGACCCGCGAACGCGATCCGCCATGCGCCAGCGGCGCACTTGTTCCAGTCTTGCATCTCCGACCTCCGTGTTATTGAGCCGCGGATGGTAGAGACAGATCGTGAATGCCAAGCCGGCATCCCCAAAGAGAAGGACGGCGGGCGTGAAGAACTGCCCGGCGCGCCGGAGGTCGGGGGCGGAAGTCATGCGCGTGTAGTCGCTTCTGCAGGGAGCATCCATGCCATCGCCCTCACATCCGGAACACGCCGAACTTCACGTCCGGGATCGGCGCGTTCAGGCTCGCGCTGATCGCGAGCGACAGCACGCGGCGGGTGTCGGCCGGGTCGATCACACCGTCGTCCCACAGCCGCGCGCTCGCGTAGTACGGGTGCGCCTGCTGCTCGAACTGGTCGAGCACCGGCTGCTTGAAGGCGGCTTCCTGCTCGGCGCTCCAGCTGCCGCCCTTGGCCTCGATGCCGTCGCGCCGCACGGTCGCCAGCACGCTCGCGGCCTGCTCGCCGCCCATCACCGAGATGCGCGCGTTCGGCCACATCCACAACAGCCGCGGGTCGAACGCCCGGCCGCACATGCCGTAGTTGCCGGCGCCGAAGCTGCCGCCGATGATCACGGTGAACTTGGGCACCTGCGCGGTCGACACCGCCGTCACCATCTTCGCGCCGTGCTTGGCGATGCCCTCGGCCTCGTACTTGCGGCCGACCATGAAGCCGGTGATGTTCTGCAGGAACACCAGCGGGATCTTGCGCTGGCAGCACAGCTCGATGAAGTGCGCGCCCTTCTGCGCCGATTCGGAGAACAGCACGCCGTTGTTCGCGACGATGCCGACCGGCATGCCGTCGATGTGCGCGAAGCCGGTGACCAGCGTCGTGCCGTAGCGCGCCTTGAACTCCTCGAACTCGCTGGCGTCAACGATGCGGGCGATGATCTCGCGCACGTCGAACGGCTTGCGGGTGTCGGTCGGGATCACGCCGTGCAGTTCGCTCGCATCGAACAGCGGCTCGCGCGGCGCGATGCAGCGCAGCGGCACATCTTTGCGCCAGTTCAGGTGCGCGACCGCGGTGCGCGCGATCGCCAGCGCATGGGTGTCGTTCTGCGCCAGGTGGTCGGCCACGCCGGACAGGCGCGTGTGCACGTCGCCGCCGCCCAGGTCTTCGGCGCTGACCACCTCGCCGATGGCCGCCTTCACCAGCGGCGGGCCGGCCAGGAAGATCGTGCCCTGGTTCTTCACGATGATCGATTCGTCGCTCATCGCCGGCACGTACGCGCCGCCGGCGGTGCACGAGCCCATCACCACCGCGATCTGCGGGATGCCCTGCGCGCTCATCTGCGCCTGGTTGAAGAAGATGCGGCCGAAGTGGTCGCGGTCGGGAAACACCTCGTCCTGGTTCGGCAGGTTCGCGCCGCCGCTGTCGACCAGGTAGATGCACGGCAGCCGGTTGGCCTGCGCGATCTCCTGCGCGCGCAGGTGCTTCTTGACCGTCATCGGGTAGTAGGTGCCGCCCTTCACCGTCGCGTCGTTGCAGACGATCATGCAGTCGACCCCCGACACGCGGCCGATGCCGGCGATCAGCCCGGCGCCCGGCGCATCGTCGTTGTACAGGCCCAGTGCGGCCAGCGGTGCCACTTCGAGAAACGGCGTGTCGGGGTCGAGCAGCATCTCGACCCGGTCGCGCGGCAGCAGCTTGCCGCGTGCCAGGTGCTTGGCGCGCGGGCCGTCGCCGCCGCCCTGCGCGATGCGCGCCAGCTTCGCGTTCAGGTCGTCGACCAGCACGCGCATCGCCGCGGCGTTGGCCTTGAAGTCTTCCGAGCGGGGGCTGAGCTTGGACGCAAGGGCGGGCATGGAGTCTCCTGGGCGCGCGGTCGCCGGCGCCGCGCTGGGCGAAGTCTAGGCCTGCGCAGCATACGCAGCCGGGGGCCGCATCGGCGGCCATGCAGGTTGCAAATCGTGCCAGACTTGCCGGCATGCCCCGAGCCACGCCCCCCAAGCCGCCTCCGCTGCGCGGCAGCCGCACCGCCGCCACGCCGATGGCCTTCGTGCGTGCCGTGGTGCTGGCGTACGAACGCTACGGCGTCGATCCGCGCGGCGCGCTGCAGCAGGCACAAATCACGCCAGCCGAACTGCGGCGCAGCGAGGCCCGCATCACCGCCGCGCAGATGGAAGCCCTGTGCGCGTTCGCGATGCAGGAGCTCGACGACGAAGCGCTCGGCTGGTTCTCGCGCAAGCTGCCGTGGGGCAGCTACGGCATGCTGTGCCGGGCCTCGATCACATCGCCGACGCTCGGCGTGGCCTTGAAGCGCTGGTGCCGGCACCACCGGCTGCTGACCGACGACCTGGTGCTCGACCTGGCGGTGGACGGCCCGCTCGCGACCATCACGCTCGACGAGCACCGCCGCTTCGGCGCGCTGCGCGAGTTCTGCCTGGTCACCAGCCTGCGCTACCTGCACGGCTTCGCGTGCTGGGCGGTCGATTCGCGGATCGCGCTGCGCGATGCGCGCTTCCCGTTCGCCGCGCCGCCGCACCGCGACGTCTACCCGGTGCTGTTCCCCGGCGCGGTGCAGTTCGACGCGCCGCAGGCCGGCTTCAGCTTCGACGCGCAGGACCTGGCAATGCCGCTGCGGCGCGACGAACGCGCGCTGCAATCGATGCTGCAGCGCGCGCTGCCGCTGACGGTGCTGCCCTACCGGCGCGACCGGCTGCTGGCGCGCCGCGTGCGCGAGCTGCTGCGGCAGGATGCCGCGCGGCTCGGCACCGCGGATGCGTTGGCGCAGGCGCTGAATCTTTCAGTGCGCAGCCTGCACCGGCAGCTGAAGGACGAAGGCGTCGGCCTGCAGGCCTTGAAGGACGAGGTGCGGCGCGACCAGGCCTGCGAGCTGCTGCTGCGCACCGACCGGCCTGTGAAACAGGTCGCGCAGGCGGTCGGATTCGACAACGACAAGAGCTTCGCGCGGGCGTTCAAGCAGTGGACCGGCAAGTCGCCGCGCGAATTCCGCAACTAGCACCCGGGCTACGGCAGCACGGCCGTCGCGGTGGCCTGCTGAATGCGCAGATCCGCATCCCGCTGCAACAGGAAGCGCTGCGCGACCAGCCCGTTCGCTGCCGCGGTGACCGCGCCGACATAGCCGGCCTGGTTGCCATACAGCGATTCCAGCGACGGCCGCGCATCGCCCGCCGCGAGCCGCGCCGCCTCGGTCGCGTGGAACGGCAGGTAGCTGCCGGTCAGGCTGGTCAGGTCGACCATGCCCGGCGTCGCGAGGTAGTTGAACTCGATGCTGGTGCCCAGTGGCGCCTGCACCTCGACACCGCGGATGCCGGCGGTCGGCATGCCGGTGGCCGCATCCACCTTCGGCACCAGGATCGCGTAGTCGGTGCCGGCCAGCGGCGGCAACTGGGTCGCGATGCCGCTCTCGTCCTGCGGCACATACTGCGGACCGAAGTCGAGCACGCGGTAGCCGTTGAACCAGCCGCGGTAGCTGAAATCGGGCACCGCGGTGGCCACGTTGCCCACCGGCCAGCTCAGCCCCTTGATCGCCGGGAACACCAGCTGGTCGGGCCGCACCAGCGTGCCGGCGGCGATCGACGGCACCTGGCTCGGCGGCGGTGCGGTGTCGTGCACCACCCAGTCCTCCAGCGCGATGAACAACGCGCGGAAGGTGTCGGTGTGGTGCGCCACCGTGCCGCGCGGGTAGACGCTGTTGGTCGGCGCGTACAGGATGCTCGCGGTGCCGCCGGCGCCGCCGTGCTGCGTCGCGGTGTAGTAGTAGATGCGAGCGTTGTCCGGCTGCGCCAGGTCGGCGAAGCCCCAGGCGTCGGTCAGCACCGGCGAGCCCTGCAGCTGCCAGAACTCGGTGCCCGACAGGCCCAGGAAGAACTTCGGGCAGGTGTTGGTGGCGGCGCAGCGCGTCATCACGCCGCCCTTGCGGCCGGTGAGCGGGTCGACGTAGTCCTTGCCGAGCGCGCGCGGCGCGGTCTGGCCGAACGCGGTGTGGTCGGTGCGGATCGCGCCGCCGCCGCCCGGCACCGCGAAGCGCGTGTTGATGTTGGTCTGGCGCGCGGCCACGTGGGCATACAGGCCGTCGAACACCTTGCTGCCGTCCAGCGCCTGGTTGAAGCCCAGGTGCAGGAAGGTCTTCATCGCGTTGCCCGACTGCGAGGTGCCCTGTCCGATCGCATGCGTGATGCGGCCGGCCAGCGGGTTGGCCGTGCCGTCGGCATCGGTCGCCTGGTGGCGGAAGAAGCCCACCGTGTCGCGCAGCGCGGCCAGGCCCAGGCCCATCACCTTCGGGTCCTTCGCGACGTAGACCAGCTCGTACAGGTACGCCGGGTCGAAGCCGCCCTTCAGGCAGACCTTGCTGCCGTCCGGCGTGCCGGGGAACGGATGGGCCGCGGCGTCGCAGGCCGCGAACTTCCAGTCCGACGGCGCGATCGCGACGCGCGCATCGGTGTCGTTCAGCCGTCGCGTCAACGAATAGCCGGGCAGCGTGTTGTCGAGGCTGGCCGGTGCGTACGGAATCATCGTGCCGTTGAAGACGCCGCCGGGCAGCGTCATCACCGGTGTCGCGGCCGCGGGCACCAGCTCGCTGCGGTAGGTGCCGGTGATGGCCGAGCCGTCCTTGTTGACAGCCACCGGCACCGTGAGCGTGAGCCGCGCCGCGCTGCTCTTCGGCACGTCGCCCTGCCAGGCCGAATACAGCAGCACGTAGCCGCGTTCGAAGAACACCGCGTCGCTCGGCACCGCCGCCGGGTTCGGCATCGTCAGGATGTTGCCGCGGTTCGGCGCGTCGTAGCGCAGCACGCCGCTGGCCTTGCCCATGTCCTTCGGCTTCAGCAGCACGAACTCGGCGCTGTACTCGACCATGCCGCGCGCATTGACCGGCGCGAGCGCCAGGTCCTGGATGACGGCGTTGTGCGCGTCCTTCGGATCGACCTCGCCGCGCAGCGTGCCGCTGAGTTTCTCGTAGGCGCCGACGCTGCCGTAGCTGCCGGCGACGTCTTCGGTGGCGGTGATGCTGAGGTGGACCTGCGGCGTGGCCGATGCGGGCGCGGGGGCAGGCGCGGCTGAAGTGCCATCGCTGCCACCGCAGCCGGCCAGCGAGGTCGCCAACGAGGCCGCCAGCGCGAGCGCCGCCAGCCGCCTGGAATCGAAGCGTGTCATGTTGTCTCCTGTCGGTTGAAAAGGCTCCGCCCCGGGGCGCTCTGGCGGCGCCCGCTGCAGGGAGGCGAAGGGATGCGCCGAAGCGCTGGAATCACTCGGGTTCGATGCCGGCGGCCTTGATGACCTTGCCCCACTTCTGGGTCTCGGTCGCCTGGAAGGCGGCGAGTCCCTCCGGCGTGGTCGTGAACGGCACCGAGCCGCTGTTGTCGAAGAAGCTCTTCGCGGCGGCGCTGCCGGTGCCGGCCACCAGCAGCTCGCGCAGCCGCTGCACCACCGCCGCGGGCGTGCCGGCCGGCACATAGGCCGCGAACCAGTAGCCCATGTCGTAGCCCTTCACGCCGGCCTCGTCGATGGTCGGCACCTCGGGCAGCAGCGTCGAGCGTTGCGCGGTCGAGATGCCGAGCGCACGCAGCTTGCCGGCCTTGACCTGCGGCACGCCGGTGGAGGTGTCGGTGATCATCAGGTCGATCTGGCCGCCGAGCAGGTCGGTGATCGCGAGCGGGTTGCTCTTGTACGGCACGTGCAGCAGGTCGACGTGCGCCATCTGCTTGAACAGCTCGCCGGCGACGCGGCTCGACGAACTGCCGCTGCCGAAGCTCAGCTTGCCCGGCTGCTGCTTCGCCGCGGCGAGCACGTCGGCCACGGTTTTGTATGGCGAGCTCGCATTCACCACCATCACCTGCCCGCCCTTGCCGAGCCCGGTGACCGGCACGAAATCCTTCACCGGGTCGTACGGCAGCTTCTTGTAGAGGTGCTCGTTGGCCGCGTGCGTGGTGTTGGTGGTGATCAGCACGGTGTAGCCGTCGGGCGCGGCGCGGGCCACGCTCTGCGCCGCCAGCATGCCGCTCGCGCCGGCCTTGTTGTCGACGACGACCGCCTGCTTCGTGTCGACGGTGATCGACTGGCCGAGCGCGCGCGCCAGCTGGTCGGTCGCGCTGCCGGCCGCGAACGGCACGATGAAGGTGATCGGCTTGGCAGGCCAGGCCGGGGCTTGCGCCTGCGCAGCGAGCGGCAGGCCGGCGAACGCCGAGAGCGCCAGCGCGGTCGCGAGCAGGGAGCGGTACTTCGTCATCGTTTGTCTCCGGTTCATAGGTTGGATTCGTCGGGATCGAGCGGTGGCCCGGCCAGCAGCGGCACGAGGTCGCGTGGCACGCGCAGCGGCAGTTCCAGCAGCAGGAACGACAAGGCCTTGCCGTGGCCGTCGAGGTTCAGCGCACCGTTGACGCCGCCGTCGAGCACCTCGTCGAGCACGAAGTTCATCGCATGCAGCTTCGGCAGCAGGTGGCGCACGATGCGGCCGGGCCGGCGGTGCGCGAACTGGCCGCGCACCGCGTCTTCATCGATCTGTTCGACCAGCAGCGCCCACAGCTGCGGATGCCAGGCGATCAGGCTGATGTTGGCGCGGTCGCCCTTGTCGCCGGTGCGCGCATGCGCGGCGCGGTAGAGCGGCACCACGAGGTCGCGGTCGTGATCGATGCTCATGCCGCACCCGCCTCGGTCGGCAGCAACGCGAAGGCGGCATCGACGCGCTCGCGCGGCACGCTGCAGCTCGCGATGCCGAGGCGGCGCCGCAGCGCGGTGCGCACGCCGCCGCCGCCGGCCGGACCACAGGTGTAGAGGGCGGTCACCTCGCGTGCGAGGCGCTCGGCCTGCCGGCGCTCGGCATGCTGCAGCGCGACGCGCAAGCGCACGTCGCGGCCGTCGTGCCCGACTGCGTGGCCTTGCCAGGTGCCGGCGTCGTCGCCGAACACGCTGCTGACGCCGATCAGGTCCGCACGCAGCGTCCCCAGTCCGTGCAACCGCTCCCGCAGCACCTCGGCCGCGAGCCGCGCACGCGCCTCGGCGCGCGGGCCGGCGTACGAGATCTCGCCTTCGGCCAGCCAGCCGGTCTCGTGGCAGACGTTCACCTTCAGCTGCGCCGGCCGCGCATGGCCGCGCACGCCGCTGAGCCGCACGCGGTCGGGGCCGAGCTGCTGCACCTGCGCGTCGCCGATGTCGGCGACCACGTCGGGCGTCAGGTACGCGAAGGGGTCGTGCACCTCGTAGAGCAACTGCTCCTTCACGGTGTGCTCGTCGATGCGGCCGCCGGTGCCGGCTGGCTTCGTGATGACGCAGCCGCCGTCGGCGTCGATCTCGGCGATCGGGTAGCCGAGCGTCGCGAGGCCCGGCACGTCCTTGTAGCCCGGGTCGGCGTAGTAGCCGCCGCTGACCTGCGCGCCGCATTCGAGCAGGTGCCCGGCCATCGTGGCGCCGGCGATGCGGTCCCAGTCGTCGCGCGCCCAACCGAAGTGCGCCAGCGCCGGCCCGACCGTCAGCGACGGATCGGCGACCCGGCCGCAGACGACGATCTCGGCGCCGGCCAGCAGCGCATCGGCGATCGCCTCGGCGCCGAGGTAGGCATTGGCAGCCACGACCTGCAGCCCGTCGCCCTGGCGGCCCAGCGCATCGAGCAGCAGGCCGCGGTGCGCGTCGCCGGCGAGGTCGTCGCCCGACACCACTGCGATGCGCGGCATGCGCAGGCCGAGTTCGCCGGCCAGCGCCGCGATGCGCCGTGCGGCGCCCGATGGGTTGGCCGCGCCGAAGTTGCTGACGATGCGCACGCCGCCGGCCAGGCAGCGCGCAAGCACCGGCCGCAGCAAGTCGTCGAGCAGCGGTTCGTAGCCGCCCTGCGGATCGTCGTGGCGCGCCAGCTGGGCCAGTGCCAGCGTGCGCTCGGCCAGCGTCTCGAAGATCAGCACGGCCGGGCCGCCGGCGGCGATCAGCGCGTCGACGACCGGGCCGGCCGCATCGGTGCGGTCGCCCGAGAAGCCGGCGGCGCAGCCGATGCGCAAGGGGGTGCGATTCATGTGTCTCCTGCTGGCGCGGTCATGGCCGCGCGTCTGGTGTCAAGCCTGGTGGCGACTGTAGGCAGCGGCGATTAATATGGGAATTCGCTTTTTTCGATGAGTTGATCTGCAATGCAAATGAATGTGTCGACCCGCCAGCTGCGCGCCTTCGTGCTGCTGGCCGCGCAGCGCAACTTCACCCGCGCCGCGGCGGCGATGCACCTGTCGCAGCCGGCCTTCAGCGCGCTGATCCGCCAGCTCGAAGAGGCGCTCGGGCTGCGGCTGTTCGACCGCAGCACGCGCTCGGTCGAGCTGACGGCCGAGGGCCGCGAGTTCGAGCTGTCGGCGCGCCGCGTGCTCGACGAGTTCGACGGCGCGCTGGCCGGCGTGCGCGACCAGGCCGCGCGGCGGCGCGGGCGGGTGTCGATTGCGCTGCTGCCGTCGCTCGCCGCCGGCTGGCTGCCGCCGGTGCTGGCCGAGTTCCGCACCGCGTACCCGGGCATCGAGCTGCAGGTGGCCGATGTGTTGTCGGAGCCTTGCATCGAACTCGTGCGCAGCGGGCAGGCCGACTTCGCGCTCGCGGCGACGCGGGCCGAGACGCCCGAGCTGCGCGCCGAGCCGTTCTGCAGCGACGACTTCCACCTGGTGTGCCCCGCCCGCCATCCGCTGGCGAAGCTCGCCGAGGTGCGGCCGAAGGACGTCGCGGCCTGGCCCTTCATCCACCTGTCGCGCACCTCGAGTGTGCGGCAGTACCTCGATGCCGCGACCCATCCGCAGGTGATGAACGCGGTGCTCGAAGTCGACCAGCTGGCCACCGTGATGGGCATGGTGCGCGCGGGGCTGGGCGTCAGCATCGTGCCGTGGCTGACGCTGTTCCACTTCAAGGCGCCGGGGGTGGTCACGCGGCCGCTGGCGTGGGCCGGGCTGCAGCGGCAGCTCTACCTGGTGCGGCGGCGCGACCGCGGGCTGTCGGTGGCGGCGCAGGGGCTGTACGAGTGGGTGATGGCGCGACCGCCTGAAGGCACGAAGGCAGCGACCAGGATCGGCCGCGTTCCTGCCGTCACCCGCAGGAAGCCGACCCGCAGCCCGTGATCCGGGGCTTGATCAGAACGGTCCGCGCTCCAGCCAGCGCTCGATCTGCGGACGCCGGTCATTGCCCCAGAACGGCTCGCCATCCAGCACGAAGAACGGCGCGCCGAACACGCCGGCCGCAACCGCCGCGTCGTTGACTTCGCGCAAGCGGTTCTTCCAGGCCGGATCCGTCCAGACGCGCTCTGCGCCGCCGGGTTCGAAGCCGAGCTGGGCGGCCAATCCGGCCAGCGCGGCGGCATCGCCGAGATCGGTGCCTTGCGTGAAGTACGCGCGCAGGCACAGGCGGGCCCAGGCCACCGCGCGTGCCGGGTCGTCGGCGTGCAGGAACCAGAACACCCGTGCCGCGTTCTGCGTCGCGATCGGAAACTTCGCCGGGATCGCGAGTGGCACGCCGGCGAAGCGCGCCGAGCGCTCGAAGTCGTGCAGCGAGTACTCGCGCTTGATCGGGTGCGAGACGGGGCTCTTCAATTCGGCCGCCTGGAACACCGCGCCGAGCATCACCGCCTTCCATTCGACCGTGCGGCCGTGGCGCGCGGCCAGCGCCTCGATCCATTCGGAGGCGATGTAGGAGTACGGGGACGAGAAGTCGAAGTAGAAGTCGATGGGGGTGGCGTTCATGGCAGAAGTGACTCCGGTCGATCGCGGGCGACGAGGCCCAGGTAGTCGTCGAGGCCCGAGCTGCCCAGCGGCTTCACGAGGACCCTGACGGCGTGGCTGCTGTCGCCGAGCTGTGTTCCCGTGCGGCGCCGGACTTCGACATAACCCTGCCGCTCCCAGAAACGCTCAGCCCGGGTGTTGCCGACGACGGCGCCGAGGCGGATCCACAGCGCGCCCTGCGCCTTCAGCCAGGCTTCGAGAGCTTGGTACAACGAGGGAGCGGTTCCCGACCCGTGGAGCGAAGTGGCGACGATGAACAGGCCGATGTGCCAGACATGGCGTGCCAGCAGGTTCGACGTGATCGATGCCATTGCGATCAAGCCGCCGGTGGGGTCATGGAAGCCGATGATGAAGGCGTCGTCGAACGGCATCCCCGCCGGCGGGCGGTCTTCGAACTCCTGCCGGGCTTCGTCGGGCCGCGGCGGCATGCCGTTGACCGCAACGAAGTAGCCGGGATTGGCGTCGAAGAACGCCTGCAGCGCCGGCAGGTCGGAGTCGGTCAGCTTCCAGCCCGCGGCTCCCGGGGTGGTGAAGAGGCGATGCGATGGTGAGAGTTCCATGTCGCTGCAGATGGCGAGAGGTTCGTCGTTGCTACGCGAGGTCCGTGCGCGACAGGTGCTCGGCCACAACGGAAGCGATCCACAGGCATGCCGCGAACGACACCGAAATCCTCAGCCAGAACACGCGGCTGGAAACCTTGCCGAACTTCTTCTCGATGAAGAAACCGACAACGGCCACCAGCAGGAAGGCGCTGGCGATGGTGAGGCAGGGATCGGGCGACACGTGCCGCAGCGCATGCACCATCACGGCAATCCACAGCAGCAGTTCGGCCAAGTCCTCCATCCGTTCGAGGACGAACAGCGCATCGGCAGACAGCGGCCGCTTCGCCGCCGCCAGGAAGCTGCTGATGAACTTGGAGACGAACGAGGCGAGGTTGGAGCCGATGAAAAAGGCGCCGGCGTAGCTGAGGGTGTGAAGGGCGTTCAAGTCGACTTACCCCAATTCCGGTTTGGCGTCCGACAAGCGTTGCCGTGCATTCGCGATGGATCTGTGCAAGGTCTCTCGCAGGCTCTCTTGCGAAGGCAGCACTGTCAGGTACTCCGCCACATGGATGCCGCTCTTGTCGAGCTCGAGCAACTCGATCTGTTCCTGCTTTTTTCCAGTGCACAAGATGATGCCCAACGGCAAATTTTCCCCAGGTTCCTGCTCATGCTTTGCAAGCCAACGCAGGTACAGCTCCAGGATGGCGTCTTCCAGGTCCTTTTCCAGGTAGCGGTCGTTGAGCCCCAGGAAGTCGAGCAGGTACGGATCTTTCAGCAACACCGCCGGCGTCGGCTGCTGCTCGTGCCGCAACGCATCGAGATCGTGCCGGATCGTTTCGTCGGGCTTGCGGCTCAGGGCGGAACGCTCGTACAGCAGCGACTGCATGCGATCCTGCAACTGGCGGGAGGACCAGGTTTCAAGACGACACAGCTCGATGTAGAAATCGCGCTTGAGCGGGTCGTCGAGGTAGATCAGTGACTTCAAATGGGTCCAGCTCAATTGTCTCCGCAGTGCGGAGACAGTTGATTCCTCCGGAAAAACCTGCGCAAAGCGAACCATGTGGTGCATGTTCTTCGCAGAAAACCCGCGACCACAGTCAACGGTCAATTGTCTCGCCAGCGCGGAGACAATCTCCTCGCCATACCCGGCGCGTTGGCTGCCCAGAATCTCGCGATGGACGCGCCGGCCGACCTGCCAGTACAGCCAGGTCAACTCGGCGTTGACGGCCGCCGCCGTTCGCAGGCGGGCCTGCGCGATCAGTTGGCGCACTTCGGCGATCAACGCAGCAGGCGCAGTGGACAGGCTGGTCATTCAATCACCCCGCCAACGCCCGCCCGATCAGGATCTTCTGCACATCGCTCGTGCCTTCGTAGATCTGGCAGACCCGCACGTCGCGGTAGATGCGCTCCACCGAAAAATCGCTGACGTAGCCATACCCGCCGTGGATCTGGATCGCCTCGCTGCACACGCGCTCGGCCATCTCGCTCGCGAACAGCTTGCCCATCGCCGCCTCTTTCAGGCACGGCAGGCCGGCATCCTTCAACCGCGCGGCATGGTGGATCAGCTGCCGCGCCGCCTCGATCTGCGTCGCCATCTCGGCCAGCCGGAACTGCAGCGCCTGGTGCTCGAAGATCGGCTTGCCGAACGCGACCCGCTCCTTCGCATAGCGCAGCGCCGCCTCGAACGCCGCGCGCGCCATGCCCACCGCCTGCGAGCCGATGCCGATGCGCCCGCCCTCCAGCCCCGACAGCGCGATCTTCAGCCCCTGCCCTTCATCGCCAAGACGGTTCGCCGCCGGGATGCGGCAGTTCTCGAACAGGATCTGCGCGGTGTCGCTCGCATGCTGGCCCATCTTGTCTTCGAGCCGCGCCACCACGTAGCCCGGCGTCGAGGTCGGCACGATGAACGCGCTGATGCCCTTCTTGCCGGCCGCCTTGTCGGTCACCGCCATCACGATCGCGACGTCGCCATGCTTCCCGCTGGTGATGAACTGCTTCACGCCGTTCAGCACGTAGTGCTCGCCGTCGCGCACCGCGCTCGTCTTCAGCCCGTCGGCCTGCGAGCCGACATGCGGCTCGGTCAGGCAGAACGCGCCGAGCATCTCGCCGCGCGCCAGCGGCATCAGCCACAGCGCCTTCTGCGCATCGTCGGCCCAGGCCATCAGGATCGAGCACACCGGGCAGTTGTTGACGCTGACGATGGTCGACGTCGCGCCGTCGCCGGCCGCGATCTCCTCGAGGATCAGCGACAGGCTCAGGTAGTCGAGCCCGGCACCGTCCCATTCGGTGGGCACCGCGACGCCATAGCAGCCGAGCTCGGCCAGGCCGCGCAGCTCGTCCTGCGGAAAGTGGTGCTCCTTGTCCCAGCGGGCAGCCTGCGGGGCGATGCGGTCCTGCACGTAGGCGCGCACGGCGTCCTGCACCGCGCGGTGGTCTTCGGTCAGCATGGGGTCGTCTCCTCGTGTTCTTCTTCAGTGTCACCAGGCCAGCGGCTGGTGGTCGTGGTTCAGGAAGCTGCCGTTCTCCGACGGCTGCAGCGCGGCCAGCGTGCGCCGCATGTCGGCCACGCTCTGCTCGACGCCGATGTCGGCCGACGCGCCGCCCATGTCGGTGCGCACCCAGCCCGGATGGAACGCGACGCAGGTCGCGCGGCCCTGCAGCGAGAACGACACGTCCTTCAGCACCGAGTTCAACGCCGCCTTCGATGCGCGGTACAGCCAGCTGCTGCCCGAGCTGCGCAGCCCGATCGAGCCCATCCGCGACGACAGCACCGCGAGCCTCGCGCCGGGCGCGAGCGACTCCATCACCTGCGGCAGGATGCGCATCGCGCCGAGCACGTTGGTGTGCATCACCGTGTCGAAGTCGGCTTCGCTCGGCGTCTGCGGTGCGGCCAGCCGCGGCCCGGTGACGCCGGCGTTGACGATCACGACGTCGAACGCCTGCCCGTCGATGCGCCACGCCAGGCCCGAGGCGCTGGCGGTGTCGGTCACGTCGAGCGCGAAGGCTTCGGCGCCCAACTGCTGCAACCGAGCGATGCCGGCGTCGTCGCGCGCGGTCGCGGTGACGCGCGCGCCGTCTTCGCGGTACTGGCGGACGAATTCGAAGCCGATGCCGCGAGACGCGCCGATGATCAGGATGTTCATGGGGAGGTGAGTGTCTGCAGCTGCAGGGCGTTCGGCAAGGCCGCGCCCGACGCCGTGTTGTCGAAGATGCACCAGCGGTCCGCAGGGGCCGGCCGTTGCGAGAGTTCCTGCGCACGTTCGCGCAGCCAGTCGGTGTCGTAAGCGGACCAGTAGACCCGCGGCGAGCCATGCCAGCGGTGATAGAGCACCGCCGGGCGACGCGCCTTCGCGGAACCTGTCCAGCCACCGGGCTCGCCCGCATGCGGCCACTTCGCGGGGTCGGCGGCCGCGCGCGAGACTTCGCAACGCTCCAGCAGCTCGTCGGCCTGCGGCGTGAACCAGCTGAGGTGCCGCGGTTCGCAGACGATGGCACCCCCGTAGGCTTCGCCGAGCCGCTCGAAGAACCGGCCCGCCACCTTGTCATCCAGCGCGAGCGACGGCGGCAACTGCACCAGCGCGACAGCCCACTTGCCGCCCAGCCCGTCGGCTTCGTCGACAAACGCCGCCAGCAACTCGTCAAAGCCCTCCAGCCGGCTTTCGTGCGTGATGCGCTTCGGCACTTTCACCGCAAAGCGAAAGTCGTCGGGCGTGCTGTCGGCCCAGCGCGCATAGGTCGGCATCCGGTGGGGGCGGTAGAACGACGAGTTGATCTCGACGCAGTTCATCCGCCGCGCATAGCGCTCGAGGTGCGTTCCTTCGCCGGGCATCGCGTCAGCGAGCGCGGCGGGGATCGACCAGCCCGCGGTGCCGATGCGCACCGGTGCCGCTGCCGGTGCGGGCACAGGCGTCCGCGGCGCCTTGCGCGTCAAACCAGCTCCACCGCCATGGCCGTCGCCTCGCCGCCACCGATGCACAGCGCCGCGACGCCGCGCTTCAGCCCGCGCTTGCGCAGCGCGCCCAGCAGCGTGACGACGATGCGCGCGCCGCTCGCACCGATCGGGTGGCCCAGCGCGCAGGCGCCGCCGTGCACGTTGACGATCTCGTGCGGCAGCTTGAACTCGTGCATCGCGGCCATCGTCACCGCGGCGAAGGCCTCGTTGACCTCCCACAGGTCGACGTCCTTCGCGGCCCAGCCGGTCTTCTTCAGCACCTTGTCGATCGCGCCGATCGGTGCCGTCGTGAACCAGTTCGGCGCCTGCGCATGCACCGCGTGCGCATGGATGCGCGCGAGCACCTGGCTGCCCAGCCGCTTCGCGCTGCTCTCGCGCATCAGCACCAGCGCCGCGGCGCCATCGGAGATGCTCGACGCATTCGCCGCGGTGATCGTGCCGTCTTTCTTGAAGGCCGGCTTCAGCGTCGGGATCTTGTCGAGCTTGGCCTTGAACGGCTGCTCGTCGAACTTCACGACGGTGTCGCCGCCCTTGCCCGCCACCGTGACCGGCGCGATCTCCCAGTCGAAGCTGCCGTCTTCGTTGGCCTGCTTGCTGCGCTGGGTGGACGCGATCGCGAACGCATCCTGCGCCTCGCGGCTGAACTGGTACTTGGCGACGCATTCCTCGGCGAACACGCCCATCGCGCGGCCGCGGTCGTAGGCATCCTCCAGCCCGTCGATCGCCATGTGGTCGAACATCTGCGCCGCGCCGTAGCGCACGCCCTTGCGCGCGAACATCAGGTGCGGCGCGTTGGTCATGCTCTCCATGCCGCCGGCCACCATCACGTCGACGCTCCCGGCCTTCAGCATGTCGTGCGCGAACATCATCGCGCGCATGCCCGAGCCGCACATCTTCGACAGCGTCACCGCGCCGGCCGATTGCGGCAGCCCGGCCCCGAGCGCCGCCTGGCGCGCCGGCGCCTGGCCCTGGCCGGCCATCAGGCAGTTGCCCATCAGCACCTCGTCGACGGCGTCGCCGGTGATGCCGGCGCGCTGCACCGCGGCCTGGATCGCGATGGCGCCGAGCTGGTGGCCGGCCAGCGCGCTGAAATCGCCCAGCAGGCCGCCGATGGGCGTGCGGGCGGCGGACACGATGACGATCGGGTCAGACATGGGGGTCTCCTTCAGGGTGGGGTGAACAGGTTCTACGCCTCTCGGCGATCTCTCGCAATGCATGCAGCAACCGATCGACCTCGGCCTCGGTGTGCGCTGCCGACAAGGTGATGCGCAGCCGCGCGGTGCCGGCCGGCACGGTCGGCGGACGGATCGCCGGCACCCACAGCCCGCGCTCGCGCAAGGCCGCGGCCATCTCCAGCGCCTCGGCATTGCCGCCGAGGATCAGCGGCTGCACCGGCGTCGGCGACGGCGGGTTGGCCCACGGCAGCTCGGCCAGCCCGGCGCGCAGCCGCTGCACCAGTGCCATCACGTGCGCGCGGCGCTGCGGCTCGCGCTGCATCACGCGCAGGCTCTCGCGCAGCGCCTCGGCCTGCATCGCCGGCATCGCGGTCGCGAAGATGTAGCTGCGGGTGCGCTGCAGCAGCCAGTCGATCAGCGTCGCATCGCCGGCGACGAAGGCCCCGGCAACGCCGGCCGCCTTGCCGAGCGTCGCCATGTAGACGAGCCGTGTCGACTGCAGCCCGAAGTGCGCCGCGCTGCCGCGGCCGTCGGGCCCGAGCACGCCGAAGCCGTGCGCATCGTCGACCAGCAGCCAGGCATCGTGGCGTTCGCACAGCGCCAGCAGTTCGGGCAGCGGCGCAAGGTCGCCGTCCATGCTGAACACCGCATCGGTGACGACCAGCTTGCGCTCGGCGGTCGATGCGGCCAGCCGTTCGGCCAGTGCCGCCAGGTCGCCATGCGGGTAGACCGCGATCTGCGCGCCCGACAGCCGCGCACCATCGATCAGGCAGGCGTGGTTCAGCGCATCGCAGAACAAGGCGTCGCCACGCCCGACCAGCGCCGGCAGCAGGCCGACATTGGCCGCGAAGCCGGCATAGAAGCTCAGCGCCGCCGGCAGGCCGACGAAGGCGGCCAGCTCGCGCTCCAGCGCGTCGTGCGCCTCGGTGTGGCCGCAGACCAGCGGCGATGCGGTCGCGCCGACGCCGTACTGCTGCGCGGCGCGCTGCGCGGCCGCGACCAGGTCCGGGTGCTGCGCGAGGCCGAGGTAGTCGTTGCTGCAGAACGCGAGCAGCGCTTCCCCGTCGACCACCATGCGCGGCCCGTCGACCTGCTGCACCACGCGGCGGCGCCGGCGCAGGCTCTGCCCGTCCAGCGCGTCGAGCTGCGCGGCCATCTCGCCGAGGTCGAAGGCGTTCATCGGGCGATCCAGTGGCGCAGCATGTCCTGCGCGTTCGCGTGCGGCTGGTGCGGCAGTTCGGCCCACAGCGGGGCGTCGATGCGATCGCGCAGCGTCGCGATGTTCTCGTCGGCGGCGAGCATCGCCGGGTCGACGCGGTTCGCGACCCAGCCGGCCAGCCGCAGGCCGCGGGCGCGAATCGCCTCCTGCGTCAGCAGCGCATGGTTCAGGCAGCCGAGCCGCAGGCCGACCACCAGCAGCACCGGCAGCTCGAGTGCCTGGGCCAGGTCGGCGCCGGTCTGCGTGTCGTTCAGCGGCACCAGGAAGCCGCCGGCGCCTTCGACGACCACCGCATCGGCCAGCGCCGCGAGGTCGCGGTAGCGCCGGCCGAGTTCGCAGATGTCGATCTGCACGCCGGCGGCGCGCGCCGCGAGGTGTGGGGACATCGGCAGCGGCAGGCAGTACGGGTTGTCGAGCTCGCGCGGCACCGCGACGGTGGCGACGGCGCGCAGCGCGAGCACGTCTTCGTTGTCGTCGCCGTGCGGCGTCGCGACCGTGCCGGCCGCCACCGGCTTCATGCCGACGACGCGCTTGTGCCGGCGTCGCAGGTCGAGCATCAGCGTGCAGCTGACGAGGGTCTTGCCGACGCCGGTGTCGGTGCCGGTGACGAAATAGCCTTCGACGCTCATGTCATCTCCGCCGTTTCCGTTCGCCCTGAGCCTCGCTCCCCCCGTTCGCCCTGAGCTTGTCGAAGGGTCGGGCTGAGCCTGTCGAAGCCCTGCTCGCAAGCCAGGGAGCTGCCGCGCCGCTCCGGACACGACCCTTCGACACGGGCCTTCGACAAGCTCAGTCCCTGCTCAGGGCGAACGGGCGTGCGCTGCTCGACGCGAACGGGGTGGGGGTCGAGCCTCATGACGTGCACTCCTGCAACGCGGCAAGCGCGCCTGTGGCCAGTTGCTCGCACGCCGCCTCGTCGATCACGTACGGCGGCATGAAGTACAGCGTGCTGCCGATCGGCCGCAGCATCAACCCGTGGCGCAGCGCGGCCGCGTGGTAGCGGCGCGCGAACAGCGGGTCGCTGCTGTCGATGTCGAACGCCCACACCATGCCGAGCCGGCGGCTGCGCAGCACCGCCGGGTGCGCGCGCAGCGGCTCGCACAGCGCGTCCATCCGCGCCGCGGTGGCGGCGTTGTGCGCCATCCAGTCGCGCTGGCCGAAGATCTCCAGCGTCGCGAGCGCGGCGCGGCAGGCCAGCGGGTTGCCGGTGTACGAATGCGAATGCAGGAAGCCGCGCGCGGTGCTGTCGTCGTAGAACGACGCGAACACCTCGTCGGTCGTCAACACCGTCGACAGCGCCATCGTGCCGCCGGTCAGCCCCTTCGACAGGCACAGCAGGTCCGGCAGGATGCCGGCCTGCTGGTGCGCGAACAGGCTGCCGGTGCGGCCGAAGCCGACCGCGATCTCGTCACACACCAGGTGCACCTGGTAGCGGTCGCACAGCACGCGCAGCTCGCGCAGGTACGCCGGGTCGTGCATCGCCATGCCGGCGGCGCACTGGATCAGCGGTTCGACGATCACCGCGGCAATCTCGTCGTGGCGCGACTCCAGCACCGCCTGCAGCGCCTGCGCGCAGCGGCGCGCCACGTCGGCCGGCGTCTCGCCCGGCAACGCGCCGCGCGCGTCGGGGCTCGGCACCGTCGCGCTCAGCCGCACCAAGGGGCCGTAGGCGTCGCGGAACAGCGGGATGTCGGTGACCGACAGCGCGCCCACCGTCTCGCCGTGGTAGCCGCCTTCGAGCCCGATGAACTTCGTCTTGCCGGGCCGGCCACGGTTGCGCCAGTGGTGGGCGCTCATCTTCAGCGCGATCTCGGTGGCGGCCGCGCCGTCGCTCGCGTAGAACGCATGGCCCAGCCCGGTGAGCTGCGCCAGCCGCTCCGACAGCGCGACCACCGGCTCGTGCGTGCAGCCAGCCAGCATCACGTGGCACAGCGTGTCGAGCTGCGCATGCAGCGCCGCGCGCAGGTGCGGATGGCCGTGCCCGAACAGGTTGACCCACCACGAGCTGATGCCGTCGAGGTAGCGGCGGCCGGCGCTGTCGACCAGCCACACGCCATCGGCGGCGGCCACTTCGAGCAGCGGCTGCGTCTCGTGCTGCTTCATCTGGCTGCACGGGTGCCACACCGCAGCGCGGCTGCGGTCGTTCAGTGTCGTCATCTCGCGTGTCATCCCGGGTTCTGCTGCGCGGCGCGCAGCCGCCGCTGGTTCTTGAAGCGCTTGGCCGGGTCGTACGGGAACACGTCGTGCACATGCCCGGCCTGGATGCGCTCCTTGCGACGCTGCCAGAAATCGGCATCCAGCAGGTCGGCATGGTGTTTCATGAACACCTCCCGCACGCCCGGGTGGCCGAGCAGGAAGGGGCCGAAGGTCTCGGGGAACACGTCGCGCGGCCCGACCCGGTACCAGACCTCGCCGGAGAGTTCTTCCTCTTCGGTGCGTGCGGCCGGCACGCGCCGGAAGCTGCAGTCGCTCAGGTACTCGATCTCGTCGTAGTCGTAGAACACCACCTTGCCGTTGCGCGTGACGCCGAAGTTCTTCCACAGCATGTCGCCGGGGAAGATGTTGGCCGCGACCAGGTCCTTGATCGCATTGCCGTACTCGATCACCGCATGCTCCATCTGCTCCGGCGTGGCCTCCTGCAGGTAGATGTTCAGCGGGATCATCCGGCGCTCGATGTAGACATGGCGGATCACCAGGTCGTCGCCGTCCTCTTCGAGCAGGCTGCCGCAGAAGTGCTTCAGCTCGGCCACCAGCTCGTCGTCGAAGCGCACCCGCGGGAAGGCCACGTTGCTGTACTCCAGCGTGTCGGCCATGCGCCCGACGCGGTCGTGCTGCTTGACCAGCAGGTACTTGCTCTTGATCAGTTCGCGCGTGGTTTCCTTCTGCGGCGGGTAGAAGTCCTTGATCACCTTGAACACGTACGGGAACGACGGCAGGTCGAACACCAGCATCACCATGCCCTTGATGCCGGGCGCGATGCGGAAGGTGTCGCTGCTGTGGCGCAGGTGCGCGAGCAGGTCGCGGTAGAAGATGTTCTTGCCCTGCTTCTGCAGCCCGAGCGCGCTGTACAGCTCGGAACGCGGCTTGCGCGGCATCAGCGTGCGCAGGAACTGCACATACGCCGACGGGATCTCCATGTCGACCAGGAAGTACGCCCGCGCAAAGCTGAACAGCATCAGCAGGTCGTCTTCGCTCAACAGCACGGTGTCGACCGTGAGCCCCTTGCCGCCGGCGCTGTGCAGGATCGGCAGCGCGAACGGCGTCTCGCGGAAGCCGTTGATCACCTTGCCGACCGCGTAGGCGCCCTTGTTGCGGAAGAACAGCGAGCTCAGCACCTGGATCTGGAAGTTCGCGCGCGGCCGGAAATCGCCCATCTGCTCGTTCACCGCGGCCAGCACGTGGTCGATGTCGCGCTCCAGGTCCTCGAACTCGCTGTCGAGCTGGAAGTTGTGCACCACGCGCAGCAGGGTCTCGCGCAGCGTGTCGCGCGTCGGGTAGTACGCGCGGTAGGTCGGCTGCGACGCCGGCTCGTCGTTCTCGATGTACTCGGTCGACACCGCCGGGCGCACGAAGATGAAGTCGTTGTTGAAGTAGCTGCGGTGCAGGATCTTCGTCGTGACCGAATTGAAGAAGGTCTCGGCAAGCTCCGGCTGGTGGTGGTTGGTCAGCAGCCCGATGTAGTGCAGCTTGGTCTCCTGCCAGACCTCCATCGACAGCGTGCCGGCCTGGAAATCGTGCTGCAGCCGCTCGACCGCCTCGTCGACGCGCAGGTCGTAGAACTCGATGCGCTCGCGCTGCGCGCGCTGCTGGCCGTGCCAGTCGGCCGCCTCGAAGCGCTGCTTGGCACCGGCGCTGGCCGCGCGGAACAACCGGTAGTGCCGGTTGAAGCCGTCGAGCATCGCCTGCGCGATGCCGAACGCGCGCGCGTCGGTGAGGGCCTGCGGGAACATCGGGCGCGCCTCGTCAGCCGGTGACGGCCCCGATGGAGGCGTAGCGCGACTGCAGGCCGGCCAGCGCCGCTTCGTACGCCGTGCCGACCTGATCCGGGCCGGCGATGGTGATCTTCATGTCCTGCAGCAGGCCGTTGTACAGGCCGTAGAACCAGCCGTGGATGACCAGGTCCTGGCCGCGCCGCCAGGCTTCTTCGACGACGGTGGTGTGGCAGACGTTGCGCGCCTGCTCGATCACGTTCAGCTCGGACAACGCGTCGACGCGGCGAGATTCCTGCACCGTGTCGAGCCAGGCCTGGTGCTTGTTGCGCACGTCCTTGACGTGGCTGATCCAGTTGTCGGCCAGGCCGACGCGCCGGTCGTGCAACGCCGCCGCGACGCCGCCGCAGCCGGAATGGCCGACCACGATGATGTGCTTCACCTGCAGCATGTCGGTGGCGAACTGGATCACCGACAGGCAGTTCAGGTCGGAGTGCACCACCACGTTGGCGACATTGCGGTGCACGAACAGCTCGCCCGGCGCCAGGTCGACCAGTTCGTTGGCCGGCACCCGGCTGTCGGCGCAGCCGATCCACAGGTACTGCGGCGCCTGCTGCTTCAGCAGCCCGGTGAAGAAGCCCGGCGAGCGCGCTTCGGTGCGCTGCGCCCACAGGCGGTTGCTGTCGAGGAGTTCTTGCAGGTGGGTGGTCATGATGTTGCAGTGCAGCGAAGACGCGGCAGTGTAAGCAGTTGCTGCGGTCAGGGCAGCAGCCGGGTTTCGAGCGCTACCGGTTCGCCGTCGGTCCAGCGGTGGGCGCGTTTGCCGCCGACCGAGCAGACCGCTTCGACCAGCCGCCCCTGCGCATCCAGCCGCACCGCGGCGCTGTCGTCGCAGGCCAGGCAGTCGCCGGCGTGGGCGCGCGCCGCCTGCTCGACCAGCGGCCGGCGCCACGATTCGCCGTCGTAGTGCGGGCAGAAGCAGCCGGTGGCCAAGCCGAGGCCTTGCTGGACCCCACCGCCGGGCACGCTGTCGGTGACGTAGCGGTCGAACCAGCAGTTCGCGCCGGCGCTGATGCCGGCCAGCACGCCGCCGGCGTCGAGCAGGTCGGCGAAAGCGGCCGGCAGGTCGTAGAGCTGCCACACCGCGAGCATCGCCGGCGTGTTGCCGCCGCCGACGTAGACGACGTCGCTCGCGAGCACTTCGGCGCGCAGGTCGAGCGTGCGGTCGAACGCGAACAGCGGCAGGTGGCGGGCCTCGCAGCCGAGCTTCGCGAAGGCCTTGTAGAAGCGCAGCAGGTAGTCGGGGCTGTCGCCGCTGGCGGTTCCGACGAAGCTCACGCGCGGGCGCGGCCGGCGGGCGAGCGTGAGGAGGTAGTTGTCGAGACGGGGGTTGTCCGGCTCCATCGAGAAGCCGCCCCCGCCCAATGCCACGATGTGTCCCGTCATGCCCACGCTCCCGCGGGGCACGATGCGGACCCCGTCGTCAGTTGAGGATCTTGCCGTTCGCGCCGAACATCGCGAAGTTCACGTAGTGCGAACCCGGCTTGTCGTTGACGCTGAAGTCGAGCGTGTAGCCGCCGACGTCGATCGCGCTGGCGGCGTTCAGCGCCGCGGTCACCGCAGCCGGCGTCAGCGAGCTGCTGGTCTCGAGCACCTTGACCAGCGCCTTCGCGGCGATGAAGCCTTCGATCGAACGGGCCGACAGGTCGGGGTTGTTCGACGCGGCCTTCAGCTGCATGTACTCGCGCACCACCGCCAGGTTGCTTTGCTGCAGCAAAGGCAGCACCACCGAGAACGCATAGCCGCGCGCACGCTCCGGGCCGAGCGCCTTCAGCAGCGCATCGGTGTCGATGATCGACATGCCGTACAGGATGCCCTGGCCGCCCTTCGCGGCGTACTGCTTGACGAACTCGATGCCGGCCGCGGTGGTCGCGCCGAGGAACACCACCTGCACCTTCGAGTCGATGATCTCGGCGACCGACTTCTCGACCTGCACCGTGTTGCGCGGGTAGCCGCTGGCCACGGCCAGTTCGATGCCATGCGTCTGCGCGGCCGCTTGCGCACCGGCCAGCACGTCCTTGCCGAGGCCGTCGTCCTGGTAGACCAGGCCGACGCGCTTCACGCCGACATGCGACAGCTGGTCGAACAGGCGGCCCACTTCGTCGTGGTAGCTCGCCTTCACGATGTGCATGCCCGGCGCCTTGACGACCGTCGCCGCACCCGACACCGCGCCCACCAGCGAGGTCTTGGTCTGCGTGTAGACGCCGTCCTTGGCCAGCGCCTCGAGGTTGGCGGTGCCCACCGTGCTGATCATCGCGACCGGTGCTTCGGCGGCGATCAGCTCGCGCGTCAGGCGCACGCTGTCTTCGGGCTTCTGCGCGTCGTCGCGCGTCACCAGCTTGATCGGCCGGCCGCGCACGCCGCCCTTCAGGTTCACCGCGTCGAAGTACAGCTTCGCGCCGGCGTTCATCGCCTTGCCGGTCACGGCCTGCGGGCCGCTGAACGGCGCGACCTGGCCGATCACGATCGGGTCGGCGGCCAGCGCCGCAAACGGAGCGGCCAGCGTGGCGGCCAGCAGGCCGGTGACGGCCAGCGCGTGCAGGCGAAACCGCTGCACCGCGGTAGTCGATTTGGTTTCCATCAGATAGTCCGGTCTGGCGCGAACGGCGCCGTGTGGTCGCTATCTTAGGAATGCGAACCGGGTTATCCCTAGCCATTTCGCGATTCAATTGCAAGCCGATGTGAACTGGTGCGCGAAGTTTTTTCTTGCTTATTTGGCAGCGCGCGATATTCGCCCCAAGCTGTCAAAAAGCCGTCAGCAAACCGGCGCGCCACAGCATATTCACATCGTCTCGGCGAACAGCTCGCGGCCAATGAGCATCCGCCGGATCTCAGACGTGCCCGCGCCGATTTCGTAGAGCTTCGCGTCACGCCAGAGACGACCGAGCGGGTACTCGTTGATGTAGCCGTTGCCGCCGAAGATCTGCACGCCCTCGCCGGCCATCCAGGTGGCCTTCTCGGCGCACCACAGGATCACGCTTGCGCAATCCTTGCGCACCTGGCGCACATGCTCGACGCCGAGCGCATCGAGGTTCTTGCCGACGGTGTAGCAGAAGGCCCGCCCGGCCTGCAGCACGGTGTACATGTCGGCGACCTTGCCCTGGATCAGCTGGAACTCGCCGATGCTCTGGCCGAACTGCTTGCGGTCGTGGATGTACGGCACCACGTTGTCCATCACCGACTGCATGATGCCGAGCGGCCCGGCCGCCAGCACCGCGCGCTCGTAGTCGAGCCCGCTCATCAGCACCTTGGCGCCGCCGTTCAGCGTGCCCAGCACGTTGGCGGCCGGCACCTCGACGTCCTGGAACACCATCTCGCCGGTGTGCGAGCCGCGCATGCCGAGCTTGTCGAGCTTCTGCGCGGTGCTGAACCCCTTCATCCCCTTCTCGACGATGAAGGCGGTGACGCCTCTTGCACCCAGTTCGGGCTCGGTCTTCGCATAGACCACCATCGTGTCGGCGTCGGGGCCGTTGGTGATCCACATCTTGGTGCCGTTCAGCAGGTAGTGGCCGCCCTTGTCCTCGGCCTTCAGCTTCATGCTGATCACGTCGGAGCCGGCGCCCGGCTCGCTCATCGCGAGCGCACCGACGTGTTCGCCGCTGATCAGCTTCGGCAGGTACTTGCGCTTCTGCGCCTCGCTGCCGTTGCGCTTGATCTGGTTCACGCACAGGTTGCTGTGCGCGCCGTAGCTCAGGCCGACGCTGGCCGATGCGCGGCTGATCTCTTCCATCGCGATCATGTGGGCCAGGTAGCCCATGTTCGCGCCGCCGTATTCCTCGCTGACGGTGACGCCGAGCACGCCGAGCTCGCCCATCTTGCGCCACAGGTCCATCGGGAACTGGTCGCTGCGGTCGATCTCGGCGGCACGCGGGGCGATCTCGGCCTCGGCAAAGGCGCGCACGGTGTCGCGCAGCGCATCGATGTCTTCGCCGAGCTGGAAGTCGAGTCCGGGCAGGTTCATGGGTTTGTCTCCGTGGGTCTTGTGGGGTCAACGATCTCGTCAGGCCGAATTCAGCAGGCGCTTGGCCTCTTTCTCGTGCGTGCGCACCTCGTCGAGCGTGACGTGCAGGTCGGCCATCTGCTGCTCCAGCTGCTGGCGGTGCAGCGCCAGCACGGTGAGGAATTTCTTCAACTGGGCCTGCGTGTCGCGCGGCGACTCGTACATGTCGACCAGGTCCTTCACCTCGGACAGCGTGAGCCCGAGCCGCTTGCCGCGCAGCGTCAGCTTCAGCCGCGTGCGATCGCGCGCGGTGTAGACGCGGTTGCGGCCGGCGCGCTGCGGCGACAGCAGCCCGCAGTCCTCGTAGAAGCGGATGGCGCGTGTCGTCAGGTCGAACTCGCGCGCGAGCTCGCTGATCGTGTAGGTGATTCCCGGGGTGGGCGAGGTGGTGGACACCTCGGCGACAGCAGCGTGCGGCATGAAAACCTAGAATCGGCTGATTGACGTATACGTAAAGTGTAGCCGCCTCCATGACACCCACCCCCAAGCCGATGAACGAGCTCGAACGAGCGCTGCAGTACCCGCTGGGCGAGGCCCTGCCCGAAACGGGCCGCACGCTGGAGGTGGCGCCCGGCGTGCGCTGGCTGCGCATGCAGCTGCCGTTCGCGCTGGACCACATCAACCTCTGGCTGCTGCGCGACGAGCTCGATGGCCGCGCCGGCTGGACGATCGTCGACTGCGGCATCACCAACGACGCGACGCGCGCGGCCTGGGAGCGGGTGTTCGAGACCGAGCTGCAGGGCCTGCCGGTGCTGCGGGTGGTCGTGACGCACATGCACCCGGACCACATGGGATTGGCGCACTGGCTGACCGAACGGTGGTCGTGCCGGCTGTGGATCAGCGCGACCGACTACAACGCGGCGCGGCTGGCCAGCACCTCCACCACCGGCTTCGGCGGCGAGGCGGCGGCGAAGTTCATGGCCAGCCACGGGCTGACCGACCCGGAGGCGGTCGCGAAGATCAAGGCGCGCAGCAACTACTACGCGACGATGGTGCCGCAGGTGCCGGCCGCGTTCCGCCGGCTGCTCGACGGCATGGTGCTCGCCATCGGCGGGCATGGCTGGCAGTGCATCTCCGGCTACGGGCATGCGCCGGAGCACATGTCGCTGTACTGCGCCGGGCTCGGCGTGCTGATCTCGGGCGACATGCTGCTGCCGCGCATCTCGACCAACGTCAGCGTGATCGACCTGGAGCCCGAGGCGGACCCGCTGCCGTTGTACCTGTCATCGATCCAGCGCTTCAACGCGCTGCCGGCCGACACGCTGGTGCTGCCGTCGCACGGCCGGCCGTTTCGCGGCATGCACACGCGCATCCAGCAACTGGTGACGCACCATGACGAGCGCTTTGCCGACGTGATGAAAGCCTGCGCCACGGCGCCGCAAAGCGCGGCCGATCTGCTCACCGTGCTGTTCACGCGCAAGCTCGACCTGCACCAGACGACGTTCGCGATGGGGGAGTCGATCGCGCACCTGCATGCGCTGTGGCTGGCGGGGAAGCTGGTGCGGACGGTGGATGACGAAGGGGTGTACCGCTTCGCGCCCGCCTAGACGCGGTATGCCTTGAACACGTCGCGCAAGGCCGGCGCAGCCTTCGCCGCCGGTTGCGACAGGCTGCGTTCGATCTCGTTCAGGTGCCGGCGCATCTCGGTCGACGCGCCCGCCCCCGCGCCCTTCGCGATCACCTGCAGCAACTGCTGGTGGCTGTGCGCGACGCACATCGGCTCGCCGGGCGACTTGTAGAGCGCCATCAGCAGCGAGGTGGTCGGCAGCAGCTCCTCGAGCAACCGCACGAAGATCGGGTTGCCGCTCATGCGCGCGAGCTTCAGGTGGAACTCGCCCGACAGCCGGATCGCCTCCTGCTTGTTCTGCGACTTCGTCGCGCGCGCTTCGGCGTCGACCAGCTGGCGCAGCTCGGCCAGTTGCTCGGCGCTCAGCTTGCCGGCCAGCCGCCGCGCGACCTCGCACTCGACCACCCGGCGCGCATCGAACACGTGCTCGCCGTCGCGCCGCGTCGGCTCGGGCACCTGCGCACCGCGGTTCGGCCGCAGCACGATCACGCCGTCCTGCGCCAGCTTGTGCAGCGCCTGGCGCACCAGCGTGCGCGACACCGCGAAGGTCTGCGCCAGCTCCTCCTCGCGCAGCCGCGAGCCGGGCGCGAGGCGGTGGTCGATCACCGCGGCATAGATCGCGTCGTAGACGCGGTCGGCGGCCACCGGCGGCGGCGTTGGATCTTCAGTGCGAACCTGGCGGGCGGGCATGCGTCATTGTCGATCGCCGCGGCGCTTGCCGAGCCACTTCACCAGCGCCAGCGTGCAGCCCATCACCATGAACGACACGATGGTCGTCACGGTGCCGAGCGCATAGATCGCCGGCGTCGTGACGGTGCTCGTCAGCCCCTGCAGTTCCAGCGGCAGCGTGTTGACGTCGCCGATGGCCTGCGAGGTGCGCGCGATCTCGTCCCAGCTCAGCGTGAAGCCGGACATCCCGACCCCCACCAGCGCCGGCGCGATCAGCGGCAGCACCACGTGGCGGAAGCCCTGCCACGGCGTCGCGCCCAGGTCGCGCGCCGCTTCTTCGTACGCCGGGTTGAATCGATTGAACACCACCAGCATCACCAGCAGGCCGAACGGCAGCGTCCAGGTCAGGTGCGCGCCGAGCGCCGAGGTGTACAGGCCCATCGCGGTGCCGTAGCCTTCGAGCAGGCTGGTCGCGCCCAGGCTTTCCAGCACGGCCCTGAACGCGGTGTCGATCAGGCGGAACTGCAGCCCGATGCCGAGCGAGACGACGATCGACGGCATGATCAGGCTCGCCACCGTGGTGTAGAACAACAGGCCCGAGCCGGTGAACTTCTTGCGGAACGCGAGGCCCGCGCCGAGCGACAGCAGCACCGTCAACCCCATCACGACCGTGCCCAGTGCCACCGAGCGGCGGAACGCGGCGGCAATGTCGACCACGCCCATGCCTTCCCACAGCTTCGCGAACCAGTGCAGCGACACGCCGCGCATCGGAAACGTCAGCCCGCCTTCGGGGCCCTGGAAGCTCAGCACGAAGATCGCGATCATCGGGCCGTACAGGAACAGCACGAAGGCGCCGAACACGGCGGCCAGTGCGTAGAAGCTGCGGGGGCGCTTGTCGACGTGCATCAGAGTTGCTTCCGGATGTCGACCAGCCGCGTCAGGCCCCAGATCATCATCAGCACCACCGCCAGCAGGATCACCGCGTTGGCCGCGGCCATCGGGAACTGCAGGTACGAGGTCTGCACCTGGATGATCTTGCCGACCGACGCGATCTGCTGGCCCCCCATCACGCCGATGGTGACGAAGTCGCCCATCACGATCGTGATGACGAAGATCGAGCCGATGATGATGCCGGTGCGCGACAGCGGCACGACCACGTTCCACACCGTCTGCCAGCCGCTCGCGCCGCTGTCGCGGGCGGCCTCGATCAGCGCGCGGTCGATGCGCATCATCGAGTTGAAGATCGGCACGATCATGAACATCGTGTTCAGGTGCACGAAGGCCAGCACCACCGAGAAGTCGCTGAACAGCAGCCACTCGATCGGCGCGTCGATGACGTTGATCGCCTGCAGCCCCTGGTTGATCAAGCCGTTGCGCCCGAGCAGCGGAATCCACGAGATCATCCGGATCACGTTGGACGTCCAGAACGGCACGGTGCACAGCACGAACAGCAGCGTCTGCACGCCGACCGAGCGCACATGGAAGGCGAGGAAGTACGCCACCGCGAAGCCGATCAGCAGCGTGGCCAACCAGACCAGGAAGCAGAACTTCAGCGTCGACAGGTAGGTGCGGACGGTGGTCTCGCTGAAGACATCGAGGTAGTTCTGCAGCGTGAAGGCCGGGATCAGCTCGTAGTCGGTGGCACGCCAGAAGCTGACCGCCAGCACCAGCAGCAGCGGCAGCACGAGGAACAGCACGAACACCAGCGTGAACGGCGTGGCCTGCAGCCAGGCCGAGACGCGAAATGGTTGGGGGCGCATGGTCAACGGTCGGCTTTGCGAAGAGGCACGTCGACAAGCTCAGTGCGAACGGATCACACACCCGTTCGGGCTGGGCCTGTCGAAGCCTGCCCGCATGTCAGGCCGCCACGAATTCGTTCCACTTCTGGACCATGTACGCGTTCTCGTCCATGATCGCGTTCCAGCAGGCGATGCCGCCCATGCGCGTTTCGTAGCTGCCGCCGTCGCGCACGCTGCCGGCCTTGGCCAGCAGGTCGCCGTTGGGCGACTTGATGTCCTGCGACGCGGCCTTGCCTTCCATCCAGTAGGCCCACTCGTAGGCTTCCATCTTCGCCTTCGCCGTCTCCAGCACCGCGCTGTAGTAGCCCTGGCGGTTCAGGTACGCGCCGGCCCAGCCGTCGAGGAACCAGTTGATGAACTCGTAGACCGCGTCGGCCTTCTTGCCGCTCACCGTCTTCGGCACGCCGAAGCCGGCGGCCCACGCGCGGTAGCCTTCCTTCAGCGGCTGGAAGGTGCAGGCGATGCCCTTGGTGCGCACCGCGGTGACGGCCGGCGACCACATCGACTGGATCACGACCTCGCCGGAGGCCATCAGGTTCACGCTCTCGTTGAAGTCCTTCCACAGCGCGCGGAACTGGCCGGCCTTCTTCGCCTCGATCAGCGTCTTGATCGTCAGGTCGATTTCCTTCTTCGTCATGTTCCCCTTGTCGGGGTACTTGTAGAGGCCTGCCGCCTCGACCACCATCGCCGCGTCCATGATGCCGATCGACGGGATGTTCAGGATCGCGGCCTTGCCCTTGAACTCGGGGTTCAAGAGCTCTTTCCAGCTGTCGATCGGGCGCTTGATCAGGTCCGGGCGGATGCCCAGCGTGTCGGCGTTGTAGACGGTCGGGATCAGCGTCATGAACTGCGTCGGTTCCTTCGCGAACTCCTTCGCGGTCGGCGACGCGACGTACATCACCTTCTTCGGTGCGGTGCCCTGGTCGCCGACCTTCTTGCCGCCGACCTCCCCCTTGGTGAACAGCGTCGTGATCTTGTCGGCGTTCTTGATGCGCTTGGTGTCGATGCCGAGCAGGTTGCCGGTCGGCAGGATCTTCTTCAGCGAAAAGTACTCGGTGTCGATCAGGTCGAACGAGTTCGGCGAGGTGACGGCGCGCTTGGTCACGTCGTCGGTGGTGACCGGGATGTACTGGATCTCGATGCCGGTGTCGGCCTTGAACTTGTCGGCGATGGCCTTGTCCTGGTTCACCGCCGTGCCCAGGTAGCGCAGCGTGATCTTCTCCTGCGCGTGCACGAACGGAAAGGCCAGCGCGCTGCCGGCGGCGGCCGCGCCTTTCAGCAGCGTGCGGCGGCCGAGCTTGGGGGATCCGTTCGAATCGTGACGGTCGGTCATGGGGTGCTCCTCGGGGTGATGTGTGATGCGGACTCTCGGGGACGGATCGGATCGGCCGCGCATTTCAGGCCAGCGCGTGCGCTTCGGCCGCGGCCCAGCTGACGTGCACGGTGTCGCCGGGCGCGAACGGCGCGGCGTCGAAGCGCGCGTCGGGCAGCGTCGCGGTCCATTGGGTGTCCGCCGGCTCGCCGTGCGGCGCCAGGCTCACCTGCACGTACGTGCCCTGGTACTCGACGGCTTTCACGGCAGCGGCGCGCGATGCGCCGGCCGCCTCGCGCAGCAGCGTCATGCGGTCGGCACGCACCGCGACGGCACCGGCCGGCGATGCGATCACGTTGTGCGCGCCCATGAAGCGCGCGACGAACTCGCTGCGCGGCGCGTTGAAGACCTCGCGCGGCGAGCCGGTCTGCTCGATGCGGCCCTGGTTCATCACGACCACCTGGTCGGCCAGCGCCATCGCCTCTTCCTGCGAGTGCGTCACGTGCACGAAGGTGAAGCCGAGTTCCTGCTGCCAGCGCTTCAGCTCGGCGCGCATCTGCACGCGCAGGAACGGGTCGAGCGCCGACAGCGGCTCGTCGAGCAGCAGCACGCGCGGCTCGGTCATCAGCGCGCGCGCCAGCGCCACGCGCTGCTGCTGGCCGCCGGAGAGCTCGCTCGGCAGGCGCGCGAGGTAGGGCGTCATCGCCACCAGCGCGAGCAGCTCGCGCGCCCGCGCATGGCGCTCGGCCGGCGGCTTGCCGCGCATCTTCCAGCTGAAGGCGACGTTGTCGAGCACGCTCAGGTGCGGGAACAGCGCATAGCTCTGGAACATCATCGCGGTGCCGCGGTCGGCGGCGGCGCTGTAGGTGATGTACTTGCCGCCGAGCAGGATCTGCCCGTCGCTCGCAAGCTCGTGGCCGGCGATCATCCGCAGCGTCGAGGTCTTGCCGCAGCCCGAGGGACCGAGCAGGCAGCAGTAGCTGCCGGACGGAATCGTCAGGTCGATGCCATCGACGGCAACCGTGACGCCGTAACGCTTGACGAGCGAGGTGAGCACCAGGGACGAGTCGGGCTTCATGCGCCGACCTGTATGCAAAGCATGTGCCACGGCATGCTGCCCCGAAAGCCCCCGCCGGGCGCACCAAGTGGGATCCTTGGCGTGGCCGCTCGCCCGGATTTGGGGCGGCACCGCGCCTGGGAACGGGCGCACGACTTGCTCAGGCTTTGCCCTGTTCGGGTTCGCTTTGTATACAAAGTCGCCCGCAGACCTGAGGAACCCACCATGAAGATCCGCGTGATCAACCCCAACACCAGCGCATCGATGACCGCCAAGATCGGCGAGGCCGCGCGCGCGGTCGCGTCGCCCGGCACGGTGATCGATGCGGTGCAGCCGAGCTTCGGCGCGCCGTCGATCGAGGGCCACCATGACGATGTGTGGGCCGCCGCCGGCGTGGCCGAACAGGTGCGCGCGGGCGAGCAGGATGGTGCCGATGCGCATGTCATCGCCTGCTTCGGCGACCCCGGCCTGCATGCCGCGCGCGAACTGGCGCGCGGGCCGGTGATCGGCATCGCGGAGGCGGCGTTCCACTGCGCGTCGCTGCTGGCGACCGGGTTCTCGGTCGTCACGACGCTGACGCGCACCTGCGTGATCGCCGAGCACCTGGTGCTGCAATACGGCTTCGAGCGGCGCTGCCGCGGCATCCACGGCACCGACATCGCGGTGCTGGAACTGGATGATCCGGCGAGCGACGCCTATGCGCGCATCCTCGCGAGCGCGCGGCAGGCGCTGGAGCGCGACCGCTCCGGCGCGATCGTGCTGGGGTGTGCGGGGATGGCGGATCTGTGCGCGCGACTGCAGGGCGAGCTGGGCGTGCCGGTGGTCGACGGGGTTGCAGCGGCCGTCAAGCTGGCCGAGGGGCTGGTCGCGATCGGGCTCGGGACAAGCAAGCGCGGGGACTATGCGGCGCCGTTGCGCAAGGAGTACGTGGGGCTGGCGGCGCCATGGTCACCGGCAGGCTGAGCCCTCTCCCCGTTCGGGCTGAGCTTGTCGAAGCCCTGGTGGCTTGCGAACAGGCCCTTCGACAGGCTCAGGGCGAACGGGTGGGGCCCCGTTCGGGCTGAGCCTGTCGAAGCCCTGGTGCCGCGCCAGGAACCCTTCGACAAGCTCAGGGCAGTCCTTCGACAGGCTCAGGACGAACGGGACGTGCGCCCGGAAATCGCTCACGCCGCCCCCGCCCCGCGATGCGCCCACCCGGTCGTGCGCCGCTCGATGACCGCGAACAGCTCGTACATCCCCATCGCCATCGCGCCCACCACCACCAGCCCGGCGAACGCCAGCCCCATCTGCATCGACGAGCCGGCCGAGATCAGCAGGTAGCCGATGCCCTCGTTGGCGGCCGTCATCTCCGACACCGTCGTGCCGACGAAGGCCAGCGTGATCGCCACTTTCAGCGACGCGTAGAAGTACGGCATCGAGCGCGGCAGCCCGACCTTCAGCAGCACGTCGGTGCGCCGCGCGCCGAGCACGCGCAGCACGTCCTCCAGCTCCGGCTCCAGCGTCGCGAGGCCGGTCGCGATGTTGACCGTGATCGGGAAGAACGAGATCAGGAACGCCGTCAGCACCGCCGGCCCGACCCCGATGCCGAACCACACGACGAGGATCGGCACGAAGGCCGCCTTCGGCAGCGCGTTGAAGGCCGTCATCAGCGGGTACATCGCCGCATAGGCCAGCCGCGAGCTGCCGACCAGGACGCCGAGCAGCACGCCGACGACGATCGCCAGCCCGAAGCCCAGCATCGTGACCCAGAAGGTGCGCCACGCATGTACGGCGATCACCGCATGGAACTCCCACAGCTGCTGCGCGATGCGCGACGGGCTCGGGAAGATGAAGTCCGAGATGCCGAAGCCGCGGCATGCCAGCTCCCACAGCAGCAGCACCCCGGCCAGCAGCAGCCACGGCGCGAGGCGCTCGCGCTGGCGGCGCGTCATGCCGCCACCTCCGGTGCACGTCGGATGCTGCCGATGTGCTCGCGCAGTTCCAGCACCACGTCGCTGAACTCGCGGGTGTAGGTGAGCGCCAGGTCGCGCGGCCGCTCGAAGCCGATCTCGCGGCGCACCAGCATGCGCCCCGGGCTCCGGCTCATCACGTGCACGGTGTCGGCGAGGAACACCGCCTCGCGCAGGTCGTGCGTCACCAGGATCACGTTGAAGCGCTGCACCGCCTGAAGGTCGCGCAGCGTGCACCACAGCTCCTCGCGCGTGAACGCATCGAGCGCACCGAACGGCTCGTCGAGCAGCAGCATCTTCGGCTCGTGGATCAGCGCGCGGCAGATCGACGCCCGCTGCTGCATGCCGCCCGACAGCTGCCACGGGAACTTGTCCTCGTAGCCGACCAGGCCGACGCTCGCCAGCAGCGCACGCGCCTTGGCCTCGTACTCTGCGCGGCGCGCGCGGAACTGCGAGCGGTGCGGCTCGACGATCTCCAGCGGCAGCAGCACGTTGCGCAGCGTGCTGCGCCACGGCAGCAGCGACGGCGCCTGGAAGGCCATGCCGGTGATCTTCAGCGGGCCGCCGACCTCGCGGCCGTCGACCAGCACCGCACCCTGCGACGGCCGCTTCAAGCCGGTCGCGAGTTTCATGAAGGTCGACTTGCCGCAGCCCGACGGTCCGACGACCGCGATGAACTCGCCCGGCTGCGCCTGCAGCGAGATGTCCTCGACCGCGAACTGGCGGCGCGCCAGCAGCTCATCGTCGTAGGCGAGCCAGACGTTGCGGAAATCGACGAAGGGCGGCGCCGGCGGGCGCATCGGAAGGTTCATGGGGAGGCTGGCGGGGACACGCTGGCGGACGCAGCAGGCTTCAGGCGGGCGATCAGCGACTTGACCGCCTCGCGGTACAACGCCGGGTCGTCATCGTGCAGCCGGCTGTGCGAGCCGCCGCTGAACTCGACCCAGCGCGTGCCGGCCGGTGCCGCGTCGCGCAGCGCGCGGCCGAGCGACACCGGCACCGTGTCGTCGGCGCTGCCGTGCATGATCAGGATCGGCACGTCGATGCGGCCGATCTTGTCGACCGAATCGAAGTCCTCGTTCGCAAGCCACGACACCATCGTGCCGAGCACGCCGAACGCCGCGGCCACGTCGGGCAGCCGCGTGAAGGTCGACTCGAGGACCAGCCCGCCGTAGTCGCGCCCGCCCTGCTTGCGGCTCGCCAGGTCGACCGCCACGCCGCCGCCCATCGAATGGCCGAAGATCACCCGCAGCCGCGGATCCGGCTGGTGCTTCACGAGCTCGGTCCACGCGGTCTCGGCATCGGCCAGGATCGTCGCTTCCGACGGAATGAGCGGCGTGCTCTCGCCCCAGCCGCGGTAGTCGACCGCCAGCACCGAGAAGCCGGCGTCGCGCAGCGCATCGATCTTCGGCAGGTTGCGATACAGCGCGCGGAAGGTGCCGTGCAGGTACAGCAGCGTCGGCGCCTGCGGATCGGCCTGCGGCATCCACCACAACTGCAGCCGGTCGGGCGTGCCCGGGGTCGCACCGGGCACCGCCAGCGCGTACGACACGTCGCCCGGCCGCAGCGCGAACTCGGCCGGCTGCCCCGGCGAGGGCCGGAACACCCACTGCCGCTGCTTCAGGTCCCACCATGCACAACCGTGCAGCATGATGACGAACGACATCAGCGCACACCAATGCGCGCACAGCCATCCGACACGCCTGGGTGCCTGCCTCCAGAAACCGGGTCGAGAGTTCGCGACAATCACCGCCATGAAGTTTCCTGCCCTGGCGTCTGCCGTGTGCGCCTGCGGCGTGTCGATCTGCACCCCTGCGCAAACCGTACCCGCCGCCCCCGACGCGCCCGAAGCGCCGCCGGCCACTGTAGCCGCTCCCATGCCGCCCCCGTCCCGCACCGACGATGTCTGGCGGCTGATGTACTCGCCGTTGACCTACCACTATTCGCGCGACCCCGACCACCAGTATGTGTGGATGGTCGGCGTCGAGCGCGAGCGGCCGAACGGCGTGGTCTCGGGCCTCACCTACTTCAGCAACTCGTTCGGCCAGCCGAGCGCCTATGCCTACGTCGGCCAGCGACTGACCGACTTCAGCGACTGGAACCGGCTCTACGCGCAGTGGACCGCCGGGTTGATCTACGGCTACAAGCCGCCGTTCGACGACAAGGTGCCGCTGAACTACAGGGGCTTCTCGCCGGGGCTGGTGCTGACGGTCGGCTGGCAGCTGACACCGACGCTGTCGACCCAGGTCAACGTGCTGGGCAACTCGGCGCTGATGTTCCAGCTGTCGGCGGTCGTGCCCTGACACGGGCTCACCGGCGCGGGACGGCGAAGATGTCGCGCGATGCCGCATCGGGCAGGTAGAGGTCGCTCCAGACCGCGGCCGGGTTCACCCGTTCCTTCGTGCCGAAGGCGTCGGACACCTGGCTGGCCATCAGGCTCAGGCGTGGCGCCCGCACGGCGCCGAAGCCTTCGGCCCTGGCATCGGCCGTCAGCACCGTGGCGTCGAGCGTCAGCTTCAGGCGCCGCAGCTCGAGTGCGTCGTTGATGATGCCGTCGCGGGCCTTCACGGTCGCGACCGCAGCCGCCGGGTCGGCCACCACGTCCTTCATGCCCTTCGCGAACGCGCGCAGGAAGGCCTTCACCGCGTCCGGATTCTTCTTCAGGAACTCCTGCGACACGATGACCGCATTGCCGTACAGCTTCACGCCGAACTGCGGGTAGGGCAGCACGACCACGTCGTCGGCCTTCACGCCGCGCGCCTCCAGGTTCAGCAGCGAGGTGAACGAGAAGCCGGTGATCGCGTCGACGTCGCCGCGCACCAGCATGGTCTCGCGCAGCGGCGGGTCCATCGCGGTCCAGGCCACCGTGGCGATGCCGTTGGCCTTCGCGAAGATCGGCCAGGCCTTGCGGCCAGCGTCGAACACCGGCGCGCCGAGCTTCCTGCCGTTCAGGTCGGCCGGGCTGCGGATGCCGGACTTCTTCAGCGCCAGCACCGCGGCCGGCGTGTTGTTGTAGACCATCATCACCGCGACCGGCTTGCTCGGCGCGGTCGGGTTGTTGGCATGGAACTCCATCAGCGCCGCGAGGTCGGCGAAACCCATGTCGTAGGCGCCCGACGCAACCCGCGTGACGGCGCCGCCCGAGCCGTTGCCGGCATCGATGGTCACGTCGAGCTTCTCGGCCTTGAAGTAGCCCTTCGCGGCCGGCACCAGGAACATCGCCGCCGGGCCTTCGAAGCGCCAGTCGAGCTGGAACTTGATGGGGGTGTCCTGGGCGATGGCGGCTTGCGCGAGGAAGGCGATGGCGAGGGCCGGCAGGCGAGCGAACATGTGAAATCTCCGGTGGATCGGGCCTTTCAGCCTGTCAGCAGGTCGAGCAAGGTCCGCGCCACCACCTTCGTCGCACGCCGCAGGTCCTCGAGCACCACATGCTCGTCGGCCCGCTTCGCATTGCTCTCGAACACCGTGCGCGGCCCGGCGCCGTAGATCACCGCCGGGATGCCGCGCTCGCTGTAGAGCCGCACGTCGGTGTACAGCGGAGAACCCGACGTGGGGATCGGCTCGCCGAACACCGCTTCGCCGTGCCGCTGCAGCGCATCGACCAGCGGCTGGTTGCCCGGCAGCGGCTTCAGCGCACGCGCCAGCAGCAGCCGGCGGATCTCGACCGTGATGCCCGGCACCTGCGCGGCCGCGTCGGCGATCACCGCGCGCAGCGCCGCCTCGACCTCGACCGGGTTCTCTTCCGGAATCATCCGGCGGTCGAGCTTCAGCACCACCTTGCCCGGCACCACGTTGGTGTTGGTGCCGCCTTCGATGCGCCCGACGTTGAGGTACGGGTGACGGATGCCCGGCACCCGGGACGTCACCTGCCGGTACAGCGTGTTCTGCGCATACAGCGCGTTCAGCAGCGCGACCGCGCCCTGCAGCGCGTCGATGCCGGTGTCGGGGATCGCTGCATGCGCCATGCGGCCATGCACCGTCACCTCCATCTGCAGGCAGCCGTTGTGTGCCGTCACCACCTGGTAGCTGAAGCCGGCGGCGATCAGCAGGTCCGGCTTCGTCAGCCCCTGCGCCAGCAGCCAGCCGGGGCCGAGTTCGCCGCCGAACTCCTCGTCGTAGGTGAAGTGCAGCTCGACGCCGCCCTTCAGCGGCACGCCGAGCGATTCGAGCGCGCGCACTGCGAAGCTGTAGGTCGAGAAATCGCTCTTGCTGACCGCCGACGCGCGGCCGTAGAGCCTGCCATCGGCGATGTCGCCGCTGTACGGGCCGTGCGACCAGCCGTCGCCCGGTGGCACCACGTCGCCGTGCGCGTTCAGCGCGATGGTCCTGCCCTCGCCATAATGGCGCCGCACGATCAGGTTGGTGATGCTTTCCAGGCCGGCCGCGCGCACCTCGTCACCGGGCACCGCGTGCTGTTCTGCCTCGAAACCGAAGTCCGCCAGCAAGGCCGCCGTGCGCTCGGCATGCGGCGCGTTGTCGCCCGGCGGCGTGTCGGTGGGCACCTGCACCAGCGCCTGCAGGAACCGGGTCTGCTCGTCGAAATGCGCGTCGATCCACGCATCGAGGCGCGCGTACGTGTCGTCGCTCATGTCGTCTCCAGGTGATCCAGCAGGTGCTGGAAGGCTTCGACGCACAGCTGCGCGTCGTGGTTGGTGATGGTCTCGAGCGGGTTGTGGCTGATGCCGGAGTTGCCGCCGCGCACGAACAGCATGGCCTGCGGCATCACCTCGTGCAGCTTCATCGCGTCGTGGCCGGCGCCGCTCGGCATGCGGTGCACCGGCAAGCCGCTCGCGTCGACCGCGCGCTCCCAGCGCCGTTGCCAGTCCGGCGCGCTCGGCGCGGCCGACGCGCGCAGCGTCTCCTCGAGCGTGTGGTGCAGGCCGCGCCGCTGGCAGATCCGTTCCAGCTCGGCCACCACGTCGCGCGCCAGCGCATCGCGCGCTTCGTCAGTGGTGGCGCGCAGGTCGAGGCTGAACCGGCAGCGCCCTGGCACGACGTTGATCGAACCGTTCGGCACGCTCAGCATGCCGACGGTGCCGACCAGGTTCGGCTGCGCCGCGGCGCGCGCTTCGACGTACAGCGCGAGCTCGGCCACCGCGGTCGCGGCATCGCGGCGCCGGTCCATCGGTGTCGTGCCGGCATGGCTGGCCATGCCGATCACCTCGCCAAGGTAGCGCACGCTGCCGTTGATCGACGTGACGACGCCCAGCGGCAGGTCGAGCTCGTCGAGCACCGGGCCCTGTTCGATGTGCACCTCGACGAAGCCGAGGTAGCGCGCCGGGTCGCGCCGCAGCGCGGGGATCTTCGCCGGGTCGAGGCCGGCGGCGCGCATCGCGTCGCGCATCGGGATGCCGTCGGCATCCTGCTGGTCGAGCCAGCGGGTGTCGAACTGCCCGATCAGCGCGCCCGACCCGAGGAAGGTGGCCTTGTAGCGCTGGCCTTCTTCTTCCGCGAAGCCGACCACCTCGATGCCGTGCTTCAGCCGGCGGCCGGCGCGGTGCAGCTCGCGCACGCAGACCATCGGCACCAGGATGCCGAGCCGGCCGTCGTACTTGCCGCCGTTGCGCACGGTGTCGAAGTGCGAGCCTGTGAGCAGCCGCGGCGCCGCGGCGTCGTGGCCGCGGTAGAGGCCGACGACGTTGCCGACCGCATCGACCGACACCTCGTCGAAGCCGCACTCGTGCATCCAGCGCACGAGTTGCCGCTGGCAGGCGCGATGCGCATCGGTCAGGTAGGTGACGGTCAGCTGGCCGTGCTCGGCGTAGCCCGGATCGCTGTGCTGCGCGAGCAGCTCGGCGCAATCCCAGACCTGGTTGCCCAGCGTCGGTTCGCTGCCGAACTTGTCGTCCAGGCGCAGCTCGGCAATGCGGTCGATCTGGCGCAGGCATTCGGCCAGTTCGACATCGGCATGGCCGTCGACGCGGCGCGCGAAGGCCTCGATGACCTGCGAGCGCGTGAGCCCGCTGCCGCGCGGGCCGCGCACGGCCAGGATGAAGGGCCAGCCGAAGCGCGCCGCATAGGCCGCGTTCAAGGCCTGCAAGCGCTCGAACTCCTGCGGCGTGCACTGCGTGAGGCCGGACACCGATTGCTCGCCGGCCGATTCGCGCGTCAGCGCGACCTTCGCCTTGCCGGCCAGCTCGGGATGGGCCCGCACCAGCGCGAGCTGCTCGTCGCGACCGGCATCGCGCACCACCTGTACCAGCGCATGCTTCAGCTGCGCCAGGCTGGTGAAAGGCGCTGCGGCGAAGGCCCGCTCGGCGATCCACGGCGAATGCTCGTAGACGCCGTCGAGGTGGGCGACGAAGCCCTCGACCGACGCCTCGTTCAGTTGCTGCAGGCTGATGCTCATTCCCAGACCCAGGCGTTGTCGGCATTGAACGGATGCACGCTCTTCCAGTGGCGTGCGATGTCGACGCGGCGGCAGACCCACACCCGGTCGTGCGCCTCGACATGGTCGAGGAAGCGCTGCAGCGCGCGGAAGCGCCCGGGCCGCCCGAGCAGCCGGCAGTGCATGCCGACGTTCATCATGCGCGGCGATTCGTCGCCCTCGGCGTACAGCACGTCGAAGCTGTCGCGCAGGTAGGTGAAGAAATCGTCGCCGGTCGCGAAGCCCTGCGGCAGCGAGAAGCGCATGTCGTTGGTGTCGAGCGAATACGGCACCACCAGGTGCGGCGCGAGGCTGCCGTCGGTCTTGCGCACCTGCAGCCAGAACGGCAGGTCGTCGCCGTAGTGGTCGCTGTCGTACTCGAAGCCGCCGTAGTCGGCCACCAGGCGGCGGGTGTTCGGGCTGTCGCGGCCGGTGTACCAGCCGAACGCGCGCTCGCCGGTCAGCTTGTGGATGATGTCCATGCCGATGTCCATGTGCTGGCGCTCGGTGGCCTCGTCCATCTGCTGGTAGTGGATCCAGCGCCAGCCGTGGCAGGCGATCTCATGATCGAGCTCGACGAAGGCCTGCGTCAGCTCGGGGTGGCGCTCCAGCGCCATCGACACGCCGAACACCGTGAGCGGCAGCGCGCGCCGCTCGAACTCGCGCAGCAGCCGCCACACGCCGACGCGCGAGCCGTATTCGTAGATCGATTCCATCGACAGGTGGCGCGCCGGGTAGCTGGCCGGGTTGAACATCTCGGACAGGAACTGCTCGCTGCCGGCATCGCCGTGCAGCACGCTGTTCTCGCCGCCCTCTTCGTAATTCAGCACGAACTGCACCGCGATGCGGGCGCCGCCGGGCCATTCGGCATGCGGCGGGTGTTCGCCGTAGCCGGCGAGATCGCGGGGATAGGGAGTGGGTGGCATGGCGGCAGCTCAGGCGGGGACCAGCGGCGTGCTGGCGGAATGGGGCATGCGCGGGGCAAGGCTCAGGTTGCGCTCGACGCTGCGCAGGTGGGCCTGCATCAGCCGCACCGCGGCGCGCGGGTCGCGCCGCTCCAGTGCGTCGACGATGGCCACGTGCTCCTCGAAAGAATGCTCGGCCGAATGCGCCGACTGGTACATCAGCGAGATCAGCGACGAGCGCGACACCAGGTCGGCCAGCATCTCTGCCAGCACCTCGTTGCCGAGCATGCGCGCGAGCACGACGTGGAAATCGGCCAGCAGCCGCGTGCGGCCGGTGACGTCGGTGCGCTGCACCGCCGCCTGCTCGGCGGCCAGGTGGGCGCGCAGCTCGGCGATCTGCGCGGCGTCGAGTTCGCCGGCGGCGCGGCGCACCATCGCCGCCTCGACCAGGTGGCGCACCTCGAACACCTGTCGCGCTTCTTCGACGCTGGGCTCGGCCACGCGTGCGCCGCGCGCCGGCTCCAGCGTCACCAACTTGTCTCGGCTCAACTGGTTCAGCGCCTGGCGCACCAGCGTGCGCGAGACCTTGAAGATGTCGGCGATCTTCTGCTCGGCCAGCTTGGTGCCGGGCATCAGGCGGCGCTCGACGATGGCGGTGGTGATGGCGTCGGCGATGCGCTGCGTGGTGGTTTCACCGTCGCGGGTGGCGCCGTCCTTGCTTGCATCTCCCTTTGCCGCGCGTGCGGCCGCAGCACGCCGCATCGGGCGGATCTGCTTCAGCGGGGCGGCGGTGCGGGGCATGTCCAGGCAGGTTGGCTCTCGAAATCAAAGTGTATACACTTTCGCCACCATGGGAAAACTGACGACGCACGTGCTCGACACGATGAACGGTTGCCCTGCCGCGGGGATGTCGGTGCGGCTCTACCGCGTCGACGGTTCGACGCCGCAGCTCTTGCGCAGCGTGCAACTCGACGCCGACGGACGCGCCGGCGGCCCCTTGCTGGAAGGCGCCGATTTCGTGGCCGGCCGCTACCGGCTGGTGTTCGAGCTGGCCGACTACTTCCGCGCGCGCGGCGTCGTGCTGCCCGACCCGCCCTTCCTCGACAGCGTGCCGCTCGACTTCGGGCTGGCCGACGCCACGTCCCACTACCACGTGCCGCTGCTCGCGAGCCCGTGGGCCTACTCCACCTACCGCGGCAGCTGACGCGCATGGAAGCCTATGTGCTCGACTGGCTCAACCTGCTGCTGCGCTGGGCGCACGTCGTCGTCGCGATCGCGTGGATCGGCTCGTCGTTCTACTTCGTCTTCCTCGACAACAGCCTGCTGAAGCCCGAGGCGCCCGACCTGAAGGACAAGGGCGTCGACGGCGAGCTGTGGGCGGTGCACGGCGGCGGCTTCTACAACCCGCAGAAGTACATGGTGGCGCCGAAGTCGCTGCCGGCGCACCTGCACTGGTTCTACTGGGAGAGCTACTCCACCTGGCTGACCGGCTTCGCGCTGTTCACGGTGCTGTACCTGTACCAGGCGAGCACCTTCCTGATCGATCAGCGGGTGCATGCGTGGTCGCCGGCCGGTGCGATCGCGGCGGCGCTGGCCTTCCTCGCGGTGTTCTGGCTGGTGTACGACGGCATCTGCCGCGCGTTCGGCCGGCGTGAGCACGGCGACCGCATCGTCGGCGGGGCCGTCGCGGTGGTGGTGGTGCTCGGGGCCTGGCTCGCGTGCCAGCTGTTCGCCGGCCGGGCCGCCTTCCTGCTGGTCGGCGCGATGATGGCGACAGCGATGAGCGCCAACGTGTTCTTCTGGATCATCCCCGGCCAGCGCACCGTGATCGCGCAGATGCGCGCCGGCCAGCCGGTCGATCCGGTGCACGGCCAGCGTGCGAAGCAGCGCAGCGTGCACAACACGTATTTCACGCTGCCGGTGCTGGCCGCGATGCTCGGCAACCACTATGGTTTTCTGTACGGCGCACCGCACAACTGGGCGGTGCTGGTGCTGGTGATGGCGGCCGGTGCGCTGATCCGGCATGCCTTCGTCGTGCGGCACAAGGCGCTGGTGCAAGGCAAGCGCGTGCCATGGGAGTTCGCGGTGGCGGGCACGCTGATGCTGCTGGGCGTCGCGGTGTGGCTGGCGCCGACGCCCGGGCCGGCCGTGCACGCTGCGCAGCCCGCGACGTTCGCGCAGGTGCAGCAGGTGATCGGCACGCGCTGCGTGATGTGCCACAACGAGCAGCTCGCGAGCAAGGGCGTGCGGCTGGATTCGCCCGATGCGATCGTGCTGCATGCGCAGCAGGTCTACCAGCAGGCGGTGGTGCTGAAGCTGATGCCGCTGAACAACGCGACCGGGATCACGGACGAGGAGCGGGCGCTGCTGAAGCGGTGGTATGAGAGCGGCGCGCAACCGTAGCCCGGATTCCTGTCCGGGATTCGCCCGTTAGCATGCCCACATGAGCACCAATCCCTACGCCCCGCCGAAGGCACCCGTCGCCGACGTCGACGCGAACCCGACAGACGTGGCGTACGCAGGGTTCTGGCGGCGTGCGATCGCCAGCTTCGCCGATACGGTGCTGTTCCTGGCTTTCTTCATCCCGCTGGCCCGGTTCTTCTACGGGTCCGACTACGCGACCCTGAAGCATGTGCCGAAGGCCTCCCCGGGCATCAGCGACCCGCTCGAGTTCTTCCTGACCTGGGTCTTCCCGGCCGTGCTCTACATCGGCTGCTGGATGAAGTGGCAGGCGACGCCGGGCAAGATGGCGTTGAAGGTGCGGATCGTCGACGCGAAGACCGGCCTTCCGCCCACGCTCGGCCAGTCCGTCGGCCGCTACCTGGGCTACTACCTCTCGAGCCTGCCGCTGTTCCTCGGCTTCCTCTGGATCGCGTTCGACGCCCGCAAGCAGGGCTGGCACGACAAGCTGGCGGGGACGGTGGTGGTGCGCGACGGAGCAGCCAGGCGTTCGTAGCGCGTGCTCGGCCAGCGTTGCGAACTTCAAATTGGGGATGAGGCGAGCCGGGCGATTGACGCCGGGTTCCGGGCCTCTCTATGCTGCACTGCACGTGTGTCGGCGGTGCCTGCCCTGCCGATACTCCTCCTCGCGACAGGCACACCATCAAGGACGATCTGCATGAACCAGCCCCAGCAACGGCCCGCTCAACCTTCCCTTCCGCAAGGCCGCCCGACTCCTCCGCAGCCACTGTCGCCAGACGACCTTCGACACGTTGGAGGAGGACCGTTCGGCTCGCCCACGCTCTGATCCGGCCGCTCCGATTTCACCGAGAAATCCCCACCGCCGCCCCCGGCGCGGTGGGGCGGCGACCTCACTGAGGAAGCATGTAGCGGGTACTCGGCCCGTTACCGGACTGCTCCAGCAGGCCCCGTTGCGCCAGCGTGCTCAGGTGCTTGGAGGCGGTTGCCAGACCCACGCCGCAGACCTTCGCATACATGCTCTTCTGGATCGAGCCAGCGCGAAACAGGTAGTCCAGCAAGGCGATGCGACGCTGCTCCTGCAGCAGTTCACCCGCCTGCTGCTGCCATTGCGTTGCAAGATGCTGTTCCCGCGTCAGCTCGCGGTTGAACGTCGCGCGAAGTCCTTCGAGCTCGGCGGCGAATTGATCACCCAGGCCGTGCTTCCTGATCAATGACAAGGCCGCTTCGCGTTCCTTGCCCGATATCGCCAGGTAGGCGTTGGCAATGGCGAGGTGGGCACTGATGTGCGCCTGGGCGCCGACCGGCACGGCCAGCACGGCCCGTTGGCGCTGCACATCGGCCATCTGCTCGAAGTGGGCTGCAAACTCCTCGGGGAGCAGCCGGTCGTAGGTTTGCCCATCACGCAGACCGAGGATCTCGGTCTTCAAGTTGCGCGTCGCCTCGACGTGGGCCGGATCGGTCTCTGCGGCCGGCCCCTTGAGCGCCGCGGCGGCGTGGGCATCGCCGAGACGCTCGTCTTCCGCGTCCTGGCCGATCTGGAAGCGCTTGTAGTAGGCCTCGGCCAGGTTGTAGTGGGCGCGCCGCACGTGAAGCGGCAGGTTGGCCCGGCTTCCCGTTTCGAGCGCGAGCCGGTACTGTTCGATCGCCTGGTCGTAGCGAGCCTGCCAGAAATAGGTGGCCCCAAGGTTCAAGCGCGTGCTGCTCTCCATCTCCGGCTCCAGCGCAATGCGCTTGCCGATGTCGAGGATGCGCTCTGAACAGGTGATCGCACGATCGAATTCCTTCGCCTCGCCGTGGATCAGGCTGAGGTTCAGGTAAGTGATCAGAATGGACCGCTGGTCTCCGAGGCGCTCGAAGATGTTCAGGGCCCTGTGCTTGTGAGTCAGGGCGCGCGGCAGCTCCCCGGCACGGCGCCAATACTCGCCCCAGGTCTGTTCGAGCATGCCGATGGCTTCGGGCTTCAGGGCGTGTTCGGCCCGGAGCTGTTCGGCCTTGTCGAGCACCGTCCGGGAGCGCGGGTCGTTGCGAAGCACATGCAGCCAGGCGAGCTTCACCAGCGTCCCCAGGTACTCCTGAACGGTCTGCGTTTCGTCGCCCTCGCCGGCCTGGCGGGCGATGCGCAGAAATTCGGCACTGTCCTCGTAGCAAACGAAGGCACGGTCGGCATCGCGCGGCTCATAGAACTTGCCGAGTGCCCCGTAAGCCTGGCCGAGCATCAGCTTGTCGTCCGCGGTGCTGGCGATGCGCAACGCCTGTTCATAGGCCTGCCGCTCGCGCTCTTCGGCGCTGCGCACCTGCCACAGGGAAGCCTGGGCCAGGCAGAGCGCGAAGCGAACCCGCGGCGACAGGGATTCGCCGGCCATCCGCTCGAGCATCGGGTCGGTCTCGGCATCCGTGGCCAGTTCGATGCGGAACCGCTGAAGCAACTCGACGGCCGCGTCCCAGTCCCTCGCCTGCAGCTGATGCCACCAGGCCGTGGGCGCGTCGCGAAAGCGCAAGGCATCGGCCGCCTGCGCCCGGTGCCACGCCATGCGTGCCTCGGCTTCGTCGAGCCCGAGGCACGCATGAGCGTGCGACTGGACCATGCGCCGCAAGGCCTGCGTCTTCTCGCCGACGCGCAACGGGTCCATCAGGCCTTCGGCGATCAGCCGCCTGCCCTTGTCCAGGTAGCGATAGAAGGTGCTCGGCCCGACGGCCCACAGCCCGCACAGGTTCTCGGCGGGCGATTCATCGGGACGCCGGTGGTAGCGCTGGCGAAAGTCCGGCACCGGCGAGAAGCCGAAGTGGCACATCACCGCCAGGAATGGACGCCAGCTGGTGCGCTCGATCCAGGCCTGGCTCTCGATGCCGGTCAGTTCGGGACGCTGGTCCGGGCGAAGCTGCAACACGGCCCACCGCAGCCACACCGACACCGCGTCGGCATGAGCGGACTCGCCTCGCAGTGCATCGCCCGCGGTGCCCAGCACCGGCCTGAGAAACCGGCGGAAAAACCAGCGGGTGAAGCGGGGCCGCCGTCGCAACAACTCGTCCAGCGTGCCGGCCTTGTGGGCAGCCAGCGCGAGGGCGAGCAGCGCATCGACCACCGCAGCAGACAGCAAAGGGCCGACAGGCGAGGACGCGGGCTGCAAATTAGGGGGGTGTCTCACCATGACAGACCTATCGTCTCTTGATCGTCTGGCGCGCTTGCCTCTGCGGCGTCTCCAGCGGAGTGTGCATGAGAAAGGATCGAGGTTAGTGTAGCGACGCACGGGCGACGGGTGCATGCCCGCACCTGCCCGGTTGCATTCGATTGACAAGAGGAGATTCCATGGCCACCCCTCGCCTGCTGCCCCGCGACACCCACTCCGCCCCGCGCGACGGCGTCGTGCTGGCGGTATACGCGCCATTCGGCAGCGATCCCGTGCTCAGCACCTTCCCGGACGGCAGCTCGCGGCAGCTCGCCCAGCACCCGCTCGTCAATGCGTTGCTGCAGATCGCAGGGAGCGGCGTCCACGTGACGGCATTGATCGACCTGGTCGAGGACGACACCTACCTGATCGACATTCCAGCCGGGCAGCCGGCGGCGATGCAGACCGTCTCGCGCTGGAAGCAGGACATGAGTTCGCCGAACACGCTGGCCGGCTTTCTGCGCCATGCGCACGAATCGCGCGCCACGTCGGACGTGGTCCTCGCGCTCGAAGGCCATGGCGCCGGCTTCCTGCCCGAGATCGATCGCAGCAAGCTCACCACCGCCAACCTGACGATGCAGGGGCAGATCGAGTGGCACATCACCAGTGCCGGGGGATCACCCGTGCTGCCCCAAGGCTCGCCGATGCTGCCGCAGGGTTCCCCGATGCTGCCGCAGGGATCGCCGATGCTGCCCGCGAGCCAGATGCCGCTGTCCACCTGGGCCCTCGGCGACGCGCTGAAGCAGGCCCAGGACGCCGGCGTCCCCAAGCTCGCTGCGATCCACTTCAACAACTGCTTCAACATGTCGGTCGAGGTGCTGCACACCGTCGCACCCTATGCCGACTACGCGACCGGTTACGAGAACTACAACTTCTTCACCGCCGGCGCGGCCTACCCGGCCGTCTTCCAGAAGCTGGCAGCCGCCGGCAGCGCCACCGCGCAGCAGCTCGCGCAGTGGTTCGCCGACGGCAACAAGGACATCCTCGCCGCCAAGGGCAACCACCCGACCGTCGGCTGCGTCGTGCAGCTCGCCCGGCTGCAGGCCATCGTCGAGCGCATCGACGACCTGGCCGATGCGCTGCTCGCGGCGTTGCGCACCTCGACGCCGGGGCAGCGGCCGACCATCGTGCAGAAGATCCGCGCCGCGATCCGGCGCGCGCAGCAGTTCGACACCAACGCCAACATGGACCTGGAGACGCCGGACGAGCTGACCGACATCGACAGCCTGGCCACCGAGCTGATGGCGACCGACTTCGCGCCGTTCAAGGTGCAGCAGGCCGCCGCCGGGCTGCGCGATGCGCTGAAGGACATCAAGCGCTACGGCGCTGTCGACGCGCCGTGGACGGCACCGGGCGCGCTGTGGGACTTCTCGGCGAAGAACCTCGCGATGAACATCTTCCTGCCGGACCCGCTGCTGCTCGGCCTGTGGGACTGGCGCTCGCCGTACTACCTCGACGTGAACCCCGACCCGACGCTGCCGCGCGTGCAACCGCACATCATCGACTTCGTGAAGGTCACCGACTGGGTCGACTTCATCGTCGAGTACCACAAGGGCCAGCCGTTCAAGGGCCTGCTGCCGGCGGCGATTCCCGAGTTCCCGGTGTTCAATGCGCGCTACGAGCCGCCGAAAGGCCGCCAGACCGACCCCTGCGGCGACGGGGACATCCCCAAGGGAGATGACAAGCCGCGCCGCGCCTGACGCCCGCGGCCTCTCCTCCGCGCTCCCGCCCGAACCCCTGCGAGGCCCGTCCTCCCAGGGGTTTTCTGCGTCCGGGCGCCGGCCGCCCCGCGATCGTCTCGCGATCGTCCAGCGCCTGCGCCGATCGGGCGGCGAGCGGGCGTGTCAATGGGAAGGCGTCGTCGATGGAATGCGGTCCATGGATTCCTCCACCGCACCCCACCCCTCCCAGGAGACGCCCATGAAGTGGTACCTGTCCGTCCTCGGCGCGCTGGCCGTCTGGCGCCTCACCCACCTGCTGCACGCCCAGGCCGGCCCGCGCCGCGTGCTTGAGACCTTGCGGCGCTGGGCGGGCGAGAGCTCGTCGCTGGCCTGCTTCTACTGCCTGAGCCTGTGGGTCTCGGTGCCGGTCGCGCTGGTGATCGGGCAGGACTGGCTCGAGCAGGTGCTGCTGTGGCTCGCGCTGTCGACCACCGCGATCGCGCTCGACCTGCTGCTCGACCTGATCAGCCGCAGCACCGCGCCGCCGGCCCACGTGCAGCTGCTGACGCCGTCGCAGATGGCGCAGGCGATGGCCGCCCGCTTCTTCGACGAGCCGGTCGCTGACGACCCGGCCGAGCCGCTGTTCACGCCGACCCGCGCGCAGAAGCACTGAAGGAGGCCCGCATGCTGCCGTCGATCAAACGCCGCCTGGCCGCGCTCGGGCCGGTCGCGATCCCGTTCGCCGACACCACGCCGGGCATCTGGCTGCTGGAGACGCAGCCGGCCCCGAAGCGGCCCGCGCCCGCCCCTACACTGCACGCGCCCCGCATCAACACCCCGAGCCCATGGCCTGGAACGGTCGCCTGCAACTCCACTACCGCCACGACGCCGGCCGCTGCGTCGTCCACGACCGGCACAGCGGGCCACTGCGCGTGCTGCTAAGCCTCTACCCCGAAGGCACCGGGATCTGCCACAACGTGCTCGTGCACCCGCCCGGCGGGATCGTCGGCGGGGACGTGCTGGAGATAGAAGCGACGCTCGATGCCGGCGCGCACGCGTTGATCACGACGCCCGGCGCGACCCGCTTCTACCGCAGCCTCGGCGAGACCGCGCTGCAGAGCCTGACGGCCCGCGTGGCCGCCGGCGCGCGCCTCGAATGGCTGCCGCTGGAGACGCTGTGCTACCGGCGCACGCTGGCCGAGAACCGCATGCGCTTCGAGCTGGCGCCGGGTGCCGAGATGATCGGCTGGGACGTGCTGGCGCTCGGGCTGCCGGCCAGCGGCGAGCTGTTCGATGAAGGCCGCTACACGCAGCAGATCGAGCTGCCGGGGGTGTGGCTGGAACGTGGCACGGTCGACGGGCAGGATCGCCTGCTGCTCGACTCGCCGGTCGGGTTTGCCGGGCACAGCGTGCTGGCGACGATGTGGTTCGCCGGCGGCTCGGCGCTGGCGCCCGCGCGGCGCGAGGCGCTGGTCGACGCGGCGCGCGAGCAGTTCGATGCGCACGCGCTGCGGGCCACCGCGGGGGCGACGTCGCCGCATGACGAGGTGGTCGTGCTGCGCCTGCTGGCACACCGCGTCGAGCCGGCGATGGAGGTGCTGACACGCGTGTGGAAGCGCTGGCGCGAGGTCGCGTGGGCGTTGCCGGCGCAGGTGCCGCGCGTGTGGCGGACCTGATCAGTCGTTCGCGAAGTCGTACGGCCCACCGCGCTCCAGCGCGCGCCGGTAGGCCGGCCGGGCATGGATGCGCTTCAGCCAGGCCATCAGCTTCGGCCGGCTCGCATCCAGCCCGGCGCGCTGCGCCGAGGCCTCGACCGGAAAGCTCATCTGGATGTCGGCCGCGCTGAACTCGGCACCGGCGAACCACTCGCTGCGGCCGAGCTCGGCCTCCATGAAGTCGAGCTGCCGCTTCAGGTTCGGCTCGACCATCATCGACAGCACCTTGGCCGAGATGCCCTTCGCGATCGGCTTCACGAAGAACGGCATCGGCGATTTCGGGATGCGGTCGAAGATCAGCTTCAGCAGCAGCGGCGGCATGGCCGAGCCTTCGGCGAAGTGCAGCCAGTAGGTGAAGCGCAACGCCTCGGGCGTGCCTGCCGCCGGGGCGAAGCGGCCTTGCCCATGACGCGCGAGCAGGTACTCGATGATCGCGCCCGATTCGGCCAGCGTGTTGCCGTCGTCGGTGATCACCGGCGACTTGCCGAGCGGATGCACCTGCAGCAGTTCCGGCGGCGCGAGCATGGTCTTCGGGTTGCGCTGGTACTTCCTGATCTCGTACGGCAGGCCCAGCTCCTCGAGCAGCCAGAGCACGCGCTGCGAGCGCGAGTTGTTCAGGTGATGGACAACGATCATGAGGTCTCCCCGGTACCAGACGTGGCGCGCATTGTCGCCGCGTGGGGACGCACGGCATCCGACACACCCGGCCGGCGCACGCGGCGCGTCGTCCGACATCGATCTCAGGCGCGCCCCACATCGGGTCGCCGCATCCACCGACACGGTGCAACACGCCCGAAATCTAGAGTCGCAGCACGTTTCACACGGTTCCTCGACTCACTGAAAGGCGGTACACCATGCACAAGGCTCTCAAGTTCCTGGCAGCATTCGCTCCGATCCTGCTGGTCGCCGCTTGCGGCGGCGGCGACGACAGCATCGACGACCGGCTGGACATCGCCGACCCGAAGGTTCGCTTCATCCACGCGATCCCGGCCGGCCCGAACGTCTCGCTGTACCGCAACACCGAAATCTCGGGCGGCATCAACGACGTCGGCTACCTGTATGCGTCGAAGTACTACGTCGTCGACACCGCGCCGGCCGACTACACGGTGAAGACCACGACCGGCGCCGTCACCGTGGGCTCGATCAACTTCAACCCGACGCGCGGCAACAAGTTCACGCTGATCGCGGTGCCGGGCGAAGCGACGACGACCAACCTGCTGTTGATCAACGACCCGTACGACAAGCAGCTCACCGCCACCAACGGCCGCGTGCGCGTCGTCAACGGCTCGTTCAATGCGCAGAACGTCGACGTCTACCTGACGGCCGCCAATGTCGACATCAACACCGTGGCGCCGAACTTCGCGGCCGCCACGTACAAGAACGCGGTGCCGGCCTCGAGCTCGAACTCGACCGACTTCACCGCCGGCACCTACGTGATGCGGGTGACCACCGCCGGCACCAAGTCGGTGATCTTCACCGCGCCGATCGAGGTGCAGACCAACGCCGACCTGCTGCTGATGACGGTGCCGCAAAGCATTGCCGTCAACGACGTGAAGGTGCTGGAAGTCATCGCCGACAACGGCCAGCCGAGCACCGAGATCATCAACCAGCCTTGAGACCGGGATGATGTTGCGACGCCGCCAGCAGCAGCTGGCGGCGTTGCGCATGGGCCTCCAGGAAACCGAGCACCCGGTCCCAGGGCACCGGCTTGCGGTACAGCAGCACGTTGGGCGGCAGGCCGCCGCGGCGTGCGATCTCGTCGTCGTCCAGGCCGGTGACGACCACCTGGGCCATCAACGCCAGTTCGGCATCGTTCTGCACGGCGGCCACCAGCCGGAACCCGTCGACCGGCTCCATCTGCAGGTCGGTGATCAGCACATCGGGGCGAAAGCGCTCGAGCTTGAGCAAGGCCTCGATGCCGTCGGTCGCGAATTCGCACGAGATCGGCAGCCTGCTGCGGCGCAACACTTTCTGGTAGCTCAGCGCGGTGGTCGGGTTGTCCTCGACGATCAGCACCGTCATGCCCGATGGCGGGGCCGGCACGGCGGCCGACGCCGTCCCCGGCACCAGCTGCAGCTGGCCGCTCAGCAGCGCCTGCACCGAACTGCGCACGATGCGCCGGTGCCCGCCCGGCGTGCGCATCGCGAGCAGCACGCCGCTGTCCACCATCTTCTGGACCGAGGTGCGGGAAACCCCCAGCAGGCCGGTCACCTCGCCCACGGTCAGTAATTCCTCGTGTTCCACGGTGTCGGTCAGCTTGCTGTCGGGAAAAGCGCCCATGTTACGGCCTTCGCCCCGCCGGCCCGGCCAGCGCTCAGGAGAAGCGCTGCCGCAGCCACTCGCGCGCCTCGTCGGCCGAGGCCTCGAGCAACTGCGACACCTCGTGCTGCACCAGGGCCGTGTCCAGCACCTCGCCGCGGTGGCAGCTGCGCTCGATCTCGCGCACCCGGCGGCCGGCGTCGAAGCACCAGATCGATTCGAGCGAGTTCGCCAGCTCGTGCAGCACCGCCGCATAGGCCGCGCGGCCGCGCGCCGGGGCGTCTTCCAGCGCGGTGCGGCCAGTGTCCAGGTCTTCCAGGAACGCGAGCAGCACTTCGGCGATGCTGTCGGCATCGCCGTCGAAATCGGCCAGCGCGCGCCGGGTGTCGAAGGTGACCTTCGGAAAGTTCATGAGTGAGCGGCTTCCAGGGTGGGGGTCAGACTGATGCGGGGCAGGAATTCCGGCAGTTCCGGCAGCGGCTCGTTGGCGGCGATCAGCGGCACGAGCTTGCGGATCAGCGCGTTGCGGTCGACCGGCTTGGTGATGTAGTCGTTCATGCCGGCGGCCTGGCATTGCTCGCGCTCGCCGCCCATCGCGAGCGCGGTCACGCCGATGATGGGCACGCTCACGCCGCTGGTGTGGCCCAGGCCGCTCACGCCGCCCATCGCGCGGATTGCGCGCGCCGCGTCGTAGCCGTTCATCACCGGCATCGAGACGTCCATCAGGATCGCGTCGAAGTGCGCGCCGGCCGCCTTCTCGACCGCCTGTTCGCCGTTGTTCGCGATCTCGACGTGTGCGCCTTCCTGCTGCAGCCACTTGCGCAGCAGCATCTGGTTGATGCGGTTGTCGTCGACGACCAGCACGTGCTGTCCGACCAGTCCGTGCGCCAGCGTGTCGATGCTGCTGTCGGGCTGGGTGTGCACGAAGCCGGCGGTCGATCCGGCGCGCGGCAGGAAGACGACCACCTCGAAGTGCGAGCCGCGGCCTTCGCTGCTCTCGACATGGATGTCGCCGCCCATCATCCGCGCGAGCTGGCGGCACAGCGCGAGGCCGAGCCCGGTGCCGCCGTAGCGCCGCGTCACCGACTCGTCGGCCTGCGTGAAGGCGGCGAAGAGCCGCTTCTGCAGCGCCTTCGGAATGCCCACGCCGGTGTCGGTCACGCTGATGCTGACGCGGCTGCCGTCGGAGGCGCGCGCGTCCCTCGCCTCGATCACTTTGACCCGCACGCTGCCGGAGGCGGTGAACTTGATCGCGTTGTCGAGCAGGTTGTTCAGGATCTGCGTGATGCGCAGCGGATCGCCCAGCAACACCGCATGGCCGACATGGAAGTGCACGTCGAAGCGCAGCCCGCGCGATTCGGCCACCGCCTTGAACGGCATGCACGCATCGTGCAGCTGCTCCTCCAGGTCGAACGGCAGGTTCTCGAGCTCGAGTTTCCCGGCCTCGATCTTCGACAGGTCGAGGATGTCGTTCAGCAGGTTGCGCAGCAGCCGCGCGCTCGACCGCATCACGTCGATGTACTCGCGCTGGTCCGGTGTCGGCGACGAGCGCGTCAGCAGGTCCAGCATGCCGGCGATGCCGTTCAGCGGCGTGCGGATCTCATGGCTCATGTTGGCCAGGAAGCGCGACTTCACCTGCGCCGACTGCTGCGCCTCGGCGAGCGCCGCCTCCAGCGCGCGTGCATCCCGCAGTTCCTGCGTCATGTCGCGCAGGAACAGGCACATCTTCGGGCCGTGCGGCAGCTTCATCAGCTCGCCGAACAGCCGCACGGTGGCCGCACTGCCGTCGGCGCACAGGATGCTGCGGTCGAGCATCAGCCGCGTGCGCTGGCCGCTGCCGTGCGCCGCGAAATCGAGCATCGTGCGCATGAAGTCGTGGCGCTCGCCCGGCGGGATGATGCGGTCGAGCCGGCCGCCGACGAGCTGGTCGCCGCGCCAGCCGAACTGGCGCTGCATCGCCTCGTTGCAGATGCGCACGACGCCGGTGACGTCGTACACCAGCACCGCTTCGGGCATCGCATCGATCACGCGACCGAGCGTGCGCAGCGCCTGCTCCTTCGCACGCAGCTGGTGGGTGCGCTGCGCAGCCACCTCGGACAGCGCATGCGCCAGCGCGCGCAACTCGCGCGAGCCGACCGCCCGCTCGGGCGGCCCCTGCGCCGGCGCCTCCGGATGGGCCGCGCGCTCGCGGGCCCAGCCGACCAGGCGCTCCAGCCCGCGCGCATGGCGACGCATCAGCAACCCGAACACCATGCCGCCGGTCCACGAGATCGCGATGAACATCACGACCAGCACGCCGACCACGTAGCGCACGATGTTGTCGGCCGGGCGCAGGTTGACGGTGGCAACCAGCAGGCCGCCGCCGCTCGGCAGCGGCATCCAGCTGCGCAGGGTCCCGCCGTCGATCATCCGGAAACCGGGCCGCAGCAAGGCGTCCCGCGCCACGTCCAGCGGCAGGGCCGCCGGGTCGTCTTCGCTGCGCACGACGCGGGCCTCGCCCTGCGCCGACAACACGACGGCATTGACGTAGGTGGGCGCTTCGAGGTGGTTCTGCAGGCTTCGCCGCTGGGCCGCGGCCTCGTCCTCGCTGCGCGGCAGGTCGCCGAGGTCGAGCACCAGCCCGCGCAGGCGGCTCAGGCTGATCTCGCCGGCCACCCGGTGCATCGCCGATTCGACGTAGCCGAACGACGCGATGCCCAGCGCGATGAGCACGGCCGCGAGCGTGGCGGCGTGGATCACCAGCACCTGCGTCGCGAAGCCGCGACGGCGAAACCAGTCGACGAACCGCGCCGCGGTTGGGCGGCGCGGCTGCACCAGGGTGTCCATGATGGGTCAGATTAGAGTCATCGGCGTCGTCTTTGCAAAGGGCTCGGCCATCTCGAAGTACTGCTTGATCGTGAGAAGTTGGTCGGAAGCCTCGGTCATCGCACTGACGACGGCCGGGTCGAAGTGCGTGCCGGCCTGCGCACCGATCTCGCGGATCGCGAGGTGCAGCGGCCAGGCCGCCTTGTAGGACCGCTCGGTGCTCAGTGCATCCAGCACGTCGGCCACCGCGACCAGCCGGCCCGACAGCGGAATCTCGTGGCCGCGCAGCCCCTGCGGGTAGCCGCTGCCGTCGAAGCGCTCGTGGTGCGACAGCGAGATCTCGGCACCGAGCCGGATCACCGCCGACGACGAATCGCGCAGCAGCTCGAAGCCGAGCGTCGGGTGCCTGCGCATCAGCGTGCGTTCGTCGTCGTCCAGGCTGCCGCACTTCTGCAGCACCGCGTCGGGCACGCCGACCTTGCCGATGTCGTGCAGCGGCGCGGCGGCCACCAGCATCTGCGCCTGGGTCAGGCTGAGCCCGTAGCGGCGACCGATGACGGCCGCGTAGTAGGCCATGCGCTCGGTGTGCTGCCCGGTGTTGCGGTCGCGCAGCGACGCGATGCGCGACAGGTGGCGCAGCGTCGACTCGTCGTCGTCGGTGATCTCCGCCTTCGCCTCGTACTGCGCGAGCAGGCCCCAGCCGCCGTGCGATGCAGGCCCCTCGCGGCCGGCATCGGCCAGCAGCACGCGGTCGAGCACCGGTGCGTCCAGCGACGGCGCCGCCATCTCGAACGGCGCCTGCGCGACGCTCAGCAAGCCCTTCACGCGGCGCAGCAGTTCCTCGCCGGTCAGGTCCTTGGACAACACGTCGCTCGCCCCGGCCTCCATCGCCCGCGGCCGCAGGGCTTCCAGCGACTGGCCGGTGAACATCACGATCGGCAGCTTGCGCGCCGGCGGGTAATGGCGCAGCGCCTCGATGAAGCGGATGCCGTCGATCTGCGGCATGCCGTAGTCGACCAGCACCAGGTCGGGCAGGCGGTAGTGGCAGGCCTGCAGCGCGGGCCATGCACTGCGGAACACCGTGACGTTGCGGAAGCCCCGCGTGTTCAGCAGCTTCTGCATGCGCACGCCGACGACCGGGTTGTCGTCGACGACGCAGATGCGAGGCACGAAGGGCGCGAAAGGAAGGGTGCGTGGCGTGTTCATGCAGCCAGTCTGGCAGAAAGATCGACAAAAATCGATTGCGGTTTTTGTGATTTAGTTGCCACCTCGCATCGAACCACCCCCCTCATTCCGGGGGGTCTTCCTCACAATTGTGGACGGAAATCTACCAGGGAACGCATCGGGTTGTCGGGGGCTTGCGCAGCACAACCAACTTAATCACAATAATCACCGCAAACACCACTTTCACAACGGAGATGTCTTCATGAAGAACGTACTGATCACCGCCCTGCTCGGGCTTGGACTGGCGGCCCATGGCGGTGCGTTCGCGACCGATGCCACGCAGAACTTCACCGTCTCGATCAACCTGACACCGGCCTGCGCGCTCGGCACGGTCGGCGGCATCACGTTCAACTACACCGGCGCACAGAACACGCAGGCGACGGGCAGCGGGGGCGGCTTCACGCTGCTGTGCACCACCAACCTGCCGTACAGCTTTTCGCTGGACAACGACAACAACAACAGCTCAGGGACACCCACCTCGCGCGTCTACCAGGACTCGGCCACGCTCCTCTCGTACACGCTGACCACGCCGGCGGCCGGCACCGGCACGGGCGCCAGCCAGGGGCTCTCGCTGGGCGCGACGATGACCGCCAACCAGGCCGGCTCGTGCCCGTCGGGAACCGCCTGCGACAACACCGCGAGCACCAACCGCAGCCGCACGCTGACGGTCACGTACTGAGCGCCGCGAGCCCATGCCTGTCCATCCGCGGGTCGGATCGCTGCGCCGCCGGCACGGCCGGGTGCCGCATTGGCGCGTGCTGGGCGGCGTGTGCGCCGCGCTGGCCGGAGGCGCCGGGCTGCCGGCGCGCGCCGGTACCGTCGAGGCCGGCGTCGCGGTCCACATCGCGCTGACGCTGCCGGCCGGCTGCAGCAGCAGCATCGAGCGCTCGGCCGGCGGCGCGCGGGTCACGCTCACCTGCGGCGCCAACCTGTTCGTCAACGTGCGGCCGGTCATCGTGTCGGCCGCGGCGGGCGGGTCGGCCGGCCCGGCGCGGAGCGCGGCGAATCCGGCCGGCGGCCCGGGCACCCCGGCCGACGGCGCGGGCGAGACCGTGTCCTGGGTGGTGTCGCCGGACGGCGCGCCCGCCGAAGACGTCGCACCGCCGGTGCAGGTCGCCGCCGGCCGCGCGGTCGAGATGTGGATGATCTTCTGATGCGCCCGCCACGCGCCGCGCCGGCCGCGCTCTCGCTGGCGTCGTCATTGGCGCTGTCATTGGCACTGTGGGCCGCACCGGCCGCTGCCGGCGTCTTCACGATCTCGCCGGTGCGGTTGCACATGGGGCCGCGCGACCGCGCCGTCGCGGTCGCGCTCGGCAACGACGGCGACTCGCCGCTGGTGCTGCAGGCGGAGCTGTTCCTTTGGCGACAGGACGCCGCCGGGGCCGACGTGCTGACGCCCACCGACGACCTCGTGCTCGCGCCGCCGATCGTCAAGCTCGAGCCCGGCACGCGCCAGGTGGTGCGGCTGGCGATGGTGGTGCCGCGCGACGCGGCCCGCCAGCTCACCTACCGCCTCGTCATGCGCGAGGTGCCGGAGGCGCTGCCCGGGGCGCCCGGCGTCAGCGTGCCGGTCGCGCTGGCGATGAGCCTGCCGGTGTTCGTCACGCCGCCGGCGGCGCGGCGCGACCTCGCCTGCACGCTGCAGCGCGACGGCGCGCAACTGCTCGCGCAGTGCGAGAACCGCGGCAGCGCCTATGCGCAGGTGCGCGAACTGCGCGTGCTGCGGGCCGGCCGGCCGCTCGCGCACTTCAACGGAGGCGCCTATGTGCTGCCCGGGGCCAGCCGCCCGATCGCGCTGCAGTCCGAACCCGACGTGGCGCCCGGACCGGCGCAGCTGGCGCTGCTGTTCGACGACGGCACGCGCCGCACCGACGAACTGGCGCTGCCGTGAGGCCGCGGCCCCGATGGACCGGCACGCGGTGCTGCGCCGGTCGGCCCGGCTTGCGTGGGTGGCCGGCACGGTGACGGCGTGCGCACTGCCGTCGCTGGCGCCACGCCACGCGCAGGCGCAGGCGGTCGATGCAGGCGCGGAGCGCGTGCCCGGCGAGCGGCTGATGCCGCTGGAGGTGCGCGTCAACCAGCAGCCGAGCGGTGGCTGGCTGCTGATGGAGCGCGCCGGCGTGCTGTTCGCCCCCGCGATCGCGTTCGACGAATGGCGGCTGAACCGGCCCGAGCTGCCGCCGCTGCGCGTGCGCGGGCAGTCCTGGTACCCGCTGTCGGCGCTGCCGGGGTTCGCGGCGCGCTTTCACCCGGCCGCGCAATCGGTGGACCTCGATTTCGCGCCGCAGGCGTTCGCGGCGACGCGCCTCACGCAGCCGGCACCGAAGCGCCCCGCGGTGTCGCCGGCCGAGCCGGCCCTGGCACTGAACTACGACCTGAGCCTGACCCGCTCGGCGGCGCGCGGCGTGGCAACGCAGCAGGACCTGGGCGCGCTGGTCGAGGTCGCGCTGTCGGGCGACGCCGGCGTGCTGTCGTCCAGCCACGCCGGGCGCAACCTCGCGGTGCGCGGCTTCGACGCCACGCCGCGCTGGCAGCGCCTGGAAACGAGCTTCACGCACGACTTCCCCGAGCCGCGCATCAGCCTGCGCCTCGGCGACCTCGCGACGCATGCCGGCGCGATCGGCCGGCCGGTGTTCTTCGGCGGCGTGCAGGTGTCGCGCAACTTCGCGCTGGAACCCGGCTTCGTCAGCCGGCCGATCCCGTCGCTGGCCGGCACCTCCAGCGCGCCGAGCACGCTGGAGCTGTACATCAACGACGTGCTGCGCCAGACCGGCAACCTGCCGGCCGGCCCGTTCACGGTCAACGAACTGCCGTTGCCCGACAGCACCGGGCAGGTCCGCATGGTGGTGCGCGACATCCTGGGCCGCGAGACAGTCGTCGAGCAGAGCTTCCTGTCGAGCAACGCGCTGCTGGCCGCCGGGCTGAGCGACTGGAGCCTGGAGGCCGGCGAACTCCGGCGCAACCTCGGCCTGCCCGACGCGCGCTACGCCACCCGCTTCGGCGCCGGACTGTACCGCCTGGGCCTGAGCCCCGACTGGACCGGCGAGGTCCGGACCGGCATCTCCGGACCGCAGCAGGAGGCGAGCATCGCGCTCAGCCATGCCCACACGCCGTGGCCGGTGCTGGTGCAGGCCGGCCTCTCGGGCAGCCGCAGCGCGTTCGCGAACGGGCGTGCCTACGGCGCCGGCTGGCTGCTGAGCGTCGAGCGTGCCGGCGTCTCGAGCGGCTGGCTGCTGCGCACCGAAGGCAACACCGCCGCGTGGCGCGGGCTGGGCCAGGACCTGCAGACCCCGCCGACGCGCCGCCAGACGACGGCCAGCCACCGGTTGAACGCAGGGGCCTGGGGCAGCTTCGGGCTGAGCGTCGCGCAGACGGTGGCCGGCGACGGCAGCCGCTACCTCGCGACGACCGCCGGGCACACCCTGGGCATCGGCTACCGCAGCACGCTCAGCGTGGGCGTCACGCGGCTCACCGGCAACACCGCCGGCACGCGGCTGACGGCCACGCTGTTCGTGCCGCTCGGGCCGCGCAGCGTGCTCAGCACGACGGCGGCGCACACGCGGCACGGCGATTCCGACACCACGGTCGGCCTCAGCGCCTCGCCGGACGAACCGGACGGCTGGGCCTGGCGCCTGCTGGCCGGCGAGCGCAGCAGCGCCGGCCAGGCCGAGGCCGGCCTGTACCGCGACGGCCCGCGCGGCAGCCTCGCGCTGGACTTCGGCCAGACGCGCGAGCTGCAGACCCTGCGCCTGGGCGCGCAGGGCGCCTGGGTCGCGGCCGACGGCGCCTTGTTCGCCACGCGGCGCAGCGGCGCGGCGATGGCGCTGGTGGAGGTGCCCGGCCAGCCCGGCGTCGGCGTGAGCCTGCTCGGGCAGGTCGCGGCGCGCACCGGCAGCGACGGACGGGCGCTGCTGCCGCAGTTGCTGGCCTACCAGGCGAACGCGGTGCGGCTCGACCCGTCGGACCTGCCGATCGGCGCCGAGCTCGATTCGGTCGAGATGTCGGCCGTGCCGGCGTCACGCAGCGTCGTGAAGCTGCGCTTCCCGGTGCGCAGCGGACGCGCGGCCCTGATCCGCGTGCGGCTGGAGGATGGCGGCCCGGCGCCGCCGGGCGCCGAGGTCGGCATCGTGGGCGATCCGCAGGTGTTCTACATGGCACGCCGCGGCGAGGTCTTCGTGACCGGCCTCGCGCCGGTCGCCACGCTGGTGCTGCGCTGGCGCGGCCAGTCGTGCTCGCTGGCGGTGCAGCTGCCGCCGGACGACGGCAACGACATCACGCGCCTCGGGCCGCTGACCTGCACCGGGGTGACGCCGTGAGCGTCTTTCGGCTCGCCGGCGCGCTGGCGCTTCTCGCCGCGCCGGCAACGGTGGCGGGCGCGGTCAGCTGTGCGGTGACGGTCAGCTCGCCGTCGGGCAGCGTGGCGGCGCCCGGTGCGCTGACGCTCGGCGGCACGCTGACCGTGCAGTGCACGAAGGCGGCAGAGAGCGCGCTGGCAAGCGCGTCGTTCAGCGCCACCGTCGGCTCGACGCAAGCGCTGGCCGCCGAGGACAGCGCCGGGCGCCGCATCGGCTACGGCCTGTGGCAGGACGTCACCGCCAGCACCCCGTGGGGCAGCGCCGCACCGTACGCGCTGACCGGCAGCGTCGTCTTCACCGGCAGCCCGATGGCGAGCGCGCAACTGCCCTTCTACCTGGTGGCGCCCGCACGGGCCTCCCGGCCGGCGGCCGGCAGCTACCGCGACACGCTGCTCGTCACGCTGGCGTACAACACGGATGGCAGCCCGGTGCCGTCCGGCGGCGGCAGCGGCAGCGCCGGCACCAGCGGCGGCGTGGCACTCGACGTGCCGCCGGCCTGCAGCCTGTCGATGCCGAGCGCCGTCACGCTGGACTACGTCGCCTTCCAGGCCACGCCGGCCATCGCCACCAACAGCTTCAGCGCCGACTGCAACACCGGTTACGCGCTGGCGCTGGACAGCGGCGGCGGCACGCTGCTCGGCCTGCCCTACACGCTGACGCTGGATGCCGTGTCCGGCACCTGGGACGGCCTGGTGCACGAGCACCGCGTGACCGGCCGCATCGACGCCGGACTGGCCGGCTCCTGCGGGACGGCGCCCTGCCAGGCGAGCCGGATTCACTGGCTGACGATCAGCTATTGAGCGGCTGACCGGTTGAACGGTTGAATGGCCCGCTCCAGCGGAGGCCTGGAAGGGCCGGGCAGGCGCCCGACTCCGATACCCTTGCCCGCTGGCGAGGACCCCCCATGTCGACTCTTCTCAGATCGGCCCGAGACAGGGCTGACGGATCCGGCAGTACCGATATCCCCAAGGCACGCAGCCGCCCCCGCATCGGTGGGGGGGCAACGCCGCGCATTGCGCTCGTCTGCGTGCTGCTCGCGCTGCTGCTGCTGGCGCTGGACTTCAAGGTCAGCCAGCGCGTGCTGGAACTGCATGGCCCGTCGGCGCTGGCGCTGCGCCCCGACGGCACGCAGGCCTGGCTGGCCGTCGACGACGAGATCTGGTCGTTCGACGCCGGCGGGCACCGCGGCAAGCGGGCGAAGCTGGCCGAGATCGGACTGCCCGGCCATGCCTACAGCCTCGACTGGCACCCGGGCGCCGGGCTGCTCGCGATGCGGCTCGACAACGACGCGGCGATCCACCTGCTCGACCCGGCCACGCTGCTGCCGGCCGGCACCATCGCGCTGCAATGGCCGCCCGAGCTGGTGGAGCACGCGAGCCGCGCGGTGCACCTGGCCTTTGCCGAGGACGGCCGCATCGCGGCGTCGACCGGCGGCGGCCATGCGGTCGCGCTGTTCGGCCGCGACGGCCGCTTCCTCGCACGCACCGTGCTGGGCACCTACCGCTTCACGAACGGCCTGTGGTGGAGCGGCGATGCGCTGTGGACCACCGACACCAACGGCCTGCAGCTGAAACGCCTGGACGGCCGCACGCTCGCGCTGCAGCAGGCGGTCGACGTTCCGGCGCCGCGCGGCACCCGCTACCTGGGCCTCGCGCGGCCGCACCCGCCGCAGGCGACCGAGGTCAACGAGCCGCTGCCGCTGGCCACCGTGATCCGCTTCGGCAACGACCGCATCGTCGGCGTGGTGGCCGACATCCTGCCCGGCGGCGGCGAGCTGCTGTTCTCGCAGACCGAGCGCATGGAGCCGCGCGACCTCGGCTGGCTCGGGCGCGAGCTGCTGGTGGTCGACGGCCAGAGCCGCTCGGTGCTGCGCTGGAATGTCGCGCGCGAACCGCTGCCGCCATTCGGCGATGCCGACAGCCGAGGCGACCTGCAGGACGCCGCCCAGATGCAGCAGCGCCTGCAGTGGCTGCACCAGGCGCTGGTCGCCGCGGCAATCGGCGGCGTGGTCGCCGCGATCACGCTGGTGTGGCATGCGCGCCGCGGCAGCCGCTCGCGGCGGCGCATCGCGGCCACGCCGCACTGGTGGGCGGTGCTGGCGTCGGCCCTGTTGCCGGGGCTGGGCCAGTGGATGCGCGGGCGCAATGCGATGGCGCTCGCGTGGTTCCTGGTCTGGTCGGTCTACACGCTGTCGATCAGCGTGCCGGTGCTGTGGAACCTGCTCGGGCCGCGCAGCGACGTCTCGGTGCAGTACGCCGCCGACGTGCTGGCGGTGCAGCTGCTGATCACCGCGTTCGCGGCGCTGGAGGCGGCGCGGCGCTGAGCCGCATCCGTCCGACCCCTCGTCCTTCCGCCATCTGGAGGATGACGCGCGCCACGGTACGGTGCAATGTGCCCAGGCGTGCCCGCTGCCATGGCGGCGACACACGCCTGCGCCACAACGGGCAGGCGTGGCACCCGGCACGCGTCACGACCTCCGGAGACCACCATGCGCGTACGCAACGAGAACGGCGGCCTGACGGCGATGGCCGTGGCCGGCACCTACGTGGTGCTGCTGGGCTGGGACATGCCCGAGGCGACCCTGCTGGCGCAAGGCGTTCTGGGTTTCGCGGTGCGCAGGCTGCGCGAGCGCGACGGCGAGCGCATCTGGCTGTCGGGCATGAAGACCTTCGAGCAGGTCGAACCCTTTCCGGTACCGGGCGAACCGGTGACGAGCTTCCTGCACCCGCTGCAGACCTTCCAGTGGGCCGACTACAGCGCCTCGCCCGACGAGCGCTACGTCTACACGATCGTCCCGATGGGCGGCGCGCCGGGCGCGCTGGTGCTCGGGCCGGGCGTCGACCTGGCGGTGGCGACCGAGCGTGTCGACCAGGGCCGGCATGCGGTCTTCTTCAACCGCGGCGCGGTGGCCTCGCAGGAGTACGCGCGGCGCTTCCAGAACCGGCCGCCGGACGACGCCGGGCCGTCGGCGTTCAACTGGCTGTCGCGCGGGCTGGTCGAAGGCCTGGAGGCCTTCATCGGGCAGGCGGCACAAGGCGATGCGCTGGAGGGCGCGTTCTTCGAGTTCAAGAGTCCGCGCATCTACACCGCGCTGAAGGCCGCGAAGGCGCGCGGCGCGGCCGTCTCCGTGCTGTACGACGGCGACAGCCAGGGCGAGGGCAACGAAAAGGCCCTCGAAGGCCAGGGCATGGACGGCATGGTCAAGTCGCGCGAGCACTCCGGCGGCTTCGCGCACAACAAGTTCCTCGTGCTGCGGCAGGGCGGTGTGCCGAAGCAGGTGTGGACCGGCTCGACCAACCTGAGCGTGAACGGCATGTTCGGCCATTCGAACAATGCCCACATCGTGCGCGACGACGTGATCGCCGCCCGCTACCACCAGTACTGGCGGCTGCTGGACAGCGACCAGACGCGCAAGCCGACCGCGACGCAGGACGAGGCGCTGTCTCCGCTGCCGGCCGACGGCTCGCCGCTCGACGCGCTGTTCTCGCCGCGGCTCGGCCTGCAGGCACTCGACTGGTACGCCGGGCTCGCGGCCGGCGCGAAGCGCGGCGTGTTCATGACCTTCGCGTTCGGCATGAACAGCCGCTTCGTGCCGTCGTACGACAAGACCGACGGGGTGCTGCGCTTCGCGCTGATGGAGAAGAAGGGCACCGGCAAGACCTACAAGGCGCAGGCCGCCGAGATCGACCGCATCCGCCGGCATCCGAACGTGACGGTGGCGGTGGGCAACCGCGTCGAGCTGAACCTGTTCGACCGCTGGCTCGCCGAGCTCGACCGCATCGCCGACGAGGCGCACGTGCTGTACGTGCACACGAAGTACATGCTGGTGGACCCGCTCGGCGACGCGCCGACGGTGGTGGTGGGGTCGGCCAATTTCTCGGCGGCGTCGACCACCGACAACGACGAGAACATGCTGGTGATCCGCGGCGACACCGCGGTGGCCGACATCTACCTCGGCGAGTTCATGCGGCTGTTCTCGCACTACGCCTTCCGCGAGTCGCTGCAGTTCAAGGACGCCACCTCGGACGCCAATGCCCTGCTGCGCAAGTACCTGGTGCCGTCGCCGGACTGGATCCACGGCGGTGGCGGTGCGGGGCAGAGCTACTTCAGGGCAGGGTCGGACCGGGCGCTGCGCAGGTTGTATTTCTCGGGGCAGTAGGCGCGGCTCAGATCGACATCCGGTCGCGCACGCCTTCGGCTTCCATGTCCTTCCCGCGCCCGCGCTGGATGATCTCGCCGCGCTCCATCACCAGGTACTGGTCGGCGAGCTCGGCGGCGAAATCGTAGTACTGCTCCACCAGCACGATGGCCATCGTCTTGCGGTCGGCCAGCATGCGGATCACGCGGCCGATGTCCTTGATGACGCTCGGCTGGATGCCTTCGGTCGGCTCGTCGAGGATCAGCAGCTTCGGCCCCGCCGCCAGCGCGCGTGCGATGGCCAGTTGCTGCTGCTGGCCGCCCGACAGGTCGCCGCCGCGGCGATTGATCATCTGCTTGAGCACCGGGAACAGCTCGAACAGCTCGGCCGGCACCGGCGTGCCGCCGCTTTTGTACGCCAGGCCCATGCGCAGGTTCTCGTCGACCGTCAGCCGGCCGAAGATCTCGCGGCCCTGCGGCACGTAGCCGACGCCCTTGCGCACCCGGTCGTACGGCGTGTCGTGGGTGATGTCGCGGCCGTCGAGCTGGATGCTGCCGGTCTTCACCGGCACCACGCCCATCAGGCTCTTTAGCAGCGTCGTCTTGCCGACGCCGTTGCGGCCGAGCACCACGGTCACCTCGCCCAGCTTCGCCTCGAAGGCAAGGTTGCGCAGGATGTGCGAGCCGCCGTAGTACTGGTTGATCCCTTCGACCTTCAGCATGGTTCAGCGCCCAAGATAAACCTCGACCACCTTGTCGTTGGCCTGCACGTCCGACAGCAGGCCCTCGGCCAGCACGCCGCCTTCGTGCAGCACCGTCACCTTCTTGCCGTTGCGCCCGTTCTGCGTCAGCGCGCCGACGAACTTCATGTCGTGCTCGACCACCACCAGCGAGTGGTTGCCTTCGAGCGACAGGAACAGCTCGGCGGTGCGTTCGGTCTCTTCGTCGGTCATGCCGGCCACCGGTTCGTCGAGCAGCAGCAGCTTCGGGTCCTGCATCAGCAGCATGCCGATCTCCAGCCACTGCTTCTGGCCGTGCGACAGCAGCCCCGCGACGCGCTGCGCGCCTTCCTTCAGGTGGATCAGCGCCAGCATCGCGCCGATGCGGTCGAGCTGCTCGCCGTTCAGGCGGAAGAACATCGACGAGCGCACGCCGCGGTCGGCCTTCAGCGCGAGCTCCAGGTTCTCGAACACCGTCAGCTGCTCGAACACCGTCGGCTTCTGGAACTTGCGGCCGACGCCGATCGACGCGATCTCGTTCTCGCGCAGCCGCAGCAGGTCGATTGTGGAGCCGAAGAAGGCCTTGCCGGCATCGGGCCGGGTCTTGCCGGTGATGACGTCCATCATCGTCGTCTTGCCGGCGCCGTTCGGGCCGATGATGCAGCGCAGCTCGCCGGCGCCGATGTTCAGCGACAGCGCGTTCAGCGCCTTGAAGCCGTCGAAGCTGACGGTGATGTCGTCCAGGTACAGGATCGCGCCGTGCCGGGTGTCGAGCACGCCTTCCTCGACCACGCGGCCGTAGCTCGCCGTTCGCCCGCCCGAGGTGCCCGGGCCGCCCTGCTGCCTGTTCGCCAGCGCCTCGCGCACGCGCGCGCCGGCCTCCATCAGTTCGGGCGTCATGCCTTCACCTCATCCTTGCTGCCGCGCTTGAACCGGCGCGCGAGCCCGACGATGCCTTGCGGCAGGAACAGCGTCACCGCGATGAACAGCGCGCCGAGGAAATACAGCCAGAACTCCGGGAACGCTTGCGTGAACCAGCTTTTTGCGCCGTTGACGAAGAAGGCGCCGACGATCGGCCCGACCAGCGTGCCGCGCCCGCCGACCGCGGCCCAGATCGCGATCTCGATGCTGGCGGCTGGCGACATCTCGCCCGGGTTGATGATGCCGACCTGCGGCACGTACAGCGCACCGGCAATGCCGCACATCACCGCCGAGATCACCCAGATGCAGAGCTTGTAGCGCAGCGGGTCGTAGCCGGTGAACATCACGCGGCTCTCGGCGTCGCGGATGGCCTGCAGCACGCGGCCGAACTTGCTGCCCACCAGCCAGCGGGACAGCAGGAAGAAGCCGATCAGCGCGACGCCGCTCAGCACGAACAGCGTCATCCGCATCGACGGCGTCGCGATCGGGTGGCCGAGGATGCGCTTGAAGTCGGTGAAGCCGTTGTTGCCGCCGAAGCCGGTCTCGTTGCGGAAGAACAGCAGCATCGCCGCGTAGGTCATCGCCTGCGTGATGATCGAGAAGTACACGCCCTTGATGCGCGAGCGGAACGCGAAGAAGCCGAACACGAACGCGAGCAGCCCCGGCACCAGAACGACCAGCAGCAGCGTGGCGGCAAAGCTGTCGCTGGCCGCCCAGTGCCATGGCAGCGTCTTCCAGTCGAGGAAGACCATGAAGTCCGGCAGGTCGGACTGGTAGTTGCCGTCGCGCCCGATCTGGCGCATCAGGTACATGCCCATCGCATAGCCGCCGAGCGCGAAGAACACGCCGTGGCCGAGCGACAGGATGCCGGTGTAGCCCCAGATCAGGTCCATCGCCAGCGCGCAGATCGCGTAGCACATGATCTTGCCGGCCAGGCCGATCGCGTAGTCGCTCAGGTGCAGCGCGCTGTCCTGCGGCACCGCGAGATTCAGCGCCGGGGCGACGACCAGCACCGCGACCAGGGCGATGAAGACGCCGCTCCAGGCCTTGATCGACAGCAGCGAGGTCGCCGGCCCGACGGACCGCGGCGGGGTGGGAAGAACGGCGCTCATGCTTCGGCACTCCGGCCTTTCATCGCGAAGATGCCCTGCGGCCGCTTCTGGATGAAGATGACGATGAAGACCAGCACCATGATCTTCGCGAGCACGGCGCCCTGCCAGCCTTCGAGCAGCTTGTTCAGCACGCCCAGGCCGAGCGCCGCGTAGACGGTGCCGGCCAGCTGGCCGACGCCGCCGAGCACGACCACCATGAACGAGTCGACGATGTAGCCCTGCCCGAGGTCGGGCCCGACGTTCCCGATCTGCGACAGCGCGCAGCCGGCCAGCCCGGCGATGCCGGAGCCGAGTGCGAATGCGCAGGTGTCGATGCGCGCGGTGTTGACGCCCATGCAGGCGGCCATGCGGCGGTTCTGCGTGACGCCGCGCACGAACAGCCCGAGCCGGGTGTGCGCGATCAGCAGTGCGACGCCGGCCAGCACCAGCACCGCGAACGCGAGGATCGCGATGCGGTTGAACGGCAGCGTCAGGTTGCTCAGCACCTCGACACCGCCGGACAGCCACGACGGGTTCTCGACCTGCACGTTCTGCGCACCGAAGAGCGAGCGCACGCCCTGCATCAGCACCAGGCTGATGCCCCAGGTGGCCAGCAGCGTCTCGAGCGGGCGACCGTACAGCCAGCGGATCACGCTGCGTTCGAGCACCGCGCCGACCAGCGCGGCGGCCAGGAACGACGCGGGGATCGCGACGATCACGTAGGCGTCGAACAGGCCCGGCAGGTGCGACTTGAAGAGGTTCTGCACCACGTACGTTGCATACGCGCCGATCATCATCAGCTCGCCGTGCGCCATGTTGATCACGCCCATCAGCCCGTAGGTGATGGCCAGGCCGAGTGCGACCAGCAGCAGGATGCTGCCGAGGCTGACGCCGGTGAACAGCACGCCGAGCCGTTCGCCCCACGCGAGGCGCGCATCGATCGCGCCGAGTGCGATGCCGAGCTGGCTGCGGATGTCGACCTCGGTCTCGCCGCCGTCGGCCGCTGGCTTCAGGCGCTCGAGGATCAGGGTCTTGGTGGCCGGCGTCAGGCTGCCGGCGAGTGCGCGGGCGGCCTCCATGCGCTTGCCGGTGTCGTTCGACGACACCAGGATCGCGGCGCGAACCTGCGTCAGCTGTTCCTTCAGCGCGGCGTCCTGTTCGGCGGCGAGCGCCTTCTCGATCAGCGGCAGGCGGCCTTCATCGGCCTCTTCCTTCAGCGCCTTGATCGCGGCGCGGCGCTCGCCGAGGTCGCTGGAAAAGAGCTTCAGCGCCGCCAGCGCACCTTCGAGCTCGCGGCGCATCTGGTTGCTGTTGACGAGGTCTTCCGCGCCGTCGGGAAGCCTGGCCTCGGTACCGGTCGCGGCATCGCTCGCCTTGTCGCCGCGCACGACGAAGACCTTGTCGCCGGCGAGTTTCACCGCGTCGTCCAGCATCGCCCGCACGAACGCGGCGAGCCCGTCGTCGCCACGGGCGAGCGAGGCCTGCAGCGCGGCGATGCGCTCTTCGTTCTCGCCCTTCGCGAGGGCCAGGGCCTGCGACGGCGTCAGCGCGTGGACCGCGCCGAACGACAGGCCGAGCAGCAAGGCGACCAGCCAGCGGCGTGCATGCATGGGAAGCATCGAGGGAAATCCGTCCTGCTCAGATTCGACAAGGGCCACCCGGTCGCCGGGTGGCCCGTTTCTCGGGTCAGCGGTTCAGCCGATCACGACTTCTTCTCGGGCTCGTCCTTCTTCTTGTCGTTGCCTTCGATGTACGGGCTCCACGGCTTGGCCTTCACCGGGGCGGGGGTCTTCCAGACCACGTTGAACTGGCCGTCGGCCTTCACTTCGCCGATGAACACCGGCTTGTGCAGGTGGTGGTTCTTCGCGTCCATCGTCGACACGAAGCCGCCCGGGGCCGGGAAGGTCTGGCCGGCCATCGCGGCGATGACCTTGTCGGTGTCGGTGCTGCCGGCCTTCTTGACCGCCTGCGCCCACATGTGGATGCCGATGTAGGTGGCTTCCATCGGGTCGTTGGTCAGCGGCTTGTCGGCACCCGGCAGGTTCTTCGCCTTCGCGTACTCGGCCCACTGCTTCTTGAAGGCGTCGTTGGTCGGGTTCTTGATCGACATGAAGTAGTTCCATGCCGCGAGGTGGCCGACCAGCGGCTTGGTGTCGACGCCGCGCAGTTCTTCTTCGCCGACCGAGAAGGCCACGACCGGCACGTCGGTCGCCTTCAGGCCCTGGTTGCCGAGTTCCTTGTAGAACGGCACGTTCGAATCGCCGTTGATCGTCGAGATGACGGCGGTCTTGCCGCCGGCCGAGAACTTCTTGACGTCGGCGACGATGGTCTGGTAATCGCTGTGGCCGAACGGCGTGTACTTCTCGTCGATGTCGCTGTCCTTCACGCCCTTGCTCTTCAGGAAGGCGCGCAGGATCTTGTTGGTGGTGCGCGGGTAGACGTAGTCGGTGCCGAGCAGCACGAAGCGCTTGGCGCCGCCGCCGGCCTTGCTCATCAGGTATTCGACCGCCGGGATGGCCTGCTGGTTGGGCGCCGCGCCGGTGTAGAACACGTTCTTGCTGAGTTCTTCGCCTTCGTACTGCACCGGGTAGAACAGCAGGCCGTTGAGTTCCTCGACGACCGGCAGCACCGACTTGCGCGACACGCTGGTCCAGCAGCCGAACATCACCGCGACCTTGTCCTGGCTGATCAGCTGCTTGGCCTTCTCGGCGAACAGCGGCCAGTTGGAGGCCGGGTCGACGACGACGGGTTCGAGCTGCTTGCCGAGCACGCCGCCCTTGGCGTTGATTTCGGCGATCGTCATCAGCGCCGTGTCCTTCAGCACGGTCTCCGAGATCGCCATCGTGCCCGACAGCGAGTGCAGGATGCCGACCTTGATGGTGTCGGCGGCCTGCGCGAACAGCGGCAGGCCGAGGGCGGCGACGCCGAGCGACACGGCGCTCAGCGACGCGGCGAAATTGCGGCGGGATGACTTCATGGACGATCGCTCCTGTGGGTTGGTGCTGCGGAGGTTACGGAGCGGGGAGCGTTCGAGGAATACGACAGATGGCGTAGGGCCGTTGTTCTGCGCCTGCGAAGGCAACTCCTCGGGAGAGGGAAAAGACCGCAGTGGCCGACGAATCTGCGCACGTTCATGCTTGTAAATTGAGCGGTCACCGCTCAAAATACAAGGATGTTTGAACGCCATCTCATGGCCTCCCTGCGGGAGAGGCTGACATTCTTCCCCGGCGTCGTGATCACCGGTCCCAGGCAGGTCGGCAAGACGACGCTGGCGCGCGCGGTGGCGGCCGAGCACGAGAACGCGCTGTTCCTCGACCTCGAACGCGCTGCCGACCGCGCTCAACTGGAACGGCCGGAGCTCTTCTTTCCTCGCCATCGGGAGCGCCTCGTCGTGCTCGACGAAGTGCAGCACGTGCCCGATCTGTTCAGCGCCCTGCGTCCGGAGATCGACGCCGACCGCAGGCCCGGCCGTTTCCTGCTGTTGGGCTCGGCCTCGGGTCCGCTGATGCAGCAGAGTGCCGAGTCGCTCGCCGGCCGCGTCAGCTACCTGGAATTGACACCCCTGCTCGCCTCCGAAGTGTTTCCCGCCGGGCCCACCGAACTGGCGGGCCTGCAGAACCTGTGGTCGCGCGGTGGCTTTCCGATGAGCCATGCCGCGCCCAGCGAAGCGCTCTCCTTCACCTGGCGCCAGGATTTCATCCAGACATTTCTCCAGCGCGACCTGCCGCAATGGGGCGTGACCATTCCTGCCGAAACATTGCATCGCTTCTGGCGCATGCTCGCCCACCTGCAGGGCCAGCTCTTCAACGCCTCGCAGCTGGGCTTGTCGCTGGGCGGCGTCGCACACACCACGGTGACACGCTACCTCGCATTGTTGAGCGACGCGATGATGGTGCGCCGGCTGGAGCCGCATCTGGCCAACGTCGGCAAGCGGCTCGTCAAGTCGCCGAAGGTGTACATCCGCGACAGCGGACTGGTGCATGCATTGCTCAACATCGCCAGCATCGACGACCTGCAGGGACATCCCATCGTCGGAGCTTCCTGGGAAGGCTTCGTGCTGGAACAGGTGCGCGCCCACGCGCCGGTCGGCAGCGAACTCGGCTTCTACCGCACGGTGGCCGGCAGCGAGCTCGACCTGGTCGTTTCGACCGGCAAGCGGCTGCTGGGTTTCGAGGTGAAGTTCTCGGCATCGCCCACGGTGACCCGCGGTTTCTGGCAGTCACTCGAGGACCTGGGGGTCGACAAAGGCTACGTGATCGCTCCCGTCGAGCGCCGCTACCCGCTGGCCGACAACGTCGAGGTGATTCCGCCCGGGGACATTCCGGGCGTCTTGCCGCGTGGGTGAGGAACCGGCCACGCGCAGTCCCTCACCCCCCGTGCCACGGCGCCAGCGCACGAACCTTCTGGATCGCCAGAGAAGCCGCCGCATTGCGCGTCTCCACCCCCAGCTTCTCGAACACATGCTCCAGGTGCTTCTTCACCGTCGCCGGGCTGCTGCCAAGAATGTCGCCGATGTCGCGATTCGTCTTGCCCTTGGCGACCCAGTACAGCACCTCCGCCTCGCGCAGCGTCAGCCTGAAGGCCTGCAGCACCGCATCGACCGCCGCGGCGTCCGACACCTCGCGCATCACGATCAGCCAGTCGTCGTCGCTGGTGCGCTGCTGCAGCGAGAACACCAGCTGGCGCTCGCCGCGCACCACCGACAGCGAGGTCGGCTCGCGCCCTGCGGCCGCCAGCTGCGACTGCGCCTGCAGCCATGCCGCCAGCTCGGCCGGCACGTGGGCCGGCGGCGCGTCGAAGTAGCGCTGCATCAGCTCGCGCGCGAGCGCCGTCTGCCACACCGCGCGGCTGTTTTCGACCTGCCCGGTCACGTGGATCGCCATCGTCGCGTGGCCGAACGCATCGAGCGCATTGCGAGCCTGCCGCGCCTGGCGCGCGCTCTGCATGTGCACCACCATGCGCGCCAGCACCTCCTGCGGGCGGATCGGCTTGGTGACGTAGTCGATGCCGCCGGCCTGGAACGCGGCCACCACGTGCTCGGTCTCGGTCAGGCCGGTCATGAAGATGATCGGGATGTGCGAGGTCCCGGGCTGCGCCTTCAGACGGCGCGCCACCTCGAAGCCGTCCATGCCGGGCATCACCGCGTCGAGCAGCACGATGTCGGGATCGGCCTGGGTCGCGCGCTGCAACGCGCTCTCGCCATTGACCGCCACCAGCACGGTGTAGCCCGCCTCGTCGAGCGCGTCGTGCAGCAGCGACAGGTTGTCGGGCACATCGTCGACGATGAGCACGACGTCGCTCAGGCTGCGGTCGGGGAGTCTCTCGGTCATGGCCGGCTTGCAAAAAACGCGACGCGCCCCGACGGGGCGCAGGATCGCAAGCGTAGCCGAGCTGGCGGCCGCGGGACACAGGCAGATCCCGGCGACCGCTGCAGGCGTCACTGTCCGGTGATCAATTCACGCCACGACAGGCGGCGGGTGCGGGTCGGAACGCTGACGGTGGGAACCTTGCTGACCGCGGTGCTGCCATCGGATCCCCGGGTGTAGGCCACCGCATTGCCCTGCGTCGTCATCGCCAGCCCGGCGGCGCTGGAGGTGCCCTTGTCGCTCAGCAGCGTGCCGACGTCCGGGGATCCGGAGACCTGCAGGCCGGTCGCGAAGTCGACATAGTTCAGGTAGCTCGATCCGCCTTCGGTGCAGACGTCCGCGTCCCCGCTGGGAATGTTCGACACGTAGACGAGCGTGCCCAGTTGCAGCGTGGGATCGGTGTTGATGCGCTCGGCGGTCTCGGGCAGGTCCTCGAACCAGCCATGCATGCTGGAGAAGTCGACCGGGTAGCTGACGGTGCTGGTCGCCGTGCGCTTGCCGTTGCTGTCGGACAACCGCTGCTGCACGAAGCAGTTGGTGGTCCTGCTCGCGCTGCAGGGGTTGCTGCGCGGGCTGGCGTACGGCAGTCCGGTGTTGCTGGTGACCGGGTCCTTGATCGCATAGATCGACTGCTGCTGCGACGTGGTCAGGTCGCTCCTGCCGAGGTACCGGCCCGTCCCGACGTAGACGACACGGCTGCCGCTGACCAGGCCCAGTTCCGGGCGTGTGCTGACGGGCTGTCGAACGCCGCTGCCGTCGGCCAGTGTCGCGAGCTGCCGAACGGTGACGCTGGCCGCGCCGGCATTGGCCCTGGTGAGGGTGCTCAGATCGAAACGCCACAGGTTGCCGTACAGGTCGCCGCCATAGACCTGCGTCACCGTGTTGTTGGCCGGATTGGCGACCCATCCGCTGATCCTGGCGAGGCCGCTCGGGCAGGGGACCGCCGTGCAACCGGGCACGGTCGAGCCGCTCGCGCCGGCGCCGGTGTCGATCTTCCTGATGATGCTGCCGGTCATGGCGTTGAGCACCCACAGCGTGCCGTGGCCGTTGCCCGGCGACACGTTGTTGTAGCCCGAGGTGACCAGCACGACCCACGTGCCGTCGGACAGTTTCGTGACCAGCGGCGCGCCGAACGAGTAGCCGAGGTCGGCATCGACGACGAAGGGGCTCGTGCGGCTGGTGTCGTGGGTGAACTCCCACAAGGCCGCCGGCGTGCCCGGCCGCGTCACGTCCAGCGCATAGAAGCCGCGCCCGCCGCCGCCCAGCCCGCCCACCAGGATAGTGTGCCAGGCACTGCCGTCGTGGACGTCGGCCGTGGTGATCGGCCCGTCGACCAGGAAGATGTGCTGACTCGCGTACTGCTTGTCGGCGAGCTTGTACAGCTGGGGCAACAGCATGGACGGGATGTAGGCCCAGGACTCGCTGCCATCGGTCGCATCGAAGGCATGCAGCATGCCGTCGTTGGCACCGACATAGACCATGCCCTGGCGCGCGGCCTGCGTCGTCTTGAACTCGGCATATCCCTTGTCGGCGTAGCTGAAGTTCGGCGCCCGGACGTAAACGGCCTGCGAGCCGGCGATGTCACCGAGCTTGTGCTCGCGCGGACGATAGAGCCGGGCGGCGGCGGCGGCGTTCGGATCGTCCTGGGCCCGCGAGCCGTCGCCGCGCAGGTAGTTGACCAGGTTGTACCCGCCGGCACCTGAAGATCCCGAGCCGGTGCTGTCTGCCCGGGAGGCCGCCGGGATGCAATCGGCACCCGAGCTGCAGACCTGCGACAGCGATCCCTTGACGGTGTCGAAGCTGAAGTACCGCTGCGAGTTGCTCGACAGCGAGCCCCACTCGAAACTGACCAGCGATGCCGCGCTCCTGCCGTCATCCAGGGTGTAGATCCTGCGATCGTCCGCACTCCGCCCGTCGAGCCGTGTTGTCGCGGGATTGCTGCCGGACGCCCCGGCGCAATCGGTCCCGCCGCCCGACTGCGCCCAGTCGGGCGTGGGGCTCAGCGTGCCGGTGGCAGCGTCTACCGCATAGCGCGCCAGCTCGCCGAACCATTTCAGCGAGCAGAAGCGGGAACTGAAGAGGTAGTTCTGCGTACCGGCCGAGAAGTTCGCGGCGCTGCTGGTGCTGGTGGCCTGCGCGGCGCTGCTGACCTCGACGCTCTTGATGAAGCTCGCGACACCCGCCTTCAGGTCGGCCGCGTTCGCGGCGCTGTAGTAGGCGCCATGCCCGTTGACGGCGGCGTGCCACAGGTCGTCCACCGCCGTCGGCTGCTCCGCCACCGGCACCGGCCAGTTGCAGGGGCCCGAGCCGGTCTGCCAGGCGCAGATCCCTTGCGCGGCATCGGCTGGCGTGCCATTGGCCACGTCGAAATAATCGCCGCTGCTTGCAGTGGCATAGTCCGACCGGTATTTCATTTTTCCGGCGGCACCCAGACCGATGGTGTAGGTCACCATGTTCTGGATTCCACGCGCATCGTCGCGCAGATCCGTCGAATAGTAATACTGCGCCACGTCGGCAAGCGTATCGGACGTGGCGGTGCCGTCGAAGTAGGGCCGGCTCAGGTTGGCATCCTGATCCCCGACGAGCGTGCTGCCGTCAACCTTCGTTCCCTGGGCGACCGTCCAATAGCCATCGGTGGAAAGAAGGGTGTAATTCCGTTGACATGAATACTGCATCGGATCCCTGGCAGACTCGCCGTTGATCGTGCTCACCTTGCCTGCAAAATACCGCCCCGCGATCGAGAGGGCCGGGCGCAGCGGTGTATCGCCATGTTGCTTGGGAACGATCGCGTGAAGCGTCTTGTACCAAAGCTCCTTTTGCGTGGAATCGAAGTCGGTGATATTGACGAAATCGAGGATGCCGTTGTCGGCCGAATCGATGGCCATCAGCCCCAGGCGCACGTTCGAACCCAGGCCGGCGAACGACAGGCTGAGGCCCGACTTCATCGCCAGCATGCGCAGCCGGTAGTAGGAATACCAGTTCGTGTAGTTGGTCATCTCCTCGTCGTAGGTGCAGGCTGAATCGGCGCAATCCGTGCGCGTGCTCGCCTTCGGATAAGTCAGGCCCGATTTGAGGGTGACCTGCGTGCGTGTTTCGACGCCGCCAGAAAAGGTCGACTTGAAATAGTACGCATCGGAGACGATGTTGTAGGTGCTGGCGAATGATGAGAACCCATTCCTGCGCACCTTCGTCCATCCCGCGGTATTCGCCCTCGTCATGCTCTCCCAGTAATCGCCTGCGGCATTCCCTTTGGGGGAAATCAGATAGGTCACGCCCGGGTCGTAGGCCAATGTGTTGTACAAAATATTCCGGACATACTCTGCCTTGCCCGAGCCGTTGAACGCCGTGTCCGGCATGTACGCGGTGTCCATGCTGTTCGAGTTGTCCAGCACGAACAGGATATTGGGCCGGGGCGCCGACGTCGCGATGCCCAGCGGCTGGGTTGCCAGGTCCGTCGAGTCGGCCACGGCGGCATTCCCGGCCAGCAGCAGCCCCACGATGACAAGTGCGCGCCGCCCGGCGGCGATGAACAGTCCGACCATGTCGTTCTCCCGAATCACAGCGCCACCATGGCCTGCGCATAGCTGAAGGTGTTGCGGGGGCCGCTCACCTTCACGGTGATGCGGAAATAAACCTGGCTCTTGCAACTCAGGTTGCCGGCGCCGCCATTGCCGCCGACCGTCTGGCTGCTGCCGCAGGTGCCGGACGTCGGTGAGGCCGAGCACGCGCCGCCATTGGCATCCCCCTGGCTGCTGCACATGCGTTGAATGAGGTAGGCAACGCCGTTGCCGGCTTTGTCGGTGCTCAGGACCCCCGGCGTCGCCAGCGTCGCCAGCTCATCCCACAGCGCGGACCAGCTCTGCCCGCTGGCAGGGTCCGCGCGCGAAGCCAGGTAGCCGTGGCCTGGCTGGTCGCAGGCCAGCACCGAACTGCCGATGCTCGTGGCGCAGGCGGTTGCGGACGTCGAAGTGGCTTGCCCGCTGTTGCTCTCGAGCCAGGCGATCGCGACCTCCATCCCCTGGTCGGCCGAGCTGGCGGCCGCGCGCTGCATGCCCAGGTTGCCGGCAATGGCGTTCGCCGTCAGCGTGGAGCGGCGCAACCCGACCGCGGCCAGCGTCATCGCCATCAGGATGATCAGCACCAGCAGCATCGAGATGCCACGCTGTGGGCTGGCTCCCCGGGGATGGCGCCCCGCATCGAAGCGCTTCAACATCCTCCGGTCCCTCCTTCGTAGGTGGACTGGGAGCCCTCCCAGATGAGGTTGCGCAGCGGCACGGTGGCTTGCAGCATCCTGTAGCGGAACCGCTGCCATGCCGCGTCGCGGCTCAGGTCGATCGGTGCGTCCGCCGCGCCATCCCAGGTCGGTGCCGCAGCCGTCGGCGCGGTCTTGTCGTAGGTCGTGCTGCGCCCGACCAAGGCCATGCGCACGGCCAGCACCCGCGCCCAACGGCACTGCGTGGCCAGGGTGCTGGCGTCCGACGCACTGCCCGGCGTGACCTGGTCGAAGCTGTCGACGACCCCTCGCATGCCGGGGCTGGTCCCGCTGATGCCGGACGTGTCGCGCCCGTACTGGGCACGCAGGCTGACGATGTTGGACGCCATCGTCATCCAGACGTCGGGATCGACCGTCTTCGACGCGTCGCCACAGTTCCAGGCGCTGTAGTCGCACACCATCAGGTTGCCCTGCCTGACGGCATAGGCACGGATCTGAACCGCGCTGCCCAGGTCGAACACGATGCTGCCGACCGGTAGGCCCGCGGTCCCCTGCGCGACCGCGAGCTTCGACGTGGCCGAATCGATGGCGGTCACCTTCTCGAGGCTCGAACTGCAGGTCGACACGCGCGTGGAGGGCAGCACGGCGATCCAGGTGTCGGCCGCGAACTGACCCGGCGTGGCGACCCGGTAGCCGGTGCCGTCCGATGTCGCGATGGTGGCATCCCCCTCGGGCGGGTTGTTCGAATTCGCGCTGATCACCAGCAGCGTGTCGGTGTTGGCATCGCCGGCGACCACCTCGCCGGCATTGATGGTGACCGGCGCCGCTGCCGACAGGGTGACCTTCACTGCGCTGGCCGTGGTGGTCCAGGTCAGCTTGCAGCCGAGGATCGCGAAGGCATTCAGGCCGTGTCCGGCCTGCCTCGCATCGCGTTCGAGGGCAAACAGGCCGAGCGACGCGTTGATCAGCGCGTCGTTCCCACCGGTGGTCACGCGCTTCTGGCTCTCGGCCTGGCCGAACACGCGCATCGCCAGCACGGCGAACAGCATCGCGACGACCACGGCGACCATCAGCTCGATGAGCGTGAAGCCCCGCGCCGCACGCGACGGCTTCAGGCCGATGTCGGGGCGCGGCGCCATCATTTCACCTGCGCCAGTGCGACATGGTTGTGGTAACCGCCATCGCCCGGCGCCTTCCAGTAGACCGTGATGGTCGCGAGGCTGCTGTCGGTGCTGTTCGTGCCGAGCCCCGACACCGTCGCGATGCTCACCGTCGGCGGCCTGCCGGCCACGCCCGGCAGCCCGGACGCCTGCACCGCGGCAAGCCAGGACGCGTAGCCCGCGCCGTTGGCCGCATCGCTGCTGAAGCTGGCCGCCAGCGTGGCGGGCGTGCGGTCGCTCACCCACATCTTGCCGATCAGGTCGCTCGCCTGCAGGGCCGCCAGCGCGCGGTACCTCGCATCGCCGGCCTGTTGCACGCTGACGGCCTGCAGCTTGACGAGCCCGAGCACGCCGACGCCGAAGATCAGCAGCGCGCAGACGATCTCGAGCAATGCTGCGCCATGTTCCCGGGTCGCAGCGGCAACGGCGGCCGGGTGGGCGGTGCGAGGAAGGTGGAGAGGATGTGTCATGGGGGGGTCACGTGCATCAGGGGCAACTCATCGCGTCGTTGGCCGTGTTTCCGGTCGCATGGGCCGGGTCGCACATGTGGATGTCACCCGCCGGCGACACGACCACGCGCAGGCAGCGCGTGGCGCCGGACGGACGGCAACGGCTGGTGGCGTCCTGCACATCGATCGTCAGCGTCGCGACCGACGAGGTCGGGTTGGTGGTGGCGGTCTGTCGGCCCAGCCCGTTGAACGCCACGACCTGCCGCGTGGCCGTCAGCGTGTTCGTCGTGCTGCTCGACAGCAGCGGGCTGACCCGCAACAGGTACGGAGACACGGTGCCGCCGGGCGCCGAGCCGCAGGCGCCGGCCGGCGAGGTCGACGCCGTCAGGTTGACGACCCATTCAGGGCCGGAGTTCGTCAGCGCGCAATTCATGTCGCGGCTGCTGACCAGCTGCAGCCGCGCCAGCCCATTGCGCCGAACCGCTTCGGCGCGTGCGAACTGCAGGTCGCCCATCAGCGCCTGGGCGCCGGCCTGCAGCCGCGTGTCGCGCATCCACTGCGAGAGCGACGGCGCCACCGCCAGCAGCAGCAGCGCGAACATCGCCAAGCCGATCGTCAGCTCGATCAAGGTCATGCCGCGCGGCGCCCGCCGATGCCGCGCCTTCACGAGCACACCCCGCCTCGCTTCGTGATCCAGCAACTGCTCGACGTTGCCGTCCAGCCGGACACGCCGGTGACCGCCGAGGTCTGCGTGCCGTCCTGGTTGATGGTGTAGCTGAAGCCGGCCATCGCCCCGATCCCGGTGGCCGTCCAGACGTAGGCGGTGTCGGACGATGCAGTGCAGCTGAAACTGAAATGGCTCGACGCGCTGGCGGTGACGCCGCAGGTCTTGACGCTTGCGCTGGTGTAGTAGCTGCGGTTGTCCTGGAACCACTGCTCCATGCGGGTCTGCAGCGTCGACAAGGTCGCGGTGGCATCGGGAATGCGGCCGCGCTTCAGGTGGTCGAGGTACGCCGGCAACGCCACGCGGGCCAGGATCGCGACGATCGCGACCACGATCGTCACTTCGATGAGCGTAAAGCCTCTGTTCTGACGGACCGCATTACCGCGCATGGCTGCCTCTCGGATTCGCTACTCGGCGAAACGTGGGGCAACTTTGCGCAACATTTATGGAGGAATTCCTCCTCGACTGTCAAACACTGTCGTCGCGACCGGCCCGCGATGCGCGCCGCCGTGAGATCTGCCGCACGATCAGGGCGCGGGGCCGGCCGCCAGCGATCGGTGCAAGGCCTTCTCGAGGATGCGGCTCACCGCCTCCAGCTGGAACTTGCGCACCAGGTCGCGCACGTGGTCCACGAAGCCGGCACAGGCGGGATGCTCGGCCTCGATCCGGTCGAGCTTCTGGACGATGCCGCGGAAGTAGCCGAGGCGCACCAGCTCATCCAGCGCGCGCAGCGCCTCGGCATCCGGCAGCACCCAGTCGGCCGACGCGGTCGAGGCAGGTGCCGCCGCCATGGCGGTCGACACCGGCGTCGCCTCCACCCACTGCAAGCCGAGGCGCGCGCCCAGCCAGTCGAGCAGCTCGTGCACGCGCACCGGCTTCAGCACGAAATCGGCCGGCGTGATGCCGACGTCGTTGTCCAGGTCCTTGTCGAAGGCATTGCCCGAGACGATGGCGACCGGCGCAGGACTCAACCCCTGGCCGCGGATCGCGCGGATCGTCGCCCAGCCGTCGATGCCCGGCATCGCCAGGTCCATCAGGATGGCATCAGGCACGACGCTGCGCAGCAGGCGCAGGCATTCGTCGCCGGAGGCGGCCTGGTGGATCTCGAAGCCCAGCGGCTCGAGCACGCTCGCGAGCAGCGCGCGGTCGACCTCCTCGTTGTCGACCACCAGCACGCGGCGCCGCGCGCCCCGGTAGCCGATGCGCGCGATGCGCGGCGCCTGCACCGCCACCGCGTCGCGCGCGGCGGGCAGGAACAGCCGGATGCGGAACAGCGTGCCGACCTGCGGCGTGCTGTGCACCGTCATCTCGCCGCCCATCAGGTCGACCAGCATCTTGCTGATGGTCAGCCCCAGCCCGGTGCCGCCGCTGGCCGCGGTGCCGGTATCGCTGCCGCGCGCGAACGGCTCGAACACGTGCTCGATCTCTTCGGGCGCGATGCCCGGGCCGGTGTCCTCGATCTCGAAGGTGGCCATCTCACGCGCATAGGTGGCGCGGAACACCACGTGACCGGCCTGCGTGAACTTGACGGCATTGCCCAGCACGTTGATCAGGATCTGGCGCAGCCGCTTCTCGTCGCTGCGCACCACCTCGGGCAGCGCCTGCGACAGCTCATGGCTGAACGCGATGCCCTTGCCGGCGGCCTGCAGCTCGAACATGCGCACGATCTGCTGCACGCCGTCGCGCAGGTGCATCGGCTGCGATTCGAGCCGCAGCTTGCCGCCTTCGATGCGGGCGATGTCGAGCGTGCCCTCGATCAGCGACAGCAGGTGCTCGCCGCCGCGCCGGATCACGCCGATCGCCTGCTGGCGGTGCGGCGGGATCGACGCGTCTTCGTCGAGCAGCTGCGCATAGCCGAGGATGCTGTTCAGCGGCGTGCGCAGCTCGTGGCTCACCGTCGTGATGTAGCGGCTCTTGGCCTGGTTCGCGAGCTCGGCGCTGCGCTTGGCCTGCTGCAGCTGCAGGTCGGTGCGGCGGTGCGAATCGATCTCGCGCCGCAGCGCCTGCGTCTGCTCGTGCACCGCCTGCGTCTGGCGGTTCGATTCCTCCTGCGCCACCTGGCGGCTCTTGTGCGTCAGCACCAGCCACCAGGCGACGATGCCGCTGACCAGCAGCAGCGCCGCGAAGGCCTTGACGAAGCCGAGCCGCAGCGCCGGCGCGAGCGCCGCGCCCGGCTCGCCGAGCAGCCGCAGCTCCTGGTGGTACAGCAGCGCGAACAGCCCGGCCAGCAGCGGCACCACCACCGCCATCAGCAGCACATAGTGGCCGAGGCCGGTGTCGATGTAGGGCCAGGCGCGGCGCGGCAGCACCGCCCGCAGTGCGGCTGCCCATTGCGTGGACAGCTTGGCCTCGGGCTTGCACAGGTCGTTGCAGCGCGCGTCGAGCGAGCAGCACAGCGAGCAGATCGAGCCGAGGTAGGCGGGGCAATGCGCCAGGTCGTCGGCCTCGTACTCGCGTTCGCAGACCACGCAGTGCTGCAGCCGGGTGAACAGGCCTGGCGGGCTCTGGCGGGCGATGTAGAAGCGGCCTTGCGTGGCCCACGCGATGAGCGGTGCCGCCACGAAGGCCGTCACCAGCGCGATCAGGGCCGAGAAGGCCTGCGCCATCGGCCCGAACACCCCCAGGTAGGCCGCGATCGACAGCACCGAGGCCGCGCCCATCGCGCCGACGCCGACCGGGTTCACGTCGTACAGGTGCGCGCGCTTGAACTCGATGCCCGGCGGCGACAGCCCGAGCGGCTTGTTGACCACCAGGTCGGCGACCACCGCCATGATCCACGAGATCGCGATGTTGGAGAACAGCCCCAGCACCTCGCCGAGCGCGCGGAACACGTCGAGCTCCATCAGCATCAGCGCGATCATCGTGTTGAACACCACCCACACGACGCGCCCCGGGTGGCTGTGCGTGAGCCGCGCGAAGAAGTTCGACCACGCGAGCGAACCGGCGTAGGCGTTGGTCACGTTGATCTTCAGCTGCGACACCACCACCAGCAGCGCCGTCGCGGCGACCGCCCACGCCGGGTGCGGGAAGACGTACTCGTAGGCCGCGAGGTACATCTGATTGGGATCGACCGCGCGGTCGACCGGCACCGAATGGCTGATCGCCAGGTACGCCAGCAGCGCGCCGCCCAGCATCTTCAGCACGCCCGGCACCACCCAGCCGGGCCCGCCGATCAGCACGCCCAGCCACCAGCGCTTGCGGTTGGCCGCGGTGCGCTCCGGCATGAAGCGCAGGTAGTCGACCTGCTCGCCCATCTGCGTGATCAGCGCGATGCCCACCGTCATCGCGGCGCCGAACAGGCCGAGGTCGAACCCGGCGCCGCGGCCCTCGGCGCCGGCGTAGTGCACCAGCCCGTCGAGCGCGCCCGGGTTCTGGCGCAGCACGAAAACATAGGGCACGACCAGCAGCACCAGCCACAGCGGCTGCGTCCAGACCTGCAGCCGGCTGATCGCGGTGACGCCGTGCGTGACCAGCGGGATCACCACCAGTGCGCAGACCAGGTAGCCCCAGGCCGGCGGCACGTCGAAGGCCAGCTCGAGCGCATAGGCCATGATGGCCGCCTCGAGCGCGAAGAAGATGAAGGTGAAGCTGGCGTAGATCAGCGAGGTGATGGTGGAGCCGATGTAGCCGAAGCCGGCCCCGCGCGTCAGCAGGTCCATGTCGAGCCCGTGACGCGCCGCGTAGAAGCTGATCGGCAGCCCGGCGAGGAAGATGATCAGCCCGGTCGCGAGGATCGCCCAGAACGCGTTCAGGAAGCCGTACTGCACCAGCAGCGTCGCACCCACCGCCTCGAGCACCAGGAACGAGGCCGCGCCGAACGCGGTGTTGGCCACGCGCAGCTCGGACCACTTGCGGAAGCTGTGCGGCGTGAAGCGCAGCGCGTAGTCTTCCATCGTCTCGCGCGCGACCCAGCTGTTGTAGTCGCGCCGGACCTTCACGACGCGCTGCACCGCGCGCTCGTCCGGCGCGCCGTCGCGCTCCGGCGGCACGATGGCCGGGCCGACCGCGACCGTGTCACCGGGGGGCTGGGCAGACGTCATGCGGCGGGTGAGCGCAAGCCCCATGCCATCGGCGTGGCGACGCGCCCTAAGATGTGGCACACCTTCTGCTTCCCGCACCACCATGGAACTGACGCCGCGTGAGAAAGACAAGCTGCTGATCTTCACGGCCTCGCTGCTGGCCGAGCGCCGCAAGGCGCGGGGGCTGAAGCTCAACTACCCCGAGTCGGTCGCGCTGATCAGCGCGGCCATCATGGAAGGCGCTCGCGACGGCAAGACGGTGGCCGCGCTGATGAGCGAAGGCAAGACGGTGCTGACCCGCGCCGACGTGATGGACGGCGTGGCCGAGCTGATCCCCGAGATCCAGGTCGAAGCGACCTTCCCCGACGGCACCAAGTTGGTGACCGTGCACCAACCCATTGCATGACCTTCTGCATGAATCTGGAGCGCTTTGCATGACGACCCCCTCTCGCTCGACCGCATGGCGCGCCGCTGCCGTGGCCTTGTCGCTCGGCCTGCCCGCCCTCGCCTTCGCCCACACCGGTGCCGACGCGGGCCGGCACCATGACGCCATCGGCGCGCTGGCCGCCGGCTTCAGCCACCCGTTCAGCGGGCTCGACCACCTGGCAGCGATGGTCGCCGTCGGCCTCTGGAGCGCGCTGGGTTCGCGCCGCGTCTGGCTCGCGCCGCTGGCCTTCGGCGGCACGCTGCTGGCGGGCGCGCTGATCGGCCTGGCCGGGCTCATGCTGCCGGCGGTGGAACCGATGATCGCCGCGTCGCTGCTGGTGCTGGGCCTGCTGGTCGCCACCAACGCGCGCCTGCCGGCCGCGGCTGGTGCCGCGCTGGCGGCGGTGTTCGCGCTGTTCCACGGCCTCGCGCACGGCGCCGAGCTGGCCGGCCCCACGGCTGCATTCGCGCTCACCGGCATGGTCGCGGCCACCGCGTTGCTGCATGGCGCCGGCATCGGCCTCGGCCTGCTGCTGCGTTCGCGCTCGGCCTGGCTGCCGCGCGTGGCGGGCAGCGCGGTCGCGCTGTTCGGCATCGCGCTGCTGGTCAACTGAAGGGTGCCGGCCATGATTCCAGGCGAACTGCTCACCGACGGGCCCGACATCGAGATCAACGTCGGCCGCCGCACCATCACGCTGGTGATCGAGAACAGCGGCGACCGGCCGGTGCAGGTCGGCTCGCACTACCACTTCGCCGAGACCAACCCGGCGCTGAAGTTCGACCGCGCGGCCGCGCGCGGCATGCGGCTGAACATCGCATCGGGCACCGCGGTGCGCTTCGAGCCGGGGCAGCAGCGCACGGTCGAGCTGGTCGACTACGCCGGCGACCGTAAGGTCTACGGCTTCCGCGGCGAAGTGCAGGGAGCGCTCTGATGGCCACCATCCACCGCCGCGCCTATGCGGAGATGTTCGGCCCGACCGCCGGTGACCGCGTGCGCCTGGCCGACACCGGCCTCATCGTCGAGGTCGAGAAGGACTACACGCTGCTCGCCGGCGGCTACGGCGAAGAGGTGAAGTTCGGCGGCGGCAAGACCATCCGCGACGGCATGGGCCAGGGCCAGCGCCTGTCGAAGGACGTGGCCGACACGGTGATCACCAACGCGCTGATCATCGACCACTGGGGCATCGTGAAGGCCGACATCGGGCTGAAGGCCGGCCGCATCGCCGGCATCGGCAAGGCCGGCAACCCCGACGTGCAGCCCGGCGTCGACATCGTGATCGGCCCCGGCACCGAGATCATCGCCGGCGAAGGCAGCATCGTCACCGCCGGCGGCATCGACACCCACATCCACTTCATCTGCCCGCAGCAGATCGAAGAGGCGCTGATGAGCGGCGTCACGACGATGCTCGGCGGCGGCACCGGCCCGGCCACCGGCACCTTCGCGACCACCTGCACGCCCGGGCCCTGGTACATCCACCAGATGCTGAAGGCGGCCGAGGCGTTTCCGATGAACCTGGGCTTCCAGGGCAAGGGCAATGCGAGCCTGCCCGGCGCGCTCGACGAGCAGATCGAGGCCGGCGCGTACGGCCTGAAGCTGCACGAAGACTGGGGCACGACGCCGGCGGCGATCGACAACTGCCTGAGCGTGGCCGACCGGCACGACGTGCAGGTCACGATCCACACCGACACGCTGAACGAATCTGGCTTCGTCGAAAGCACGATCGACGCGTTCAAGGGCCGCACCATCGCGACCTTCCACACCGAAGGCGCGGGCGGCGGGCATGCACCCGACATCATCAAGGCAGCGGGCCTGCCGAACGTGCTGCCGTCGTCGACCAACCCGACGATGCCGTACACGGTGAACACCATCGACGAGCACCTCGACATGCTGATGGTGTGCCACCACCTCGATGCGTCGATCGCGGAGGACCTGGCCTTCGCCGAAAGCCGCATCCGCCGCGAGACCATCGCGGCCGAGGACATCCTGCACGACGTCGGCGTGTTCTCGATGATGTCGTCCGACAGCCAGGCGATGGGCCGGGTCGGCGAGGTGATCATCCGCACCTGGCAGACGGCGCACAAGATGAAGGCGCAGCGCGGCACGCTGCCCGAAGACAGCGCGCGGCACGACAACTTCCGCGTCAAGCGCTACATCGCGAAGTACACGATCAACCCGGCGATCACGCAGGGCATCTCGCACGAGGTGGGTTCGATCGCGGTCGGCAAGCTGGCCGACCTGGTGCTGTGGAAGCCGGCCTTCTTCGGCGTGAAGCCGTCGCTGATCCTGAAGGGCGGCTTCATCGCCGCCGCGGCGATGGGCGACCCGAATGCGTCGATCCCGACGCCGCAGCCGGTGCACTACCGGCCGATGTTCGGCTCGTTCGCCGGCGCGATGCACGACAGCTGCGTCACCTTCGTCTCGAAGGCCGGGCTCGATGCCGGCGTGCCGGAGAAGCTGGGGCTGAAGAAGCGCGCGGTGGCGGTCGGCAACACGCGCCGCATCAGCAAGGCCGACATGGTCCACAACGGCTTCACGCCGAAGATCGAGGTCGATCCGCAGACCTACGAGGTGCGGGCGGATGGGGTGCTGCTGACCTGCGAGCCGGCGACGGTGCTGCCGATGGCGCAGCGGTATTTCCTGTTCTAGCCTGACCGCGAGGCCATTCGCCAGCAGCCACATCAACGCAGAGGTCGAAAAGCTGTAAACGAAAAGGCCCCGCCGAAGCGGGGCCTTGTCATCGCGGAGCGCCTGCGATCAGAGCGACTGCAGGAACGCCAGCAGCGCCTGCCGATCCGCCGTCGACAGCGCCGCGAAGCGGCCGCGTGCGTTGGCGGCTTCGCCACCGTGCCACATGACCGCTTCCGTCAGCGTGCGGGCACGTCCGTCGTGCAGGTAGCCGACCTTGCCGGCCGTGCCCATCACGCGGTCGGTGTAGCCGATGCCCCACAGGGCCGAGGTGCGCCACAGGTTGCCGGCGGCCGTGCCTTCGACATAGTTGTCGGCCATGTCGGCTCCCATGTCGTGCAGCAGCAGGTCGGTGTACGGCTTGATGGTCTGGTTGCGCAGTTCAGCCAGCGGGTGGCCGGAGCCGGTCTTCACCTCGGCGACGTGGCAGGCCACGCAGTTCAGCGTCTTGAAGACCTTCGCGCCGTTGGCCACCTTGACCGGGTCGACGTCCAGATCCGCCAGCGGTGCCACGCCCTTCGGGAACCCGCTCACCAGGCTGCGCTGTGCCGGAACGGCCAGCAGCTGCAGGTAGCGCGAGACCGCCTGCAGTTCGGTTTCCGACAGGCCGCGCTCGCTCTTCGTGCGGCAGGTCGGCAGGCCGGCCAGGCAGTCGCGGCTCGGGTACACCGGCGTCGTCACCGACATGTCCTGCAGCAGGGCCGAGGCGGCCTGGTGGCGCAGGCTGAACTTGCCGGCCTTCCAGCCGAAGCGGCCCAGGCGCACGTCGCCGGTCTCCGGGTCGAACACGAAGTTCGCCTGGCCCTTGATGCCGTCGGCGTCCGGCGTGCTGCGGGCACGCGCCAGGATGTCGGCTTCCGGAATCGCTTCGAGCAGGCCGGTCCCCAGCATCGGCTGAGCCGCACGCAGCGAGACGACTTGCGGCGTCGGGCCGTCGAAGGCCAGCTTGGGCTTGCGCAGTTCCACCGACGTGCCGTCGGCCAGCTTCACGGTCTGGGTGTCGAAGCCCGCGACACGCACGCCATTGCCCCAGTCCTGCACCGTACCGTCGGCACCGCGGGCATTCATCTGCACGCCCACGCCGTAGCGCGAGTCGGGCACCTGCTGGCCCTGGGCATTGATCGCCGCGGTGTGCACCGACATCGAGTCCAGCCGCTGGTTCACCGCCGCCGGCGCCGGGCTGCGGCCGTTGTTCACGTGGCACGCGATGCACGACGACTGGTTGTAGCGCGGCCCCTGCAGGCCCACCAGCGCATCGAAGCGGTCGTTGCCCGGCTCGTTGTGGTCGCCGGTGAACATGTTGGTGTGGATCGTGCGGCGGCCTTCGACAAAGCGCTGCATGTTCTGCATGCCGACGTTGATGTGCGGCTGCTGGAAGATGAAGGTGCCGTTGTCGGCATAGTCGTACGACAGCGAGCCGGTGCCGCCCTGCAGCGTCTCGGCCGGCAGCGGTGCGTTCATCAGGCGCGGCTGCACGCCGTACCACGCGCGCAGGCCGGTGCCGACCACGTAGGTCCACTCACCCGCGTAGTAGCGGATGCCGCCGTTGTCGCCCTTGGCGGCCATCGCCTCCTTGGTCGAGAAGAACGACGGCGAGACCTCGATCACGTCGCCTGCCACCAGCGGACGTGCCGGCACGTTCCTGCCGTTGGGCATGCCGTCGGCGCCGATGTCGCCATGGCCCGGGTAGTCCTTGACCGTCAGGCTGCAGTCGTTGTTCAGGATGCTGTTGCTGAACAGCCTGCCGTTCGGCGGGTAGGCCACCGGCGGGCAGATCGTGACCTTGTCGTTGACGAGCTGGCCCGGGTTCATCCAGCCGTAGCCGGTGACGCCGACGCGATCGAAGGCGCGGAACCACGCCACCCCGCCAGGCAACTGGTCCTGCGTGAAGTAGTGGTTGACGCGCAGCGTCGGCGCGGTCACGCCGGCCACGCGGCTGTTGTCGATGATCTCGAAGCCCCAGGTGCGGTTCTTGAAGTAGTTCGGCACGAAGGTCAGGAAGTTGCCCGGCCCCTTGTCGACCGGGTTGCCGTTGGCATCCACGGTCTCGTTCGGGCCCTGGCCGATTTCGTTCCAGTCTTCGCCGCGCTCGCGGCCGTGGCGGGCCAGGCCGCGGATGCCGAAGCGGGTGACCAGCGTGCCGTCGGCCAGCGTGAACTGCAGCGTCTCGACCGGATCGGCCTGTGTCGGCAGCGGCATCATGCCGGTGCCGCTGGTCGGCGCCTTCAGCGGCGCGGTGGCCAGCGTCGGCATCGTGTTGTCCGAGCCCGGGCTCTTGAACTCGACTTCCCACAGCGAGTAGCCGTACTGCGTGCCGCGCGCGACGCCCTGCAGGCGCACGTAACGCGGGTTGATGCCGAGGTTGTAGAACGCCTCGGTGCCGCCCTTGCCGGCGCTGACGTAGCGCACCTGCGACCAGGCCTGCCCGTCATCGGAGACCTGCAGCGCGTACTCCTTGCCGTAGGAGTTCTCCCAGGTCAGCTTCATCGCGCCGATCAGCGTCTTCTTGCCGAAGTCCCACTGGATCCAGGCGCCGTCTTCCTGCCGGCTCGACCAGCGCGTGCCGACATTGCCGTCGATCGTGTTGGTGGCGGGCATGCCGCCGTTCTCCAGGGCCGACGAGGTGGCAGTCACTGGCCTGATCGCGACGCCGGGCTGGCCGGGCGCTGGCGCAGGCGCGGGCGCGGGCGCGGGCGCGGGGGCCGGAGCCGGAGCCGGCGCCGGGCTCGGGGCCGGTGCCGGGCTCGGCGCGGGAGCCGGTGAAGGCGCCGGGGTGGGCGCTGGAGCCGGGGCCGGTGCAGGTGCGGGGGCCGGCGCAGGTGCCGAGGTCGTGCCGGTGAAGGCCTGGATCTCGAAGATCGAATAGCCGTACTGCGACGACCGGGTGACGCCCTGCACGCGCAGGTAGCGGCCCTGCCCGCTCAGGCCGGTCCAGTCCTCGATGCCGCCCTGGCTGGTGTCGACGGTCTTGATCGTGACCCAGTTCGACTTGTCGTTCGAGACCTGCAGCAGGTACTTGGTGGCATGGGCCCGCTCCCAGTTGATGCGCACGCGGGTGATGCTCACCGACTGGCCGAAGTCCAGCGTCAGGTTCTGGTCGTCGGTGAAGCCGCTGCTCCAGCGCGTGTTGTCGTCATGGTCGATCGCGGCGGCAGCCGACAGGTCGCCGCGCTCGGCAGCGCTGGCCGTCGCCGCGACCGGTGTCAGCGCGACGCCGATCGGGTCGCCGACCGCCATCGGGCGCGAGCGGTCGCCGAGGTCGCTCGAACTGGCGTTGTTGCTGTCGGCGGCGGCAGAGCTGCCTCCGTCGCCGGAACCGCATCCGACCAGCAGGATCGCCAGGGCGCAATGCAGCCCCAGCATCGAACCGTTGCGCAAACTGCGCAGTACAGGGTGTTTCACAGGCTTCTCCTCCAAGGACGTGGCAGAAACAAGGCCTGGATGCTGCACGCTGCGCCACGAAAGCCTGTAAGCCGAGAGGAAGCGTCGGATAGCGGTCAAAGCACGATCGTGCGAACCGACACGCTTTAGTGAAGAGAGCACACACTCTCTTCTGGATGCTTATGAATGTTTGAATTTAAACGACGCCGCGCCTTACCGCCCCTCGGCCAGCGATACCGCAAAGCAACCGTTCATCGGCCCTTCTCGACCGTTTGGAATCGGTTCCAAACGAAGTGCTTGCAAACTTCTTGCTCTTGCTTACATCGGCTCACGTCTTGCCGATGCGACCTATTCGGAGAGTCTGAGAGCGCCGTTTCAAGCAGATACAAGATCGACGCCGCGTGCTGCCGGATGGCCGTGAAGCACGGGTTTTACCGATGTCGGCGCCGCCGCGTCGGCATCCGCCTCGGTCTTGAACGCCGCGACCGACTCGAGGAGCTTCTGCGCCTGCAGCTTCAGGCTCTCGGCCGATGCCGATGCCTCTTCGACCAGCGCCGCGTTCTCCTGCGTCGAATGGTCGAGCAGCGACACCGCCTGCGTCACCTGCTCGATGCCGCTGTGCTGCTGCGCGGCCGAGCGGCGGATCTCGCCGACCAGGTCGTTGACGCTCGACACCTGCCGGTGGATGTCCTGCATCACGCGGCCGGCATCGGCCACGTGGCGCGAGCCGCTGCCGACCTTCTCGGCGCTGTCGGTGATCAACTGCTTGATCTCGCGTGCCGCACCGGCGCTGCGCTGCGCAAGGCTGCGCACCTCGCCGGCCACCACGGCGAAACCGCGGCCCTGCTCGCCGGCGCGTGCCGCTTCCACCGCGGCATTCAGCGCGAGGATGTTGGTCTGGAACGCGATGCCGTCGATCACCGAGATGATCGACGCGATGCGGTCGCTCGACTGCTGGATCTCCTGCATCGTCGCGACGACGTCGCCCACCACCTGCTGGCCGCGGCCGGCCGCCTGGCGGGCGCTGCGCGAGATCTCCTCGACGCGGTTCACGGTGCCGGCGCTTTCCTTCACGGTGGTCGACATCGTCTCCATCGACGACGCCGTCTCCTCCAGGCTGGCCGCCTGCCGCTCGGTGCGGTCCGACAGCGACAGGTTGCCTTGCGCGATCTCGGACGCAGCGCTGTAGACCGAATCGCTCGACGTGCGGATGTCGCCGACGGCGGTGCGCAGGTTGTCCTGCATCTGCGCGAGGGCGGCCATCAGCTGGCCCATCTCGTCGCGGCGCTCGCTGTCGACGCGGCCCGACAGGTCGCCGCCGGCGATGCGCTGCAGCGCCGCCATGCCGCTGCGCATCGGGCGCACGACGCTGGTCGTCAGGCCCCAGGCCAGCAGGCTGCCCAGCGCGAGCGCGATCGCGCCGCCGACGGCCATCGCGGTGCGCGAGCGCTGGTTGCCGGCGCTCGCCGCGACGATGCGGGCATCGGCATCGTCGCGGATCACCTTGGTGAGTTCGGCCGCCGCCTTGCTCAGCGTCGTGAAGGTGGCGAGCGTCTCGCCTTCGAGCAGCTTCTTGACCTTCTGGAAGCGCTCGGAATCGTCGCTGCTGGCGAGCAGCCGTTCGATCTCGGCCGAGCTGGTCTCGTAGGTCTTCAGCGCGCCGTCCACCGGCGCCAGCTGCGACTCGATCTCATCGGCCCGCGGCAGGCTGCGCAGCAGCTTCATCTGCTCGACGAAGCGCGCATGGTGCCTCCTGAAGGCGTCGGCCTGCGTCGCCCGCTCGGCCTCGCTCCAGCGAGTGGCCAGCAGTTCCTGCGCGCCGCGCATGCCGCGCGCCGCCGTGGCCAGCTCGGACACGCCGTTCATCGCCGGCATCGTCATGCCGGCCAGGTCGTCGAAGCGGCCCTGCAGCTGCGACATCTCGAAGAAGCTCTGGCCGATGGTGGCGCACGACAGCAGCAGCACGCTCGCGAAGCCGAGGGCGAGGCGCACGCCGATGCGGACATCCTGGAGCAGTTTCATGGGGGGTCTCCTCCTGGTTCGATCCGTTGGAATATCGGCCGCCCAGCCCGGATCCTGAACGAGAATCCCCCAGGGTTTACTGCCACACTCGCACCATGCTGACCGTGAACAAACTCCTTGCGCAGGGCCATGGACTGGCTCCAGCCCTCGTCAAACGCGCCGCTGCCGTCGAGCTCGACTGGGACGTGCGCCAGAAGAGCCGCTTCGACGCCACCGACTCGCAGGGCCGCACGCTCGGCGTGTTCCTGCCACGCGGCACCGCGGTGCGCGGCGGCGACGTGCTGGTGGCCGAAGACGGCTCGCTGATCCGCGTCGTCGCGGCACCGCAGCCGGTGCTGGTCGTGACGCACTGCACGCAGCACGGCACCCCGTTCGACCTGCTGCGTGCCGCCTACCACCTGGGCAACCGCCATGTGCAGCTCGAACTGAAGCCCGATCACCTGAAGCTCGAACCCGACCACGTGCTGGCCGACATGCTGCGGCAGATGCACCTGATCGTGAACCCGGCGAGCGCGGCGTTCGAACCCGAGGGCGGGGCCTATGCGGCCGGCGGCGGGCACGGGCACCACGGGCACGACCACCCTGACCACGGAGGCCACGGGGACCACGACCACGGGCATGAGGGCCACGACCATGGCCACGCCGGCCACGCCGGCCACGACCACCACGGCCACCACGGCCACGACCACTGACCCCCGATGCCCCGCGTCCGCCGCGCCCCCGCGCCGACCAGCGCCGCCTCGCTGCTGCAGCTGATGTGGCTGGCCTCGCCGGCGCTGCCGGTCGGCGGCTTCAGCTACTCCGAAGGGCTGGAATCGGCGGTCGATGCCGGGCTCGTCACCACCGAGGCGCAGACCGCCGCCTGGCTGCTCCACCAGCTGCGGCTCGCGCTGGCCCGCAGCGACCTGGCGCTGGCCGCCAAGGCCTTCGGCGCCTGGCAGCGCGACGACCGCGACGCGATCCGCGAGCTGAACGACTGGGTCGTGCAGACCCGCGAAAGCAGCGAGATGCGGCTGCAGACCGAGCAGATGGGCCGCTCGCTGCTCGAGTGGCTGAAAAACCGCGGGCTGGCCGATCCGCGCATCGCGATGCTGGCCACGCTGAAGCCGGCACCGACCTGGCCGGTGTCGTTCGCGCTGGCCGCTGCGCAGACCGGCGCGCCGCTGCGCGACGCCCTGCTGAGCCTGTGCTTCGGCTGGGCCGAGAACATGGTGCAGGCCGCGCTGAAGGCGGTGCCGCTCGGCCAGAACGCCGGCCAGCGCGTGCTGGCGGCGCTGGCCGACGCGATCCCGCCGGCGATCGATCGCGCGATCGCGGCCACGCACGGCGAACGCCAGGCCTTCACGCCGATGCTGGCGATCCTGTCGGCGCGCCACGAAGCGCAGTACTCGCGGCTGTTCCGGTCCTGACGATGATCCACGCCCTGCTGGTCGACGACGACCTCGACCTGCGCCAGCTCGTCAGCGACTACCTGCAGCGCTACGGCATGCGGGTGACCGCGGTGGCCGATGCCGCGAGCCTGCGCCGCGTGCTGCGCGCGGGCCTCGGCGGCCCCGACCCGTTCAAGGTGCTGCTGCTCGACCTGATGCTGCCCGACGGCAACGGGCTCGACCTGTTCCGCTGGGTGCGCGAGATCGCGCCGCTGCCGGTGATCATGCTGACCGCGCAGGGCGATCCGGCGAGCCGCGTCGTCGGGCTGGAGCTCGGCGCCGACGACTACCTGCCGAAGCCCTTCGAGCCGCGCGAGCTGGTGGCGCGCATCCACGCGGTGCTGCGCCGCGCCGGGGCCGCACCGGTCGCGGCGCCGACCGCGACCGTGCTGCAGTTTGCCGGCTGGACCTTCGACCGGCTGCGCCGCCAGCTGACCTCGCCCCAGCAGGTGGTGGTGGCGCTGTCGTCGGCCGAGTTCCGGCTGCTGTCGGCCTTCGTCGACCACCCGAACCGGGTGCTGAGCCGCGACCAGCTGCTCGACCTGACGCGCGCGCCGGGCGCCGACGTGACCGACCGCAGCATCGACCTGACGGTGTCGCGGCTGCGCCAGAAGCTCGACGAGCCGATGCTGATCCGCACCGTGCGCGGCGAGGGCTACCTGTTCGACGGCGAGGCCGGCGCTTGAACCTGCGGCACCGCTTGCGGCGGCTGTTCGGCGACACGCTGTTCAAGCGCCTGATGCTGCTGATGTGGGTCGCGCTGGTGGCGAGTCACTTCCTCAGCTTTGCGGCGGTGCGCAGCCTCGCCGGCGGCCTCGGCGAGGCGCGGCCGATGCGCATGCCGGCCCCGGGGCCGGGGCCTTCGCCGGACGGCGATGGCGTGCCGCCGCTGGCGTCGCTGCCGCCCGGGCTGCTGCCCGACGGCGGCCGGCGCGAACCGCCTCCCCGCAACGCAGCGCCGGGAATGGAGGGCCCGGGCGGACCGCCGCCCGACCGGCAGCCCGGCGGCTCGCCACCGCTGCGCGCGCTGTGGCTCGACTACCTGGTGCGCTTCCTCGTGATCGGCGGTGCCGCCTGGTGGGGAGCGCAGTGGCTGTCGCAGCCGATGCGCCGGCTCGCCGACGCGTCGCGCTCGCTCGGCCAGGCCATCGCGCAACGCCGGCCGGCGCCGACGCTCGACGAGCACCAAGGCACGCGCGAGGTGCGCCAGGCCGCGCAGGTCTTCAACACGATGGCGCAGCGCCTGCACCAGCAGTTCGATGCGCAAGGCCTGCTGATGGCCGCGATCTCGCACGACCTGCGCACGCCGCTGGCCCGCCTGCGCCTGCGGCTCGAGACCATGGAGCCCGGCACGCAGACCGAGCGCTGCATCGCCGACCTGCAGGAGATGGACGCGCTGATCGGCAGCGTGCTCGCGATGGTCCGCGACCAGCATGCGCCGCAGGCACACCAGCGCGTCGACCTGCGCGCGCTGCTGCAGGCGCAGGTCGACGACCGGACCGAGCAGGGGCTGGCGGTGCGCATCGCCGACGACAGCGCCGGCGACGCGGTGGTCCTCGCGCAGCCCGAAGCGCTCGGCCGGATCCTCGGCAACCTGATCGGCAACGCGCTGCGCCATGCCGGGTCGGCCGAACTGAGCCTGCTCGGGCATCCCGGCGAACTGGAACTGCGCATCGACGACCACGGCCCCGGCATCCCCGAAGACCAGCTGGAAGCCGTGTTCCGGCCGTTCTACCGGGTCGACGGCGCACGCGGTCGTGGCGTCGGCAACAGCACCAGCGGTGGCAGCGGGCTCGGCCTGTACATCGCCCGCGACCTGGCCGAGCGGCTCGGCGGCCGCCTGAGCCTGTCGAACCGGCCCGAAGGCGGGCTGAGGGCCCGGCTGCTGCTGCCACGCGCCTGAACAGCTGGCGTCCGCGCCTCCAGACACAGTTCAAATGGACCGTGTCCAAGTTGATACAAAGCATCGATATTCGCGACACAGCCGGCCGCGAGCATGGGCAGTTCCACAGCCACCGCCTCGTGCCACTGCCATGTCGAACCCCCATCGCAATCATCAACTCGACCTCGTCCACGCCTCATGCCAGTCCCTCGGACAGCCCGACGAGCACGACCTCGGCCTCGTCCACGACCTGCAGGTGATGCAGCGCCGCCGCGCGCTGACCTGGCTGGCCGGTGTCGGCGCAGCGTCGTTGCTCGGCTGCGGTGGTGGTGGCAGTGCCGCAAGCACCGACTCCAGCAGCTCCTCCAGCTCCAGCGGATCGGATGGTTCCGGTGGATCTTCCGGCTCCGGCACCTCGGGCTCGTGCTCGGTGATCCCCGAGGAAACCGCCGGCCCCTACCCCGGCGACGGCTCGAACACCGCGAACGGCAGCATCGCCAACGTGCTGGGTGTCAGCGGCATCGTGCGCAGCGACATCCGCCCGAGCCTGCCCGCCAGCCTTGGCACGGCGGCCGGCGTCACGTTGACGGTGACACTGACGCTGGTCGACACCAACGCCAGCTGCGCCGACCTGTCGGGCCATGCCATCTACCTGTGGCACTGCGACCGCGAGGGCCGCTACTCGATGTACTCGTCGGGCGTCACCGACCAGAACTACCTGCGCGGCGTGCAGGAGACCGATGCCAACGGCCAGGTCACGTTCACCACGGTGTTCCCCGGCTGCTATTCGGGCCGCATGCCGCACATCCATTTCGAGGTGTACCGCAGCCTCGCCACCGCGACCTCGTCGACCAGCAAGATCAAGACCTCGCAGATCGCCTTCCCGGTCGCCGACTGCAGCACCATCTACAGCACCGCCAGCGGCTACAGCGCGAGCGTGACCAACCTGAACCAGATGAGCTTCGCGACCGACAACGTGTTCAGCGACGGCACCACGCTGCAGATGGCCACGCTGACCGGCAGCGTCGCGGCCGGCTACACCGCCGCGCTGACCGTCGGCATCGCGGCCTGAGGCGCACCCTGCATTCTTTGACGAAGGAGACGATCCCATGGCCTTGAACCGCATTCACCCGATGCACCGCACCGTGGCCGCCGTGGCCACCGTGCTGCTGGCGCTCCCGTTGGCCGGCTTCGCCGCCGACCAGGCGCCGCCGCAAGGCGGCAAGCCGCCCGCACCGCCGCCCGAGGCGATCGCGGCCTGCAACGGCAAGGCCGAAGGCGCCACCGCCAGCTTCGCCGGCCGCAATGGCGAAACCATCACCGGCACCTGCCAGAAGGTCGGCGACGTGCTGGCGCTGCGCCCGGCCGGCGGCCCGCCGGGGGGCGGCCAGGGCGGGGGCAAGCCGCCGGCCAAGAAGGGCTGAACGCACGGCGCCCCCGTGACGGGCACTACACTCGGTTCGGTCCCCCCGAACGAACCGAGCCTGCCCCATGAGCGCCGCATTGCACAGCATTCCCCACCGCACGAAGAAACTGCCGCCGCTGCGCGTCGGCGTCGGCGGCCCGGTCGGCTCGGGCAAGACCACGCTGGTCGAGATGCTGTGCAAGACGATGCGCGAGCGCTATGACCTGGTGGTCGTCACGAACGACATCTACACCAAGGAAGACCAGCGCCTGCTGACGGTGGCCGGCGCGCTCGAGGCCGAACGCATCATGGGTGTCGAGACCGGCGGCTGCCCGCACACCGCGATCCGCGAAGATGCGTCGATCAACCTCGAAGCGGTCGACCGCATGCTCGGCAAGTTCCCGGATGCCGACATCGTGTTCATCGAGTCCGGCGGCGACAACCTGGCCGCCACCTTCAGCCCCGAACTGAGCGACCTGACGATCTACGTGATCGACGTCGCGGCCGGCGAGAAGATCCCGCGCAAGGGCGGCCCCGGCATCACGAAGAGCGACCTGTTCGTGATCAACAAGACCGACCTGGCACCGCATGTTGGCGCCGACCTGTCGGTGATGGAAGCCGACACGAAGCGCATGCGGCCGAACCGGCCCTATGTGATGAGCAACCTGAAGACCAACGCCGGCCTCGCCGAGGTGGTCGCGTTCATCGAGACGAAGGGGATGTTGGCCTGACAGGTCAGGTTGCCACTTGTGGGAACGCGCGAGGCGCGTGATGTGACTAAGGGCGAGCGACATCGCCGCAAGTCCCAAATCACGACTCCTCATGCAACACGTTCCCAAGCTTCGCCGGGTTTCCGATTCCGCCTGGTTCAACAGAGTCCCGCTGACGCCTGCGAAACCCCAGAACGTTGAAGTCGAGCCGAGTCAGCCGGTTGCCACCTTGGCCGGCTCACGCCGCCAGCACACGATCGACACCGTTCTGTTGATACTCGGTCGCGAACATGGCTCGTGGATCCGTGCTGAAGACAGGGGTGGAGCAGGCTTCCTTGCTCGCTTCAGGATGGCAGCAGGAAGCAAGGGCCTCAAGCTGCGCGTGATCGGAGACGGTCAACGCGACATCAAGATGGACGAACTGCTGGCGCTGAAGCAGCAGCTTCCGCCACACACGCCCGCGATTTGCCTCTTCCACGCGCAAATGCAAGAGGGACAGCAGATATTGCTGCCATGCAAAGACAGTGGCATTTCGATGGTCGACATGGTGTTCCTCTTGCGCTCATTGGGTATCAGCGCGGTGCACAGCTACGCCTGCTTCAATCGCGAAGGCGCCGCAAACATCGCCGATGCGCCCGATCTGATGCAACCAGGCAAGAGGCTCAATGCCTATTTGCCTGGCGGCAAAGCTGACTCCTCCACCAGCCAGAGCATGCACGATGCCGAGCATCTGATCACCTACTACGGTGACTGTCTCCAAAGAAACGAATTCCCGGACGACATCAAGACCTTGCTGTTTCAGTTGGAACACACCCAACAGTGCCTGAGCAATGTCGTGGTGGGTCAGGGCACCGAACAACCCGGCGTCTTCATTCACTGTCCCGGCTTCAACCGGGTCGACGACGCAGAGGGGGGTACGGGTCCCACGCTTCGGCGGATCGCTCGACTGCAATCGAGCCGCCACAATGACTCGCACACGGAGAACAGGATCAAGGTGTCGCTCCTGGCGGAACTTTGCAACGTTTCGCCCATCTCTCGCAACCGAAAGCAGGCACTGCTGAATGCATTCGCGTTTCGAGGCAAGGTGCAACTCGTCCAGCAACTCTTGAATCGTTATCCCGACATTGATCCCAACGACGTTTCGATGAAGATCAGTGCGCTGCATTTCGCAGCCTTGTGCATGACACGTGGCCCCGCCGTGATCAGGGCCCTCTCGAAAGCGAGAGGCATCGACATCAACCAGAAGAACTGGATTGGCGAGACTGCGCTCCACACTGCAATCTCTGCGGGCAACACCTTCGCCGTACGCGAACTGTTGTCGATACCGGCCGTTACGGCCAACTCGAAGTGCAAACGCGGCCACACGCCCCTCATGCTCGCGGCCGGAACAATGAATTTCGATGTGGTCAGCGACCTGGTGAGCTCACGCAAATTTCTGGACGTCAATGCCCAATCGGATGCTGGGGAATCGGCGCTCATGCTCGCCGTGTTCAACGGCCACATGGACACCGTTCGGCAACTGCTGACGCTACGTGGCATCTGTCCCGCACTGCGCGATCCCCAAGGGAGAACCGCGGCCGACTATGCGCGAAGTGAGGTGGTGTATCGACAAGTATGCGAGCTGTTCTCGACGCCCACCAGACAGTGACTCGTTTCGATCGATCACCTGATGCTGAAGGTGCTCTGCAGCGCGCGCACCGCACCCGCCCCGATCGACGCGCCAAAGCGCTTGGCCAACCGCTCGGCGACGTTGTCGCGCGGCGTGTAGTCGATCACCTCTTCGGCCTTCACGACTTCGCGCGCCACCATGTCGAGGTTGCCGAGGTGGTCGATCAGGCCCATCTCCAGCGCTTGCTGCCCGTTCCAGAACAGGCCACTGAAGGTGTCGGGGCCGATCTTCAGCCGCTTGCCGCGGCCTTCCTTCACGACGCCGATGAACTGCTGGTGGATCTGGTCGAGCATCGCCTGCGTGTAGGCCCGTTGCTTCTCGCTGACCGGTGAGAACGGATCGCCGATGCCCTTGTTCTCGCCGGCAGTCTGCAGCCGGCGCTCGACGCCCAGCTTCTCCATTGCGCCGGTGAAGCCGAAGCCGTCCATCAGCACGCCGATCGAGCCGACGATCGAGGCCTTGTCGGCGTAGATCTCGTCCGCCGCGACCGCGATGTAGTACGCACCCGACGCGCAGGTTTCCTCGACCACTGCATACACCTTCTTCTGGTGCTTGGCCTTCAGCCGGCGGATCTCGTCGTTGATGATGCCGGCCTGCACCGGGCTGCCGCCCGGCGAGTTGATGCGCAGCACGATGGCCTGCGCGCCTTCGTCTTCGAACGCGTTCTTCAGCGCGCCGACCAGCAACTCGGCGCTGGCCTCGGTGTCGGAGGCGATCTCGCCGCGCACCTCGACCAGCGCGGTGTGCGGCCCGCTCGGCGTGGCCGCATGGTTGCGCGCCGTCACCAGCGCCCACGCGATCACCGCGAACAGCGCCAGCCAGCTCCAGCGGAAGAACAGCTTCCAGCGGCGATCGGTGCGGCGGTCCTTGAAGAAGGCGCGGGCCAGTTCGTCGACGGTCTCTTCCATCGACGGCCGGGCGGCAGCGGTGGTCATGGGGGCCGGCGCGGGGATCGGTGCAGGGGAAGGAACAGGCGCGCCAGCGTCGGGCGAGGGCAACTCGTCGTGCGGATTCATGCAGGGCTTTCGGCGGCCTTCGTTCAGGACTCTCGGTCTGCGAAGGCGGGTTGGACGTCGCGCGAAGGATACCAATAGACCTCGCCGGCCTCTTCCTCGACGCGCAATTCCGTGAGCTTGCCGCGGCCACACGGGCCGGCGACGCAGCGGCCGTTCAGCGGGTCGTAGGCCGCACCGTGGATCGAGCACAGGATGAACTCGCGGCCGCTGTCGAGGAACTCGCCGGGCTGCCAGTCCATCTCGGTCGGCACGTGCACGCAGCGGTTCAGGTAGGCGACGACGCGGCCGTCGAAACGCAGTGCGAAGGCGCGCGTGGGCTCGCGGTACTGCAGCACGTCGAACACCAGCGCACTGCCCTTCTCGACCAGCTGCGTTGCGGCGCACAGGTGGCGCCGTTCGGCCGGCGCGGGCATCAGCGAAGGCGGCAGCAGCGGCTCAGCCATGTTGCCTCAGCCACTCCGCCAGTTCCGGCACCGAATGCGCGACGAAGCGCGGCGCCAGGCTGTCGAAGGCCTCCGGCGCATGCGCCCCGTAGCTGACGCCCACGCTGGCGACGCCGGCGTTCATCGCCATCTGCAGGTCGTGCGTGGTGTCGCCGATCATCAGCGTGCGTTCGGGCTCGACGCCGAATTCGGCCATCAGCTCGTGCAGCATCTGCGGGTGCGGCTTCGACGCGGTCTCGTCGGCGGTGCGGGTGGCGTCGAAATGGCGCAGCAGGTCGGCGCTGCGCAGCGCTTCGTCGAGCCCGCGGCGCGACTTGCCGGTGGCCACGCCCAGCCAGTGGTTGCGCGCCTTCAGCGCAGCCAGCATCTCCAGCGTGCCGGGGAACAGCACGATCTCGTGCTGGCGCGCGAAGTAGTGGTGGCGGTAGCGGTCGGCCAGCGCCGGGTACTGCTCGCGGGTCAGGCCCGGCGCGGCATGCTGCAGCGCCTCGGCCAGGCCCAGCCCGATCACGTAGCTGGCGGCTTCGTCGCTCGGCACCACGGTGCCCACATCGGCGCAGGCCGCCTGGATGCAGCGGGCGATCAGCGTGGTCGAGTCGAACAGCGTGCCGTCCCAATCGAAGGCGATCAGGTCGAACTGGCGAGGACGGTTCATGACGGCAGGGTCTGGAGGAACGAACTGCATTCTGCCGGCAACGGCGCCTCGAGTTCGATGGCCTCGCCGCTGGCGGGGTGCTCGAAGCGCAGCCGCCGCGCATGCAGGAACATCCGCTCGAAGCGCACGCCTTTCACCGCCTCGCCGCGCGCCAGCGCCTTGTTGACCGCGAAATCGCCGTACTTCTCGTCGCCGGCGATCGGATGGCCTTCGTGCGCCAGGTGGACGCGGATCTGGTGCGTGCGGCCGGTCTTGATGGTCACGTCGAGCAGCGTGAAGCCGGCATAGGCCTGCGCGATGCGCACCAGCGTGATCGAGCGGCGGCCGTCTTCGTTGCTTTCCTCCACCGCCCGGACGCGGCGTTCGCCTTCGCCGGTCAGGAACTTGTGCAAGGCCACGTCGATGACCTTGCGCGAGGCCGGCCAGGCGCCGACCACCAGCGCCGCATAGGTCTTGCCGGTCTCGCGGCTGCGGAACTGTTCCTGCAGCGCGACCAGCGCCGAGCGCTTCTTCGCGATCAGCAGCAGGCCGGAGGTCTCCTTGTCGAGCCGGTGCACCAGTTCGAGGAAGCGGGCGGTCGGCCGCGCCTGGCGCAGTTGCTCGATGACGCCCGAGCTGACGCCACTGCCGCCGTGCACCGCGACGCCGGCCGGCTTGTTGATGGCGATCAGGTGCTCGTCCTCGAACACCACCGGAAACTCGCGCGCCGGCGCGGGCGGCACCGCCGACGGATCGGCCATGCGCACCGGCGGCACCCGCACCAGGTCGCCGATCGCCAAGCGGGTATCGGCGGCGGCCCGGCCCTTGTTGACGCGCACCTCGCCGGAGCGGATCACGCGGTAGACGTGGGTCTTGGGCACGCCCTTCAGCAGCTTGATCAGGAAATTGTCGAGCCGCTGGCCCTCGGAGCCTTCGTCGACCTCGACCTGCTGGACGGCCGGCGCAGCCGCCCCGGCCGGAGCCCCCACCGCGGTGCTTGCCGGCCGACCTGCTTTGGCCCCTATAATGCGTTGCACCACGTTGTTGTCGTAAGTGTTTGATTTATCTGAGTTTAACGTCGATGGCGTTGAACCCGCGCTTGCGACGGCGGTGGCGGTCGAGCCCGAGGGCCCGGCCAACAGGTGATGCAACATGCCCGGCCCGCAGTCAGGCCCCGTCCCCACGCGACGAGGCGGCACACAGCCCGGCATGGCAGAGAAACAAAGAACGAACCCCTGTCAAAAAGGTTTCCAGGCAGGAGACATCGAAGCAGGGTCCTCGCTTACCGGCGGCGACCGTTGATTTCAGCCTCCTTCCCGCGCCCAGTAGTCATTGCGGAACATGCTCCCGGCTCCCACCCTCCACCACTGCCCACCGTGTGCCTTGCGCACCGCAACCCGGCCTCGTGCCTGCGGGTCTGCGCTGGCCGGCCGTGCCGGGGTCGTGCCTCGAACACCGGCCTCGCGCCCCGCAGCGCCCACTGTCTCGCATGCGCCAACGCTGCCTGACCGGCCGATCCACTGATCGATCCCGCGTCAACGCAGTCCAGGGCGATTCCTTCCGGTTCATCCACGTTTCTCGTGCATCGATGAGTCGCCCCTGAGGTTTCAGAGGCGGCATGTTGAATGGCTGCCACTCGCGCACAACACGGCGCGGTGGTGGCGAAGGAGCGCACATGAAACGCATGCTGATCAATGCGACGCAGCCCGAAGAGCGTCGCCTCGCGATCGTCGACGGCCAGAAGCTGCTCGATTTCGAGACCGAGATCGAAGGCCGCGAGCAACGCAAGGGCAACATCTACAAGGCCGTCGTCACGCGGGTCGAGCCCTCGCTCGAAGCCTGCTTCGTCGACTACGGCGAAGACCGCCACGGCTTCCTGCCGTTCAAGGAAATCTCGAAGAACTACTTCCGCGACGGCACGGACGCCCGCAATGCGCGCATCCAGGACGCGATCCGCGAAGGCGACCAGCTGCTGGTCCAGGTCGAGAAGGAAGAGCGCGGCAACAAGGGCGCTGCCCTGACCACCTTCGTCTCGCTGGCCGGCCGCTACCTGGTGCTGATGCCCAACAACCCGCGCGGCGGCGGCGTCAGCCGGCGCATCGAGGGCGAGGAGCGCGAGGAGCTGAAGGAAAACCTCGACCAGCTCGAGTACCCGAAGGGCATGAGCCTGATCGCCCGCACCGCCGGCATCGGCCGCAGCGCCGTCGAGCTGCAGTGGGACCTGAACTACATGCTGAAGCTGTGGACCGCCATCGACGGCGCGTCGCAGGGCGGCAAGGGTGCGTTCCTGATCTACCAGGAGTCGTCGCTGGTGATCCGCGCGATCCGCGACTACTTCACGTCGGATGTCGGCGAGATCCTGATCGACACCGACGACATCTACGACCAGGCGATGCAGTTCATGAACCACGTGATGCCGGAATCGGCCGCACGTGTGAAGCGCTATCGCGATGATGCCCCGCTGTTCTCGCGCTTCCAGATCGAGCACCAGATCGAGACCGCGTTCTCGCGCACGGTGAACCTGCCGTCGGGCGGCGCGATCGTGATCGACCACACCGAGGCGCTGGTCTCGGTCGACGTCAACTCGGCCCGCTCGACGCGCGGCAGCGACATCGAGGAAACCGCGACCCGCACCAACCTCGAAGCTGCCGACGAGATCGCGCGCCAGATGCGGCTGCGCGACCTGGGCGGCCTGATCGTCGTCGACTTCATCGACATGGAAGAGTCGAAGAACCGCCGCGAGGTCGAGACCCGGCTGCGCGACGCGCTGCGCCAGGACCGCGCCCGCGTGCAGTTCAGCTCGATCAGCAAGTTCGGCCTGCTCGAACTGAGCCGCCAGCGCCTGCGCCCGGCACTGAGCGAAGGCAGCCACATCACCTGCCCGCGTTGCAACGGCACCGGCCACATCCGCGACACCGAGTCCAGCGCGCTGCAGATCCTGCGCATGGTCCAGGAAGAGTCGATGAAGGACAACACCGCCGCCGTGCACGTGCAGGTTCCGGTGGAGGTGACCTCGTTCCTGCTGAACGAGAAGCGTACCGAGATCACGAAGATCGAACTGAAGCAGCGCATCACCGTGCTGCTGGTGCCGAACAAGCACCTGGACACGCCGAACTACAAGCTCGAGCGCCTGCGCCACGACGACCCGCGCCTGGAGAACCTGCAGGTCAGCTACTCGATGATCGAGGAGCCGGACGACGAGGTCGGCATCACGCGTCGCGAGAAGGCCAAGCCGAAGCAGGAGCCGGTCATCAAGGGCATCCTGCCGGAAACGCCGGCACCGATCGTGCCGCCGAAGCCCGCGCCCGCACCGGTCGCGGCACCGGTGGCCGTGGCACCCGCGCCGGCACCGGTCGCGGCTGCGGCACCCGCCGGTGGCGGCTTCTTCGGCTGGGTCAAGCGCCTGTTCGGCGCCGGCGAGCCGGAGGCCGCACCGGCGGCGAAGGCCCCGGCAGCGGCCGCCACCGGCGAGGCCGGCGCGAAGCGCGATGGCCGCGGTGAACGTGGTGATCGCGGTGGTCGCGGCAACGGCCGTGCCGAACGCGACGGCAAGCGCGATGGGCGCCGTGGCGAGCGCGGCGGTGACCGCAATCGTGGCGAAGGCCGCGGCGAGGGCCGTCCCGAAGGCGGCCGCGGTGAAGGGCGTGGCGAAGGCCGCGGTGAGCCGCGCGCCGAAGGCCGTCCGGAAGGACGCGGCGAGCGTCCGGAGCGGGGCGATCGCAATGAACGCGGCGGCCGCCGCGCCGAGCGGGTCGAGGAAGTCGCGGCCGGCGTCGAAGCCGGTGGCGCCGCAGTGACACCGCGCACGGACGAGCGTCCGCCGCGTGGCGAAGCGCGCGGAGAAGGCCGTGGCGAAGGTCGCGGTGAAGGTCGTGGCGACAACAGCCGCCGCGGTCCGCGCCCCGAGCGTGAACGCCGTCCGGCTGACGCGCCGGTCGATGGCGCCGTGGCCGAAGTCGCCCCGGCACAGGCTTTCAGCGACACCGTGCCGAGTCCCGACGCCGAAGGCGGCGAGGCCCGTGAAGGCAGCCGTCGCCGTCGTCGTGGCCGAGGTGGCCGCGACCGCGATGAAGCCCGCAACGGCGAAGCGGTCGTGAACGAGGGCGGTGCCGAACTGGCCGCCGACGTGCAAGGTGAAGACGCTGCGGTGCGCGCCGAGCGGGCGGTGGATGCCGCTGCGCAGCCGACCGACGGCGCCGAATCCGCCGGCGCACCGGAGGGCGGCGACGCCACGCCGGAAGGCGGCGAGCGCGATGGGCGCCGCCGTGGCCGCGGCCGGGATCGCCAGCGCCGTGAGCGGCGCGACGAGACCGAAGGCGTCGCACCGTCGGCCGAAGGTGCCGAAGCCGGCGCCGCGGGCGACACGTCGGCCGCTGCGGTGGCCGAACCGGTGTACCGCCCGGAGATCGCCGAAGCGCCGGCCTACACGCCGCCGGTCCAGGCGTACGTTGCAGCGCCGGTCGCCGCGCCCGCTGAGCCGGTCGCCGCTCCGGTGGTGGCCGCAGCGCCGGTCGTGGCGGCTCCGGTCGCCGCGCCCGTCGCAGCGCCGGTCGCTGCGCCGGCCGCACGCTTCGTGCTGCCGCTGGCCGACCTGCAGTCGGTCGCTCAGACCGCTGGGCTGGAATGGGTCAACTCGGACACCGACAAGATCCGGGCCGTGCAGGAAGCGATGGCCCGCGAGCCGAAGCCGATCCACGTGCCGCGCGAGCCCCGCCCGCCGGTCGCGATCGACGAAGGTCCGCTGGTGCTGGTCGAGACGCGCAAGGACCTGTCGCAGGTCAAGCTGCCGTTCGAATCGGAGTCCGGCAAGCCGATGGCTTGAACGCGATCTGACAGCGTGAACGACGGCGCCTTCGGGCGCCGTTTTTCATGGGCGCGGCATGCGCGCGAGCGGCGGCCAGCTCAGGGCAGCCGTTCGAGCGCGTTCTGGTAGGACGGCTGGTGCATCAACTCGTCCCACGGCAGCGGCGAGCTCTGCGGCAACAACTCCAGCCGGCGCGTCTCGCTGTTCGCATCGGCCTGCCAGCGGCCCTGCGCGAGCGCCTGCGCCAGGCCGTCGAGCAGCATGTCGACCGGCCGGCCGCCGTCGACCTTCGACTGGTTGCACAGCAGCACCAGGTCGCAGCCGGCGTTCAGCGCGGCGATGCCGGCTTCGACCGCGGTGCCGGCGACGCGGGCGCCTTCCATGCTGAGGTCGTCGCAGCAGATCGCGCCGGTGTAGCCGAGCTGGCCGCGCAGGATCTCCTTCAGCCAGCGCGACGAGAAACCGGCCGGCACCGCATCGACCTGCGGAAAGGTCACGTGCGCCGGCATCACGCAGGTCAGCGCGGTCGACAGCCAGTCGTAGGGCTTCGCGTCCTCGTCGAGGATCTGCTGCAGCGCGCGGTCGTCGACGGCGCGCGCCACATGCGAATCGGCCACCGCGTAGCCGTGCGCCGGAAAGTGCTTGCCGCAGTTGGCCATGCCGGCGCGCAGCAGGCCCATCGACAGCGCCTGCGCGAGGATCGCGACGACGCGTGGATCGCGGTGGAACGCGCGGTCGCCGACGACCTGGCTGCGGCCATGGTCGAGGTCGACCACCGGCGTGTAGCTGAGCTCCACGCCGCAGGCCCGCAGTTCGGCACCGAGCACGTAGCCGGCCGACGTGGCCGCATCGACGGCGCGCATCGCATCGCGCATCCACAGCTCACCGAACTCGCGCATCGCCGGCAGGTGCGTGAAACCGTCGGTGCGGAAGCGCTGCACGCGGCCGCCTTCGTGGTCGACGGTGATCAGCACGTCCGGCCGGATCGACTTGACCTCGGCGGTCAGTTCGGTCAGGTGGCGGCGGTCGATCCAGTTGCGGGTGAACAGGATCATCCCGCCGGTCAACGGATGGCGCAGCCGCCGCCGATCGTCGTCGGTCAGGGCCGTGCCGGCGATGTCGAGGATCACCGGGGCGTGTTCGCTCATGCTGGTTCTTTCCGCATTCAGGGTTGCTGGGTTTCGACGACGACGAAGCTCGCCGCGTAGTCGGTTTCGTCGGTGACGCTGACGTGCGCGACCAGGTGCCGCGCCGCGAACCAGGCGGCCAGCTCGCCGTGCAGCACGATCTCGGGCTTGCCGCTCGGCGCATTGAGGATCTCGCAGGCGCGCCAGGTCATCGGCATGCGCATGCCGCGGCCGATGGCCTTCGAGAACGCCTCCTTGGCCGAGAAACGGGTCGCCAGGTAGCTGATGCCGCGGGCCTCGACGCGCGCGCGCCGCGCATGGAACACCGCCAGTTCCTGCGGGCCGAGCACCTTGGCGGCGAAGCGCTCGCCGCGCCGATCGAAGGTCGCGGCGATGCGCCGCACGTCGCAGATGTCGGTGCCGATGCCGTAGATCACCGCGGTGACGCCGTCTGGGCCGACATCTGGATGCAGCGCTGGTAGTCGCGCACCGTCTCGACCAGGCCGAGCTCGAGCGCGTCGGCGACCAGCGCATGGCCGATCGAGACCTCCTGCACGCCGGGCACGGCGCGCAGGAAATCGGCCAGGTTGGCGCGGTTCAGGTCGTGGCCGGCGTTGACGCCCAGGCCCACACGCAACGCCGCCTCGGCGGTGGCCGTGAAGCCGGCCAGCACCGCCGCGCCGGCCGGCGTGCCGTGTGCGCTGGCGAAGGTTTCGGTGTAGAGCTCGACGCGGTCGGCGCCCAGTTCGCGGGCCGCCGCCATCGCCTGCGGCTGCGGGTCCATGAAGAGGCTGACGCGCACGCCCAGCGCATGCACCTCGGCGATCAGCGGCGCGAGGCGCGCCGCATCTTCCGGGAAGCGCCAGCCGTGGTCGGAGGTGGATTGCTCGACGCTGTCGGGCACGAAGGTGCACTGGTGCAAAGGCAAGCCGCGGCGCTTCAGTTCGCGCGCGAAGTCCATCAGGTTGTGGAACGGGTTGCCTTCGATGTTGTATTCGATGTGCGGCGTCGCCTGCAGCAGCTCGGCGAGCTCGTAGACGTCGGCGGCCCGGATGTGCCGCTCGTCCGGCCGCGGGTGCACCGTGATGCCCTGCGCGCCGCCTTGCAGCGCGAGTTCGGCGGCACGCGTCACGCTCGGGATGCCGAGGTGGCGCGTGTTGCGCAGCAGCGCGACCTTGTTCAGGTTGACCGACAACGCGGTCCGGCCGCGGTGCGGATCATCGCCGCTCGTCTGGAAGGGGTTCATGGTGTCAGCGCTCCAAGGCTTGCACGTCGAGCATCACCTGCCGCGTGCGCAGCACCGGTGAACCCAGATGATAGTGAAGCAGCGCGCGCAGCAGCAGCTTCAGTTCCTGCAGCGCCGGCGCGCAGGCCTGCTGCAGTGCCGCGAGGCTGCCGTGCTGCAGCGCGGCCTGCAGGCCGATCAGCGTCTGGCCGGCCAGTTCGTTCTCGCGGCCACGCGAGGTCGCGACGCCCTGTTCGGGCAGCAGCAGGTAGCGGCCGGCGGGGTCGACCTCGTCCTGCGTCATCGTCACGCGGCTCAGGTCGGGCAGCACGCCGACCTGCTGCAGCAGCGCCAGCTCGAAGGCCCGCAGCGCGGTCTGCACGGCGCCGTCGTCGGTCGATGCCAGCAGCGCGAGCGTCAGCGCGTAGGCATCGAACAACATCGGATGGGCGTCGCTGCGGGCGAGCAGCTTCATCAGCAGCTCGTTCAGGTAGAAGCCGCTGAACAGCGCCGCGCCGGTCAGCATCGCATGGCCGCCGGCCCATTCGGCACCGCGCAGCGTCTGCACGTCGCTGGCCGATTCGCCGGACGACCCGGCGGACGATTCCGCCGCGCGCGGTGGCTTGCCGAGCGTCACCTGGATGCGCTGGAACGGTAGCAACACCGGGCGCAGCTGCGAGTACGGTCGCTTGGCGCCTTTCGCGACCACCGCGATGCGGCCCTGCTCGCGGGTGAACAGGTCGAGGATCAGGCTGGATTCGCTCCAGTCGTAGCGGTGCAGCACATAGGCCGCCTGCGTGGCCGGCGGGCGCGCGGGGCGGGTGGCCATGCGCGGCGGCTACTCGTAGCCGTAGGTGCGCAGATGCTCTTCGTCGTCGGCCCAGCCGGATCGCACCTTCACCCACAGTTCGAGGAACACGCGGCCGTCCATCAGCCGCTCCAGCTCCTGGCGCGCCTCGGAGCCGATGCGCTTCAGGCGCTCGCCATCGGTGCCGATCACCATGCCCTTGTGCGAATCGCGCTCGACGATGATGGTCGCGGCGATGCGCCGCAGCGCGCCCTCTTCCTCGAACTTGTCGATCACGACGGTCGAGGTGTAGGGCAGCTCGTCGCCGGTCAGGCGGAACAGCTTCTCGCGGATGATCTCGCTCGCGAGGAACTTGTCGCTGCGATCGGTCAGTGCGTCTTCTTCGTAGAACCACGGCTGCTGCGGCAGGTAGGGCTTCACGATACCCAGCAGGCGCTGCACGTCGCTGTCCTTCTTGGCGGTCAGCGGCACGAATTCGGCGAAGGCGTGGCGGTCCTGCATGCCCTTGAGCCAGGGCACCAGGTCGGCACGGCGGTGCACCGCATCGAGCTTGTTGGCGATCAGCATCACCGGCTTGCCGGCCGGCATCAGCGCCAGCACCTTCGCGTCGTCGAGTCCGAAGCGGCCGGCCTCGACGACGAACAGCACCAGGTCGACATCACCGAGCACGCCATGCACCGTGCGGTTCAGCGTGCGGTTCAACGGCGCGCTGTGGCGCGTCTGGAAGCCGGGCGTGTCGACGAACACGAACTGCGTGTCGTCGACCGTACGGATGCCGGTGATGCGGTGGCGCGTCGTCTGCGCCTTGGCGGACGTGATGCTGACCTTCTGGCCGACGAGCGCATTCAGCAGCGTCGACTTGCCGACGTTCGGGCGGCCGACGATCGCGATCAGCCCGCAACGGGTGGTGACCTCAGCGGATTCGTCACGGCCGGTGTCGTCGGTGCCGGCATCGCCAGTACCGGTGTCGCCGTCGTCTTCGGCAGGTGTTTCGGGGATGTCGATCATGCGGGGGAACCAGGAGAGGGTCGTCGGGGGCGTCAGGAACGCAACGCACTGCCGGGCTTGTCGTTCGCCTTCAGCGCGACCAGCATGCCGCGCGCGGCTTCCTGCTCGGCGGCGCGGCGCGAGCGGCCCTCGCCGGTTTCGGTCAGGGCGAGGGCCGGGACGGCACATTCGACTTCGAAGGTCTGCGCGTGCGCCTGCCCGCGGGTGGCAACGATGCGGTAGGCCGGCACCGGCAGGCGGCGCGCCTGCAGCCACTCCTGCAATTCGGTCTTCGCGTCTTTCGACCAGTTGTCCAGATCGGTCGTCTCGATGACTTCGCCGAACAGCCGCTGCACCAGCGCCTGTGCGGCCTCGAAACCGCCATCGCGGTAGGCGGCACCGATCACGGCTTCGAGTGCGTCGGCGAGGATCGACGGCCGCTGCGCGCCGCCCCCGCGGGCTTCGCCTTCGCTCAGGCGCAGCACCTCGGGCAGGCCGATCAGCACGGCCACCTTGTGCAGGGTGTCTTCACGCACCAGGTGCGCCCGCACGCGGGTCAGGTCGCCCTCGTCGGAGCCGGCGAAGCGCTCGAACAGCAGGTCGCTGATCGCCAGGCTCAGCACCACGTCGCCGAGGAATTCGAGCCGTTCGTTGTGGTCGGCCCCGAAGCTGCGGTGCGTGACCGCGCGCGTCAGCAGGTCCGGCTGGGTGAAGCGGTAGCCCAGGCGGTTCTGCAGGGCGGTCAGTCGGGCATCCACGCGCGAAGCCGGTTGATGACGAAAGAGCGCGAGTCGGGCGAACCCTTACCGCGAGCGTCCTTCGTACTTGAGCAGCAGGAAGACCGGCGCCATCAGCTCGATCTCCTTGTTGTAGGCGAAGGCGATCACGACCTTGTCGTTGACCTTCGTGATCTCCAGGTCCTTGCCGCCGATCGAGACGATCGAGTACTCGATGTCCTTCTGGCGATCGAAGGCGGTGCGGATTTCGGGCACGGTGGAGGCACCGCTCATCGCGATCTTCTCGATCGAGCGCTTGATCGTGAAGTACTCGTTGAGGGTCGGCAGCACCTTCAGGCCGATGAGCGAGACGATGCCGATCAGGATGGCCCAGAACATCAGGCCGAACAACGTGACCCCGCGTTGCGGCCCGCGCCGGTGGACAGCTTGCCGCGCCTGGCCGCGAGATTCGATCGTCCGAAGTTCCATCGTCATTTACCTGTTGCTCCCACTCAATTGAACGAACCGACGCGCTTGAGATTGCCGAAATTCATCCAGACAAAGAAGGCCTTGCCGACGATGTTCTGGTCGGGCACGAAGCCCCAGAAACGCGAGTCCTGCGAATTGTCGCGGTTGTCGCCCATCATGAAGTACTGGCCCGGTGGCACCTTGCAGCGCACGCCTTCCGCACTGTAGCGGCAGTTTTCCTTGAAGGGAAACTCGAACAGCGGCGCGGCCGAGCTCGGCAGCTTGGTGTCGACCAGGATCCGGTGCGTGGCCGCGCCGAGCTTCTCGGTGTATTGCGGCGCGAAACGCACGGCATCCTCGTCGTAGAACGGTTCCAGCGGCTGCGTGTCGGCGAGCTTGCCGTTCACGTACAGGTGCTGGTTCAGGTAGTCGATCTGGTCGCCCGGCACGCCGACCACGCGCTTGATGTAGTCGATGCTCGGGTTGGCCGGGTAGCGGAACACCATCACGTCGCCGCGCTGCGGGTCGTTGATCTGGATGATCTTCTTGTTGATCACCGGCAGCCGGATGCCGTAGTGGTACTTGTTCACCAGGATCAGGTCACCGATCAGCAGCGTCGGCACCATCGAACCCGACGGGATCTTGAACGGCTCGAACAGGAACGAGCGCAACAGGAACACGACGAGGATCACCGGGAACAGCCCGGCGGTCCAGTCGAGCCACCACGGCTGCATCAGCAAGGTGTCGCGCGCCTGGGCGACGTTGTCGTCGACCTTCGCGATGCCCTGCGCGGCCAGCCGCTCGCGACGTTCGGCATCCTGGCGATCGAGCGTGGCGGCCGCCGCCGCGCGGCGCGGCGCGAAGTGGAAGCGCTCGGCCAGCCAGTAGGCCAGCGTCGCGACCGTCAGGATGAACAGCAGCAGCGAGAAGTTGCCCGTCCACTTGCCGAGGTACCAGCCGCCCAGATACACCACCAGGGCGCCGTAGAGCACGCCGGTCAGAGAACCCATCAGTGAGCCCATCAATCGTCCACTTGGAGGATGGCGAGAAACGCTTCCTGGGGCACCTCGACGGAGCCGATCTGCTTCATGCGTTTCTTGCCGGCCTTTTGTTTTTCGAGAAGCTTGCGCTTGCGCGAGACGTCGCCGCCATAACACTTGGCGAGAACGTTCTTTCGCAGCGCCTTGATTGTCTCACGCGCAATGATGTTGGCCCCGATGGCGGCCTGGATCGCCACGTCGTACATCTGACGGGAGATCAGCTCGCGCATCTTGGCCACCACCGCACGGCTGCGGTACGCGCTCTGGGTGCGGTGCACGATGATCGACAGCGCGTCGACCTTGTCGCCGTTGAGCAGGATGTCGACCTTGACGACGTCGGCCGCCCGGTACTCCTTGAACTCGTAGTCCATCGACGCGTAGCCGCGCGACACCGACTTCAGCTTGTCGAAGAAGTCCAGCACGATCTCGGCCAGCGGCATTTCATAGGTCAGCATGACCTGGCGGCCGTGGTACGCCATGTTGATCTGGTTGCCGCGCTTCAGGTTGGCCAGCGTCATCACCGGGCCGACGTAGTCCTGCGGCATGTAGAGGTGCACCGTCACGATCGGCTCGCGGATCTCGTTGATGCGGCCGAGGTCGGGCATCTTCGACGGGTTCTCGACCTGGATCACGGTCTTGTCGCCCAGCTCGACCTCGTAGACGACGCTCGGCGCGGTGGTGATGAGGTCCTGGTCGAACTCGCGCTCGAGCCGCTCCTGGACGATCTCCATGTGCAGCAGCCCGAGGAAGCCGCAACGGAAGCCGAAGCCGAGCGCCTGGCTCACCTCGGGCTCGTAGCGCAGCGACGAATCGTTCAGCTTCAGCTTCTCGAGCGCATCGCGCAACTGGTCGTACTCGCTGGCTTCGGTCGGGTAGAGGCCCGCGAACACCTGCGGCTGGATTTCCTTGAAGCCGGGCAAGGCCTGGCTGGCCGGCCCGGCGTTGTTCGGCAGCTTCTTCTCGAGCGTGATGGTGTCGCCGACCTTCGCCGCCTGCAGTTCCTTGATGCCGGCGATCACGAAGCCGACCTCGCCGGCGCGCAGCGCATCGCGCGACAGCGACTTGGGCGTGAAGACCCCCAGTTGCTCGGCGGCGTAGGCCGCCTCGGTGGCCATCATCTTGAAGCGCTCGCCCTTCTTCAGCTCGCCGTCGACCACGCGCACCAGCATCACGACGCCGACGTAGTTGTCGAACCACGAGTCGATGATCATCGCGCGCAGCGGCGCGTCGGGGTTGCCTTGCGGCGGCGGCATGCGGGTGATCACCGCCTCGAGGATGTCGTCGATGCCCTCGCCGGTCTTGGCGCTGCACGGGATCGCGTCGGTCGCATCGATGCCGATCACGTCCTCGATCTCGTCCTTCGCGCGCTGCGGATCGGCCTGCGGCAGGTCCATCTTGTTCAGCACCGGGATCACGTGCACGCCGAGTTCGATCGCGGTGTAGCAGTTGGCGACCGTCTGAGCCTCGACGCCCTGGCTCGCGTCGACCACCAGCAGCGCGCCTTCGCAGGCCGACAGCGAGCGGCTCACTTCATACGAGAAGTCGACGTGCCCCGGCGTGTCGATCAGGTTGAGCTGGTAGGTCTGGCCGTTGCGCGCCTGGTACGTGAGCGCGGCGGTCTGCGCCTTGATCGTGATGCCGCGCTCGCGCTCGATGTCCATCGAGTCCAGCACCTGCGCTTCCATCTCGCGATCGCTCAGCCCGCCGCAACGCTGGATCAGCCGGTCGGCCAGCGTCGACTTGCCGTGGTCGATGTGGGCAATGATGGAAAAATTTCGGATGTGATCCATTGAACGATTCCGCTGCGCCGCTGTTCGACGCTGCAACGGCTGCGCCGCTGCGTTGATGGCTCATGACGTGCGCGTTGTCGCGTGACACGCACGCTCGACATGATGGGTCGAAGACCCGGGCCGTGAACAAAAAAAAGGCACGTCGAAGAACTGACGCGCCTTCCAACAAAACGTATGGCAACTGCTTGTTGGGCCTTCATTGTAGCCAAAAGCACCCCGCCGGAAACCGCGCCGTTGCTTGATTTCTTGTCGTTGCAGGTCTCCAACAGCAAAATCTTTCCACAACTTATCCACAAAGCCTTGTGGGTAGCTTGGGGATAGTTTCAGACGCCACCACTCGTTGACCGGATTGGCAATAAAGCCGAGACGCGAGGGTCGAATTGTAGCCAAAAGCACGCTGAATTAGCGCCCTTCAACCGGATGATGCGTGCGCACACTCACTTTTTGACGATCGCCTCAAATTTGTCTTGCCGGAAGTTCTTGCCGCAGATCCCACATTGCGGAAGAAGCAAGGCAATCCCCGCGCCGGCAGTCGGATATCCCGCCCGTCACTTCAGCACCGGAATCCTCAGGAACTGCGCCCAGTCGCCACGCAGCACCGTGACCGGCAGCGACTTGTTCTTGTCGAGCTTGGACACCACGGCCTCGAACTGCTTCACGTCGGTGACATCGGCCGTGCCGACCGCGACGATCACATCGCCGGCCTTCAGACCAGCCGCCTCGGCACCGCCGGTCACCGCGCTCACGCGCACGCCGTTCGCACCGCGCAGCGACTGGCGCTCCGCATCGGTGAGGTTCGCGACGCTCAAGCCCCAGACCTTCGCGGCACCGGCTGCGCGCGGCTCGACCGGCGCCTCCGGCCGCTCGGTCGCCGCAGCAGCGACCTGCGGATTCAATTCGGCGAGGCTCGCCTTGAAATCGAGCAGCTTGCCGCGCCGGTTGCATTGCAGCGTGATCGCGCTGCCTGGCTTCAGCGCGCCCAGCGTGCGCCGCAGGTCGACGGCACCATCGACCGGCTTGCCGTTGACGCTGATCACGACATCGCCCGGCTGGATGCCCGCCTTGTCGGCCGGCGTGCCGCTGACGACCTGGCGCACGAACGCGCCCTTGGCCTTGCCTTTCGCGAGCCCGTACTCCTCGGCCAGTTCACGCGGCACGTCGATCGGCTGGATGCCGAGGTAACCCCGCACGACACGGCCGGTGGCCTTCAACTGGTCGGCCACCCGCATCGCCTCGTCGATCGGGATCGCGAACGAGATGCCGACGAAGCTGCCGATCGGGCTGAGGATCTGCGAATTGATGCCGACCGCCTCGCCGCGGATGTTCAGCAGCGGCCCGCCGGAGTTGCCCGGGTTCACCGCCACATCCGTCTGGATGAACGGCACATCGGAGCCGGTCTCGCGCTGCTTGGCGCTGACGATGCCGGCAGTCACGGTGCTCTCGAGCCCGAACGGCGAGCCGATCGCGAGCACCCATTCGCCGACGCGCAGCCGTCCCGCATCGCCGATCTTCAGCGACGGCAACCCGGTGGCGTCGATCTTCACCAGCGCGACATCGGTGCGCTCGTCGGCGCCGATGATCTTCGCCTTGAACTCGCGCTTGTCGGTCAGCGTGACGTAGACCTCGGTCGCGCCATCGACCACATGCGCGTTGGTCATCACGTAGCCGTCGGCGCTGAGGATGAAGCCGGAGCCTTCGCCGCGCGGCACCTCGTCGCCGGGCTGCTGCGGCACGGCCGGTGCGCGACGGCGGAACGGCCCGCGCGGCGAATCGGTCGCGCGCTCGGTGGTGCGGATGTTGACGACCGCCGGGCTGGCGCGCTCGACCAGGTCAGCAAAGTCGGGCAGCAGCTGCGTCTGCGCGGGGGGTTGTGCCTGCATCGGGGCCTGCACCGGGGTTTGCGCACCGACCGGTGGCACCAGCCAGAAGATCGCGCCCAGCCCGACCGCCGCCACACGCATCCGCAGCGCGTTCTCCGGTGCACACCGGCGTTGATCGATCACAGCTTGCATGCCGAGCACTCCCTCGATACACCCACAGGGCCGCGCGTGCAGCCGCACGCCGGCAGGCTACTTCTTGCGTTCCAGCCCCGCCGCGAACGCACGCAGCGTCGCGGTCGGCACGTCACCCATCACGGTCACCCACCAGTCGCCATGGCGGCGCATCATCGTCTGGGTCGCACCGATCAGGGTCGACATCGGACGCTGGTGCCGTTCGGCGTTGTAGGGCTCGATGAAGACCGACACGAAGGTCAGCCCATCGGAATAGACCGCCTGCAGCACCGGCTCGGTCGCGCCGCGGATCCGCAGCGCACCGTCGAACGGCCGCTTGACGCAGCTGACCTGCGTGAAGCCGGGAATGCCATGGTTCAGCGACCAGCCCTCGGATTCGAGCTTGGCCGGCGTGACGGGCGGCCGCACGATGCGGTAGCCGTCGAGCTTGCGCAGCGGCTGCGTGATCAGTTCCGCCTGCGGCTTGACGTTGATGCTGACGTCGGAGAACGCCGACGACTCCAGCACCTCGGCTTGTTCGCCCAGCACCTCGGTGCGCAGCAGCAGGCCGGTGTTCTTCTCGGCCCACAGGCGGTAGCCGAAGCGATGCGCATCCTTGGCGCGCAGCTGCAGTACGTTGGCCTCGTGACCGGCGACGCGCTCGACGCCCATCGGCTTGAGTTCGTAGAAGTCGGTCACGTGCTGTGCACCGGCCTGCAGCAACGCCGGGAACGAGCTCATCGAATCGCGCTGCTCGACCATCGCGACGCGGCTTTGCGGCCACACCGTGTGGACGACGTCGTTCTGGCGCAGCACGTTGCGCATCTGGCCTTCGAGCGAGTCGATGCGCTCGTACTGGTTGCGGCCATCGCAGAAATGCGCGATGCGCGAACTCGCCACCGTGCCGCCCGCGCTGACCACCACCGTGCCCTGGAAGTTGCGCTTGTTCGCCGCGTCGGTGATGCGGGTCAGCCAGGCCTGGGTTTCGCGCGCCTCGACCAGCGGGTCGCCCCCGACCAGCGCGCCCTGCGCCCGGCTGGCCGGGGCAAAGGCGACGAACGCACAACTCACCATCAACGCGGACAGGCGCAGCAGCATGGGTCGGTGGATCCGTGTCAGCGGGCGGGCGCTTCGGCTGCGGCGTTGCGCAGGAAGCCCGACGGCACGCCCGGGGCGGAACTGCCGCCGAACTTTTTATGCACCGACAGGTATTCGTCGAGGCGTGCATCGCGGATCAGCTGCCCGTTCAGCCGCACCGGCTCGGTGTCCTGCGCGACGCTGACCGCGCGCAGCGGCGACGGCACCATCGCGACCGCGGATGCGGCACCCGATTGCGCGACAGTCGCCGGGCTGCCACCGAAGGGCAGCGAACCGGGCACCGAGGTGGCGACCAGCGCGCCGGCCACCACGACGAACCCGGCGGCCACCGCCACCGGTGTGCGCCAGCCGCGGCGCGAGCCTCCAGCCGCCACCGCCGCGACCGCAGGCAGTTCGACGGGTGCCGGCAACTCGGCCGGAGCCAGCACCACCGGCTCGTCGGCCAGGCGCGCACGCAGCCGGGCGAGGAAGGCACAGTCGCGGTCGACCGGCGACGCCAGGTCTTCGGACCGCATCACGTCGCCGATCAAGGCGTAGGCATGCCACTGGGCGCGTGCTTGCGGATCCTCTCGCCATTGCGCGCACGCGCGCGCGCCCGCGTCGGATCCGAGTTCCCCGTCGACCAGGGCCGACAGGCCCTCCATCGACGCACTGCCTTCAGACGACTGTGACATTTCCAGCTCCAGCATTCATGTTCAGCACGCGACCCGACCGCCTCACCAGCGCTCGCCTTCCCGGGTGTCCAGCAACGGACGCAGTTTCAGCGCAATCGCCTCGCGCGCACGGAAAATGCGCGATCTGACGGTGCCGATCGGGCAATTCATCACTTCGGCGATCTCTTCGTAGCTCAGGCCCTCGATTTCGCGCAGCGTGATCGCCTGGCGAAGATCTTCAGACAGCGCATCGATCGAAGCGTTCACTGTCGCCGCGATTTCTTTCGAGGCCAGCAGCGCTTCGGGCGTTTCGCCGTTCGTTAGTTCATTTTCGACCCGGGAAGTTTCGTCGTCCTCGTCCCGCGAAGCGCGTGCGGATTCCGTCACGATCGGGTCGCGCTTCATCTCGACCAGCGCCTTCTTCGCGGCATTGACCGCGATCCGGTACAGCCAGGTGTAGAACGCGCTCTCGCCGCGGAACTGCGGGATCGCCCGGTAAGCGCGGATGAAGGTCTCCTGGGCGATGTCCTGCACCAGGTCGGTGTCGCGCACCATTCGGCCGATCAGCCGTTCGATGCGGCGCTGGTACTTGACGACCAGCATCTCGAACGCCTTGACGTCGCCGCGCTTGATGCGCTCGATCAACGGGGCGTCGGCATCCGGCGTGGTCATGCTCATGGCCGGCTGTCCTGGCCGAAGGCCTCAGGCATCGCCGTCGGCCGTGCGGTGAACAGGGTGCTGCGCAGGCGGTGCCAGTCGTGCTCGAGCCCCGGGCGCTGTACCGGCAGCCAGTGCGAGGCCGGCCAGCGGTGCGCCTTGCGATCCGGCACGAACTTCAGCAGCAGCCAGCGGCCGCCATCGATGGCCACCTGCAGCGACCCGGTCGAAGGCTCTCCGGCGGCCCAGCCCAGATGCCATTGCCCGCCGTCCCAGCGCAGCACGAAACCCGGCACCCGGGCAAGGGACATCAACGATGCGGTGGCCGCCACGCAGGCCAGCAGCAGGAAACCGCATGCCACCGACGACAGCGGCCGCTCGGTGGTCGTCCACCACGCGATTGCACTGCTCCAGACGAGCAAGCCCGACACGGCGAGGCCGCCGCGCCAGGCGCCGAAGCGGGACACGGTGAGCTGGAACTCGGCTGGCGCGTGCATGCCGGGCGCGGATCGGGCCGGTCAGACGCGCTTGAAGACCAAGGTGCCGTTGGTGCCGCCGAAACCGAAGTTGTTCTTCACCGCGTACTCCATCTTCATGTCGCGCGCGGTGTTGGCGCAGTAGTCCAGGTCGCACTCGGGATCCTGGTTGAAGATGTTGATCGTCGGCGGCGCCACCTGGTGGTGCAGCGCGAGCGTCGTGAACACCGACTCGATGCCGCCGGCGCCGCCCAGCAGGTGGCCGGTCATCGACTTGGTCGAGCTGACGACCAGCTTCTTCGCATGGTCGCCGTAGGCCAGCTTGATGGCGTTGCTCTCGTTCAGGTCGCCGAGCGGCGTGGACGTGCCGTGCGCGTTCAGGTACTGCACCTGGTCGGCATTGAGGCCGGCATTGCGCAGCGCCGCCTTCATCGAGCGCTTGGGCCCGTCGACGCTCGGCGCCGTCATGTGGAAGGCATCCGCACCCATGCCGAAGCCGACCAGCTCCGCATAGATCTTCGCGCCGCGCTTCTTCGCGTGTTCGTATTCCTCGAGCACCACGACGCCGGCGCCTTCGCCGAGCACGAAGCCGTCGCGGTCCTTGTCCCAGGGACGCGAGGCGGTGGCCGGATCGTCGTTGCGCGTGGACAGCGCGCGCGCTGCCGCGAACCCGCCGATGCCCAGCGGCGACACCGTCGATTCGGCCCCGCCGGCGATCATCACGTCGGCATCGCCGTACTCGATCAGGCGACCGGCTTCGCCGATGCAGTGCAGGCCGGTGGTGCAGGCCGTGACGATCGCGAGGTTCGGTCCCTGGAAACCGAACTTGATCGACACATGGCCCGAGATCATGTTGATGATCGACGCCGGCACGAAGAACGGCGACACGCGGCGCGGACCGCGTTCGACCAGCTCGGCATGCGTCTCCTCGATCATCGGCAGGCCGCCGATGCCCGAGCCCACCAGGCAGCCGATGCGCTCGGCCTCGTCTTCGCTCAGAGCGTCGCCGGTGGGCAACCCGGCATCCTTCACCGCCTGCATCGATGCAGCCAGGCCGTAGTGGATGAAGGTGTCCATGTGCCGGGCTTCCTTGGCGGGGAAGTAATCCTCCACCTTGAAGCCCTTCACTTCGCCCGCGAAATGGCAGGCGAACGGCGACGCATCGAACTTGGTGATGGTCGCGATGCCGGAGCGCCCGGCCACGATGTTGGCCCACCCCTCAGCGACCGTGTTGCCCACGGGACTGATGAGGCCGAGCCCGGTGATGACGACGCGGCGACGGCTCATGCGATGCTGCTCAGTTGGGAACGAAGGCTCAGGCCTTCTGGTGCTTGACGGCGTAGTCGATCGCCAGCTGCACGGTGGTGATCTTCTCGGCTTCTTCGTCGGGGATCTCGATGCCGAACTCGTCTTCGAGGGCCATCACCAGTTCCACGGTGTCGAGCGAATCAGCGCCCAGGTCTGCCACGAAAGCCTTCTCGTTGGACACATCGGCTTCCGGAACGCCCAGTTGTTCCGCGATGATTTTCTTCACACGTGCTTCGATATCGCTCATGACTCCTCCAAGAGGGTTTGCTGAAACAGCCCGAGATTCTAAGGCTTGCAGGGTGTCGGCTCTAAGTCAGGCCATCACGCTGCAAACCAGGTTCCGGTCGGGGCCTTCCGGTCGGTAGGTGGTTCGAGGTCGATGCGTTCGACGCCGTTCGGCGTCGTTGGCGTCAATTCATGAACATGCCGCCATTGACGTGCAACTCCGCGCCGGTGATGTAGCCGGCGTGGGTCGATGCCAGGAAGCTCACCGCGTGCGCGATGTCGCTCGCCTGGCCGAGTCGACCCAGCGGAATCTGCGCCATCAGCGCGGTGGTCTGCTGTTCGGAGAGTTCGCTCGTCATGTCGGTCTGGATGAAGCCCGGCGCGACACAGTTGACGGTGATGCCGCGGCTGCCGAGCTCGCGCGCCAGCGCACGCGTCATGCCGGCGACGCCGGCCTTCGAGGCCGCGTAGTTGGCCTGGCCGGCATTGCCGCTCGCGCCGACGACCGAGGTGATGTTGATGATGCGGCCGAAGCGCTGCTTCATCATCGGGCGGATCACCGCCCGGCTGACGCGGAACACCGCCTTCAGGTTGGTGTCGATCACCGCATCCCAGTCGTCGTCTTTCATGCGCATCGACAAGGTGTCGCGCGTGATGCCGGCGTTGTTGACGAGGATCTGCAGGCCGCCGTGCTCCTTGAGGATGGCGTCGATCGCCGCTTCGATGCCGGGGCCGTCGTTGACGTTCAGGCACAGGCCGCGGCTGCCGGGAAAGGCCGACAGTGCCGCGCCGATCGCGTCGGCACCGGCCGGCGTCGTCGCGGTGCCGATGACCTTGGCGCCCTGGGCTGCCAGCGCCAGCGCGATGGCACGGCCGATGCCGCGCGAGGCGCCGGTCACCAGCGCAACCTGCCCGGCCAGCGCCGATGCGTTCTGGGAATCACTCATGCCAACAGGCCTTTCGCTTCCAGCAGCGTGGCCGGATCGTGGATCGCGGCCGTGACCGCATCGGCGTCGATGCGGCGGATCGTGCTGGCCAGGACCTTGCCCGGCCCGCACTCGAAGATGTGGCGGATGCCGCGCGCACGGATCGCCTGCACCACCTCGACCCAGCGCACCGGGCCGAAGGCCTGGCGCACCAGCGCGTCGCGGATGGCAGCGGGATCGTCCTGCACCGCGACGTCGATGTTGTTGACGAGCGGGATGCGCGGCGCGTTCAGCACCAGGCCGTCCAGCCGCGCCTTCAGCTGCTCGGCAGCCGGGCGCATCAGGCTCGAATGGAACGGCGCCGACACCGACAACGGCAGCGCGCGCTTCGCGCCCTTGTCCTTCAGCAGGCTGCACGCGAATTCGACGCCGGCCTTGGTGCCGGCGATCACGGTCTGCTTCGGGTCGTTGAAATTGGCGGCCTCGACGATCTCGCCGGACGCCGCCGCGGCTTCGGCGCAGCCGGCGCGCACGACATCGGCATCGAGCCCGAGGATGGCCGCCATGCCGCCGGCACCGACCGGCACCGCCTGCTGCATGGCCTGCGCACGAAAGCGCACCAGCGGCAACGCATCGGACAGGCCGATGACGCCGGCCGCGACCAGCGCCGCGTACTCGCCCAGCGAATGACCCGCCACCGCCGCAGGTTGCAGCCCGGTCTCGGCGAGCCAGGCCCGCAGGCAGGCGACGCCGGCGGTCAGCATCACCGGCTGGGTGTTCTCGGTCAGGTCGAGCGATTCCTTCGGGCCGGCGTGGATCAGCTGGCCCACATCAACGCCGAGGGCGTTCGACGCTTCGGCCAGCGTGTCGCGCACGGCGGCGTGGCCGCCCCAGGCGTCGAGCATGCCGACGGCTTGTGAACCCTGGCCGGGAAAGACGAATGCGAACGAAGTCATGTCAGCGCCTTGTAGTCGCGGCAATGCAGAGAAAACTGGACAGATCGCGGACGGTTGCTGGGCGCGTGCTCAGTAGTCGAACAGCACCGCGCCCCAGGTGAACCCGCCGCCGACGCCCTCGAGCATCACGGTGTCGCCGCGTTTCACCGTGCCGGCGCGCACCGCGACGTCGAGTGCCAGCGGGATCGAGGCGGCGGACGTGTTGCCGTGTTCGTCCACCGTTGCGATCAGCTTGTCCAGCGGCAGCTTCAGCTTCTTGGCCGTGCCCTGCATGATGCGGATGTTGGCCTGGTGCGGAATCAGCCAGTCGATGTCGGCATCGGTGCGCCCGGCCTTCGCGAGCACCGAGCGCGCCACGTCTTCGAGCACGCCGACGGCGAGCTTGAAGACGGCCGGGCCGTCCATCTTCAGCAGCGGGTCGCCGGTGATCTTGCCGCCGGACACGGTGCCGGGCGTGCAGAGGATGTCGGCATGGCGGCCATCGGCATGCAGCTCGCTCGCGAGGATGCCGGGCGTGTCGCTCGCCTCCAGCACCACGGCGCCGGCGCCGTCTCCGAAAAGCACGCAGGTGGTGCGGTCGTTGAAATCGAGCAGGCGCGAGAAGATCTCGGCGCCGATCACCAGCGCCTTGCTGGCTGCCCCGGTGCGGATCATCGAGTCGGCCACGGTCAGCGCATAGACGAAGCCGGAGCACACCGCCTGCACGTCGAAGGCCGCACAGCCGGCGATGCCGAGCTTGCGCTGCACGATGGTGGCGGTCGACGGGAAGACCATGTCGGGCGTCGAGGTCGCGACGATGATCAGGTCGATCTGCGACGCGGCGATGCCGGCCGCCTCGAGCGCATGCCGCGCGGCCGGCAGGGCCAGGTCGCTGCAGGGCACATCGGGCTCGGCGAAGTGGCGCGCACGGATGCCGGTGCGCGCGACGATCCACTCATCGGAAGTCTCGACACCCTTGGCGGCCAGTTCAAGGGCCAGGGCTTCGTTGGTCAGGCGCTTCGGCGGCAGGTAACTGCCGGTGCCGGTGATGCGCGAATAGCGGGTCGCAGAAGGTTGGGTCATGCAGCGAGGGCGGCACCGTCGGGCGTTGCACCGCCTGCACTTGCAGGGGTGGGCAAGGCATGCAGCGAATCGCGAATCCGGTCGTGCACCCGATCCAGCAAGTGATTGCGGGCCGCATCATAAGCCCGATTCAAGGCCTGCTCGAACGCATAGGCATCGGACGACCCGTGCGCCTTGAACACCAGGCCGCGCAGGCCGAGCAGCGCGCCGCCGCTGTAGCGGCGGTGGTCGACGCGGTGCTTGAAGTGGTTCAACACCGGCAGCGCCACCAGCGCGGCCATCTTCGTGAAGATGTTGCGCGTGAATTCCTGCTTGATGAAGTTCGACAGCATCGACGCAAGGCCTTCGGCGGTCTTCAGCGCGACGTTGCCGACGAAGCCGTCGCAGACGACGATGTCGGTCGTGCCCTTGAAGATGTCGTTGCCTTCGACGTTGCCGTGGAAGTTGACGTGGCCGCCCTCGGCCGCGGCGCGGAGCAGCTCGCCGGCGCGCTTGATCGTCTCGTTGCCCTTGATGACTTCCTCGCCGATGTTCAGCAGGCCGACGCTCGGGTTTTCCTTGCCGTCGACCGCCGCGACCAGCGCGCTGCCCATCACTGCGAACTGCAGCAGGTGCTCGGCGCTGCAGTCCACGTTGGCACCGAGATCGAGCACGGTCGTGTAGCCGTCTTTCTGGTTGGGCATCACCGCGGCGATGGCCGGGCGGTCGATGCCCTCGAGCGTCTTCAGCAGGTAGCGCGCGACGGCCATCAGCGCACCGGTGTTGCCGGCGGACACGCAGGCATGGGCGCGCGGCGCCTGGCCGTCGGCAGCGGACTTGAGCTGCGTCAACGCGACGCGCAGCGACGAATCCTTCTTGCGGCGCAGCGCCACCTCGACCGCGTCGTCCATCTCGACGACCTCGGTCGCCACCACGACATGGCAGCGCTCCCAGCCGGCCGCCGGCGCCAGGACCTCGGCACGACCGACCAGCACCACCTCGGCCAGCGGGTGGGCGGCGAGAAAGGCACGGCAGGCGGGCAGCGTGACGGAAGGACCGTGATCGCCGCCCATGCAGTCGATGGACAGGCGGATGACATCGGTCGCGGCGGGCGGCGACATCGGGTTCATGGACACAGGAGCGGCGGCGAAAGGTACGGCAGCGGACTCAGGCAGCGACCACCGAAGCAGCCACCACCAGAAAGACAAACGCCCGGCACTGCGTCGGGCCGCAGGCCGGGTCGGTGCAAGGTCTCGCAGGTTTCACGCATCTTGCCTTGACCGCGACGGTGCGCGAACAGGCGGAACTGCGCGACAAGCGACTCAGGCGTCAGCCTTGGTCTTCAGGACCTTGCGCCCACGGTAGAAACCGGTGGGGCTGATGTGGTGACGCAGGTGCGTTTCACCGGTGGTCTGCTCGATCGCCGTGCCCGGGTTGGTCAGGGCATTGTGCGCACGGTGCATACCGCGCTTCGAGGGCGACTTCTTGTTTTGCTGAACGGCCATGAAATTTCTCCTTGAGCCTGAGGCCCTTGCAGGTCTCGGTAAACATCCCCACACCCTCTCAGGAGCCAGGCGGATGGCGCTGAAGCCCCCCAGGATCTTCCGGGGACGCAATCAACGCTTTGACGAAAAAGCCTGCGATTCTAGCATGGCCTCTCAGCCCCGGATCAATTGGGCAGCTGGCCGCGCTTCAGGGCGGCCAGCGCGGCGAACGGATGGGCCTCCTTCTCGGCCGCCACCTCTTCGTCGGACACCGGCACCTCCAGCGGCTGCGGGCAGTGCGCGTGGCGCGGCACGATCGGCAGCGCCAGCAGCAGCTCGTCTTCCACCAGCGTCAGCAGGTCCAGCTCGCGGGTCAGCGCCAGCACGTCGTGCTCGCTGTCGGCGTCGAGCGCCGCAGCCGCGTCTTCGCCGGCCACGAACTGGAACGAACTGTCGATGGCCAGCGGCGCGGTCATCGCCGACAGGCAGCGCTGGCACTGCAAGGTCACGGTGGTTTCGGCCGTCAGATGCAGCCAGGTCTCGGCGGCACCTCCGGGCGCCACGCGACGCTCGCCCTGGGCCACCCAGGTGACATCGGCACGGCTTTCAGGCAGCGCGCTCTGCTTCAGGCGCACCAGCTCGTCTTGCGGCCAGCGGCCTTCGAGGCGGACGGATTCCTGGGCGAAGGCCTCGACTTCCAGGCGGCGGGGATCATTGACGCGGGACTTCATCCGTCCAGTGTACGAGCGCGCGCGATGGGAGAATCCTCGCCATGACCCCACGTCCCTCGCTGATCCTCGGTTCCACCTCGCGCTACCGGCGAGAGCTCCTCCAACGGCTGCGCCTGCCGTTCGAGGTCCGCTCGCCCGAGGTCGATGAAACGCCGCGGGACGGCGAAGCACCGGCCGTGCTGGCCTTGCGGCTGGCCCTCGCGAAGGCCCACGCGGTCGCGGCGCAGGCGCCGGACGCGGTCGTGATCGGCTCCGACCAGGTCGCCGACCTCGACGGCACGCCGGTCGGCAAGCCCGGCAACCACGAGCGCGCAGTCGCCCAGCTGCGCTCGATGCGCGGCAAGTCGATCGTGTTCCAGACCGCTGTCGCCGTGGTGTGCCTGCAGACCCGTTTCGAGGCCTCGGCACTGGTGCCGGTGCGGGTGCGCTTTCGCGAGCTGTCGGATGGCGAGATCGAGCATTACCTGCGCGCCGAGCAGCCGTACGACTGCGCCGGCAGCGCCAAGTCGGAAGGCCTCGGCATCGCGCTGCTGACCGCGATCGAGTCCGACGATCCGACGGCATTGATCGGTCTGCCGCTGATCCGCACTGCCGAGTTGCTGCGCCAGGCCGGCATCGACCCGCTCGCGGCCTGATCGATGACGACGCCCGGCCAGCTTTTCCTGGTACCGAACACGCTCGACTTCGGCGTCTCGGCCGACAGCGACCTGCGCGAGGTGCTGCCCGGCGGGGTGCTGCGCACCGCCGCGGGCCTGGGCCACTGGGTCGCCGAGAACGCCAAGACGACGCGCGCGTTCCTGAAGCGGGTGGATGCGGTCGAGCCGCTCGCGCGCGCGCTGCAGGAGATCTCGATCGTCGAATTGCCGCGGTCGCCCAAGGGCCGCGACACCGGTGCACCGCCCGACCTGAAACCCCTGCTCGCACCCGCCGTCGCCGGACGCGACATCGGGCTGATCTCCGAGGCCGGGCTGCCGGCCATCGCCGACCCGGGCTCGGACCTGGTGCGCGCAGCGCATGCGTTGTCGATCCGCGTCGTGCCGTTGTCGGGCCCGAGTTCGCTGCTGATGGCGCTCGGCGCCAGCGGGCTGAACGGGCAGAGCTTCGCGTTCGTCGGCTATGTGCCGGTCGACGCGATGCAGCGCACGGCCCGCTTGCGCGAGCTGGAATCGGTGTCGCGCAAATTGCGCCAGACCCAGCTGATGATCGAGACGCCGTATCGCAATGCCTCGTTGCTGGCCGCCCTGCTTGGTGCGCTGAACCCGGACACCCGCCTGTCGGTCAGCTGCGGGCTGACGCTGGCCGGGGCGTGGACGCGCAGCGACACCATTGCCCGCTGGCGCAGCCAGCCGGCCGAGTTGCCGAGCGACGTGCCGGCGGTGTTCTCGATGCTGGCCGGGTGATCTGCCGACCGATCGACCGTCAGGCCTGAGGCGGCGGCGCGACCTTGGCACCGAACAGCGCCGCGACCTTCTTTTTCGGCTTGATGTTGGGCGACAGCCGCCCGCCGGCGGCCGGTACGGCTGCGGCCTTGCTCTCCCAGGCCGGCTCCCCGGTGGCACTGGGCTCGTAGGGCTTGTCGAAGAACGGATCGGCGGATGGGCGCGGCGGCGCATGGCTGCGCTGCGGTCGGGCGTCACGCGGCTCGCGGGATTCGGCCGGCGCATCGTCCCAGCTGCGGCGCGGCCGCTCGGCACGCTCGGCCACGCGCGGGCGCGCATCGTCCAACTCGATCGGCTCGATCTCGATCTTCTTCTTGATCAGCTTCTCGATGTCGGACACCAGGCGGGTGTCGTCGCGGGTGACCAGCGTCACCGCCAGGCCGGAGGCGCCGGCACGCCCGGTGCGGCCGATGCGGTGCACGTAGTCCTCGGCGTTGAACGGCACGTCGAAATTGAACACGGCAGGCAGGTCGGCGATGTCGAGGCCGCGGGCCGCCACGTCGGTGCAGACCAGCACGTCGACTTCGCCGCGCTTGAAGGCCTCGAGCGCCTTCAGGCGCTCGTCCTGCGACTTGTCGCCATGCAGCGCGTTGGTCTTGAGTCCTTCGCGTTCGAGCGAGCGAGCAAGGCGCGCGCAGCCGAGCTTGGAGTTGACGAACACGATCGCCTGCTTCAGCTCGCGCTCGACCAGGATCTTGCGGATGGCGGCGCGCTTGTCGTCGGACGACACGCTGTAGAAGCGCTGCTCCACCGTCGACGCGGTGGCGTTCGGCCGGGCCACTTCGACGAGGATCGGATCCTGCAGGTAGCTTTCGGCCAGCTTCTTGATCTCGGTCGAGAAGGTGGCCGAGAACAACAGCGTCTGGCGCTGCTTCGGCAGGTAGCTCAGGATGCGCTGCAGGTCGGGCAGGAAGCCGATGTCGAGCATGCGGTCGGCTTCGTCGAGCACCACGTACTCGACGTGGTTCAGCACCGCGTTCTTCGCCTCGATGTGGTCGAGCAGGCGGCCCGGCGTGGCGATCAGCACCTCGACGCCGGCCTTCAGTTCGAGCGTCTGCGGCTTCATGTCGATGCCGCCGAAGACGACCGCCGCGCGCAGCTTGGTGTGTTTCGAATACGTCTTGATGTTCTTCGCGACCTGGTCGGCCAGTTCGCGCGTGGGTGCCAGCACCAGGGCCCGCACCGGGTGGCGTGCCGGCGACATGCTGGCGTTCTCGTGCTTCAGCATCTTGTGCAACAGCGGCAGCGAGAACGCGGCGGTCTTGCCGGTGCCGGTCTGGGCGGCACCCATCACGTCGCGGCCGGCGAGGACGATCGGGATCGCCTTGGCCTGGATGGGGGTGCACTGGGTGTAGCCGGATTCGGCAACCGCCTTCTGAAGGACCGGCGCCAGCCCGAGCGTGGAAAACTCCACTATGGGTGGCAATGCGACGACGTCGGTGGCGCCAAGTTGCAGAGGTTGGAGATTCGCGTCCGAAGAGATGGAGGTCATTGGCTGATTATCCTCTTTACCTCATTCCTCACCCCCTCCACCCTTTTCGCGCCAGTTGCGGCACAAAAAAGCTTCCACGATCCCTTAGAATTTGGAACTGCCTGCAGGACCATCCACGTCCTCGCCTGATTGCAACGCGCCGCAGGCGCCACACTGGAAGTCCGCCGACACAAGCGTGTTGCCCTGCCGGTTCGGCCTCGAGGCCATTCCAGAACCACCGTACCCTCATGCCAGCGTTCGAGCGTTCCAGCACCTACATCGATCCCACCGCGCGAATCCACCCGAGCGCAACAGTAGCCGCCGATTGCGAAGTAGGGGCGGGCGCATGGATCGGTCCGGAGGCGATCATCGGCGCCGGGTGCAAAATAGGTGTGTCTGCCTACATCGGCACCCGGACGAGGATCGCACCCGGCACCGTCATCGGGCCCCTGACTGCCTTCGTGGACGTCGACGCAGACGGCCGTGGCACCCTGGTTGAGCGGGACGTGGTAGTCGGTGCGCACTCGACCGTGCTGCCGGGCTTGACGATTGGAGCCAACTGCGTGATCAGCGCTGGTTCCGTTGTCTCGAGGTCGGTGCCGCCCGCCGCAGTGGTCGAGGGAAGTCCGGCCTCCATCGTGGGCTACGCAAACACTGTGGCAGGCCTGTCCGCCCCCGTCGCCTTCGCACGCAAGGGCACGCTGACGGAAGACACGCCGGTCAAGGGTGTCCAGATCTTCCACTTCCCGGTGATCCCAGACATGCGCGGAAATCTCACCGTCGGGGAGTTTGAACGCCAGATCCCCTTCATTCCGCGTCGATATTTCATGGTGTTCGGCGTTCCTAGCCGCGAGGTTCGTGGCGAGCATGCGCACCGTGAATGTCACCAGTTCCTGATCTGCATGCACGGCAGCTGCTCGGTCGTCGCCGACGATGGCATCAAGCGTGTCGAGATTGCATTGGACGAGCCGGGGAAAGGCCTCTATCTGCCGCCGATGACCTGGGGCATCCAGTACAAGTACTCGCCCGAAGCCATGCTGATGGTCTTCGCCTCGCATTTCTATGATGCGGGTGACTACATCCGTGACTACGACACCTTCCTCGACGTTGTCCGTCGGCAATCGGCCTGATCCATGTCGAGTCCGAGGATTGCCAAGGCCCTGCGGATCCAGGGGCGGACACTGAATTTCCGGGATGCCCGCATCGAGGACGCCGAGTTCATCCTCTCCCTGCGCAACGATCCTGCGAAGTCGCGGCACATCTCGGCAACGTCGAGCGAACTCTCGCAGCAGGTGGCTTGGCTCGAGAGATATGCGCAGAACGACAGCGAGGCGTATTTCGTCATGACCGACGCGGCCGACAACGCACTGGGCACGGTGCGCCTGTACGACGCCCGAGGCCGGAGCTTTTGCTGGGGAAGCTGGATCCTCGCGCCCCACGCTCCGGCATCAGCGGCGATCGAATCGGCGCTGATGGTGTATGCCTACGCATTGGACACCCTCGGCTTCAGTTCAGCCCATTTCACTGTCAACGTGGACAACGAACGGGTATGCGCATTTCACGAGCGTTTCGGAGCTGAGCGAATCGAGCAGGATGTACACGAGATCTCGTATGGATTGAGCGAAGCATCCATCCGCGCGTCAATGCAACGATATGCACGCTATCTGCCTGGCCCTCTTGTCGTGGAGCTGAAGAATTGATTCCCTTTCTTGACCTCAAGACCATCAACCTGCGGCAGCGCGAGGCGTACCACGCGGCACTCGACCAAGTACTCGATTCGGGCTGGCTCGTCCTGGGCAAGGAAACCGAGGCCTTCGAGCAGGAGTGGGCCGCGTTCTGTGGCGCCCGGCATGCCATCGGCGTCGCCAACGGGCTGGACGCCATGCACCTTGTCCTGCGGGCGTGGGGAGTCGGTGCCGGTGATGAGGTGATCGTTCCATCCAACACGTACATCGCCACCTGGCTGGCGGTCACGCAGACCGGCGCGACGCCCGTTCCGGTCGAGCCGGACGATGGCACTTTCAACCTGGACCCGAAGCGGGTCGAAGTCGCCATCACCCCCCGCACGCGCGCAATCATTCCGGTGCATCTGTATGGTCAGACTGCGCAGGTTGGCGAGATCACCACCATCGCCCGAAAGCATGGCCTGAAAGTGCTGGAGGACTCCGCACAGGCGCATGGTGCACGCCTCGATGGCCAGGTTGCCGGCGCCCTCGGAGATGCGTCGGCTTTCAGTTTTTACCCGGGCAAGAATCTGGGCGCACTGGGTGATGCGGGTGCGATCACGACCGACGATGAGGGGTTGGCGGCACGCCTGCGGGTGCTGCGAAACTACGGATCGCAGCAGAAGTACCACAACGAGGTGGCCGGCTACAACTCCCGCCTGGACGAACTTCAGTCCGCATTCTTGCGTGCCAAGTTGCCGCTCCTCGACGCAGACAACCGACGTCGCCGGGCCATCGCTGCACGCTACACGAGCGAACTGGTGACGGTCGCCGGCCTGCGCTTGCCCGAAGTCGACAGGAACTGCGAGCCGGTGTGGCATCTCTACGTCGTCCGACATCCGGAAAGGGATGCGCTCGGTCGCGCGCTGGCCGCTGCCGGGATCGGCACGATGGTCCACTATCCGATACCACCGCATGCTCAGCCGGCCTACGCATGCCTGTCCATCCCGATCGGCTCGCTGCCGATCTCCGAACGGATGCACCGGGAAGTTCTGAGCCTGCCGATCGGCCCGACCATGACCGATGCCGAAGTCGACGCCGTCATCCGCGCCGTGCACACAGCCGTCAAATCCGTCGGCCGCTGATGAGCCTGGTCAAGACGAGCTTGCTCAATGCCATCGCGGTCGCCATCAAGGTGACCACGTCGCTGGTGCTGAACAAGGTCCTGGCTGTTCATCTCGGCCCCAGCGGTTATGCCGTCATTGGTCAGTTCCAGAACCTGCTCGCGATGGTCGTTGCGGTCGCGAGCGGTTCGGTCGGCGTGGGCGTCACGAAATACACCGCCGAATATGCCGACGAGCCCGAGCGTCAGCACCTCGTCTGGCGTACGGCAGCGCTGATCAGCCTCGTCGGTGGCAGCTGTTGCATCGTGGTGCTGGTGATCGCTCGGCACGAACTTGCACAGTGGGCTCTGGCGGATCCGGCGTTGTCGGACGTGATCCTGTGGCTGGCCGGAGCGTTGTTCCTGATCCTGCTGAACACGTTGCTGCTGGCCATACTCAACGGGAAGAAGGCCGTCCGTGCCTACGTCCTGGCAAACATTGCCGGCAGCCTGCTGACGGCACTGATGGCAGGCGCCTTGGTCACGTGGTGCGGTCTGCAGGGCGCCCTTGTAGCGGTTGCCACGGGCCAAGCGGTGGCATGCCTCGCGACTGTCGTACTGTTCGCACATGCGCTCCCGCAGTCCTGGTCGGCGCTTGCACCGGCATTCGACCGGCAAGCGATGGGCAGGTTGGCGCACTTCGCCGTCATGAGTATCACCAGCGCCGTCGTGGTTCCATTGGCGCAGTTGCTTATCCGCGATGGGATCGCCGACCGTCTTGGCTGGCATGACGCAGGGCTGTGGCAGGCGGTGTGGCGCGTCAGCGATATTCACCTGATGCTGCTGACGACCACCCTTTCGTTGTACTTCCTGCCCCGGTTCTCCGAGATCCGTCGCAACGATGAATTGCTGGCTGAAGTGAAAAGCGGCATGCGGCTGGTTCTGCCGCTGGTGCTCACGTCTGCCTTGTCCATCTACCTGCTCCGCGGCTGGCTGATCCCGACCCTGCTGACGGACAGCTTCCTTCCGCTGGTAGACGTCATCGGGTGGCAGTTGATCGGCGACATCGCCAAGGTCTGCAGCTGGGTGGTCGCCTACACGCTGATCAGCCGTGCTCGTACCACGGTCTACGTCGGCCTGGAGATTGCATTCAGCGCCCTGCTGGTGGCACTGTCGCTCGCAGGCACGAACTTCGACGGACTGCGCGGCTCCGCAGTCGGCTATGCCGCGACCTATGTACTCTACGGCTGCGCCGTGCTCTTCTTCTTCAGAAGAATGCTGCGCCAGGAGCCGGGCTCTGAGGTCTCTCGCGTGCAGCCAACCAATAAAACATGAATCCCATGATGGCAACAGGCGACGGCGAGCCGAACCCGATCGACGACAAGCGAGCACGGGTGGTGCCGTTCGTCGACGGCATGCTCCGTGACATCGCCGCCGAATCCAACTGGGACCTCGCAGCACTGATGGCCGAATGGTTGGCGCGATTTCTCGTCGAGAACCACTGCGGTGTGTACGTGCTGGACGCGCTGGAGAAGCTGCTTCTTTCCAAATTGCCACACAAGGACATGGCTCCTCCTGCGGTTCCGGAGATCCGCGGGCAGGAATTGCATATCGCGTCCGAACTCTATGCCCATGGCGGGCACAGCCGCCTGCTGGCGATCCTGGTTGCACACGGGGCCGGTCGGCCGGAGGTCCTGATCACGCGCCCTGCAGCCCGGGACAGCCTCCGCCCGTTGCTGAACCTGCCGGACGATCGACTGCACATCGTCCAATCCCATGATCCGCTGCAGCAGTTTCGCGAGATCGCCTGCATCGCCGCGAAGTTCTCGCACGTCATCCTTCACGTTCACCCGGACGACGTCATCTGTACCACCGCGCTGCGCTGGTTGGCAATTGCGCCGCATCGTCCGAAGGTTCACCTGTTCAACCACTCCGACCACACCTTTTCGGTCGGCGTGGATCTCGCGGATGCGGTGCTGGAGATCAGCACGTTCGGTTGGGCCTTGCGCACCGCTCGCGCGAGCCTGGACAAGTCCAGCTTTGTCGGCATCCCCATCAGGCGACCAGCGGCACCAACGTCTCCAGCGGTCGAAGAGCGCCTGCCTGCCACGCTCTTCAGCGCGGGGTCGGCGTACAAGTTCCGGCCGCAGCGCGGCGCATCCTTTCCGGCGCTGATGGCCGAATTGCTGCACCGGTTGCCGGACGCGACACTGACGGTGGTCGGTCCCCGGGCAACTGACGCATGGTGGTGGCCGCTGCGCTTGCGCTTGCGCAGCAGGGTGCGCCTCCAGCAGCGCCTGCCGCACGCCGAGTACCTGAAGCAATTGCACCGTTGCGCAATCTACCTCGACAGCTACCCGGTCACTGGTGGCACGGCATTCACCGAGGCGTTGATCCAGGGATGCAGCGTGGCCTCGCTCAAGGGGGCATCGTTCGGCTATGGGATCGCCGATGGCCTGCGAACCGCGAGCACAGAGGAATTGTTCGAGCAGATTTCGCTCTTGCTCTCTCGCGACGCACTCACGTTGGAACGGCAACAAGTCATGCGGGAGCGAGCGCTGGCCTTCCATGCACCGGACGCGACGCGGCAGCGAATGGAGTCCGTTCTGCGGGACGGGATAATCCTTCCCCCACCCGCTGAGTTCGCGCAAGATGCGCCCCACCTCTCGTTCGAAGAGCAATGGTCGCGGCGTCGGCGGGTCGTTTCACCGGGCTTCCGCAATGATCGACAGGCCAGACTATTCCCTCGCTTTGCAGCCCGGATGCTCAAGGCATTCGGCCTTCGCCATTCCGCGCCAGTTGCACTTCTCGCCAAGGCAGCCCTGGCCGCCGCGACCCGCCGATGAGTATTAGCCAAATGCAGCCTCAAGTGCGCGCTGCCGCACCGAGATCCACCGTGATCGGCGGCGTGCGCGCGTTCCTGGCTGTCGTGCCGATGTCCCTGGTGGTGTTCGGGTTCGTCCTGGATTCCGGCGGAGAACTGGGTCTGCGCATCTATGCCTTCCTGCTGCTGTGCCTGCTCACTGCTCGCCACTTCCGACGGCTGCACCTGTCTGCGCAAGAGGTCCTCTGGTGGACGCTTCCGGTCGGCCTGCTGCTGCCATCGTTGCTGATTGCGCTCTGGAAATCCGTCGCGTTGGGGAACATCATCATCTGGATCGTGCCCGTCGTCATGTTCCCGTTGATCCTCGCCGCCGCCCGCAGCACCTCGATCACCGCGGAGCACTTCATCAACGGCGGCCTGTTGTTTGCCTGCTTGGTCATCGCTCTGTTCTTTGGTCGACTGAACGCAATCGAACCGCTGATAGCCGTTCACGAATTCTTGTCGGAGCGATCGGCCGGATTCTTCAATCAGAAGGAAACCTTTTTCGACGAGGCCATGCCCGTCGTGTATTTCCAAGGCACGCTGAACTTGCTGACCTGCGCGATCCTGGCGATCAGCAGGAAGCGTTATCTGACCTATGTCGTGGCCTCGTTCGCATTGCTGATCGCGCCGTCCCGCTTCGGCTTTACCCTTGCAATCGTCTTTGGTCTGCTTTTTCTGGCCCTCTCGATCCGCAAGCGCGCCATCTTCTGGTTGGTGGTGGGGGCCAGCTGCGTCCTGGGAGCCGTATTCTTCCAAGTCTTGCCAGACACCTTCCGTGAGATTTTCTCGTCGGGCAGCGATGGATCCAAGACCCGGTGGCTACATGCTGAATCGGTGTACGACCTGTTCGAAATGAAGCCCTATGCCTTCCTCTTCGGTGACGGGCCAGGCACATCCTTCTTCTCGAGGGGCTTCAACGACATGACCGACAACATCGAGGTGAGCCAGCTCGAGATGCTGCGAAAGTTCGGTCTTCCGTTTTCCCTGTTCATCACCGGATTCTTTGTCTGGCTGTGCCGCCGCCTGTTTCTGGCCGATGAAGCTGGCCTCGCGCTGGCCCTTGCGGCCCATTACCTGGTCGCTCTTTCGAATCCCGTGCTGTTTTCGCTTCCTGCCACGTTCATGGCTGCGGTGGCGATCATCGCACTCCAAAAACGGACCTCTTCGACATGCCACGCCTCATCGCCATCATCGTGACCTACAACCCCGACGAGGACGGGCTGCTCGAGCAAATCGAATCCATCGTCCGCGAAGACATCGGGGTTGTGCTGGTGGACAACGCATCGGCGCGTTTCCCCATCTTCAAGGAGCGCGTTGCCCGTCTGGGCAGTGGCATCCTCGACCTGGTGCAGAGCCCCGAGAACGTCGGTCTGGCACAGGCGCAGAACATCGGTATTGAAACCGCCCGAATGCATCGGCCCTCGCACGTCATCTTCTTCGATCAGGATAGTATTCCGGAAACCGGCTTTTCCAGTGCCTTGCTGGCCGCCGAATCGACTTTGATCCAGGCGGGTACTCCCTTTTCAGCCGTTGGGCCCGCCACATTCGATCCTGTGACAGGGCAGCCCTATCCGATCACGAAATACGCCGGACCCTTCATTCGACGTCACGTTCCCAAGGGGAACATGTTAGTCGAGGCCACGTTCCTCATCTCTTCCGGCTCGCTGGTGCGGATGGAGGTCCTCGATCGCGTCGGACCGATGCGAGCCGAGCTCTTCATAGACTACATCGACGTGGAGTGGTGCCTGCGAGCTCGAGGCCTGGGATACCGTTGCTACGTTGCCTCTGGCGCCCGGATGTCACATCGCATCGGTGATGCCCGCATCCGGGTTTTCGGACGAAGCATTTCAGCGCATTCACCTCTGCGCCGATATTACCTGCTGCGCAATAGTTTCCTGATGCTTCGCCTCAGCTACATTCCCTTTTCGTACAAGGTTCGAGAAATCGTGCTCAATTTCTTGCGGTTTTCCGTCTTCCTTTACCTCTCGAACGAACGCAGAAAATATCTGAGCATGATGAAGAAAGCGGTTTTCGATGGGATGTCAGGGAAGTATGGAAAGTTCAGTTGATATCTTGCGGTGTTGAAATCGAAAACCTCTCGCCTGGATCGTACATGTCGGAGCAAATCAGCGTAGTCATTGGTGGCACTGGATTCATTGGTCGCAATCTGGTCGAGGCGTTGATTCGCCAAGGTGATTCGGTGCGGGTCATCTGCCGTCGGCCGCTGGCACCGGACTCGCCGCCGAGCGCCCCGGGCGTACAGTGGATTGTCGGTGACTATGGCGATTCGGAGGTACTGGCCGCAGCGCTGCCGGGAGCGACGCGGGTTTTCCATCTCGCATCGACGACCCAGCCACAGTCATCGAACAACGACATGGGGTTCGACATCGAGAGCAACCTGCTGCCCAGCGTCAGGCTCGCGGCGGCATGCGTCAGATTGAAGCTCCGCCTGGTTTTCGTGTCATCCGGTGGCACCGTCTACGGTGTCGCTCGCAATTTACCGATCCAGGAAGACCACCCGACGGATCCCTTGTGTTCGTATGGCGTTGTCAAACTCGCAGCCGAAAAGTATTTTCATCTTTACGAAAGTCTTCACGGCCTGGACTATCGGGTTCTGAGAGTCGCAAACCCGTTCGGTCCCGGCCAGCATCGCAATCCGCTGCAGGGCGTCGTTGGCAATTTCATCTATCAACTCGCCGCCGAACAGCCCTTGAAGGTGTGGGGAGACGGCATGGTGATCCGCGACTATGTCTTCATGGACGATGTGATCCGGGCACTGCTGGCCGTCGCGTTGCATCAGGGGCCAGGGCGGACGTACAACATCGGATCCGGTGTCGGCCGATCGCTGGTGAACGTGATCGAGGTGATATCCGCTGCGCTGAAACGCCAAGCGACCGTAGAATTCAGCCCCAGCCGGAAATTCGATATTCCTGCGAATGTATTGGATATTTCTGCTGCATGGCGCGACCTCGGCTGGCGACCGGAGATCCCCTTCGAAGAAGGGGTTCTTAAAACCATTTCGAGTGTCTACCATGACTAGGAAGTTCGGAATCATCACATCCAATCTGTTCTTCGCCGAGGTATTTCTCGCGCGGCAGATCCGCTCTTTCGAGAAGGAATTCGATCTTACCGTCGTCATCAACTGCAACGAGGCGGAATACCGCCGAGGCATCGGTGGCAATGCGAGGTTCCTCAATGTCGCGTTGGAAAGAAAGATATCGCCTTGGCGAGACCTGTGTTCGTTGATCTCGTTGACACGTGAATTTCGCCGAAACAAGTACACCCTGGTGCACTCCACCACGCCGAAGGCGGGCTTGCTGGCGATGATCGCGGGCCGCCTTGCGGGTGTCCCGATCAGGATCCATACGTTCACAGGCCAGGTCTGGCAGACCCGCAGCGGCTTCATGCGTTGGATGCTGAAGGCCACAGACAAACTGACGACTCGCTGCGCGACCACCGTCCTTGTCGATGGCCACAACCAGCTGTCCTTCCTGATCGACCATGGCGTGCTGTCTCCAGCCAAGGGAAAAGTGATCGGAAACGGATCCATCTGCGGCGTGGACACGAACAAGTTCGCACCAAGTCCTGCACACCGGACCAGTGTTCGCCATGAGATCGGCGCCGCAGACGATGAGGTCCTGCTCGTCTACATGGCACGGCTGACGGTGGACAAGGGGGCGCTCCTGATGGCACAGGCCTTCACCCGATTGTGTGAAGAGCAGACCATCGGCTATCGGCTTCTGATGATCGGACCAGACGAAGAGAATCTGACCGACCTGATCAGGACGACGGTCGGCAAGCATGTCGATCGCCTGCACATGCTCGGCTACACGCGCACGCCCGAGCGCTACATCGCGGCGGCGGACATTTTTTGCTTGCCAAGCTACCGCGAAGGGTTCCCCATGGTGCTGCTGAATGCTGCGGCCTGCGCCGTTCCGGCGCTGGCTGCGCGGATTCACGGCAGTACGGACGCCATTGAAGACAACGCCACCGGACTGCTGCACGACTCGGGCGACCTGGGCGACATGGTGCAGAAAATCCGTACCCTCGCCGGCGATGCGAGTCTGCGCGCACGGCTGGGCGAGGCGGCTCGGGCGCGCGTGATGGAACTTTATGCAGAGAGCGTCGTGACAGGCCGCTTGCGCGAACTGTACGAGCAGCTCATCCGGGAGTGGGATGCCGGCAACGCGAACCGATGACGATTCGTTCGACGGCTATCAAAGGCAAATGCTCATGATCTATTTCACCAGCGGCTTTCTTGTCGCCTTTTGCGCGACGCTGCTCATCTTGCGCATTTCGTTCCGGCACGGCAATTTGCTTGCCGACTATGATTTGAGCGGCCCACAAAAATTCCATTCGCGGGTGGTCCCGCGCGTCGGAGGCCTGGGCGTGATGGCCGCCATCCTTGGCGGCGTGATGCTGGCACAGACCAAGGGGACGTCGCAGGCCCAGCTGCTGTGGTTGCTGGTGCTCAGCGCTACCCCGTGCTTCATCACAGGAATTGCCGAGGATCTCACCAAGAAGGTGTCCCCGCGCAAGCGCCTCATTGCCACGGCGATCTCGGCGGCGCTCGCAGCCTGGCTGCTGGATGCGGTGATTCGACGAACCGACATCCCTGGTGTCGACCAGTTGATCGGCTGGTATCCATTCGCAATGGCGCTCACTCTTTTCGTGGTCACCGGCGTTTCCAACGCGGTCAACATCATCGACGGATTCAACGGACTTGCCTCGATGTGCGTGTTGATGATGATGCTCGCGCTGGCCTATGTGGCCTTCCAGGTCGGCGATGGCTTCGTTTTTGCCGCCGCATTGATCACCGCCGGAGCGATCTTCGGCTTCTTCGTGTGGAATTTCCCCGCCGGATTGATCTTTCTCGGCGATGGTGGTGCATACCTGCTCGGATTCCTGCTGGCCGAACTGAGCATCCTGATGCTGCACAGGAATTCCGGCATCTCGCCGCTGTTCCCGCTGCTGCTCTGTGCGTACCCGATCTTCGAGACGATTTTCACCATCTACCGCCGCAAGGTCGTCCGAGGTGTAGCCACGGCAGAACCCGACGGCATCCACCTGCACACCCTGATTCACCGGCGCTTGATACGCTGGACGCTGGCAGGCGCCGGCGGCAACCGCCGCCTGACGCGTCGCAACTCGATGACTTCGCCCTACCTCTGGCTTCTGTGCCTGTCCTCGGTCATCCCAAGTCTGCTCTGGTGGGATGACAGCGCCATGCTCAGCGGGTTCCTGCTGCTGTTCGTCGTCTCCTACGTCTGGCTCTACAGCCGCATCGTCCGGTTCAAGACACCCAAGTGGCTGATCTTCCGCCGCACCAACTGACCGGCCTTCGACAACTCAACGCGGCAGCAAGAGCAGCATCGGCACCCGGTCCGCGGCATATTGATTGCGTCCCTCGGTGTCGACAAAGGGGGGCGCGTGGTCCCCAACTACAACGACAGCCGGGGCGTTGTCCAGGCGCTGCAACATGTTCCTCAACTCGCTGAGAAGCGCCCGATGAGTGGTCAGCAGCTGGCATACGTCGCGGCCCGCACGTGCGTTGTCACACCGCGACTGGTTGTCCGGCGGGATCGGGCCTAGCGCCAAGGGCAGATGGCTGTTCAAGGTCAGCAGATAGACCAAGCGTCGAGGTTGTTGCAATTCGATACCGGCCTGCCGCACAAGATCGGCGTCGCAGCTGCCCCGAAAGGCTCCGCCGCAGCGCGCCGATTCAGGCCGCAACAGCTCCTCGGCGAAGAATATGCGTTGGAGTCCGATCATCGGCCACCACTCGCGGCGGTCGAAAACATTGCCCGAAAAGCCGTGCAAGCCAATGGTCTCCCAACCGATTGCCGCCAGTTTTGCGGGGAGGCACCTCGCGGCGACCGATTGGCTGAGGCTCCGGTAGTCGCCAGCGAGTCCGCACAGGCTGCGCAACTCGCCGGCCACCGTGGCGTCGTGGAACGGCAGCTCCCGTTCGACGACGTCGTAGCGCCTGGACAGATCGGCATCGATCAATGCGGATCTCAACCACTCTCGCGTCGCAGGGTCCCGGTGGATTCCGAGGGACTCCACGACGACAAACAGCACCGAGCGACTCGGGTGCGCGGCGGCCCACCCTGCCAGGTCGACCACGTCCTGCGCCGATTCGCCCGCCGGCACCGGGTCGATCGGGCCAGGCTCGTGCAGTGACGTCAACGAGCGACCGACCGTCAGCAACGGACTGGCGGCGATATTGGAATAGGTGATCCTGGAACTGCGGATCGACAGATAGGACGATCCGTTCAGGACGTCGAGCAACACGATCGGCAACGTGACCAGCACGACCGCTCGCCAGTCGAGGCGTCGCCGCATCAGGCAGTAGCAGCCTGCAGCACAGAGGCTGAAGAGCAGGAGCACGGCCAGATTCCGGCCGCTCAGGAAGGCAAGGAGGTCGAGCTTCAGCAGAAAACGACCAGCATCGATGAAGGATCCGACTGATCCAAAGTAGTAGATCTTCGACGCGGACGTGATGGCATCAGCCAGCCACAGGACGCACAGCACCACAACACCGACGACCGCGCCCAGACCCGACGCCAGTGCCGCCAGAGCGACATCGACAACCACCACGGCACGGTCGAAAAAGAGAAACCGTCCGAGTATCCAGAAGGGCGCGTTGGCAAGACACAGCACACCCCCAAATCTCAGGATGCCGCGCCAAAGGGGTTCGCGTACAACGTCCGCCCTGTCTCTCATGAATCTCCCCGTTGACATGTGACTCGCTACTGCGGGTGGTAGTCGGCAACGAACTTGCGCAGGTGTTCTCGCACTTCCTTGACATTCCTGTCATGCCCCGGCGTGGTCAGCCACTCCAGCAGCGCCTCGATCCATGCACCGTCGGCCTGCGATAGCAGCTTCGCAATGCGCAGCCGCGGATGCCTGGACGGCAAGGTCTGATCCGCATCAGCGAGAAGTTCCTCGTAAAGCTTCTCGCCGGATCTCAGGCCGCTGTACACGATGCCAATCTCGCTTTCGCGGTGCCCCGACAGCCGGATCATGTCTCGGGCCAAGTCGACGATCTTCACCGGGTCGCCCATATCCAACACGTAGACTTGGCCGCTCTCCGCCAATGCTGCGGCCTGCAGCACCAGCCGGGTCGCCTCGGGGATGGTCATGAAGTAGCGGTTGATGTCCGGATGCGTGACCGTCACGGGCCCCCCCCTGGCGATCTGCTCTTTGAATTTTGGAATGACGCTGCCACTGGACCCCAGAACATTGCCGAACCTTACTGCGACGAACCGGGTAACCGGGATCTGCGTGGCCATGCGCGACAACACCATCTCGGCTGCCCGCTTGCTGGCCCCCATCACGTTGGTGGGATTGACGGCCTTGTCGGTCGAGATCAGGACAAAGCGTTCCGATCCCACTTCCGCCGCGGCAGTCGCCGCATTCCAGGTGCCGATGATGTTGTTCTGAAGCGCAGCCCAGGCATTGTCGTCCTCCATCAGCGGGACATGCTTGAAAGCCGCGGCATGCAGCACGAGCTGCGGACGATGTGCAGCAAATACGGCACGCAGGTGGTCCAGATTCTTGACATCGCCCATCAAGCGCACGAGGGGGAGGTGGGGATGCGCCTCCGACAGGCTCTGCTCGATCTGGTACAGCGCGAACTCGCTGAGTTCGTACAGCACCAGCGCCGCCGGACCATACCGCGCAGCCTGACGGCACAACTCGGAGCCGATCGACCCCCCTGCACCGGTGACGAGGACGACCTTGCCGGAGATGAGGTCCGCAATGCCCCCTTCGTCCAGGCGTACCGGGTCGCGCCCCAACAGATCCTCCGGTTCAATCGCACGCACGCGTTCGATGCGGACCGTTCCATCGCGCAGTTCGCTGAACGACGGTACCGTCAGCACGGGCAGACTGCTGGATGCGCCCAGCTCGATCGCGCGCCGCCGCTGCGCCGAGGTTGCCCCTGGCATTGCGACGATGACATGGGTAGCCTCTCGCAACACATCGAGCCGGCCGAGATCGTCCAGACTGCCCAGCACCGGCACACCAAAGATGCGAGCGTCGCGCTTCGCGGGATCGTCGTCGAGCAAACCCAGTACCGTCCAACCCTGTTGGTGCAAGCCCGCGAGAAGCAAGCGCGCGGCCTCGCCCGCGCCCAGCACGACAGCGCGACGCACATCGCTGTCGCTGCCGGTGATACGCGAGCGGGCATGCTCATAGAGCATGCGGTAGCCAAGGCGTGCCATGCACAGCCCCAACAGAGAGATCAGCGGATGCAGAACCAGCACCGTGCGCGGGATCTGGGCCAGTTGCAACATGAGAATGGACACGGCGCTCAGCAGGCCCGCAACGGTGCATGCAAACACGAGACGCTTCAGTTCCCCAAAGCCGGAGAATCGCCACATAGCGCGCGGCACCTTGGCACCGATCAGCGCAAGCAGGTAGAGCGCTGCGACGCCCATCATCACCCAATGATCGTAATCGGGGCGCGCCGCCCATGAGCGCTCAAAGCCGAGCCGGAACAGGTAGGTGACGTTCCACGCCAGGCAAATCACCGCACAATCAATCAGCAGGGTGAGAGGCTGCCGACGCAAGCGGAGTATGGCGAGGAGTCGGTCGAGCCGGTGCCAGAAGCCCGGGGCGCCGGAGTCAGGAGAAAGCGTCATCGGTTGAACACCACGGCCTTGATTGTCAGCCAGATCAGACGAAGATCCGTGGCCAGCGAGGCGTGGTCAACGTAGTGCGCAGCAAGCCGAAGCTTGGCTGGCAGGAGCACCTCGGCATAGGTCTTCTCCGGATCCGCCGATGCGGCCAGCAATGTCGATTCGTCTCGGTAGGTCAGCGACGCACAATCGGTGATTCCCGGTCGCACGCTCAACACCTTGTCGCGCAGCTCGGGCGGGTACAACGCGACATAGCGAGGCACCTCCGGACGGGGCCCGACCACGCTCATCGCACCGGCAAGGACATCGATGAGCTGGGGCAGTTCATCGAGCTTCGCGCGACGCAGGTGCTTCCCGGCACGCGTGATGCGCACATCGGCACCCACGGTGATCTGCGGCCCGGCGTCGACAGGCATGTGGCGCATCGTGCGGAACTTGTGGATCAGGAAGCGGCGGCCGCTGCGGCCGACACGCTCCTGGCGGAAAAACACCGGACCAGGTGAGTCGAGCTTGACCCACAGGGCGATCGCAAAGAGCAGTGGCGAAAGCACAACCAGGCCGGTCACTGCCATCAGCACATCAAAACCTCGCTTGAGCATTGACGCCTTGCGCCTCAAGCGAGCACCGCGCGGATCACATCGACCACTCGGACGACGTCAGCTTCGCCCATCCGCGTGTACAGCGGCAGGCTCAGCATCCGCTCATATGCCCGCTGCGATTGCGGAAACTTCTCCGGCTTCAGGTCGTACCGGTCGCGCCAATACGGCTGCAGGTGGAGCGGAATGTAGTGCACGCTGCAGCCGACGCCGGCGGCGAAGAGCCGCTCGATCAGCACGTCGCGCGACACCTTGGCATCGTCGCCCAGCCGCAGCACATACAGATGCCATGCATGCTGTTCGCCCGCAAGCGGCTGGGGCGGCAGAACCACCGGCAGGCCGGCCAGCGCCTCGTCGTACAGCGCCGCGAGTTCGGTGCGCCGCTGCTGGAACGCACGCGCCCGCTTCAGCTGGTGGATGCCCAGCGCCGACGCGATATCCGTCAGGTTGTACTTGAACCCCGGCGCGACGATCTCGTAGTACCAGCTCGGCACCTTCGCGGTGAAGCGGTCGAACGCATCGCGGCTCATGCCGTGCAGCCGCATCACCTTGATGCGCTTCGCGAGTTCGGCATCGCGCGTGACGACCATGCCGCCCTCGCCGGTGGTGATGGTCTTGTTGGCGTAGAAGCTGAACACCGTGACGTCGGAGTCCAGCGTGCCGACCAGCCGGCCGCCAACGGTCGTCGGCAGCGCATGTGCCGCATCCTCGACCACCTTCAGCCCGCGCCGCTTCGCCAGCGCCAGCAGCGACTCCATGTCGGCCGCGAGCCCGGCGTAGTGCACCGGCACGACGGCCTTGGTGCGCGGCGTGATCGCGGCCTCGACCGCTGCAACATCGATGCACAGCGTGGCCGGATCGATGTCGACCAGCACCACGTCGGCGCCGAGGTAGCGCACCACCTCGGCGGTGGCGGTGAAGGTGTGGGTGGTGGTGATGACCTCGTCGCCCGGGCCGATGCCCAGCGCCTCGAGCGCCAGGTGCAGGCCGGCGGTGGCCGAGTTCACGGCCATCGAGTGCAGGCCCGGGTCGCCGAGGAAGGCGGTGAAGTCCTCCTCGAAGCGCTTGGTCTTCGGGCCGGTCGTGACCCAGCCGGATTTCAGCGTGTCGACGACTTCGGCGATTTCTTCGTCGCCGATCTCGGGCAGCGCGAAGGGGAGGAACGGCAGGTTGGCAGACATGATCAGGGCTTGGCAATCCAGGCGAGCACGTGAGTGCGCAGCGCCGGCAAGGTGTTGAAGAGAGTGTAGAGCGCAGGGTGCAGCGGTGCGACCGCGCGCGCGATCGGCGGCGCCAGCGTGACGCGCAGCCGGTCGATGCGGCCGTGCGGGAACAAGGCCTTCAGCCGGGACAGCGGCACGCCGCGCACATCCGGATTGCGCGGGTTGTCGACGGTGAAGTCGTACCACAGCACCGCGCCGCCCGGCTTCACCCAGCGCCACATCGCATCCGCCAGCCGCTGCTGGAAGGCATCGTCGAGCAGCGACGAGAACACGGTGGCGACGAACACGATGTCCTGCGACGCCTCGGCGATCGGCGCCTGCAGCGCGTCGCCTTCGTGCAGCGTCAGCGCCGCCGGCAGGCAGCGGCGCGCCTTGGCGGCGCGTTCGCGCAGCAGCTCGATGCCGCTCAGGTGCTCGGCCCGGAAGCCCAGCCGCAGCAGCTCCAGCAGGTTGCCGCCCTGGCCGCAGCCAACCTCCAGCAGCCGCAGCGCCGGCAGCTCTCGCACGCCGTGCCGCGCAAACAGCTTCAGCATCGCGCGCTGCCGCTCGTGCACCGTCTGCCACACCTCGGGGCGCAGCATGCTGTAGCGGTCGCCCACCTGACGGCGCGCATAGCGTTGCGCGACCCGATCGGGCTCATGGCTGCTCATGCGCTGCGGCCTTCCTGCATCGCGTCGACGAAGCGTCGTGCCAGCACCGGGTAGCTGTGGTGGGCCAGCACGAACGCGCGGCCGCGCTCGCCCATCGCGCGGCGTGCCTCGGCCCCGGCCGCCAGCAGCTGGCGCAGCCCGCGCACCACCTCCGGCGCATCCTCCGGCGCCACCGTCACGCCGCAGCCGGCCTCGGCCACCGGGTCGTTGCCGGCCTCCACCGAATGCAGCACTGCGCAGCGGGCCATCATGTAGTCCATCAGCTTGTTCGGCGCGATGCCGAAGCGGTAGATCGGCGTGCGCTGCCAGCCGATGTAGGCGATGTCGACCTCGCGCAGCAGCGCGGGGATCTGCGTCTTCGGGACCGGCGCGAACAGCGCGACGTTGCGCAGGCCCTCGGCCGCCACGCGCTGCGCGAGCCGCGCCTTCTCCATGCCGTCGCCGACCAGCACGAAGGCCACCGGCTCGTTGCGCACCAGCGCCGCCGCATCGAGCAGCACGTCGAGCGCGTTCGGCAGGCCGTGCGAGCCGGCATAGCCGACCACCGCGCGGCCCTGCGCCTTCTGCGCCGCGATGTGGGCCGCGATCGCGGGGTCGAGCGGCGCCGGCTCGTCGGCCCAGTCGTCCGGCGAGATGCCGTTCGGCACGATGTGCAGCTTGCGCAGGTCGAGCCCGTGCGCAGCCATGTGGTCGGCCACCTTCGGCAGCATCGACACCACGACATCGGCCACGCGGTACGCATCGTTCTCGGCCTTCTGGCACAGCAGCGCGAACGGATGCCGCGGCGACATGCCCGACAGCTCGATCGGCGACAGCGGCCACAGGTCGTGCACCTCGAACACCAGCGTCGCGCGGGCCCGCCGCGCGATGCGGCGCGCCACCCAGATGTCCATCGGGTAGGTGCTCGACGCGATCACGACATCGGGCCGGAACTCGTCGACCAGCGCCGCGGTGCGGCGCCAGACCCGCGCCAGGAACACCGCGATGTTGCGCACGCGACCGAGCCCGTTGCCCTGGTAGCGCGGCGCGGCGATCCAGTCGTAGTCGATGCCGTCGACCGCCTCGCGCCCCGGCGCCGGCTCGCGCGAGCGCACATGCGAGACGGTCGCGGCGACGATGCGCACCCGGTGGCCGGCGCGCACCCACTCGCGCGCCAGGTAGTACGGCCGGTACTCCATGCCGAGCGCCGGCGTGCCGGCGTAGTGGTTCAGGTACAGGATGTTCATCGCGCGCCGTTCCCGTGGGTCGACAGCGCCTCCAGCCGGCGCACATACGCGGCAACGCTGTCGTCGAACATCGCATGCGCGGCGATCCAGGCGCGCAGCCCGGCCGCCACCTCGTCGGCACGCTCGGCGAGCGGCCGCAGGCGCTGCAGCGTCGGACGCTCGCCGTCGGCCAGCACGATGCCGTTGCGGCCGTCCTGCACCAGCTCGCGGTTGGCCGGCAGGTCCGACAGCAGCGGGATGCAGCCGTGGGCCATCGCTTCCAGCACCGAGACCGACACCGAATCGCTGAGCGGCAGGCTGAGGTACCAGCGCGCGCGGTCGTACCACTGCGCCTGCGTCGCCGCGTCGAGCCGGCCGACGAACTGCACGCGACCGGCCAGGTCGGACCGGCCGGCGCGCGCCTCGAGCGCGGCACGCTGCGATCCGTCGTGGGCGACCACCAGGCGCGCCTCGGGCCAGTCGGCGGCCAGCGACGCAAAGACATCGAGCACACGCTCGGGCGCATAGACCGGCTCGAGGCCGCGGTTCGCGAAGAACAGCGCCGGCTGCTTGCCCGCCGCGACCGGCGGCAGCGCTTCGAGGCCGAACGGAAACACCATCACCTCGCCGGCACCGAGTGCGCGCATGCGCTCGGCCATGTGGGCCGAGTCGCTGGTGGCAAGGCTGCAGGCGGCCAGCACGCGTTGCGTCAACCAGCGCATCGGCGCGCTGCGCACCGGGGCGACGAGGATGTCCGAGCCCCAGGCCGAGCCGGCGATGCGCGCCCGCACGCCGCCCAGCCGCAGCGCCAGCCAAGCCAGCGTGCCGTGCGAGCTCAGGTAGTGCGGCGCGAGCCAGTCGGGCCCGATCGCGCGCAGCCAGCGGATCACCCGCGGCAGCTGGCGCAGCAGCCCGATGTTGCCGCCGGCAAAGTTCGGCCGCGTGTCCAGCGCCAGCCGCCGTGCGGCCGGCAGCACCGCATCGAAACCGGCATCGAAGCCGCGGCTGGACACCGCCCACAGCTCGACCCGGCCGTGCAGCGCGCGCGCCCACTTCAGCAAATGCGGGCTCTCGCCATCGCCGATCAGCACCAGTTTCAGCGTCATCGCGGGGGAACCTCGCCGGCCCAGGCCTCGTACAGCGGCCGCAGCGACGGGTACTGCGCCAGCAGGCGCGCATCGGCGCGCCGCGTGTCGCCGACGACGCGCGCCGGCCGGCCTTCGAGCACCGCGAAGTCCGGGTACTCGCCGCGCACGAAGCTGCCGGCGCACACCAGCGTGCCGCGGCCGAGTTTCGTGTTGGCTTCGATCAGGCTGTGCGGACCGATGAACGACCAGGCGCCGATCTCGATCGGCCCGGCGATCCAGCCCGGCCGCGGCTGCGCGGCCGGCCAGTTCGTGTAGCCCTCGCCGAGCAGGCGCTGCGAGCGATGCGACGCATGCGTCACCAGGCTGCAGTGGCTCGTCACCTGCACGCCGTCGCCCAGCGTGATGCCGCCGCTGGCCTCGATGAAGTTGAACGGCCCGATGTAGACGTGATCGCCCAGCACCAGCCGCTCCTCGTGCTCGATGCAGCTGGCCGGCGAGAGGCGGGTGTTGGGCAGCAGGCGGCCGCCCGAGCGTTCGCCGAACACGATGCGGTAGATCAGCAGCCGGGCCAGGCGCCGCCGCCAGCGGTTCAGCAAGGATCGCAGCAGGTTCTTCATCGTGTCGCGGAGGAATGGGCCGGCAGCGCGGCATCCGCGCCGACCGTGGGCATCGGCCAGCGCGCCAGGCACCAGAAATAGACGCCGAAGTAACCGGCCATCGCCGCCGACACCGCCCAGCCGGCCCCGGCCAGGTCGCCCAGCGCGAGGCCGGCGGCCAGCGCGGCGACGAAGGCCACCTGCCCTGCCAGCGCGAGCTTCAGCGCCCAGCCCTGGGCCTGCCATGCCATCGTGACGACCGCCAGCGGGCTGGCGACGAAATGCAGGCCGACGTAGAGCGCCAGCGCCCGGGCCAGCACGCCGGCCTCGCGCCAAGCCGGGCCGAATGCGGCCTCGAAGGCCCACGGGCCCGCCACCCACAGCAGCAGCACCAGCGGCGCGGCCAAGAGCGCCAGCAGGCCCATCACGCGGCGCACCGCGTGGCGGGCCTCAGGCGTGGCACCGGCTGCGGCGAGCTTCGGGTACAGCGCCTGCGACACCGCGCTACCGACCAGCGTGGCCGGCGCCTTCAGGTAGCGCAGCGCGAGGCCCCAGAAGCCCGCCTCGGCCGGGCCGAGCAGCGCGGCGATCAGCACCAGGCTCAGCGTGTCCTGCAGCGCACCGGCGAACGCATGCGGGGTGTTCAGCAGCGGAAAGTCGCGGTGGCGGCGCATCACGTCGGCCAGCGCCGGCGCTTGCGGCAGCGCGCCGCGAAACGGCAGGCGCAGCACCGCGGTGGCCACGGCCGCGGCGGCGATCGGCGCGACGATCAGGCCGGTCAGGCCGGCACCGGCCAGCCCGGCCAGCACCTGCGCCGCCGCGGCACCGCCGTACTGCAGCACGCGGGCCGCGGCCAGCGCGCGAAAGCGCTGCGCCCGCGTCGCCCACAGCGTCGCCAGCGACACCGCGCCAGCCGCCGCCACCGCCAGCGGCAGCCACGCGACCCAGGCCCCCGCGCCGGCCAGCGCCCAGCCGCCGGCGCCCAACGCGGCGAGCGCGGTCGTGGCAGCCAGCAGCCGCAGCGCGACCCGGCGCAGCGCATCGGCCTCGCCATCGTCGGCCGCCATCGGCAGCGCGAACTCATAGCGGCCGCAGGCGACGACGCCGAGGTTGGCGGCCACCGCCGCGAACAGGTGGTAGTGGCCGAACTCGGCCGGCGCGAACAGCCGCGTCAGCAGCGGGCCGAGCAGCAGCGGCAGCGCCTGCGCCAGCGCGCCGCCGGCCGCCAGCGTCAGGCTGGCCCGCAGCAGGCCGCGCGTCGGCGAAGGCAGCGGCGCGTCGGCCATGCGGTCAGCGGCGCGCAGCAGCGACCAGCGCGGCGACCACGCGGTCCTGGTCGGCAGCGCTCAGGTCGGCACTCATCGGCAGGCTGAGGCAGCGCTCGGCGACCCGGTCGGCCTCCGGGCAGCCGTCGACCGGCGCGTGGGCCGCATAAGCCGACTGGCGGTGCACTGGACGCGGGTAGTGCACCGCGGTCGGGATGCCCTGCGCGGTGAGCGCCGCCTGCACGGCCGGGCGGTCGTCGACGAACACCGTGTACTGCGCGTAGACGCTGTTGCGGCCGGGCCGCTGCGCGACCACCGGCAACCAGCCGGCCAGCAGCTCGTTGTAGCGTGCGCCGATCGCGAGACGCCGCTCGATCTCCCAACCGAAGCGTTCGAGCTTGGCCAGCACGATCGCGCACTGCAGCGTGTCCATGCGGCCGCCGACGCCGACGCGGGTGTGCGTGTAGCGGGCGCTCTGGCCGTGCACGCGGATCTCGCGGCAGGCTTGCGCGAGGCGGTCGTCGCTGGTGAAGATCGCGCCGCCGTCGCCGTAGCAGCCGAGCGGCTTGCTCGGGAAGAAGCTGGTGCAGCCGAAGGTGCTCAGGTTGCAGCTCTTGCGCGCCGTGCCGTCCTGTCCTGCGTAGTCGGCCCCGAAGCTCTGCGCCGCGTCCTCGATCACCGGCAGGCCATGGCGCTGCGCGATCGCGTTGATCTCGTCCATGTCGGCCACCTGGCCGTACAGGCTCACCGGCATGATCGCGCGGGTGCGCGGCGTGATCTTCGCCTCGATCCGCGAGACGTCGATGTTGCAGGTGTCGGGCTCGATGTCGACGAACACCGGCACGCCGCCGAGCAGCACGATCATCTCGGCGGTGGCGGCGAAGGTGAACGTTGTCGTGACGACCTCGTCGCCCGGCTTCAGGTCCAGCGCCATCAGCGCGATCAGCAGCGCTTCGGTGCCGCTGGCCACCGTGATGCAGTGGCGCGCGCCGGTGTACGCGGCGAGCCGTGCCTCGAGCTCGGCGACCTCGGGCCCCATGATGTACTGGCCGTGGTCGAGCACGCGCTGCATGCGCTCGGCGATCGACCCCTTCAGCGCGGCGTACTGCGTCTTCAGATCGACGAAATCGAGCTTGTCGCGGCTCATGCTTGAACTTCCTCTGCAGGTTGGCACACGCCGTTGCGCAGCACATAGCGCTCGCCGGTGGCGGGGCAGGCGGCCTCGCCATCGCCGGTCAGCGGCAGCGCGAGCCGCTCGCCGTGCCGGCTCATCCAGCCGGCGTGGCGGGCCGGCACGCCGACCATCAGCGCGAAGTCCGGCACGTCGCGGTGGACCACTGCGCCGGCGCCGACGAACGCGTAGCGGCCCACCGTGTGCCCGCAGACGATGGTGCAGTTGGCGCCCAGCGTCGCGCCCTGGCGCACCAGCGTGCGGCGGTACTCGTTCTTGCGCGTGACCGCCGAGCGCGGGTTGTAGACGTTGGTGAAGACCATGCTCGGCCCGCAGAACACGTCGTCCTCGAGCGTCACCGCGTCGTAGACCGACACATTGTTCTGGATCTTCACGTTGTGGCCGATGCGCACGTCGTTGCCGACGTAGACGCCCTGGCCCAGCGAGCAGCCGTCGCCGATGCGGGCACCGGCGCAGACGTGCGCGAAGTGCCACACGCGCGTGCCGGCGCCGAGCTGCGCGCCGGCGTCGACGATGGCGGAGGAATGGATCATCGGGACATCCGGTTCAGAAGACCAGCGGCAGGCCGACCCGCACGCCGTCGCGCGCCGAGCGGTAGCCGGCGATCAGCACCTCGAGCGAGCGCAGCCCCTCGTAGCCGTCGACCTCGGCATGCGCCTCGCCGCGCAGCGTGTTGATCACGTTGTCGTAGTACAGCGGGTGGCCGGGGCCGTAGACCGAGGTGATGCCGTAGCTGGCGTCGGCCACCTTCGCGTCGTCTTCGTGCGGCGTGTCGAATTCCCAGTGCTCGATCTTGTTGACGGCCACGCCGCCGACCCGCACCGTGCCGCGCTCGCCGAGCAGCGTGATGCTGCCCTCGAAGTTCTTGTTGTGCGTCAGCATCGTCACGTTGATCGACGCCAGCGCGCCGCTGCGCAGCCGCAGGCTCATCACGCCGGTGTCCTCGGCCTCGATGTTGCGCGACAGCGTCGCGGTGTAGGCGTGCACGTTGTCGACCGGGCCGACCAGCCAGTCGACCATGTCGACGTAATGGCTCGCCTGGTTCATGAAGGCGCCGCCGTCCATGTCCCAGCGGCCGCGCCACGGGGCCGCGTCGTAGTACGCCTGCGGCCGGGTCCAGAACACGTTGACGGTCACCATCGCGAGCTTGCCGAAGCGGCCCTGGTCGACCGCGCGCTTGACCAGCTGCAGCGTCGCGTTGAGCCGGTTCTGCTTGACGACGAACAGCTTGACGCCGGCATCGCGGCAGGCGCGCACCATCGCGACGCCCTCGTCCCACTTGGTCGCCATCGGCTTCTCGCTGAGCACGTGGCGGCCGGCCTGCGCGACCTTGATCGCCTGGCGCGGGTGCAGCCCGCTCGGCGTCGCCAGCACGACCAGGTCGGCATCGCTGCCGGCCAGCAGCGCATCGAGCGACGCAAACCCCTGCGCACCGGTCAGCGCGACCGCCTTGGCCAGCAGCTCGGGCTGGTTGTCGCAGACCGCCACCCACTCGGCGCGGTCGGCATGCTGCTTCAACGCGGCGATGTGGTTCTGCGCGATGCGCCCGCAGCCCACCAGCGCCAGGCGCAGCTTGCGGTCACGGATGATGGAGGGTGTCGGCATGAGGTCTCGAAGGCAGTGCCCGGCGGGGCAAACGGGCGATTTTATTCGGCCGGGGGCGCCGCGGCCGGGGAATCCCGGGCCGTCGCCTAAAATTGCGGCGCATTTCCAGAGCCCTCCCTCATGACCCAAACGCCCCAGACCACTCCGCCCCAGCCGCCCGAGGACGAAAACAAGCTGATCGCCGAACGCCGCGAGAAGCTGTCCGCGATCCGCCAGCAGGGCGTCGCGTTCCCGAACGACTTCAAGCCGAAGCACCATGCGCTCGACCTGATCCGCAAGTACGGCGAGATGCCGAACGAGGAACTGGAACCGCAGGGCATCGTCGTCAGCCTGGGCGGGCGGATGATGCTGAAGCGGATGATGGGCAAGGCCAGTTTCGCGACGCTGCAGGACTCGACCGGCCGCCTGCAGCTGTTCGTCACGAAGGACGCGCTGGGCGAAGAGGTCTACGCCGCGTTCAAGCACTGGGACCTGGGCGACATCCTCGGTGCCGAAGGCACGCTGTTCCGCACCAAGACCGGCGAGCTGTCGGTGCGCGTGACCACGCTGCGGCTGCTGACCAAGAGCCTGCGCCCGCTGCCCGACAAATTCCACGGCATGGCCGACCAGGAGCAGAAGTACCGCCAGCGCTATGTCGACCTGATCACCGACGAAGAGGCACGCAAGCGCTTCGTCGCGCGCAGCAAGGCGCTCGGCTCGATCCGGCACTTCATGCTGGAGCACGGCTTCATGGAAGTCGAGACGCCGATGCTGCACCCGATCCCCGGCGGCGCGAACGCCAAGCCCTTCGTCACGCACCACAACGCGCTCGACCAGGAGATGTTCCTGCGCATCGCGCCCGAGCTGTACCTGAAGCGGCTGGTGGTCGGCGGCTTCGAGCGGGTGTTCGAGGTGAACCGGAACTTCCGCAACGAAGGCATCTCGGTGCGCCACAACCCCGAGTTCACGATGATGGAGTTCTATGCGGCCTGGTGGAACCACCATGACGTGATGGACTTCACCGAGCAGGTGCTGCGCCACGCCGCGCGCCAGGCGACCGGCTCGGCCAGCCTCAGCTACGCCGGCAAGCCGGTCGATCTCGACAAGCCGTTCACACGCCTGACGGTGCGCGATTCGCTGGTGGTGCACGCCGGCCTGAGCGAAGCCGAGGCCGGCGACGCCGAGGTGCTGCGCGCCAGGCTGAAGGCGCTGGGCGACGAAGCACCGGCGCACTGGAACCTGCCGGAGCTGCAGTTCGGCCTGTTCGAGGCCGCGGTCGAAGAGAAGCTGTGGCACCCGACCTTCATCATCGACTACCCGGTCGAGGTGTCGCCGCTGGCCCGCGCGTCGGACGCCAACCCCGGCACCGCCGAACGCTTCGAGCTCTTCATGACCGGCCGCGAGTACGCGAACGGCTTCTCGGAGCTGAACGACGCCGAGGACCAGGCGGCCCGCTTCCACGCGCAGGCGGCCAACAAGGAGGCCGGCGACGAGGAGGCGATGTTCTACGACGCCGACTTCATCCGCGCGCTGGAATATGGCATGCCCCCGACCGGGGGTTGCGGGATCGGCATCGACCGGCTGATGATGCTGATCACCGACAGTCCGAGCATCCGCGACGTGATCCTGTTCCCGTCGCTGCGCAAGGAAAGCTGAACCCCGAAGGAGCACCCGATGCCCGGCTACCGCATCCCAGGACCTCAGTGCGTGACCAGCGGTGAAGTGCCCGACAGCGGCACCACCACCCTCACGCGCATGCCGGCGCCGAGGCCACTCGATGCCGGCAGCTCGAACGGGCTGGATGCCACCGGCCGCATCGCCGAGGCCATCCGGCGCGCGATCCGCTCGCTGCCGACGGAGGTCGGGGGCCACCTGAGTGCGCTGCTGACGCCCGGCACGCTGGCCATGCTGGCCGGCGTGCTGGTGGTCTGGGCGGGTTCGCATGCCTTCGGCGTTGGCGAAGTCGTCGACGTGCTGCTGCTGGCGACCGGCTTCATCTTCCTCGGGCGCGAGGCGGTCGAAGCGGTCGAGCACCTGGTGTCGTTCGCGAAGCTGGCACTGAATGCGCAATCCGACAACGACCTGACCCTGGCCGGCTCGCACCTCGCCCGGGCCGTCACCATCATCGGCGTCGATGCGGTGCTCGCGCTGCTGACGCGCGGTGGCGTCAAGCTGAACCGGGGCCGCTACCGGCCGCAGGTGAAGGGTGACGCGACGCTGGCGGCCGGCGAGGGCTGGACCACCAAGTTCGGCGACATCACCTACTCGACGGCCGGGTCCGCCACCGACCGGGCCCTGGTGCTCCACCACGAGAAGGTGCATTCGCTGCTGTCGCCGAAGTTGATGCCGCTGCGCGAGTTGCGCGCCGACCTCGGCATGGCCGGCTACCAGCGTTCGTCGTTCCTGCGCTACCTCGAGGAAGCGATGGCCGAGAGCTACGCCCAGTTGCGCGTGAACGGCATCAAGGGCCTGCCGGCCGGGCTGCGGTTTCCGATCGCCAACGGCTATGTGACGCTGCGCGCGGTGCTGACCGAGGCCGCCATCGGCGCGACGGTGATGACGATCACCGTCGCCGGCATCGTGTACGTCGTCGAACTCGAGTTGCAGTGATCCCGGCATGACCTCCGACGAAGCCATCGCGTTCACCCGATCGCTGGCAGCCGAGCGCGGCTGGCCGGTGCTGGAGCCGGTGCACGCGGAACGCCGGCGTCCGTGGTGGGTGATGGCGCCACGCTGGATCGTGGTCTCGAACTGGGGCAGCCGGGGCACCAGCGTGCGCGTCGAGATCGACGACCGCACCGGCAAGGTGCTGCTGCAGGGCTATTTGCCGCGCTGACGACACTGCCCGATGCCTGGATATCTGGTCAAGCACGAGGACATCGCCATCGACGGCGTGGCCGACCTGCACATTCGCTCGTTGCTGGACCGCCAGCAGTTCTCCGACCCGGACGGCCTCGCGCTCAGCCAAGGGATTTCGTCGGCGGCCTGGCCGCTGTTCGGCCTGCTGTGGCCCTCGGGCCTGCAACTGGCCGCGCGCATGGCGGTGCGGCCGATGGTGCCGGGCGAGCGCATCCTCGAGATCGGCTGCGGCCTCGCGCTCGCGAGCCTGGTGAGCCACCGCCGCGGTGCCGATGTGACGGCCAGCGACTGCCACCCGCTCACGGCGGAGTTCCTGGCCGAGAACCTGCGCCTGAACCAGCTTCCGCCGATGGACTACCGCCATGGCCAGTGGTCCGAATCGGAGAGCGACCCGCTGCCGCCGGTGGCGCAGGACCAGCCGGTCATCACCGGCCGCTTCGAGCTGGTGATCGGCAGCGACATCCTCTACGAACGCGATGACGGCGGACTGCTCGCCGGCTTCATCGGCCGCCACGTCGCGCCACGCGCCGAGGTCTGGATCGTCGACCCGAATCGCGGCAACCGCGCGAAGTTCAGCAAGCAGATGGCGGCGATGGGCTTCTCGCTGCACGAAGAACCACTGCAGCAGGCCGCCGATGCGACGCACGCGGCGTACAAGGGGCGCCTGCTGGTGTACCGGAACTTCGACTGAGCGCCCTCAGCGGTGCTTGAACACCGGCTTGCGCTTGTTGACGAACGCGTCCATGCCTTCCTTCTGGTCCTCGGTCGCGAACAGCGCGTGGAACATGCGGCGCTCGAACTGGATGCCCTCGGACAGCGGGCCCTCGTAGGCGCGGTTCACCGCCTCCTTGGCCATCATCACGCTCGGGCCGCCGAACTCGCAGATCGCCTGCGCGGCCGCCAGCGTCACGCTCAGCAGCTCGGCCGCCGGCACCACGCGCGACACCAGCCCGGCGCGCTCGGCCTCGGCGGCGTCCATCATGCGGCCGGTCAGCACCATGTCCATCGCCTTGGCCTTGCCGATCGCGCGCGGCAGCCGCTGCGTGCCGCCGGCGCCGGGGATGATGCCGAGCTTGATCTCCGGCTGGCCGAACTTCGCGCTGTCGGCCGCGATGATGAAGTCGCACATCATCGCGAGCTCGCAGCCGCCGCCCAGCGCGAAGCCGCTGACCGCGGCGATCACCGGCTTGCGCACGCTGCGGATGGTCTCCCAGTTGCGCGTGATGTAGTCGCTCTTGTAGACGTCCATGAAGTTCCAGCCCGCCATCGCGCCGATGTCGGCCCCGGCCGCGAAGGCCTTCTCGCTGCCGGTGACCACCATGCAGCCGATGGTCTCGTCGGCATCGAAGGCCTTCAGCGCAGTGCCCAGCTCGTTCATCAGCGTGTCGTTCAACGCGTTCAGCTGCTTCGGCCGGCTCAGCGTGACGACGCCGATGCGCAGCGGGCCGCTGCCCTGGACGTCGGTGACGATGCATTCGTAGCTCATCGGGGTCTCCTTCGGTGGATGTTCTGGCCAGAGTGTAGGCAGGTCGCGCTCACGACGCGGCGAGCTCCGGCTTGCGCCGGATCATCAAATCGACCCAGGTGTCGGCGTCCTGGTGGATGCGGATGCGCAGCGGCAGGTAGCGCATGCTCGGCGCGATCCACATCTCGGGGATCAGGTCGCCGCCACGCGGCTGTCGGCGCGGCTTCACGCGGAAGGCCGGCACCTCGCCGAAGTCGGTGTACAGCGTCTCCTCCTCGAGCACGTCGTAGGTCCAGGGCTCGACGCGGAACGGCAGCGCCAGCGGGATCTCGACGCTCTCGCCGGTGCGCAGCTTCTGCGGCTGCGTCGTGAACAGCCACGTCAGCTGCACGAACTGGCTCGCGGTGTCCTGCACGCCCGGCCAGCGGATGCGGCGTTGCCCGTTGGCCAGCACCACCGCATCCGGCAGCAGCTGCATCGACACGCGCTGGTCGTCGCGCAGCATCACGTGGGTCAGCTGGTCGTAGCGGGTCGGGTACAGGCCGTCGGCGGTCAGCTGGCCTTCGCTCGTCAGCCGGCGCGATGCAGTGGGCGCGAACGACAGCCCGATCACGACGTCGACGTTCACCTGGTAGCGGTTGCCGTCGCGGATCCATTCGACCTGCGCCTCGCCGTCGACGTGACCGCGGAAGTTGCCGGTCAGCACATAGCTCAGGCGGGTCGAGCCGGGCCATTCGAAGGCGGCCGGGGCCGAGGCCGCGCTGTCGACGGCGACCGGCGACGGCTCGGGCAGCGGGGCGGAGGCGGCCGCGGCCGGCGCCGAGGCAGCGGGTTCGGGTTCCGCCGTGGCGACGATCTCGGGGACAGGTTCGGGCACGGGCTCGACCGGTACGGCCGACGCAGCGGGTTCGACCGGCGACGGCAACGCCGGCGCAGCGGCAGCCGCGCGTGCCATCCGCTTCGGCGGCGGCGGCTTCGGCGCCGGTACGACAGCAACCGGCACCGTCGGTTGCAACTCGCGCACGTAGGCCACCTGCAGCCGCTGCGGCATCGGCGCCACCGAGAACGCGCCCATCCGGTCGGCGAGCTGGCGCGTCACGCAGCCGTGCACGCCCAGCACGCCGAGCACCAGCGCCAGCAGCGCCGCGCGGCGCCGCGGCGTCGCGCGCAAGCGTCCGGTCAGCCGCGCATCCATGCCTGCCGCAGGGACTGCGCGGCGGCGGCGGCGGTGTTGTCGGCGGGCGCCGGTGCGGGCGACAGCGCGACCGCACCGCTGTCGGCCGCCGCGGTCGCCGCGAGCGGCAGGTGCAGCAGGCGCTGGTCGCGCGACACCAGCAGCGTCGCCGTGCCGTCGTCCGGCAGCAGGCGCAGCAGGTCGTCGAGCCGGCGCAGCCGCCAGTCGTCGACGCCGAGCAGCTCGTCACCGGCCGCCAGCCCGGCCGCTTCGGCCGCACCGCCGCGCAGCACATGGCTCACCTTGATGCCGGTCAGCGCGCTCTCTGACACCCGCAGGCCGAGCCGCTGCGCGAGCGTCGGGGCCTGCTGTGTCCAACTGACGCCGGCGCGCTGCAGCAAGTCCTTCAGCGGCAGGTCGCCGGTACCGTGCACCCAGGCCTGCAGTTCCTTCGCCATCGAGCGGCCGCCCACCTCGTGCAGCACGGCCGCGATGTCGTCCTGCGAGATCGGCCCGCCGTCGCTGCGGGCCCACAGGCCGCGCATCACGTCGTCGAGCGTGCCCTGGCCGCGCGTGCGCAGCGTCAGGTCAAGCGCGAGCGCGACCAGCGAGCCCTTGGTGTAGTAGCTGATCGTCGAGTTCGGCGTGTTCTCGTCGCCGCGGTAGTACTTGACCCAGGCATCGAAGCTCGATTGCGCGACGCTCTGCACCTGGCGGCCCGGCGCGGCCAGCACACCGGTCACCGTCTTGGCCAGCAGCTTCAGGTAGCGCGCCTCGTCGATCAGGCCGGCGCGCAGCAGCAGCAGGTCGTCGTAGTACGAGGTGAAGCCCTCGAAGAACCACAACAACTCGGTGTAGTTCTCCTGCGTGTAGTCGTAGCGGGCGAACTCGGCCGGCCGCAGGCGCTTGACGTTCCAGGTGTGGAAATACTCGTGGCTGATCAGGCCGAGCAGCGTGACGTAGCCCTCGCCCAGCTCGGCACGCGCCTCGGCCTTCGCATCGGCCCGCGTGCGCTGCGGCAGGTCGCGCCGGGCGGCGATCAGCGCGGTGCTGGCCCGGTGCTCCAGGCCGCCGTAGCCGTCGTCCACCGCGTTCAGCATGAACACGTAGCGCTTGAAATGCGGCTTCCTGCGGCCATGCCAGAACGCGATCTCGGTCTCGCAGATGCGGCGCGCGTCGGCCAGCAGGCGTTCGCCGTCGAAGTCGGGCAGTGCACCGGCCACGATGAACTCGTGCGGCACGCCGGCCGCCTTGAACTCGCCGCGCCAGAAGTCGCCCAGTTCGACCGGGTGGTCGACCAGCTCGTCGTAGTCGGCGGCCTGGTACAGGCCCTGGCCGCGTGCGTCGATCTTGACCGCCGGCAGCGCGGTGCCGACGCGCCAGCCCTTCGGCAGCCCGCGCATCTCGACGCCATGCGCCTCGGCCTCGCGCCCCTCGACCCGCAGGAAGATGCTGGTGCCGTTGAAGAAGCCGCGCCGCGCATCGAGGAAGGCGGTGCGCACCGAGGTGTCGAACGCATAGACCAGGTAGCTGACGGTCAGCGCGCCGCGGCCGTCGCAGGCGGCCAGCCAGGTGGCCTTGTCGAGCTGCTGCAGCGCGATCTCGCGCGAACCCTGGCGCGCCTGCACCTGCGACAGGTGGCGCACGAACTCGCGCACCAGGTAGCTGCCGGGGATCCACGCCGGCAGGCTCAGGCGCTGTTGGGCGGCCGGCTGCGGCACGGTGAGCGTCACGCGGAACTGGTGCGCGTGCACATCGGCGATCTCGATGCGGTAGGAAATCATGGGATCAGGTCGCGAGCAGGCGCTCGCGCAGCGGTTTCTGCGGGCGCCATTGTCACCGAGTCACCTCGTTGCCGCAGGGCCGGTCCCGCCCCCGCGCAGCGGGGTTCACTTGCTGCTGACGAGCAGCTGCTTCTCGATCTGGTCGAGCGGCATCGCGCCGGGGAAGCGCGTGCCGTCGGCGAACACCAGCGCCGGCGTGCCGTTGATGCGGTATTTCTTGCCCATCGCGAGGTTGCGCTCGAACGGCGTCTCGCAGTTGCCCATCGACCGCGGCGGCTGCTCGCTGCGCAGCATCCAGCCGAGCCAGGCCTTGCTCGGCTCCTTCGAACACCAGATGTCGCGCGACTTCTGCGGCGAATCGCCGCCGAGGATCGGGTACAGGAAGGTGTAGACGGTGACGTCCTTGACCTTCTGCAGGTCGGCCTCGAAGCGGCGGCAGTAGCCGCAGTTCGGGTCGGCGAAGACGGCGATGCGGCGTGCGCCGGTGCCGTTCTTCCAGACCACCGCGTCCTTCAGCGGCAAGGTCGCGAAGTCGATCGCGGTCAGCTTGTTGATGCGCGCCTCGGTCAGGTTGGTGCGCGCCTTCGTGTCGATCAGTGAGCCCTCGATCAGGTAGTTGCCCTGCTCGTCGGTGTAGAGGATCTCGGTGCCCATGCGCACTTCGTAGAGACCGGGGATCGGCGTCTTGCCGACCTCGTCGATCTTCGGCAGGTTGGTCAGGCGCTCGGCGAGGTTCTTGCGGATCTGCGCCTCGTCGGCGTGGGCCAGCGGGGCCAGCGCCAACGCGGCGGCGAGGAAGGATCGGATCAGCGGTGTGCGCAGCATGGCAAGGCCTTCAATCAGGTGTCGAGCGCCCGGGCGGTCAGCCAGCGCTTCAGCGGGGACAGGTGGTTGACCAGAGTCATGCCGCGGTTGCGAAGTTCCCGCACCGCGGCCTGATCCGTCGAAAACAACCGCCACAGACCGCCGGTCAATTCTCCCATCGCCCGGGTCGGGGCCAGGCGTGAGCGTTCGTAACGGCGCAGCAGCTTGGCATCGGACAGGTCGCGCCACGGCTCCCGCTCTGCCAACACCTGCGACAGCGACACCACGTCGGCCAGCCCCAGGTTCAGGCCCTGCCCGGCCAGCGGGTGCACGACGTGCGCCGCATCGCCCAGCAGCACCCAGCCGGGGCCGCACCAGGCGCTGGCGTTCGCCTGCACCAGCGGCCAGCCGGCGCGCGCCGAGGCCAGCGCCAGCCGGCCGCAGGCGCCGCCGGTGGCATCGTTCAGTGCCTGCTCGAAGGCCGCGGTATCCAGCGCCAGCAGCGCCTGCGCCCGGGCCTGCGGCAGCGACCACACCAGCGCATGCGAGCAGCCTGGCTGCGGCAGGTCGAACGGCAGCAGCGCGAGGATGTCGGGCGCGCGGAACCACTGGCGCGCGGTGTGGCGGTGCGGCTGGTCGGCCACCAGGCGCGCCGCGATCGCGACCTGCCCGTAGTCGTGGCGCTCGAAGCGCACGCCCAGCGCGGCCCGCGAGGCCGAGGCCTTGCCTTCGCACAGGGCCGTCAGCGGCGCCTGCACATCAGCGTCGGGCGCCAGCAGCTCGACGTGGGGCGAATAGCGCACCGCGGTGGCGAGCGCCTGCTCCAGCGCGGCCACGTCGGTGATGAAGGCCAGCTCGGCCACGTGCTGCTGCCAGGCCGAAAATTCGAGCGCGGCGCCGGCCGCATCGCCTTCGACGCGCATCTCGTGCACCGCGGTCGCGGCGCCGGGCGGCAACGCCTCCCAGACCTTCAGCGACTTCAGCAGCGCGACCGAGCCCGGGTTCAGCGCATAGGCGCGCACATCCTCGCCGGCATGCGCCGGGGCATCGGGCACCAGGGCCACGCGCAAGCCCTGGCGGGCCAGCGACAAGGCGAGCGCCTGGCCGACGATGCCGGCCCCTCGGACACACAGATCGAAGCGTTTCATGAGGTTTCATTGTAGGGATCGGCACCACCCTGGCGCCCTTGAGGGCAGAATCGGTGCCCCCACGCTGTGCCCATGCGGTCAACCCTTCGATGAAACCCTGGATCCGCAAACTCCTGCTGGCGCTGGCGGTGCTGGTGCTGCTGCTCGGCGCCGTGCTCGCCTGGCTGATCTCGACCTTCGACCCGAACGCCTACAAGGGCCTCGCGATCGACTGGATGAAGACCCACCGCGCCCGCACGCTCGCGATCGACGGGCCCATCAAGCTGTCGGTGTTCCCGCGGCTGGCGGTGCAGCTGTCGGCGGTCAAGCTCAGCGAGAAGGGCCGCGCCGACGAATTCGCCGCGCTCGACGAGGCTTCGCTGTCGGTCGCGGTGCTGCCGCTGCTGCGCCAGCAACTGGTGGTCGACCATGTCAGCGCCCGCGGGCTGCGGCTGGTGTACCGCCGCGATGCGCAGGGCAAGACCAACATCGACGACCTGATCGCCGGCGACGCGCCACCGCCCGGCGCCCCGGCCACGCCGGCCAGCCAGGCGACCTCGGGCGCGCCGCTGCGCTTCGACGTCAGCAGCGTGCAACTCGACGACCTGCGCCTGAGCCTGCGCGACGAGCGCGACCAGCTGTCCGGCGAGGTCACGCTGAACTCGCTGCACACCGGCCGGCTGGCCGACCAGGTGGAATCGCCGGTCAAGCTGCAGGCCGAACTCGCGATGAAGGCGCCGGCCGTCAAGGGCAAGCTCAGCGGGGAGACCAAGCTGACGCTGCTGCTCGCGCAGCAGGGCGTGAAGCTGCGCGACATGCAGCTCGGCTGGCAGGGCGATGCATTCGGCGTGCAGGCGATGGACGTGAAGATCCAGGGCGCGCTCGGCTACGACGGCCAGCGCGGCACGCTCGATGCGCAGGACCTCGACCTGGGGCTCGCCGCGACGCTCGGCTCGCTGAAGCTGGCCGGCAGCCGGGTGCAGATCAAGCACTTCGCGTTCGACCCGGCGGCGCGCAACCTGTCGCTGAACGCGCTGCAGGTCAAGCTGGCCGGTACGCAGGGTGGCCAGCCGCTGTCGGCCACGCTCGACTGGCCGGAGCTGAACGTGAAAGGCGAGGCACTGACCGGCAGCGCGCTCAGCGGCAAGCTGTCGCTCGAAGGGCCGACCGCGGTCGACGCCAGCTTCAAGTCGGCCGCGCCGGGCGGCAGCTTCGACATGGTCAAGGTGCCCGGCTTCGAGGCCACGTTCAAGGGCAGCATGAAGGGCACCGGCCCGGGCAACGCCGGCCAGCGCGAGCTGGCGGGCACGGTGCGCGCCGACCTGCAGCTGCAGCCGGCGAAGAGCGCGTTCGCGCTCGACGCGCTGGCGGCCCAGCTGAAGATCCAGGAGCCGTCGCTGCAGCCGCTGGTGCTGGACATGCGCGGCAAGGCCGATGCGTCGGCGCAGGCGGCGCACTGGTCGCTGGCCGGGCAGATCAATGCCAACCCGTTCCGCAGCGACGGCAACGTCACGCTGGCCGGCACGCCGATCACGGTGAAGGCCTCGGCCAACTTCGAGGCGCTGGACCTGAACCGGCTGCTGCCGCCGTCCAGCACCGCACCCGCGCCGGCGCCGGCCGCCACCGACAAGCCCGGTGCCGACACGCCGGTCGACCTGTCGCCGCTGCGCGCGCTGCAGGGCGAGTTCAGCCTGCACATCGGCAACTTCGCGTACCAGACCTACCGCGTCAGCGATGCCGCGCTCGAAGCCTCGCTGCAGGGCGGCATGCTGCGCGTCAGCAAGCTGTACGGCAAGACCTGGGGCGGCGTGCTCGACGCGACCGCGTTCGCCGATGCGCGGGCGAGCCGCGTCGCGGTGAAGGCGACGGCCACCGGCGTCAACGTCAACACGCTGCTGAAGGATGTCGCGAAGAAGGACCTCCTCGAAGGCACCGGCCGCGTCGTCGCCGACATCGAGACGGCCGGGCGCAGCGTCAACGAGATGAAGGCGCGGCTGAAGGGCACGGCTGCGCTGCAATTGCGCGACGGCGCGATCAAGGGCGTGAACCTCGCGAAGAGCCTGCGCCAGGCCAAGGCGGCGCTGTCGATGAAGCAGGACAGCTCGCAGAAGGCGACGCAGGCCGAGAAGACCGATTTCTCGGAGCTGACGGCCAGCTTCGTGATCACCGACGGCATCGCGCGCAACGCCGACCTCGACGCCAAGAGCCCGTTCCTGCGGCTGAACGGTTCGGGCACGCTCGACGTCGGCCGCGGCCGCATCGACTACACCGCGCGCGCGACGGTGGCCAACACCACGAAAGGCCAGGACGGCGCCGACCTCGCGGCACTGAAGGGCGTCACGGTGCCGGTGCTGCTGACCGGGCCGTTCGACGCGATCGACTGGAAGATCCAATGGTCGCAGATCGCGGCCCAGATGATCAAGAGCGAGGTGACCGGCAAGGCCGAGGAAAAGCTGAAGGAGAGCCTGCGCGGCAAGCTCGGGCTGCCGTCGGCGGCGAGCGGCGCGGCCTCCGGACCGCAGCCATCGACCAAGGACCAACTGAAAGACAAGCTGAAGGGGCTGTTCAAGTGAGCGAGTTGTCGGAGGGGGATGTCGCGGTCACGTTGCGCAGCGTGCACGTGTACCCGGTGAAGAGCTGTGCCGGCGTGGCGCTCGATGAATCGCTGCTGATCGAGACCGGCCTCGAATTCGACCGCGCCTGGATGGTGGTCGACGCCGCCGGCCGCTTCGTCAGCCAGCGCGAGCTGCCGCGCATGGCGCTGGTCCGCACGACGCTGAAGCACACCGAGCTGGTGCTGCGCGCGCCCGGCATGCTGGCGCTGCACCTCGCGCTCGATGCGGTCGAGGCGCCGACCCAGGTCACCGTGTGGAACGACACCGTCGCGGCCTACGACATGGGCGAGCTCGCGGCACAGTGGTTCAGCGATTTCCTCGCGGCGCCCGACAGCGGCGTGACGTTCCCGCTGCGCCTCGCGCGCTTCGACCCGGAACACAAGCGGCTGTCGAACAAGCAGTGGACCGGCGAGCTCGATGCCGAGAATGCGTTCGGCGACGGCTTCCCGTTGTTGGTGGTGTCGCAGGCATCGCTCGACGAACTGAACGAACGGCTCGCGCGCAAGGGCGTCGCGGCGATGACGATGGCGCGTTTCCGGCCGAACCTGGTGCTCGACGGGCTCGAATCGCACGGCGAGGATTTCCTCGACGAGATCCGCTTCGACACGCCCGAGGGGCCGGTGCGGCTGCGGCTGGTCAAGCCCTGCCCGCGCTGTCCGATCCCGAACGTCGACCCCGAGACCGGCGAGCCGGGGCAGGAGCCGGGCGACACGCTGTCGACCTACCGCGCCGACGCGCGGGTAGACGGCAAGATCACCTTCGGCATGAACGCGGTGATCGTCGAGGGCATCGAATGCGGGTTGCGCGCTGGCATGGTCGGCAGCGCCAGCATCCGATTCTGAACGGCGCCTGAGGTGGCGCGCTTTCGCAACTGGCAGCTGTTCGCCGTCTGCGTGCTGACCTGGGGCACGACCTGGCATGCCATCACCTGGCAGGTCGGCGTCACCACGCCCGAATTCGGCGTCGCGCTGCGCTTCGCGCTGGCCGGCGCGGTGATCCTCGCCTTCACCGCGGCACGGGGCGGCACGCTGCGTTTCGCACCGCGCCAGCACGCCTGGTTCGCACTGCAGGGCGTGTTCCTGTACGGCGTGTCGTACCTGTGCGTCTACCACGCCGAGCGGCTGCTGCCGTCGGGGCTGGTCGCGGTCGGCTACTCGGCCTCGCCGTTGATCGCCGGCCTCGGCGCACGCTGGCTGTTCGGTGTCGCGATCACGCCGCGCTTCATCGCCGGCGGCCTGCTCGGGCTGGCCGGCGTCGCGCTGGTGTTCTGGCCGGAGTTCGGCCATGCGCGCGATGCGGCCGGCGCCACGCTGGGCGCGCTGTTCACGGTCGGCGCGGTGCTGCTGTCGGGCGTCGGCAGCCTCGCGGCCAGCCGCAACGGCGCGCGCGGCCTGCCGTTCTGGCCGGCGCTCGGCTTCGGCATGCTGTATGGCGCGCTGTGCTGCTTCATCGCGGCGCTGGCCGGCGGGCAGCCGATGGCGCTGCCGGCCATCGCGTCATGGTGGATCGCGCTGCTGTACCTGGCGCTGGCCGGCTCGGTGCTGACCTTCGCCTGCTTCCTGACGCTGATGCAGCGCCTCGGGCCGGGCCCGGCCGGCAGCATCGGCGTGATGACGCCGCTGCTGGCGCTGCTCGTCTCGATGGCCTTCGAGCACTACCAGCCGGATGCGTTGACGGCCGTCGGCGCGGCGCTGGCGGTGGCGGGCAACGTGCTGATGCTGCGCCGCGGCACACCGGTCGGCTCACCCGTCAGGGCCGGCGCTCCGGCAGCGGAATGAACTCGGTCTCGCCGGGCACGCCGGCAAAGCGCTGAGCCGCCCAGTCGTCGGCCGCCTCGGCGATGCGGTCCTTGCGGCTGGAGACGAAGTTCCACCACATGAAGCGGTGGCCGAGCGGCTCGCCGCCGATCAGCATCACGCGCGCGCCCTGCGGCGCCTCGAGCAGCGGCTGAGCGCCTGCTGGCAGCACCACCATCTCGCCGGCCGGCACCGCCACGCCGTCGAGCGTGAAGCCGTGGTCCACGCCGTACAGCGCGCGCTGCGGCGCCGCCGCCGGCACCTGCAGGCGGCCGCCGGGCGGCAGCGCCAGGTCGACGTAGAGCGTCGGCGACAGCGTCGGGGTCGGCGAGGCCGCGCCGAAGGCGCTGCCGATCAGCACCCGCACCGCGGTGTCGCCGACCACCACCGACGGGATCGCCGCGGCCGCGGTGTGCGAGAAGCTCGGCGCGTCTTCCTCGTGTTCGGCCGGCAGCGCGGCCCACAGCTGCAGCCCGTGGCTGCGGCGCGTGACGTGGCGCAGGTCGTCGGGCGCGCGTTCGGAGTGGGCGATGCCGCGGCCGGCGGTCATCCAGTTGATCGCGCCGGGCTCGATGCGCTGCACGATGCCGGTGCTGTCGCGGTGCAGCATCGCGCCTTCGAACAGGTAGGTCACGGTGGCCAGCCCGATGTGCGGGTGCGGGCGCACGTCGTGGTTGTCGCTCGGCTGGGCGGTGATCGGCCCGAAGTGGTCGAAGAACAGGAACGGCCCGACCGATTGCTGCTGCGACGAGGGCAGCAGCCGGCGCACGGTGAAGCCGCCGCCGAGGTCCTTGGTGTGCGGATTCAGGCGCAGGAGTTCGAGCATCGGGAGGCCCTCGAAGGGGGTTGGCGGGAATGGAAACGGGCAGTGTAGAGGGAGCGTCTAAAATTCGCCCCTCTCTCTCGACCTGCGAAAGCCCCCTCCATGAGCCTCAAATGCGGCATCGTGGGCCTGCCCAACGTCGGCAAGTCCACCCTTTTCAACGCGCTGACGAAAGCCGGCATCGCGGCCGAGAACTACCCGTTCTGCACCATCGAGCCGAACGTCGGCATCGTCGAGCTGCCCGACCCGCGCCTGCAGGCGCTGTCGGCGATCGTGAAGCCCGAGCGCATCGTGCCGGCGATCGTCGAGTTCGTCGACATCGCCGGGCTGGTGGCCGGCGCGTCGAAGGGCGAAGGCCTGGGCAACCAGTTCCTGGCCCACATCCGCGAGACGGATGCGATCGTCAACGTGGTGCGCTGCTTCGACGACGAGAACGTGATCCATGTCGCCGGCAAGGTCGACCCCATTTCCGACATCGAGGTGATCCAGACCGAGCTGTGCCTGGCCGACCTGACGACGGTCGAGAAGACGCTGCAGCGCTCGATCAAGGCGGCGAAGTCGGGCAACGACAAGGAAGCGGCCAAGCTGGTCGACGTGCTGCAGAAGTGCCAGGCCGCGCTGAACGAAGCGAAGCCGGTGCGCGGCATCAGCTTCAGCAAGGAAGAGCTGGTCATCCTGAAGCCGTTGTGCCTGATCACCGCGAAGCCGGCGATGTTCGTCGGCAACGTCGACGAAGGCGGCTTCGAGAACAACCCCTACCTCGACAAGCTGCGCGCCTACGCCGAGGGCCAGAAGGCACCGGTGGTGGCGATCTGTGCGAAGACCGAGGCCGAGCTGGCCGACATGCCCGATGAAGACCGGCTGATGTTCCTGCAGGAGATGGGCCAGAGCGAGCCGGGCCTGAACCGCCTGATCCGCGCGGCGTTCAGCCTGCTCGGGCTGCAGACCTACTTCACCGCCGGCGTGAAGGAGGTGCGCGCCTGGACCATCCACATCGGCGACACCGCGCCGCAGGCGGCCGGCGTGATCCACACCGACTTCGAGCGCGGCTTCATCCGTGCGCAGACCATCGGCTTCGACGACTTCATCGCGTTCAAGGGCGAACAGGGCGCGAAGGACGCCGGCAAGATGCGCGCCGAAGGCAAGGAGTACGTGGTGAAGGACGGGGACGTGATGAACTTCCTGTTCAACGTCTGAGGCACCAGTCGCCACGGAGCATCGCATGCAGATCGAATCGATCGAGATCAAGAACTACCGGCTGTTCCGCGATGCCAAGCTGGTAAACGTGCCTCGCCTGTGCGTCCTGGTGGGAGCGAATGGCACCGGCAAATCGACGCTGTTCGACGTGTTCTCGTTCCTGAAGGATGCGCTGGCGATGAACGTGACCAAGGCACTCGCCAAGCGGGGCGGGTACCGTGAGGTCGCGAGCCGGGGCTTCGCTCACGAGCCGATCGAGCTGACCCTCCAGTTCCGCCTCGAGATCACGGGCAAGGAACGCTTGGTCACCTACGTGCTGAAGATCGCTCCGGGCGCGGACGGAAAGCCTTTCGTCGAGCGCGAGGTCCTTCGGTACAAGCGCGGAAGCTACGGGGCTCCGTTTCGCTTCCTGGATTTTTCGAACGGCACTGGCTACGCCATCACGAACGAAGAGGAATTCTCCAAGCAGGACGAAGAACTCACTCGGGAGGAGCAACAGCTCGACGCGCCCGACATCCTGGCGATCAAGGGGCTGGGGCAGTTCGAGCGGTTCAAGGCAGCCAGCGCCTTTCGGCTGATGATCGAGAACTGGCACGTGTCCGATTTCCACGTGTCAGAGGCCCGCCCCAGCCAGGAAGACGGCTTTGCCGAGCACCTGTCCACTCGGGGCGACAACCTGCCGCTGGTGGCGAACTTTCTCTTCGAGCACCACAGGGACCGCTTCGACCGGGTACTGAAGGCGATGCAGCGGCGCGTTCCCGGTGTCTCCGTTGTGGAGCCTCGACAAACCGAAGACGGACGCCTCGTGCTTCGCTTCCAGGACGGCAGCTTCAAGGATCCGTTCATTGCCCGCTACGTGTCGGACGGCACCATCAAGATGTTTGCCTACCTCGTGCTGCTGAACGATCCGAAGCCCTATCCGCTGCTTGCCATCGAGGAACCTGAGAACCAGCTCTATCCGGAGTTGCTTCCGGAGTTGGCCGAAGAATTTCGCGACTATGCAGAACGTGGCGGACAGGTCTTCATCTCGACGCATTCACCCGACTTCCTGAATGCGCTGACCCTCGACGAGATCTATTGCCTGCGCAAGCAGGATGGTTTCACGACCATTTCGCGGGCAGCTGAATCCGAAAATCTGCAGGCGCTCTTCGACCTGGGCGACCTGCCGGGCTATTTGTGGAAACAGGGGCTGTTCGAGGGCTTGAACAAGGACGCCCGCCGATGAAGGGCCGCATCGTCTTCCTGCTGGAAGAGCCCTCGATGAAAGCATTGCTCGACTGCCTGTTGCCCCGCCTGTTTCCGGGCTGGGTCGAAGGCGTGCATTTCCAGAGCGTGCCGCATGAAGGCAAGTCCGACCTCGACCGAAGCATTCCCCGCAAGCTCGCGGCATGGCGGATCCCGGGAGATCGGTTCATCGTCGTCAGGGACAACGACAACGTGGACTGCAAGGCTCTGAAGAGGCAACTCCGGTCGCTGTGCACGAAGAGTGGGCGGCCCGATACCTTGATCCGTCTGGTCTGCCAGGAACTCGAGAGCTGGTACATCGGGGACATCGGCGCACTGGCCAAGGCATTCGACCTGCCTCGGCTGGACTCCGCCTCGATTCGCAAGCGCTTTGCGCTGCCCGACGATTGGCAGAAGCCCTCGATCGAGGTCAAGCGACTGGTGCCGGAGTTCCAGAAGCTGCGGGGCGCACGGGCCATGGCAGAGCACCTGATGCCGGGACAGAATCGTTCGCACAGCTTCCGGGTGTTTCTGCAAGGCGTGCTCAAGGTTGCCGGCGAACTGGGCTACGTGCACCCCGGCTGACGGCGCCGCACCCCAAAAACCCGCCCTACTCCGCCCCCGCCTCCCAAGGCCTCGTCTTCAGCCACCGCCGCCACCAGCGCGGCCGCTGGCGCTGCGGCGCGATCGTCGTCAGCTGGCGCAGCCGCGCCCCGCTGCCCGGGCGCATGCGCCCGAGGTGCGACACCAGCGCGTCGACCAGCGCCTGCGGCGTGTCGCGGCGGTCCTCCGGCAGGTGCGCGACCACCGCATGCAGTTGCAGCGTCTCGGCGCCCGGCAGTTCGCCGGTGTAGTGCTGGGCCTGGTGGATGATGCGGTGCACGATCATCAGCACCTCGCCCGGGTTGGCCACGCCGTCCAGCAGCGCGACCACGCGCTGCTCGTTGAAGCGCACCACCACGTCCGACGCCCGCATGCCCTGCTGGACCTGCCGGCCGGCCATCAGCAGCGCCTGCTCGGCGATCGACGCGCCCTGGCGCAGCCGGATGTCGCGCAGGTTCACCACCTCGAACATCACGGCCGCGCTGCGGATGCCGTGCCGCTGGCTGCGGAACTTCATCTGGGCGAGCCGCGGCAGCAGTTCCTTCGGGCGCAGCAGGCCGGTCACCAGGTCGTACTGCGCAGCCTCGCGCAGCCGCGCCGACACCACGTCGTGGTCGCGCCGCAGCAGCGACATCGCGTACAACAGCAGCGGCAGGTCGATCGCGCTGGCGAACAGCAGTCCGTATTGCGAGAACAGCCCGCTGGCCACCACGCCGAAGCTCTTCAGCAACGGCAGTGCCGCCCCCACCCCGAGCACGATCTGGCCGGCCGCCAGCCAGCGCACGTGCGGCAGCTGCCAGCGCAGCGAACGCACCAGCAGGCCGGCGCCCACCAGCATCGACAGCGCGCAGAACGACCGCGTCAGGAACCAGCGCTCGGCCAGATCGAGCAGCGGATAGGCGATCGTCAACAGCGCGGCCAGCACGACGCACAACCACACCAGCGCCCGCTCGAGCCGGCCGATCACCGCCTGCGGCACCGCCGAGCGCAGGAAGCCCAGTCCGACCGCACCGAACAGCACCGGGCTCAGCATCACCAGCGCGGCACTCAGCGCAGGCTCCTCGCCGATCGGCGTCTGGTGGACCAGGCCGCTCAGGCAGGCGAGCGTCAGGATCATCGCCACCAGGTAGGCACTGCACCAGCCGAGCGCACCGTCGCGGTGGACCAGCGCCTGCACCACCACGTACAGCAGGGCCAGCAGCGCGAGCCCGAAGTACGCGCCGATGAACAGCTGGGCCGTGCCCTGGCTTTCGAGCAGGTCGCGCGGGCTGCGGACCAGCGGCGCGCCGCCGAGCGTGACGGGGTGCTCCAGCCGCAGCAGGTAGGTGGTCGCCCGCTGCGCATCGGCATGCAGCTGGAACACCGGCAGCGACGCGCGCACCGGCCACTGCGAGATCGGCGTCAGCACGCCGCTCGCCTGCGGCGCACCGAGGCGCGATTCGGGCCCGACGCGGTAGACCTCGGCGCGCATCAGCGTCGCGTGCGGCAATTCGAGGAACCAGTCGGCCTCGCTGCCGGCACCCACCTGCACGCTGAAGCGCACCCAGGTCACGGCCGGCCAGCGCGCACCGAACAGTTCGTCGTCGGGCAGGCGCTGCCAGCCCTCGGTTTCGGCCAGCACCGCCTGCGGCGATTGCTGCCCGGTGGCGTCGACGCGGAACTCCGCCCCCTCGGCCAGGCTGCGCGCCGGCCCCTGCACCGTCAGCTGCAGCGTGGCCGCGGCGCACCACGCCGGCAGCGCCGCCACCAGCACGGCCATCAGCAGGGCGCGCAGCCACGGCCACGGCAGGCAGGGGAATCGGAGGCAGCGGAAAAGCAAGGGATGGATCCGTGGAGTCGGGACAGGGCGGCGCGCATTCTGGCGTCGATATCGTCGGGATTCGCCCCATGCAATGCAAGCGAAACGGACTGTTACCCTCTGACTTTCCCTGGCGCGCGGGCGCACACTGCTGACCCGCGCCCGCGTGCCACTCACCCTCCACTGCCGACAGCCTGCCGCCATCATGAGCCCCGTCAACGCCCCCAACCTCGCCCTTTCCCCGATCGTCGCCGGTGCCTGGCGCATGGCCGACTGGGGCTGGAGCGCCGAACAGCGCGTGCGCTGGATCGAGCAGTGCATGGAGCTCGGCGTGACGAGCTTCGACCATGCCGACATCTACGGCGGATACCAGGTCGAGGCGCTGTTCGGCGAGGCGCTCGCGCTGAAGCCGATGCTGCGCCAGCACATGCAGCTGGTCGGCAAGTGCGGCATCAAGCTGGTCGGCGGGGCGCGGCCGGAGCACCGGGTGAAGCACTACGACACCTCGCCGGCGCACATCACCCGCAGCGTCGAGAACTCGCTGCGCGCGCTGCAGACCGACCACCTCGACCTGCTGCTGATCCACCGCCCGGATCCGCTGATGGAGGCCGACGACGTGGCCGAGGCCTTCACCGCGCTGCGCCAGGCTGGCAAGGTGCGGGCCTTCGGGGTGTCCAACTTCGCGCCGGCGCAGTTCGAGCTGCTGAACAGCCGCATCGCGCTGGCCACCAACCAGATCGAACTGCACCCGCTGCACCTGTCGCCGCTGCACGACGGCACGCTCGACCAATGCCAGCGGCTGCGCCTGCGTCCGATGATCTGGTCGCCGCTGGCCGGCGGCAAGCTGCTGACCGGCAGCGACGAGCGCTCGCGCCGCGTGCAGGCCGCGCTGCAGGCGGTCGGGCAGCGCCACGGCGTCAGCGCGGCGACGGTCGCCTACGCGTGGCTGCTGCGCCACCCGACCCGCCCGCACCCGCTGACCGGCTCGCAGCGGCTGGAGGCGATCCGCGAGGCGCTGGCCGCGCTGCAGCTGAAGCTCGACGCCGAATCGTGGACCGAGATCTGGCAGGCCGGCAGCGGCCACGAAGTCGCCTGACGATGCGCGCCATGTCGTTTCGCACCCACTGAGGATCGCACCGAGGTGATAGGCTCCCCTCGCCCCCACCTCGCCCCATCGATTCGATGACGCCAGCGACGCCCCGCCCCACCACGAACTGGCCGGACTGGCCGTTCGCGCTCGCGGGCACCGCCGTCGCCTATGCGGTCGTCGGCTGGGCCGCATTGGCGTTGGCGATTCCGCCCAGCCTCGCGTCGCCGCTGTACCCGTCCGCCGGCATCGCGCTGGCCTGCCTGCTGGCCTACGGATGGCGGGTGCTGCCGGGCGTGCTGATCGGCTCCTTCCTGGTCAATGCCGGCATCGCGATCGACCAGGGCGGGTGGACCCTCGCGGCCCTCGCGGTGCCGGCCGTCATCGCCGTCGGCGCCACGCTGCAGGCAGCGCTGGCCAGCGTGCTGGTGCAGCGCTTCCTGCCGCAGCCGGTCACGCTGAACGAGCCGCGCGACATCGCGGTCTTCTTCGGGCTCGGTGCGATCGCCGCGAGCCTCGTCAGCTGCAGCGTCGCGACGCTCGCGCTGTGGCTGGCCGCCCGCCAGCCGCACGACGACCTGGTCTTCGGCTGGTGGACCTGGTGGGCCGGCGATGCGCTCGGCGTGCTGATCGGCACGCCGGTCGCGCTGACGCTGATCGGCCGGCCGCGCGACGAATGGGCCGCGCGCCGCCGCACCGTCGGGCTGACGCTCGGCATCGCGACACTGCTGATGGCGCTCGGCGTGCGCCAGGTCGCGCAATGGGAAGACGCCCGCGTGCAGGCCGCCTTCGATCGCGATGCGATCCATGCGTCGTCCAACCTCGCCGCGCAGTTGCAGTACCCGCTGCACGCGCTCGAAGCACTGCGCGGCGTCATGATCTCGTCCGACGACGTGACGCGCGAGGAGATGCACCGCGCCGCGGCCGCCTGGCTCGAGGTCAGCGGCCACCTGCAGGCGCTCGGCTGGACCGAGCTGATGCCGCGCTCGCAGGTGCCGGCCTTCGAGGCCCGGGTGCGCGCGGCCGGCCTGCCCGGCTACCGCGTGTTCGACCGCTTCGACTCCGGCTTCAAGCCGGCGCCCGACGACACCGTCGCGGCGATCCGCTACATCGAGCCGCAGCAGGCGAACGCCGCGGCGCTGGGCGTCAACACCCGGTCGATCGCCGCCGCGCGCATGGCGATCGATTCGGCGGTGCGCACCGACCGGCCGGCCGCCAGCGCCGGCTTCCTGCTGACGCAGGACGGCGCCGGCACGCAGACCGGCGTCGTGATCTACCAGGCCGTCTACGCCGGCATGCCGACCACCGTCAGCGACCGGGTCGCGGCGGCGCGCGGCGTGGTGTTCGTGACGCTGCGCATGGACGACGCGCTGCAGGCGTTCAAGAGCACGCTGCCGCACTACATCGACGTCTGCATCGTCGACACCGACCCGATCGCCGAACGGCGGCGCCTGGCCGGCACCCTCGGCTGCGAGACGCAGTCGGCCGACCTGTCCCACGTGCGCTCGTTCGCGTTCGCCGGGCGGCAGTGGGACATCCGCGTCACGTCGTCGCGCTCCGCGGTGCCGCACGTGCGCGAGCGCAACGCGCTGCTGTTCTCGCTGGTCGGGCTGCTCGCCACGTCGATGCTGGGCGCGCTGATGCTGACGGTGACCGGCCGCACCCGCCGCATCGAGGCCGCCGTCAACGACCGCACCGCCGCGCTGCAGCGCGAGATCGCGGAGCGCCAGCGCACCGAGGCCGACCTGCGCGAGAGCGAGCAGCGCTTCCGCAACATCCTGAACCACGTGCCGATCGGCGTCGTCTACACCGACCTGCACGGCAACGTGAAGCAGGTGAATCCGCAGTACTGCGCGCTGACCGGCTACAGCGCCGAGGCGCTGGTCGACATGAACGTCGCCGCGCTGACGCACCCCGACGACCGCGCGCAGGACCTCGAGATGACGAGCCAGCTGCTGCGCGGCGAGATCCCGATGTACCGGCGCCAGGGCCGCTACGTCACGCGCGACGGGCGTCAGGTGTGGGTGCAGACCATCGTCACGCTGCTGCGCGACCTGCAGGGCCAGCCGCGGCGCATCGTCGGCGTGGTCGAGGACATCACCGAGCACCTGCGGCTGGCCGAGGCCGAGCGCGCGCGCGAGCTGGCCGAGGCGGCGAACCGCGCGAAGAGCGATTTCCTGTCGCGCATGAGCCACGAGCTGCGCACGCCGCTGAACGCGATGCTCGGCTTCGCGCAGCTGCTCGAACTGGACCAGAACCACCCGCTGCCGATCGCGCAGCGCCCGTGGGTCACGCAGATCCAGAGCGCCGGCTGGCACCTGCTCGACATGATCAACGACGTGCTCGACCTGTCGCGCATCGAATCCGGCACGCTGAACCTGCAGGCCGACGCGATCGACCTGCACGAGGCGGTCGCGGCGGCGCTGTCGCTCGTCGAGCAGGACGCGCGACGCCGCGGCATCGCGATCACGCAGGAGCTGGCCGACAACGCCGAGCGCGTCACCGGCGATGCCACGCGCGTGAAGCAGATCCTGATCAACCTGCTGAGCAATGCGGTGAAGTACAACACCGAGGGCGGGCGCATCCACATCGCGTCACGGCGCAGCACGGCGGGCGGGCAGCGCGACTGCGTCGAGATCACGATCACCGACACCGGGCTGGGGATGACGCCGCAGCAGCTGTCGCAGCTGTTCCAGCCGTTCAACCGGCTCGGGCGCGAGCGCTCGTCGCTCGAAGGCACCGGCATCGGCCTGGTGATCAGCCAGCGGCTGGCCGAGCTGATGGGCGGCGCGGTGCGTGCGCGCAGCACCGCCGGCGAAGGCTCGTCGTTCATCCTGACGCTGCCGCGGGCCAACCCGGCCGACAGCGCGCCGGCCGGGCTGGACGAGATCGCCCCGGCCACCGGCAGCTACCACCAGCGCATCGTCCACTACGTCGAGGACAACGAGACCAACGTCGAGGTGATGCGCGGCATCCTGGCGCGCCGGCCGCAGGTGCAGTTCGACGTGTCGGTGACCGGGTTGGACGGGCTGGCGGCGATCCGCGCGCGCCGGCCCGACCTGATCCTCCTCGACATGCACCTGCCCGACATCGACGGCATGGAGTTGCTGCGCCACCTGAAAGCCGACCCGGGCACCGCCAGCATCCCGGTGGTGGTGGTGTCGGCCGACGCACTGGCCAGCCAGATCGAGACCGCGATGGCCGCCGGCGCCCGGCAGTACCTGACCAAGCCGGTCAGTGTGAGCCAGCTGCTCGGGGTCGTCGATGCGGTGCTCGACGACGTCGAGACGAGGTTCGGCTAGGGATGACGACCCCTCGTCCGGCGGGTACGCCGACCGATCCCCCGCGGGGATCCGGGCCGGCTTGGGGCGGCCCGGCGCTCGGCCCGGCTAGAAGCCCGCCGCGAGGCCCGTGTTGCGGCGCGGATCGTTCGCGCCGTAGAACCGGTTCTTGCCGACCGGCTTGCCGCCGAGCGACGGCGCACCGACCAGGATCGCGGCCACGTGGTTGGCCGGCTGCGGGTTGCCCAGCTTGTGGCCCATGTCGGTCAGGATCTTGCGCGTGTCGGGGCTCAGCGCGTTGACCTCGACGTTGGTCGTCTCCGGCAGCCACTGCTGGTGGAAGCGCGGTGCATCGACCGCCTCCTGCACGTTCATCCCGTAGTCGACGACGTTCAGGATCGTGTGCACCACCACCGTGATGATGCGGCTGCCGCCCGGCGTGCCGGTCACCATCACCGGCTTGCCGTCGCGCGACATGATGGTCGGCGACATCGAGCTCAGCGGGCGCTTGCCCGGGGCGATCGCGTTCGCCTCGCCCTGCACCAGGCCGTACATGTTCGGCACGCCGATCTTCGCGGTGAAGTCGTCCATCTCGTCGTTCAGGATCACGCCGGTCTTCGCCGCGGTGACCTTGGCGCCGAACCAGTCGTTCAGCGTGTAGGTCACGGCCACCGCGTTGCCGTCCTTGTCGACGATGGAATAGTGCGTGGTGTTGCTGCCTTCGTGCGGCTCGACGCCGGGCTTGATGTCCTTCGACACGCCGGCCTTGGCCGGATCGATCACGCCGCGGATCTTCTCGGCATAGCCCTTGTCGAGCAGCCGGTCGAGCGGGTTCTTGACGAAGTCGGGGTCGCCCAGGTAGCTGTTGCGGTCGACGTAGGCATGCCGCATCGCCTCGATCTGGTAGTGCACCGACTGCGCGGAGCGGAAGCCGAGGTCTTTCAGCGGATAGCCTTCGAGGACGTTCAGGATCTCGCAGATCACGACGCCGCCCGAGCTCGGCGGCGGTGCCGAGACGATGCGGTAGCCGCGGTAGTCGCACTCGACCGGCGCGAGTTCGCGGGTCTTGTACTGGTCGAGGTCGGCCTGCGTGAGGATGCCCTTGCCGGCCTGGCTCGAGGCGACGATGGCCGCGCCGACGCTGCCCTTGTAGAAGCCGGCCTCGCCCTTCTGCGAAATCAGGCGCAGCGTCTTCGCCAGATCCTTCTGCACCAGCTTCTGGCCCGGCGCGAACGGCTGGCCCTTGTTCAGGAAGATTGCGCCCGAGGCGGCGTCCTTGCGGAAATCCTCGGTGGACGTGAGCAGCATGTCGACATCGCCCTGCTCCAGCACGAAGCCCTTGTCGGCGAACCGGATCGCCGGCGCGATCAGCTGCGCCCGCGTCATCGTGCCGTACTTCGCGCGCGCCAGTTCCAGGCCCGACACCGTGCCGGGCACGCCGACCGCCAGGTGGCCGGTGGTGCTGAGGCCCTTGATCACGTTGCCGCTGGCGTCGAGGTACATGTTCGGCGTCGCGGCCAGCGGCGCCTTCTCGCGGAAGTCAAGGAAGGTCTTGCGGCCATCGGCCAGCTGGATCGTCATGAAGCCGCCGCCGCCCAGGTTGCCCGCCGCCGGGTAGACCACCGCCAGCGCGTAGCCCACCGCGACCGCGGCATCGACCGCGTTGCCGCCCTTCTTCAGCACGTCGACGCCGACCTGCGTCGCGTGATGCTGGGCGGTGACGACCATGCCGTTCTCGGCGGCCGCCGGCGCGATCGACGCGGCATGCACCGTCCAGCAGCACACTGTTGCGGCGGATACCACGAAACTCTTCAGCAAACGACAGGTCTTCATCGTGACGTTCTCCTCGGAGGCACCGGATGGCACCAGGGTTTGGAATTCGCCAGGATAGTCGCAAAGCCTTGCACCCAGTGGGGTCGGGAACACGATTTGCCGCCGTTTTATTGCAAGTATTCGCTCACACTGACCCTCTGACGGATGGACGCCCGGCGCCGTCAGCACTCTAGGAAGTCGAGTGCTAATATCAAGGGAACGAAAGGAATTTCAGCATGTCTGATGCTTCCATGACCCTCACGAACACCCTGTCTCCCGACAACGCCCTGACCCTGCGCGACCCGTTCGCGATGGTGCCCTCGCTGGGCAACCTCGACGCGTACATGTCCGCGGTCAACCGGATCCCGTTGCTGACGCATGAAGAAGAGATGTCCTTCGCGCGCCGCCTGCGCGAGCAGGGCGATGTCGAAGCCGCCGGCAAGCTGGTGCTGTCGCACCTGCGCCTGGTGGTGTCGATCTCGCGCCAGTACCTCGGCTACGGGCTGCCGCACGGCGACCTGATCCAGGAAGGCAACGTCGGCCTGATGAAGGCCGTCAAGCGCTTCGACCCCGATCAAGGCGTGCGCCTTGTCAGCTACGCGATGCACTGGATCAAGGCCGAGATCCACGAGTACATCCTGAAGAACTGGCGCATGGTCAAGGTCGCGACGACCAAGGCCCAGCGCAAGCTGTTCTTCAACCTGCGCTCGATGAAGCAGAGCATGAAGGAAGACGCTGCCGACGGCACGACCCACCGCGCCACGCTGACGCAATCCGAGATCGACCGCGTCGCGCAGCAGCTGAACGTCAAGCGCGAGGAAGTGCTCGAGATGGAAACCCGCCTGTCCGGCGGCGACATCGCGCTCGAGCCGCAAGGCGACGACGGCGAGGAAGCCTACGCGCCGATCGCCTACCTGGCGGACGACAGCAGCGAGCCGACCCGCGTGATCGAGGCGCAGCGCCGCGACTGGCTGGCCGGCGACGGCATCGCGCAGGCGCTCGACGCGCTCGACGCCCGCAGCCGCCGCATCGTCGAGGAGCGCTGGCTGAAGGTGAACGACGACAGCTCGGGCGGCATGACGCTGCACGACCTGGCCGGCGAGTACGGCGTCAGCGCCGAGCGCATCCGCCAGATCGAAGTCGCCGCGATGAAGAAGATGCGCAAGGCGCTGACCGAAGCCGCCTGACGGCTGGCGGACGGCACGGAAAGCACAAGGGCCCCTCGGGGCCCTTTCTCTTTTTCGACTCGCGTTCTTACGTGCTGGCGAGCAAGGCCTTCAGGTCGGACTGCAGCGCCTCGGACCCGCTGCCGTAGCGGGTGAACAGCCGCAGCTTGCCGGTGGCGTCGAACACATACGAGCCGGCGGTGTGGTCCATCGTGTAGCTGCCCTCGGTCTTGCCGGGCACCTTCGCGTAGAACACCTTGAACGACTTGGCCACCGCGGCGGTCTGCTCCGGCGTGCCGCGCAGCGCGACGAAGCTCGGATCGAAGCTGCCCATGTAGGCCTTCAGGATCTCCGGCGTGTCGCGCTCCGGGTCGATCGTGATGAAGATGCCCTGCACCTTGTCGCCGTCGGCACCGAGCGCCTTCTTGACCTGTGCCAGCTCGGCCATCGTGGTCGGGCAGACGTCGGGGCACTGCGTGTAGCCGAAGAACACCACCGCCAGCTTGCCCTTGAAGTCGGCCAGCGTGCGGGTCTTGCCGTTCTGGTCGGGCAGCGACAGCCCGCTGCCGTAGTCGGCACCGGTGATGTCGACCGCCTTGAAGGCCGGCGTCGACGATGCCGACGGCGGCAGCTTGTCGCAGGCGGCCAGCAGGCCGGCCGCGGTGACCAGGGACGTGAGCACGAACAGTCGGCGTTGCATCATCACAGCAGGGGGCTCAGGTAGTGGTCCACCAGCAGCGCGCTGAACAGCAGCGACAGGTGGTAGATCGAGAACAGGAAGGTGCGGCGCGCCAGCGCATCGGAGTACTCGCGCCACAGCTTCCAGGCGTAGCCGGTGAACATCGCGCCCAGCACGACGGCCGCGGCCAAGTAGATCCAGCCGCTCATGCCGAACACGAAGGGCAGCAGCGTCGCGGCGAACAGCACGAAGGTGTACAGCAGCACCTGCAGCCGGGTGAACTCGTTGCCGTGCGTGACCGGCAGCATCGGCAGGCCGGCCTTGCGGTAGTCCTCGACGCGGTACAGCGCCAGCGCCCAGAAGTGCGGCGGCGTCCACAGGAAGATGATCAGGCACAGCATCAGCGCCTCGGGGCCGACGTCGCCGCGCATCGCGGCCCAGCCGAGCACCGGCGGCATCGCGCCCGACGCGCCGCCGATCACGATGTTCTGCGGCGTCAGCGGCTTCAGCACCACGGTGTAGATCACCGCATAGCCGACGAAGGTGGCGAAGGTCAGCCACATCGTCAGCGGGTTCACCAGCAGGTACAGGATCGCGCTGCCGACGGCGCACAGCACGCCGGAGAACAGCAGCGTCTGCGTGTTGGTCAGTTCGCCCTTCGCGGTGGGCCGCCACGCGGTGCGCGCCATCCTGGCGTCGATGTGCTGCTCGACCAGGCAGTTGAAGGCCGCCGCGGCCGCCGCGACCAGCCAGATGCCCGCGGTGCCCGCCAGTGCCAAGCGCCAATCCGGCAGCCCCGGCACCGCCAGCAGCATGCCGATGACGGCGCAGAACACGATCAACTGCACCACGCGCGGTTTCGTCAGCGCGTAGAACTGCCGCCAACGCGACGGGCGCGCGAAGGGGGTGGTCGTGGCGACAGGGGGAGTCAAGGTGTTGGACATGGGAACGAACCGCCGATTTTACGAGGCGTGCCTCCAGGCAGGCGCGGCAGCGGAACGCCGCCCAACGGACAAAACGTCCACATGCGCCCGCGCGAGCAGGGCCGCGAGCAGCGTCAGCAGCGCCGCGGCGCCCCCGGTGTGGGCCAGCGCGGCCACCAGCGGCCAGCCGAGCACCACGTTGCCGAGCCCGCTGGCGAGCTGCCAGGCGGCGACCGCCGCGAAGCGCAGCGCCCAGCGGCGCAGCACCGGATCGCCGCTCGCGTGCAGCCGCCAGGCCAGCAGCAGCAGCGCCGACAGCGTGACGACCGCGCCGAGGCGGTGCACCATGTGGATCGCCGTCAGCGCGGCGAACGGCAGGTAGCCGCCGTCCTTGCCGGCGCCCAGTTCGCGCCAGACCGCGAAGCCGTGCTCGAAGTCCATCGCCGGCCACCATGCGCCCTGGCAGGTCGGGAAATCGGCGCACGCGAGCACCGCGTAGTTCGTGCTGACCCAGCCGCCCAGCACCACCTGCGCGAGGCCGATCGCGAGCACCGCCCACACCGCACGGCGCAGCGGGGCCGGCAACACGAGCGGCGGGCGGTCGTCGGCCTGCGCCTGCACCGCCAGCAGCATCAGCAGCCCGAGCCCGCCGAGCAGGTGCAGCGTGACGATGGCCGGGAACAGTTTCATCGTGACGGTCAGCGCGCCGAACGCGCCCTGCAGGCAGACCCAGCCAAGTGTCGCGGTCGCCCACCATGGCGACAGCGCATGGGCATCGCGCCGCCGCTGCCGCCAGGCCGCGACCGTGATCGCGATGATCAGCACGCCGACCGCGCTGGCGAGGTAGCGGTGCACCATCTCGACCCAGGCCTTGCCATGCGTCACCGGACCGCTCGGCATCGCGGCCTGCGCCGCGTCGATGTGACCCTGCGCGCCCAGCGGGCTGGCATTGCCGTAACAGCCGGGCCAGTCGGGGCAGCCGAGGCCCGAATCGCTGAGCCGCGTGAAGGCACCGAACAGCACCAGGTCGAAGGTGAGGAACAGCGTCATCACCGTCAGCGCGCGCAGGCGTGTGGCCGGATGCGCGCGCCGGTGCCGCAGCGCGACCCACACCAGCGGACCGGTCGCCAGCAGCAGCGCCACCAGCGCCATCACCGACAGCGGGCTCAGGTCGTAAGAGGCCACTGCGCCCATCTCAACGCGCCGGTCGGCCGGGCTGGTCCCACGACGCGGACGCGCGCAGCAGCTTCTCGATGTCGCGCTTCAGCCGCGCGGCATCGGGGTCGGGCGGCACCCGCATCATCCACTGTCCCATCGGGTCGACGAGGTAGATGTGCTGCGCGAGCGTCTGCCCGTCGGCCGGTGCGAGCCAGGCCGCCAGCCGCTCGCGCGGGACGCGCAGCACCGCGGCCGGCGTGCCGACCGAGATCGCCTGCATCACCTCGGGCCGCGGCGTGCGCGCGTCGGTGACCAGCCAGAGCTTGTCGACGCGCTCCTTCTCGCGGCCGAGCGCCTCGCGGATCTGACGCTGCAGGTAGAGGTATTTCTCGCAGGTGGCGTCGCAGGCCGCATCGCCGACGACGACGATCAGCCACTGGTCGCGCAGCGCCTCGGCCGCAACCGGCTCGCCGCCCAGCGTGCGCAGGCCGAGGTCGGCCGGCATCGGCCGCGACGGCGTGATCAGCTCGCTGTAGTTGGTACGGCCCTCGGGCCGGATCACGAAGTAGGTGAAGTAGGACGCGATCACCGGCGCGGCACACACCGCGAGCACCAGCAGCATGCGCAGCCGGCCGGCCGCGGTGCGGCGCTGCGCGTCGGCCAGCACGGGCGACGGCAGCGAATGCACGCTGAAGTTCAGCGGCGAATCAGGCACGGCGCCGGAGCCGGGGACGGACGAGTTGGAACCAGACATACAGACCTGCCATCAGTGCGCACATCGCGAACCACTGGAACGCGTAACCGTAGTGCTTGTGGATGTCGACCGCGGGGGCCGGCCAGCGGCGCGCCAGGCCGTCGCCGGCCGCGCCCGGGGTGTCCTGCTGCTGCACCGACAGCGGCCGCAGCCGGACACCGATCTCCTGCGAAAACGCCGCGGGTTCGAGATTCTGCCGGATGGTAGCGGCCACGCCGCCGGCAAAGTCGAACAGCCGGGCGGGCGGCGGGGCGATCAGGCCGAGCAGTTCGACCTCGCCGGGGGGCGTCGGCACCACCGGCACGCGCGTGCGGTCGGCCATGTCGCGCGGTGCCCAGCCGCGCTGCACCAGCACCGCATCGCCGCCCGGCAGCAGCAGCGGCGTGACGACGAAGAAGCCCGGGCGGCCGTCCATCTGCCGGTTGTCGAGGTAGACGGTGTTCTGCGCCCGCCAGGTGCCGCGCAGGCGCACCGGGCGGTAGTGCTGCAGCTCGGCCTGCGCCGCGGTGGTAGCGAGCGACGCGTCGTCGAGCGGCGCCAGGTGCGCGCGCTCATCGAGCGCCGACTGCAACGCCCGCTTCTCCGCCGCGCGGCTGAGCTGCCACACGCCGAGCCGCGCGGTGACGGCCATGCCGACCAGCGTCGCGAGCAGCACGATCGCGGCGCGCTGGCGGGCGCTGCTCATGCCTTGCCCCTGCCGACGGCGCAGCGGTGCGCGGTGGAATAATCGTGGCCCATGAAATACCTGATCGGCGTCGCCTTCGTTCTCATCATCGGTGCGCTGGCATTCGCCGGGGTCTTCATGATGCGCGACGGTCGCGACGGCAAGCCGAAGAGCGGCAACATGATGCGGGCGCTCGCGGTGCGGGTCGGGCTGTCGGTGCTGCTGTTCGCGATCATCCTGTTCAGCTACTGGATGGGCTGGATCCACCCGACCGGCATCCGCACCGGCTGATCCAAAGAAAAAGAGCGCCGCGAGGCGCTCTTGTTTCATCGGACGTCGCTCAGAGCCAGTACACGACGATGTACAGGCCGAGCCAGACCACGTCGACGAAGTGCCAGTACCACGCGGCGCCCTCGAAGCCGAAATGGCGCTGCGGCGTGAAGTGCCCGCGCTGCAGCCGCAGCGTGATGAACAGCAGCATCAGCATGCCGACGAACACGTGGAAACCGTGGAAGCCGGTCAGCATGAAGAAGGTCGAGCCGTAGACGCCCGACGACAGCTTCAGGTTCAGCTCGGTGTAGGCGTGGTGGTATTCGTAGCCCTGCAGCGTCAGGAACAGGATGCCCAGCAGCACCGTGACCCACATGAAGCCGATGGTCTTCGCGCGGTGGCCGGCGATCAGCGCATGGTGCGCGATCGTCAGCGTGACGCCCGAGCTCAGCAGCAGCGCGGTGTTGATGGTCGGGATCGGCCACGGGCCCATCGTGCGGAACGGCTCGACCGTGCCGGCCGGCGCCGCGGTCATGCCGACGCCCGAGCTCGGCCAGATCGCCTTGAAGTCGGGCCACAGGATCGCGTTGTCGAAGCTGCCGAGGTTGGGCACCGCATGCAGCCGCGCCCAGAACAGCGCGCCGAAGAACGCGCCGAAGAACATCACCTCGGAGAAGATGAACCAGCTCATGCTCCAGCGGTACGAGACGTCGATGCGGTCGCTGTACAGCCCGCTTTCGCTCTCGCCGATCGCGTCGCCGAACCACTGCTTCAGCACGAAGGCCCACCACAGCAGCCCGAACAGCACCAGGTACGCCGCCCAGCCGTGGCCATTGACCCACTGGCCACCGCCGAAGATCACCATCAGCAGGCCGAAGGCGGCCATGACCGGATGCCGCGAAGGCGCCGGAACGAAGTAGTGGGGCGCCTGGCCCGAATGCGTCGCTGACGACATGTTTTCTCCTGCTAGTCCGATCTGTTTCTCTTCAACTCTTCAGCCCGCGGTGGCGACACCGCTGGACAACACCCACTGCACCAGCAGCACCAGCACGATCACGAACAGCGCGGCGCCGAGGACGCCCGCGATGACCAGGTGCACCGGGTTCAGCTGCTCCACATCCTTCTCGTAGTCGCCCGACTTGCGCACCCCGAAGAACGACCAGGCGACCGCCTTCATCGTCGCGAGGAACGAGCCGCGGCGCTTCACCGCATCCTTGAGACCATCGCTCATGAGCCGCCCTTCACCGCCGACGACTCCTTCGGCGCGGCCGCCACCTTGCCGCCCGCCACCTCGAAGAAGGTGTACGACAAGGTGATCGTCTTGACGTCCTTCGGCAGCTTCGGGTCGATCACGAACACCACCGGCCACTGCTTCGACTCGCCCGGCTGCAGCGTGTGCTCGCTGAAGCAGAAGCACTCGAGCTTGTTGAAGTGCGGCGAGGCCTGCTTCGGCGCATAGCTCGGGATCGCCTGCGCGGTCATCGTGCGGTTCTGCACGTTGCGGAACTCGTACATCACCGTCGCGAGCTCGCCCGGGTGCACGTCGATCGAGCGCTGCATCGACTTGAACTCCCACGGCCCGTGCGCGTTCGCATCGAACTCGACCGTGATGGTGCGGCTCGCATCGACCTGCGTGTTCTTGTGCGTCGCATCCGAATTGCCCGGCACCGCGCGTTCCGACAGCGACAGCACGTTGACGCCGAGCGCCTCGCAGATCGAGCGGTACATCGGCACCATCGCCAGGCCGAAACCGGCCATCGCGACCGCCACGACGACCAGCTTGCCGGCCATGCGCAGGTTGTCGGTCTTCAGGCCTGGGTCGCTCATGACGTCGGGGTCCGGATCAAAGCCCGAAAAGAGCGGCCTTGGCCATGAAGCCGATGAAGAAGACCACCGCCACCGACGCCAGGATCCAGCCCAGCCGGCGGTTGTTCCTCTTCTGCTCCGGCGTCATCAGCCGATCACCTTGGTGGCCGCCGCGTTCAGCTTCGGCGGCGTCTCGAAGGTGTGGAACGGCGCCGGCGACGGCACTTCCCATTCCAGGCCTTCGGCGGCTTCCCACGGCTTCTGCGGCGCCTTCTCGCCCTTGCCGCGCATGCACGGCAGCACGATGAAGAGGAAGAAGTAGACCTGCATCAGCCCGAACCAGAACGCGCCGATCGACGCGACCATGTTGAAGTCGGCGAACTGCATCGGGTAGTCGGCATAGCGGCGCGGCATGCCGGCGAGACCCAGGAAGTGCATCGGGAAGAACGTGACGTTGAAGGCGATCAGCGAGCCCCAGAAGTGGATCTTGCCGCGCGTCTCGTTGTACATCACGCCGGTCCACTTCGGCGCCCAGTAGTAGAAGCCGGCGAACATCGCGTACAGCGAGCCGGCCACCAGCACGTAGTGGAAGTGCGCCACCACGTAGTAGGTGTCCTGCAGCTGGATGTCGACCGGCGCCATCGACAGGATCAGGCCGGTGAAGCCGCCCATCGTGAACACGAAGATGAAGCCGACCGCGAACAGCATCGGCGTCTCGAAGGTCATCGAGCCGCGCCACATCGTCGCGATCCAGTTGAAGATCTTCACGCCGGTGGGCACCGCGATCAGCATCGTCGCGTACATGAAGAACAGCTGGCCGGTGACCGGCATGCCGGTCGTGAACATGTGGTGCGCCCACACGATGAACGACAGGATCGCGATCGACGCGGTGGCGTACACCATCGAGGTGTAGCCGAACAGGCGCTTGCGGGCGAAGGCCGGCACGATGTGGCTCACGATGCCGAACGCCGGCAGGATCATGATGTACACCTCGGGGTGGCCGAAGAACCAGAAGATGTGCTGGTACATCACCGGGTCGCCGCCGCCGGCGGGGTTGAAGAAGCTGGTGCCGAAGTGGCGGTCGGTCAGCGTCATCGTGATCGCGCCGGCCAGCACCGGCATCACCGCGATCAGCAGGTAGGCGGTGATCAGCCAGGTCCAGCAGAACATCGGCATCTTCATCAGCGTCATGCCGGGCGCGCGCATGTTGAGGATGGTCACGATGATGTTGATCGAGCCCATGATGGAGCTCGCGCCCATGATGTGCATCGCGAAGATGCCGGCGTCCATCGACGGGCCCATCTGCAGCGTCAGCGGCGCATAGAGCGTCCAGCCGGCCGCCGGCGCGCCGCCGGGCATGAAGAACGAACCCACCAGCATCAGCGCGGCCGGGATCAGCAGCCAGAAGCTCAGGTTGTTCATGCGCGCGAAGGCCATGTCGGCCGCGCCGATCTGCAGCGGCACCATCCAGTTCGCGAAGCCGACGAAGGCCGGCATGATCGCGCCGAACACCATGATCAGCCCGTGCATCGTCGTCAGCTGGTTGAACAGCTGCGGGTTGACGATCTGCAGGCCCGGCTGGAACAGCTCGGCGCGGATCAGCAGCGCAAGGATGCCGCCGACCATCAGCATCGTGAACGAGAACAGCAGGTACAGCGTGCCGATGTCCTTGTGGTTGGTCGCGTAGACCCAGCGGCGCCAGCCGTGCGGGTGGTGGTGCGCCTCGTCGCCGTGCGCGTCGTGCGCATCATGCGAGTGGCCGTGGGGATCGAGAACTGCGCTCATGGGTGGGTTCCTTTGGGCGACGCTGGCTTATTGCTTGCGCTCGGCGAGCACTTCGGACGGCTGCACGGTCTGGCCGGTCTTGTTCGACCAGTTGTTCTTCGTGTAGGTGACGACCGCGGCGATGTCGGTGTCGGACAGCTGCTTCCACGACGGCATCGCGCCGTTGTTCTGGCCGTTCAGCACGATGTGGATCTGCTTGGTCTTGTCGGCATCCTGCACCACCGGCGAACCGTCGAGCGGCTTGATCGGACCGCCGCCCTTGCCGTTCGGCTGGTGGCAGGCGGCGCAGTTGGCGGCGTACACCTTCTCGCCGCGCGCGAGCAGCGCGGGCTGCTCCCAGACCTTGGCCGGATCGTCGGCGGCAGCGGCCATTTCCTTCTTCTTCCCGTCGACCCACTTGGTGTAGTCCTCGGCGGACACCACCTTCACGTGGATCGGCATGTAGGCGTGCTCCTTGCCGCACAGCTCGGCGCACTGCCCGTAGTAGTCGCCGATCTTCTCGGCGCGGAACCAGGTGTCGCGCACGAAGCCGGGGATCGCGTCCTGCTTGATGCCGAACGACGGCACCATGAAGGCGTGGATCACGTCGGTGGCGGTGGTGATCACGCGCACCTTCTTGTCGACCGGCACGACCAGCGGGTTGTCGACCTTCAGCAGGTAGTCGTCGCCCGACGGCTTGCCGGAGTCGGACATCTCGCGCTGCGTCACGTCGAGCGTGGAGACGAAGCCGATGCCCTCGCCCTCGCCCTTCAGGTAGTCGTAGCCCCACTTCCACTGGATGCCGGTGGCCTTGACGGTCAGGTCGGCCGCGCTGGTGTCCTTCATCGCGACCACCACCTTGGTGGCGGGCAGCGCCATCAGGATCACGATCACGAACGGCACGATGGTCCAGATGATCTCGACCGTGGTGCTCTCGTGGAAGTTGGCCGGCTTCGCGCCCTTGCTCTTGCGGTGCTTGATGATCGAATAGAACATCACGCCGAACACGCCGAGGAAGATCACGACGCAGATGATCATCACGAAGTAGTGCAGCCAGCGCTGCTCGGCGGCGATCGCGGTGACCGGCGGGTGCAGGTCGAGCTGGTTGACGGCCGGCCCTCCCGGCAGGCTGTTGACGGCCATGGCAGCCGATGTGGCCAACGCGGCGCCCAGGCCGAGGCTGAGTTCTCCCGCCCGCTGCCAAAGTGTTTTCGTCTGCTTCATCATGGTCGTTTCAGTTTTCCCAAAATCACACCGGAGACGGCCGCGCCGCCCCTTGTTGCCAGCGCCGCAGCGCATGGCGCAACTCTTGCGCCAGCTGGCTGCGCAACTCGGGCCGCACGAAGCGCCCCACCGCAATCCGACGCCCCTGGCCCGACAACTCGATCAGCGACTGGTCGCCATGGGCCGGTTCCACCCGCACCCACGCGGGCTGGAACTCCACCCGCTCGACCTGCTGCCCGTTCGCGACTTCCACCGTCAGCCGGTCGTTGCGCAGCACGATGCTCTCGCTGTCGGTCGCGTGGCGCGCGACCACCCACAGCGCGAGACCGACGGCGAACAACTCGATCCAGGCGAAGGTCATGATCATTCGTGCGCCCTGGAACCAGAACATCGTGGCAATGCCCAACGACAGGATGCACAACGACAGGTAGAACGCGAGCAGCTGCCTGGGCGCCATCGAGCAGTTGCGCTTGAGCAGCCAGTCGATCGACCAGCCTGCCGGGCCACCCTCCCCGCGGGATTCGTGACCGAAGCGAAACTCTGCCCGGGGTGCCGAGGGCTGCCACGCCGCCGACGAGCTTGTGGACATACTGCGCGTTCTCCAGTTGCCTCCAGAGATCTATTCTTCGACGGCTTCCCCGACCCGCTGCCGCACCCCTGGCCGCGCACCCCGGACGAAACCGCATTTTTCAAGCCCGCGAGTTTAGCGCAGGCGGCCATCCCGAGGCCCTCAGCTTGAACCCTGGCGCGCGCGCACCAGCGCACGCATGTCGTCCAGCGACACCGTCGTCTCGGCCGCCATCGGCACCCGCGGCGGCGCCTTGAACGCATGCCCGTAGGCCACTTCGAAGCTCATCGAGATGCGGCCGTCCGGCCCGGCCAGGCCCTGCAGCGCGGCCAGCAGGCGCGCGCGCCAGCGCGGCGTGCGCAGCCCGGCGAAGCGCTCCGGCGCGGCATTGCCGCCCAGCCCGCGCAACTCGGCCAGCAGCGCCTGCGGGTCGGCCCAGGTCAGCGTGATCAGCTCCTGGTCCATCACCGGATCGGCGAAACCGGCCTGCACCAGCATGTCGCCCAGGTCGTGCATGTCGACGAAATCGGCGGCCGGCACCGGCCAGTCGAGGCGGCGATACAACGCGCGCAGCTCTTTCAGCGTGTCCGGGCCGAAGCACGAGAACATCGCGAAGCCGTCGACCGCCAGCGCGCGCTGCCACTGGCCGAGCACCACCGGCGGGTCGAACACTGCCTGCAGCATCATGTTGGCCCACACCAGCTGCACGCTGCCGGGCTCGACCTGGTCGGCAGCGACGACCGTCACCGGCGCGCCGCTCCAGCGCTTCGGCGACCACCATGGCGACTTCGCGAGCGCCGCGCTGCGCTCGCGCAGCGCCGGCGTCGGCTCGACCGCGATGCGCCGCGCCTGCGGGTAGGCGCGCGCCAGGTGCTCGGCGCCGGCACCGCCGAAGCTCCACCAGTCGGCGATCGCATCCGGCTGCTTGCGCACGATGGCCAGGCGCTCGGCCATGCGCCGCGCGATCTCGCCGTGCAGCCACGGCGCCTGCGGCGCGCCGGCCAGCCGGCGCAGCGCCCGCACGACGACCGCGCGATCGAAGCGTCGCGAGGTGTCGGCCGAAGGGGAATCGCTCATCGGCGGGCAGTATATTGAGCTGGTGATCTTCTCGCGCCTGCTCCGCCACATGCCCTCGCTGTGCGCGGTGTGCCAAGGCTGGGAGACCGGCGCCGCGGCCCGCGTGTGCCGGGGTTGCGTGCAGCGCTTCGCCGTCCCCGTGCCACGCTGCAACCGCTGCGCGCTGGAGGTGCCGGCAGGCGTCGCGACCTGCGGCGCCTGCGTGCTGGCACCGCCGCCGTTCGACGCCGCCTTTGCCGGCACCGGCTATGCGCACCCGTGGTCCGGGCTGGTCGCCCGCTTCAAGTTCAACGGCGCGCTCGACCTGGCCGATGCGCTGGCCGCGCGCCTGCATGCGGCACGGCAGCGCGATGCCGCACCGTGGCCGCAGCTGCTGCTGCCGGTGCCGCTTGCCGTCGAACGCCTGCGCGAGCGCGGCTTCAACCAGGCCTGGGAACTGGCACGGCGGCTCGCCGCCGGCGGCCCGGCGCGCGCCGATGCGGGCCTGCTGCTGCGGCTGCGCGCCACCGCGCACCAGCTCGAGCTGCCGCCCGAGCGGCGCGCGGCCAACGTGCGCGGTGCGTTCGCGGTCGAGCCGCTGCGGCGCGGCGAGCTGGCCGGCCGGCACGTCGCGCTGGTCGACGACGTGATGACCAGCGGCGCGACGCTGGCCGAGCTGGCGCGGGTGCTGAAGCAGGCCGGCGTGGCGCGCGTCGAAGCCTGGGTCGTCGCGCGCACGCCGCGTCCATCGACCGCCGACTGACAATCGCGCCCATGTTCAACATCGTCCTCGTCCACCCGGAGATCCCGCCGAACACCGGCAACGTGATCCGGCTCGCGGCCAACACCGGCTGTTCCCTGCACCTGATCGAGCCGCTCGGCTTCTCGATGGAAGACCGGCTGTTGCGGCGTGCCGGGCTCGACTACCACGAGTTCGCGCCGGTGCGGCGGCATGCCGACTGGCAGGCCTTCGTCGACGCCATGCAGCCGGACCCGACACGCCTGTTCGCGTTCACGACGCGCGGCAGCCAGCCGTTCGCCGAGGTGGCATGGCGGGCCGGCGACTGGCTGGTGTTCGGGTCGGAGACGGCCGGGCTGCCGGCCGACCTGCGCGAGACGTTTCCCGCGCACCAGCGCGTGCGCCTGCCGCTGCGCGCCGGGCAGCGCAGCCTGAACCTCAGCAATGCGGTCGCGGTCGCGGTGTTCGAGGCGTGGCGCCAGAACGGCTACGCCGACGGCGCGTAGACCGCCCTATTCCGGCTGCACGCCGGCGGCCTTGATGACCTTGCCCCAGCGTTCGCGCTCGGTCTTCATCAGGCCCGCCAGCGCCTCGGGCGCCGTGCCCGCCGCGCTGAAGTACTGGCCGAGGATCTTGCCGCGCACGTCATCGGTCTTGATGATGCGCACCAGCTCGGCCGACACCCGGTCGACCACGGCCTGCGGCGTGCGGGCCGGCGCGAGCACCGCCTGCCACGAGATCGCCTCGAAACCCGCGTAGCCCTGCTCGACCAGGGTCGGCAAGTCGGGCAATGCGCCGAAACGGCCGAGCGTCGTGACGCCCAGCGCCTTCAGCTTGCCGGCCTTCACCTGGCCGATCGCGATGCCCGGCACCATGAAGCCGGCCTGCACCTGGCCGGCCAGGATCGCGTTGACCACCTGCGGGAAGCCTTGATAAGGCACGTGCACGATGTCGAGGCCGGCGCGCGCCTTGAACGATTCCATCGCCAGGTGCGCCGCGCTGCCGTTGCCGACGCTGCCGTAGTTCAGCTGGCCCTTCTTCTGCTTCGCGACGCGCACGAAGTCGGCCAGCGTGTCGACGCCGAGCTTCGGGTCGACCACCAGCACGTTCGGCGAGGTCGCGACCAGCGTCACCGGCACCAGGTCTTTCAGCGGGTCGTAGCCGAGCGATTTCGACAGCAGCGGCGCGGTCACCAGCGGCCCCTGGATCGTGAACAGGAAGGTGTAGCCGTCGGGCTCTGCCTTCGCGACCAGGCCGGTGCCGAGGTTGCCGCCGGCGCCGGGCTTGTTGTCGACGACGATCGGCTGGCCGAGCGCCTGTGCGAGCGGCTCGGCGACCAGCCGGGCGATGATGTCCGGCGAGCTGCCGGGCGGGAACGGCACGACCAGGCGGATCGGGCGGGCGGGCCAGGCCTGGGCATGTGCGGGCAGAGCGCCCCACAGCGCGGCGGCCATGCCGGCCAACAGGACATCGCGACGTTTCGGCAGGCTCATCAGGTCAGCTTTCGGGACGCGCATCGCGCATCATCAGGAGGCGCATCGATTGTTCGGGCGTGTCGCGGCCTTCGAGCACGCGGACCACCGCTTCGGTGATCGGCATGTCGACCGAGCGCGCCCGCGCGCGGCGCAGCACGGTCGCGGCGCAGGCCACGCCTTCGGCCACGTGGCCGAGCTCGACCAGGATCTTCGACAGCGGCAGGCCTTCGGCCAGCAGCAGTCCGACCTTGCGGTTGCGCGACAGGTCGCCGGTGGTCGTGAGCACCAGGTCGCCGAGGCCGGACAGGCCCATGAAGGTGTCGGGCCGCGCACCGAGCGCAACGCCCAGCCGCGTGATCTCGGCCAGCCCGCGCGTGATCAGCGCGGCCCGCGCATTGAGGCCGAGCTCCATGCCGTCGGCGATGCCGGCGGCGATCGCCATCACGTTCTTCACCGCGCCCCCGACTTCGACGCCGACCACGTCGCTCGAGGTGTAGATGCGCAGGCTCTCGCCGTGCAGCGCGGCAACGGCCTGCTCGCAGAGCTCGGCATCGGCGCTCGCGGCGACCAGCGCAGTCGGCCGGCCGAGCGCGGCCTCGAGCGCGAAGCTCGGGCCCGACAGCACGCCGACGCGGCGGTCGTTCGGGCGCACCCCGCGCGCGACCTCGTGCCCGAGCCAGCCGGTGCCGTCCTGGAAGCCCTTGCACAGCCACAGCACGCCGCTCGCGTCGGCCGGCAGGCGGCGCAACACCTCGGCCAGGCCGGCCATCGGCGTCGCGACAATGATCAGCCCGCCGCGCGCATGCTCGACGCAGCTGTCGAAATCGGACGACACCACCAGCGACGGCGGCAGCGCGATACCCGGCAGGTAGCGCAGGTTCTCGCCGCGCGTCTGCAGGCGCTCGCACTGCTGCGGATCGCGCACCCACAGGCGGGTGTCATGGCGTGCCGAGGTGCTCACGGCAACCGCCGTGCCCCATGCGCCGGCTCCAAGAACGGTGAGCTTCACCGCGGCCCCTGCGTCGCTCGGGTCGGACGAATCAGTTGATCGACGGCGTCGCAGCGCCGTTCGCGGCCTGCTGCTGTTGCTGTGCCTCGAACATCGCCTGGAAGTTCACCTCGGCCAGCAGCACCGGCGGGAAGCCGGCGCGCGTGCAGATGTCGGAGATGACGGCGCGCAGGTACGGGTAGATGATCTGCGGGCAGGCGATGCCGATGATCGGCTGCAGCTGGTCCTCCGGGATGTTGCGGATCTCGAAGATGCCGGCCTGCTTGGCCTCGACCAGGAACAGCGTCTTGTCGGCGACCTTGGTCGTGACGGTGGCGGTGACGCTCACTTCGTAGACGCCCTCGGCGACCGGCTCGGCGGCCAGGCCGAGGTTGATGTCGACCTGGGGCTGGGTCTGCTCCAGCAGGATCTGCGGCGAGTTCGGCTGCTCGAGCGACATGTCCTTCAGGTACAGGCGCTGGATCTGGAACACGGGGGTCTGGGTGTCGTCGGACATGGTGCTCTCGCGGGTGACGAATTCGGATGGACAAAAGCCCGCAAGCGATCGTGCGGGCTGCGGCGCGGATTATGTCCGAGGCGCCGGGGGCGAATTGAAACGCCTCGTGTGCGAGAGGCCGTGGGGCGCGTCAGGCGGCGGCCGCCGACAGCAGGGGCGTCAGGCCGCCGCGCTGGTCGAGCGCGATCAGGTCGTCGCAGCCGCCGACATGCGTGTCGCCGATGAAGATCTGCGGCACGGTGCGGCGACCGGTGCGCTCGATCATCTCGTCGCGCAAGCCCGGCTGCAGGTCGACGCGCACTTCGTCGATCTGGTCGACGCCGCGCGACTTCAACAGCTGCTTCGCGCGGTGGCAATAGGGGCACACCATCGAGGTGTACATCTTCACGGCTTGCATCGCTTCGCTCCAACGACGGGCCTGGACGACGGCCCTGGAAACCTCAGGCCGACTTCTCGACCGGCAGGCTTGCCTCGCGCCACGCCTTCAGGCCACCGGCCAGTGCGCGAGCGTTCTCGTAGCCTGCCTTGCGAAGGATACCGATCGCGCGCGTGGCGCGTGCGCCGCTCGCGCACACCACCACCAGAGGCAAGGCCTTGTTCTTGGGCAGTGCGTTCGAGGTCTCGATCTGTGCCAGCGGCACGTTCTTCGCGCCGGCGGGGTGGCCCGCGGCGAACTCGGCCGGCTCGCTGACGTCGATCAGCACGCCCTTCTCGCGGTTGATCAGGTGCACCGCATCGGCGGTGGACAGCGCCCCGCCTTGCGCGCCGCGCCGCAGCGTGGGCCACAGCAGCAGACCGCCGGACACCAGGGCCACCGCGAACAGATACCAGTTGTCGAGAAGGAATTTCACAGGCGAGGCCCAAGGGTTGGAAGCAGACGCGAATTATAGAATTCGGCGGTCTGCCTCCCCGGGGCCGCGCCCCGCCCGCCCCACAACCACTGCCTGCCATGTACAAACTCGTGCTGATCCGCCACGGCGAATCGACCTGGAACCTGGAAAACCGCTTCACCGGCTGGACCGACGTCGACCTGACACCGACCGGCGTCGAGCAGGCCAAGCAGGCCGGCCGGCTGCTGAAGGCCGAAGGCTACGACTTCGACATCGCCTACACCTCGGTGCTGAAGCGTGCGGTCTGGACGCTGTGGCACACGCTCGACCAGATGGACCGCACCTGGTTGCCGGTGGTGCACAGCTGGCGCCTGAACGAGCGCCACTACGGTTCGCTGCAGGGGCTCAACAAGGCCGACATGGCCAAGCAGTACGGTGACGAGCAGGTGCTGATCTGGCGCCGCAGCTACGACACGCCGCCGCCGGCGCTCGACGCCGCCGACCCGCGCGGCCAGCGCCAGGACATCCGCTACGCGAAGCTGCGGCCCGAAGACGTTCCGCTGACCGAATGCCTGAAGGACACCGTCGCGCGCGTGCTGCCGTTCTGGAACGACAGCGTCGCGCCGGCCATCAAGGCGGGCAAGCGCATCGTGATCGCCGCGCACGGCAACAGCATCCGCGCGCTGGTGAAGTACCTCGACGACATCGCCGATGCCGACATCGTCGGCGTCAACATCCCGAACGGCATCCCGCTGGTCTACGAACTCGACGCGAACCTGAAGCCGATCAAGAGCTACTACCTGGGTGATGCCGAGGCCGCGGCGGCCGCTGCAGCTGCCGTCGCGAACCAGGGCAAGAAGGCCTGAGTTCGCGCCGGGTGACCGGCCACCTCAGACGCCGGTGTAGGCCGTCTTCACGACGGTGTAGAACTCACGGGCGTAGCTGCCCTGCTCGCGCGGGCCGTAGCTCGACCCCTTGCGGCCGCCGAACGGCACGTGGTAGTCGACGCCGGCGGTCGGCAGGTTGACCATCACCATGCCGACCTGCGCGTGGCGCTTGAAGTGCGTCGCGTACTTCAGCGAGCCGGTCGCGATGCCGGCCGACAGGCCGAACGGCGTGTCGTTGCAGACGGCCAGCGCTTCGTCGTAGTCCTTCACGCGGATCACCGACGCCACCGGGCCGAAGATCTCCTCGCGGTTGATCGTCATGCGCGGCGTCGAGTCGACGAACAGTGCCGGCGCCAGGAAGAAGCCGTCGGTCTCGGCCTTCACGCGCTGGCCGCCCGCCAGCAGGCGCGCGCCTTCGGCCTGGCCGAGTTCGATGTAGCGCTCGTCCTGCTCGAGCTGCGCCTTCGAGACCACCGGGCCGATGTCGATGCCGGCGCCCAGCGCATGGCCGACCTTCAGGCCGCGCATGCGTTCGGCCAGCGCATCGACGAAACGGTCGTGGATACCGGCGGTGACGATCAGGCGGCTCGACGCGGTGCAGCGTTGGCCGGTCGAGAAGAACGAGCTCTGCGCGCACAGCTCCACCGCCTGCTTCAGGTCGGCGTCGTCGAGCACGAGCTGCGGGTTCTTGCCGCCCATCTCCAGCTGCACCTTCGCGCCGCGCGCGACCGCGGCCTGCGCGACCTGCTTGCCCACGCCCTGCGAACCGGTGAAGCTGATCGCATCGATGCCGGGATGGTCGACGATGGCCTGCCCGACCTCGCGGCCCGCGCCCATCACCAGGTTGAACACGCCGGCCGGCAGGCCGGCACGCGAGATGATCTCGGCCAGCGCCCAGGCCGAGCCCGGCACCAGGTCGGCTGGCTTGAACACCACGCAGTTGCCGTAGGCGAGGGCCGGCGCGATCTTCCAGGCGGGGATCGCGATCGGGAAGTTCCACGGGCTGATGATGCCGACCACGCCGACCGGCTCGCGCGTGATCTCGACGCCGATGTTCGGCCGCACCGACGGCAGCAGCTCGCCCGGCGTGCGCAGGCATTCGCCGGCGAAGAACTTGAAGATGTTGCCGGCGCGCATGACTTCGCCGATGCCTTCAGGCTTCGTCTTGCCTTCCTCGCGGGCGAGCAGCATGCCGAGTTCTTCGCGGCGCGCGAGGATCTCGCTGCCGATGCGGTCGAGCGCATCGGCCCGGGCCTGCACGCTGAAGACGCCCCAGGCCGGCGCCGCGGCGCGGGCGGCCTGCACCGCCTCGTCGACCTGCGCGGCCGTCGCGCTCGCGAACTGGCCGACGGTGTCGGCGAGGTCCGACGGGTTGATGTTCGGCACGAAGCGCGAACCGGCGACCCACGCGCCGTTGATGTAATTCAGGTGTTCAGACATGTCAGTCCCTTACTGCGGGCCGAGGCGCTTGATCAGCGCGGCCAGCATCTCGACTTCTTCACCCGTCAGGTCCGTCAGCGGCGGGCGCACCGGGCCGGCCGGGTGGCCGACCAGCGTCGCGCCGGCCTTGATGATGCTGACCGCATAGCCCGCCTGGCGGTTGCGGATGTCGAGGTACGGCAGGAAGAAGTCGTCGATCAGGCGGCTCTGTGTCGCCCGGTCGTCGGCCGCGACCGCACGGTAGAAATCCATCGCGGTCTTCGGCACGAAATTGAACACCGCCGACGAGTACACCGGCACGCCCAGCGCCTTGTAGGCCGCGGCATAGACCTCGGCGGTCGGCAGGCCGCCGAGGTACGCGAAGCGGTCGCCCAGCTTCTGGCGCACCGTCACCATTGCCTCGATCTCACCGACGCCGTCCTTGAAGCCGACCAGGTTCGGGCAGCGGTCGGCCAGCTGCTGCAGGCTGGCCGCGCTGAGCTTGCAGACCGCGCGGTTGTAGACGATCACGCCGATCTTCACCGACTTGCACACCGCCTCGACGTGCGCCACCAGCCCCTGCTGGCCGGCTTCGGTCAGGTAGTGCGGCAGCAGCAGCAGGCCCTTGGCGCCCAGGCGCTCGGCCTCTTTCGCCATCGCGATCGCCTGGCGGGTCGGGCCGCCGACGCCGGCAATGATGGGCACGCTGTGCTTGCAGGTGTCGACCGCGACCTTGATGACCTGGCTGTATTCCTCGCTGACCAGCGAGAAGAACTCGCCGGTGCCGCCGGCCGCGAACAGCGCGGTGGCGCCATACGGCGCCAGCCATTCGAGCCGCTTCGCATAGGTCGACGGCTGGAAGTTGCCCTGCGCATCGAAGTCCGTCACCGGGAAGGACAGCAGGCCGGACGAAATGGTGGTTTTGAGTTCCTGGGGTGACATGCGCGTCTCCAATGAAGTGCTGGCGTTGGATCAGTTGTCAGTCATCGTACAACATGGGTCGCGCAGATTCAAGAGGGCCGACCGCAATGCGCCTAGGGCGAGGTGCCGCCGTCGGCCCGGCGCAGGCGCTCGCGGCTGTTGGCCAGGTGCGTGCGCATCGCGGCGCGGGCCGCCTCCGGGTCGCGCCCGGCGATCGCGTTGACGATGCTTTCGTGCTCGACGTTCACCCGGTGCAGGTATTCGCGCCGGCCCTCGCCGGCCACCTTCGCGGTGTTGAGCCGGGCGCGCGGGATGATCATCGTGCCCAGGTAGGTCATCAGCTCGACGAAGTGCACGTTCTGCGTGGCCCGGGCGATCTCCATGTGGAGCTGGAAGTCGGGGGCGATCGCGTCGCCGTCGTGCTCGATGGCCGACGAGAACGCGGCCAGCGCGCCGCGCATCACCTCGATGTTGGCATCGGTGCGGCGCACCGCCGCGAGCCCCGCCGCCTCGGCCTCGAGCCCGATGCGCAGGTCGAGCACCGCGATCACCTCGCGGGCGGTGGCGATCTGCTCCGGATCGATGCGGAAGTTCTGCGTGCCGCCACTGCCGACGACGAAGGTGCCCACGCCATGCCGCGTCTCGACCAGTCCGCCGGCCTGCAGCTTCGACAGCGCCTCGCGCACCACGGTCCGGCTGACGCCGAACTCGTCCATGATCGCGGCCTCGGTCGGCAGCTTGTCGCCCGACCGCATCACGTTGTCGCGGATGCGCGCGCTCAGCGTCTCGACCAGGCCGATGGCCAGGCTGCGCGGCCGGCGGCGCGGCAGGTCGGTCGCAGCAGGAGTTGGCGGGACGTGCATCGGGCGGCTCATGGCAAGGTCGTTGAAAGGGCTTTCGACTGTACGACAGGCGGTCGGCGCGGCAAGCGGGCTTCCGCGGGTCGACAACGACCGCTCGTCGTCGTACAACAATGTACGTGTTCGACGACACCGTTTGCCGTTGCGAACGCGCAGGCCGGCCCCGGGATTACCCTCATTCCGCCAGCTTGACAAGCCCCCTGCCGTCGCGAATCATTCACCATGTTGTACGACAACTGATGACGTACCTGTTGCCGACAGCGCGGACCCGCGGTCGGCCGTGAAAGAACCTTTGCCGATGACGACCCCGCCGACCTCGACCACCTCCCTGCGCTTCAAGCGCCTGCTGCTGACCGGCGCTGCCGGCGGCCTCGGCCGCGTGCTGCGACCGCGCCTGAAGGCGTATTGCGACGTGCTGCGCCTGTCCGACCTCGCCGACCTCGGCACGGCCGCGGACGGCGAGGAACTGAGCCAGGTCGCGCTGCAGGACGGCGCCGCGGTGCATGGCCTGCTGGAAGGCGTCGATGCCGTCGTGCACCTGGGCGGCGTGTCGGTCGAGGCGGCATTCGATCCGATCCTGCAGGCCAACATCGTCGGCACCTACAACCTGTACGAAGCGGCTCGCAAGCACGGCGTCAGGCGCGTGCTGTTCGCGAGTTCGAACCACGTGACCGGCTTCTACCGGCAGGACGACGTGCTCGGCACCGACGCCGCGCCGCGGCCCGACGGCCTGTACGGCGTCAGCAAGGCGTTCGGCGAGAACCTCGCGCGCTTCTACTTCGACCGCTACGGCATCGAGACCGCCTGCCTGCGCATCGGCTCGTCGTTCGCCGAACCGAAAGACCGCCGCATGCTGGCCACCTGGATGAGCTTCGACGACCTGGAGCGGCTGGTGGTGTCGTGCCTGACGGCGCCGCTGGTCGGCTACAGCGTGGTCTACGGCATGTCGAACAACCGCACGCAGTGGTGGGACAACACCAAGGCGAAGCACCTCGGCTACGTGCCGCAGGACAGCTCCGAGCCGTTCCGTGCCGCGGTCGAGGAGCGCCAGGCGCCGCTCGACTACAACGACCCGGCCGTGCTGTACCAGGGCGGGGCCTTCGTGCGCACCGGCCCGTTCGAATGACGGCACCCGTGAGCTCGACGCTGCACATGGACAAGCTCGACGCGTCGCGCGACCAGGTCGGCGAAAGCCCGCTGTGGTCGGTAGCCGAGCAGGCGCTGTACTGGGTCGACATCGAAGGCCGGCAGGTGCGCCGCTTCGACTGGGCCACGCGCCGCGTCGAGAGCTGGGCCTGCGCAGAGCGCGTCGCCTGCCTCGCGCTGCATGCGCAGGGCGGGCTGGTGGCGGCGATGGAGAGCGGCGTGTTCCAGCTGCGGCTGTCGGCCTCCGGCCTGACCGCGACACGCCTGTGCGACATCGCGCACCCGCGCGACGGCATGCGCTTCAACGACGGCCGCTGCGACCGCCAGGGCCGCTTCTGGTCCAGCACGATGGTGCGCGACATGTCGCTCGCGTCGCCGTTCGGCGCGCTGTTCCGGCTCGACGGCCGCGGCCTGTCGGCGCCGCTGGTGTCCGGCCTGATCACCGGCAACGGCCTGGCGTTCAGCCCGCGCGGCGAGGTGATGTACCTGTCGGACTCGCACCCGAGCGTGCGCCGCATCTGGGCCTTCGACCTCGACGCCGACGGCACGCCGACGCAGCGCCGCGAATTCGTCGACATGAACCGCCACCCGGGCCGTCCCGACGGTGCCGCGGTCGATGCCGACGGCGGCTACTGGATCTGCGCCAACGACGCCGGCCTGGTGCACCGCTTCACGCCCGACGGCCGGCTCGACCGCTCGATCCCGGTGCCGGTGCCCAAGCCGTCGATGTGCGCGTTCGGCGGCCCGCAGCTGCGCCACCTGTTCATCACCTCGATCCGGCTGCCGAGCGCGGCCGACGACGCCCCCGACGGCTCGGTGTTCGTCACCGAGCCCGGCGTGACCGGCCTGCCCGAAGCCGCCTTCGCTTTCTGACCTGATTCCAGAAGACTCGTTAGCCCATCCACCCGGAGACAAGACCATGACCCACACGATCCGCACGCTGGCCGCCGCGCTGGCACTGGCCGCCCTCGGCACGGCGCACGCCACCGAGTTCCGCTCGACCGACATCCACCCCGACGACTACCCGACCGTGCTGGCCGTCAAGCAGATGGGCCAGACGCTGTCGAAGCTGACCAACGGCAAGCACAGCATCAAGGTGTTCAACAACGGCTCGCTGGGTGCCGAGAAGGACACGATCGAGCAGACCAAGATCGGTGCGATCCCGATGACGCGCGTGAACATCGCGCCGATGAACAACATCTGCCCGGCCACCGTGGTGCCGACGATGCCCTTCCTGTTCCGCTCGAAGGAACACATGCGCGCGGTGCTCGACGGCCCGATCGGCGAAGAGATCCTGAAGAGCTGCGAAGCGCAGGGCTTCATCGGCCTGGCCTACTACGACAGCGGCGCGCGCTCGATGTACACGGTGAAGAAGCCGATCAAGACGCTGGCCGACGCGAAGGGCCTGAAGGTGCGCGTGCAGCAGTCCGACCTGTGGGTCGCGTTGCTCGAGGCGATGGGCGCGAACGCCACGCCGATGCCCTTCGGCGAGGTCTACACCGCGCTGAAGACCGGCCTGGTCGACGGTGCCGAGAACAACTACCCGTCGTACGAGAGCTCGCGCCACTTCGAGGTGGCCAAGTACTACTCGAAGACCGAGCACTCGATGGCGCCCGAGGTGCTGCTGTTCTCGAAGCGCGTCTTCGACACGCTGAGCCCGGACGACCAGAAGGCGATCCGCCAGGCCGCGAAGGAATCGGTGCCGTTCATGCGCAAGCTGTGGGACGAGCGCGAAGAGAAGTCGCTGGCCACCGTGAAGGCCGCCGGCGCGCAGATCATCGACGTGGACAAGGCCTCGTTCCAGGCCGCGATGAAGCCGGTCTACGACAAGTTCCTGGCCGACCCGAAGCTGCGGGACCTGGTCAAGCGCATCCAGGACACGAAGTAATTCCGCGGACGGTCCGACGATCGTCCTTCACTGACCCACCGCGGCGGCACGGGCCGCCGCGGTGAAGGAATCCCGATGTACACGAAATTCTGCGCAGCCGTCGCGAAGGCCTGCCTGCGGCTCGGCGTGGCCGGCCTGGTGCTGCTGCTCGCCGCCGTGCTCTACCAGGTGTTCGGCCGCTACGTGCTCAACAGCACGCCCACCTGGGCCGAGAGCCTGGCGCTGGTGCTGGTGCTCTACGTGACGATGCTCGGCTGCGCCGTCGGCGTGCGCGACGCCGGCCACATCGGCATGGAGCTGCTCGGCTTCCTGCTGCCCGAGAAGGCGAAGCTGCCGACCGAGATCCTGATCCACCTGCTGACAATGCTGTTCGGCGCGCTGATGGCGTGGAACTGCGCGCTGATGTTCGACTCGGTGGGCGACTACAAGATCCCGACGCTCGGCATCTCCGAATCCTGGCGCTACGTGCCCTTCATCGCGGCCGGCCTGCTGATCATTCTTTTTTCCATCGAACACATCGTGGCCCTGCTGCGTGGCATTGAGGTTGAACCGGCATGGCACTGACCATTCTCTGCATCACGTTCTTCGGGCTGCTGATCCTCGGCGTCCCGGTGGCGTTCTCGATCGGCTTGTCGGCGCTCGCGACCATCCTGTACGAAGGCCTGCCGATGGCGGTCATCTTCCAGCAGATGACCTCGGGCATGAACGTGTTCTCGTTCCTCGCGATCCCGTTCTTCATCTTCGCCGGCGAGCTGATGCTGTACGGCGGCATCGCCGACAAGATCGTCAACTTCGCGAACGCGGCGGTCGGGCACATCCGCGGCGGCCTGGGCATGTCGAACGTGGTCGCGTGCACGCTGTTCGGTGGCGTCTCCGGCTCGCCGGTGGCCGACGTCTCGGCGATGGGCGCCGTGATGATCCCGATGATGAAGAAGCAGGGCTACCACGCCGACTACGCGGTCAACGTGACGACCCATGCGGCGCTGGTCGGCGCGCTGATGCCGACCAGCCACAACATGATCATCTACACGCTGGCGGCCGGCGGCAAGGTGTCGATCGCGAAGCTGATCCTCGCCGGCCTGATCCCGGCGCTGGTGCTGACGCTGTGCAACCTGGCCGCGGCCTACCTGGTGGCGGTGAAGCGCGGCTACCCGGCCGGCACCTTCCCGGGCTGGAGCATCGTCGCGCGCACCTTCGCGGCGTCGCTGCCGGGGCTGTTCGTCGTCGTGCTGATCCTCGGCGGGATCCTGTCGGGCGTGTTCACCGCGACCGAGTCGGCGGCGGTGGCGGTGCTGTACGCGCTGATCCTCAGCGTGGTGGTGTACCGCTCGCTGAAGTGGGAGCAGTTCCTGAAGGCGGCCGCGAAGGCGGTGAAGACCACCGGCGTCGTGCTGCTGCTGATCGGCATCTCGGCGGCCTTCGGCTACATCATCAGCCTGTACGAGGTGCCCACGCTGACAGGCCAGGCACTGTCGGCGGTGACGTCCAGCCCGTGGGTGATCTTCCTGCTGGTCAACATCATCCTGTTCCTGCTCGGCACCTTCCTCGACATGGCCGCCACCATCCTGGTGTGCACGCCGATCTTCCTGCCGATCTGCCAGCACTACGGCATGAGCGAGATCCAGTTCGGCATGGTGATGCTGATCAACTGCGCGCTCGGGCTGAACACGCCGCCGGTGGGCACGACGCAGTTCGTCGGCTGCGCGATCGGCGGCGTCTCGGTCGGCACCGTGATGAAGACGATCTGGCCGTTCTACGGCGCGCTGATCGCCGCGCTGATGCTGGTCACCTACGTGCCGGCGTTCTCGCTGTGGCTGCCGGGCGTGGTGCTGCGCTGATCGACGACACAGGCTTTCGTTCCAAGACTCCAGGAGACACACCATGATCGTTCGTCGAACCCTTCTCGCGCTGGCCGCCGCTTCCGTTGCCGCCACCACCTTCGGCGCGCAGGCCGCGCCGGCCTGGCCCGACAAGCCGGTGCGCATCGTCGTGCCGTTCGCCGCGGGCGGCACCTCCGACATCCTCGCGCGCCTGCTGGCCGACAAGCTGCAGGTCGAGCTGAAGCAGACGGTGCTGGTCGAGAACAAGGCCGGTGCCGGCGGCGTGATCGGCGCCGACTCGGTGGCCAAGTCGCCGGCCGACGGCTACACCATCCTGCTCGGCACCATCGCGAGCCATGCGATCAACCCGGTGCTGCAACCGAAGATGCCGTACGACGCGGCCAAGGACTTCGCGCCGATCATCCTGCTGGGCAGCATCTCGAACGTGCTGCTGGTCGCGACCGAGCAACCGTACAAGACCGTGAAGGAGCTGATCGCCGCGGCCAAGGCCAAGCCCGGCGACATCGCGTTCGCCTCGTCCGGACAGGGCAGCTCGCAGCACATGTCGGGCGAGACCTTCAAGCTGCTGACCGGTGCCGAGCTGACGCACGTGCCGTACAAGGGCAGCGCGCCGGCGATCCAGGACGTGATCGGCAACCAGATCCCGATGAGCTTCGAGACGGTGACGGTGGCCCTGCCGTTCGTGCAGAGCGGCAAGGTGCGCGCATTGGCGGTGACCTCGGCCAAGCGCAGCATCGCGCTCCCCGACGTGCCGACACTGCAGGAAGCCGGCGTTCCCGGCTTCGACGTCGCCAGCTGGCAGGCCTTCTATGCGCCGGCCGGCACGCCGCCGGCGATCGTCAAGCGCCTGAACGCCGAGGTCGCGAAGATCATCGCAATGCCGGAGGTGAAGGCGAAGATGGAGACGCTGGGCCTGCAGTACACGCCGAACACGCCGGAGCAGTTTGCCGTGTTCGGCCGCAGCGAGCTGGTGAAGTGGGCGAAGATCGTCAAGGACGGCAACGTCAAGCCTTGAGGGCACGCAACAGGTGAGCAGCATGGCCGAGGTGAAGAAACCGCTGACGATCAAGATGCACGATCTCGACAACGTCGCGATCGTGGCCAACGACGGCGGGCTTCCCGCCGGCACGGTGCTGGACGGCGGCCTGGTGCTGCGCGATGCGGTGCCGCAGGGCCACAAGGTGGCTCTGGTCGACCTGCCGGCCGGCGCGCCGGTGCTGCGTTACCACGTCAGCATCGGCCTCGCGGCCAAGGACATCCCGGCCGGCAGCTGGGTGCACGAGCGGCTGCTGCAGATGCCCGAGGCACGCGAGCTCACCGGCCTGCCGATGGCCACGCGCGCCGCGCCTCCGATGCCGCCGCTCGACGGCTACACCTTCGAGGGGTTTCGCAATGCCGACGGCTCGGTCGGCACGCGCAACATCCTCGCGATCACGACGACGGTGCAGTGCGTGGCGGGCGTCGTCGATTTTGCGGTGCAGCGCATCAAGGCCGAGCTGCTGCCGCGCTACCCGAACGTCGACGACGTGGTGGGGCTGGAGCACACCTACGGCTGCGGCGTGGCGATCGATGCGCCCGACGCCATCATCCCGATCCGCACGCTCCGCAACATCAGCCTGAACCCGAACTTCGGCGGCGAGGTGATGGTGGTCAGCCTGGGCTGCGAGAAGCTGCAGCCCGAGCGGCTGCTGCCGCCGGGCACGATCTCGATCCGCGACGAGCGCGGTGCCGCAACGGCAGCCGACGCGCTGGACGTGGTGTGCCTGCAGGCCGAGGCGCATGTCGGCTTCATGTCGATGATCGACTCGATCATGACGACCGCGCGCGCGCACCTGGAGCGGCTGAACAGCCGCCGCCGCGAGACCTGCCCGGCCAGCGACCTGGTGGTGGGCGTGCAGTGCGGCGGCAGCGATGCCTTCAGCGGCGTCACCGCCAACCCGGCGGTGGGCTTTGCGACCGACCTGCTGGTGCGTGCCGGCGCCAGCGTGATGTTCTCGGAGACCACCGAGGTGCGCGACGGCATCGCGCAGCTCACCGCGCGTGCGGCAACACCGGAGATCGCCGAGGCGATGGTGCGCGAGATGGCGTGGTACGACGCCTATCTGCAGAAGGGCCGCGTCGACCGCAGCGCGAACACGACGCCGGGCAACAAGAAGGGCGGGCTGTCGAACATCGTCGAGAAGGCGATGGGCTCGATCGTCAAGAGCGGCAGCGCGCCGATCACCGGCGTGCTGTCACCCGGCGAGAAGCTGGCCACCAAGGGCCTGACCTACGCGGCCACGCCGGCCAGCGACTTCATCTGCGGCACGCTGCAACTGGCGGCCGGCATGAACCTGCACATCTTCACGACCGGCCGCGGCACGCCGTATGGGCTGGCGGAGTGCCCGGTGATCAAGGTGGCGACCCGCAGCGACCTGGCACGGCGCTGGCACGACCTGATGGACGTCAACGCCGGGCGCATCGCCGATGGCGACGCCAGCATCGAAGACGTGGGCTGGGAACTGTTCCGCCTGATGCTCGACGTGGCCAGCGGCCGCACGAAGACCTGGGCCGAGCGCTGGAAGCTTCACAACGCGCTGGTGCTGTTCAACCCGGCCCCGGTGACCTGAATGGTGCGGCGCTGTCGCGATGGCTGTCGAGGCGGCCTTCGCGACGATCGCGCAACGCCTGCTTGAGCTTCGACAGCAGCCCGGCGCCGGCCAGTGCGCAGAGCACCGCGGTGATGGCGAAGATGCCGGAGCTGTTGACGAGTTCCAGGCAGTGGAGCTGGTTGAAGGGTTCCTCATCGCGATAAAAGAAGATGCCGGCATGCATCGCGGCGAGAACGCCGAGGACGATGCTGAACAGCAACCGGGGAATCACGCGCCACAGGGTCGGCGGCGGATCGGGCTCGAACAGCGGTGGAGGCGGCAGCGGCTCGAGCGGTGGGAGGAGTGCAGCCAGTTCCAGCACCGTCAATCCGGAGGGGCCGCGGCGTTCCTCCTCGGGGGGTTCATGTGATGACATCGATCTGCTCCCTGGTGGTTGTGGAGAGCTCGACTGTCCGAATCGATGATGCAGAAAGTATGCAGATGGGAGGGTCTCGCAAACCCTTAGGACGTGCGCTTGATGAACAGGCGCTCCGCTTCGCAGCCCTGAAACCGTCAGCGGCTGCATCGGTCGACTTGCTTGAGACGCCCCGCGCAGGCGTGCGTGATCGACCGGCGTGAACATCGCCAGCGATTCAGCGCCGAGCGGGAAACGTCCGCATTGATGAACTCGCGCGTGATGACGATCAAGTCGTTCAGCGGCAGCAACAGCATGCGGCGCAACTCGAACACCACAGCCTCCTCGCCGGCCGACAGCGTGGTGCTCAGCTTGCGAGGGCGGCGGCTCAGGTCAGCAGGCGCTTCCCAGCCCTTCCCACTTGCGCACTGGGGCCCTGGTGAAGTTGTAGCGCCGGGCCGACATCGTCATCGACAAGAGGCGATTGCCGGACCTGGGCCGTCTCCAGTCTGAAGTGCAACACCTTGCCAACGGGTAAGGTCAAGGAATGCAAAAGACGAAATCAGCAATTGCAGCCAGAAGATCGCATGAGCATTGCGAGCCAGCGGCAGCAAGGCTTTGGAGTGAGGGCCATAGCCCGTGCAATTGACCGCTCGGCTAGCACAGTGAGCCGGGAGCCGCAACGCAACACGGAGCAGAGGAAGGCGTACGCGTCGGCCCGAGCGCAACGTATGGCGCAGACCCGCCGCCAAGCGGGGCGGCCTTGGCCGAAGCTATACCGCGAAGGCAAGCTGTGGCTGGTGGTCAAGACATGCCTGTCGTGGCGTTGGTCGCCTGGCCAGATCGCATGCACACTGGTGCGCATGTGGCCCGACGAACCCGACATGCAGGTCTCGCACGAGACGATCTACACGCGATCTACGCGCACGCCAGCGGCGAGTTGCGCCGCCAGCTCATCAGTTGCCTGCGTCAGAGCAAGAGCACCCGCAGACCGCGGTCTGCGGGCCAGGACCGGCGCGGGCAGATCGCCGAGATGCTCAACATCCACGTGCTCCCGCCCGAAGTGGAGGACCGAGTGATGCCCGGGCACTGTCGGTGTTCAGCCAGGACGAACTTGATGCCATCGCCGACGAGACGAACAACCGGCCTCGGGCTACGCACAACTGGGATTCGCCGATCCGGACATTCGACGCCATACTCAACGCCGACTCAGCGTCAACTCACGCATTGATGCGGCCGGGTGTTGCACTTCAGCTTTGAGACGCCCCTCTATTGGCAGCGATTCGTTGATGCAGCAGCAAAGCCGCAAGCGGTACTCAAGGTTAACTGCTCGCCATCCTTTGCCTTAATTGCAATGACGCCTCGCTTCGCCGAATATATATAATCCACCACTTGGCCGCGCCACGTCTGGCGGATAACCTTATAATTAAGCGATTCGCCGTTGAATGCCAAATTATCCTCTTTCAGCACGATATATTGCGCATTATCGTAATCCCACGCGCTTGGCCACACACCCGCCCTTGGGATGGCAAAGGTCAAAACTTCCGACTTGACGCAAATATAACGATCCCCTTTAGGGCACCTCAACAATGGATACTCGAGATCCAATAACCTAACGGTCTTGAGGCCTAAGCCCAGCACCATTACTCTTTCACCAAATAAACTGACATACTCAATATTTTCCTTCGAGCCCGCAAAACACAAGGTACTCGAAAGCAGCACAAAGGTGCCTATGATGGCATTCAACTTCACTGGCTTTCGCACGTGCATGCTCCTCTCAAAAATTCTTTTGCCCAACTATCTGCATCCTGCTCGGCGGGAGATTTTCCTGATTGTCCTGAGAGCACACTACCGAGTGTAGACGATCCGTTGATCGTATGGTTCCCTGGCATCAGATGCCGAAATTCGTGAGCAAATATCAATCCCTGCCCCGGGTCCGTCGCGACAGTATTAAAAAAAGCTAAATTGAATTGGGAGGTTTGCGAAGAATAATTCGTTATAGCAAAATTCTCTCGTGCCCGTCGCAGCGGATCATCAATATTTGGGTCGATCTTTATGACCCAGTTGTCGAATCGACGAAGCACTTTTCCGCCGTCATTCTTGCACTGCGCAATTATCCGCTTCCGCATGAGATCATTGTAGGCGAATAAATCCTTGTATTTTCTTGCCCAAGCCAGCCCCTCTTGAAATCCATCGGGCCGTCCGACGATCTTTGCAAGACCGGCCGTGTCGGCATAGGTTAAAGGATTCCCGCCAACATAATAATAGAGACTAAGGTCGCCTGCGGAAAATCCAATCGGATCGCTTTGTATATACCGCCCCTCGCCCGACTCGTAGTAGCGGAAGTAGTTGTACCAAAGCCCACTCTCCGCATCCGCATACTGCCCCGGGAACCTCAGGTTCTGCGTGAAAATGCCCAGCCCGCTCGGATTGTTCGCCGGCGCCGTCGTCCCGAAGGGCTCGGCCAGCCAATGCCAACGCACCCGGTTGCTGGTGTCCACCACCACCCTCGGTGCATTCAGGTGATCGGCGTGGATGTAGGCGATGAGCGGCGGGCCGCTCGCGTTGGCCGGGTCCGGCATGAACATCGCCACCGGGATGTTGTCCAGCCACACGTACTCGCGGATCGCCTGGCCCGTCTGGTCGTATTCGCCCAGCAGTTGACCTTCGAGGTCGTACACGAAGACCACGACCTCGCCGCTCGTCACCTTGCGGATGCGCCGTCTGCTTGCATCGTAGTCGTAGCTGCCGGTCACGCCCACCTTCGTGATGCTCGCGATCGAGCCGTTCAGGCCGTAGGTCGCCGTGTACGCCGCGCTGTCGCTGGTCGTGTTGCCGGCGTTGTCGTAGCCGAAGCTGCGGGCCGGGTTCGTGATGCTGCTCAGCCGGTTGCTCGTCGCCTCGGTGTTGTAGGTGCTCGGGATGCCGTTCAGGCTCACGCTGGTGCGGTTGCCGTTCGGGTCATAGGCGATCGNCTTCAGCGGCCTTTCCAGTGGGTGCGGGCGGCGGATGATGGCCAGCAGCGAAGGCGGCATGGACATCGAAGAGGTGGCCCACAACACGCCCGACAAGATCCTGAAGGTCTTGGCGTTGTCGTAACTGAAGCTGCGTGCCGGGTTCGTGATGCTGCTCAGCCGGTTGCTCGTCGCCTCGGTGTTGTAGGTGCTCGGGATGCCGTTCAGGCTCACGCTGGTGCGGTTGCCGTTCGGGTCATAGGCGATCGCCCAGCTCGCTGCCGACGTGACGATGCTGGTCAGCCGGCTGTTCTCGTCGTAAGCGAAGCCCTGGTTCAGCGCCGGTTGCGGCGTACCGTCGCTGGCCAGCAGGTGCGAGAAGCCGGTGATGCGGTCCGCCGCGTCGTAGCTCACGTCGCGCAGCACGTTGCCCAGCGGGTAGCGCACGATGCGCCCGCTCAGGTCGAACAGCCTCGTGTGGTTCACCAGGCCGCTGGCCATGTGCCAGTCCCAGCCGCTCACCGGGCCAAAGGGTTCCCACTTCACGTTGCTGATCAGCGGGATGGGCGTGCCGCCTGCCGTCTGCGCCAGGCTCATGCCGATGAGTTCACCGACGTCGCGCGTGAGGATCAGCTGCCGCCCCGACGGGTAGGTGATGCTCATCAGGTCGCCGTGCGAGTAGGCGTACTTCACCGTCGTCAGGATCGGCACCGTGTTCGCACCGGCCTTCGCGTTCACCGACTGCACGGTCTCGGTGATCCGGCCCCGCGGGTCGTACCGGAAGCGGGCGAAGCCGCTCGGGTGATCGATCCGGCTCAGGCGCGGCCGGTGATGCTGTACAGCGGCTCGAGGATNGAGGATCAGCTGCCGCCCCGACGGGTAGGTGATGCTCATCAGGTCGCCGTGCGAGTAGGCGTACTTCACCGTCGTCAGGATCGGCACCGTGTTCGCACCGGCCTTCGCGTTCACCGACTGCACGGTCTCGGTGATCCGGCCTCGCGGGTCGTATCGAAAGCGGGCAAAGCCGCTCGGGTGATCCACACGGCTCACGTGGCCGATGCTGTAGGTGTAGTCCGGGCCGGTCAGGTCCCAGCTCCACGTGGTGGTCTGGCTGGGTTGTCCGCTCTGCGTGTAGACGACGCTGGTCAACCGGCCTTCGAGGTCGTAGGTGTAGGTTTCCGTCACCCCGCGGCTGTCGGTGCGGGTCTTCAGCCGCCGGGCCGCGTCGTATGTGATGTTGGTGATGCCGGTGTCCGGGCTGATCAACTGCGTGGCGTCGCCGAAGCCGTTGCGCGGGTACTGCGTGACCAGGCTGCGCGGGTCGGTCACCTTGGTGGGCCGCCCGCCGCCGTCGTACTCGATCGCGGTCTTGCCGTTCTTCGGGTCGGTCAACTCCTTCACCCGGCCCAGCGGGTCGTAGGCTGCCTTGTTCTGCAGATTCAGGCTGTCGGGTGCCCTGGTGGTCTTGGTCGGGTTGCCCCCGGCGTCGTATTCATAGGTCGTCACCGGGGTCGCAGACACCGGCGGAAGCGGCACTTGTGCGAAGGCCGCAGGCGCGCTCAGCAACGCCGCCGCTGCGCCGGCAATCAGGTGGCGGTTCATCGTCGTCTTGTTCATGTGCTCACTCCCTGCCCGTGCGCTGCTGGGCGCGGCCNGGAGCCGCCGCGGCCAGGCGCAGCGGAGGCGCGCTCAGCAACGCCGCCGCTGCGCCGGCAATCAGGTGGCGGTTCATCGTCGTCTTGTTCATGTGCTCACTCCCTGCCCGTGCGCTGCTGGGCGCGGCCCAGTACATCCATCGCCCGGGTCAGCCCGCGCTTGAGCGAGCCGGCCGGGTCCTGCACGTGCTCGTCGGTCTTGTTGCCCGCGTTGTCGAGCACGTAGTCGATGCGGTTGGCCTTGTGGTCGTACGCCGCCACCTGCCGGTGGGCACCGTCGTAGTCGAAGCCCACCCAGCTGCCGTTGTCGAACGTGACCTTCTTCAGCTGACCGGCTTCGTCGTAGGCATACGTGGTCGNCCTGCCGGTGGGCACCGTCGTAGTCGAAGCCCACCCAGCTGCCGTTGTCGAACGTGACCTTCTTCAGCTGACCGGCTTCGTCGTAGGCATACGTGGTCGTCTCTGCGCCAACGGTGTTCGTCAGCAGCCGTTGCCGCAGGTCATAGGTGTTCACCGTCACGATCCCCTGCGGGTCCGTGCTCTGCAGCACCTGGCCGTAGCGGTTGTAGCGGTCGAATGTCGTCACCTTGCCGAGCGAGGTCGTGATCGACTTCAGGTCCCCACGCTGGTGGTCCTCGTTCGTCTCGGCGTGGTACGCCAAGGTGGTCGTGTCGGTGTCGCTGTCGGTCGAGCTCAGCACCCGGCCGTCCACGTCGTACGTCCAGGTCTGCACCGTGTCGAGGGTGCCGGCCTGCCGCGTGGCGGAGAAGCCGAGGTGGCCGTCGGCATCCGTCGTCGCCTGCGTCACCCGCTTGCACAGCGCGGCGATCGGCTGGCCGTCCAGCAGTCTTGCCGCGGTCGGTGCACAACTTGCCACCGCGTTGGCGTTGAGCGGATCGGGCTGGCCGTTGTAGACGCTCGTCGTGATCTGCCCGGGTGTCGCCACCCTGATCGGCAGGCTCCAGTCCGGGTGCCACTGCGTGCTGGTCTTCACCGCGCCGGCCGGCAACCCGGCGTTCGTCGTCGTCACCGCCGCGCAGTTCTGACCCGGGCTCAGTCCTGCCACCGCTGCCGTCGCCACGTTGCGCACGAGGTCGTTCAGGTAGCAGCTGCGTGTGCCGTTGAAGTTGTCGCGGCTCGCGATGTTGCCGTTCGCGTCGTAACTCTGGCTGCGGCTGCTCTGCAGGCTGCCCGCTCCGGCCGGCTGGGCCTGATCAGCAAAGTAGTTCTTGCCGTTCAGGCTCAGCGAGCTCCACGTCGTCGTCTGCCCGCTCGGCTCCGTCATCACCATGCCTTGCGGGGCGATCCAGTCATAGGACCGGGCCAGGTAGCCGCCGTCGCGCTGCTCCGTCACGCGGACGCTCGGCGGGGTCGCGTAGCTCACCGTGTACCGGTCCACGCCGTTGGCGTGCTCGGTGCTGATCGCCCGCCCTTCTGCGTCGTACCCGAAAGTCGAATACCGCACGCCGCGCTCGTCGGTCACACCGGTCAGTGCCCATGGCAGATCCGTGCGCTCGTACAGAAGCGTCTTCGTCGTCCCGTCGGGCCAGGCGATGCCGGCCAGGTTGTCCTGGCCGTCGAAGACCAGCGTCGTCACCTGCCCGCCCGCATCCGTGATCGTGCCCAACCGCGCGCTGCTGTCCGGCCCGGCCGTGTACGCGAAGCTCACGCTGTGCCCGCGGTTGTCGATCGCCTGGATCAGCAAGCCGGGGAACGGCGCCACGCTCGTGGGCGTCGACGCGTCGCTGTAGCTGAAGTCGATGCGCGTGCGGTCGGGCCAAGCCATCGCCGTCAGTCGGCCCGCACTCGTGTACGTCTCCTGCACGTTGTTCGTGCTATCGGTGTAGAGGATGCTGCCATCAACCAGCGTGACGAACCGATCTCCGTTCCCAGGCTCCGCCTCTGGCGCCGCGCCTCCCGTGCTGGTCATCGTCTTGGAAACACCCGTGCCGCGGTCGAACACCATCGGGTTCGGCAGCCTGGGCGACGCGCTGTCGCCGCTCCTCATCGGCGCCACGCTGCGGTGCAGGTTGCCAAACCACATTGCGCTGCCCAGCGGGCCATGGCGTGGTGCCTTGCTCGCTTGGTCGACGGGCGGGTTGGCCCACACCTTGGGGATCCGGCCGGTGTTGTCGTAGGTGAACTGCAGCGTCGTGTTGCCGATCGCCAGGCCCGTGTCCACCACCTCGCGCTTGACGCCACGCAGCGGCAAGATCGGATTGCCCTTGCACACCTCGCACTCCGGCGGCGGCGGTGCGCTCGCCTTCGGCACCTCGATCATCGGCACGCACTGATTCGTCGTGCCGTCGGCCGTGTAGCCTTCGTTGCAGGAGCAGTCGGAGCCTTTCGTCGAGTTGGCCGGACACGTCACCGGGATCACGTCATAGATCCAGTACGCTGAGTACACGTAGTAATTCCACCCCGAATCGGGGTAGCCCAGCGCGTACGTCTCTATGCACACGCCCGACTGCGGCAGGTACTGCGGGATGTACGGCGCACGGCACATCGCCTCCTGGTAGGCCGGAGGTTGGTGGTAGTACCGGATCTCCTGCACACACGGCTTGCTGTAGGCCTGTGCACAGGCTGCGATATGGTCAGGGGCCGAACCGTCGACCAGCTCCGGCGGCACCGCCTTGTTGTTCTGCCACTGCACCTGCGGTGGCACCACTTCGGCCGCGCCCACGCGCAAGGCCACCATCAACAACGCGCTCAACACCAGCGCACACACCCGCGCCCCACCAAACTGGTGGAGCCTCCAACGGCTTCCCATGAGTCCTCCTCGTCGACCTCAATGCATCTTTGCTTCGCGCCCGGTACTTCTTCGGGAGACTTCTTCAACGCGAGCCGCCGCATTAGACGGGAACGGAGTGACAGGAACAAGTGCTTGTCGGAGCCCTCCGACAATCGTTGACGATTCGCCAATTCCTCACGGAACGCAAGCGTCACTCCGGTGCCGAACGGTGCAGATCCACCGCACTTCAGCTGCGGGAACCATCCGGATTCCCCATCGAACTCACAATCCCCGCCCGCACCGCCTCCGACAACTCCCGCCGCTGCGCATGCGCCGAGTAATGCGCCGGCAGCACCGTCACCTGCGCCGTCAGGCCCTCGGCCATCACCACCCACCACAGCGATTGCAGCAGGCTGGTGTCGCCGATGTAGGCCGCCGCCGGGCTCACCGCATGCGTCGCATCCGCATAGCGCAGCGCGACCGGCTGCACCGGCGTGCCGGTCGTGATCGCCGCCTGCAGCAGGTTCGCGTGGAACGGCAGCACGCCGTGCCCGTCGCTGGTCGTTCCCTCCGGAAACACCGCGATCACGTCGCCGCCCTGCAGCGCTTCGGCCACCTGGTGCACCACGCGCATCGCGTCGCGCTTGCGCTCGCGCTCGATGAACAGCGTGCCGCCGCATGCCGTCAGCCAGCCGATCACCGGCCACTGGCGGATGTCGGCCTTCGAGACGAAGCGCGCGGTGCAGGCCGCGTTGATCGCAAGGATGTCGATCCAGGACACGTGGTTCGCGACGACCATCACCGGCGCCGCATGCACCTCGCCCTGCACGACGACGCGAATGCCCAGCCGCCGCAACATCGCCGCGCACCACGGCCCGACCCGCGCAACGCGACGCGCCGGGCTCAGGAACGGGAAGATGAAGGCGCAGATCAGCACCCCGCGCAGCACGTGCGCCAGGCAGGCCACGATGCGCCAGGCGGCGCGCAGTGTCCGCACGGGGGTCAGCCGGCGCCGAGCCGCCTCAAGGCGGCTGAGCACCCCCTCGGGGGGCAGGAGCGAAGCGACGTGGGGGCTGTCATCTACCGCGCGCCGGGCTCGGCTTCGAACGCCACCTGCCCGGCCACCAGGGTCGTGGCCACCCGACCCGGCAGCTCGTAGCCCGAGAACGGCGAATGCCGGCCCTGGCTGCGGAACTTCGCCGGCTCCACCGTCCAGCGCGCACTCGGGTCGAACAGGCACAGGTCGGCCATGCCGCCCTGCACCAGCCGCCCCGCGCTCGAGCCGAGCGAACCCAGGCTCTCGCCGAGCACCCGCACCGGATCGCAGGTCATGCGCGCCAGCGTCGTCGTGAGCGGCAGCCGCTGCTCGTCGCCCCATTTCAGCGCCAGGCTCAGCAGCAGCTCCAGCCCGGTCGAGCCCGGCTCGGCTTCGGCGAACGGCAAGTTCTTGTTGTCCTCGTCGACCGGCGTGTGGTCGCTGACCAGCGCATCGACCGTGCCGTCGGCCAGCCCGGCGCGGATCGCGTCGCGGTCGCGCTGCTGGCGCAGCGGCGGCGTCAGCCGCATCGCGGCATTGAAGTAGCCGATGTCGACATCGGTCAGGTGCAGGTGGTTGACGCTCACGTCGCAGGTGACCGGCAGTCCTTCGTCCTTGGCCTGCCGCACCAGCGCGATGCCGGCCGCACTGCTCAGGCGGCACAGGTGCACGCGCGCACCGGTCACCCGCATCAGCTCGAAGATGACATGCAGCGCGATCGTCTCGGCGATCACCGGCACGCCCGACAGGCCGAGCCGTGTCGCCAGCGCGCCGCTCGCGGCCACGCCCTTGCCCAGGTGCGCATCCTGCGGCCGCAGCCACACGGTGTATCCGAAGGTGGCGGCGTATTGCATCGAGCGCTGCAGCACCAGCGTGTCGGTCAGCGGCGCGTCGGCCTGCGAGAAGCCGACGCAGCCGGCCTCCGTCAGCTCGGCCATCTCGGTGATGGCCTCGCCGGCCAACCCGCGCGTCAGCGCGCCCAGCGGGTACAGGTGCGCGTGGTTCAGGTTGCGCGCGCGGAACTTCAGCATCTCGACCAGGCCCGGCTCGTCGAGCGGCGGGTCGGTGTCGGGCGGGCACACCAGGCTGGTCACGCCGCCGGCCACTGCCGCGGCCATCTCCGACTCGAGCATGCCTTCGTGCTCGTGCCCCGGCTCGCGCAAGCGCGCCGCCAGGTCGACCAGTCCGGGTGCGACGACGAGGCCGCTCGCGTCGATGGTCCGGCTCGCATGGAAATCGGCGCTGACGCTGCCGAGCGAGACGATGCGGCCGGCCGCGATCGCGATGTCGCCGGTCTGGTCCAGCCCCGACGCCGGGTCGATCAGGCGGCCGTTCTTGATCAGGAGTTTCATGCGTTGTTTCCGGCGATGGTGGACATCACGGCCATGCGCACCGCGATGCCGAAGGTGACCTGCGGCAGGATCACGCTCTGCTTGCCGTCGGCCACCGACGAATCGATCTCGACGCCGCGGTTGATCGGCCCCGGGTGCATCACGATCGCGTCGGGCTTGGCCAGCGCGAGCTTCTCGTCGGTGAGCCCGTAGTTCTTGAAGAACTCGCCGGCGCTCGGCAGCATCGCGCCGCTCATGCGCTCGTTCTGCAGGCGCAGCATGATGATCACGTCGGCGCCGCGGATGCCCTCGGCCATGTCGTGGCACACCCGCACGCCCATCTCCTTCAGGTCGGCCGGCACCAGCGTCTTCGGGCCGACCGCGCGGATCTCGGGCACGCCCAGCGTGGTCAGCGCGTGGATGTCGGAGCGCGCGACCCGCGAGTGCAGGATGTCGCCGACGATCGCGACCGTCAGGTTGCTGAAGTCCTTCTTGAAGTGCCGGATCGTGTACATGTCCAGCAGCCCCTGCGTCGGGTGCGCATGGCGGCCGTCGCCGGCGTTTACCACATGCACGTGCGGCGCGCAGTGCTGCGCGATCAGGTAGGGTGCGCCGCTCTCGCCGTGCCGCACGACGAACATGTCGGCATGCATCGCCGACAGGTTGGCGATGGTGTCGAGCAGGCTCTCGCCCTTGGCCGCGCTCGACTTGGCGATGTCGAGGTTGATCACGTCGGCCGACAGCCGCTTGGCGGCGATCTCGAAGGTGGTGCGGGTGCGCGTGCTGTTCTCGAAGAACAGGTTGAACACGCTCTTGCCGCGCAGCAGCGGCACCTTCTTCACGTCGCGGTCGTTGACGCTCAGGAAGGTGCCGGCGGTGTCGAGGATGTGGTGGATCACCGCACGCGGCAGGCCCTCGATCGAGAGCAGGTGGATCAGTTCACCGTGCGCGTTGAGTTGCGGGTTTCGCTTCGAGAGCATCAGCTGCCTTCCTGGATGTCGAAGGTGAATCGGCCTTCGTCGTCGCGGGCGAGACGAAGGCGCTGCTCGCGCGGCAGCGTGATGCGCGCCGCCGAGTACGCCGGTTGGATCGGGAGCTCGCGCCCGCCGCGGTCGACCAGCACCGCCAGCGTGACGCTGGCCGGCCGACCGAAGTCGAACAGTTCGTTGATGACCGCGCGCGTCGTGCGGCCGGTGTAGAGCACATCGTCGATCAGCAGCACCGGTCGGCCGTCGACCTCGAACGGCAGCCGCGTCGGGTCGGCGCTCGACATGCCGCGCGACGCGAAATCGTCGCGGTGCAAGGCGCTCGAGATCACGCCGATCTCGCCCGGCAGCTTCAGTTGCTCGTGCAACCGCTCGGCCAGCCAGGCGCCGCCGGACCAGATGCCGACCAGCACGGTGTCGGGTTGCAGCAGGTTGCGCACGACCGCTTGCAGGTCCTTGTACAACGCTTCGGCGTCGAGATGCAGTGTGCCCATCAGGTGGTCCTCAAGGAAGTGCTCGCAGGTACTGCTCCAGGATGATGGCCGCCGACGTCGCATCGACGTCGCTCGCCCCCATCGCATGGGCCTCGGTGGTGGTGTAGCGCTCGTCGACCTCGTGCACCGGCAGCCGGAAGCGGCCGTGCAGCTGGCGTGCGAAGCGCTGCGCGCGCACGGTGTTCTCGTGCGGCGCGCCGTCGGGGTGCACCGGTACGCCGACGACCAGCGCGCTGGGCTGCCATTCGGCGATCAGCTTGCCGAGGGCCGCGAAACGCGCATCGCCGACCGCTGCCACGGTGCGAAGCGGCGTCGCGGTGCGCGTCACGGTGTTGCCGGTGGCCACGCCAACGCGCAGCGTGCCGAAGTCGAAGGCCAGGAACGAACGGGCCGCCTCATGCATGCCCCGCCTCTTGCGAGAGCATGCGCGGGTCGATGCCCAGCAGCGACAGCGCCTTGTCGTAGCGCTGCTCGACCGGCGTGTCGAAGATGATGCCGGGCTCGGCGCTGACGTTGATCCAGCCGTTGCGGCCGATCTCTTCCTCGAGCTGGCCGGCGCTCCAGCCGCTGTAGCCGAGCGTCACGAGGATCTTCTTCGGACCGGCGCCGTGCGACAGCGCCTCCAGCACGTCCTTGCTGGTGGTCATCTCGAGCCCGCCGGGGATCTGCAGCGACGAGTTGTAGTGCCCGCCCTCGCCCGCTTCGCCGCCCAGCCGCTCGTGCAGCACGAAGCCGCGCTCGGTCTGCACCGGGCCGCCGAAGTAGACCGGCACGTCGGCCAGGTCCGCCCGGTCGAGGGTCAGCTCGACCTTCTCGAACAGGTTCTTCAGCTTGATGTCGATCGGTTTGTTGATCACCAGGCCGAGCGCGCCCTTCTCGGTGTGCTCGCACAGGTAGATCACCGCGCCGGCGAAGGTGTCGTCGGCCATGCCCGGCATGGCGATCAGGAACTGGTTGGTCAGGTTGATGGTCGCGGCAGGCATAGGGCGGCATTTTATGACTGCGGCACACTCGCCCGATGGAAAAGGTTACAGAGCCGTCGCTGGACTCGGCGCTGGTGTGGTTCCGGCGTGACCTGCGCGCCGAGGACCACGCCGCGCTGTTCCATGCGCTGAAGGCCGCGCGCAAGGTCTGGTGCGGCTTCATCCTCGACCGCGAGATCCTCGATGCGCTGCCGCGCGCCGACCGGCGGGTGGAGTTCATCCGCGACAGCCTGGCCGCGCTCGACGCCCGGCTGCGGGCGCTGGCGCCCGGCGCCGCGGGCCTGCTGGTGCGCCATGGTGTCGCGGTCGACGAACTGCCGCGCCTGGCCCGCGAGCTGCACGTGCAGGCGGTGTACGCCAACCACGACGACGAGCCGGCCTCGCTCGCGCGCGACGCCCGGGTGCGCGGCACGCTGGCCGACCTGGGCATCGCGCTGCACACCGGCAAGGACCACGTGGTGTTCGAGCGCAACGAGCTGCTGACCGGCAGCGGCAAGTCCTACAGCGTGTTCACGCCGTACAAGAACGCCTGGCTGCGCAAGCTGGAGCCGTTCTATGTCAGCGCGTACCCGGTGGAACGCTACGCGCACCGGCTGGCGCCGCCGGCCGACGATGTCGCCGGCGACATCCCGTCGCTGGCCGACATCGGCTTCGAGCCGACAAACCTGCGCGAGCTGCAACAGGGCGTCGGCGAGGCCGGCGCGCAGGCGCTGCTCGACGACTTTTTGCCGCGCATCGAGCGCTACGGCGAGGCGCGCGATTTCCCGGCGGTCAAAGGGCCGAGTTACCTGTCGATGCACCTGCGCTTCGGCACCGTCTCGATCCGCACGCTGGCGCGCGAGGCGGCACAGCGCATGCACCACGGCTCGGCCGGCGCGGCGGTGTGGCTGTCGGAACTGGTGTGGCGCGATTTCTACCACCAGGTGCTGCACCACCACCCGCGGGTGGTCGGCGCGGCCTTCAAGCCGGCCTACGACGCGATCCGTTGGGAGCACGGCAAGCAGGCCCACACACTGTTCGACGCCTGGTGCGAGGGCCGCACCGGCTACCCGCTGGTCGACGCCGCGATGGCACAGATCAACCAGACCGGCTACATGCACAACCGGCTGCGCATGGTGGTGGCGAGCTTCCTGACCAAGGACCTGGGCATCGACTGGCGCTGGGGCGAGCGCTACTTTGCGCAGCACCTGAACGACTACGACCTCGCGGCCAACAACGGCGGCTGGCAGTGGGCCGCGTCGACCGGCTGCGATGCGCAGCCCTACTTCCGCATCTTCAACCCGGTGAGCCAGAGCGAGAAGTTCGACGCCGCCGGCAAGTTCATCCGACGCTATCTGCCGGTGCTGGCCAGGCTGTCCGACAAGGCGATCCACGCGCCGTGGCTGGCGCGGCCGATCGAGCTGGCCGAGGCCGGCGTGCGGCTGGGCGACAACTACCCGCTGCCGATCGTGATGCACGACGAGGCGCGCGAGCGCACGCTGGCGCGCTATGCCGTGGTGAAGGACGCCGGCAGCGCGGAGGCTTAGGCGCCGTCGTCGTCGTCCGCCTCGTCAAACGCCGGCGCCTCGCGCCCCCGCTGGTCGCCGCGCCCTTGGCGCCGGCGCTGTCCGCCGCGAGGCGCCCCGCTGGCCCGGCTGACGCCACCCCGCGCGCGGCGGCGCGGCGCGGCGACGGACACGTCCTCGTCGCCCGAAACGTCGGAGCCGACGATGTCCGCCAGCGCGTCGACCCCCTGCCCGTCGGCGCCATCGAAGCAGGCCTCAGCGACCGTGGTCCGCGCCCCGCAGCGCCCGCGGCTGAACCTCACGACCAGGTAAGCCTGCCGCGGCGGCGCGGGCCGGTCGGGCAGCGGATCGCTCACGCCCTTGACGCCGCCGAAAGGGCCGATTCCCACCAGAAGACTCCCGCTGCGCGTTGACGATCGGCGGTGGGTGACCGCGTCGGCGCGTCAGTTCCGTGCGGCCGCCGGCGTGGGCGCTTTGTCTGCCACCGTCACGCCATCACAGCACGCGCCGCGGCGCCGCCGTCGCCACGTCGCCGCTGTTCGGCGTGCCGGTCGGCTCGATCAGCAGCATGTGCGTCTCCTCGTCGGCCCACGGCCGGTGCTGCACGCCGCGCGGCACGATGAACATCTGCCCCGGCCCGAGCGTGACCGTGCCGTCCGGCAGGTCGATGTGCAGCCGGCCCTTCAGCACCAGGAAGAAATCGTCGGTGTCGGGGTGCGCGTGCCAGCGGTACTCGCCGGCCACCTTGACCACCATCACGTCGTGGCCGTTGTATTCGGCCACGGTGCGCGGTGCCCAGTGGTCGTGGAAGAGCTCGAGCTTGTCGTGCAGGTCGATCGCGTTCATGGAAGCCTGGCGTGCAGAGTGAAACCGCACGCAGTCTGCCGGCGAGTGCCGCGCGGGTCTTGTACGCTTGTCGCATGATCACCGCGCCTTCCGGCGGCCCCGGCGCCCCGAACGCCTCCGACTGGGCCCGTTTCCAGCCGGGCGCCACGCCCGACATCACGCTGATGCAGGCGCATTTCACCGAGCACGTCTTCGAGCGGCACAGCCACGCGCAGTACGCCATCGGCGTCACGCACAGCGGGGTGCAGACCTTCCACTGCCGCGGTGCGGCCCACGCCAGCCTGCCGGGCGACCTGCTGCTGTTCAACCCCGACGAGGCCCACGACGGGCAGCGCGGCACCGACGAAGGCTTCGGCTACGCGATCCTCTATGTCGACCCGGCCGCGCTGCCGCGCCACCTGCAGCGCGACGCCGGCACGCGCGCCAGCAGCTTCTTCCGCCAGCCGGTGGTGCACGACCCGCAGGCCGCCGCCGCGCTGCAGCGCGCGATGGCCGCCATCGGCCAGCCGCAGGAGTCGCTGCGCGGCGAGGCCCTGACCACCGAGGTGCTGGTGCGCCTGCTGCAACGGCATGGCGAGACGCCGGCGGGCGACGCCCGGCCGCTGGCCGCCGGCTCGCAGCGCATGCTGCGCGTGCGCGACCACATCCGCGCGCACGCGTCGCGCGACCTGTCGGTCAGCGAACTCGCCCGCGAAGCCGGGTTGTCGCGCGTGCACCTGAGCCGCGCCTTCGCGCAGCACTTCGGCGTGCCGCCGCACGTCTACCTGAATGCGGTGCGGCTCGAGCACGCGAAGCGCCTGTTGCTGGCCGGCATCGCGCCGGCGCTCGCGGCGCTGGACGCCGGCTTTGCGGACCAGAGCCATTTCAGCCGCCGCTTCAAGGGCGCGACCGGGCTGGCGCCCGGCGCCTGGCTGCGCCAGATGGGCGCTCAGGCGAGGGCCGACGGCGGCGCGGGCACCGCCTCCGCCAGCTCGGTGTAGGCCCGCATCTGCAGCATCGGGTCGGTGGCCATGGCTCAGGTCCCGAGCGTCACCCAGTGCGATTGCACGCCGTCGCGACCTGCTGCCTTTGCGCGGTACAGCGCCCGGTCGGCCTGCTGCGCCGCCGGCTCCCAGGCGTCGAAACGATCGAACGCGGCAGACAGCCCGAGGCTGATCGTGCAGGCCGCGACGCCTGCGCCGTTCGCGGCCGGCACCTGCAAGCGGCCGACGCCGCTGTGCAGCCGCCCGGCCAGCGCCAGGGCGGTCGCCTGATCGGCACCCACGCAACCGATCAGGAACTCGTCGCCACCGAGGCGCGCGACGAAATCGCCGACGCGCAGCTGCGTCGTCAGCTCACGGGCCACACCCTGCAGCACCGCGTCGCCGGTCGCGTGGCCGAGCGTGTCGTTGATGCGCTTGAAGTGGTCGATGTCGAGCAGCAGCAGCGTCAGCGGCGCGGCCTGGCGCTGGTCGAAGTGCTGCTTGAGCGCCCGCACGAGGCCGTTGCGGTTGAAGACCCCGGTCAGCGCATCGCGCGTGGCCATCTCGCTCAGTTGGCCGTTCAGGCGCAGCAGCAGCATCCACACCAGCGTCAGCGCGGTGACGACCGCGGCCACCGACGAGTAGAGGTAGTAGACCTGCGCCAGGGTCCCATGGAACACGACCGGCATGCCACGCACCGCGATGTCGACGGCGCGCAGCAGCGTCGTCGCCGCGAGGGCACTGACGATGAACGCCAGTATCGTGAGCGGCGCCTGCAGCGGCACCGTCTGGTTGCGGCGTTCGACGGCCAGCGTCCAGCCGATCAACGCATACTGGGTGCCGAGCAGCACGCTGAGCGCGATGTAACGCGCTTGCGCACCGCCAGCCACGGCAACGGCCACCTCGGTTCCGAACAGCACCACCGCCAGCAAGGCGACGCGACGCGCGGGCATGGGCGCGCGGCCGACGAACTCGCGCACGCCATCGCCGAACAGCAGCACCGCCAACAGCAACACGCCGTCGGAGCCGAGGCCGAGCAGGTTGACACCCTGGAGCAGGCCGACCAGCCGTGCCAGGTAGGCGAGACCGAACAAGCCGCTTGCGACCGCCCACCGCCCGAGACCCGGTGCCCCGGGCATGCGCCGCCACACCAGCGCCATCAGGCCTCCGCTGGCAAGCAGGTGGATGGCGAGCATCAGGATGACGGTGGCGGGGTCCATGGCGGCGAAGGCTGCGACGGTGGATTGTCGCCACGGATCCGGGCGCATCGCTGCGTCCTGCCGCTTCAGGCAGCGGCAGCGTGACGAAGTTTTCGCTTATCGTCTTCGGTCCAACTCACAGGACCCCGATGAACCCGACCCTTCGCACCGCGGTGGCCGCCATCAGCCTGGCCACCCTTGCCCCGCTCGCCGCCGCGCAAACCCTGCCGGCCTTGAGCGACGCGCCCTACCCGGGCGTGATCAGCCTCGCGGTGGATGCCACCGACCTCGACCGCAAGATCTTCCGCGTGCGCGAGACGATTCCCGTCTCGCCCGGCCCGCTCGCGCTGTACTACCCGCGCTGGCTGCCCGGCACGCATTCGCCGAGCGCAGCCCTCGCGCAGCTGAGCGGCCTGCAGCTCAGCGCCGGCGGCAAGCCGGTCGCCTGGGTGCGCGATGGGGTCGACAGCGCGGCCTTCCACGTCGAGGTGCCGGCCGGCGCGACGTCGCTCGACATCGAGTTCCAGTTCCTGACGCCGCTCGAGCCCGGCGACGAACGGCCGGTCGTCACGCCCGACATGCTCGGCGTGCAATGGAACGCCGTCGTGCTGTACCCGGCCGGCCATGCCGCCGCGAAGATCACCGTGCAGCCCAGTCTGACGCTGCCCGCCGGCTGGCTGGCCGGCACCGCGCTGGAGCTGGCTTCGCAGGGCGCGGCCACCGCCCGCGGGTCGACCTTCTCCTTCAAGGCCACCGACCTCGACACGCTGGTCGATTCGCCGGTGTTCGCCGGCCGCCACCTGCAGCGCCTGGACCTCGACCCCGGCGCGCGCGCCGCCGGCCGCGCACCGGTGTTCCTGAACGTCGTCGCCGACCGGGCGTCGCAGGGTGTCATCAGCCCGGAGCAGCTGGCGGCGCACCGCGCGCTCGTCACGCAGGCCGACAAGGTGTTCGCGTCGCGGCACTTCACGCACTACGAGTTCCTGCTGGCGCTCAGCGACCAGTTCGGCCGCATCGGACTGGAGCACCACCAGTCCAGCGAGAACGGCGTGAAGCCCGGCTACTTCACCGAGTGGAGCAAGGGTTCGGTCGGGCGCGACCTGCTGCCGCACGAGTACACCCATTCGTGGAACGGCAAGTTCCGCCGCCCGGCCGACCTGTGGACGCCGCATTTCAATACGCCGATGCGCGACAGCCTGCTGTGGGTCTACGAAGGCCAGACGCAGTACTGGGGCGCGGTGCTGGCTGCCCGCTCCGGCCTGGTCAGTGCGGCCGATGCGCGCGACGACCTGGCCGAGACCGCGGCCTTGCTCGACGCCCGCGCCGGCCGTGCCTGGCGCAGCCTGCAGGACACCACCAACGAACCGCTGCTGTGGGCCACGCGCGGCCGCCGCGACTGGACCTCGTGGCAGCGCTCCGCCGACTACTACGACGAATCGCGCCTGATCTGGCTGGAGGCCGACATGCTGATCCGCGAGCGCTCGAATGGCAAGCGCTCGCTCGACGACTTCGCGCGGGCCTTCTTCGGTGCCGAGCCGAAGCGCGTGCAGCCGCTGACCTACGGCTTCGACGACGTGGTGCGGGAGCTGAACCGCGTGCAGGCCTACGACTGGGCCGGCTTCCTGCGGCAGCGGCTGGACACGCACGACCGGCCGGCGCCGACCGGTGGCATCGCCGCCGCCGGCTGGAAGCTCGCGTGGAGCGACAAGCCGAGCGAGCACTACAAGGCCCGGATGGCGGCCTACAAGGTGGCCGATTTCAACTACTCGCTCGGCTTCGACATCGGCGAGGCCGCGAAGGTGCGCAACGTGAACTGGGGCAGCCCGGCCTTCGACGCCGGCATGGCGCCGGGCGCGACGCTGCTGGCCGTCAACGGCCGCGCGTACACCGAAGACCTGCTGAAGGAGGCCGTCACCGCCGCGAAGGACGGCAACCCGGTCGAGCTGCTGCTGAAGTCGGGCGACCTGTACCGCAGCGTGCGCATCGAGTGGCGCGGCGGGCTGCGCTACCCGTCGCTGCAGCGCATCGACGGCACGCCCGACCGCCTGGCGACGCTGTTCGCGCCGCTGCGCTGAGTTCGGTCGAGTCGAGCTGACCCGCGTCAGGCGGCGGCCGGCTCGCCGGCGAGGTCCGCCGCGACCGCCTGCAGGATCTCGTTCGACAAGGCCTCGTCGTCGACCGCGCGGGCCAGCACCTGCGCGCCGATCATCGCGGCATACGCGACGATCGCGCGCTCGCGCCGCCGCGCCTTGCGCCCGCCGACCAGCGCGGCGATGAAGTCGACCGCGCCGCGCACCCCGGCGGTGAACGCGGCCCGCAGTGCCGGCCCCTGGCGCGCGGCCTCCGCGCCGAGCGCCGCAACCGCGCAGCCGTCGCCGGGTTCGTCGCGGTGCTCGACCGACAGGTAGCTGCGTGCCAGCACGGCCAGGCCGTCTTCGCCGCGTGCCGCCGCGTCGCCGACGACGCGCTGCCAGCGCTGCCCCCCCGCATCGAACACCCGCGAACAGGCCTCGGCCATCAGGTCTTCCTTCGAGCCGAACTGGCCGTAGAAGCCGCCGTGCGTCATGCCGGCGCCCTTCATCAGGTCGGCCACGCCGATGCCGTCGAAGCCGCGTTCGCGGAACAGCTTCGCGGCGACCTCCAGCACCCGTTCGCGGTTCTGCAGGGCTTGTTCACGGCTGACTTTCATCGGGGATGACCTTTCGAGTGCGGCGTTGCTCACGACGCCGCTTGACATGATAAATGATATGCGTCATATAATTCAATCATGACGACCGTCATGTAAAACACGTTTCACGTTCCCTGAAAGGACCCCGCCATGAACATCCGCAATGCCGTCATCCTGGTGACCGGAGCCAACCGCGGCCTCGGCAAGTCGCTGGTCAAGCAGCTGCTCGCCGCCGGCGCGAAGAAGGTCTATGCCGCCGCCCGCGACCCGTCCGGCATCACGCTGCCGGGCGTCGAAGCGGTCAAGCTCGACGTGACGAACGCCGGCGACATCGCCGCCGCGACCGCGCGCCTGCAGGACGTGAGCGTCGTGATCAACAACGCCGGCATCACGCGCGGCTCGCCGCTGCTGGCGGCCGGCAGTGCCGACGCGGCACGCGCCGAGATGGAGACCAACTTCTTCGGCCCGCTGGCGCTGAGCCAGGCTTTCGCGCCGGTGCTGAAGGCCAACGGCGGCGGTGCGATCGTCAACGTGCTGTCGGTGCTGAGCTGGCTCAGCATCCCGAGCGCTGCCACCTACAGCGCGAGCAAGTCGGCCGCCTGGTCGCTGACCAACGGGCTGCGCGGCGAACTGCGCGCGCAGGGCACGCAGGTGGTGGGGGTGCACGTCGGCTACATGGACACCGACATGACGAAGGGGCTGGACGCGGCGAAGACCGATCCGGACCAGGTCGCGCAGCAGGTGATCGACGCGCTCGCGAGCGGCGCCGAAGAGGTGCTGGCCGACGACCTGAGCCGCGGCGTGCGGCAGGGGCTGGCCGCGCCGCGCGGCGTGTACCTGGGGGAACCGGCGGCGGCCTGAGCCCGGTCAGGCGGACGGCGTCCTGGTCTGGTCGCGTGCCAGGCGCAGGCGCCGCATCAGCTCGGCGTTCAGCTCGCGGGTGTGGCGGTTCCAGCGCTCGGTCGCGCGCTCGATCTCGACCTGCAGCCGCGCGGCGAGTTCGGTCTCGCGCTGCAGCAGCGCCCAGATCGCGAACTCGGCCCGCGCCTCGAAGCTGCCGAAGCGCGCCACCGCCTGCTCGAACGCCTCGCGCGCCTCGCCGTGGCGGCCGGCCGCGGCCAGCGAGCGGGCCATCAGCAACGACATCTCTTCCTCGCGGAAGCTCGCATCCTGCGCGCGGATCGCGTTCAGGTGGCTGATGGCTTCCTGCGGGCGCTCGCGCGCGAAGCTGGCCCGCGCGGCGCCGCGGCGGATCTCCAGGTCGGTCGAGAACGGGCCCTTCAGGCAGGCCTCCCAGGTCTGCGCCGATTCGTCGAACTCGCCGGCGTCGTACAGCGCCGCGGCGAGCCGCATCTGGTTCTGCGCGGTCGGCGTGTACTCGAAGGCGGCCCGGGCATCGCGCAGCTCGCGCGTCGGGTCGAGCGATTTCACCGCCGCGACGATGGCCTTGCGCGCACCGCGTTCCAGCCGCGAATCGGGCAGGTAGATCGCGAGGAAGTAGACGATGCTGCCGAGCCCGGGAAACGAGAACAGCACGAACAGCCAGTAGGTCTGCTGGCGGCTGCGCACCGCGTGGACCGCGAAGAACAGGGCAATGACGATGTGCAGCCCGAGGCCTGCGATGGGCATGAGCGTCCTCCTCGAATGATTCTGATGGACGCAAATTGTAGGAAGCCCCGGGCGGCGCGGGACATGGCGGCGCGCGAGAATAGTCACGAACGGCTCCAGGAACCCTCCATGTCCCTTGCTCCCACGCCGCCGGCCGGCCCCCCGGTCCCCATCGCCACCCAGCGCTTCACCGACCCGGTCGCCGCGCTCGCGCAGGTGAAGGCCATCTACGAGCAGAGCCTGGCGCAGCTGCGCGGCGCGTTGCACAGCTTCGTCGCGGGCACCGCGCCGACCGAGCATGTGCGGGCCTGCTACCCGTTCGTGCGCGTGCACACCGACACCGTCGCGCGTGCCGACTCGCGGCTGAGCTACGGCTTCGTCGCCGGCCCCGGCACCTACGAGACCACGCTGACACGGCCCGACCTGTTCAACGGCTACTACCTCGAGCAGTTCCGGCTGCTGCTGAAGAACCACAACGTCGCGCTCGAGGTCGGCGTCAGCAGCCAGCCGATCCCGGTGCACTTCTCGCTGGCCGAGCACGACCACCTCGAAGGCAGCCTGGGCCCCGAGCGGCGGCTGCTGATGCGCGACATGTTCGACCTGCCCGACCTGGCCGCGATGGACGACGCGATCGCCAACGGCACCTACGAGACGCGGCCCGGCGAGTCGCACCCGCTGTCGCTGTTCACCGCGCCGCGCGTCGACTACTCGCTGCACCGGCTGCGCCACTACACCGGCACCGCGCCGGAGCACTTCCAGAATTTCGTGCTGTTCACGAACTACCAGTTCTACATCGACGAGTTCGTGCGCCTGGGCCACGAGGCGATGGCCGATCCGGCGAGCGAGTACCTGGCGTTCGTCGAGCCGGGCAACGTGATCACGCGGCGCACCGGCACCGCGCACCGCCCGGGCGACGAGCTCGGCTCGATCCCGCCGCGGCTGCCGCAGATGCCGGCCTACCACCTGGTGCGCGAGGACGGCGCCGGCATCACGATGGTCAACATCGGCGTCGGCCCGGCCAACGCGAAGACCATCACCGACCACATCGCGGTGCTGCGCCCGCATGCGTGGATCATGCTGGGCCACTGCGCCGGGCTGCGCAACACGCAGGCGCTGGGCGACTACGTGCTGGCCCACGGCTATGTGCGCGAAGACCACGTGCTCGACGAAGACCTGCCGCTGTGGGTGCCGATCCCGCCGCTGGCGGAGATCCAGGTGGCACTGCAGACCGCGGTGGCCGACATCACGCAGCTGACCGGCTACGAGCTGAAGCGCATCCTGCGCACCGGCACGGTGGCCTCCACCGACAACCGCAACTGGGAGCTGCTGCCGCAGCGCACGCCGGAACGCCGCTTCAGCCAGAGCCGCGCAGTGGCGCTCGACATGGAGAGCGCGACGATCGCGGCCAACGGCTTCCGTTTCCGCGTGCCCTACGGCACCTTGCTGTGCGTCAGCGACAAGCCGCTGCACGGCGAGATCAAGCTGCCGGGGATGGCCAACCACTTCTACCGCGAGCGCGTCGACCAGCACCTGCGCATCGGCATGCGTGCGGTCGAGCTGCTGCGGGCGCAGACGGTGGACCAGCTGCACAGCCGCAAGCTGCGCAGCTTTGCGGAGGTCGCGTTCCAGTAGCGTTCACTGCGCGGCGTACGGCCGCAGGTCGTCGCGCGTGACGTGCAGCGCCTCGACCGAGGCGAGCTGCGCCACCAGGTGATCGACGGTCGCCCGCACCCGCGGTGCGACCAGCGCCCGGTGCGGATAGTGCAGCGCCAGTTCGCGGTCACCGGCGACGTGCTCGTCGACGAACAGCGCCTTCAGCTCGCCCGACTTCAGCAGCGGCCAGGCCTGCGGCAGCCCGACCTGCACGATGCCCAGGTCCAGGCGCGCCGTCTCCACCGCGGCGCCGGTCGAGATCGTCATCACGCAGCGCTCGGGCCAGAAGTCGACGGTCGAGCCGTCCGGCTCGCGGAAGGTCCATGGCGAGACCTCGCCGCTCAGGAAACGCACCAGCGCGACGTCATGCACCGGCAGGTCGGCCCGGGTGCGCGGTACGCCGCGGGCAGCCAGGTAGGCCGGCGTTGCCACCAGCACCATCTCGAGCCGACCGACCGGACGCGACACCAGGCCCGAATCGGTGGCACGGCCGCCGCGCAGCGCGAGGTCGTAGCCCTGCGCGATCAGGTCGACCCGCCGGTCGTCGAAATCCAGGTCCACGACCAGCCCCGGGTGGCGTGCCCGCAGGCCCGGCATCAGCGGCAGCAGGAAACTCTGGCCGTAGTGGGTCGCACACGAGATGCGCACCCGGCCGCTCGGCTCGGCGCGCTGCGCCGCCACCGCGTCGACCGCCGCGTCCAGCGCGTCGATCGCGACGCGTGCCCGCTCGAGGAAGGCCTCGCCCTCGTTCGTGAGCCGCTGCACCCGCGTCGTGCGATTGAGCAGCCGCACGCCGAGCGAAGCCTCCAGCGACGCGACGTTCTTGCTGACCGCCGCCCCCGAGATGCCCAACGCCTTGGCCGCCGCGGCGAAGCTGCCGCGGTCGGCGGTCTGCACGAAGGACAGGATGGCCGGCACCCGCTGCGCTGCGTCCATTCTCAACCTCAGGTTATGAGTTCATGAACCAGCAACCATCTTACGTTGAGGATGATGGCTTCGCAGAATGACGACATCGACATCTCTTCTGGAGTCCACCATGAGTTCTTCCACCATCGCCATCCTCGGCAACGGCCTCGTCGGCAGCACGCTCGCAAAGGGCTTCATCGCCCGCGGCGACCGCGTGGTGTTCGGTAGCCGCGACACCGGCGGCGACAAGACCCGCGCGGCGCTGGCCGCCGCACCGGGCAGCACCGCGGCCAGCCTGGTCGCCGCCGCACGGCAGGCCGACAGCGCCGTCATCGCGTTGCCGTGGGCCGCGCTGAAGACCGCGTTGACGCCGGCGCTGGCCGATGCGCTGGCCGGCAAGACGGTGATCGACGCCGTGAACCCGGTCGACTTCAGCTCGGGCCAGCCGGCGCTCGCGCTCGGCTTCACCGACTCGGCCGGCGAAACCGTGCAGCGGCTGCTGCCGCAGTCGAAGGTCGTGAAGGCCTTCAACATCATCACCGCCACCCACATGGTGCAGCCGAAGCTGGCCGACGGCGAACCGGACATGTTCATCGCCGGCAACGACGCCGGCGCCAAGGCCGAGGTCGCGGCGATCCTGCGCAGCTTCGGCTGGCGCAGCGCGATCGACCTCGGCGGCATCGAGCAGGCCCGCCTGCTGGAGCCGCTCGCGATGATCTGGATCCGCTACGGCGTCGGCAACAACCACTGGACGCACGGCTTCAGCCTGCTGAACCGCAAGCCCGACTGAGGCCGGTCAGGCTGCGCCGAGCACGCTCTTCGGCTCGAGGAAGGCCTCGAGTCCGAACGCGCCGAACTCGCGGCCCAGGCCGGATTGCTTGAAGCCGCCGAACGGCGCGAGCGGCTCGTGGTGCAGGCCGTTGATCTGCACGCGGCCGGCCTGCAACCGTGCCGCCACGGCCCGGGCGCGCGCCGGGTTCGACGACGACACATAGGCCTGCAGGCCGTAGACCGAGTCGTTGGCGATCGCGATCGCGTCCTCCTCGTCGCGGTAGCCGATGATCGACAGCACCGGGCCGAAGATCTCCTCGCGCGCGATGGTCATGTCGTTGCGCACGTCGGCGAACACCGTCGGGCGGATGAACCAGCCGCGCGGCAGCCCGTCGGGCCGGCCCGCGCCGCCGACCACCAGCCGCGCGCCTTCGGCGATGCCGAGCCCGATGTAGCGCTGCACCCGATCGAACTGCCGCTGGCTCACCATCGGCCCGATCGTCGTCGACGGATCGGCCGGGTCGCCGACCCGCAGCTGCGCCACCGCGTCGCCGATGCGCTGCGCGTACTCCGCGATGCGCGCCTGCGGCACCAGGATGCGCGTGCCGGCGATGCAGGCCTGGCCGCTGTTGATGAAGCCGGCGGCGACGGCGAGCTTCACCGCGTCGCCGATGTCGGCGTCGTCGAGGACCACGGTCGGCGACTTGCCGCCGAGCTCGAGTGTCACGCGCTTCATCGTGTCGACCGCGGCGCGCAGGATGCCCTTGCCGACCGCCGTCGAGCCGGTGAACGAGATCTTCGCGACATCGGGGTGCGTGCCGAGTTCGGCGCCGACCACGTCGCCGCGGCCATTGACGATGTTGAACACGCCCGGCGGCAGGCCGGCCGCATGCAGCGCCTCGGTGACGACCTGCGTCTGGATCGCGCTCATCTCGCTGGGCTTGATCACCGCGCTGCAGCCGGCCGCGATCGCGGTCGCGAGCTTGGTGCAGATGAAGCCGGCGTTCGCGTTCCATGGCGTGATCAGCCCGACCACGCCGACCGCGTCCATCACGACCTCGGCGCGGCCGATGCGGCGTTCGAGCGGGTAGTCCTCCAGCGTCTGCGCGGCCAGCAGGAAGGCGTCGGCCGCGTACTGCGCGCCCCATTGCGCGCGCGAGACCGGCCCGCCGTACTCCAGGATGGTCGCGTCGCGGATGTCGTCGACACGCGCCAGCACCGCCTGGTGCAGGCGGCGCAGCATCGCGACACGCTCCGCCTTCGGGCTGCGCGACAGGCCGGGCAGTGCCCGCTTGGCGGCCGCGATCGCACGCCGCGCGTCGTCGGCGTCGCCGAGCGTGACCTGGCCGATGCGTTCCTCGGTCGCCGGGTTGAAGAGGTCGAAGCGTTCCTGGCCGTGCGGGGCCACGAAGGCACCGTCGAGGTAGATCCGGGTGATGTCGTGCATGTCGATGTCCTGTGCGCTGAAGGGATGCAGCGAATCTAGGTGCCCGTCATTGATTTGATAAGCTGCATGAACCTTCACGACTCGTTTCGGGAATCAGGACAATGCACCGCTCGGGCCTCGTCGAACTGGAAGCGGTGCTCGCGGTGGCGCGACACGGCAGCTTCCGCGCGGCGGCCGCCGACATGGGGATGTCGACGTCGGCGCTGAGCAACGCGGTGGCCGGGCTGGAGGCGCGGCTGGGCGTGCGGCTGTTCAACCGGACGACGCGCAGCGTGGCGCTGTCGGAAGCCGGCGAGCAGTTCGTCGCGCGCATCGCGCCGGCGCTGGGCGACATTCGCGGCGCGATGGAGGCGGTGAACCTGCTGCGCGACACGCCGGCCGGCACGCTGCGGCTGAACACCTCGGTCGGCGCGGCGGGCATCGTGTTCGAGCCGATCGTGCTCGCCTTCCTGAAGCGCTACCCGCAGATGCAGGTCGACCTCGTCACCGACGGGCGGCTGATCGACATCGTCGCCGAGGGCTACGACGCCGGCATCCGGCTCGCCGAGGCGGTGCCGCGCGACATGATCGCGGTGCCGATGAGCGGCGAGATGCGCACCGCGGTGGTGGCGTCGCACGACTACGTGGCCGCGCATGGCGCGGCGGCCACGCCGGGCGACCTGATGCAGCACCGCTGCATCCGCTGGCGCCTCGCGAGCGGCGCGCGCTACCGCTGGGAATTCGAGCGGCGCGGCGAATCGTTGACGCTGGACGTGCCCGGACCGATCACGCTGGACGAGCCGTCATTGATGCGCGAGGCGGTGCACGCCGGGCTCGGCATCGGCTACCTGTCGGAACTGCACGTCGGCGACGACCTGAAGCAGGGCCGGCTGGTTCGCATGCTCGACGAATGGACGCCGCCCTACGCCGGCATCTGCCTGTACTACCCGACGCGCCGGCATGTGCCGGCGGGGTTGCGGGCGTTCATCGCGCTCATTCGGGAAGTGACGCAGGGCTACAGGAAATAAGGCCGCTCGTCGGCGAACAACAGCGTGCGCGCCGCATCGCGCCAGGCCGACGGCGCCTCGCGGCCCAGCAACACGACGCCGGCCGCATAGGCGTGCATCCGCCAGCGGAACGACACCTCGGCGAGCACGCGGTCGGCCACACCGACATCGCGCGTCTTCTGCAACTGCTCGAAGAACATCCGCATCAACGCCGCATCGGTCGGCGAGTGGCGCGCGACGACCGCGACGAAGGGCGCCATGTCCTGTCCGCCGCGCACCGCGACGGCCGCCGCCAGCCAGGCGGTGGCCTCGTCGACACCGCTGTCTGCCGGCAACGCGGTCGCGCGCGCGACCATCTGCGGGTCCGCGCCGTCGGACGCCGCCGTCAGCCGCAGCAGCCGCGCCTGGCGGTGCGCCGAGCCGGTGGCCGCGGCCTTCATCGCGGCATCGAAGCGGCCGCGCGCCAGTTCGGCGTACTCGGTCGGCAGCGGCTCGTCGGCCGTCGACGTGCCGCTTTCCATCGCCAGCCGGGCGCGCAGCACCGGCGACGCGCGCGTCAGCTCGGCCATGTGCTTCGCGTCGTCCTGCTTCAGGAAACGTCGAAGCCGCGCCTCGTCGACCGCGATGTCCTCGGCCAGCGGCGCCAGCCGGGCACGCGCTTCGCCGAGGCCGGCCAGGCCGGCGTCCAGCCGGCCGAAGTCGAGCTCCGAATACGCCGCCGCGTAGCCGAACCACGCATGCGTCGGCCAGCGGGCATGCCCGTCGATGAAGGCCTGCCACTTCTGCGGGTTCTCGCTGTCGCAGCGCACCGCGGCATAGCGCAGGTTCGGGTTGTCCGGCGCGGCCCGGCTGGCCGCCACGTGGCGCGTGCAGACCTCGGCATGCGCTTCGGCCAGCGTGCCGTCCTGCTCGGCCCGCAGCGCGGCCACTTCGTCGGGCGTCGCCTTCAGCCGCTCGCGCAGCAGGCCGAGCAACTGCGCGTCGTCGCCGACCATGCCGAGCCACAGCAAGGCCCGCGGGCTGCCGCCGGCATCCCAGCGCAGGTGGGTGGCGATCAGCTGGCGGCGTTGCGCGTCGTTGGCCAGCGCATTCAGCTGGCGCTCCGGCGACAGGTCACCCAGGCCCTGCAGCACGGTGCGTGTACCGCCGCCGCCCTTCGTGCTGATCGTCTTCGGCGGCTCCTCGAACACATGCTCCGCGCCGGTCGACGACCAGCGCGGCGTGCCGAGCAGGCGCTCCGGGATGCTCTGTGTGCGGCCATAGACTGCTGTCCACTCGACCAGCGGCGCGGCCGCCGCGACGTTGTAGACATAGGTCCCGAAGCTGCCCTTCGCATCGGCTTCGAACGATTCGATCAAGGCGCCCTTCGGCGTGCGCGATTCGACCTTCACCATCCGGCCGGCCGGCAGCGTCAGGCGGCCGAGCGCACTCGGCCCCACCGCCAGCTTGCGATCGGCCACCGACACCTCGATCGGCGTGCCGAGCGCGTTGTAGACGACGATCTGCGCATCGCCCACCGAGCCGCCCAGCCCCAGCACCGCGGCGATGATGCCGCCGGCCACGCCGAGCCGCGCCAGTGCCGGCAGCGCGCCATCGGCGGTCTGGAAGCGCGCGAGCCAGCCGAGGCGCGTCTGCCGCTCGCGTTCGCCGCCCGCCAGCAGCGTGTCGTAGTCCGACGGTGCGCGCGAGGGTTCGGGCGCTGCGGCCGGCAGCTCGGGCACCGCTTCGCCCTGCACACGCCTGGCGACCAGCGCCTCGGTGCGCAGCAACTGGTCGAGCGCCTGCGAGCGCAGCCGGCCGCAGGCGCCGGCCAGCTGGTCGACCCAGCCGTCGACCACGCCGAGCCAGTCGCCGAGGTTGTCCTTGCTGGTCGGCGGCAGCTTGAACTCGCCAAGCAGTTCGCTCCAGCTCGCGACGCCGAGCTTGTCGCGCAGCGTGCTGTCGAGCAGCACCGCATCGCGCTGGTCCGACACCCGCTGCAACGCCGACTGCAACTGGTTCGCGACCACCACCAGCCGGGCGACGCCGGCCTTGCCGACGCGCCGCGTCGCGCTCTCGACCTGCCACGCGTTCGACAGCAGTCCTTGCGCATCGCGCAGGTTGGCCTCGCTGTGGTCGGCGTAGTGCAGCAGCGCGAGCAGGCCGTCGAGGTAGGCGTCCCAGCCGCCGCCGAGCTGCGCCGCCGCGGCGCGGTGCGTGCTGCGGCAGGCCTTGTCGTGCGCCAGCAGGCGTTGCTCGACCTGGCGGAGTTCGCGCTCGACGCGCTTCAGCAGGCCCGGCAGCTCGCCGTGCTTCAGCGTGCGGTCGCGATGGCGGATCACGCCGCCGGGGGCCTTCAGCGCGCCGGAGGCCAGCGCGCGCAGCTGGGCCAGCTCGCGCTCCAGTTCGCGCAGCCGCGCCACGTCGTCGAGCAGCGACTCGGGGTAGAGCGCGGCGAGCGCCTCGCGCGTGCCGTCGCGCTGCGCCGGGTCGACCAGCTCGGCGGCGCGCTTCACGCTGCGCGTGACCGAGCGGCCGAGGTACACGCCGCGGTAGCGGCCCTGCAGGCTTTCGCGGGCGAACTGCTCGTCGAGCGCTTGCAGCGAATCTTCGATCGCGATCGGCGTGAGCTTCGTCTCGCCGATCAGTTGCGCGGTGACGCGCTCGCGCAGGCCCGGCGCGTCATCGAACAGCGCCCAGGCGCTGCGGTCGTCGAACGGCGCAGCCACGTAATGGCGCTTCGCGTTGGCCTCGCGCTCGTGGTTCAGCGGGTGCGTCAGCCACATGCGCGGCGGCTGCGCGACCTCGGCCTTGAACAGGCGGTGTTGCTGCGGCTTGTCGGCCGGCAGCGCCGGCACGCGGTGGTATTGCGGGTCGTTCAGCACCTGGCCCATGCGCTGCATCACGCGCGACTGGATCGCGAAGGCATCCCGCGTGATGCGCTCCTTCCCATGCTCGCTGCCGATGAAGCCGAGCGTGCGGTCCCACGAATCGTCGGCCGCCTGCAGCTTGTGCAGCGCGTGGATCAGCGCGTCGCTGCCGGTCAGCGACACCGCCACCAGGTCGGCCTGCATCTCCATCTCGCGCGACAGCGCACGCTGCACCAGCAGCACCGCCGAGAACGCGCTGTCGACCAGCGAGCGGATCGCCCAGACGATCACGCCGAGCACCCAGCCGACCCACGCGATGCGGATGTCGAAGCGCGACAGGCCGTTCAGGAAGGCGTCGAGCTTGTCGCGCCGCGCGACCAGGTGGGCGGCGATCTGCTGTGCGACGTAGACCCAGCGGCCGACCGCCATCGACTTCTGCGCGAAGTGGCCGAACTCGTGCGCCAGCACGGCGCGCATCTCGCCCAGCGTGACAGCGTTGACGAGGCCGAGTCCGATCTCCAGGTTCTTGCGCGACGGCATCACGAGGTTCAGCACCGACAGGTCGTAGAACACCGCGGCATTGACGCGCGCCGACAGGAACACCTTGTGCGGCCGCGGCGCGCCGGCGCGGTCGGCCAGCTTGTGCAGGAACTCGAACAGGCGCGGCTGTTCGGCCGCGGTGATCTCGAGCGTGTTGTCCTGCGAACCCTGCTTGACGAAGAAGACCGCCTTCAGCATGAAGACCGCGAGGAAGGCGGCGCAGCCGCCGATCACCCAGCCCCAGACGGCGCCGCCGGACGAATGCTCGGCGCCGAGCGTGAGGCGCCAGGCGGTGAACAGGAACCAGCCGGCGAGGCCGACGTACAGCAGCATGAAGGCCGCGAGCGCGGCGACGGCGCCCCAGGCATGCCGCTTGTACGCGGCGCTGGGCCGGGCCAGCCTGGCCACCAGCTTGGCCCGTGGCGCCTTGATCGGTGAACTCATTCCCTCGGTCCTTTGCGACCGCCCTCACGGCCGCTGCGCGGATGGTAGAGGAAGGGGTCGCGCCGACGAAGGCAGTTTCACTCGAAAGGTGCGTCCACCAGCCCGTTCAGCTTCGCATACTGCAGCAGCATGATCGTCTTGCCGTCGCGGATGCGCCCCGACGCGACCCAGGCCAGCGCTTCGTCGAGCGTCGGTTCGAGCACCTCGATGTCCTCGCCCTCGTGCTGCTCGCCGCCGCCCTTCGACACCTTGTCGCGCGCCTCGTACGCGCCGACGAAGAAGTGCAGCCGCTCGGTGACCGAGCCGGGGCTCATGTAGGCCTCGAACACCTGGCGCACCTCGGCGATGCGGTAGCCGGTTTCCTCTTCGGTCTCGCGGCGGATGCAGGTGGCCGGGTCGTCGCGGTCGAGCAGGCCGGCGCAGGCTTCGATCAGCATGCCGTCCGGCGTGCCGTTCACATACGCCGGGAAGCGGAACTGGCGCGTCAGCACCACGGTGCGCCGCTCGCGGTTGTACAGCAGGATCGTCGCGCCGTTGCCGCGGTCGTAGGTCTCGCGGCTCTGGCGCTGCCAGCTGCCGTCGCTGCGCAGGAAGTCGAAGCTCGTCTTCCTGAGCACGTACCAGTCGTCGCTCAGCACCTTCACGTCGACGATGCGCACGCGGTCGTTCACGGCATTCTCCGGATCAGGATGGAAACGCGATGATTCGTGCAGATTCGTGCACTGTCAAGCAGTTTCATGCACACTCGCAACCATGCTGACCGAACAACGCAAGCAATTGATCCTGGGCCGCCTGCGGCAGGACGGGCAGGTCGTCGCCGCGACGCTGAGCGACGAATTGGGGCTGTCGGAAGACACCATCCGGCGCGACCTGCGCGCGCTCGCCGCCGAAGGCCTGCTGCAGCGGGTGCACGGCGGCGCGCTGCCGGCGTCGGCCGCGGTGGCCGATTTCTCGGCGCGCCGCGCGGTCGAGCCGCAGGCCAAGGCCAGCATCGCGCGCGCGGCCGCCGCGATGGTGCAGCCGGGGCAGATCGTCTTCATCGATGGCGGCACCACCTGCCAGCAGATCGCGCGGCAGCTGGCCCCGACGCTGCGCGCGACGGTCGTCACGCACAGTCCCACGATCGCGCTCGAACTGGTCGAACATCCGCGGGTCGAGGTCGTGCTGATCGGCGGGCGGCTGTTCAAGCATTCGGTCGTGGCCGTCGGCGCCGGCGCGCTGGAGGCGATCGGCCGCATCCGGGCCGACCTGTACTTCATGGGCGTCACCGGCGTGTCGACCGGCGCCGGGTTGTCGACCGGCGACCTGGAAGAGTCGCACATCAAGCGCGCGCTGATGACGCAGGCGGCCGAGACCTGGGTGCCGGCGTCGGCCGAGAAGCTGCAGAGCGCGTCGGCGTACACGATCGCGCCGTGCAGCGCCGCGACCGGGCTGATCGTCGACACCGACACGCCGAAGAAGTCGCTCGCCGGCTTCGAGAAGCTGGGATTGGCGGTCGTTCGGGCCTGAGCGGAACGGCGCTACTTCTGCTTCCTGTAGGCCTGGTCCGCCGGCGGGCCGCGGTCGGTGTCGACCAGGCCACGCGAGACGTCGCGGTGCGCCTGCTCGATGCGCGGACGCGGCTGGTCGTCGCGCTGGCTCGACTCGTCGCGCTCGTGCGGCAGCTGCGGTTCGGAATCCTGGTCGCGCCGCACGGTGGTGTCGCTCTTCTGGCCGGAGGCCGGCTGGGTGGTCATGGCAGATCCTTCGGGCAATCAACGCTTGCCTGTCGGGACACTGTGACCCGCATTGCAGGGGCAGGCTGTCGGCCACGGCTGCGCGGTGCTGTAGGACACGGCCCGGGCACACCGCCCAGCGAAACGCCCTGAAAGAGCCGCGGGTGCTCCCGCTTGCCGCAGGCGGGGCGATCCACTAACCTCGACCGGCCCCTCACCGCTCAGCGCCTGCGGCGCGAAAGGAGAGCGCCATGCCAAGCCCATCGAACCCGGCGGCTGCTGCGAACCCAGCGAACGCCGGCATTGCGGCCATCCGGACGCTGGCGCTGGTCGGCCAGACGGCCTCCGGCAAGACCAGCCTGACCGAGGCGCTGCTGTGCAAGGCCGGCGCGATCGGCGCCCCCGGCAGCCTCGACCGCGGCACCACGGTCAGCGATTTCGACCCGCTGGAACGCCGCGTGCAGCACTCGCTGAATTCGACGGTGATGCATTTCCGGCATGGCAGTTCGCAGATCCACCTGATCGACACGCCGGGGATGCCCGATTGCGTCGGCCAGTCGATGACGGCGCTGGAGGCGGTCGAGACCGCGGCCATCGTGATCAACGCGCAGTCGGGCATCGAGATGATGGCCTCGCGCATGATGGACTGGGCGGCGCACCGCGGCCTGTGCCGCATGATCATCGTCAACAAGATCGACGCGCTGGGGCTGGACCTGCCGGGCCTGGTCGCGCGGATCCAGGCCACCTTCGGCAAGGAGTGCCTGCCGCTGAACCTGCCCGCGGCCCAGGGCACCCAAGTGGTCGACTGCTTCTTCAATCCGTCCGGCGAGGCGGATTTTTCATCTGTGGAGAGCGCACACCGCGCGCTGGTCGAGCAGGTCGTCGAGGTCGACCCCGGCTTCGTCGACCGCTACCTGAACGACGGCGACGTCGACCCGCGCGAGCTGCATGCGCCGCTCGAGCAGGCGCTGCGCGAAGGCCACCTGATCCCGATCTGCTTCGTGTCGGCGCGCAATGGTGCCGGCGTGGCCGAGCTGCTCGACGTGATCGACCTGCTGCTGCCGAACCCGACCGAAGGCAACCCGCCGCAGTTCCTGAAGGGCGAAGGCGCCGATGCGAAGGAGCTGCATGCGCAGCCGGATGCGTCGCTGCACGTGATCGCGCATGTGTTCAAGGTCACCGTCGACCCGTATGTCGGCAAGATGGGGATCTTCCGCATCCACCAGGGCACGGTCACGCGCGACAGCCAGCTCTACATCGGCGACGGCCGCAAGCCGTTCAAGGTGGGCCACCTGTTCATGCTGCAAGGGAAAGACCACGTCGAGGTGCCGCGCGGCATCCCCGGCGACCTGTGCGCGGTCGCGAAGGTCGACGAGATGCACTTCGACGCGGTGCTGCACGACGCCGCCGAGGACGACCACCTGCACCTGAAGCCGCTGGAGTTCCCGGTGCCGGTGCACGGCCTCGCGATCGAGCCCAAGCGGCGCGGCGACGAACAGCGCATGTGGGAGATCCTGCAGAAGCTGGTCGACGAGGACCCGTGCCTGAAGGTCGAGCATGCGGCCAGCACCAACGAGACGGTGGTCTACGGCCTGGGCGAGCTGCACCTGCGCACGCTGCTCGAACGCATGAGCGAGACCTACAAGTGCGAGGTGTCGACGCGGCCGCCGCGCATCGCGTACCGCGAGACGGTGACGCTGCCGGCCGAAGGCCACCACCGGCACAAGAAGCAGAGCGGCGGGGCCGGCCAGTTCGGCGAGGTGTTCCTGCGCATCGAGCCGCTCGCGCGTGGCGCGGGCTTCGAGTTCGTCGACCAGGTGAAGGGCGGCACCATCCCCGGCCAGTTCCTGCCGGCGGTCGAGAAGGGCGTGCGCCAGGTGCTCGACAGCGGCGTGATCGCCGGCTACCCGGTGAAGGACGTGCGCGTGATCGTCTACGACGGCAAGCACCATTCGGTCGATTCGAAGGAGGTGGCCTTCGTGACGGCCGGCCGCAAGGCCTTCATCGATGCGGTGCTGAAGGCCCAGCCGATCGTGCTGGAGCCGGTGGTGAAGGTGGAGATCACCGCACCCGATTTCTCGATGGGCGACATCACCGGCGACCTGTCGGCCAAGCGCGGCCAGGTGAACGGCACGCGCACCGTGCAGGCCGGCAGCATCACGGTGCACGGGCTGGTGCCGCTGTCGGAGCTGAACGGCTACCAGGCGCGGCTGAACGGCATGACCGGCGGGCAGGGGCGCTACACGCTGGAGCTGAGTCACTACGAGGCGGTGCCGCCGTCGGCGCAGACCACCCTGATGGGTCAGTACAAGGCGCGCGACGACGATTGAGGTTTCACGCCTCGTGCGGTTTCACCTTGCTGGCGGCCAGCTTGGCCTGCGTGCGGGCGACCTCGACGTCCTGGTCGTGCACCAGCGCGACGCCCATGCGGCGCTTCGTGAAGCTCTCCGGCTTGCCGAACAGGCGGATCTCGCTGTTCGGCACGCGCATCGCGTCGGCGACGCCGTCGAACACGATGCCCTTCGCTTCGACACCGCCGTAGATCACCGCGCTCGCGCCCGGGCTCTTCAGCGAGGTGTCGACCGGCAGCCCGAGGATCGCGCGCGCATGCAGCTCGAACTCGTTCTGCCACTGCGTGATCATCGTCACCATGCCGGTGTCGTGCGGGCGCGGGCTGACCTCGCTGAACCACACCATGTCGCCCTTCACGAACAGCTCGACGCCGAACAGCCCCTGGCCGCCCAGGTTGTCGGTGACGGCCTTCGCGATCTCGCGCGAGCGCGCCAGCGCGGCCGGCGTCATGCGGTGCGGCTGCCAGCTCTCGACATAGTCGCCGGCCACCTGCACATGGCCGATCGGGTCGCAGAAGTGCGTCTCGACCTGGCCGCCGGCACCGAGCGCACGCACGGTGAGCTGGGTGATCTCGTAGTCGAAATCGATGAAGCCTTCGACGATCACGCGGCCATGGCTGACGCGGCCGCCGGCCATCGCGTAGTCCCACGCGGTCTTCACGTCGGCCGGGCCGTCGATCTTGCTCTGGCCCTTGCCGGAGCTGCTCATCACCGGCTTCACGATGCAGGGGTAGCCGATCTTGCCGTCGATCGCGGCCTGCAGCTCGGCCAGCGAATCGCAGAACACATACGGGCTGGTCGGCAGCGCGAGCGTTTCGGCGGCCAGGCGGCGGATGCCCTCGCGGTCCATCGTCAGGCGCGCGGCACGGGCGGTCGGGATCACGCGCACGGTGCCGGCGGCTTCGAGCTCCTCGAGCATCGGCGTGGCAATGGCCTCGATCTCGGGCACCACCAGCAGCGGGCGCTCGGCCTCGATCAGCGCCTTCAGCTGCGCCGGATCGCTCATCGTGATGGTGCGGGCGTGGTGGGCGACCTGCTGGCCCGGCGCGTTCTCGTAGCGGTCGACCGCGATCGTCTCGACGCCCAGGCGCTGCAGCGCGATCAGCACCTCCTTGCCCAGTTCGCCGCTGCCGAGCAGCATCACCTTGGTGGCTTGGGGAGAGAGGGGGGTTCCGAGGGTCGTCATGGTGCTGCGCGCCGTGAAAGGGTTGTGGGCGGAAAGAGCGTGATTTTGCCGACGACCCCGGCCGCATCTGCTGATGCACGAAGATTTATCATGCAGCACCATGCAATCCGGCTCCCGCGACGTGGCCCAGACCCGCCTTGACAACGCGCTGGCCCTTTTCGATGAATTCGTCCACAACACCATCAAGCATCCGGATGCCGCCACGCTGAGGGGCCTCGAACGGCGCTTCGCCGAGCGCCTGCAGATCCAGCCGAGCTACTGGAGCCAGATCAAGAGCCGCTCGCGGCAGATCGGCGAACGGCTCGCGCGCCAGTTCGAGGTGCTGTGCCACAAGCCGAACGGCTGGATGGATCAGCCGCACGATGCGGCCGGTTCCCCGGCGCCCCCCGCCGCCGCCCTCGCCGACGACGCGGTGCGCAACGTGCCGCAGGACGACGACGAGCGCTTCATCGTCGGGCTGGTGCTGACCTACTACCGCCGCCATCCGCAGCGCGCCCGCACGCGGCTGCTCGACCTGCTCGGCGAGGTGCTGATGCCGGCGGCGGAGCCGGCCAGGCCACCGGCCGCCCCGCCGGGCCGTGCGAAGGCCGTGCCGCCCAGCGCCGCCCCGCCCGCCGAAGACCTGTGGGCCCGCACGCAGGCCGGCATCGCGCCGCTGAAGAAGAAGCGCTGACCCGCGGCGGCGCCGGGGCCCGACGCTCGGCCAGGTGTGGATTCGTCCCCACACCTTCGAACAAGGGGGTTGAAATTGATAATCGATTGTTTATCATCTGCGCAAGTCGTGATGCACACCTTGATCACGGCGACGCCCCGCCCCTCAACCCCGGAGTCCCCACGTTGATCGCCTTCGCACTGAATCCCGCCCTTGCCCGCCGCGCCTTCGCGCCGTCGGTGCCGGCGTTTCAGTGTCTCGGTGGCCGTCGGGCCCCGCCCGGTCCGCTTGCCGGCTGAGCCTCGCGACGCACGCGCGCTCATCCCGACGGCCCGGTGGCTTCCCGCACCGGGCCGTTGTGCTTTCTGGCCCCGCCGTTCTCGTCCGCCCAGGAGATGTCTCATGACCAAGATCACCATGCCAGCCCGCAAGCCCCGCAATCCGTTGGTGGCGCCCGCGCACTTCCGTCGCGCCGGCAGTCACCAACCCGGTGGCACCTCGCGACAGGATGCGCGCCGCGCGCTACGCCGCGAACTCGACCAGCTCAGCCCCCGGCTGCGCCACAGTCCATGAATCCAACGCAGCGCCAGCGCGCTGCCGACGAAGGAAATGATCATGACCAGCTCGAAGCCCCAGACGTGGCGCACCCTGACGCCGCGCCATCCCGGCTCCTCCCTCGCGCGCCGCACCGCAGCGGCCGCCTTGAAATCCGCGAGCGCCGTGCTCGCTGAACTGGCCCAGCGCCTGGCGGCTCCGCCGGCGCCGCCTGCACCGCCACTGCCGCCGGTGCTCGAGTTCTACGCGCAGTCCGGCGCCCCCGAAGGGGCGCTGTACCTCGACGGCGAACTCGTCGGATGGGTACCGGGCGTCACGCGCCTGTGATCCACCGTTGAAGCGTGAAAGTGAAACGGGGGCCTCGCGGCCCCCGTTTTCATTCAGACGTCGCCGTGCGCATGCACCGGCAGCGGCTTCGGATGCCGCTTCTCCCACAGCTTGTGCACCAGCACCGCGACCGGCACCCAGCCCAGCCACATCACCAGGTCGATGCCCTCGTGCCACCACTGCCAGGTGTCGACCGGCTGGTCTTCCCAGCCCATCGCCTCTTCGATCATGTCGAACACACCGAGCCAGGTCACCATCACCGCCAGCAGCAGGCCGGTCTCGCGCTGGCGATCGTTCCAGTGGCGCCACAGCGCCGGCAGCGTGACGCCGCCGACGCACAGCAGGTACAGCGCCAGGTGCCCCAGGTGCCGGTGCTCGAACCACGACTTGATCAGCGGCTCGCTGCTGATCATCTTCGCGGCGGTCCAGCCGAGCACGCCGGCGCCCAGGATGATGATGATCGGGAATCGGTCGACCAGCTTCAGGATCAGCTGGCTGCCCCAGACCACGATCGGGATGCTGATCAGCAAGCCCAGCACCACCAGCAGCATGCTGCCGTGGGCCGCGCCACCGATCGCCAGCACGTTGTCGATGCCCATCACCGCATCGGCGATCACGATGGTCTGGATGGCGCCGCGCACGGTCGACTGCGGCTTGATGTTGTGGCCTTCGCCGTCCTTGTCCTGCGTCAGCGTCCACGCGATCCAGACCAGCGCGAGGCCGCCGGCCAGCAGGAAGCCGGGGATTTTCAGCAGCCACACGACGACCAGCGTCAGCAGCGCGCGGATGATGATGGCGCCGGCGGTGCCCCACAGGATCACGCGGCGCTGCATGTGGGGCGGCACGTTGCGGGCGGCCAGGCCGATCACGATCGCGTTGTCGCCGGCCAGCACGAGGTCGAGCAGCACGATGGCCATCAAGGCCGAGAAGAAGTCAGCTGAGAAGAGTTCCATGGTCCTTCACCTTGCAGGAGTGCACGCCGTGCGGATGCACGGCGGGTGAAGGTCTTGCCCACAGCGCCGGTCCCTCGGGTCCGCACGCTGCTCAAGTGCCGGGGCACCGCGGGAGCGGCGCCCGTGCTGACGGCGGCTTGATCGGGGGGCTACTCCCCTTGCGGGGGACAGTGTCGCCGCTGCAGGCATCGCGCGTCAATCGGGGTGGCCCCGACGGCCCGTTCAGACCATCGCGAGCGTGGTCTTGCGCCGCGGCGGCGGGAACAGCCGGTCGAGCGCGGCAAGCTCGGCGGCGCCGAGCTTCAGGTCGGCGGCGGCCAGGTTCTCGCGCAGATGAAGCTCGCGCACGGCCTTCGGGATCGCGATCACGCCCGGCTGGTGCAGCACCCATGCGAGCGCGAGCTGGGTCGGCGTGACGCCGCGGGATTCGGCCAGCGGCTGCAGCCCCGGGTGCGCCGCGAGCTCGCCTTGCGCGAGCGGGCTGTACGCCATCAGCGGGACCTTCCGTTCGCGCAGGCGCGGCGGCAGGTCGTACTCGATGCCCCGCTCGGGCAGCGCGTAGTACACCTGATTGGTCGCGCAGGCCATGCCGCCATCCAGCGCCCACAGCGCGGCCATGCCGTCGGCGTCGAAGTTGCTGACGCCCCAGGCGCGGATGCGCCCCTCCGCCTGCAGGCGCCCGAAGGACTCGACCGTGTCGTGCAGCGGATGCGAGCCCGGCCAGTGCAGCAGGTACAGGTCGACGTGGTCGAGTCCCAGCCGCTTCAGGCTGCGCTCGCACGCCGCCACGGTGCCGTTGCGACTCGCGTTGTGCGGGTAGACCTTGCTGACGATGAACACCTCGTCGCGCCGCACCGCGCCGGCCCGCAGCGCCTCGGCGACGGCCTGCCCGAGCGCCTCTTCGGCGCCGCCTTCGCCATACATCTCGGCGGTGTCGAAGAGCCGGTAGCCGAGGTCGATCGCCAGCCGGATCGCGGCCACCTCGGTCCGCCGCGATGCGCTCGATTCCCCCATGCGCCACGTGCCGAGGCCGAGAGTCGGCACGGGAGTTCCGGAAGGCAGGACGACGTGGTTCATGGTGGATCTCCGCGACAAGCCCCGAAGCCTAGCGCGAACGCGTTCTGCGGCACACTGCGAACCCTATGTCAGATGCCTCGGACGCTTCAGGTGCCCTGATCTCGCTGCAGCGGGTCGACAAGCGGTTCGCCAACGGCGTGCAGGCGCTGCAGTCGGTGACGCTGGATGTGCGCCCGGGCGAATTCGTCTCGCTGCTCGGCCCGTCCGGTTGCGGCAAGAGCACGGTGCTGCGGCTGGTGGCCGGGCTCGACCGCGCCACCGCCGGCACGGTCCAGGCGCCGGCACTGCAGGCCGATGCCACCAACGGCACCAGCGACACCGCCTTCGTGTTCCAGGAACCGACGCTGATGCCGTGGGCCAGCGTGTTCGACAACGCCTGGCTGCCGCTGCGGCTGGCCGGCATTTCGCGGCGCGATGCCGCCGCGCGCGTGATGCCGCTGCTGCAGCGCATGGGGCTCGAGGCCTTCGCGAACGCCTTCCCCGGCGAGCTGTCGGGCGGCATGAAGATGCGCGCGTCGATCGCCCGCGCGCTGGTCACGCAACCGCACCTGCTGCTGATGGACGAGCCGTTCGCCGCGCTCGACGAGATCACCCGCCAGCGGCTGAACGCCGACCTGCTCGACGCCTGGCAGGCGCGCCCGATGGCGGTGCTGTTCGTCACCCACAGCGTGCTGGAGGCGGTGGCGCTGAGCCAGCGCGTGCTGGTGATGGGCGCGCGGCCCGGCCGCATCGTCGCCGAGTTCCAGGTCCGCCGGCCGGCGCGGCAAGACACCGGATTTCGCGACAGCGACGACTATGTCGCGCAATGCCGCGCCGTCTCGCGCTCGCTGGAGGCCGCGCACGCGGCGACCGCATGAAGCAGGCCTGGCGCCGCCGCATCGCACCGGCCGTCGTGCTGCTCGCATTGCTCGCCGCCTGGGAGGCGCTGGTGCGGCTGGCCCACATCCCGCACTACACGCTGCCGGCACCCAGCCTCGTGCTGCAGACACTGGTCGCCAACTTCGGGTCGCTGGCCGGCAGCTGGTGGTTCACCGTGAAGATCACCTTCGGCGCGCTGCTGCTGGCCTGCGCCGGCGGCGTGCTGATCGCCGCGGTGTTCGCGCTGTGGCGGCCGGTCGAAGAGGCGTTCTTTCCGGTCGCGGTGGTGCTGCAGGTGACGCCGATCGTCGCGGTCGCGCCGCTGATCCTGATCTACGTCGAGAGCACGACCGCCGCGCTGCTGCTGTGCGCCTGGATCGTCGCGTTCTTCCCGATCCTGTCGAACACCGTGGTCGGGCTGCGCGCGGCCGACGTGAACCTGCGCGAGCTGTTCCGGCTGTACCGCGCGACGCCTTGGCAGCGGTTGCGCCTGCTGCTGCTGCCGTCGGCATTGCCGTATTTCGTCGCCGGGCTGAAGATCTCTGGCGGCCTGAGCCTGATCGGCGCGGTGACGGCCGAGATGGTGGCCGGCGCCGCCGGCCGCGAAACGGGCCTCGCCTCGCGCATCCTGGAGGCGAGCTTCCGCACCGAGACGCCGAAGATGTTCGCCGCGCTGAGCCTGCTGGTGCTGACCGGCGTGCTGATCTTCGCCGGCTTCAATGCTTTGTCGCGCCTGTTGCTGGGCCGATGGCACGCCACCGAGAATTGACCCATCGAAGGAGAGACCCCATGAAGAACACGATCCGCCTTGCTGCCGCGACAGCCGCGCTGGCGATGACCCTCGCTGCCGGCAGCGCCGTCGCGCAGGACAAGGTGAGCTTCGCGACCAACTGGAAGGCGCAGGCTGCGCACGGCGGCTTCTACCAGGCGGTGGCCGACGGCACCTACAAGAAGTTCGGCCTCGACGTGACGCTGGTGCAGGGCGGCCCGCAGGTCAACAACCGCCCGCTGCTGCCGGCCGGCCGCATCGATTTCCTGATGACGGGCAACCTGCTGCACAGCTTCGACAACGTGAAGAACGGCGTGCCGACGGTGGTCGTCGCCGCGATGTTCCAGAAAGATCCGCAGGCGCTGATCGCGCACCCGGGGCAAGGCTACGAGTCGTTCGCGAAGCTGAAGGACGCGCCGCTCGCGCTGATCGCGAAAGACGGCCAGTTCAGCTGGTGGCAGTGGCTGAAGGTGACGCACGGCTTCAAGGACGAGGTGCTCAAGCCCTACAACTACAACCTCGGCCCGTTCCTCGCGAACCCGAAGGCGATCCAGCAGGGCTACTCGGTGGCCGAGCCGATCTACGTCGAGAACCAGGGCAAGTTCAAGCCGGTGGTGCACCTGCTGGCCGACCACGGCTTCAGCACGTACTCGACGGTGATCGAGGCGCGCACCGACACTGCGCGGGACAAGCCGCAGCTGGTGCAGCGCTTCGTCGACGCGTCCATCCTCGGCTGGGTCAACTACCTGTATGGCGACCGCAAGGCGGCCAACGCGATGATGATCAAGGAGAACCCGGAGATGACCGAGGCGGAGATCGAGGCGTCGGTCGCGCTGATGAAGCAGCAGGGCATCGTCGACTCGGGCGAGGCGCTGCGCAACGGCATCGGCGCGATGAGCGCGGAGCGTATCCAGGACTTCTACGCGCAGATGGTGAAGGCCGGGCTCTACAAGGCGGGCGAGGTCGACCTGGCCAAGGTCGCGACGCTGCAGTTCGTCAACAAGAAGGTCGGCCTGGACGTGAAGGCGAAGCTCGGCGGGCGCTGACGCGCCGCGTGAGGTTTTGCTCAAGTGCGCCGCAAAGAGGTCGATACTTGCCGTAACACTTTTCCTGACACCGTGACGTGAGCATCGAGAACGCACCGCGCGCCGGCGGCTTCCAGCCGCTCTCCACCGCCTTGCCCGACATGGCGGCCTGGGTCCGGCACTTCCTCGGCTGCGAGATCCCGGTGCTGGCCAACACCGCCGATGCGCTGGAGGCGATGCGCGCGAACGAAGACGACGTCGACGCGAACCTGATCGGCGAGATGGTCGCCGACGACCCGCTGATGACGCTGAAGGTGCTGGCCTATGCCGCGACGCACCGGCCGGCGCGGCTCGTCACCGATGTCGAGACCGTCACCGCCGCCGTCGTGCTGATGGGCATCTCGCCGTTCTTCGGCGCGTTCGGCGTGCAGCCGACGGTCGAGGACTGGCTGGCCGACCGGCCCGACGCCCTCGCCGGGCTGAACGACGTGCTGCGGCGCGCACACCGCGCATCGCGCTTTGCGCTGGCCTTCGCGATCCACCGGCAGGACCACGATGCCGCGCTGATCCACGAAGCCGCGCTGCTGCACGATTTCGCCGAGATGCTGCTGTGGGTGCATGCGCCCGACCTGGCGCTGACGATCCAGAACGCGCAGGCGGCCGACCCGACGCTGCGCTCGAATGCCATCCAGCAGAGCACGCTGCACATCGAGCTGTTCGACCTGCAGCAGGCGCTGATGAAGGCCTGGACGCTGCCGGAACTGCTGATCCGCATCTCCGACGACCGGCATGCCGAGCACCCGACGGTGCAGAACGTCGTGCTGGCGATCCGCCTCGCGCGGCACACCGCGCACGGCTGGGACAACGCCGCGATCCCCGACGACGTGGCCGACATCGCCCAGCTGCTGAACCTGTCGACCGCCGCGACGCAGGCGATGCTGCAGGACCTCGACCACTGACTACAGCGGCACGGCCGTGGTGTTCTTCACCCGGTCCATCACGAAGCTGGTCTTGCAGTCCTCGACGCTCGGGTGCTTCAGCAACGTCTCCATCACGAAGCGCGAATAGTGGGCCATGTCCTGCACGACGACGCGCATCAGGTAGTCCATCTCGCCGGTCAGCGCAACGCATTCGACCACCTCGGGCCAGGTCTGCACGGCCGCGCGGAACAGGTCCATTGGGTTGCGCTTGTGCACCTCGGAGTGCTTCTCGAGCCGCACGTTCAGGTAGGCGGTGAGCCCGAGCCCGACGCGTTCGGGCGGCACCAGCGCCACGTAGCCGGCGATCGCGCCCGATTCCTCGAGCCGCTTGACCCGTCGCAGCGTCGCCGACGGCGACAGGCTGACCTGCACGGCCAGCACGTCGTAAGTGATCCGGCCGTCGGCTTGCAGCGCGCGAAGAATGCGCCGATCAATCGCATCCAGCTGGATTTCCGTTTCCATGCCGACAATTTTGCAGCTTTCCTGCGAAGCGCGCCCATCGCGGGGCAGAACTTGCATGAATCCTGCAACGGGACGACTCTACAGTGCAGGCAACTTCCACTTTGCAGGAGCGCGCCATGCAGTTCACCCCCTGGGACAACCCGATGGGCACCGACGGGTTCGAATTCGTCGAGTACGCGGCGCCGGACCCTGTCGCGCTCGGCCGGCTGTTCGAATCGATGGGCTTCACCGCGATCGCGCGGCACCGCCACAAGAACGTCACGCTGTACCGCCAGGGCGACGTCAACTTCATCATCAACGCCGAGCCGAATTCGTTCGCGCAGCGCTTTGCCCGCCACCACGGGCCGAGCGTCTGCGCGATGGCCTTCCGCGTGAAGGACGCCGCCCAGGCCTATGCGCGCGCGCTGGAGCTCGGCGCCTGGGGCTTCGACAACCAGACCGGCCCGATGGAGCTGAACATCCCGGCGATCAAGGGCATCGGCGACTCGCTGATCTACTTCGTCGACCGCTGGCACGGCAAGGACGGCGCGGCCGCCGGCGCGATCGGCAACATCAGCATCTACGACGTCGACTTCGTGCCGATCCCCGGCGCGAATGCGTCGCCGGTCGGCAACGGCCTGACCTACATCGACCACCTGACGCACAACGTGCATCGCGGCCGCATGAAGGAATGGGCCGACTTCTACGAGCGGCTGTTCAACTTCCGCGAAGTGCGCTACTTCGACATCGAGGGCAAGCTGACCGGGCTGAAGAGCAAGGCGATGACGAGCCCGTGCGGCAAGATCCGCATCCCGATCAACGAGAGTTCGGACGACAAGAGCCAGATCGCCGAGTACCTGGACCTGTACCACGGTGAAGGCATCCAGCACATCGCGCTCGGCACCGACGACATCTACGCCACGGTCGACGGCATGAAGACCCAGGGCGTCGTGTTCCAGGACACCATCGCGACCTACTACGACCTGGTCGACAAGCGGCTGCCGCAGCACGGCGAGCGCCTCGACGAACTGAAGCGCCTGCGCATCCTGATCGACGGCGCGACGCACCAGGGCGCGCCGAACGAGCTGCTGCTGCAGATCTTCACGCAGACGGTGATCGGGCCGATCTTCTTCGAGATCATCCAGCGCAAGGGCGACCAGGGCTTCGGCGAAGGCAACTTCCGCGCGTTGTTCGAGAGCATCGAACTCGACCAGGTGCGCCGCGGCGTGCTGAAGGCCGAACCCGAGGCGGCCGCATGAAGCGCGTGCGTTCGTTCATCGGCCTCGCGCTCGCGGCGCTGGCCGCCGGCGCGTCGGCGCAGGACTCGTCGCTCGACGCGGTGATGAAGGCCGGCGTGCTGCGCGCCTGCACGCCGGGCGACTACAAGCCGTTCAGCTTCCAGCGCGCCGATGGCGGCTTCGAAGGCCTGGACGTCGACCTGGCGCAGTCGCTGGCCGCGGCGATCGGCGTCAAGCTCGAGCTGGTGAAGACGAGCTGGGCCAACCTGCTGCCGGACTTCGGTGCCGGCAAGTGCGATGTCGCGATCGGCGGCATCTCGGTCAGCACCGAGCGCCAGAAGCGGGTGTTCTTCAGCACCGCCTACATGGTCAACGGCAAGACGCCGCTGGTTCGCTGCGAGGACGTGTCGAAGTACCAGAGCGTGGCCGACATCGACAAGGCCGGCGTGCGCGCGATCGCCAACCCGGGCGGCAGCAACGAGCGCTTCGCGCGCGCCAATTTCAAGACCGCGACGCTGACGATCCATGCCGACAACCTGACGATCTTCGACGAGCTGCTGGCCAAACGGGCCGACGTGTTCGTGACCGAGGCCGCCGAGACGCTGGTGCAGCAGAAGCTGCGGCCTGGCTTGTGCGCGGTGAACCCGGACCGGCCGCTGCAGTATGGCGAGATGGCCTGGATGCTGCCGCGCAACGACATGGTGATGAAGGGCTTCGTCGACCAGTGGCTGCACCTGGCCAAGGCGAGCGGCGAGTACCAGCGGACGGCCGACAAATGGCTGCGGTGAACGATGGCGCCGGTGCCGCGAAGGGCATGAACAGCGGTGTCGCGCCAGCCACCTATGGCCAGGGCGATCGCCCGCCCCGCGGCGACTATGCCTCGGCGCGCGCCGACTACACCTGCGAGCAGGACTGGGACCGCTACACCGCCGAGGACCACGCGCTCTACCAGCGGCTGTACGAGCGCCAGGCGGCGCAGCTGCCGGGCCTGGCCTGCGAGGAGTTCATCGACGCGGTCGGGCAGCTCGGCACGCCGACGCAGATCCCGCGCTTCGAGGCGCTGTCGCAGCGCCTGCGCCGCGCGACCGGCTGGGAGGTGGTCGCGGTGCCGGGGCTGATTCCCGAAGAGGCGTTCTTCGCGCTGCTGGCCGCGCGGCGCTTCCCGGTCACCGGCTGGATCCGCAAGCCGGAGGAGTTCGACTACGTGGTCGAGCCCGATGTCTTCCACGACCTGTTCGGCCATGTGCCGCTGCTGTTCAACCCGATGTTCGCCGACTACATGCAGGCCTATGGCGCCGGCGGCCTGAAGGCGAGCCGGCTGCAGTCGTGCGAGTACCTCGCGCGGCTCTACTGGTACACGGTGGAGTTCGGTCTGATCGCGACGCCGGCCGGCCTGCGCGCGTATGGCGCGGGCATCCTGTCGTCGGCCGGCGAGCTGCGCCACAGCGTGACCAGCGCGCAGCCGCAGCGCCTGGGCTTCGACCTGGAGCGAATCATGCGCACGCGCTACAAGATCGACACCTTCCAGGCCACCTACTTCGTGATCGATTCGTTCGAGCAGCTGTTCCGCGCGACCGCGCCCGACTTCACGCCGATCTACGAAGCGGTGTCGCGGCGCGACGAGTTGGCGGCCGAGGCGACGCTGCCCGGCGACCGCGTGCTGGGCCTGTGATCACAGCGCGGCCAGCAGCGCGTCGAACACCACCGGCTGGTTGACCAGGTCGACGTGCGCGACGCCCGGCACATGCCGGTTGTCGGCGCCCGGCAGCGTCGCGGTGCTGGCCGGGAACACGATGTTGTCGCAGTGGCTGTAGAAGCAGATGAAGCGCCCCGGCAGCGTGGCCGATTCGCGGGTGCCGAGCGCCTGCTGCCAGGGGCTCGCGAGGCGCATCTGATGCCCGTTGGCCGTCGTCGAGAAGCGCCCGAGCCAGGTGCCGCGGTGCGGGCTGCCGATCGTGATGATGCGGTGCGCGCGCGTTTCGCCACCGTGCGCCGCGGCCCACGCGCGGATCGCGAGGCCGCCCATGCTGTGGCCCACCAGCACCGGCGCGCGGCCGGTTGCGGCTTCCAGCCGGGCGACGGCCTGCTCGATGATGTCGGCATAGTGGTCGATCGAGCCGAACACCGGTTCGAGGTTGACCGCGATGAACGGCGTGCCGCGCTGCAGCAGCCGTTGCATCCACCGGTTCCACAGCCCGCGGTTGCAGACGAAGCCGTGGACCAGCACCACGCCGCGATCGGCGGGCGCGCCGGGTGCGCGGTCAGGCACGTGGTCGGGCACGAGGGTCGAGCGGAAGGGCTGCCGCCAGCAGAACACCTGCGGTGCCGTCAGCACCTCGCCGATCCAGGCGTGCAGCAACTGGGGCACCGTCGCGCGCGGCGTCGGATCGTCGCCGTGCACGAAGTACAGGAACACGAACTCGAGGCCGAGGAAGAGCGCGTAGCCGAAGACGATCAGCGCCGCACCGGCGCCGGCCCACACTGGGCGATCGATGTGGATGAACCACGCTGCCCACAGGATTGCGGTGAACAGCAGGCCGAAGGTGATGAAGCGTTGCAGTCGCGCGAGCATGCGGACGATGCTAGCAGCGCGGTGTGACGCTCACGCCAGCTGCACGTCGCGGCCGGTCAGGCGCTTCGCGAGGCGCGTTGCGAGCATCGTCGCGAGGCCGTAGACCGACAGCTGCGGGTTCGCACCGATGCTGGTCGGGAACAGCGAGCCGTCGTGCACCGACAGGTTCGCGAGCTGCCAGTGCGTGCCGTCGGGGCGGACCACGCCTTGCGCTTCGCTGCCGGCCATCGGGCAGCCGCCCATCACATGGGCGCTGACGACGCGCGTCAGCAGGGGCTTCATCGGCAGCGCTTCGATCTGCCGGCGTGCCTCGGCCCACGACGTGGTCGGCACGGCACTCTCGTGCACCGGCATGACGCTGCGCGCGCCGGCGGCGAACTGGATCTCGGCCATGCTGAGGAAGGCACGGCGCGCGCCGTCCATCACGAAATCGTTCAACGGGTAGTCGAGGATCGGCGTACCGTCGCCGCGCAACGCGACCGATCCGCCGGGCGACTCCGCATGGAAGCCGTCGCGCATCAGTGCCAGCAGGCCGTGCGTGCGCGGGAACTCGGCCAGCATCTCGGCCTGCGCACGACCATGGCCGGCGAGCGTCGACGCCAGGATCACCGGGTGCAGCGGCGGCGCCTCGAGCTTGTAGCCGATCGGCCCGGTCAGCGGCTGCGTCTGCAGGAAGTGATCGGTGTAGAGGGTCTGCGGTGCGCCGTCCCAGCCATTGACCGGATCGGCGAAGTTCGCCGCCGATATCACGACCGGGTGCAGGAAGGTGCGCTTGCCGACCAGGCCGTGCGGGTCCGGTGTGCCGGAGCGCAGCAGCAGCGCCGGCGAATTGATCGCGCCGCCGGCGACGACGTAGTGCTTTGCGGTGATGCGCACACCGGCACCGCCGGTGGCCGCGCTGTTGTCGGAGACCGGCGCGCAGTGCAGCGCCTGGACGACGCCGTCGCGCGACTCGAGGCGCTCGGCGCGCATCTGCACCAGCAGCGTGGCGCCACCGTCGAGCGCGGCCGGCAGGGTCGTCACCAGCATCGACTGCTTCGCGTTCGTCGGGCAGCCCATGCCACAGGAGCCGAGGTTCCAGCAGCCCTTCACATTGCGCTGGATCGCGGAGGCCGGAATGCCGAGCTTGGTGGCGCCGGTGCGCAGCAGCTCGTTGTTCCGGTTCGGCGCCGCGAGCCAGGGGCCGATGTTGAGGCGGCGCTCGGCCTGCTCGAACCACGGGGTCATCGCGGCCGCCGTCATCTCGGCGAGACCGAACTGCGACTGCCAGTGCGCCAGCGTGTCGACCGGCGTGCGGAACGAGCTGGTCCAGTTCACCGTCGTCGAGCCGCCGACGCAGCGGCCCTGCAGGATGTTGATCGCCTTGTCGGCGGTCTTGCGCGCGGCGCTCTCCTGGTAGAGGCTCGGGTAGGCCTCGCTCTCGCGCTGGCGGAAATCGCGGCTGCTCTTCAGCGGGCCCTCTTCGACGATCACGACCTGCAGGCCGGCCTTCGTCAGCAACTCGGCCGTGATGCCGGCGCCGGCGCCGCTGCCGACGATCGCGACGTCGCAGCTCAGGGTCGCCGGCACCGGGCCGTGCGGGCCGCCGAAGACGTGCCAGCCGCGCTGCAGTCCTTGCTGGATCGGGTCGTCGAAATGGCTCATCAGAGTTCGCGGGGTCCCGGGTAGCCGATCGCCGGCCACGCGGAGGGGTCCGAGAAGTAGGCGCCGTTGGTGATGTCGCGCAGCGCGTGATAGACCTGCTGCCGGGTTGCGAAGCGCGAGGTGCGCATGTCCTGCAGAGATTGCTGCACCTCGTCGACGGTGGCGGTGTCCCAGGGCGCAGCCAGCCCGGCGAGCAGGCGACGGCCCGGCGCCGTGCACAGGATGCCCAGCAGCTGCGCGAGCTCTGTCTGCGCAGCGGGTGCGAAGCCGTGGATGGTTTGGCGGACCCGTTCGAGGTGCGCCGCGACGGCAGCGGAGCGTGCCGCCCCTGATGGCAGCGCGCCGTCGAGCACCGCCTGTGCGACGGCAGCGAACAGCGCGCGGCTGTCGGCGCTCAACTCGTCGGCGGGCGTGCCGGGTCGCATCAGCACGAGGCCGCCGCCGACCGCGATCAACGTGAGCGAGGCGGCCGCGCCGACCTGGAGGAGCTTGCGTCTTTGCATGGGGTTGGTGGGATGCGCGCGCAGTGTTGCATCATTCGCCGCAGCCGCCGTAGAGGCACGGGACTAGCCCGGCCTCTCGTAAACCCGCAACGAGCAACGAGCTTCCGCCATGGCCGCGACGAGCGACAACATCCTTCAGCACCTGTCGGCGGTGGAGTCCGAACGCGTTCGCCGGGCGGGCGACCGCTCGCTGCAGGCTCGTGTGACGGCCGTGAAGGCCTATCAGCAGCGGCGCTTCGCGCACACCTATGCTGACCTTCTCGCGTCGCCTCGCTACCGCGGCGTGGCGCAGTTCTTTCTCGACGAGCTGTACGGACCGCGCGACTTTGCCGAGCGCGATGCGCAGTTCGCGCGGGTCGTGCCGGCGTTGACGCGGCTCTTTCCGAGCGATGTGTTGTCGACTGTGGAATCCCTGGCCGCGCTGCATGCCTTGTCGGAATCGCTGGACAGCGGCATGGGCGCGGCGGTGGCGGACGCACCGGTGGACGCACCGGAGTACCTGGCGGCCTGGCAGGCCTGCGGGCGACGGGCGGATCGCGAACGCCAGGTGGCATTGACCGTGAAGATCGGCGAATCGCTCGACCAGCTGACGCGGCGGCTGCTGCTGCGCCAGAGCTTGCGCATGATGCGCGTGCCGGCGCGCGCCGCGGGGCTGTCGTCCTTGCAATCGTTCCTGGAGTCGGGCTTCGACACCTTCCATGCGATGGGTGGCGCCTCGGAGTTCTTGAAGACCGTCCGCGCGAGGGAGTTGGCGCTGATGCAGTCGCTCTTCGCGACCGACGCTGTCACCCACGGGACAACGGCGCGCGCGGCTGCGTTAGGACAACTACCGTAGCCGCGCCGCGGGGGCGACCCGCACCATGGAGTACCTTCTCCCACGAGCGCCGCATCGATGCAACGACCCTGGCTCGACCACTATCCCCCTGGCGTTCCGGCGGAGATCGACACGTCGCCCTACCGGTCCTTGGTCGAGCTGCTCGACGAGTCGTTTCGACAGCACGCATCGCGCGATGCGGCGGTGTGCATGGAGCGGCGATTGAGCTTCCGCGACATCGACGAGATGTCCGCTTCATTGGGCGCGTGGCTGCAGGCCCGCGGGCTGGCGCGCGGCGCGCGCGTCGCGCTGATGATGCCGAACGTGCTGCAGTACCCGGTCGCGATCGCCGCGGTGCTGCGCGCAGGCTGCACGGTGGTGAACGTCAATCCGTTGTACACCGCGCGCGAGCTGGAGCACCAGCTGAGCGATTCGGGTGCCGAGGCGATCATCGTGCTCGAGAACTTCGCGCAGACGCTGGTGCAGGTGCTCGACCGCACGCCGATCCGTCATGTGGTGCTGGCATCGATGGGCGACCTGCTGGGCTTCGTGAAAGGCCAGCTGGTGAATTTCGTCGTTCGGCATGTGCGCAAGATGGTGCCGGAGTTCGATCTCCGTGCGCCGGCCGGCGGCTCGGTCACGCGCTTCAACATGGCGGTGGCCGAGGGCACGCGGCTGTCGCTGCGGCATGTCGACCTGGGCCCGGACGACGTCGCCTTCCTGCAGTACACCGGCGGGACGACAGGCCTCTCGAAGGGTGCCGTGCTGCTGCACCGCAACGTCGTCGCGAACATCCTGCAAGCGCAAGCGTGGTTCCAGCCGATGCTCGACAAGGTGGGCGATCGGCAGATCGTCACGGTGTGCGCGCTGCCGCTGTATCACATCTTCGCGCTGACGGCCTGCTACATGCTCGGGGCGCGGCTCGGGATGCTCAACGTGCTGATTCCGAATCCGCGCGACATCCCCGGCTTCGTGAAGGTGCTGAAGCGGCAGCGCTTCAACATGTTCCCGGCAGTGAACACGCTGTTCAATGCGCTGGCGAACGATCCGGAGTTCAGACGGCTGGATTTCACCGACCTGGTGATCTCGAATGGCGGCGGCATGGCGGTTCAGCGCGCGACGGCGGAGCAGTGGCAACGCGTCACCGGCTGTCCGATCGTCGAGGGTTACGGGTTGTCGGAGACTTCGCCGGTCGCGACGATCAATCGCTTCGATGAGCCGGAGTTCACCGGGTCGATCGGGTTGCCGGTGTCGTCGACGGAGATCGCGATCCGCAATGATGCGGGTGCTTCGGTGCCGCTGGGGGAGTCCGGCGAGATCTGCATCCGCGGCCCGCAGGTGATGGCGGGGTACTGGAATCGCCCGGACGAAACGCGCTTGGTCATGACGGACGATGGATTCTTCCGCTCGGGCGACATCGGCGTGATGGACGAGCGGGGCTACGTGCGAATCGTCGATCGGAAGAAGGACATGATTCTGGTGTCCGGCTTCAACGTCTACCCGACCGAGATCGAGCAGGTGGTGAGCCAGCATCCCGCGGTGCTGGAGTGTGCTGCGGTGGGCGTGGCGGATCCGAAGTCTGGCGAGGCGGTGAAGCTGTTCGTGGTGAGGCGCGATTCGACGCTGACAGAGGACGACCTGGCGGCCTATTGTCGCGAGAACTTCACGGCCTACAAGCGCCCGAAGTATGTCGAGTTTCGCGACGATCTGCCCAAGTCCAACGTCGGGAAGATACTGCGTCGGGAGTTGAGGGTGTCCTGAGCTCGCCGGTCCGGTGTCTGCCAAGGCGGATTCACATCCCCGGAATTTGCATCCCGCAAAACCGGTTCCCCCAAAGCGAAACCCCCGTCACCTTGGGAGGAGACGGGGGCTGGCTTTATTAATAGCCT
>NZ_LMDM01000035.1 GCF_001425825.1 Rhizobacter sp. Root1238
GCCACCGAACTTCGCCGACAGCACCGTCGTGATCGCCGCCGTCAGCGTCGTCTTCCCATGGTCCACGTGACCAATCGTGCCAACGTTCACGTGCGGCTTGGTCCGCTCGAATTTGCCTTTTGCCATTTCAGATTCTCCGTATCAAAGAGCACTTCCAGTGCTGGGTTTAAGGTCTCCGCCGCCCACTGGTTTCGCGCGCCACTGGCATCGCGCGAAGCGGACGACGAAGACCGGCTTCGTCTAACTAACTGGCTGAATTACTTGCCGCGTGCGGTGATGATCGCGTCGGCCACGTTCTTCGGAGCTTCGCTGTAGTGCTTGAACTCCATCGTGTACGTGGCACGGCCTTGCGACATCGAGCGCAGCGTGGTCGAGTAGCCGAACATTTCCGACAGCGGAACCTCGGCCTTGATGACCTTGCCGCCGCCAGGCATGTCGTCCATGCCCTGCACCATGCCACGGCGGGATGACAGGTCACCCATCACGTTGCCGGCGTAGTCTTCCGGGGTCTCGACCTCGACCGCCATCATCGGCTCGAGGATCACCGGGCTGGCCTTGCGGCAGCCGTCCTTGAAGCCCAGCGACGCAGCCATCTTGAACGCGTTTTCGTTCGAGTCGACTTCGTGGTACGAACCGAAGACCAACGTGACCTTCACGTCGACCACCGGGAAGCCGGCCAGCACGCCGTTCGGCAGCGAGTCTTCGACGCCCTTCTTCACCGCGGGGATGAACTCGCGCGGCACGACACCGCCCTTGATCGCGTCGACGAACTCGAAGCCCTTGCCCGGCTCCTGCGGTTCGACGTTCAGCACGACGTGGCCGTACTGGCCCTTGCCGCCCGACTGGCGCACGAACTTGCCTTCGACATCGGTCGCGGCCTTGCGGATGGTCTCGCGGTAGGCCACTTGCGGCTTGCCGACGTTGGCTTCGACGCCGAACTCGCGCTTCATGCGGTCGACGATGATTTCCAGGTGCAGCTCGCCCATGCCGGAAATGATGGTCTGGCCCGACTCTTCATCGGTACGCAGTCGGAACGACGGATCTTCCGCCGCCAGGCGACCCAGCGCGATGCCCATCTTTTCCTGGTCGGCCTTGGTCTTCGGCTCGACGGCCTGCGAGATCACCGGCTCCGGGAAGATCATCTTCTCGAGGGTGATGACGTTGTCCGGATCGCACAGCGTCTCGCCGGTGGTCACGTCCTTCAGGCCCACGCAGGCGGCGATGTCGCCGGCCAGGATTTCCTTGATTTCTTCACGCTGGTTCGCGTGCATCTGCAGGATCCGGCCGATGCGCTCCTTCTTGCCGCGGATCGGGTTGAAGACCGAGTCGCCGGACTTCAGCACGCCCGAGTAGACGCGCACGAAGGTCAGCTGGCCGACGTACGGGTCGGTCATCAGCTTGAAGGCGAGTGCCGCGAACTTCTCGCTGTCGTCGGCCTTGCGGGTGACGACCTGCTCCTGCTCGTCGGTGCCCGGCACCGGCGGGATGTCGATCGGCGACGGCATGAAGTCGATCACGGCGTCGAGCATGCGCTGAACGCCCTTGTTCTTGAACGCGGTGCCGCACAGCATCGGCTGGATCTCGGACGCGATCGTGCGCGTGCGGATGCCCAGCTTGATCTCGGCTTCGCTCAGGTCGCCCGACTCGAGGTACTTGTTCATCAGGTCTTCGCTGGATTCAGCGGCGGCCTCGATCATGTTCTCGCGCCACTTCTTGGCGTCGGCCAGCAGCTCGGCGGGGATGTCCTGGTAGTCGAACTTCATGCCCTGCGAGGCTTCGTCCCAGATGATCGCCTTCATCTTGATCAGGTCGACCACGCCGCTGAAGCCGTCTTCGGCACCGATCGGGATCACGATGGGCACCGGGTTCGCCTTCAGGCGCGCCTTCATCTGGTCGTAGACCTTGTAGAAGTTCGCGCCGGTGCGGTCCATCTTGTTGACGAACGCGAGGCGGGGCACCTTGTACTTGTTGGCCTGGCGCCAGACGGTTTCCGACTGGGGCTGCACGCCGCCGACGGCGCAGTACACCATGCAGGCGCCGTCGAGCACGCGCATCGAGCGCTCGACTTCAATCGTGAAGTCGACGTGCCCGGGGGTGTCGATGATGTTGATGCGGTGCTCGGGGTGGTTGAGCTCCATGCCCTTCCAGAAGCAGGTCGTCGCGGCCGACGTGATCGTGATGCCGCGCTCCTGCTCCTGCTCCATCCAGTCCATCGTGGCAGCGCCATCGTGCACTTCACCGATCTTGTGGTTCACACCCGTGTAGAACAGGATGCGCTCGGTGGTCGTGGTCTTGCCGGCGTCGATGTGGGCCGAGATGCCGATGTTGCGGTAGCGCTCGATGGGGGTCTTGCGGGCCATGATGGCACTCCAAAAGCAGGGGCCGCTCGCGGGTTCGTGGAAACCCGAAGAGCGGCCGGGGGGATTGGGATCCGGGGACTTCGTTCTTAGAAGCGGAAGTGCGAGAACGCCTTGTTGGCGTCCGCCATGCGGTGCACTTCATCGCGCTTCTTCATCGCGCCGCCACGGCCTTCGACGGCCTCCAGCAGTTCGTTCGCGAGGCGCTGGGCCATCGACTTCTCGCCGCGCTTGCGGGCCGATTCCTTCAACCAGCGCATGGCCAGGGCCACGCGGCGGACGGGGCGAACTTCCACGGGAACTTGGTAGTTCGCACCGCCGACGCGGCGTGACTTCACTTCGACCATCGGCTTGATGTTGTTCAGCGCGACCGTGAAGATCTCCAGCGGGTCCTTGCCCGACTTCTTTTCGACCTGCTCCAGCGCACCGTAGATGATGCGTTCGGCGACAGCCTTCTTGCCGGACTCCATGATCACGTTCATGAACTTGGAGAGGTCGACCGAACCGAATTTCGGATCGGGGAGGATCTCACGCTTGGGTACTTCGCGACGACGAGGCATTTCTCTTCCTTTTATCTTCAGTTGGCACGGGCATCGCTGCCTGCACCGCGGTCACCACGAAGGCGCTTCCTGCACCCGGGCTTCCACTTACTCGGCCCGGCGGGATCCGTACCCGCCGCAACCGCAACACGCCATGCCGGAGCCTGGACTCCCGCGATGACGACTCCACGAAACCAGCTTACTTGCCAGCCTTCGGACGCTTCGCGCCGTACTTGGAACGCGACTGCTTGCGGTCTTTCACGCCTTGCAGGTCGAGCGAGCCGCGCACGATGTGGTAGCGAACACCCGGCAGATCCTTCACGCGGCCGCCGCGCACGAGCACGACGCTGTGCTCTTGCAGGTTGTGGCCTTCGCCGCCGATGTAGGAAATGATTTCGAACCCGTTGGTCAGGCGAATCTTGGCCACTTTACGCAGCGCCGAGTTCGGCTTCTTCGGGGTGGTGGTGTACACGCGGGTGCACACACCGCGGCGCTGGGGTCCACCCTGCAGCGCCGGGGATTTGGACTTCGTCTTCTCGACCTCACGGCCGAGACGAACGAGTTGATTGATGGTTGGCATGTTGGTAACTTGTTCCCGTTTGAAGTCACTGCCCTGAAATCACTTCTGACACCAGAGCACTTTCGGAAGAAGCGTCGCGCCCTCCCCGGGCGTGTGGCCGACGATTGAACCGCGAGGCTGCGGGATCGTTCGACCGCCCGATCGACCCTGGCTTCGTGAAGCGCAGGACCGACAAAAGAGCGAAGCAGAATCTGCTGAAAAGCCCGCGATTATATTCGTAGCGCCGTACCGCCGCAAGCCAGGGCTTGTCGGCTTCCCACCCGACCCCGATGACCCCACCCACATTCCGCTTCGACCCGCCCCGCGCCGTGCTGGACACCAACGTCGTCCTCGACTGGCTGGTGTTCGCCAATCCCGCGGTCGATCCGATTGCCCGGGCGGTCGAGAGCGGCCGCTTGCGCTGGGTCGCCACCGCCGAGATGCGGGCCGAACTGGCCGAGGTGCTGCGCCGCGGACTCCCCAGGAACCCGTCGATGGATGTCGACCGAATCTGGTCGACATGGAGTGCATGCGCTCACATTGAGGACAATCCGCCACCGGTCCCGCTGGCCGCGCCGCTGCGCTGCACCGATCCCGACGACCAGAAATTCATCGACTTCGCGCTGCACCGCGCCGACTGGCTGCTCACCCGCGATCGCGCGGTGCTGCGGCTCGCGCGCCGCGCGCTTCCGCGCGGCCTCGCGATCCTGACGCCCGAGGCCTGGATCTCGCCACCGCCATGAAAAAGGGCGGCCGAAGCCGCCCTTGTGCTCAGAGAGCAATCGCTCACTCGGCGGTGTCGCCACCGGCTTCCGCCGGTGCTTCCTGCACGGAAGCGAATTCCTCCGCCTCCTGCATCGCGATCGCGCGGCGTTCCGCGTCGTCCATCTCTTCCTTGACGCGGCGTGCATCGTGGAAGGCCATGCCGGTACCGGCCGGGATCAGGCGTCCGACGATCACGTTTTCCTTCAGGCCACGCAGCTCGTCGCGCTTGCCCATGATGGCAGCCTCGGTGAGCACGCGGGTGGTTTCCTGGAAGGACGCGGCCGAGATGAAGCTGTCGGTCGACAGCGACGCCTTCGTGATGCCCAGCAGCACGTCGGCGTGGGTCGCCGTCATCTTGCCTTCGGCGATCATCCGGTCGTTGGTGTCCAGCAGCTCCGAACGCTCGACCTGCTCGCCGAGGATGTACGCCGTGTCGCCCGGGTTGACGATCTGCACGCGGCGCAGCATCTGGCGAACGATCACCTCGATGTGCTTGTCGTTGATCTTCACGCCCTGCAGACGGTAGACGTCCTGCACCTCGTCGACGATGTAGCGCGCCAGTTCCTCGATGCCCAGCAGGCGCAGGATGTCCTGCGGATCGGCCGGACCGTCGACGATCGACTCGCCCTTGTTGACCACCTGGCCTTCGTGGACCACGATGTTCTTTTCCTTCGGGACGAGCTCTTCGTAGACCTTGCCTTCCGGGTCGGTGATCTGCAGGCGGACCTTGCCCTTGGTCTCCTTGCCGAACGAGACCGTGCCGGTCATCTCGGCCAGCGTGCCCTTGTCCTTCGGGCTGCGCGCCTCGAAGAGTTCAGCCACGCGCGGCAGACCGCCGGTGATGTCGCGGGTCTTCTGGCCTTCGACCGGAATGCGCGCCAGCACCTCGCCCGGGGCCAGGTCCTGGCCGTCGCGGATCTGGATCAGCGAGCCGACCTGGAAGCCGATCGTCACCGAGTGGTCGGTGCCGGGGATCTTCACTTCGTTGCCGTTGGCGTCCAGCAGCTTGACCTGCGGGCGCACGACCTTCGCCGCGCCGCGGCGCTTCGGATCGATCACCACCAGCGTCGACAGGCCGGTGACTTCGTCGAGCTGCTTGGCAACCGTGACACCTTCCTCGACGTTCTCGAACTTCGCCTTGCCGGCGAATTCCGTGATGATCGGGCGGGTCAGCGGATCCCAGTTCGCCAGCACCGTGCCGGCCTTGATCTGCTGGTCGGGCTTGATGTTCAGGATCGCGCCGTACGGCACCTTGTGGCGCTCACGCTCGCGACCGTGCTGGTCGGCGATGATGATTTCACCCGAACGCGAGATCACGACCAGGTCGCCCTTGCCGTTGGTCACGTAGCGCATCGTCGCGTTGAAGCCGATGTGGCCATCGGACTTCGCATCGACGCTCGACGCCACCGCCGCACGCGAAGCCGCGCCGCCGATGTGGAACGTGCGCATCGTCAGCTGCGTGCCCGGTTCGCCGATCGACTGCGCCGCGATCACGCCGACCGCTTCGCCGCGGTTCACCAGGCCGCCACGGCCCAGGTCGCGGCCGTAGCACTTGCCGCACAGGCCGAAGCGCGTGCCGCAGGTCAGCGCGGTGCGCACCTTCACTTCGTCGACGCCGGCGGCTTCGAGGCCGTCGAGTGCGTCTTCGTCGAGCATGGTGCCGCCGGTCAGCAGCAGCTCGCCCGTTTCCGGGTGCTGCACTTCGATCGCCGTGACGCGGCCGAGGATGCGGTCGCGCAGCGACTCGATCACTTCGCCGCCTTCGACCAGCGCGCGCATGTTCATGCCGTTCTGCGTGCCGCAGTCGTCTTCGGTGACCACCAGGTCCTGCGTCACGTCGACCAGGCGACGCGTCAGGTAGCCGGAGTTCGCCGTCTTCAGCGCCGTGTCCGCGAGGCCCTTGCGGGCGCCGTGGGTGGAGATGAAGTACTGCAGCACGTTCAGGCCTTCACGGAAGTTCGCCGTGATGGGCGTCTCGATGATCGAGCCGTCCGGCTTGGCCATCAGGCCGCGCATGCCAGCCAGCTGGCGGATCTGCGCCGCGGAACCGCGCGCGCCCGAGTCGGCCATCATGTAGATGGAGTTGAACGACTCCTGGTCGACTTCCTTGCCGTTGCGGTCCAGCACGCGCTGCTTGGCCAGCTGGCTCATCATGACCTTGCCGACTTCGTCGCCGGTCTTGCCCCAGATGTCCACGACCTTGTTGTAGCGCTCGCCGGCGGTGACCAGACCCGAGACGTACTGCTGCTCGATCTCCTTCACTTCCTTCTCGGCGCGGTCGATCAGGCCCGGCTTTTCCTTCGGCACGAGCATGTCGTCGATCGCGATCGAGATGCCGGCGCGCGTTGCCAGGCGGAAGCCCGCCTGCAGCAGCTTGTCGGCGAACACGACCGTTTCCTTCAGACCGCACTTGCGGAACGAGGTGTTGATCAGGCGCGAGATTTCCTTCTTCTTCAGCGCCTTGTTGATGTTCGAGAACGGCAGGCCCTTCGGCAGGATCTCGGACAGCAGCGCACGGCCGACGGTGGTGTCGACGAGCTTGGTCTCCGGCACGAATTCGCCGGTCGCCTTGTTCTTCGTCCACTCGGTCAGGCGCACGCTGATGCGCGCGGTGATCTCGACCTGTGCGTTGTCCAGCGCGCGCTGCACTTCGACGACGTCGGAGAAGATGATGCCTTCGCCCTTGCCGTTGATGCGCTCGCGGGTGGCGTAGTACAGGCCCAGCACCACGTCCTGCGACGGCACGATCGACGGTTCGCCGTTGGCCGGGAACAGCACGTTGTTGGAGGCCAGCATCAGCGTGCGGGCTTCCATCTGCGCTTCGATCGACAGCGGCACGTGGACGGCCATCTGGTCGCCGTCGAAGTCGGCGTTGAACGCAGCGCACACCAGCGGGTGCAGCTGGATGGCCTTGCCTTCGATCAGCACCGGCTCGAACGCCTGGATGCCCAGGCGGTGCAGCGTCGGCGCGCGGTTCAGCATGACCGGGTGTTCCTTGATGACTTCTTCAAGGATGTCCCAGACCACCGGCGTGCCCGATTCCACTTCCTTCTTCGCCGCCTTGATGGTGGTGGCGATGCCCATGGCTTCGAGGCGCGAGAAGATGAACGGCTTGAACAGCTCGAGCGCCATCAGCTTGGGCAGGCCGCACTGGTGCAGCTTCAGCGTCGGGCCGACCACGATGACCGAACGGCCCGAGTAGTCGACGCGCTTGCCCAGCAGGTTCTGGCGGAAGCGGCCGCTCTTGCCCTTGATCATGTCGGCCAGCGACTTCAGCGCGCGCTTGTTGGCGCCGGTCATCGCCTTGCCGCGACGGCCGTTGTCCAGCAGCGAATCGACCGCTTCCTGCAGCATGCGCTTCTCGTTGCGCACGATGATCTCCGGCGCCTTCAGTTCGAGCAGGCGGGCCAGGCGGTTGTTGCGGTTGATGACGCGGCGGTACAGGTCGTTCAGGTCCGACGTGGCGAAGCGGCCGCCGTCCAGCGGCACCAGCGGACGCAGGTCCGGCGGCAGCACCGGCAGCACGTTCATCACCATCCACTGCGGCTTGATGCCCGACTTCTTGAAGGCTTCCATCACCTTCAGGCGCTTGGAGTTCTTCTTGACCTTCAGCTCGGAGCCGGTCATGTCGCCGCGCAGGCGCTCGATCTCGACGTCGAGGTCCATCTCGGCGAGCAGCTTCTGCACGCCTTCGGCGCCCATCAGCGCGATGAACTCGTCGCCGAATTCGGTGCGCTTCGCGTCATAGTCGTCTTCCGACATGATGCTGAACTTCTTCAGCGGGGTCATGCCCGGGTCGACCACCACGTACGCTTCGAAGTACAGCACGCGCTCGATGTCGCGCAGCGTCATGTCGAGCACCAGGCCCAGGCGCGACGGCAGCGACTTCAGGAACCAGATGTGCGCGCACGGCGCCGCCAGGTCGATGTGACCCATGCGGTCGCGGCGGACCTTGGTCTGCGTCACTTCGACGCCGCACTTCTCGCAGATCACGCCACGGTGCTTCAGGCGCTTGTACTTGCCGCACAGGCACTCGTAGTCCTTGATCGGGCCGAAGATCTTCGCGCAGAAGAGCCCGTCGCGCTCCGGCTTGAAGGTGCGGTAGTTGATGGTCTCCGGCTTCTTCACCTCGCCGAAGGACCAGGACCGAATTTTCTCGGGAGAGGCCAGTCCGATCTTGATGGCATCGAAATGCTCATCAGGGGTGAACTGGCGGAACAGATCAAGCAAACCCTTCATGTTCTGTTTCCTTTTCCTTTAGTTGCGCTCGAGCTCGATGTCGATACCGAGCGAACGAATTTCCTTCACCAGCACGTTGAACGATTCCGGCATGCCGGCTTCGATCGCGTGCTCTCCCTTGACGATGGACTCGTACACCTTGGTGCGGCCGTTCACGTCGTCCGACTTGACGGTCAGCATCTCCTGCAGCACGTACGACGCGCCGTAGGCTTCCAGGGCCCACACTTCCATTTCGCCGAAGCGCTGGCCGCCGAACTGGGCCTTGCCGCCCAGCGGTTGCTGCGTGACCAGCGAGTACGGGCCGGTGGAACGGGCGTGCATCTTGTCGTCGACCAGGTGGTGCAGCTTCAGCACGTGCATGTAGCCGACCGTGACCGGACGCTCGAACGCGTCGCCGGTGCGGCCGTCGTACAGCGTGGCCTGGGTGCGCGTGGCCGTCAGTCCCTTGACCTTGGCGATCTCGTCCGGGTAGGCGAGCTTCAGCATGCCGCGGATTTCCTCTTCGGCCGCACCGTCGAACACCGGCGTCGCGAACGGCACGCCCTTGCTCAGGTTGCCGGCCATCTCGAGGATCTCGTCGTCGCTCAGGTGATCGAGGCGCTCGGTCTTGCCGCCCGACTTGTTGTACAGCTCGTCGAGGAACTTGCGCAGCTCGGCCACCTTGGCCTGCGCCTGCAGCATGTCGCCGATGCGCTGGCCGATGCCCTTGCCGGCCCAGCCCAGGTGAACCTCGAGCACCTGCCCGACGTTCATCCGCGACGGCACGCCCAGCGGGTTCAGCACGATGTCGCACGGCGTGCCGTCGGCCATGTGCGGCATGTCCTCGATCGGGTTGATCTTGGACACGACGCCCTTGTTGCCGTGGCGGCCGGCCATCTTGTCGCCCGGTTGCAGGCGGCGCTTGACGGCCAGGTACACCTTCACCATCTTCAGCACGCCGGCCGGCAGCTCGTCGCCCTGCGTCAGCTTCTTGCGCTTCTCTTCGAACGCGAGGTCGAAGCTGTGGCGGGTCTGCTCGAGCGAGTTCTTGATCGACTCGAGCTGGTTGGCCACTTCGTCGTCGGACGGGCGGATGTCGAACCAGTGGTACTTCTCGACGCTGGCGAGGTACGCCTTGTCGATCGTCGTGCCCTTGGCGATCTTCTGCGGGCCGCCGTTGGCGACCTTGCCCGACAGCAGCTTCTCGATCCGGTCGAACGCGTCGGCCTCGACGATGCGCAGCTGGTCGTTCAGGTCGAGGCGGTAGCGCTTCAGCTCATCGTCGATGATCTGTTGCGCGCGCTTGTCGCGCTGGATGCCTTCGCGGGTGAAGACCTGCACGTCGATGACGGTGCCGCTCGTGCCCTGGTCGACGCGCAGCGAGGTGTCCTTCACGTCGGACGCCTTCTCGCCGAAGATCGCGCGCAGCAGCTTCTCTTCCGGCGTCAGCGTGGTCTCGCCCTTCGGCGTGACCTTGCCCACCAGGGTGTCGCCCGGGTTGACTTCGGCGCCCACGTACACGATGCCCGATTCGTCCAGGCGAGCCAGTTGCTGCTCGCTCAGGTTCGGGATGTCGCGCGTGATTTCTTCCGAGCCCAGCTTCGTGTCGCGCGCCATCACCACCAGTTCCTCGATGTGGATCGAGGTGTAGCGGTCGTCGGCGATCACGCGTTCGCTGATCAGGATCGAGTCTTCGAAGTTGTAGCCGTTCCAGGGCATGAACGCGACCAGCATGTTCTGGCCGAGCGCCAGCTCGCCGATGTCGGTCGAGGCGCCGTCGGCAATGATGTCCTCGGCCGAGACGGTGTCGCCGCGCTTGACGATCGGACGCTGGTGGATGTTCGTGTTCTGGTTCGAACGCTGGTACTTGATCAGGTTGTAGATGTCGACGCCGACTTCACCGGCCACCGTCTCGTTGTCGTTGACGCGGATCACGATGCGGTTGGTGTCGACGTAGTCCACGACACCGCCGCGGCGCGCGGCCACGACCGTGCCCGAGTCCTTCGCGGCGACGCGCTCGACGCCGGTACCGACCAGCGCCTTCTCGGGGCGCAGCGTCGGCACGGCCTGGCGCTGCATGTTGGCGCCCATCAGTGCGCGGTTCGCATCGTCGTGCTCGAGGAACGGCACCAGCGAGGCCGCCACCGACACGATCTGCGTCGGCGCCACGTCCATGTACTGGATGCGTTCCGGCGAGGTCAGGATCGATTCGCCGTTGTCGCGCGCGGAGACCAGTTCGTCGATCAGCTTGCCGTCGGCGTCCAGCGTCGCGTTCGCCTGCGCGATCACGTACTTGCCTTCCTCGATGGCCGACAGGTAGTCGATCTGGTTCGTCACCTTGCCGTCGGCCACGCGACGGTACGGCGTCTCGAGGAAGCCGTATTCGTTGAGCTGCGCGTACAGGGCCAGCGAGTTGATCAGGCCGATGTTCGGGCCTTCCGGCGTCTCGATCGGGCACACGCGGCCGTAGTGGGTCGGGTGCACGTCGCGGACTTCGAAGCCGGCGCGTTCGCGGGTCAGGCCGCCCGGGCCCAGGGCCGAGACGCGACGCTTGTGCGTGATCTCGGACAGCGGGTTGGTCTGGTCCATGAACTGCGACAGCTGCGACGCACCGAAGAACTCCTTCAGCGCCGCGGAGATCGGCTTGGAGTTGATCAGGTCGTGCGGCATCAGCGCTTCGGTCTCGGCCTGGCCGAGGCGTTCCTTGACGGCCTTCTCGATGCGGGCGAGGCCCGAGCGGTACTGGTTCTCGGCCAGTTCGCCGACGCAGCGCACGCGACGGTTGCCCAGGTGGTCGATGTCGTCGACTTCACCGCGGCCGTTGCGCAGCTCGACGAGGATCTTCACGACGTCGAGGATGTCGTCGTTGCTCAGCGTCATCGGGCCTTCCGGCACGTCGCGGCCGACCCGGGCGTTGAACTTCATGCGGCCCACGCGCGACAGGTCGTACGTGTCGGCGTTGTAGAACAGCCGGTTGAAGAGCGCCTCGACGGCATCTTCGGTCGGCGGCTCGCCGGGGCGCATCATGCGGTAGATGGCCACGCGCGCGGCCAGCTGGTCGGCCGTTTCATCGGCGGCCAGCGTCTGCGAGATGTAGGCGCCTTCGTCCAGCTCGTTGGTGTAGATGCACTGCATCTCCTTCACACCGGCGGCGCGCAGCTTCTTCAGCAGCGAGTCGGTCAGCTCGTCGTTCGCCTTCGCGATGATCTCGCCGGTGTCCGGGTCGACCATGTTGCGGGCCAGGAAACGGCCGAGCAGGAAGTCTTCCGGGACGCTGATGAACTGCGTCTCGCTCTGCTCGATCTGGCGCGTGTGGCGCGCGGTGATGCGCTTGTCCTTCTCGACGACGACATTGCCGTTCTTGTCGGTGATGTCGAAGCGGGCCACTTCGCCGCGCAGGCGGTCGGCGACGAACTCCATCTGGGCACCGGAGTCCATCAGGCGGAAGTTGTCGAACACGAAGAAGTTCGCGAGGATCGATTCCGGGTTCAGGCCGATCGCCTTCAGCAGGATCGTCACCGGCATCTTGCGGCGGCGGTCGACGCGGAAGTACAGGATGTCCTTCGGGTCGAACTCGAAGTCGAGCCAGGAGCCGCGGTACGGAATGATGCGGGCGCTGAACAGCAGCTTGCCCGAGCTGTGCGTCTTGCCCTTGTCGTGCTCGAAGAACACGCCCGGCGAACGGTGCAGCTGCGACACGATCACGCGCTCGGTACCGTTCACGATGAACGAACCGTAGTCGGTCATGAGCGGCACTTCGCCCATGTAGACCTCTTGTTCCTTGATTTCCTTGACCGTCTTCGCCTGCGGCGACTCGCGGTCATAGATGATCATCTGCAGCTTGGCGCGCACCGCAGCGGCGTAGGTCAGGCCACGCTGCTGGCACTCCCGCGTGTCGAACGCAGGCTTGGCCATGTTGAACTCGATGAACTTCATCTCGACGAACCCGTTGTGCGACACGATCGGGAAAGCGGAGAGGAAAGCGGCCTGCAAGCCTTCAGGCTTGCGTTTCTGCGGAGCGACGTCCTTCTGGAGGAAGGCGACGTACGACTCCTTCTGCATCGTCAGCAGGTAGGGAACGTTGAGGACACTCTCGCGCTTGCCGAAGCTCTTGCGAATCCGCTTGCGCTCGGTGTAGCTGTAGGGGGTTGCGTGCTGCGCCATATGTGATTTCTCACTCCGTATCGGGGAACAGAGCCGGGCCCAGGCCTGCTCCCGTCGGCGACTGTCTTTCGAACATTGCGTTCGACGCTTGGTGGTTGGCCACTACCAACCGCTGGCGGACAACCCCGGCATTGCACCGGAGTCCGACCAAACCCGTTCTCTGCAGTCGGATCAGAGAACACTTGAAAAGGAGGGGAAGTTCGACATTGTCGTTGCTCCCGCCTTTTCAGGTGCCCTCAGGGGGACAAACCCCTGAAGCGCAAAAGGCTGGGGCCGAAAACCGGCACCCAGCCCGCTGCTGACCAGCCGAATTACTTGATTTCGGCCTTGGCGCCGGCTTCCACCAGCTTCTTGACAGCGGCTTCCGCGTCGGCCTTGGGAATGGCTTCCTTGACGGGCTTCGGAGCGCCGTCGACCAGGTCCTTGGCTTCCTTCAGGCCCAGGCCCGTCAGTTCGCGCACGGCCTTGATGACCGACACCTTGTTCGCGCCAGCTTCGAGCAGCATGACGTTGAATTCGGTCTTTTCTTCAACGACAGCAGCAGCAGCGCCGCCGCCACCGCCGCCACCGCCGGTGGCCATGGAAGCGGCGGTCACGCCGAACTTCTCTTCGATGGCCTTGACCAGGTCGTTGAGTTCCATCACCGACATGCTGTCCAGCGAGGTCAGGAATGCGTCTTTATCGAATGCCATTTTGGGTTCCTAGAGATCAGGTAAAGGTTGAGAGGGTCGTCTTCAGGCGGCGGCAGCTTCGGCGGCCGGTGCAGCTTCCGCTGCGCCTTCCCCGCGCTTCTTGGCCAGTGCAGCCAGGACGGCGGCGGTGCGCTGCACCGGTGCCATCAGCAGGCCGGCCAGCTGCGACAGCAGCACTTCCTTGCTGGGGATGCTGGCCAGGGCCTTCACGCCGTCGGCGTTCAGGACCTTGCCGGCGTACGCGCCAGCCTTGATGACGAGCTTGTCGTTGCCCTTGGCAAAGTCGGCGATGACTTTGGCCGCGGCAACGGGGTCCTCGGAAAAACCGTAGATCAGCGGGCCGACGAAGCTTTCCGCGGCCACCTCGAACGACGTACCGGCAACGGCACGGCGAGCCAGGGTGTTCTTCAGCACGTGAAGGTACACGCCCTTGTCGCGAGCCTGCTTGCGCAGGGTGTCAAGGTGAGCCACGGTGAGGCCACGGTACTCGGCCAGCGCCAACGTCTGCGAACGCGCGACTTGCGCGGCCACATCCGTCACCACGGCTGCTTTCTCGTTGCGATTGAGACTCAAGGTCTGCTCCTCACACATCGTGTCTTTCAGCGCCGTTGCTTGGAACGGCAGCCTCCGGACACACCACGATTCAGCGACCTCTGCCTTGGAACCGAAATTCCTTGCCAGTGGGATCGCCATCTGCGCGGGCGTCGGATCGGGTGTTTCCACCGTCTCGTCGATTAAGCGGCGAAGCCGCGCCTGCGGTCTTGGATGGCCCGCTGCGACTTGCGCCGCAGCGGCCCACCAATTCATCGGACCGGCACCAGACTCGTGCCAGTCCTCAATCTGTCAGATCAGGCGGCCGTTGCCGACGCGTTGATCGAAGCGACGTCCACGCGGGCACCGACGCCCATCGTCGACGACACCGCGACCTTGCGCAGGTAGATGCCCTTGCTCGACGCCGGCTTGGCCTTGTTCAGGGCCTCGATCAGCGCGCGCAGGTTGCCGACCAGCTTGTCGGAGTCGAACGAGCGACGGCCGATGGTGCTGTGGACGATACCGGCCTTGTCGACACGGAACTGCACCTGGCCGGCCTTGGCGTTCTTCACCGCGGTGGCCACGTCGGGCGTCACGGTGCCGACCTTCGGGTTCGGCATCAGGCCGCGCGGGCCGAGGATCTGGCCCAGCGTACCGACGATGCGCATCGTGTCCGGCGAGGCGATCACGACGTCGAAGTTCAGGTTGCCGGCCTTCACTTGCTCGGCCAGGTCTTCCATGCCGACGATGTCGGCACCGGCGGCGCGGGCTTCTTCGGCCTTGGCACCCTGGGCGAACACGGCGACGCGCTTGGTCTTGCCGGTGCCGTTGGGCAGCACGACGGCGCCACGCACGACCTGGTCGGACTTCTTCGCGTCGATGCCGAGTTGCACGGCCACGTCGATGGATTCATCGAACTTGGCGGTCGCGCATTCCTTGACGATCGCCAGCGCGTTGTCGAGGGCGTACAGCTTGGTGCTCTCGACCTTGCCGGCGAGGGCCTTTTGGCGTTTGGTCAGCTTGGCCATGCTCAGACTCCTTCAGTGGTCACGCCCATCGAGCGGGCGGTGCCGGCGATGGTGCGAACGGCGGCATCCATGTTGGCTGCCGTCAGGTCCTTGACCTTGGTCTTCGCGATCTCTTCGAGCTGGGCACGAGTGATCTTGCCGACCTTGTCGGTGTGCGGCTTGGCCGAGCCCTTGTCGAGCTTGATCGCCTTCTTGATCAGCACGGTCGCCGGGGGCGACTTCATGATGAACGTGAAGGACTTGTCCGCGAACGCGGTGATCACGACCGGCAGCATCAGGCCGGGTTCGACACCCTGGGTCTGCGCGTTGAACGCCTTGCAGAACTCCATGATGTTCAGGCCGCGCTGGCCGAGGGCCGGGCCGATCGGGGGCGACGGGTTGGCCTTGCCGGCCGGGACTTGCAGCTTGATGAAGCCGACAATTTTCTTTGCCATGATTTCTCCAATGAGGCCCGCCTTGGCAGACGGGCCTTGAGTGCCAACGCAAGGGGCTGGTTACCCTTGCTCCTCGTACCGGTGTCTCGTCACCGGCATCAACGGGATGGCTTCGGCAGGTTGCCCTGCTCGGCCGCCACCCGGGGCGTGAAATCTCAGACCTTCTCGACCTGCGAGAAGTCGAGCTCGACCGGCGTGGCACGGCCGAAGATCGTGACCGAGACGCGCACCTTGGACTTGTCGTAGTTGACGTCCTCGATCGCGCCATTGAAGTCGGTGAACGGGCCTTCCTTGACGCGCACCAGTTCGCCCACTTCCCACTCGACCTTCGGGCGCGGCTTCTCGACACCCTCTTGCATCTGGGTGACGATCTTCATCACCTCGGCTTCGGAGATCGGCGCCGGGCGGTTCTTTGCGCCGCCGACGAAGCCAGTGACCTTGCTGGTGTGCTTCACCAGGTGCCAGGTGTCGTCGGCCATTTCCATCTCGACCAGCACGTAACCCGGGAAGAAGCGACGCTCGGTGACGGCCTTCTTGCCGTTCTTCAGCTCGACGACTTCTTCCATCGGCACCAGGATGCGGCCGAACTTGTCCTGCATGCCGGCACGGTCGATGCGCTCGCGCAGGTTGCGTTCGACGGCCTTCTCCATGCCCGAATAGGCATGCACCACGTACCAGCGCTTGTTGCCGGCCGGCGCCATGGTCGCGGGCGCGGCGTCGGCGGCGGTTTGTTCGTTGGGCTGTTGTTCGCTCATCAGGATGTCCTCAACGCTTCCAGCCCAGGATCAGGTCGTACAGCACCCATTCGAGCGTCTTGTCGGTGAACCACAGGAAGAGCGCCATCACGACCACGAAGGCGAAGACGTACATCGTCATCTGCGTCGCCTCCTTGCGGCTCGGCCAGACGACCTTGCGGACTTCGCGCGACGAATCCTGCCCGAAGGCGATCAGCTGCTTGCCGCTTTCCGACGTGAAGAACAGCGCGACCGCGGCCACCAGCAACAGGACCAGCGCGCCGACGCGCAGCCACAGATCCTGCTTGCCGAGTGCATAGAACGCTGCCACGGCGGCGATCACCAGCACGCCGGAAGCGGCGAGCTTGGCCTTGTCAGCACCCGTGGAGACGGTTTCGACTTGTGGATTCGACATTTCGCTCTTCAAAAAACACGTGCCGCTTTACAGCAGCAAAGCCCGCCGGGACTTTTCGTCGCCGTGCGGGCTGCTTGGGCCACCAACCTCATCGATTGGCAGGGGCAGAGGGAATCGAACCCCCAACCTCTGGTTTTGGAGACCAGCGCTCTGCCAGTTGAGCTATACCCCTGTGGCCTTCAAACGCAATTACTCGAGGATCTTGGCGACGACGCCGGCGCCGACGGTGCGACCACCTTCACGGATGGCGAAGCGCAGGCCTTCTTCCATCGCGATCGGGGCGATCAGCTTCACCGTGATGCTCACGTTGTCGCCAGGCATCACCATTTCCTTG
>NZ_LMDM01000036.1 GCF_001425825.1 Rhizobacter sp. Root1238
ACTGACTGTCGCCGACTGTTTGACCACAACACTGACTGTCGCCGACTGTTTGACCACAACGAACGAAGTGAGTGGAGGGAGTTTCGGCGACGGGCCATGAAGCCAGTCAGCGGAGGGAAGTCCTCGGCCCCCGGGAGGGGCCGAGGACCGCCCCCGACGGCGCGCCACAGCCTCCCCACCCGCGCCTTTGCACGCACAGCAAAGTCAATTCCACCGCCCCCCACGGCCAATCTGATTCAAACGCTGATCAAGCTTCGCAACAGCCTCCTCCGGCTTCGCACTGCGCGAAAGAACCTCATGCGCCGCATTCCAGAACTCATTGCTGACCTGGTTGTAACGCGAAGCCGTCACCGTCGCAGGCCGCGGCACCGCACTCGCAAACGTGCCGGCCAACTGGCTCATGAACGGGTTCGCGGCGACAACATCCTTGTCCTGGTACAGCGTCGACACCGTCGGGTTGAACGAGCCCTTCAGCGCCCGCTCCTTCTGCACCTCGGCGCTCGTCATGTACATCACCAGGTCGGCCGCCAGCGCCGCGTTCTTCGAGTACTTCGACACCGCCAGCTGCTGGCCGCCCAGCGCCGCCGCGTTCGAGCCGGCATCGCCGCCCTTCGGCAGCACCGCGACGCCGACCTTGTTCTTGATCGGGCTGTCGTCGCGCTGCGCCAGCGACCAGGCATACGGCCAGTTGCGCATGAAGACCGCGTTGCCGGCCTGGAACACGCCGCGCGATTCTTCCTCGGCATAGTTCAGCACCGCCGTCGGCGAAATGGTGCCGACCCACGAGGCGGCCATCGCCAGCGCCTTCGCGGTCGCCGGGTTTTTCACCGATACCTTGCCGGCGCTGTCGACGATGGTGCCGCCGCCGTAGCTCGACACCCACTCCAGCGCATTGCAGGTCAGGCCCTCGTAGGCCCGGCCCTGCCACACGTAGCCCCACATCTTGTCGTTGCCGGCGGCGCGCTCGGCCGACTGGACCTTCTGCGCGGTGTCGGTCAGCTGCTCCCAGGTCACCGGCACCTTCAGGCCGTGCTTGTCCAGCAGGTCCTTGCGGTAGTACAGCAGCCCGGCGTCGATGAACCACGGCATCGCGACCAGCTTGCCCTGCACGCTGCCATTGGCCACCATCGACGGGAAGTGCGTCTTCTCGACCCCCTTCGTGTACGGCTTCAGGTCCAGGAAGTGCGAACCGAGGATGCCCGGCCACACCACGTCGACCTGGAACACGTCGATCTTGTCGGACTGCGAACCCAGCACCTGCTGGTACAGCGCGAGCCGCTCGCTCGCGTCATTCGGCGTCGACACCACCTCGACGGTGTTGCCCGACTTCTTCGCCCAGGCTTCGGCCGCGCTCTTGCACAGCTCCAGCTCCTGGCCGACGGCGCCGCACGAGATCTTCAGCGTGGCCGCGTCGGCCGCAGCCGTCGCAAATGAAAAGCCGGCCGCAGCCAGCGCCAGCATCAGGCGTCTTTGCATCATCACTTGTCTCCATCCGTGGTCGGGCCGGATCGTGTCCGGTTCTTGGATCGGCATTACAGCGGCCACCCGCCCGGCCAAGATGTCGACTGTGAGCGGCCGCCCTGCCGGCCCTGTCATTTTTGAAACATGGCTACAGTGCGCGGATCATGTTGCATGACTCTGCCTTCGACCCCGACGAGCTGTCGGTGATGATCTCCGAGCTGCTGGTGGCCACCGCCGACGGCTGCGACCCGAGCATCGACAACTCCGTCACCGAGGTGCTGCGCACGCTGCGCGAGCGGCTCAAGATGGACGTGGTGTTCGTCTCCGAATTCATCGACGGCCGGCGGGTGTTCCGCTTCGTCGACGGCGACAACCCGCCGATGGGCCCCGGCGATGGCAACCCGCTGGAGGAAAGCTGGTGCAAGCAGGTGGTCGACGGGCGCATGCCGCAGCTGGTGCACGACGCGTCGGCGATCGCGAAAGACATCGGCCTGCCGCACACCGACATCGCCGTCGGCGCCCACCTCAGCACGCCGATCGTGCTGCCCGACGGCCGCGTCTACGGCACGCTGTGCTGCTACAGCGCGGCCGCGAACCCGGCGCTGCGCAAGCGCGACCTCGACAACCTGCGCAACTGCGCGGTGCTGGTCGCCCGCAAGCTCACCGCGGCCTGGAAGGCCAACCTGCCGGGGGCCGCGGTCGACGGGTCGCTGGAGCCGATCAGCGCCGAACGCTGGAAGCTGAAGTGAACGCCGGGTGAGCCACTGCGCCGGGCCAGCCCCGGCGGCAGCAATCCACGCATCCCCCGAACGAAGGTGTCGCGCCGTGCGCACGGCCGCCCGCCACTGGCTACCATGGGTCCCGTGCGTTCGCTCCTGCGGGCGCCCGGACTGAGGCCCATCCCCGTGTTTGAAACCATCATCGCCGGCACCGTGCTCCTGGTCTGCGCCATCCTGCTGGTGCGCCTGACGCTGAACGTGCGCCGACGAATGCAATTCGATTTCATGATGCAACGCTGGTGGGCCACGCTGTGTGGCACCTGGCTGCGGTTGTGGCGCTGGCCGGCCGCGCGCCGCCAGGCCCACCGCGAGACGCGCGACGCGATCGAGCGCGCCCGCGGCGGAGAATGGGACGGCAACGTGTACCGCCCCAAATCATTCCGCAAGCCCCGCAAACCGCACTGATGTTCATGACCGACACGATCCCAGCCGCCACGCCCTCCACCGCTCCCCGCATCGCGCTGATCGCCCACGATCACAAGAAGGACACGATCGTCGAGCTGGCCCGCGAGTACCTGACCTTCCTGCAAGGCTGCACGCTGTGCGCGACCGGCACCACCGGTGGCCGCTTGCAGGACCAACTCGGGCTGACGGTGCAGCGCATGCTGAGCGGCCCGCTCGGCGGCGACCTGCAGATCGGCGCGAAGCTGGCCCAGGGCGAGATCGACCTGGTGGTGTTCCTGCGCGACCCGATGACACCGCAGCCGCACGAACCCGACATCAACGCGCTGGTGCGCGCCTGCGACGTGCACGACGTGCCGTGCGCGACCAACCTGTCGACCGCTCGGCTGGTGCTGGCGCGCTTGTCGGAAGAACGCTGAGCCACGCGGCACGCCGTTTGCCCCTCTCCGAGACAGGCGCATGGCCTGCAGGAGAATTGGCATGTCTTACCGTTCAGACCATTCCGATGCCCGGCGTCGCCGCGTCGAAGGTCCGTCGCGCGATCCGAGGGATCACGCCGGCCTGGAGCGCCCGGCGGCACATCCGAAGAGCAAGGGATCTGACAGAAACTCGACGCGCACGCCGGCAAATCGTGCCGGTTGAGATTACGCGCGAACCAGCCGCAAGCGCGTGATTTCGGACGGCGCGCCGAGCCGCTTCGGCGGCCCCCAGTAGCCCGTCCCGCGGCTCACGTAGACCCACAGCGCGCCCAGCCGGTGCAGACCGGCCACGAACGGCTGCTGCAGCGGCACGAACAGGTTCCACGGCAGGAACTGCCCGCCGTGCGTGTGCCCCGACAGCTGCAGGTCGAAACCCGCCTCGGCAGCCGCCGCCGCGCTGCGCGGCTGGTGCGCCAGCAGCACCTTCGCATGGGCTTCATCCGACGCGCCGCGCATCGCGCGCGCCGGATCGCTGCGCTGCTGCTCGTCGAAATGGTGGGCGCCGAAATCGGTCACCCCCGCCAGCAGCAGGCGCCCCGCACCATGCTTCAGCAGCAGGTGCTCGTTCATCAGCACCGTGATGCCGAGCCGGCGCAGTTCGGCCACCCAGGCCGGCGCGCCCGAGTAGTACTCGTGGTTGCCGGTGACCGCGAACACGCCGTGCCGCGCCTGCAGCCGCCCGAGCGGCGCGGTGTGCGCCGACAGCTCCGGCACCCGGCCGTCGACCAGGTCGCCGGTCAGCGCCATCACGTCGGCGTCCAGCGCATTCGCCGCATCGACCACGCGGTCGACAAAACCCTTGCGGATCGTCGGCCCGACGTGCAGGTCGCTGATCTGCACCAGCGTGAAGCCTTCGAGCGCCGGCGGCAGGTCGGCGATCGGCACGTCGACCCGCCGCACGCCCGGCCGGCGCCGCGCGTTCAGCAGGCCGAGCAGGCTGGCGACGAAGGCCAGCGCCGGCACTGCGAGCGCTGAAACCTGCAGGACCGGCAGCGGGATCGGCGCCGCCCCCGTCGCCAGGTTCCACCCGCCCCAGGCCACCAACACGGCGTCGCGCCCGAGCGTCAGCACCAGCAGCGTCGAGAAGAACCCCATCGCGATCAAGCCGGCCCAGGCCAGCACGCCGGTGGCTGCGCGCCGCCCGAGGATCGGGCTGGCGGCCGACAGCACCAGCAGGAACAAGCCGACCAGCAGCCCGGCACCGGCCAGGCCCCACGGCGCAGGCAGCACGCCCAGCAGGCGTGAACCGATGTAGGCATGGAACGCGGCCAGCAAGGCCACCGGAAGCAACGAAAACGACATGGCAGACCTGTCCTGAACGGGGCAAGCCCCGCAGATGGGGCCGGCCAGCGCCATCTCAACAGAACCCCTCTCCCCGAAATCCAGGAAAACCCGGGCCGTTCGACGCAAAAAAGTACAGGCCTTGGCCCGAGCCGTACCAAATCGTTCAAAGGCATACGTCTATCGTTGCGGCTGCGGACGTGGCGCACCACGGCGCATCGCATCGACAGCATCAATCCGACAACGATGGAGACACCAATGACAAACAAGACCCCGGTGAAGACGGCGCTGGTCCTGGCCCTGGGCGCGCTCGGCGTCGTGGCCGCCACGTCTTCGCACGCCACCGACCTCGTGATCGCGACCGTCAACAACGGCCACATGATCGAGATGCAGAAGCACACCAAGGACTTCGAGAAGGCGAACCCCGGCATCACGCTGAAATGGGTCACGCTCGAGGAAGGCGTGCTGCGCCAGCGCGTCACCACCGACATCGCCACCAAGGGCGGCCAGTTCGACGTGATGACGATCGGCCTGTACGAGGCCCCGATCTGGAGCAAGAAAGGCTGGCTGAAGGAGATCGCCACCGACGCCGCCTACGACGTCGACGACCTGCTGCCGGCCATCCGCAGCGGCCTGTCGCTGGACGGCAAGCTGTACGCCGCGCCGTTCTACGGCGAGAGCTCGATGACGATGTACCGCGACGACCTCGTCAAGGCCAAGGGCCTGACGATGCCGGCCAACCCGACCTGGGCGCAGATGGCCGACATCGTCTCGAAGATCCACGACCCGGCCAAGGGCGTGTACGGCCTGTGCCTGCGCGGCAAGCCGGGATGGGGCGACAACATGGCCTTCCTGACGACGATGGTCAACACCTACGGCGGCCAGTGGTTCGACATGAGCTGGAAACCGCAGATCGACACCAAGCCGTGGAAGGACGCGATCGGCCAGTACGTCGACCTGATGAAGAAGTACGGCCCGCCCGGCGCGTCGGCCAACAGCTTCAACGAGAACCTGGCGCTGTTCAACGAAGGCAAGTGCGGCGTGTGGATCGACGCGACCATCGCCGCGTCGTTCGTCAGCGACCCGAAGCAGTCGAAGGTGGCCGACAAGGTCGCGTTCGTGCAGGCGCCGCAGGCCGTCACGCCGAAGGGCGCGAACTGGCTGTGGTCGTGGAACCTCGCAATCCCGTCGTCTTCGAAGAAGTCGGCCGAAGCGCAGAAGTTCATCACCTGGGCGACGTCGAAGGAGTACATCAACCTGATCGCGCAGAGCTCCGGCTGGCACACCGTGCCGACCGGCACCCGCAAGTCGACCTATGCGAACCCGGAGTTCCAGAAGGTCGCGAAGTTCGCGGTCGAGGAACAGAAGGCGATCAACAGCGCGAACCCGAACGACAGCACGCTGCCGAAGTCGCCGTACGTGGGCGTGCAGTACGCGGCGATCCCGGAGTTCCAGGCGATTGGCATCGCGGTCGGGCAGCAGATGAGCGCGGCCTTGTCGGGCAAGGTCACGGTCGACCAGGCGCTGAAGACCTCGCAGACCGCTGCCGAGCGTGAAATGACCAAGGGCGGCTACCTCAAGAAATAGGCTCTCCTCCTAGCCCTTTCTGCCCCCGCGCCGGCGTGTGCCGGCCGGGGGCCAGTGCCTGACGGAGGCCCACGCCATGACCCGACTCCTGCCCCGCGCCTTGATGGCGCCGGCGGTCACCACGCTGTTCCTGTGGATGATCGTTCCGCTGGTGATGACCATCTGGTTCTCGCTGGTGCACTACAACCTGATGCAGCCCGGCGACAAGACCTTCGTCGGGATCGAGAACTTCCACTACTTCATCACCGACCCGGACTTCTGGCCGGCGGTGCTGCAGACGCTCGAGCTGCTCGGCGCGGTGATCGCGATCACCGTCGTGCTGGGCGTGGCTCTGGCGCTGCTGGTCAACGAGCCCTTCCCCGGCCAGGGCATCGTGCGCGTGCTGCTGATCTCGCCGTTCTTCGTGATGCCCACGGTCAACGCGCTGCTGTGGAAGCACATGATGATGAACCCGATCTACGGAGTGCTCGCGCATGTGTGGCACTTCTTCGGCGCGACGCCGGTCGACTGGATGACCGACCTGCCGCTCGCGTCGGTGATCCTGATGCTGTCGTGGCAGTGGCTGCCGTTCGCCTGCCTGATCTTCATCACCTCGCTGCAGTCGCTCGACCGCGAACAGATGGAAGCCGCCCGCATGGACGGCGCCAACGCGCTGCACCAGTTCTGGTACCTGACGCTGCCGCACCTGGGCCGCTCGATCGCGGTCGTCGTGATGATCGAGATGATCTTCCTGATGAGCGTGTTCGCCGAGATCTTCACCACCACCGGCGGCGGCCCGGGCAACGAGAGCACCAACCTCGCGTTCCTGATCTTCAAGCAGGCGCTGATGAACTTCGATGTCGGGGTGGCCTCGGCCGGTGCGCTGTTCGCGGTCGTGCTCGCCAACATCGCCGCGGTGTTCCTGATCCGCATGGTCGGCAAGAACCTCGATTGAAGGATGCAGCCATGAGCACCACCTACCCCAACGGCTTCCCCTACGTCCGCACCTTCTTCGCGTGGGCGATCGCGCTGCTGCTGTTCTTTCCGCTGCTGTGGCTCGGGCTGACGGCGTTCAAGACCGAGATGCAGGCGATCGCGGTGCCGCCGCAGCTGATCTTCACGCCGACGCTGTCGAGCTTCATCGAGGTGCAGCAGCGCAGCGACTACCTGCTGTACGCGAAGAACTCGCTCATCACCAGCCTCGTCTCGACGATCCTCGGCTTGATGATCGCGGCACCCGCGGCCTACTCGATGGCCTTCTTCCGCACCAGGCGGACGCGCGACATCCTGATGTGGATGCTGTCGACCAAGATGATGCCGGCGGTCGGCGCGCTGGTGCCGGTGTACGTGATGGCGCAGACCACCGGCATGCTCGATTCGCTGACGGCGCTGATCATCGTGTTCACGCTGTCCAACCTGCCGATCATGGTGTGGATGCTCTACAGCGCCTTCAAGGAGGTGCCCAACGACATCCTCGAGGCGGTGCGGCTCGACGGCGCGACGGTGTGGGACGAGTTCCGCCACGTGATCCTGCCGCTGACGATGGGCGGCATCGCGTCGACCGGGCTGCTGTGCCTGGTGCTGGCCTGGAACGAGGCCTTCTGGTCGCTCAATCTGACCTCGGCCAATGCCGGCACGCTGGCCGCGCTGATCGCGTCGTACTCCAGCCCCGAGGGCCTGTTCTGGGCCAAGTTGTCGGCCGCGTCGCTGCTGGCCATCGCGCCCATCATCGTGTTCGGCTGGTTCAGCCAGAAGCAACTCGTCCAAGGGCTGACCTTCGGCGCCGTCAAGTAAAGGAAATCCCATGTCATTCCTCGAACTCAAGGGCATCGTCAAGGAATTCGGGCCGGTGCGCACCATCAAGGGCATCGACCTGCAGATCAAGAAGGGCGAGTTCATCGTCTTCGTCGGACCGTCGGGCTGCGGCAAGTCGACGCTGCTGCGGCTGATCGCCGGGCTCGAAGCCACCACGCAGGGCTCGCTGCAGCTGGACGGCCGCGACATCACGCACGTGCCGTCGGCCAAACGCGACCTCGCGATGGTGTTCCAGTCGTACGCGCTGTACCCGCACATGACGGTGTTCGACAACATGTCGTTCGCGCTGAAGCTGGCCAAGGTCGACGTGGCGACGCGCCAGCAGAAGGTCGAGCGCGCCGCGAAGATCCTGAACCTGACGCAGTACCTGCAGCGCACGCCGAAGGAGCTCTCGGGCGGGCAACGCCAGCGGGTCGCGATCGGCCGCGCGATCGTGCGCGCACCCAAGGTCTTCCTGTTCGACGAGCCGCTGTCGAACCTCGACGCCGCGCTGCGCGGCCAGACGCGGGTCGAGATCGCGAGCCTGCACCGCGACCTCGGCGCGACCACGATCTACGTGACGCACGACCAGGTCGAGGCGATGACGCTGGCCGACCGCGTGGTGGTGCTGCGCGACGGGCTGATCGAGCAGGTCGGCACGCCGCTGGAGTTGTACGACCGCCCGGCCAACCAGTTCGTCGCGCAGTTCATCGGCACGCCGCAGATGAACGTCGTGAAGGCTGCCGCGGTGCCCGAGCTGACGCGCCTGGCCGGCCCGCAGCTGCCAGCCGACGGTGCGGTCGGCGTGCGGCCCGAATACGTGCGGGTCGGCGCGCCCGGCAGCGGCCTGCAAGCCCGCGTCGAGCTGATCGAATCGCTCGGCTCCGACACGCTGATCCACACCCGCATCGGCGAGTCGCACGACGGCGTGCCGCTCGTCTCGCGGCAGAGCGAGCGCACCACGCTGAAGCCGGGCGACACCGTCGGCATCACGTTCGACGCGACCGCCCTCCACCTCTTCGACGCCCAGGGCCGCACGCTGCGCCCGCTGCAGCAAGCCGCCTAGCGATGCGAGCCTCTCCATGACGACCACGCCCCTCACCATCCTCCACCTCGGCCTCGGCTCGTTCCACCGCGCGCACCAGGCCGTCTACCTGCAGAAGCTGATCGACCAGGGCGACACCGGCTGGCAGATCGCCGGCGGCAACCTGCGCCCCGACATGGCCGACACCATCGCCGCGCTGCAGGCGCAGGGCGGCGCCTACACGCTGGAGACGGTGTCGCCGGCCGGCGAGCGCTTCTACGAGCGCATCACCGCGATCCGCCGCATCGTGCCGTACACGCCCGACCTGTCCGGGCTGATCGACATCGGCGCCGATGCGGCCACCCGCATCATCTCGTTCACCGTCACCGAGGCCGGCTACTACCTCGACGACCAGAACCGGCTCGACGACAGCTTCGCCGACCTGGCCAGCGACCTGGCGGGCACCACCCGCAGCACGATCTACGGCGCGATGGCCGCGATCCTCGCCGAGCGCCGCCGGCGCGACGCCGGCCCGGTGACGCTGCTGAACTGCGACAACCTGCGCGGCAACGGCGAGCGCTTCCGCGCCGGCTTCCTCGACTTCCTGGCGCGCCGCGGCGAGACCGCGCTGCACGCCTGGGTCGAGCAGCACACCAGTTCGCCGAACGACATGGTCGACCGCATCACCCCGCGCCCGCTCCCCGACATCGCGCCGCGCGTGAAGGCCGCGACCGGCGTCGACGACGGCGCGCCGGTGATGGGCGAGCGCTTCATCCAGTGGGTCATCGAGGACCACTTCATCAACGGCCGCCCGGCCTGGGAGAAGGCCGGCGCCGAGATGGTGGCCTCGGTGCTGCCGTACGAGGAAGCCAAGATCCGCATCCTGAACGCGAGCCACAGCTGCTTCGCGTGGGCCGGCACGCTGCTCGGCTACCAGTACATCCACGAAGACGTGGCCCACCCGGCGATCCGCAAGATGGCGTTCGACTACGTGACGAACGACGTGATCCCGTCGCTGGAGGCGTCGCAGAAGCCTTACCCGCTGGACCTCGCCGCCTACCGCGACGTCGTGATCGACCGCTTCAGCAACCCGTACCTGCAGGACACCAACCAGCGCGTCGCGATGGACGGCTACGCGAAGATCGCCGGGTTCCTGTGGCCGACCTTCCGCGAGTGCCTCGCCCGCGGCGCGTCGATCGCGGCGGTCGCGAAACTGCCGGCGCTGTTCTTCGAGTTCCTCGGCCGCTGGCACCGCGGCGAGCTGAGCTACACCTACCACGACCAGGGCATGGACGCGGCCAGCGCGCATGCGATCTTCGAGAGTGCCGACCCGCTGGCCGCCTTCAGCCGCGACCCGGTGCTGTGGGGCCCGCTGGCCGGCGATGCGCGGCTGGTGGCCGCGCTGCAGCAGGCGCATGCCGAGGTGAAGTCCTTCCTGAAGGAGAACGGCCGTGGCTGACCTGACGAGCACCGGGCGCCTGGCCGACTGCCACGCGCTGCTGACCGGTGCCGGCGGCGGCATCGGCCTCGCGGTGACGCGGGCCTTCCTGCGCGAAGGCGCCCGCTGCACCGCGGTCGACCTGCCGGCCGCCGCGCCGCCCGACCTGCAGGCGCTGGCCGAACAGCACCCGGGCCGCTTCCAGTACCTGAGCGGCAACGTCGCGCGCAGCGACGACATCGCGCGCTTCGTCGCTGGCGCGGAGGAACGCCTCGGCCCGATCACGACGCTGTTCAACAACGCCGCGGTGTTCGACCTGGCGCCGCTGCTGGATTCGGACGAGGCGATGTATGAGCGCCTCTTCGACGTCAACGTCAAAGGCATGTTCTTCACGATGCAGGCGGTGCTGCGCCGCATGGTCGACGGCGGCGTGCGCGGCAGCATCATCAACCTCGCATCGCAGGCCGGACGCCGCGGCGAGGCGCTGGTGTCGCACTACTGCGCGAGCAAGGCGGCGGTGATCAGCTACACGCAGTCGGCCGCGCTCGCGATGGCGCCGCACGGCATCCGCGTCAACGGCATCGCGCCGGGCGTGGTCGACACGCCGATGTGGGGCCAGGTCGATGCGCTGTTCGCGCGCCACGAGCACCTGCAGCCGGGCGAGAAGAAGGCGGCGGTCGGCAAGGCGGTGCCGCTGGGCCGCATGGGCGTGCCGGACGACATCGCCGGCGCCGCGGTCTTCCTGGCCAGTGGAGAATCGGCCTACATCACCGCGCAGACGCTGAACGTCGACGGCGGCAACGTGATGAGTTGAATCCCTGTGACCCCGCGATGAACACCCACCGGATCCGCAGTCCCGAACTCGAGCACGACTTCGTGCGCGACACCAAGCTCGGCTACGAGCCCGAAGGCACCTATGGCTACGTGCGCTGCCTGGAGCACGGCGTGCCGAACCCGCTGGTGCGCTGGCACTACCACGAGGAATACGAGCTGCACCTGATCATCGAGACGCGCGGCAAGGTGTTCGTCGGCGACTACATCGGGCATTTCGAGCCGGGCCACCTGGTGCTGACCGGGCCGCGGCTGCCGCACAACTGGATTTCCACCGACATCCCGGCCGAAGGCGTGCCGCTGCGCGACGTGGTGCTGCAGTTCTCCGACGAACCGCTGCGCCGCGCGACCGACCTCATTCCCGACCTGCGCGACGTGCTGCCGCTGCTGGAGCGCGCGCGCCACGGCATCGAGTTCTTCGGCATGAGCGACCGGGCGCGCGAGCGGCTGGTGCGCATCCGCAGCCTGCACGGGCTGAAGCGCTTCACCGAGTTCCTGGAGTTCCTCGGCGAGCTGTCGGAGTGCAGCGACTACCGGCTGCTGTCGAGCATGCCGCTGCAGAGCTTCGACGACGACACCTCGCTGGCGCAGATCAGCACCATCGTCGACTACATCACCGAGAACAGCGCCAGCCAGTTCTCGATGGCCGAGCTGAGCAAGCGCGTCGGCATGAGCGAGAGCCAGTTCTCGCGCTACTTCCGGCGTGCCACCGGCAACACCTTCACCGATTTCGTGAACCGGCTGCGGGTCACGCGGGCCTGCCAGCTGCTGATGGAGACGGATCGGTACATCACGAACGTCTGCTACGACGCCGGCTTCAACAACGTCGCGAACTTCAACCGGCGCTTCCTGGAGATCAAGGGGATGACGCCGAAGGAGTTCCGCAAGCAGGGCGAGGCGCGGTTCGGCGGAGCCTCGGGAAAATCCCCATCCCTTTAGGCGCACCCCCCCGGTGCACACTGCCGGGATGCCTTCGGTCGCACCTGCCCGCCCCCGTGTCCTGGTCGTCGACGACGACCCCGACCTGCGCGCGTCACTCGACGACGCGCTGACACAATCCGGCTTCGACGTCAGCACCGCCGGCGACGGCGTCGGCCTGCATGCCGCGCTGGACGGCACCCCGCATGCGCTGGTGCTGCTCGACCTGCGCCTGAAGGACGAGCACGGCCTGGCGCTCGCGCGCGGGCTGCGCGAGCGGCACCCGGCGCTGCCGATCATCATGATCAGCGGCAGCAGCGACGAGATGGACCGCGTGCTGCTGCTCGAACTGGCGGCCGACGACTTCCTCGTGAAGCCGTTCAGCCCGCGCGAGCTGCTGGCCCATGTGCGCGCGGTGCTGCGCCGCACGCAGCCCGCGGCCGTGGCGCCTCAGCCGCGCGAGCCGGCCGCTCAACTGCAGTTCGGCGACTGGACGCTCGACCTGCGCGAGCGCGAACTGCGCGGCGCCGACGGCGGCACCTGCGCGCTGACGCCGGCCGAGTTCCGGCTGCTCGAGGCCTTCGTCGGCCAGCCGGGCAAGGTGTGGACGCGCGACCAGCTGCTGGAGCACACGCGCAGCCTGGAGACCGAGGTGTTCGACCGCAGCGTCGACGTGCTGATCCTGCGCGTGCGCCGCAAGATCGAGCCGAACCCGAAGCACCCGCGCTACATCTGCACCGAGCGCGGGCTGGGCTACGTGTTCGCCGTTCCCGTCACCACCGGCCATGCGAGCGCCTGATGACCTGACGGCCAGCGTGGGACCGCGCGCGCAGCGGGTGCGCACGCGGCTGATGGCGGCCTTCGTGATCCTGCTGGCGGCGGCGATCGCGCTGACGATCGTCGGCTGGCTCGGCATGCAGCGCACGCAGCGCGAGCTGTCGGCCTACGAAGGCGAGGTGCTGCCGCAGATCGCGCAGGCGCTCGAACTGGCCGAGCGCACGACGCGGCTGGCCGCCACCGCGCCGAACCTGGCCGAGTCGCGCACGCCGGAGAGCCTGGACGCCAACGCGACGATCGCGCGCGGGCTGATCAGCGAGATCCGCCAGCGCTCCGGCGAGATCGACGGCCAGAGCCCGCTGAAGGCCCGGCTCGACCCGCTGATCGACCGCGGCGACATCAACCTGCTGCGCCTGGCCGAGCTGACGCAGATGCGCCAGCAGGTGCGCCAGCGGCTGCAGACGCAGATGGAGCGGCTGGAGGACATCGGCAGCCGGCTGCACGCCCGCGGCACGCCGCCGCGCCACGGCGACCCGGTGCTGACGCAGGTGTGGTCCAGCCTGGTGCTGGGCGCGAGCGTCGACACGCCGGCCACGCTCGGGCGGCTGCAGGCCGATGTCGAGGCGCTGCTGATCGCGGCCGACCGGCGCGCCGCGTACGCCGGCCTCGGCGACGTGTTCCGCGCGACGCTGCGCGAGCTGTCGATCGGCCCGGCCGGCATCCTGCGGCTGCGCAGCGAGCAGATCAACCTCGACGGCCGCAGCGGCTCGCTGGTGCTGCTGACGCGCACCAATGCCGACGAACTGAGCGCGCAGGTCTCGCGCCACGTCGACACGCTGCGCCAGACCGCGCAGACGCGCAGCGAACAGGTGTCGCGCGCGATCGCGTCCGGCAAGACCGGGCTGCTGCTGCTGACGCTGGTGTGCGGCGCGATCGCGCTCGGCGCGACGGCCTATGTGCACCGGCTGGTCGGCGGCGTCGAGCGGATCACCGCGGTGATGTCGCGGCTGGCGCGCGGCGACACCTCGGTGGCCACGCCGGCGACCGCGAGGCGCGACGAACTGGGTGCGCTGGCCCGCACCTTCGAGGTGTTCCGCGACAACCTGCTGGCCAAGCAGCAGCTGGTGGCCGACCTGCGGCAGCAGGGCGAGTTGCGGGCCGCGGTGCACAGCAGCATGAACGACGGCCTGGCGGTGTTCGACCGCGACGGCCGGCTGCGGCTGTGGAACGAGCCGCTCGAACGCATGCTCGCCGTGCACGGCGTGCGGCCGGCCGCGGGCCAGCCGCCGCGGCAGCTGATGGCGCAGCTGTCGGGCGGCATCGCGTGGAGCGCGCCGGGCCTGACCGAGCGGCAGACGCTGGCCGCCGGCGCGCTGCCGCCGTTCACCGCGCATGCGCACGTCGAGCTCTACCTGCCGGACAACCGCGTCTACGACGTGCGCAGCCGCGCGATGCCCGACGGCGGCGTCGTGAGCCTCGTCACCGACCTGACCGAGCGCCGCGCGATCGAGGTGCAGCTGCAGCACGCGCTGCGGCTGGAGATGCTGGGCCAGCTGACCGGGGGCGTCGCGCACGATTTCAACAACCACCTGGGCACGATCGTCGGCACGCTGGGCTTGCTGGAATCGCAGGCGGGACTCGATGCCGCCGGCCGCGCGCAGCTGCAGCGCGCCGGCCGCGCCGCCGAGCGCGCGAGCGCACTGACGCGGCGCCTGCTTGCGTTCGCGCGGCGGCAGCCGCTGCAGGCGGAGCCGGTCGCGGTGGATGCGATGGTGGAGGAGATGGTCGACCTGATCGACTACAGCGCCGGCGACGCGGTGCAGGTGGCGCTGACGCTGCACGCCGGCGATGCCCGGGTGCACCTGGACCGCGGGCAGCTGGAGAACGCGCTGCTGAACCTGGTGATCAACAGCGCGGCCGCAATGCCGGGCGGCGGGCGGCTGGAGATCGCGACGCGGGTGGAAGGCGGCGAACTCGAACTGCGCGTCACCGACACCGGCAGCGGCATTCCGGAGGCGCTGCGCGAGAAGGTGTTCGAGCCGTTTTTCACGACCAAGGCGGACGGCGAAGGCAGCGGGCTCGGGCTGTCGATCGTGTACGGTTTCGTGCGGCAATCGGGCGGGCGCGTTGCGCTGGCGAGCCGGGTCGGCGAGGGGACGAGCGTGACGCTGCGGTTTGCGCTCGAGGCGGGCTCTGCCCGGCCGATGCCGGCCGCCGCTCCGGCGATCGCGGCCGACGTCCCGGCAGCGTCGGTGCTGCTGGTCGACGACGACGACGCGTTTCGCCACACGGTGACGGAGATGCTGTCGAGCGCAGGCTGCCGCGTGCACGCGGTGGCCAGCGCCGAGCAGGCGCTGCACACGCTGGACCAGGGCTTGTTGCCGCAGCTGATGCTGTCGGACGTGCGCCTGGGCGACGGCATGGGCGGTGTGCAGCTGGCCCGCACGGTCGCGACCCGCTGGCCGCAGCTGCGCGTCGCGCTGATGTCGGGCATGCCGCTGGAGGCCTTCGCATCGCAAGCGGATGGCGGCTGGCCGTTCCTCCAGAAGCCGTTCGATGCCGGCGCCTTGCGCCATTGGCTGCGCGGCCTGCAGCAGCCGTAGCCCGGATGCCAATCCGGGAATCATCCGTCGCGAGAAACGCCCCCGGATTGGCATCCGGGCTTGTATGTTCCGACTGCACCCCCAGACGCAGCGGATGAGGGTGTCGGGATGGAGGGACGATCCGGGCTATCTGCCGTCAGCAGCGGACAGACCACCGTAGTGAATTCCCCATTTCGTTTGCTC
>NZ_LMDM01000037.1 GCF_001425825.1 Rhizobacter sp. Root1238
CAGCACCGCCGTCCTCGCAGCGATCGCCTCGTTCTTCGTCTTCGTCTTGCTTGGCATACATGCTCCTGGTCGTCATGCTATGCCTCGCACACAAAATTACTGACAGGCTCTCACATCGCGGAACACATCGCCCAGCCGGTAGCGCACGATGCGCCCGCTCTGGTCGTAGAAGCGCTGGTGCGCTACTTGGCCTCCGCCCGCCATGTTCCAGTTCCAGCTGCTGACCCCGCCGAACGGCTCCCACTGGATCTGGCTCAGCAGCGGTGCGGTCGTGCCCGCCTCGTCCGGCGCCAGGCTCAGCCCCGTCACCTGCCCGTTCGTGTAGACGAACGTGAGCTTGCGTCCCGACGGGTAGGTGATGCTGGTCAGCCGGCCCAGCGTGTAGCCGTACTTGACGGTCGTGGTGACCGGCATGCTGTTCGCGCCTGCCGCCGCATTCACCGTCTGCACCGTCTCCGTGACCCGACCCTGCGGGTCGTACTTGAAGCGCGATGAGCCGCCCGGATGGTCCGTGCGGCTGAGCCGGCCGATGCTGTTCGTGTAGTCGGCGCCGGTCAGGCTCCAGCTCCAGCTCACTGTCTGCGGTGCCTGGCCCGCCTGGCTGTAGACCACCTGCGTCAGCCGCCCCACGGCATCGTAGGCGTAGGTCTCGGTGACGCTGCGGCTGTCGACGCGCGTGAGGACATTGCCGGCCTCATCGTAGGTGTAGGTCGACTGGCCCGTGTCCGGGCTGATCAGCTGGGTGGCGTCGCCGAAGCCGTTGCGCGGGTACTGCGTGACGAGGTTGCGCGGGTCGGTCACCTGCGTCGTTCGATCGCCGCCGTCGTACTGGAACTGCGTCTTGCCGTTCTTCGGATCGGTCGCATCCTTGAGCCGGCCCAGCTTGTCGAAGGTCGCCGTGGTCTGCAGGTTCAGCGCGCCGGTCCCTGTGCCTGCACCCTGCGTGACCTTGGTGCGGTTGCCCTGGGCATCGTACTCATAGGTCATCACCGGCGTCGGCGAGACGGGCGGGGGCGGCAGCGATTGAGCCGCGGCGAGGTTCGCGAGGCAGGTGGCTGCGACCAGCGTGTACAGGTGCTTCATGTTGTTGTTCATGTGCTTCACTCCGCGCCGCTGGTCTGCTGCAGGCGGCCGAGCGCGTCCATCAAACGCGCCATGCTTCGCCTCAACTGCCCCGACGGATCCTTCACGCTCTCGCCGGTCTTGCTGCCCGCGTTGTCCAGCTGGTAGTCGATGCGGTTGCCGAGGTGATCTTTCGCCGCCACCTGCCGGTGCGCGTCGTCGTACTCGTAGCCGACCCAGCTGCCGTCGGCCTGCGTGACCTTCGTGAGCTGCCCCACCGCGTCGTAGGTGTAGGTCGTGGTCTCGCCGCCGACGCTGCGTGTCAGCAGCCGCTGGCGGGCGTCATACGTGTTCAGCGTGACGATGCCATTGGCGTCGGTGCTCTGCAGCACGTTGCCGTACTTGTCGTACCGGTCGAAGGTCGTCACCTCGCCGGCCGCGTTCGTCACCGTGCGGCGGTCGCTCAGTGTGTGGTCGGCCGTGGTGTCGCCGTAATAGGCGGTGGTCGTCGTGTCGTTCACGGCCGTGCGCGGCCCGGTCGCGGTCAGCACCTGGCCGAAGGCGTCGTAGGTCCATGTCGACACCCGGTTGGCCACGCCCGCCTGCAACCCGGCACTGAAGCCCAGGTGCCCGTCGGCATCCGTCGTCGCCTGCACCACCTGCTTGCACAGCACCACGATCGGCTTGCCATCCGGCAGCAGCGCCGTCCCCGGCTCGCAGCTCGCGGTGGCATTGCTGTTGAATGGATCGGGCTGGCCGTTGTAGACGCTCGTCGTGATCTGCCTCGGCGTTGCCACCTTGGTGGCGAAACTCCAGTCCGGGTGCCACTGCGTCGTCGTCCTGCGGGCCCCCGCCGGCAGCGTGGCCCCGGCCGGCGTCACCGCCGCGCAGTCCGCGCTCTGCGCCATGCCCTCGACCAGGTCGGTCTGCAGGAAACGGCTCGCGTCATGCACGTAGCAGCTGCGCGTGCCGTTGAAGTCGTCGCGGCTCAACGGGTTGCCGTTGGCGTCCAGCGCCTGCCCGCTCGTGCTCGCCGTGCAGCCCGCGCCCGCCGCCTGGCTCTGCCCCGACAGGTAGGTCTTGCCGTTCACGCTGGTCGCGCCAAGTTCCGCGCTCGATCCGTTCGGGTTCGTCACCACCGTGCCCTGCGGTGCCGTCCAGGCATGCGTGCGGATGATCAGCTGGCGCGGGATGTCGTACGCCTCCGTCACCGTCGCCTGCGGCGCGCTCACGTAGCTGGCCGCATAGCGGTTGACCCCGCCGGCCAGCTCGGTGCTCACCGCGCGGCCGTCTGCGAAGTAACCGAAGCTCGCATACCGGGCGGCGGCCTCGTCCACCACGCCAGTCAGTGCCCACGGCAGCGTCGTGTTCTCGTAGACGAAGCGGCGCACCCGGCCGTCGGGCCAGCCCACCGTCTCCAGGTTGCCCAGCGCATCGTAGGCGAACACGATGGCCTGCCCTGCCGGATCCTCGATGCGCGCGATGCGGCCCTCTGCGTCGTAGCGGAACGAGATGCTGCGCCCGCGCTCGTCCTGCGCGCTCAGCAGGTAGCCGCCGGCCGGCGCATCGGCCGGAGTCACGGTGGCAACCTGGCATAGCTTGTAATGCTGCGCGTCCGGGTCGTAGCCGAAGACCCATCTGGCGCACTCGAAACTGCCCGTCACCGTCTTCTCGATCCAATACCAATTGCCAAAGCGCACGCGGTTCGTGCCGCTCAGCACGACCGTCTGGCCCTCGATGTACACCGTCCCCCAGGTCGCGGTGCTGTAGGTGAAGTTAACGCGCGCACCGTCGCTCCACGTGATCGATGTCAGCTGCCCCGATGCGTCATACAGCTCGCGGCTGTTGTCCTGCGCGTTGACGTACTGCCATGTCGTCTGGCCGGCGGTCTGCTGCGCCGTCAAGCGGTCGGCCCGGCCGGCCACCGCGGCAAAGTTGCCACCGCCCAACGCATGGAAGCCCAGCGCCCGGCCGTCGCCGCGTTGCGCCACGACGTTGGTGTCGGCCTGCGGCACGAGGCGCCGGTGCAGGCTGCTGAACCACAGCTCGCCCAGGCCCGGGCGCAACACTGCGGTGGCCGTCTCGCGCTGCACGCCCGGTGCGCGACCGGTGCTGTCGTAGGTGAGGGTCAGCGGCAGGTGCCCCACGCGCAGGCCGGTGTCGACGAAATCCTTCTTGACCCCGCGCAGCGGCACGATCGGGTTGCCGCGCAGCAGTTCGCACAGGGGGCAGTCGTGCGGCAGCGTCACGTCGACCACGGGCCAGCATTGCTTGTGGGTCGGGTCGGCCCCGGTCCCGGGGCGGCAGGTGCAGGTGCTGCCGGTGAGCAGGGCATCGCCCGGGCACACCGGCTGCAGGTATGGAATGGAGTTGGTGATGCGCCCATTGCCGCTGCCGCTGCCGAAGCACAGCGATCCATAGCCCAAGCCTTCTCCCCAGACGCTCGGGTCGCCCGTCACCGAACGCCAGAAGGCGCCGCACTGCTCGTTGAAGCTTCCCCTGGGGCCACAGAAGCCGGTCGGCTCGCCCGTGCCCAGCTGCGTGATGCAGCCGCCTCCGTTGGGTTCAAAGCCGGTCGAGTCGACCTGATCGCTCGCGTGGGCCATCGTCCCTAGCAGCGACAAGATGCTCATCAGCACCGACAACACGATGCCTCTCACCCCACACCACAGGGGCGCCCGTTCCAATGACATGAAGTTCTCCCCGAACGGTCGCTTGAACGGGCCTGGCATAGCTAGTGATCTGTTGGACATGAGAGGGGATGGCCTGATGAGACGCATGCAGCCGCGCCACTGCACATCGAGGCGTTTGCCCGATGCAAGTCGGCATGGCTTGATGAAATGGAGGAAACGACCCCGGACCTAACGAGCGCGAACTATCGGCTCGGGCCTGCTCTGCGGAATTGAAGTCACTGAACTCAGTATTCGCCGTATCACGCGGCCCTCCCTCTGGTCATGCTGGTCTTCGACGTGGCGCGAAGCGCTCTTCTGTCGGTGGCGGCCAGTCTATGCGAGGGATTCCTCGTCTGACAAGGCATTCGAGAGATGGGACTGCGAGCGAAGCCGGATGCGACGTGATGCGCCATGGAAGGCCCCCAAGGTTCGATTGAAGAAGCCCCAACTGCCCGGGCACGCGGCGCGATGCTAGTCAAACCGGCTGCCCTCCGGCTCCTCACTTTCTGCAGAATTGCGCGCCGCTGCACCGCATCCTCAACATGAACGACGCGATCGAGGACGCCGCCTCACCCTTTGGAGGAAAGCGCGTCGAATGCTAGGCAGCCCGCTGCGGAAAAGCCCTGGACAGGTCGAGCACCTTGCGGGCTGCAGACAGCAGCACCTGTTTCACGACCGCGGACGGCACCTTCTCGCGCAGCGGCAAGGCCCCGCTGTCAAACAGCTTGCCGACGTTCGCGGCAATGCTCGTGGCGCTGTCCGGCCGTGCCGGCGAACGTGCCGAAGCACGCGACGCCGCGCGCGTGGGCAAGGCATCGCTGGCGGCGTTGCTGCCGCGGCTGCGAGCACCCTGCGGGGTGGCGGTCGGCGATGGCAGGCCGGGGCGGTTCAGGCTCGGGCGCGGCAGTCCCGGCAGGCCCGGGCGCTTGATCTCGTTGATGGACATCGCGGGCCTCAGACCTTCATGAACATGAGCGTGTGGTCGGATTCGGCCGGCTGGCCGAGCAGCGCGACCGCCTTCTGCTGCTCCTCGCGCAGCAGGTAGCTCAGTGGGCTCTCGACGCCATCGGCCGGCCCGTCGACTTCCTTCGTCGTCGCCATCAGCAGCGTGATCGCATCGGCGCGGAAGCTGTTGCGGTCGCCGCTGCGACCCTGCATCAGCTCGTCGGTCACCTCGTCGATCAGTGCGCGAAAGCGCCCGAGCAAGGCCGGGTTGACCGTCGGCGGGGCGGTCGGCTCGGCGACGAGCGCGGCGCCGTTGCGCTGCCCCGCGTTGCTGCCGGACCGGTCGCCTGTCTGCGCTTTCTGGAGGGCCATCATGGGAACGAACGATAGGCGGCGAGCCCCGTCGTTTGCGCCGGCGACCGGAAGCCGCGTGCGGCGGCGCGAAGCTCAGGCGCCCAGCGCGTCCAGTTCGCCAGTCACCTCGAGCCAGCGGCCTTCGGCGGCTTCGAGCTCGTCGCCCAGCTGCTTCAGCCGCTTGCCCTGCTCGACGCGCTGCGCCGGGCTCAGGTCGGCGCGGCCCGAGGCTTCGGCGATGTTGGTCTTCTCCTGCGTCAGCGTCGCGATGCGCTTCTCGAGCGTCGCCAGCTCGGTGCGCAGCGGCTTCGTCTGCTCGGCGGCCTTCTGTCGCAGCTGCGCGCCGGCCTTGCGGTCGTCCTTGCCGGCCTTCGGCGGGTTGGCCACTGCGGCGGCCGCGGCGGCCTCCGCCTTCCTGGCCTTGGCCTTCGCCGATCCGGCCTCGCGCGCTTCCTTCGCCATCTCGCGCGAGGTCTCGAGCAGCCACTTCTGGTAGTCGTCCAGGTCGCCGTCGAACGGCTTCACCGCGCCACCGGTGACCAGCCAGAACTCGTCGCACACCTCGCGCAGCAGCGCGCGGTCGTGGCTCACCAGCATCACCGTGCCTTCGAACTCGTTCAGTGCCATCGACAGCGCCTCGCGGGTGGTCAGGTCCAGGTGGTTGGTCGGCTCGTCGAGCAGCAGCAGGTTGGGGCGCTGCCACACCAGCATCGCGAGCACCAGCCGCGCCTTCTCGCCGCCGCTCAGCGAGCCTACCGCCTGCGTGACCATCTCGCCGACGAAGCGGAACGAGCCGAGGAAGTCGCGCAGCTCCTGCTCGCGCGCCTGCGGGCCGACGTCGCGCGCGAGGCGGATCATGTGCATCAGCGGGCCGTCGTCGAGCGACAGCACGTCGAGTTCCTGCTGCGCGAAGTAGCCGATCGACAGCCCCTTGCCCTCGGTGACCTCGCCGGCCACCAGCGGGATCTCCTTCGCGATGGTCTTCACCAGCGTCGACTTGCCCTGGCCGTTGGCCCCGAGGATGCCGATGCGCTGGCCGGCCAGCACCGAGCGGTTCACGTTGCTGACGATCGGCACGCCGGCATAGCCGCACGACATCACCGAGAACGCCAGCATCGGGTTGGGCAGCGAGACCGGCTCGCGGAACTCGAACTGGAAATCGCTGCTGGTCAGCACCGGCCCGAGCTTCTCCATGCGCGCCAGCGCCTTCACGCGGCTCTGCGCCTGCTTGGCCTTGCTGGCCTTGGCCTTGAAGCGGTCGATGAACTTCTGCAGGTGGGCCATGCGCTCCTGCTGCTTCGCGAAGTTGGCCTGCGCCTGCATCATCCGCTCGGCGCGCATTTCCTCGAACGCGGTGTAGTTGCCGGTGTAGCGGGTCAGCCGGGTCTCGTCGAGGTGCAGCGTCACCTTGGTGATCGCGTCGAGGAACTCGCGGTCGTGGCTGATCACGATCATCGTGCCCTCGTAGCGCTGCAGCCAAGCCTCCAGCCACACCAGCGCGTCGAGGTCCAGGTGGTTCGTGGGCTCGTCGAGCAGCATCAGGTCGGCCGGGCACATCAGCGCGCGCGCCAGCTGCAGCCGCATGCGCCAGCCGCCGGAGAAGCTGTTGACCGGATCGTCGACCTGGTCGACGCGGAAGCCCAGGCCCATCAGCAGCGCCTGCGCGCGCGGGCGGGCCTCGAAGCCGCCGGCCTCGGCGATCAGCTGGTGCGCCTCGGCCATCGCATGGCCGTCGTCGGCTGCCTCGGCCGCGGCCAGCGCGGCATTCGCGGCATTCAGCCGGGTGTCGCCTTCGAGCACGTAGTCGGTGGCCGAATCGTCGGTTTCCGGCATCGACTGCGCGACCTCTCCGACCAGCCAGCGCGGCGGGATCGACACGTCGCCGGCATCGGACTGCAGCCGGTGCGTCAGCAACGAGAACAGCGAGGACTTGCCGGCGCCGTTGCGCCCGACCAGGCCGACCTTCTCGCCGGGCTGCAGCGTGACGCTCGCGTCCTGCAGCACGATCTTGGTGCCGCGGCGCAGCGTGACGTTCTTGATGACAATCATGGGTAACTCACCAACGGGAAAAAAGCATGGAAAAGGGCATGGGAAACGGCGCCACCGAGGGCCTGACCACCCGGCTGCTGCACGCGGATCGCCGCGGCGGCGTCGAGCATGGTGCCACGCACAAGCCGCTGCACCCGTCGTCGGCCTTCGGCTACGACACGGCGCGTGAACTGGTGTCGGTTTTCAAGGGCGAACGCAGCGGGCATGTGTACGCGCGCCAGGGCAATCCGACCAACGTGGCGCTGGAAACCAAGCTGACGATGCTGGAAGACGGCGTCGGCACGGTCAGCTTCGCCACCGGCATGGCGGCCATCGCTTCGTTGATGTTGGCGCTGCTGAAACGCGACGACCACATCGTCGCGAGCCGCTTCCTGTTCGGCAACACCGCCAGCCTGCTGAACACGCTCGAAGGCCTGGGCTGCGGGCTGACGCTGGTCGACGCGACCGACGCGGCCGAAGTCGAACGCGCGATCACGCCGCGCACGCGGCTGGTCTTCGTCGAGACCATCGCGAACCCCGGCACGCAGGTGGCCGACCTGGAAGCGATCGGACGGCTGTGCGGCGAGCGCGGGCTGCTGTACGTGGTCGACAACACGATGACGACGCCCTACCTGTTCCGCCCGAAGACGGTGGGTGCCGGGCTGGTCGTCAATTCGCTGACGAAGTCGATCGGCGGCCACGGCAACGCGCTGGGCGGCGCGGTCACCGACACCGGTGTGTTCGACTGGAGCCGCTTCGCCAACATCGCCGATCCGTACAAGAAGGGCGAGCCGCGCGGCTGGGGCCTGCTGCAGATCCGCAAGCGCGGGCTGCGCGACATCGGCGCGACGCTGGCGGCCGACGCGGCGCACCGCATCGCCACCGGCGCCGAGACGCTCGCGCTGCGCATGGACCGCGCCTGCGACAACGCGCTGCGCCTGGCCACTTGGCTGGCCGCGCAGCCGGGCGTCAAGCGCGTGAACCACCCCGGGCTCGAAAGCCATCCGCAGCACGCCAACGCGAAGCGCTGGTTCAAGGCCGGCGGCGCGCTGATGAGCTTCGAGCTCGACGATGCGCGCGACTGCCTGGCCTTCCTCGACGCGCTGGACGTGGTGATCAAGTCGAGCCACCTGGGCGACAACCGCACGCTCGCGATCCCCGTTGCGCACACCATCTTCTGGGAGATGGGCGCGCAGCGGCGGCAAGCGATGGGCATCGCGGATTCGCTGATCCGCGTGTCGGTGGGGATTGAGGATCATGAGGATCTGCGCGCGGATTTCGAGCGCGCATTGGCCGCCGTCTAGCGGTTCCAGCGCGCGAGCGCTTCGCGAGTCACCAGCAAGACCTGGTCGTCGCCGGCGCTGGTATCCAGCCAGGCCACTTCGAGCTTGCGGAACGCATGCTCGAAGTGCGGCCGCTCGTTGCCGATCTCCAGCAGCAGCACCGCGTCGGCGGTCATCTTCGCCGGTGCCTCGCGCAGGATGCGGCGCACCAGGTCCATGCCGTCGTCGCCGCCGGCCAGCGCCAGCGCCGGCTCGTGGCGGTATTCCTCCGGCAGCGCCGCCATGCTGGTGCTGTTGACGTACGGCGGGTTGCACAGGATCAGGTCGTACGGCCCGCCGACGTTCGCCAGCAGGTCCGATTGCAGCAGCGTGATGCGCCGACCGAGCTTGTGCCTGTCGACGTTGATGCGGGCCACCGCCAGCGCATCGTCGGAGATGTCGGCCGCGTCCACCACCACGTCGGGGTAGGCCAGCGCGGCGATCACCGCGAGGCTGCCGTTGCCGGTGCACAGGTCGAGCACGGTGTGCGTCTGGTCGGACAGCCAGGCGTCCAGCGTGCCTTCTCCCTCGCCGTCGACCAGCAGTTCGGCGATGAACGAGCGCGGCACGATGCTGCGCTCATCGACATAGAACGGCACGTTCTGCAGCCAGGCTTCGCGGGTCAGGTAGGCGGCCGGGCGGCGCGAGCGGATGCGCTCGTCGACCAGCGCGAGCGCGGTCGCTTCCTCGTCGGCCGACAGCTCGCGCTGCGCCTGCTCTTCGAGCGCGTCGAGCGGCATGCCCAGCGCCCACAGCACCAGCCAGGCCGATTCGTCGAAGGCGTTGGTGGTGCCGTGCCCAAACGAAACGCCCGCCGTCTTGAGGCGGGCGCTCTGCGCGGTGATGAGATCGATCAACTTCATAGCAGCAGGCCTTCCAACGTGCGCCGGTAGATGTTCTTCAACGGGTCGAGGCTCGCGACCTCGACGTTCTCGTCGATCTTGTGAATGCTGGCGTTCAGCGGTCCGAACTCGACCACCTGCGGGCAGATCCTGGCGATGAAGCGGCCGTCGGAGGTGCCGCCGGTGGTCGACAGCTCGGTGCGCACGCCGGTCTCGGCGAGGATCGCCGCGGTCATTGCTTCGCTCAACTCGCCGATCGGCGTCAGGAACGGCTCGCCGCCGAGCGTCCAGGCCAGGTCGTAGCGCAGCCCGTGCGCATCGAGCACCGCCTGCACGCGCGACTTCAGCGACTCGGGCGTCGATTCGGTCGAGAAGCGGAAGTTGAAGTCGACCACCACCTCGCCGGGGATCACGTTGCCGGCGCCGGTGCCGCCATGGATGTTCGACATCTGCCAGCTGGTGGCCGGGAAGTAGCGGTTGCCGCGGTCCCATTCGACCGCGCCGAGCGCCGCCAGCGCCGGGGCGGCACGGTGGATCGGGTTGTCGGCCAGGTGCGGGTACGCAATGTGGCCCTGCACGCCATGCACCGTCAGCTTGCCCGACAGCGAACCGCGCCGGCCGTTCTTGATCATGTCGCCCAGCGTCGACAGCGAGGTCGGCTCGCCGACGATGCAGTAGTCGATGCGCTCGCCGCGCTGCTTCAATAGCTCGCAGACCTTGACCGTGCCGTCGAGCGCCGGGCCTTCTTCGTCGCTGGTGATCAGCAGCGCGATGCCGCCGCAGTGCTCGCCGTGTGTCGCGACGAATTCCTCGATCGCAACCACCATCGCGGCGATCGAGGTCTTCATGTCGGCCGCGCCGCGCCCGTAGAGCTTGCCGCCGCGGTGCGTCGGCACGAACGGGTCGCTCTGCCACTGCGCCAGCGGGCCGGTCGGCACCACGTCGGTGTGGCCGGCGAACATCAGCTGCTTGCCCTTGCTTCCCGAGCCCCGGCCGCGCCGCAGCGCCCACAGGTTGGTGACGCGGAAATCGGCCGGGCCGCTCTCGATCGTCTCGCACTCGAAGCCCAGCGGCGCGAGCCGTTCGATCAGCAGCGCCTGGCAGCCGCCGTCATCGGGGGTGACGGAGCGGCGGCTGATCAGGGCTTCGGTCAGTTCAAGCGTGCGGGACATCAGAAGCGGGTGGAGAACCCGGTGTTGCGGTCGTCGTGCACGTCCAGCGTGATCTCGGTGAAGGTCGGCTGGTCGTCGGTCTCTTCCTTCTTCGGCAGTTGGCGCGACACCGGCTCGGTGTCGTTGGCCAGGCGCCACATCAGGTTGGTCGGCGAATCGGAGAAGGCGAGGCCTTCGTCGCGGGTGATCACGCCTTCGGTGATCAGGCGGGCCAGGTCGGACTCGAAGCTCTGCGAGCCTTCGGCCATCGACTTCTCCATCGCTTCCTTGACGCCGTTGAAGTCGCCTTGCTCGATCAGCTCGGACACCAGCTTGGTGTTCAGCAGCACCTCGACCGCCGGGCGGCGTCCGCCGGCCGTGGCGCGCACCAGCCGCTGCGAGACCACCGCGCGCAGGCCGGCGGCCAGGTCGGCCAGCAGCGCGGGGCGCGATTCGGGCGAGTAGAACGACAGGATCCGGCCGAGCGCGTGGTAGCTGTTGTTCGCATGCAGCGTCGACACCACCAGGTGGCCCGACAGCGAGTACGAGATCGCCATCGTCATCGTCTCGCGGTCGCGGATCTCGCCGATGTAGATGCAGTCGGGCGCCTGGCGCAGCGCGTTCTTCAGCGCGACCTGAAGCGACTGCGTGTCGCGGCCGACCTCGCGCTGGTTCACCACCGAGCGCTTGTTGCTGAACATGAACTCGATCGGGTCCTCGATGGTCAGGATGTGGCCGGCCATCTGCTGGTTGCGCTGCTCCAGCATCGACGCGAGCGTGGTGCTCTTGCCGGTGCCGGTGGCGCCCACCATCAGGATCAGGCCGCGCTTCTCCAGCACCAGCGTGTTCAGCACCTGCGGCAGGTTCAGGCTGCCGAGCGCCGGGATGTCGTGCGGGATGCAGCGGAACACCGCGGCGATCGAGCCGCGCTGGCGGAACGCGCTGAGCCGGAAGCTGCCGACGCCCGACAAGCCGATGCCGACGTTCAGCTCGCCGGTGTCTTCCAGGTCTTCGAGCTGGGTCGGCGTGAGCAGCTCGGCCAGCAGCTGGCGGGGCTGCGTGGCGGTGAGCGGCTGGTCGCTCAGTTGCAGGATCTGGCCGTTGATCTTGATCAGGATCGGCGTGTTGGCCGACAGGTAGACGTCGGAGGCGCCCTTGTCGGCCATCATCCGCAGCACGCGTTCCATGTTGCCGCCGGTGGAGGCTGTCATCGCTGTGTCCTTTCGGGACCTTGTTGAACGGAGGAAGGCATCATGGCACGCCGGCCGGCGGGTGCGCGGGTCAGGCGCGCAACAGTTCGTTGATGCTGGTCTTGGCGCGGGTCTGGGCGTCGACGCGCTTGACGATGACGGCGCAGTACAGGCTGTACTTGCCATCGGCGCTCGGCAGGTTGCCGCTGACCACCACCGAGCCGGACGGGATGCGGCCGTAGCTGACCTCGCCGGTGGCGCGGTCGTAGATCTTGGTGCTCTGGCCGATGTAGACGCCCATCGAGATCACCGAGTTCTCCTCGACGATGACGCCTTCGACCACTTCGGAGCGGGCGCCGATGAAGCAGTTGTCCTCGATGATGGTCGGGTTGGCCTGCAGTGGCTCCAGCACGCCGCCGATGCCGACGCCGCCCGACAGGTGCACGTTCTTGCCGATCTGGGCGCACGAGCCGACGGTGGCCCAGGTGTCGACCATCGTGCCTTCGTCGACATAGGCGCCGATGTTGACGTACGACGGCATCAGGATGACGTTCTTCGCGAGGTAGCTGCCGTGGCGCGCGACGGCCGGCGGCACCACGCGCACGCCGGCGGCGCGCACTTCTTCGTCGCTGATGTGGGAGAACTTGGTCTTGACCTTGTCGAAGAAGGTGAGTTCGCCGGCATGCATCAGCTGGTTGTCGTTCAGGCGGAACGACAGCAGCACCGCCTTCTTGACCCACTGGTTGACCTTCCACTGGCCGACGGCCTCGCGCTCGGCGACGCGGATGCGGCCCTTGTTCAGGTCGGCGATCACCGATTCGACCGCTTCGCGCACCTCGGGCGAATTGACGGCGGTGATCTGGGCGCGGCCTTCCCAGGCGAGGTCGATGACGCTTTGCAGTTGCTGTTGGCTCATGGGGTTCTCGGAATCACAAGGATTTGACGAAGGAAACGATGCGTTCTGCGGCTTCGAGGCATTCGGCGACCTCGGCCACCAGGGCCAGCCGGACGCGGCCCGCGCCCGGGTTCAGGCCCTGCGCTTCGCGTGCCAGCAGGCTGCCCGGCAGCACCGCGACATTGTATTGAGCCAGCAGCCCGCGGGCGAAGGCCACGTCGTCGCCCCGGGGCACGGCGGCCCACAGGTAGAAGCCGGCGTCGGGCAGGCGCACGTCGAGCACCTCGGCCAGCAGCGGCGTGACCTGCGCGAACTTGCGGCGGTACTGTTCGCGGTTGTCGACCACATGGTCCTCGTCGCGCCAGGCGGCGATGCTGGCCTGCTGCACCATCGGGCTCATCGCGCTGCCGTGGTAGGTGCGGTACAGCAGGAACTGCTTCAGCACGGCCGCGTCGCCGGCGACGAAGCCGGAGCGCATGCCCGGCACGTTGGAGCGCTTGGACAGGCTGGTGAACACGACGAGGTTGCGGAAGTCGTGCCGGCCGAGCTGTCGCGCGGCGTCGAGCGCGCCGAGCGGCGGGTCTTCGCGGAAGTAGATCTCGGAGTAGCACTCGTCGGACGCGATCACGAAGCCGAAGCGCTCGCTCAGCGCGAACAGCCGCTTCCATTCGTCGAGCGGCATCACCGCGCCGGTCGGGTTGCCGGGCGAACAGACGTACAGCAGCTGCGTGCGTGCCCAGACCTCGTCGGGCACCTGCGCCCAGTCGGCCGCGAAGTTGCGGGCCGGGTTGCTGTTGGCGAAGAAGGTCTGCGCGCCGGCGAGCAGGGCTGCGCCCTCGTAGATCTGATAGAACGGATTCGGGCAGACGACGGTGGCGCCGGCGCGGGTCGGGTCGATGAGGGTCTGGGCCAGCGCGAACAGCGCCTCGCGCGAGCCGTTGACCGGCAGCACCTGCGTGGCGGCATCGAGCGTGACGCCATAGCGGCGCTCGACCCAGTCGGCGCAGGCCTGGCGCAGCGCGATGTCGCCGGCGGTGGCGGGGTAGCTGGCGAGGCCGTCGAAGTGGGCCGACAAGGCATCGAGGATCAGCTGCGGCGTGGCATGGCGAGGCTCGCCGATGCCCAGGCTGATGGGCTTGTATGCCGGGTTGGGGGTGATGTCGCGGGTGAGGGCGCGCAGCCGCTCGAACGGGTAGGGGTGGAGCTTTTCGAGCAGCGGGTTCATGTTGTTGATTATCGGTTCTTGCTTGCAAAGGCGCGGGTGGGGAGGCTGTGGCGCGCCGTCGGGCACGGTCCTCGGCCCCCGGGGGCCGAGGACTTCCCTCCGCTGGCTGGCTTCATGGCCCGTCGCCGAAAGTCCCTCCACTCACTTCGTTCGTTGTGGTCAAACAGTCGGCGACAGTCAGTTCACGAAGCGTGCTGCGCACGCGGGCCACGAAGCCAGCCAGCTCCAGCGCCCCCTCCTTATTGGCGCGCCACAGCCTCCCCACCCGCGCCTTTGCCAGCACCGCTCGCTCTTTGGGTGGAGGGGGAAAAGATTGAACAGACCGACGAAGCACGCGAGCGCTCGCATGCTTCGTCGGTCTGTTCAATCTTTTCCCCCCACAAGAGCGGGTGGTGCTGCGCGTTGGGGCGGGTGGCCGCAGGGGGCTGGGGGCGATTTCTGGGGCGACGGAGAAGATCGGCTTTGGGGATGGCGCGCGCCAGCGCGCTTCGTGGACTGACTCATCGGCACTGTTTGACCACAGCGAACGAAGTGAGCGGAGGGAGTTTGCCGATGCATCCCCAAAGCCGATCTTCGCAGTGGAGTCGACGGGCCCCCGGGGGCCCGTCGACCGCCCCAGCATGAGCCCCCAGCCCCCTGCGGCCACCCGCCGCAACGCGCCGCAACGCGCCGAGCCGATCAAGCCAGCCCGGTAGCAGCCCCGTGCGAAGGCATCTGCACCACCGCCTGCGGCTTCCAGCCCTTCTTGCGGTGCTCCGCCACCACGTTGGTGTAGATCCCGCCGCGCACGTACCACTTCGCCGTGATGCGGATGAAGCGCGGGTCGGTGGCCTTCACGATGTCGTCGAGGATGTCGTTCGTGACCTTCTCGTGGAACGCGCCCTCGTTGCGGAAGCTCCACATGTACATCTTCAAGCTCTTCAGTTCGACGCAGAGCTTGTCCGCAATCATGTCGATCGTGAAGTGCGCGAAATCCGGCTGGCCGGTCAGCGGGCAGTGGCAGGTGAACTCGGGCACCTGGAACTGGATCGCATAGTCGCGCTTCGGGCTCGGGTTCGGGAACACGTCGAGCTGCTTGCTCGGCATCGACGGCGGCTTCGCCGGCTTCTCGCGCATCTGCAGCGGGGCCGTGGGCGGGGCGATCTTCGAAGACAACTTGGACAACTTGGCTGGCTTGACCATGGGGCGGGACGTCACGTTTTGAGAGGGTTTCGGCAGGCTGCCGCAACAGGGCGCGATGGTATCATCGCGCCTCGCCAGAAGTCCGCGTACGCGTGGAATTCCCCAAATAAATCAATGACTTAGGCGACTCGCGGCACCCCCGCTGCGACCCGCCGGGACTGCTCTCCATGCGTCTGAACTCCATCAAGCTGTCGGGCTTCAAGTCATTTGCCGAACCGACGCACTTCCAGCTGCCCGGCCAGCTGGTCGGCGTGGTCGGGCCCAACGGCTGCGGCAAGTCCAACATCATGGACGCGGTGCGCTGGGTGCTGGGCGAATCGAAGGCCAGCGAACTGCGCGGCGAATCGATGCAGGACGTGATCTTCAACGGCTCGGGCAACCGCAAGCCCGCCAGCCGCTCCAGCGTCGAGCTGGTGTTCAGCAACGAAGACGCCCGCGCCGGCGGCCAGTGGAACCAGTTCACCGAGATCGCCGTCAAGCGCGTGCTGACCCGCGACGGCACCAGCAGCTACTACATCAACAACCAGCCGGTGCGCCGCCGCGACGTGCAGGACGTGTTCCTCGGCACCGGCCTCGGCCCGCGCGCCTACGCGATCATCGGCCAGGGCACCATCAGCCGCATCATCGAAAGCAAGCCCGAGGAACTGCGCCTGTTCCTCGAAGAAGCCGCCGGCGTCTCGAAGTACAAGGAACGCCGCCGCGAGACCGAGAACCGGCTGAAGGACACGCGCGAGAACCTGACCCGCGTCGAAGACATCCTGCGCGAGCTGAACACCAACCTCGACAAGCTCGAGAAGCAGGCCGAGGTCGCGACCCGCTACCGCGGCCTGCAGGAATCCGGCACGCTGAAGCTGCACCAGCTGTGGTTCCTGAAGCACCGCGATGCGGCCAGCGAGCAGGAGCGCGTGAAGAAAGAGGTGCTCGAAGCCACCAACGGGCTCGAAGCCCGCATGGCCGAGCTGCGCCACGGCGAAGCCGAACTCGAGACCATCCGCCAGGCCCATTACGCCGCGAGCGACGAGCTGCACACCGCGCAGGGCGCGTTGGCCGAGGCCTCGCTCGAAGTCAGCCGGCTCGAGGAACGCATCCGCTATGTCGTCGAAGGCCGCCAGCGCGTCGAGCAGCGCCTGACCGAACTGAAGGTGCAGAGCGAGCAGTGGGCCGAACGCTCGCAGCAGGCGCAGGACGAGCTGGAGCAGATCGCCGAGCAGATCGCCGCCGCCGACGAACAGGCCGAGGTGCTGGCCGCGCAGGCCGAGGAACAGGCCGGCAACCTGCCGCAGGTCGAAGACGCGGTGCGCGCGGCGCAGAACCGCAGCAACGAACAGCGCACCGCCGTCAGCAGCGTGCAGCAGCAGATCCAGGTGCTGGCCGCCGAGAGCCGCAACCTCGACGACCAGCGCCGCCAGTTCAATGCGCGCCGCGACCGGCTCGACGCCGAACGCCGCCAGCTCGCGTCGCCCGACATGGCGCGGCTGGCCGAGCTGAAGCAGCAGTCGGCCGCGGCCGACGAGCAGCAGGGCGTCGCCGATGCCCGGCTGCACGAGCTGCAGGAGCAGGTGCCGGCGCTCGACGAAGCGCGCCGCGAGGCGCAGGAGCAGGTCAATGCACAAGGGGGTCGCCAGGCCGACCTGAGCGCCCGCCTCGACGCGCTGCGCGCGCTGCAGGAGAAGGTGCAGACCGAAGGCAAGCTGAAGCCGTGGCTCGCGAAACACGGCCTCGAAGGCCTGCAGGGGCTGTGGACGAAGATCCACATCGAGACCGGCTGGGAGACCGCGCTCGAAGCCGCGCTGCGCGAGCGCATCAACGCGCTCGAAGTGAGCCGCATCGAGACGGTGCGTGCCTTCGCGAGCGACGCGCCGCCGGCCAAGCTGGCCTTCTACACCCCGCCGCAGGCCGCGATCTCGAACACGCACCAGACGCTGTCGAAGCTGAGCGACCTGCTGCGCCTGGACAGCCACGACCAGGCGGGCCTGAAGGCCCTGCTGAACGACTGGCTCGAAGGCGTCTACACCGCGGCGAGCATCGACGAAGCGCTGGCCGAGCGTTCGAAGCTGACGCACGGCGAAGTCATCATGACCCGCGAGGGCCATGCGGTCAGCCAGTTCGCGGTCGCCTTCTACGCGCCCGATTCCGAACAGGCCGGCATGCTGGCGCGCGCGCAGGAGATCGAGAGCCTGGAGCGCCAGCTGAAGGCGCAGACGCTGATCGCCGAAGAGTCGCGCAGTGCGCTGGTGCGGGCCGAGGCGGCCTACACCGATGCGTCGCAGCGGCTGGTCGGCGCACGTCGCGAAGCCGCCGAGACGCAGACCCGCGCGCACCAGCTGCAGGTCGAGTTGCTGCGCCTGTCGCAGCAGGCCGAGCAGACCAGCGCGCGCCGCGAGCAGCTCGACGCCGAGCTCGCCGAGATCGACGCGCAGCTTGAAGAGCTCGACGAACGCCGCGCCACCGGCGAGGCGCGCTTCGAAGAACTCGACATGCAGCTCGCGACCACGCAGGAACGCCATGCCGAACTCGACGAAGGCGTGATCGCCGCCGAGCGCAAGCTGGCCGATGCGCGCGAGCAGCTGCGCTCGCTGGAGCGCCAGGCGCAGGAAGCGCAGTTCTCGTCGCGCGCGCTGGCGGCCCGCCGCGGCGAGCTGCAGCGCAGCATCGAGACCGCGCAGCAGCAGGTCGCATCGAACGACGCGTCGCGCGAGCAGCTGCAGGACGAACTGGTGAAGCTGACCGATGCGTCGGCCCATGTCGGGCTCGAGGATGCGCTCGCGGTGAAGCTCGACCGCGAAGCCGCGCTCGGTAGCAAGCGCAGCGAGTACGACGACCTGACGCTGCGGCTGCGCCGCGCCGACGAACAGCGCATGGCGCACGAGCAAAGCCTGCAGCCGCTGCGCGACCGCATCACCAAGCTGCAGCTCGAAGAGCAGGCGGCGCAGCTCGGCGGCGCGCAGTTCCTCGAGCAGCTCGCCGCCGCCGAGGTCGACCTCGCGGCGCTCGCGCAGAACATCGCCGACAACAACGTCAAGCTGTACGGGCTGCAGGGCGAGATCGACCGCATCAACCGCGACATCAACGCGCTCGGCGCGGTCAACCTGGCGGCGCTCGACGAGCTCACCGCGTCGCGCGAGCGCAAGACCTTCCTCGACTCGCAGAACGCCGACCTGAACGAGGCGATCGGCACGCTCGAAGGCGCGATCCACAAGATCGACCTCGAGACGCGCGACCTGCTCGCCAGCACCTTCAACCAGGTCAACGAGCACTTCGGGCGCATGTTCCCGAGCCTGTTCGGCGGCGGGCAGGCCAAGCTGATGATGACCGGCGACGAGATCCTCGACGCCGGCGTGCAGGTGATGGCGCAGCCGCCCGGCAAGAAGAACAGCACGATCCACCTGCTGTCCGGCGGCGAGAAGGCGCTCACCGCGATCGCGCTGGTGTTCGCGATCTTCCAGCTGAACCCGGCGCCGTTCTGCCTGCTCGACGAGGTCGACGCGCCGCTGGACGATGCCAACACCGAGCGCTATGCGAAGCTGGTGAAGCAGATGTCCGAAGGCACGCAGTTCCTGTTCATCAGCCACAACAAGATCGCGATGGAGATGGCCGAACAGCTGATCGGCGTGACGATGCAGGAGCAGGGCGTGTCGCGCATCGTCGCGGTCGACATGGAAGCGGCGGTCAGCTTGGCCGAGGCGGCCTGATGGCGAACGTGCCGCGGTGGATGCCTCCGGCCGAGCGCCGGGCCGCTCCCAAGCCGGCCGGCATCCCCCCGGGGGATCGGCGAATGTACTCATTCGACGAGGGGCTCCATTGAGCACGCTGACCGCCTCCTTGGCCGCGCTGGGCGGCGTCGTGCTGGCCGGCGTGGTGGCGCATGGCGCGTGGCAGGCCCGCAAGGCCGGGCCGCGGCGGCCGATGGAGGCGCTGCCGCCGCCGGGCGGCGCATCTGCCGCGGCAAGCGGCCGCGAGCCGGCCGAGCAGCGCGAGCCGGTGTTCGGCGAGCCGGCGTCGGGTCCGGTGGGCGACGATCCGTCGCCACGCCTCGACCTCGGCAGTGCGCTGCAGCCGCCACCGATGCGCCGCACCACGGTGCGCATCGATGCGCTGATCGACGCCATCGCGACGCTGACGCTCGATGCGCCGGTCAGCGCCGAATCGGTGCTGCCGCACCTGCCGCCGACGCGCCGTGCCGGCAGCAAGCCCTTCCTGATCGAGGGCCTGAACGCCGACAGCGGCGAATGGGAACCGCCGACCGCCGGCCAGCGTTACGGCGAATTCCAGGCCGGGCTGCAACTGGCCAACCGCATGGGCGCGGTCAACGAGATCGAATACTCCGAGTTCGTGCAGAAGCTGCAGGCCTTCGCCGAATCGATCGGCGCGATGGCCGATGTGCCCGACATGCTCGATGCGGTGGCGCGGGCGCGCGAGCTCGATGCCTTCGCCGGCGAGCACGATGCGCAGCTCGCGGTGCACCTGCAGGCGCGCTCGGCGGCGTGGAGCGTCGGCTACATCCACCAGCATGCGTCGCGACACGGTTTCGTGCCGGGCGTGGTGCCGGGCCGGCTGGTGCTGCCGGCGAGCGACGAAGGCGCGCCACCGGTGCTGACGCTGAGCTTCGATTCGCAGGCCGCATTGGCCGACGACCCGAACAAGTCGGTGGTGCGCGACGTGACGCTGAGCTTCGACGTGCCGCAGACCGATGCGCGCGCCGAGCCGTTCATCTCGTGGCAGGCGAGCGCGCAGGCGCTGTCGCTGGGCATGGATGCGGCGATCGTCGACGACAACGGCCAGCCGCTGCGACCCGAGGGCTTCGCGGCGATCGGCGGCGAACTCGGGCAGCTGTACCAGGCGCTGGAGACGCACGACCTGGCGGCCGGCACGGCGGCGGCCAGGCGCCTGTTCTCGTAGCGCGGATGCCAATCCGGGTTCGCTGCCGGCTGCAGCCGACCCGGATTGGCATCCGGGCTTGTATGTTCCGACTGCACCCCCAGACGCAGCGGATGAGGGTGTCGGGATGGAGGGACGATCCGGGCTATCTGCCGTCA
>NZ_LMDM01000038.1 GCF_001425825.1 Rhizobacter sp. Root1238
CCGGCTGGTGCTGCTGCCGATGGCCGTGCCGATCCTGATGGTGGTGGCGCTGCTCGCGTTCATCGGCGCGATCATCGAGTACCCGGTCGCGTCGATCCTGCTGCACGAAGAGGCCAAGCTGACGCTGGCGGTCGGCTCCAAGCTCTTCCTGTACGACCAGAAATACCTGTGGGGGGATTTCGCAGCGGCGGCGATCCTCTCCGGGCTGCCGATCACCATCGTGTTCATCCTCGCGCAGAAGTGGATGATCTCGGGGCTGACCGCCGGGGGGATCAAGGGATGAGCGAGCACCCAAGACCCGTTCGCCCTGAGCAGGGACCGAGCTTGTCGAGGGCCCGTGTCGAAGGGTTGCTGCCTTGGCGCGGGGGCTTCGACACGCTCGGCCCGAACGGTGACCCCGATCATCCTGAGCTTGTCGAAGGACAAGCTCAGTCCGAACGGTCTTTGGGGCACGGCCTTCTCGCGCTGCTCACGACGCTGAGCCTGGTGGCTTGCACGACTCTCCCTCTCCCGCCTCTGCCAACGCCCCTTGCTTCGCCGCCCATCAGCGGCCCGATCTCCGTCCCTGGCACCTTCGCCGACAACCCGATCGTCTACTTCGCCGTCACCGACCGCTTCGCCAACGGCAACCCGGCCAACGACCACGCCTACGGCCGGCAACGCGAAAGCAACCCGGCCGACGACATTGCCACCTTCCACGGCGGCGACCTGAAAGGCATCACGAACAAGCTGAACGAAGGCTGGTTCCGCGAGCTCGGCGTCAACGCGATCTGGATCACCGCGCCGTACGAGCAGATCCACGGCTGGGTGGTCGGCGGCGACAAGGCGTTCAAGCACTACGCCTACCACGGCTACTACGCGCTCGACTACACCGTGCTCGACCAGGCGATGGGCACGCCCGACGAGCTGCGCGAGATGGTCGCCACCGCGCACCGCCAGGGCATCCGCATCCTGTTCGACGTGGTGATGAACCACCCGGGCTACCTCGACCTGCAGACCGCGCGCGAGCTGGACCTGAAGGTGCTCTGGCCCGGCAGCGAGCGCGCGACGCTGCGCGACTACCACGGCTTCATCGACTACAACAGCTTCAACTTCGCCGACTGGTGGGGCCGCCCTTGGGTGCGCGCCGGCCTGCCCGGCTACCTCGACGGCGGCCGCGACGACCTGACCATGCAGCTCGCCTACCTGCCCGACTTCCGCACCGACAGCAGCGAGCACGTGCGCCTGCCGACCTTCCTGCGCCGCAAGCCCGGCACGCGCGCCCGCGACCTGGCCGACGCGACGGTGCGCGACTACCTCGTGACCTGGCTCAGCGACTGGGTGCGCGAGTACGGCATCGACGGCTTCCGCGCCGACACCGTCAAGCACGTCGAGCCCGCGGCCTGGGCCGCGTTGAAACGCTCGGCCACCACCGCACTGGCCGACTGGAAGGCGCGTCACCCCGCCGACAAGATCGACGACCAGCCGTTCTGGATGGTCGGCGAGTACTGGGGCCAGGGGCCCGAGCGCAGCCCACTGATCGACAGCGGCTTCGACGCGCTGATCAATTTCGAATTCCAGGACCAGGCGCCGCAGTTCGCGCAACCCGAGGCGCTGTACACCCGCTACGCATCGCTGCTGTCGGGCCGGCCCGGCTACAACGCGCTGAGCTACGTCTCGTCGCACGACACCCGGCTGTTCGACCGCCACCGCCTGGCCGAAGCCGGTGCCGCGCTGCTGCTCGCGCCCGGTGCGGTGCAGATCTTCTACGGCGACGAGACGGCCCGCCCGCCCGGTCCGGCGCCCACATCGGATCCGCAGCAGGCCACCCGCTCCGACATGAACTGGGCCACGCCCGACACCGCCCAGCTCGCGCACTGGCGACGCCTCGGCAGTTTCCGCGCCCGCCACGTGGCACTGGCACGCGGCGTGCATCGCCAGGTGTCGGCAAGCCCGTATGTGTTCAGCCGCGTCGACGCGCAGACCGGCGACGCGGTCGTCGTCGCGATGGCGGTGGACGGCCCCGTCACGCTGCCGCTGGGCGGCACCTTCGGCAACGGCGAGGCGCTGCGCGATGCGTACAGCGGCCAGCGCGTCGAAGTCGTCGACGGCCGCGTCACCCTCGCCGCCTCCGGCTACGTCCTTCTCGAACGCGCGCCCGCGCCCACGCTGGCCGCCACCCCTGCATCCGCCGTGTCCCCTCCCCCATGACCATCGACCTCAGCCTTCGTTCGACGCCATTCACCGAAGTCCGGCTGCTGGCCGACATCGGCGCGACCTACGCGCGCTTCTGCATCGAACCCGCACCGGGGCAGTTCGAGCACGTCGCGGTGCTGCCGTGCAGCGACCACGCCGGCATCACCGAGGTGATCCAGGCCTACCTCACGACGGTGCCCGAACTGAAGCCGCGCCACGGCGCCGTGTCGATCGCCAACCCGATCCAGGGCGACCAGGTGCGCATGACGAATCGCGACTGGGCGTTCTCGATCAAGGAGGTGCAGCAGCAGCTGAAGCTGTCGACGCTGCTGGTCGTCAACAACTTCACCGCGCTGGCGATGGCGCTGCCCGGCGTCGGCCCGCAGGGCCGGCTGCAGGTGGGCGGCGGCGCGCCGCAGGCCAACGGCGTGATCGGGCTGCTCGGGCCGGGCACCGGGCTCGGCGTGTCAGGGCTGATCCCGTCGGGCGACCGCTGGACCACGCTGGCCACCGAAGGCGGCCACGTCAACTTCGCGCCCAGCGACGAACGCGAGATGCGGGTGTTGCAGCATGCGTGGAAGAGCATGTCGCGGGTGTCGGCCGAGCGGCTGATCTCGGGGCCGGGCATCGAGCTGATCCACCAGGCGCTCAGTGCCGGCCGCGAGCTGTCGACCGCCGAGATCGTGCAGCGCGCGCTGCAGCACGATGCCGCGTGCGTCGAGACGCTGGAGGTGTTCAGCGGGATGCTGGGTTCGATGGCCTCCGACGTGGCGCTGACGCTCGGCGCCACCGGCGGCATGTACGTCGGCGGCGGCATCGTGCCGCGGCTCGGGCCGCTCTTTGCGCAAGCCATCTTCCGCGAGCGCTTCGAGGCCAAGGGCCGCATGAGCGACTACGTGGCCCGCATCCCGACCTATGTGCTGACGGCCGAGAACCTGGTGTTCCAGGGCATCTCGACGCTGCTGTCCGACCACGTGCCCGATGCCGGCGGCAGCCACCCGCTGCTCGAACGCGTGCGGGCGTCGGTGGCGACGCTGTCGCCGGCGGAGCGCCGGGTCGCGAACTTCGTGCTCGACAACCCGCGCACCGCGCTGAACGACCCGATCGCGCTGATCGCGCACGGCGCCGAAGTGAGCCAGCCGACGGTGATCCGCTTCTGCCGCTCGCTCGGCTTCCAGGGGCTGGCCGACTTCAAGCTGAAGCTCGGCTCGGGGCTGACCGGCACGCTGCCGGTGCAGCGCACGCAGGTGCGCCGCCAGGACGGCACCGCCGACCTGTGCGCCAAGGTGCTCGACAACACCATCTCGGCCATCGTGCAGTTCCGCGAGGCCTTGAACGTCGACGCGGTCGACCGCGCGATCTCGCTGCTGCGCGAGGCGCGGCGCGTCGAGTTCTATGCGATGGGCAACTCGGCGATCGTCGCGCTGGATGCGCAGCACAAGCTGTTCCGCTTCCGGATCTCGTCGGTCGCGCACACCGATCCGTCGATGCATTCGATGGCCGCCGAGCTGCTGGGGCCGAGCGACGTCGCGGTGTTCATCTCGAGTTCCGGGCAGCCGCCGGAGCTGTCGCGCGCGGCCGGCCTGGCGCTGGAGCGCGGCGCGAAGGTGATCGCGATCACCGCGAGCCAGTCACCGCTCGCGCGCAAGTCGACGGTGTGCATCCCGGTCGAGCACAGCGAGGACGCCAGCACCTTCGTGTCGATGATCTCGCGCATCCTGCACCTGCTGGTGGTCGACATGATGTCGGTCGGCGTTGCGGTGCGGCGGCTGCCTTCGGCGAGCATCGGCAGCGAGGTCCCCGCCGACGGCCAGCAGCAGCCGGCGCCGGGGGTGCTGATCTCGCACGTGGAGTGAAGCAGACTTGCCGGGCCGAGTTCGAACAATCGCCGCCCGGTGCGAAGAACTCACGCAGAAGGGGCTCTTCGTCGCGCTGGCCGCCTGAACAGGCGCTCTGTACCGTTCCTGCCGTGTGCGACCGTGGCTAGCGTTCGAGCTTTCGTCGAAAGAGAACTTGCCATGATCAAACTCCGCAACGCCTTGCTCATCCTGGGCTCGCTGCTCTTCGTCTTCGGCTGCGGCCCGCTCCTGCTGTACATCCTGGGGGAGAGGATCGGCATGGTGAGCAGGGGCGCCAACCCGGTCGGCGCCGGCCTGCTGTTTTACTTTTCCACCCTGCCGGCCACCGGCTGCCTGCTGGTCGGCGCACTGCTGTGGCTGTGGACCTGGGTCCGCGGCCGCCGTGACGACAAGCGCTGATTCATATTGCCAATCGCCGCGCAAGAGAAAAGAAATCGCGGTGCCCGGCGGTGCTGGCAATACTCCCTCGACAAGGGAGACAACGATGACACTGCGCGAACTGCGCTACCTGGTGGCGCTCGCCGAGCATCGCCATTTCGGGCATGCGGCCGAGGCCTGCCACGTGACCCAGCCGACCCTCAGCACCCAGCTGCGCAAGCTCGAAGACTACCTCGGGCTCGCGCTGCTCGACCGCAGCGGCAAGCAGCCGTCGCTGACGCCGATCGGCGAGCTGGTCGTCGAGCGGGCACGCCGCCTGCTGGCCGAGGCCGACCAGATCCTCGAGCTGAAGAGCCTGCGCAACGGTCCGCTGCAGGGCGCCCTCAACATCGGGCTGATCCCGACGCTCGCGCCCTACTACCTGCCATGGCTGCTGCCGCTGGTGCGCCAGCGCTACCCGAAGCTGCGGCTGGTGGTTCACGAGGACATGACGCGCCACCTGGCCGACAAGCTCGCCGACCAGATGCTCGACGTGGCCATCGTCGCGCTGCCGGGTCCGCTGCCCCCGCCCGCCTTCGTCGAGCAGGCGCTGTTCGACGAGCCCTTCTTCGTCGCCGCGCCGCCGCAGCACGACATCGCCGCCTGCGATGCCGTGCCGCTGGAGGCGCTGGCCGAACTGAAACTGCTGTTGCTGACCGACGGCCACTGCCTGCGTGGCCATGCACTGGAAGCCTGCGGCCAGCATGAATCGGCGCAGGACGACGGTTGCGACTTCCGCGCCAGCAGCCTGGAAACCCTGCGGCAGCTGGTGGCGGCCGGCATGGGCTGCACGCTGATGCCGGCCCTGTCGGTGCGGCGCCGGGGCGACAGCGGGCTGGTGGTGCGCCCGCTGGCGCAGGGCCAGGCGCGGCGCATCGGCATGGTCTGGCGCGCCGGCCATCAGCGGGCTGCCGACCTGCAGCTGCTGGCGGATGCGCTGGGAGAGGCCTTGCCGGAAGGCGTGAGACCGCTGCGCCGCACGCTGGCCACGGCCGCCTGAGCGCTGCCGGCCCGTTCGCGATTGAAGGCGTGAATCGGGCCGGCTGAGGATCTCAATTTCCCGCGGCGCGCGCGGCTTCATAAGCTCCAGTTCCCTACTTCAGTGGAGCAGAACATGAACAAGCTTCTTCGTTGCAACGCGCTGCCGGTGCTGCTGGCCGTGGCCGCGGTGGGCGCGCACGCGCAGACATCGGCACCGACGCTGACGCGCGACAACGGCGCGCCGGTTGGCGACAACCAGAACTCGCAGACCGCCGGCCCCGGCGGGCCGGTGCTGCTGCAGGACGTGCAGCTGATCCAGAAGCTGCAGCGCTTCGACCGCGAGCGCATCCCCGAGCGCGTGGTGCATGCGCGCGGCACCGGGGCACACGGCGAGTTCGTCGCGAGCGCCGACCTGTCGGCCGTCACCCGCATGAAGATCTTCGCGGCCGGCACGCGCACGCCGGTGTTCGTGCGCTTCTCGACCGTGATCCACGGCAACCATTCGCCCGAGACGCTGCGCGACCCGCGCGGTTTCGCGACCAAGTTCTACGGCAGCGACGGCAACTGGGACCTGGTCGGCAACAACCTGCCGGTGTTCTTCATCCGCGACGCGATCAAGTTTCCGGACATGGTGCACAGCCTGAAGCCGAGCCCCGACACCAACGTGCAGGACCCGAACCGCTTCTTCGACTTCTTTTCGCAGCAGCCCGAATCGACGCACATGCTGACGCGGCTGTACTCCGATCTGGGCACGCCGGCCAGCTACCGGAACATGGACGGCAACAGCGTGCACGCCTACAAGTTCGTCAATGCGCAAGGCCAGTTCACCTATGTGAAATTCCACTGGAAGACGCTGCAGGGCGAGAAGAACCTGAGCGGCGCCGAGGCCGCAGCGCTGCAGGGACGCAACTTCAACCATGCAAGCGAAGACCTGATCGCCGCGATCAACGGCGGCAACTTCCCGAAGTGGGACTTGTACGTGCAGTTGCTGAAGCCCGAGCAGCTCGACGGCTTCGACTTCAACCCGCTGGACGCGACCAAGGTCTGGCCCGGCGTGCCGGAGACCAAGGTCGGCACGATGACGCTGAACCGCAACCCGGCCAACATCTTCCAGGAGACCGAGCAGAGCGCGTTCGCGCCGGGCAACCTGGTGCCGGGCATCGAGGCCTCGGAAGACCGGCTGCTGCAGGGCCGGCTGTTCAGCTACAACGACACGCAGCTGCACCGCGTGGGCACGAACGTGCAGCAACTGCCGATCAATGCGCCGAAGGTGGCCGTGGCCGCCAACAACCAGGACGGCAATGCGAATGCCGGCTCGCGCAGCGGCCTCGTCAACTACGAGCCGTCGCGGCTGAGGCCGCTGCCGGCCGACGCGGCGTACAAGTCGAGCAGCCTGCCGCTGGCCGGCAGCACGCAGCAGGCGCGCATCGCGAAGACGCTGAACTTCCGGCAGGCCGGCGACTTCTGGCGCTCGCTGTCGAAGAAGGAGCAATCGAGCCTGATCGCGAACCTGGCCGGCGACCTGGGCCGGGTCGACAACGACGCGGTGAAGTACGCGATGCTGTCGCATTTCTACAAGGCCGACAGCGGCTACGGCAACGAGATCGCGAAGGCGGTGAAGGCGGATGTGGGGCGGGTGCAGCAGCTGGCGCAGGCCTTGACGGATTGATCCGCAGCCCGGATGCCGAGCTGCTTCCCGGATAATCATGCGCCATGACATCTTCTCTCAATGGAACCGGCACTCACCTCTACGGCGATCGCGAGCGCGACATCGGTGGAACGTACATCACGACAAAGTGGATCGTCATTCTTGGGGCTGTCAGGATTTCTGTGTGCGAGGCGGTTGAGCTGAATTGGCTATTGGCCGACTCGCTTATCGACTGCCGTGCGCCGGCAGTGTGAATCGCTCCTCGTAGACCACAGCGAATTGGTTC
>NZ_LMDM01000039.1:0-6281 GCF_001425825.1 Rhizobacter sp. Root1238
ATCCCGGTGTCGGCGCTGCGCGGCGACAACGTCACGCAGCCGCTGGCCGCCGACTGGTACGACGGCCCGTCGCTGCTGCAGCTGCTGGAAGCCTTGCCAGCGCTGCAGGAGCGCAAGGACGGTGACCTGCTGATCCCGGTGCAGTACGTGTCGCGCGAAGGCGAAGGCACCGGCAACCAGCCGCGCACGCTGTACGGCCGCGTGGCCCACGGCCGCGTGAAGGCCGGCGACACGGTGCAGGTCTTCCCGAGCAACCAGACCGCGGTGGTGGCCGAGGTGCGCTTGGCCGGCGACGTGGCCGACGTGGTCGAGGCCGGGCAGTCGGCCGGCGTCGTGCTCGACCGGCAGCTCGACGTCTCGCGCGGCGACTGGATCGCGACGCCGTCGACCGTCCACGAGACGCAGCGCTTCAGCGCGACGCTCGCCTGGCTCGACACCGAGCCGGCCGTCGTCGGCCGCAAGTACTGGGTGCGCCACGGCAACCGCTGGGTGCAGGCGCGCATCACCGCGATCGAGAGCCGGCTCGACATCCACACGCTGGAAGCGACCGAAGCGCACCAGCTGGCCGTCAACGAGATCGGCCATGTGATCGTCGAGACGCAGCAGGCGCTGCCGGTCGAGGCCTACGAGTCGAACCGCGTCGGCGGCTCGCTGATCATCGTCGACCCGGCGACCAACCGCACCAGCGGCGCGCTCTTGGTCAAGGGAGCTGCGTAAGTGTCCCTGGGTCGCGTCATCTTCATCGGCGCGGGTCCCGGCTCGGCCGACCTGATCACCGTGCGCGGCGCGCAGCGGCTGGCGCTGGCCGACGTGGTGCTGTTCGATGCGCTGACCGACCCGGCGCTGCGCCAGTACGCGCCTAACGCGCGCTGGATCAACGTCGGCAAGCGCGGCTTCTGCGACAGCACCGGCCAGCAGACCATCAATGCGCTGCTGGTGAAGCATGCGCAGCAGGTCGCGACCGTCGTGCGCCTGAAGGGCGGCGATCCGAGCGTGTTCGGCCGCCTCGAAGAAGAACTGGCCGCGCTGGCCGAGGCCGGCATCGCCTGCGAGGTGGTGCCCGGCGTCACCGCGGCCATCGCGGCGGCCGCTGCCACGCAGCGCCCGCTGACCCGCCGCGGCGCCGGCCGCAGCGTCAGCCTGACGACCGCGATGACGCAGACGCGCGAGTTGCGCGCCGCCCGCAGCGCCGACACCGAGGTGTTCTACATGGCCGGCAAGCAGCTGGCCGCCCTCGCCCGCGGGCTGCTCGACAGCGGCTGGCCGGCCGACACGCCGGTCAGCGTGGTGTCGCGCGCCGGCTGGCCGGACCAGTTGCACAGCGAGCATGCGCTGGACAGCCTGTCGCGCGCCAGCCTGCTGCACGCCGGGCGCCCGACGGTCGTCACCGTCGGCGAAGGCGCGCGGCCGGTGGTGGCGGCAGAACCCGTCGCTGCAAACCCGATTGCTGCAAAGCAAGCAAAAGCCCCTGCCCGACCCGTCTCGCTTCCGGTGAAAACCCCAAGCCCTTAAAATCGCTCGTTTTGCCCTCCGGCCCGGCACCGTTCAGGCACCCTTTTCTTCCAATTTCTGAGCCAGCACCATGACCCACGTCGTCACCGAAGCATGCATCCGTTGCAAGTACACCGACTGCGTCGACGTGTGTCCGGTCGACTGCTTCCGCGAAGGCCCGAACTTCCTGTCGATCGATCCGGACGAATGCATCGACTGTGCGGTGTGCATTCCCGAATGCCCGGTCAACGCGATCCTGCCGGAGGAAGACGTCCCCGGCGACCAGGTCCACATGATCAAGATCAACGCCGACCTGTCGAAGAAGTGGCCCAGCATCACCAAGCGCAAGGCCGCGCTGCCGGACGCCGACGACTGGAAAGACAAGACGGGCAAGCTGTCCGAACTGATCAAGTAACCCGCCAGAAAACAATCACTGACCTGCCATGGAACCGAACGCCAACGTGGAGATTTCAAAGACTGCCGGCTCGCACGACGGCCCGATCGAGACCGATGCCGTCATCGTCGGCGCCGGCCCCGTCGGCCTGTTCCAGGTCTTCGAGCTCGGCCTGCTCGAGATCAAGGCCCACATCATCGACTCGCTCGCCTACCCCGGCGGCCAGTGCATCGAGCTGTACCCCGACAAGCCGATCTACGACATCCCGGCCGTGCCGGTGTGCACCGGCAAGGAACTGACCGACAACCTGCTCAAGCAGATCGAGCCGTTCGGCGCCACCTTCCACCTGGGCCAGGAAGTGACCGTGGTGCAGAAGCAGGACGATGGCCGCTTCTACGTCGAGACCAGCAAGGGCACGCGCTTCCTGACGAAGACGATCTTCATCGCCGGCGGCGTGGGCTCGTTCCAGCCGCGCCTGCTGAAGGTCGACGGGCTCGACAAGTTCGACGAATCGCAGCTGTTCTACCGCGTGAAGAACCCGGCGCAATTCGCCGGCAAGAACCTGGTGATCGTCGGCGGCGGCGATTCGGCGCTCGACTGGACGCTGAACTTCGTGCAGGACGGCCCGAACAAGGCCGAGAGCGTGATCCTGGTGCACCGCCGCGACGGCTTCAAGGCGGCACCGGCGAGCGTCGCGAAGATGAAGGAGCTGTGCGACGCCTACGAGATGCAGTTCATCGTCGGCCAGGTGACCGGCTACGACGAGCGCGACGGCCGGCTGTCGGGCGTCAAGGTGACCGGCGGCGACGGCGTCACGCGCGTGGTGCCGGTCGATGTGCTGCTGGTGTTCTTCGGCCTGAGCCCCAAGCTCGGCCCGATCGCCGAATGGGGCCTGAACCTGGAGCGCAAGCAGATCGTCGTCGACACCGAGAAGTTCGAGACCAGCACGCCGGGCATCTTCGCGGTGGGCGACGTCAACACCTACCCGGGCAAGAAGAAGCTGATCCTGTCGGGCTTCCACGAAGCCGCGCTGGCGGCCTTCGCGGCAGCGCCGTACATCTTCCCGGACAAGCGCATCCACCTGCAGTACACGACCACCAGCCCGAAGCTGCACAAGGTGCTGGGCGTCGAGACGCCGACCTTCGACTGATCCCGGCAAACTTCACATTGCTTCGGCCTCGCCCCCGTCAGGGAGCGAGGCCGAATTGCTTCAGTCGCCGCCGTTTCAGTCGCAGCTGTAGCGGAACGAACCGTCGAGGGCGAGCGGCAGCACCAGCGTGCGGATCCCGGCCGCCTTCGACGCGGCGCACAGCTTGTCGCGCGCACCGCTGGTGTTGTTCACGTAGTTGCTCTTGTACTCGGCGTTGAACACCGGCTTGCCCTTGGCCGTGAAGGCCGAGTAGCCACCGCATTCCGAATACTCGTTGCACTGCTCGTTGACGGCGAAGTCGAACGACGGCTCCAGCGCGGCGAGCTGGTCGACGTCGTTCTTCAGCCCGATGGCCAGGCCGCGCAGGTGCGCCGCGGTCGCGAGGTAGCGGTTGTAGTCGAGCTGGTCCTGCGCGGTCAGCGGGAAGCCGGACGAGTTGGTGTAGCCGTCGACGTTGTCGGGCTCGACGCCATCGCAGCCCTTCGATTGCGCGAGGTCGAGGCGGGCGGCCATCACCGCGCGCACGTTGGCCGAACGGATGTCCAGCCACTTCTCGCCGGCCCAGCCGTCGAGCGCCTTGCCCTTGTCGGCAGCGGCGAACTTCGAGTAGTCGGGGCGCCAGTCTTCCGAGCTGCCGGCCGAGAAGTAGCAGACCACCTTGCGGCCCGCGGCCTTCAGCTGCGAGATCGTCACCGCGCTCGCGTCGACGAGGTCGATGTCATAGACGGTCGCGTTGTACGAGGTGTTCAGCGTGCCGGTGAGCTGCCATTGCCACGTCGACGACGCAGCGGGCTTCCACCACGTGCCGGGGGTCGGTGCGGGTGCGGGGGCCGGTGCGGGCGCAGGAGCCGGCGCGGGGGCCGGAGCTGGTGCCGGTGCGGGCGCAGGAGCCGGTGCGGGCGCAGGAGCCGGTGCGGGCGCAGGAGCCGGTGCCGGTGCGGGCGCAGGAGCCGGAGCGGGCGCAGGTGCCGGAGCGGGAGCCGGTGCCGGCGTGTTGTCCAACGCCAGGCGGAACGCCTGCTGCGCATTCCCGGTGGTGCAGGTCGCCAGCGAGAACTCGGTGACGCCGATGCGGGTCGGCGCCGTCAGGCACAGCTTGCCGTCGTAGCTGGCCACTTGCGCGAGGCTGGTGCCCAGCGCGGCCAGGCGGAACTGCTGCGCCTTGCGGCCGTTGCAGGTGTCGAGGTCGACGAACGCGCCCGACTTGCTGCCGCGCGCGGTCACGCACAGCCCGGAGGCGGGGTTCTTGATCAGCACCAGGTTGCTCGCGCTGTCGGACGACACCGGCATGAACTGGAACTTCTGCGCCGTGCCGGCGTTGCAGGCCGCGAGCCGGATGTCCCAGCTCGAGGTCACCGTCTCGGTGCAGGCGCCGAGCTTGTCGGCCACCAGCGTGCCGACGGTGGTCGTCAGCTTCTTCGCACCGGTCGCCGCGGCGGCCTCGATCGTGCGCGCCCCCTGGGCATCGGCCACCGCGTCATCGGAGGCCGTGTCGGCATCGCTGCCACCGCAGGCGGCCAGCAGGACGGCACTGGAACAGGCCAGGCCGAGCATCATCTTGTTCATCGTTGGTTCCTCGTTGATCGGTGCGACCGGAACGCACCTTCCACAGCAGGAACGCAGTACACCTCACGCCCCCGTCACGCGTATAGGCGCAAGGGACAACAAACGTGAGCAACGGTCACACCGCAACGCCGCGCGGGGCGGACAGGCGCGACAGGCAGATCTCGTAGAGCGCGCCGACCAGGTCGGTCTGCGTGACCATCCCGACCAGCTTGCGCTGCTCGTCGACGACCGGGATGTGGTGCAGCCCGACGTCCGCCATCAACGGCACCAGTTCGACCGCGGGCATCGACGCGAAGGCCGTCTTGACCGGTGCGGTCATGATCTGCCCGACCACTTCATGCCGGTCCGAATGCGAGCTCGTGTTGCGCGCGAGCAAGGCGCGCAGCCGCCGGCCGATGTCGCGCCGGTCCCGCAGCTCGAGCTGCGCCAGGAAGTCCGAGCGCGTGACGATGCCGATCACCCGCCGCATCCGGTCGACCACCGGCAGCGCCTGCACCGCGTGCTCGTGCATCAGGCCCCAGGCCACGTCGAGCTCGGTCGCGAACTCGACGGTCAGCACGTCCTTCGACATCACGTCTTCGCAGCGCGCTTCGCCGAAGCGGCGCCGGAACGCCTTCATCTCGGTCTGGTGGAACAGCGATTCGAGGTCGTCGATGCCGATGTCGAGCACCTGGTCGTAGTCCTTCAGCGCCGCCTGCAGGTCGGCCGGCGTGAAGCCGAGCCGTTCGGTGGGCGGGCCGTCGGTCGTGCGGTGCAGGTGCGCGGCATCGGGTTGCTGCGAATGGGGATAGCGGCGGCCGGTCGCGTTGTTGAAGAGCAGTGCAACGCCGAGCAGCAGCAGCGAATTGAGGGCGACCGGAACCAGCACGAAACCGTAGCCGGCCGCATGCACCGCCGGGCCGCCGAGCACGGCCGTCAGCGCGACCGCGCCGCTCGGCGGGTGCAGGCAGCGCAGCGCGAACATCGCCGCGATGGCCAGGCAGATCGCCAGTGCCGCCGCCAGCACCGGCGCATCGATCCAGCCCGCGCAGGCCACGCCGATCACCGCCGACACGATGTTGCCGCCGAGGAGGGACCACGGCTGGGCCAGCGGGCTGGCGGGCACCGCGAACAGCAGCACCGCCGACGCGCCCATCGGCGCGATCAGGGCGATCGCGGCCGGCGAGCCCTGCAGCATCACCGCGCTGATCAGCCCCGTCAGCGCGATGCCGAGCAGCGCGCCGACCACCGCGCGGAATCGCTCGCGCGTGCTGACGGCCGCGGGGGCCGGCAGCCAGGCCCGCAGCCAGGGAATTTGCAGTGAACTCATGGGACGGTCGGTGAGGTTCGTGACGTTCGCGCTCAGCCCGCGAACAGGAACCTCAAATTGTCGGCGAACTCGCCGAGCCCGACCCGACCCCGGTCAAGCCCTGGTCACGGCCGCCAGGTCAGCGTCGTCTTCGTGTTGACGTCGGTGGCCGAGCCGACGGTGGACGTCGCATCGACGAAGCCCGAGCGGTTGCCCGCGCTGAGGTTCAGCCCGGCGCCGCGGTACTCCACGTCGCCATGCAGGTTCAGGCTGCCCGACGCGCCCTGGTTCGGCTCGAAGAAGCCGAGCGGGTAGAACGTGGTGCGCACCTGCGCCGAGCCCGACACCGAGAAGCTGTTGTTGCCCCACGGGCTGCCGGTCACGCCGATCAC
>NZ_LMDM01000039.1:6286-6581 GCF_001425825.1 Rhizobacter sp. Root1238
ACACCGACGGCGTTGCGCTCACCACCATGAACAGCGGCTCGCCGGCGTTCACCTTGAACGTCAGGTCGGCGTCCAGCCCCTTCTGCAGCGCGCTGTAGCGGGCCGACGTGAACTGCGTGTTGGTGGCCACCAGCCCCCAGCGGAAGTCGGCATCGGACCCGGCCTGGTTGATGCCGCGGAACTTCACCGTCACGGTCGTCGCCCCGTTGGTCGGGTACAGCCGCACGACGTTGTAGCCGAAGCGCTGCGGTGCGCCGTAGAACGGCGACGCGAAGCGGCGGTTGCTCGCCCAGTT
>NZ_LMDM01000040.1 GCF_001425825.1 Rhizobacter sp. Root1238
CTCCAGGCTCGCAAAGCTCGTCTGTTTCATGCCGCCATCCTCGCCGTCCGCAGCTCATTCGGCCATCGAGATCTGCCCGAATAAATCAGTGGTTCCCTAAGAGAAAAGAGCGACGAAACCTTGCTTGGTTCAAGAGCACAGAGAACCTCCAGCCCTGACGCTAGCTTGTACTTCTGCGACGTGGCCTCTTTGCTTGGAAGCCAATCTTCATCCGAGGTCATGAGCTGACCGCCGCCAAAGCTCTTGCGAGCGGCTTTCTCGATGCTCGGAAGGCCACGAAGATCTTGCTCATACAAATGAATGAGCTGATCGCCAGAAGTGGCTCGGAGGAACAACTCTGCGTACAGGCCGGTTTCAGCAGTTCCAGTGAAGTTCTTACTGGTAACGATGTAGTTTTCAGGTAGACCGACTGTGCAGCTGCCGAGACGGAAGTCCTCCGCGCCAAACGAATGGCCGCACATTGCAAGTAAACAGAAACTGAGTAGGTGGCGCATAAAGAGGCCTAACGTTTGACATGAGAGGCAGCGCAAGGGCGTAGCCCTTGTGACGTCCTCTCGATGGAAGGGTTAGGCCTCATCCGTGAGTATTCCAAGGCAGCCTGTCTTTGCGGGTGGCGATGATCGTTTCCTCAACGAACAATCTCAGTGATTCAGGGTGAACTTTGATGAACGAAATGCCAATCTTCTCACCTGCTGCTACGGCCGTTTTGACGGCTTCGAGCATGGAACCGGTTTGATCATGCTTGGTAATGAGATGCTGAGTGAGTCGGTCGCGCAAGCCAATGCTCTTTCGTTCCCCAACGTAGACAGGGAGCCACGCGGTTTCGCTCGACCTCCTAACGAAGAGCGCATAGACGTTTGCGCGGCCTCGGAGTGACTTCAAGAAGTCTTCGTTTGCTGCTTTGATCTCGGAGACAGGCCAGTTTTGAAGTGAACACCCAATTGGGAATGAGAACTCGTGCTGGACGCTAGCGAACAAGGCCGACGCGCACTCATCGGCGAACTCTGCTAGGCCTTCTGGGCCTGAATGAGTGGGCTGATGCATGTGAGGTCTAACGTGTTGTAGGGGGACGGCTATGTCCGCTTATCACAGCCCATGGTCTCCCTAATACGACCACCTCAACCTGCGTGTAGACCGCGTCGTGTCTGGATTTTTGTTGCATTGGTGTATGTCTGTACAGTACTATAAAATCTGGCAAAAGCGGCAGCCCCATTTTGCCAGTTCCGACGGGCTAGCTACTTGTGCACGGCCCGGTGGATGGCTGCGTGCTGATTGGAGGCAAGCATGGTCACCCCGTCAATCGCTCGTGCTGGGAAGGGCGGGCCGGCCCGAGGCCATCCTCTGCCACCCCAGCTGCCGCCGCTCCAGTCGATCAAGCTCCTCGACCAGGTCCGAGAAAGAATCCGCTACCTCCACTACAGCCGCCGCACAGAGGAGGCATATGTGCACTGGTGTCGAGCTTTTATCCGCTTCCATGGCATTCGGCACCCTGCAGAGATGGGAGGCGAAGAGGTCCAGGCGTACCTGAGCTGGCTTGCGAACGAACGCGCAGTTGCGGTTTCCACCCATCGGCAGGCCTTGTCGGCACTGCTGTTCCTGTATGGCAACGTGCTCGGCGTGGCGATGCCATGGATGGACGACATCGGGCGCCCGCTGGTCAAGCGACGGCTGCCGGTGGTCTTGAGCCAGGCGGAGGTGCTGGCCGTGCTGGACCACTTGGAAGGCACCCATCGCCTGCTGGCTCAGTTGCTCTATGGCACTGGCACGCGGATCACCGAAGCGCTTCAGCTTCGGGTGAAGGATCTGGACTTCGACCATGGGGCGGTGATCGTTCGCGAAGGCAAAGGTGGCAAGGACCGGGTGGTGATGCTGCCGCAGAGCCTGGGCCCCGGTTTGCGCCTGCAGCTCAACGCGGCTCGTTCGCTCTGGACGCGAGACCAGGCGGCTGGGCGAGGCGGTGTGTTCATGCCGGATGCGCTGGAGCGAAAGTATCCGAGGGCGGGCGCCTCGTGGGTGTGGTTCTGGGTGTTCCCGCAGGCTGAGCACTCGACGGATCCTCGAAGTGACGTGGTCCGGCGGCACCATCTCTACGACCAAACGTTCCAGCGCGCCTTCAAGCGGGCGGTGACCTCCGCTGGTATCAGCAAGCCAGCAACGCCCCACACGCTTCGGCATGCGTTTGCCACCCACTTGCTGCAAGCGGGGTACGACATCCGCACCGTTCAGGAGTTGCTGGGCCATGCGGATGTCGCAACGACCATGATTTACACGCACGTCCTGAAAGTAGGTGGCGGCGGTGTGCGCAGTCCGATGGACTCACTGCGCGCCCAAACGGATCGTCGACGGTCGCAAGGATGGCCTGCCCAGTAGCAGCCGGTCGCCGAAGCCCGCTCATGGCCGACTGTGCCCCTTCGACCGTCGCCCTGCAAGCGGTCGCCCAGCGAGACGGAACGGCCCGCGACAGACTGGTCGCGAGCGAGGCGGCGAACATACACTGTCGGCCACTTGCAGTCCTTGGCGAGGGGCTGCTTTGAGGTAGTCTGCCAACCCTTCCATCGAGCTGACACTCCCCAGCGGGCCGGGTCATGCAGCTCATGTCAAACGTTGGACAGCATGCGAGCAACCCTGCGAGGAGCCAAACTAGACGACGCTTCTGCCGTGGCCGAAGTCATCACCTCGTCTCGCCGGGCCTTTGTTTCCTATGCGCCCATGGCACACAGTCCGGCTGAGGTTCTGCAATGGGTACGCCAGACCTTGATTCCTTCTCGAGGGACCACGGTCGCATCCGTTTCGGAGAAGGTGGTGGGCGTACTCGCAGTCTCTGAGTCGGACAATATTGGCTGGATTGACCAGCTGTATGTTTCGCCTGGCTTCGTAGGCCGAGGCATCGGCGCAAGCCTCCTCGAGTACGGGCTGGCCTCCCTCCGTCGGCCGGTCAGGCTCTACACGTTCCAGGCCAATGCAGGTGCGCGCCGCTTCTATGAAAGACATGGGTTTCGCGCAGTGCAGTTCACCGATGGCAGTTCCAATGAAGAGCGCTGCCCCGATGTCTTGCTCGAGCTGGCTTGAGGCAACCAAAATGCCACCCGACCCTTCTGTCGAGAGGACCTACCTCGGCGAGGCGGGTCGGGCTTCTCGTGTCAAACGTGAACGGGCGCTTTCCGAAGGGTTGCCCGCTGTGCCAACTTCCGCCTTGGGTCGCCGACTGTCGACCAGACAGACGCTGCTGTGACCGGCAACAATCGGCCACGAGCAGTCGGTCGTGACAGGCAGCTTTCGGGTAGGCTCCCCTTACGTTCACCATGCGTGCTGGCCCGAATGGACATTGATTCGATGATCTGTGTAGCCAAGGTCGGCGATGCTGATCAGATCGCCGTGATGTCACGTGATCTGATTGAACACGGCATGGGCTGGAACTGGCGTGCAGAGGCTGTCGAGAAGTCCATTCAAGATCCCAACACGAATGTCGCAGTCTTGCGAGAGAAGGGGCGGATTCGTGGCTTCGGAATCATGAGGTATCTGGACGACGAAGCTCACCTTGTATTGTTCGCGGTGGCTAGAGCCAATCAGCGCAAAGGCATCGGCAGTGCACTGCTGCGCTGGCTGGAAGTTGCCGCAGGCATCGCAGGCGCCCAACGCATTCGCGTCGAAGCGCGACGCGAGAATGCTGCGGCGCGATGCTTCTACAACGAGCACGGGTATCACGAAGTTAAGTTGGAGCCCGGCATGTATCGAAAGAAGCTGGACGGAATCCGCCTCGAGAAGTGGCTTCGCGCCTCCTATGCCAAACGGGGGGGCGAATGAAGCACGATCAGACATTCAATCGGGCGCTGTTTTCAGCGTGTCAAACTGATGCATGCAGAGAAGTCGAGCGCTTGCTGCACGAGCAGCCATCGGCACTTCGAATGCGAACACCATTTGGCACTTGGCTTCACGTTGCGGCTGGCTCAGGCTCTTTGCAAGTCGTCGAGTACTTGCTCTCAAACGGGGCAAATCCAGATGAAAAAGGTGGAACATTCGGCGGCTCTGCAATAAATGAAGCCGCGGGCAAAGGTCACCGACAAGTTGTGCGAAAGCTGCTGGAGGCGGGAGCCTCTCTTGACACGTCAGAACCTGAGAGAAACCCACTCTTTAGTGCCATATACGGCGGCCACATTGAACTAGTAAAGCTTCTTGTCGAAAGCGGAATCGACTACAGGGTTTTCTACACCGGCGAGTACATGAAGGAGATGGACGCAATTGCCTTTGCGCAAGAAAGAGGCCAAACCGAAATCAGCAGCTATCTGCGATCTTTACAAAATGTGGCCGAACCCCTCCACCGAAAGGACACGGACAAGCCGCCTCGGGCCCCTCATATCAAACGCTGAGTGTCGCCTGAAGGCAGGCGGCTCGACACAGGCTGGGTCCGCAACAGGTCGTCTAGAGGCAACCAGGCGAGGCAGACGATCGGCCACAAGCCGACGGCCGCAAAGGACGGCTTTGAGTCAGCCGAGAAAGCGCCTTATGAAGTCGATTCTCGGATTGTCGGAGTCGATCTCGGTGATGTCGTCAGCTTGCTTGCCGTCACCAGCACCGATGACAAAGTTACAGCTGAACAGAGGCCGTGAACGGGCGCAGAACATGGCGACCGCCGCTACATCTTCGAACCACCCCGGAAGCTCAGAGCCTGGGTTCGGGAGCACCATGTTCAGCCCAACATCAGCGGTGTCGCCAGTGTCTTGGTTAACGAGCCAAACCTCCGGACAAGTCCACTTGCGGCTGGCAATGAAGCTCTGCACGGCCACTATCAAGCCGTCAACATCGAGGGGTGCTGCTGTCGGTAGTGCGTAGGCGTAAAGGGTGTGTTTGGCCATATCGCGTCATCCTAGACGCTTCCGTCGAACGTCGGGTTTCGGTCGTCGACTTCGAAGGATCGAAGGACGGCAACGGGTCGAAAGGTCTCCTTCCCCGTGCATGAGAGCAGCCGTTCGGAAGGAGCCTGCCTCAACCCGAATCGGCGCGCGCGATCGGACGCGGCTGTATGTCAATCCAACGCGCAGCCTTCACTCGAAGCGGAGGGTAGCGAAGGTCACGTACATGTTGTTCACGTCGACCAGCGCAAACATGGCGCAGGCTCACACAGGCATCGCCTTGATGGCGTTGGTCACGACTCCCCAGACCTGCAGCTCCTGAGCGGCTCGCGGCACGACATCGGCGCAGCTCGGGTCGGTCGCCACCAGGCGCAGAGACGATCCGTGGGTCACCAGCCGCCGACACATGAACTCGTCGTCCACGACGGCGATCACGATGTGGCCACTGACTGGCCGCACCGAGCGGTCGACCAGCACGATGTCACCGTCATCAATGCCGGCCTCTCGCATCGCACTGCCGCTGACGCGCATCAGGAAGGTGGCAAGCGGGTTCCTGATCAACACGTCATTCAGGTCCAGCCGCCCAACGCCCGAGTCCTGAGACGGCGAGCCGAAGCCGATGGCGACGCTCGCGCGCGGCACGACCGCAGGTCCAGGCGAGTCCCGGCCAACGCGGACGGCCCCTTCGCGAGGCGGCTGAATACTGTTCATTCATACAGTATATTGCAGCATCCGCCAGACGGCGCCATTCGTACGTGCAACCTCGAACTCATGAAACCCGCTGACTTCAACACCCTCGACGGCATCGTGACGCTCAGCGCTGCACCGGGTGCGCGACTGCATCTCCCATCGGAAGGGGCTCTTTCAGCTCTCAGTTGAGCACTGCCAGAAGCTCGTCCAGACGTTCCAGAGTCGGCGCCAGGCCCTCTCCACTGCCATGTTGATGACTTGTTGCAGTGCTTTAGGGATGTGCTGATCAATTCAATTTCTGGAGCCGACAGCTTCTCTGCGAACACCGGTGCACCGCGGCGAGCGCGAGTTTCCGCGGGTTTTGAACGATTG
>NZ_LMDM01000041.1 GCF_001425825.1 Rhizobacter sp. Root1238
GGTCGACTGGACCGGCGAGCAGTACATCACCTGGAGCGTGATGTCGGCGCGCAACCATGGCGCGGAGGCGCAGCGGCTGAAGACGTTCTCGGATTGGGCCAACCGGATGTGGCCGAACTGATCGACGATCCCCGGATGAAGCGGGGCGCCATCCGGGACCGCATCAAGCCCAGCGCAGCACCAGCGGATCCAGCCGTCGCGCCGCGTCGAGCAAGCCGGCGCGTGTCGCCGGGTGCATCGGCGGGTAGGGATGCCGCGGCGCATCGCATGCGATCACGCCGCCTTCCTTCATCAGCGCCTTTGCGCTCAGGAAGCCGCCCTGGCGGTTCTCGAAGTTGATCAGCGGCAGCCACTTCGCATAGGCCGCGACCGCCGCTTCGCGGTCGCCCGCCGTGAAGGCATCGACGATCTGCCGGATGCCGTCGGGGAAGCCGCCGCCGGTCATCGCGCCGGTCGCGCCGGCATCCAGGTCGGCCAGCAGCGTGATCGCCTCCTCGCCGTCCCACGGGCCTTCGATCGCATCGCCGCCCAGCGCGATCAGGTCGCGCAGCTTCGCGGCGGCCTGCGGCACCTCGATCTTGAAGTAGCGCACGTTCGCGGTCTCGCGCGCGAGCCGCGCCAGCGTCGCAGCGCTCAGCGTGGTGCCGCTGACGGGTGCGTCCTGCACCATGATCGGAATCGTCAGCGCCTCGGACAGCCGCGAGAAGAACTCGATGCTCTGCCCCTCCGGCACGCGCAGCGTCGCGCCGTGGTACGGCGGCATCGCCATCACCATCGCCGCGCCTTGCTGCTGCGCCCGCAGGCTGCGCTCGATGCAAAGCCGGGTGCTGAAGTGCGTGGTGGTCACGATCACCGGCACGCGGCCGGCGACGTGTTCGAGGATCGTCTTCGTCAGCAGTTCGCGCTCGGCATCGGCGATGACGAACTGCTCGGAGAAGTTCGCGAGGATGCACAGCCCGGTCGAACCGGTATCGATCATGAAATCGACGCAGCGCTTCTGGCTCAGCAGGTCGAGCTCGCCGCTGTCGGTGAAGGTGGTGGGCACCACCGGGAACACGCCCTGGTATCGCGCGGTCATGGCTGGATCCTCGTGCAGTAACGGATGCAGGAGTAGATCACTTTCGCATCTGCACTCTCGCATCTGCACTCGCATTTGCCAAAAGGGATCGCGGGGCTGTTCCAATCGCCCCCCATGACATGGCTGATCGCTCTCTCGCTGCTCGTGCTGGCCAACGTCTGGGCCACCCGCCGGGTGCTGCGCACCGACGGACTCGATGGCCGCCGCGGCTGGCTGATCGCCGGCGTCTGGATACTTCCGTTCGTGGGTGCGTTGATCATGCGCACGCACCTGCCGGCCGGGCATCCGGATGCCTTGCCCGATGAACCGCTGGCGGGCGCGCGCAACGAGGCCGCTCCTGTGCAGCTCGATGCGCCCGGCGTGCCGGCATTCGTGTTGCAGGAGCACATGGGCCTCGTCAACGGCCTGCCGTTCATGGACTGGCACGCCGCTCGCGCGTGGATCGACGGCATCGCCGGCGAGGCCGAGCGGCAAAGCGCCACCGAACAGGCGCAACGCGCCTGGCTGCTGCACCTGCGCGATGCCTTCGGCGACCACTTCCGGTTGCACGAGACGGCACAGGCCTGGGTGCTGTCGTCGCTGGAGAGCCGCGTGGTGCTGGCCACGGCTGACTACGTTGCACGCACGCGGGAACGCGTCGCGCGCGTTCTCGGACGCCTGGCCGACCAGGCCGCGCAGCAGCGCAGCATCGTGCTGGTGATGGACCACGACGAGGACTACTACGCCTACGTCGCCTGCTACTACCCCGACACCCCCGCGGAGGGCGAAGTCTTCGCGTTCAGCGGCGGCATGTTCGTGCACGCGGGTTGCCCGCACTTCCTCGTCAAGCGGGCCGACCTGACGGCCATCGAGCCGGTGATCGCGCACGAGATGACGCACAGCGCGCTCGCGCACCTGCGCCTGCCGACCTGGCTGGACGAAGGACTGGCCGTCAACACCGAGCACCGCCTGACCGGCACGCCGCGCCTGATCTACACGCCGCACGAGCTCCAGCGCATGCACGAGCGCTTCTGGGGCCAGGCCGAGGTACAGCAGTTCTGGTCAGGCCGCTCGTTCCATCGGCCCGATGACGGCAACCTGCTCTCGTACGAATTGGCGCGCATCCTGGTGCAGCAGTTGTCACGCGACTGGCCGTCGTTCGAACGCTTCGTGCTGGCCGTGAGCCAGGACGACGATGCCGGCGCCCGGGCGGCGCGCGAGGTGCTGGGCATCGAACTCGGCGGCTCGGTGGCCGCGCTGATGCAGAAGCCGCAAGCCCTGGGCTGGTCGCCCGAGCCGACGCGCTGGGATGGACCGGCGCGCACCGGTTCGGCCGACGAGGACGTCGAGGCCGGCGTGGCGACGCCGGCCTGACGCATCACACCGCTGGCGGATTGCGTTCGAAGCTGGCCTGGTGCCAGTACGGGTAGGGCCGGGTCACCGTGCTGGCCTCGTCGAGCTGCTTCATCTGCGCTTGGCTCAGCGACCAGCCGATCGCGCCGAGGTTGTCGCGCAATTGCGCTTCATCGCGCGCGCCGATGATCACGTTCGCGACCGTCGGTCGCTGCAGCAGCCAGTTCAGCGCGATCTGCGGCACGCTCTTGCCGGTCTCCTTCGCGACCGCGTCGATCGCGTCCATCACGCGGAACAGCTGCTCGTCGGGCACCGGCGGACCGAACTCGGCGGTCTTGTGCAGCCGGCTCTGTGCCGGCAGCCCGGTGCCGCGGCGGATCTTGCCGGTCAGGCGGCCCCAGCCGAGCGGGCTCCAGACGACGGCGCCGACGCCCTGGTCGAGCGCCAGCGGCATCAGCTCCCATTCGTAGTCGCGGCCGATCAGCGAGTAGTAGGCCTGGTGCGCGACGTAGCGCGAAATGCCCAGGCGTTCCGACGCGGCCAGCGACTTCATCAGGTGCCAGCCGGAGAAGTTCGACACGCCGAGGTAGCGGATCTTGCCGGCGCGCACCAGGTCGTCGAGCGTGCGCAGCGTTTCTTCGACCGGCGTCTGCGCATCGAAGCCGTGCAGCTGGAAGAGGTCGATGTAGTCGGTGCCGAGCCGCTTCAGCGAGGCGTGAACTGCATCGAGCAAATGGTGGCGCGACGAGCCGACGTCGTTCGGCCCGGTGCCGAGGCGGAAGGTGGCCTTGGTCGAGACGATGACCTTGTCGCGCCGGCCGGCCATCGCCTGGCCGAGCACGGTTTCGGCCGCGCCGGCGGAGTACACGTCGGCGCTGTCGAACATGTTGAGGCCGGCCTCGAGGCAGATGTCGAGCAGGCGGCGCGCGCCGTCGGCATCGGTCTTGCCCCAGGCGCTGAAGAACTCGCCGCCGCCGCCGAAGGTGCCGGTGCCGAGGCTGAGGACGGGGACCTTGAAGCCGCTTGAGCCGAGTCTGCGATGTTCCATGCGAATCTCCATCGGGTGGTGTGCGGGGAAGGCTCCGATTGTTGACGATCCGGTACATGCATACCTTCTGCACAGTTGATTTCTAGACTCGCCCGAACGACGCCATCTTGCAGTGCAACCCACGGGGTCGGAAAGGGCTGGAAATGAAAGACTGGACGCAGCTGTTTGCAGCGGTGTCGCTGTGCGTTTCGTTGGCGGTCGTGAAGGCGATGGGCGTCGTGATGGACGCATTCGTGCTGCACGTCGAACGGCGGGCCGAGCGGATGTACCTGCAGGCCCAGGGCCTGGCCCTGAGCCTGGCGCGCGCCTACCTTCGGCACATCAAGCCGAACGTCGACCCGCATTGCCCTGCATGCCGCAGCGGTGTGCAGGTGGCCGAGCGGGCCGTGGCGGTGCCCGGCAAACCGATCGCGGCGGTGGTGGACGTGAGCTGCCGGTGCGGGCTGTGCAATTCGCGCTTCGGCATGCCGGGGCGGGATGAAGACGAACTGAACTAGCGGTCGATCTCCTTGCAGAATGACGAACGCGTCGCCGCACGCATCCCGAGCGGCGCAATCGACAAGGACAATGAGATGCGCCTGCTTGTGATCCACCAGAACTTCCCCGGCCAGTTCGGCCACCTCGTGACGGCGTGGTCGCGCCGCCCGGGCTGGGACGTGCGGGCGCTGGGCCGCGAGACGGCGCCGGGGCTGCCCGGTTTCGACGGCTTGGTGCGCTACAAGCTGGCACGCGCGCCGCATGCGCAGCAGCACGGCTACCTGCGGCAGATGGAATCGGCGACGCTGCACGGGCAGGCCACCGCCCGCGCGATGCTGAAGCTGCAGCACGACGGCTTCACGCCCGACGTGATCCTCGCGCACCCCGGCTGGGGCGAGACGCTGTACGCGAAGGATGTGTTCCCGACTGCGCGGCTGGTGCACCTGTGCGAGTGGTACTACGACGCCGACGACGCCGACCTCGGCTTCGACCCGGAGTTTCCGCTCAGCTTCGATGATCGCGCCCGCGTGCGCACCTGGAATGCGCTGCACACGCTGAACCTGACGAACTGCGATGCGGCCGTCAGCCCGACGCACTGGCAGCGCAGCCGGCACCCGGAGATCTTCCTGCCGAAGATAGGCGTGCAGCACGAGGGCATCGACACCGAAGGCCTGGCGCCCGATGCGAACGCCGCGGTCAAGACGCGCAGCGGCGCGGTGCTGAAGGCCGGCGACCCGGTCGTCACCTACGTGGCGCGCAACCTGGAACCGTACCGCGGCTTCCACGTCTTCATGCGCGCGCTGGAGCGCATCCAGAAGCAGCACAAGAGCTGCCATGCGTTGATCGTCGGCGGCGACGGCGTGAGCTATGGCAAGCGCACACGCGACGCGACCAACTGGCGCGAGAAGATGCTGGCCGAGGTGAAGCTCGACCCCGAGCGCACGCATTTCACCGGCAAGCTGCCGCGCGCGCAGTACCTGCGGGTGCTGCAGGTGTCGGCGGCGCACGTGTACCTGACGTATCCGTTCGTGCTGAGCTGGTCGCTGCTGGAGGCGATGGCCTGCGGCGTGCCCATCGTGGCGTCGGACACCGCACCGGTGCGCGAGGTGATCCGCGACGGCGAGAACGGACGGTTGGTGCCGTTCTTCGAGCCGGCGGCGGTGGCCGATGCGGTGCTGGCCGGGCTGGAATCGCCGGCAGCGTGGCAACCGCTGCGCGAGCGCGCGAGGTTCGATGCGCAGGCCTACAGCCTGGCGGCCGGGCTGACCGGGCATGAGCGATTGCTGCAAGGAGAGAGGGGATAGAAGCATGCCCCCTTGGCCGGTGGCGCGCTGGTAGCAGCGCCTTTGTGGCCCAGGAGGCGGCGCGGGAGCGCTGACCGGTAGGTTCTATGTCGCGCGTCAAGCCTTTCCGACGAGGAGAGGATTGAAAAGCTGGTCGGAGCGCCAGAGGCAGAAGGCGATGCGCAGGAGCTTGCG
>NZ_LMDM01000042.1 GCF_001425825.1 Rhizobacter sp. Root1238
GCCCCGCGATGAACCAATTCGCTGTGGTCTACGAGGAGCGATTCACACTGCCGGCGCACGGCAGTCGATAAGCGAGTCGGCCAATAGCCAATTCAGCTCAACCGCCTCGCACACAGAAATCCTGACAGCCCCCGATGTGACCTACGACGCGGCCAACAGGATCATCAGCTACACGCACCTGTCGGCCAACGACGGCATCGCGCAGCCGTCGCTGGACCAGAATTTCAACTACGACGAGAACGGCCGGCTCACGCAGGTGACGACGGTGGCGAGCAGCTGGTCTATCACGTACGACGCTAACGGCAACCGCACCGGCGTGAGCCTGAACGGCAGCCCGAGCGTGTACACGACCTCGGCGACGAGCAACCGGCTGACAAGCATCACGAACCCTGCGCGCAGCTTCGGCTACGACAACGCGGGCAACACCACCAGCGACAGCACGAACTACACGGCGACCTACGGCCTGAGTGGATCGCTCGCGAGTATCACGAAGGCCGGTGTCACCGGCACCTACACCTACGACGCGAGCAAGCGGCGCATTCGCAAGGTGACGAGTGCCGGAGCAGGCAGCACGGTCATCTTCGTGTACGGACTCAATGGCGAACTGCTCGGCGAGTACGACCAGAACGGCGCAGCCCTGCGCGAATACATCTGGCTCGACGAAACCCCTGTCGCGATGTTCATGCCGGATCCGTCGAAACCGAGTGGTGCGCCGCAGGCGTTCTACGTCCATGCCGATCACCTGAACGCATCGCGACTCGTTGTTGACATGAACAACGCAACCCGCTGGAGATGGTTCGCCGAACCGTTCGGCACGACCGCTCCGGAAGTCAACCCGAGCGGACTCGGAGCCTACACGCAGAACCTGCGCTTCCCCGGGCAGTATGCGGACGTGGAGAGCGGTCTGTTTTACAATTATTTTCGCTACTATGCACCCGAGGGAGGGGCTTACAGGCAAAGTGATCCGATGGGTTTGGCGGGCGGCGGCCGTTCTACATATTCTTACGTCGGTGGAACGCCAGTCAATGCCACTGATTCGAAGGGTTTGCGATGGGACTGCAAGGTGATAGGCGGGGCGCTAGGATTTCAGTGCGTAAATGTGCCAGATTGGCCGGCAGGGGATCCGTTTGATCTTCCAGTATCCCCGCCACCATCAGTATCGCCCACAGTTCCTCTGCCGAACTCGGATCCTGTTGGGGCCCTTTGCCAAGCAAACCCTTTGCTATGCTTGGCCATAGGATATGTCAACTACAAGCTATGTCCACAACAACCCGACTGCGAGGCCGAAAGGCGTGCCTGCATTCAAACATGTGCCGAGGCGTTGGCAGATGGAACAGGTCAGCGTGACAACATTGCACATGGGGGCTTCGATGCATGCGTTGTTGGTTGTATACCAGAAGAATGTGGAGGATCGCCCAAAGAGAACGGATATCCGCCGAAGAAGCCAAAGCGCCGTTATTTTTAGTGGAGTTTAATTTGAATATTAGTGATATTAAGAAGGCCCGGGACAGTCGTGACTATGAGCGAGCTTTGGCTGGCTGCGAAGATATGCTATCTTCGGGCGACAATCCAGATGTGCTTCGTCTGCGTGCGTCAATTCATTTTTTGGCGGGTTCTGGGCAGTCATCATTCGATGACTACAAGCTGCTTATTAGCTGGGGTGCGAATGAAGTTAAAGACTTCTTCCTGGCGGCAAATAGTGCTTTATTCATTAATGAGTATGCGCTGGCGTGTGAGTGGCTTGAATCTGTCTTGGAGGCTGGTGGCCGAACAGGCAATCATGCGTTCGACAATGCCGCATTGCTAATGTTGGCATTTGCAAAGATGAATATCCATGCATATGGGGAGGCGTGGGGCCTTGTGCTTAAGCTGGAAGCCTCAAGTCCCAACATATCGTTGCCGGTCCCGCACAATGGGCAGACGCCGATGCTGACGCTGTCAGACCTACGGTCTGAAATCCGCCGTCGACACCAGTAGCAGAAGAAAAAAGCTGATGGCAAACCGCGCAGTGCAATACCAACCTGAACCAAGGTCAAGCAGCATATTGCGCGGCGCCATTGTAAGTTACTGATTTCAATAGATTGGGGCGGATTGCAAATCCGTTGAGGGGAGTGCGCTGTCGACGACGCTCCCGGGAGCCGGGCAGCCCGAGCGATCGGTCCCTTCACGACCGGTCCAGACATCTGGACGCAGCGGCTGGTCGGCTCCTGTCGACGGCAGAGCGAACAGAGACGGACGGTGCCCCGACAACGTCACCAACGACAACAAGGACGTGGCGTTCGGTTACGGTGAAGGCGACGATCTGCAATCAGCCAAGCGGGGTGCTGAAAAGCAGGCAAAAGACGTTCTGGGCGCGAAGTCGACACATCACGTTCAGTGTCGGTGCCGGGACCCGAAGGGCGTTCCCATCATTCCTCACGGAGGTTGAAGCATGACTGATAAAGAGGCGATGGCGCAGGCAAGGCAGGCGGTTGAGAGCGAGCACTACGAAGCGGCGGAGGTCGCTCTGCGGCCATTGTTGAAGCGGGAAGTTCCTGAGGCGCTGTACTTGTATGCGTGCTTCGGATTGCCGAACGAAAGCGATGAGCAGTTCGAGGTCCGTCGATTCTGGTACTTGCACCAAGCAGCGCGACTGGCTCATCCCGAGGCACTGTATTCGTTGGCAGTGATGCATGACTGCGGTGACCAAGCGGTCAGGAGTTCAGAGTTGGCTTTCTGCTATTTTCGGCTGGCGGCGAACGCAGGTAAGGCCGAAGCGAAGTTGAGCTATGGATTGGATCTCTTCTATGGAACGAACGGCGTTTTGCCGGACGCATATCGTGGGCTTGAGCTTGTCAAACAGGCTTGTGATGTTGGCGTAGATGGCGCGTGTGAGGCCCTAGAAGGGATGCTGTCGAAGCAGGGGCTTCGCTGACTCTTCACAGGCTCGCTGGGCAGCTATCCGGCCAGTGTCCCGAATTGACGCTATGCCTCCGCAAAGTATGTCGAGGAGTTCCTACATGAGAGTGATGAGCACCTTGTTGTTGTCTGGGCTAAGCTGGAACTTGGCGGCTTGCGCGGCGCAGGCCGCAGTGGGAAAGCTTGTCATTGATGTTCCTTATAGGTGGCATGTCAAGAATGAGAGTCCAGACAGCTTTTCCGCAAGCCCAAAGGACGATATGGCGCTACCCGTGCTCAATGTGCAGGCCTGCGAACGAACAGAGTCCCGGTGTGCTACGCCATGTGAGGCCGATAAGATTCGCGCGAACTTCTTCTACTTCGCTGCGGACGCAGGTCGCTTCGAGTTCACAGAGCGACAACGTTCAGACGGGAGCATGGAGTTCGGCGCGTCGGGTAGCGTCGGTGAGCAGGATGGTGCTACGCAAATAGCTTCAAGTGTGATTTGCTCAGAGCGCGGAATCGCCTTCCTGAGCTTGATGTCAAAGGAGCCGCGAGAGGCTGTGAAGCGCCAACTTGAGTTAATGGTCTCGACCGCAAGATGGGGACGATGAGGCAAGTGCATCGCTACATGAAGCGAACCATTCGCTCCCTGCCATGCACTTGCAGCCTTCAGCCGCCGCCTTGGCCACGAGGTAGAACAGGGTTCTGCTCATCGAATCAGGAGATTCGGCTTGCGAAACGGAGATGCGAAATGGAATGCAGTTCGATAACCCCACCTGTGTTTGGCGGTAGTGACGTACAGAGCGTTCGTGCTGCGCTTCATGTCTCAGAGGTTGGTGTCACGCTGTTCGCCAACCGTGCCATGTTGAAGCTATTGGGAGAGCGCCTGCTCATGTTGGCGCAATCGCCCGATGATGAGTTCCACGAAATCCAATTGCCCAGCGAGTTCTATGCCGAGATTGGAATGTTCGAATCCGCGACTAAGAACGTAGAAATCGTGTTGTCCGAATCTATTGCCAACCTGTTCAGAGCTGTTCCCGGATTTGTGGATACAGATGGGGCTGTACTTCAGCTTCAGTACGGGCTGACAGTCATGCATCACTCCGATCCGTTAGGAACGATTCCTCGATGAGAATGAGCCCTGAGAGTCATGCCTTGTGTTGCCGTTTGATGGTGATGAGGTCGCAATCTACGACCTCATGGTCAGGTCAGAGCCTCAAGCCGCTCGACGGCTTGACGAGCGGTGATGATGGCGATGCCCTGATAGGAGGGCGGCCTCTAGGGAACCACTGATTTATTCGGGCAGATCTCGATGGCCGAATGAGCTGCGGACGGCGAGGATGGCGGCATGAAACAGACGAGCTTTGCGAGCC
>NZ_LMDM01000043.1 GCF_001425825.1 Rhizobacter sp. Root1238
GAACCAATTCGCTGTGGTCTACGAGGAGCGATTCACACTGCCGGCGCACGGCAGTCGATAAGCGAGTCGGCCAATAGCCAATTCAGCTCAACCGCCTCGCACACAGAAATCCTGACAGCCCCCTTCTGGGTGGTCAGAAAGGAACCGACGTTTCTCTGCTGCATGCCAAGACGCATGAAGTCAGTTTCGGCCATGCTGTCAGACAACAGAAGATCGCCAGCATCGCTGAACGAGATGAACCCGCGGTCAAAAAGATAGTCGGCTGAAGGGGTCAGCAGCAACCCATTGCTCCCGTCCAGTCTCTCAACAGCATTGCTGCAAGCCCGCCACGGCTTGATATGACTGGCAATTAGAAGCCCCGGCATCGCAATCCCCGTGCAGCGACACGAAGTCTCGTAGGCCCTGACGTTCTCACGGAATTTTCCTTGGCCGCGTCTCGCCAGAATGACCTGCTCCTTCTCCGTTGACGAGAGATCGGACGACACGGCAATTTCTTTCTCGATCTCCGCTTCCAGCTGAGCGATGAAGCTGACTGCGGATTGTTCGTCGGCGTTCCTTCGGATCGATCCGAGGCTCGGCGCGTTGCCCAGACGAAGGACTTCGCCGAACAATGCCGCAGGGATCTCAGCCAAGTACGCAGCCTGATTGCCGTGCCCGTTGACGGCGCGAATCGGCGAATGACTGTTGGGCAATAGCGGTGCAATGTCGTCTACATACTGGCTCGGACTGAAAGGCTTGGCCAGCGCAGTCCACGACACTGGAACCAGCCACCCCTCGGTTGCCCAGTGTTCGCCTCGCAAACCGAAGGCCTCGGGCTTCGGCGCGGCGACGGCCACATCCGTGACGATCCCAACTGCGCCGACCTTTGCGTCAGCATAGGAAACAACAGGGTCCCCAGGCCTCGCTCGCCGCATGTTGTCGTAGAACAGATTGCGATGGCCATTGATCTTTGTTCGAGGCGACCACAGGTAGCCGCCATCCCGCTCCATCCGCGCGGTCTGCTTGTGGTTTACCCACCAGTAATTTGCCAATGTCGCCTCCTGCATGGCCGTGCGCATTGGCACTGGACATGAATGACGCCTGCTGGTCCGTTGTACGGGCGCGAGCAATGCTTGTAGAGGCGGAGTCTAAAGCTGAGGGGAGATGCCTACGCGTTGTCTCTCACCTTTCTCAAGCGTTCGGCAGCATCGGCTTACGCGGCGTGCCCCTCTTGAGTGAAGGCTTTTGAGTCCATGGCATTCGCGTCACGGGGCTGTCAGGATTTCTGTGTGCGAGGCGGTTGAGCTGAATTGGCTATTGGCCGACTCGCTTATCGACTGCCGTGCGCCGGCAGTGTGAATCGCTCCTCGTAGACCACAGCGAATTGGTTC
>NZ_LMDM01000044.1 GCF_001425825.1 Rhizobacter sp. Root1238
CGATGACGATCCGCACCGCGCCGGAGAACCCGCTGCACACCGGCGACACCGCGTACCTGAGTTTCCCGCCGCAGCGCGGCTTCCTGTTCGACGAGCAGGGGCGCACGCTCTTCCCTTCCCCACAACAAGCACCCGGAGACAYGACATGAACACCAAGCGACATCACCTGAAGCTGCTGGCYGGCGCCGCGGTCCTGGCCCTGGCTGGCACCGCCCTGCCTGTGACCGTTCACGCCGCCGAGCCCGGCAAGCTGCTGATCTGGATCAAYGGCGACAAGGGCTACAACGGGCTGGCCAAGGTCGGCGAGGAGTTCACCGCCAAGACCGGCGTGCAGGTGGTGGTCGAGCACCCGGAAGACGCGCCCAACAAGTTCCAGCAGGCGGCCGCCGCCGGCAAGGGCCCCGACATCTGGATCTGGCCGCACGACCGCATCGGCGAGTGGATCGCCGGCGGSCTGCTGCAGCCGGTSACSCCGAGCAAGAAGGTGCTGGCCGACCTGGACCCGCTGGCCGTCAAGGCCTTCGCGGTGGGCGGCAAGCAATGGGGCTACCCGATGTCGATCGAAGCGGTCTCGCTGGTCTACAACAAGGCGCTGGTGCCGACCCCGCCGAAGACCTTCGACGAGGTGGCTTCCGGCAAGAAGGCGATCCTCTGGGACTACAACAACACCTACTTCACGTGGCCGCTGCTGGCCGCGGGTGGCGGGTATCCGTTCAAGCTGAAGGCCGACGGCAACTTCGACCCCGCCGACACCGGCGTCAACAACGCCGGCGCGCTGAAGGGCGCGGAGCTGTTGAACAAGCTCGTGAAGGACGGCGTGATGACCAAGGGCGCCGGCTACGCCGAGATGGAAGCGGGCATGGCGCAGGGCAAGGTCGCGATGATGATCAACGGCCCGTGGTCGTGGGACAACCTGAAGAAGGCGAACATCGACTTCGGCGTCGCGAAGATCCCGAGCGTCAACGGCAAGAAGGCCGCACCGTTCGTCGGCGTGCTCGGCGCGATGATCTCGAAGGCCTCGCCGAACCGCGACGTCGCGGTGGAGTTCATCGAGAACTTCATGCTGGCGCCGAAGGGCCTGAAGACGATCAACGACGACGTGCCGCTGGGCACGCCGGCGAGCAAGGCGCTGTTNGCAAGAAGGCCGCACCGTTCGTCGGCGTGCTGGGCGCGATGATCTCGAAGGACTCGCCGAACCGCGACGTCGCGGTGGAGTTCATCGAGAACTTCATGCTGGCGCCGAAGGGCCTGAAGACGATCAACGACGACGTGCCGCTGGGCACGCCGGCGAGCAAGGCGCTGTTTGCCGAGCTGAAGGCCAACCCGAACATCCAGGCGACGATGGCCAGCGCACAGGACGGCGCGCCGATGCCGAACAACCCGGAGATGGGGCGCTTCTGGTCGTCGATGGAGTCGGCGCTGAAGAACATGACCGAAGGCCGCCAGCAGCCGAAGGAAGCGCTGGACGCCGCGGCCAAGCGGATCACGGCCAAGTAAGGCCAGCGGGCACGACAAGGCGATGAACTTCCGGCTGCGCCCCGGCCCGGCCCTGCTGGCGCTCGTGCTGGTGGGGGCGTTGTACGTGGTCGCGATGGTCTACGCGGCCGGGCAGACGCTGCTGGCCGCGACGATGCTCGCGATCACCGCGCTCGCGCTGTGGGTCTACAGCGCGGCGAAG